>CALLMM010000014.1 GCA_938005745.1 uncultured Chthonomonadales bacterium | reverse complement strand
TCTCAAAAGTTCACGCAGAAGGAGATCATCATAGCCATGAGCGCACGGAAGTTTCCGGATGGATTCCTGTGGGGATCGGCGACCGCCTCCTATCAAATCGAGGGCGGATTCGACGCGGACGGACGGGGGGAGAGCATCTGGGATCGCTTCTCCAAAACGCCGGGAAAGACCGTCAACGGCGACACGGGCGATGTCGCTTGCGACCACTACCACCGTTATCGGGAGGATGTCGCCCTGATGAAGGAGCTGGGTCTGCAGACCTACCGCTTCTCCATCGCCTGGCCCCGCCTCTTCCCCACCGGCTCCGGACCGCTGAACCCGAAGGGGCTGGACTTCTACAGCCGTCTGACGGATGAGCTGCTTGCCGCCGGCATCGTTCCGGTTCCCACGCTCTACCACTGGGATCTGCCGCAGACGCTGGAGGATGCGGGGGGCTGGCCCAACATAGAGACCGCCTACCGGTTCGCGGACTACGCCGAGGCGGTCTTTCGGGGGCTGGGTGACCGCATCAAACGATTCATCACGCTGAACGAACCCTGGTGCACGGCGTTTCTGGGCTACGGAAACGGCCACCACGCGCCCGGACTCGCCGACGAAGCCGCGCATCTTCAGGCGGGACATACGCTGTGCGTGGCGCACGGACTGGCGGTGCAGCGATGCCGCGCCCTCCTGCCCGACGCCGAGATCGGCATCACCGATAACTTCTCCATCGTCCACCCGACCACCGACACCGAGGCGGACCGCGCCGCCGCGCGCCGCTGGGACGCCTACATGAATCGCTGGTTCATGGACCCGATCTATCGCGGCGACTACCCGGAGGAGTTAAAAGCCGCCTTCGGCGCGAATATGCCCGTCTTCACCGACGAGCAGCGCACCATCGTCATGTCGCCCATAGACTTCATCGGGGTCAACTACTACTCCCGCACCGTGATGGGGGATAACCCGGAGGGCGGCGCGCTGCGAATCAAAGGCGGCGAGATCAAAGACGCCGAGTTTACGGAGATGGGATGGGAGATATTCCCGCGCGGTCTGTACGAGACGCTGGTCATGCTTAGCGAGACCTATCACTACCCGACGCTCTATGTGACGGAGAACGGCGCGGCGTTCGATGACCGACCGGGACCGGATGGCGAGGTAGACGACGAGCCGCGCCGCCGCTACCTGCGCGACCATTTCCTCGCCGCGCACGATGCCATTCAGGCGGGCGTCCGGCTCAAGGGCTACTACGTCTGGTCGCTGATGGATAACTTCGGGTGGGCGTTCGGCTACACCAAGCGGTTCGGCATCGTCTATGTGGACTACCCGACGCAGAAGCGCATCCCGAAAAAGAGCGCGCGCTGGTACGCGGAGGTGATCCGCGGCAACGCCGTCGGAGAGGAGTAGACCGACCGGAAAGAGGGAGAGGATGAGACGAGGATCGGGATCATCGGTCTTGCGGCGCTGGCGTGGCTTGCCGCGCCCCCGTGCGCCGCGCAGGAGAGCCGCCTCACGTACCGGTGGGTCTATATCGCACAGAACCTTCAGGTGCAGGAGAACGTTCCGGTCGTGCAGAGCCTGATGCGTAGGGCAAAGGCGGCGGGCTACAACGGAGTCATGCTCGCTGACTACAAGTTCAACATCCTCGACCGGGTGCCGGATGCCTACTTCGTGCACCTGGAGGCGGTCAAACGCACCGCGAAGGAGCTGGGTCTGGCGATCTATCCGGCGGTCTTTCCCATCGGCTACTCCAACGGTCTGCTGGCGCACAACCCGAACCTGGCGGAGGGCATCCCGGTTCGAGACGCGCTGTACGTGGTGAAGGGAGGAGAGGCGCGTCTCGCGCCGGACCCGCCGGTTCGTCTGCAGGGAGGTGACTTTGAAACGGCGCAGGGAGACCGCTTCACCGGCTGGGAGTTTCAGGACGACATCGGCAAAAGCACCTTCTCCGACAGCGCGGTCCGGCGTCAGGGCGAGCGTTCTCTGCGCATGGAGGGGATCGGCGCGGCGAATCCGCAGCACGGCAACTGCCGGGTCATGCAGCGCGTCCGGGTGTCGCCGTTTCGCCAGATGCATCTCTCCGTCTGGATCAAAACCGATCAGTTCGAGACCCCCGGCAGCGTCCGCGCCGCCATCCTGACCCCGGACGGACGCTCGCTCTGCTTCAACAACTGGCAGGTTCAGCGCACGCAGGACTGGACGCAGTACCATGCGGTGTTCAACACGCTGGATAATCGCGAGGCGCTGATATACCTGGGCGTCTGGGGAGGCAGGGGAGGCAGGCTCTGGTGGGACGACGCCCGGCTGGAGGAGGTCGGCTTGCTGAACCTGCTGCGGCGACCCGGATGTCCCCTGACGGTGAAGGGCGAGGATGGAACGCTCTACGAGGAGGGTCGCGACTTTGCCCCGGTGAGGGACGAGCGGATGGGGGTGATCCCCTGGCCCGGCGAGTACACAGTCTATCACGAACCGCCTACAATCCGCATTCCCGCCGGATCGCGTCTGCAGGAGGGTCAGCGACTGCGGGTCAGCTTCTATCATACTGTTACCATCTACGACGGGCAGGCGGTCTCCTGTCTGAGCGAGCCGGAAGTCTACGCGATCCTGAAAGATCAACTGGAGCGTGTCCGGAAGGCGGCGCAGCCGCCCGGCTACTTCATGAGCCATGACGAGATGCGGATCGCCAACTGGTGCGAGGCGTGCCGGAAGCGCGGCCTGACGCCGGGACAGCTTCTGGCGGACAACGTCCGCCGGTGTGTGGAGATGATCCGCGCGCTCGACCCGAAGGCGGAGATATTCGTCTGGTCGGATATGTTCGACCCGTTCCATAACGCGGTGAACCACTACTATCTGGTGAACGGCGACCTGGCAAAGTCGTGGGAGGGTCTGCCGAAAGAGGCTGTCATCGTGAACTGGCACTTTGACCGCCGCAAGGAGAATATGCCCTGGTTTGCACAGCGCGGACACCGGCAGATTCTTGCCGGCTATTACGACGGCGATCCGCAGTCGATCCGGGTTTGGCTGGAGGATGCGAAGGGCGTTCCCGGCATTGTCGGGGTGATGTACACGACCTGGCAGAACCGCTATGACGATCTGGAGGCGTTTGCGAAGGCGGCGTGGGGAGAGTAGTCGCAGGTCTGTGCACGAGCCGGCGGGGCGCGCCCTCCGAGGGCGCGC
>CALLMM010000013.1 GCA_938005745.1 uncultured Chthonomonadales bacterium | reverse complement strand
CGGGTTATTCAAGCTGCTCCTGTACTCCCAGTTTGCGTCCGTGATTCACGACGGGAAAGAACGGAAGTGCTCTGTGCGTTTGCGGGTAACCAGCGCCAAATTCGTGGGCAGTTGTATGCTGCCCACAGATGGACAGTCCTTATCCTCTTTGACCGATTCTATTAAACTGCCGGCGAGAAAACAGAGTATACTGAAGTGGCTGAATGAAGAAGCAAGACGTCTGGATATTCAGGTGATCCTGGAAGGGATGCAAAGTGGCGCATAATCATTTTATCAAAAGCCCGCTGCGGTTTCCGGGCGGAAAATCTCGCGCTCTGGAACGCATCGCCGCGCTGATCCCTCCGTTTAGCGAATACCGTGAACCGATGGCTGGCGGCGGCTCTGTCTTCTTCCGCATACGACAGCTATTCCCGGACCGCGCCTTCTGGATCAACGATCTGAACTACGAACTGTACTGCTTCTGGAGGACGGCGCAGTCCGATGTCAGCGCACTGGCAGCGGCGGTCAGGCAGATCAAAGAGACCGCTGTGGACGGGCGCAAGCTCTTCTACGAACTGGTGGAGCGGTATGGCGAGGGCAGCGAGTTTGAACGCGCCGTGCGCTTCTTCGTGCTCAATCGCATCACCTTTTCGGGAACCGTAGACTCGGGCGGTTACTCCAAGCAGGCTTTTCATGGACGATTCACCCTGTCGTCCATTCGCGCTCTGGAAGAGGCATCCAGAGCGCTTCAGGGTGTTCGCATCACCCACAGGGACTACGCCGAGTTGGTGAACGCTCCCGGCGAAGATGTGTTCCTCTTTCTGGATCCGCCCTACTTTTCCGCAACGCAGTCACGTCTGTACGGGCGTCGCGGGGATCTGCACCTGCAGTTTGACCATGAACGATTTGCGCAGGTCATACAGTCCTGCCCTCACCGCTGGCTGATCACCTATGACGACTGCCCGGAGGTACGAAGACTGTTTCAGGACGCCTGCATGATGGAGTGGGAACTGCAGTACGGAATGAACAACTACAAACAGCCCGGGGCAAAGCCGGGCAGGGAGTTGTTCATCGCCAACTACGATATCTCCACGCGGAGCGAACAGCAGCTTGCGCTCCTCTTTGAACAACGGGCGCGCTATCTGTCCGCCGAACAGCCGTCCCGTCCCGACTGAATGCGCCTTGAGCGGAGTGTCCTTTCATCGGACACTCCGCCCGGTCTCCGGTCTACGCCTCCACGACAAGGGTCTGCACGGAGCAGGGAGGCAGTGCAAGCGTGAGGGAGTCGCCCGCCGCGGCGAGGGGCTGTGACCTCAGCGTGACGTTGTCCGGCTGTTCGGCGGAGTTGACGGCTTCCGCCGGAGCGGCGACCGTCTCCAGCGCGCCCGCGCCGAACCTGCCGTCGCGCAGGACGATCTTCACCTCCATCGCCTCTGTGCGGTGGCGGTTGGTCAGGGTAACCGCCACGCTTCCCTCTCTACGGGAGGCGGAGGCGGTGATCAGCGGCAGCAGACCGGCGCGATAGCCGGAGAGCGGCTGCGCGTCCACCGTCGGCGTTTCCACCTCCACGCGCAGCGCCTGCGCGCCCCGATGCGCCCGATAGAGCCGGAAGACGTGATAGGTGGGCGTGACCCACATCTTCTCCCCGTCCGTCTGCGCCAGGCACTGCAGGACGTTGACGATCTGCGCCATATTCGCCATGCTGACGCGGGCGCACCACCGCTGAAACGTATCCAGCACCCCCGCCGCCGAGACCGCGTCGCGCTGCGTGCTCGGCTCCTCGTAGTTCACCTCGCCCCGCGCCTCCGGGTGCCAGACGCCCCACTCGTCAAACGCGATCCCGACCTGCCGGCGTCCCGCCATGAAGAACCGCAGAATCTCGTCGGTGTAGCGGATATCCTCCTCAACCAGCTCCCCGGCGCGCATGAGCTGATAGTACTCCTCGTCCGTGAAGACGGTGGCGCGCCCCGCCGAGTAGTAGCGGTGCACCGACAGGTGATCCAGATAGCCCGAATGGTTGCGCAGGGTCTCCACGACCCGCAGATTCCATGTCCGGTCGCTGTGCCCGCAAGCGATCAGTTCGACGGACGGATCCGCCATCTTCAGAAAGGTGGCGTATCGGCGGAACTCCTTCGCGTAGTCCGTCGCCTCGTAGTTGCCGCCGCAGCCCCAGTTTTCGTTGCCGACGCCCCAATAGCGCACGTTCATCGGCTCCGGGTGTCCGTTGGCGGCGCGCTCCCGCGCCAGCGTGGTGTCCAGACTGCCGTTGCAGTAGTGAATCCAGTCCATCATCTCCTGCGGCGAGCCGGAGCCGACATTTCCGGCAAGGTAGGGTTCTGCGCCGATCTCCCGGCAGAGATGGATGAACTCATGCGTCCCCAGTTGATTATCCTCCACTACGCGCAGCCCGCAGCTTTCGGCGAGGGAGCGGGGGCGCGATGCGCGCGGTCCGATGCCGTCGCGCCAGTGGTAGGTGTCGGCGAAGCAGCCGCCGGGCCAGCGCAGAATGGGAATGCCGACCTCGCGCAGCGCGGTCAGAAGATCGGTGCGGAACCCGCCCCGGTTGGGGATCGGCGAGTCTGTTCCCACCCAGAGTCCGTCATAGCAGCAGCGTCCCAGATGTTCGGCGAAGTGTCCGTGCAGCAGCGGAGAGATCGTCCCCAGCGTCTCCGGCAGAATCGTCAGCGTAGCCTGTGCCATCGGTTTCAGCGGGTCTCCTTTCGGATCGTTCATTCATCCTAAAGTTTTGCGCGCCTGCGGCGACTCCTTCCCGCAGCAGGCAGGAGAATCGGGCGGCAGATGCGAATGGGATAGCTCACGCTGCGCCGCAGGCGGCGAAGCCGTCACGCCGTTACGTGACGCTGGCTGCGAGATCGCTTCGGTCGCTGACGCTCCCGCGCAATGACAGGCTGGGACGTTCTACGTTCCAGTTACGTGCAGCACGTCCTCAACCTGTCATTGCGAGCGCAGCGAAGCAATCTTCGACCGGCACGAATACGGTGTCTGGCGTCTGACGGGCGAATA
The DNA here is from genome assembly GCA_938005745.1 of uncultured Chthonomonadales bacterium. Classification (GTDB taxonomy): domain Bacteria; phylum Armatimonadota; class Chthonomonadetes; order Chthonomonadales; family CAJBBX01; genus CALLMM01. The sequence goes on along the minus strand of CALLMM010000013.1, from coordinate 50,919 downwards.
CGCCATCACAGAGGGAGAGACATACATGCAGCAGAGACCAGCGGTGGAGACCATCCTGCACCAGGACGCCCTGAACCTTCGCGGGAAGAGCCTGCTCTCGATGGCGGACCTGAACCGCGAACAGATTTCAGGGATTCTGCAGCTCGGGCAGCTGCTGTGCGATATGCACCGTCGGCGAGAATATACTCTTCGCTATGCCTATCCCCGATCGCTGGCGATGATCTTCGAGAAGCCCAGTCTGCGCACGCGGGTCACCTTTGAACTGGGTATGCGGCAGCTTGGCGGCGCGGCGGTCGCGCTCGGTCCGGCGGAGATCGGGCTGGGAACGCGCGAGTCGGTGCCGGACGTGGCGCGCAATCTCGAACGGTGGGCGGATGCGGTCATGGCGCGGGTGCACGCGCACAGCACGCTGATCCAGCTGCGCGACAACTGCCGTATTCCGGTCATCAACGGCTTGAGCGACCGCGAACATCCCTGCCAGATACTGGCGGACCTGCTGACGATTCAACAGAAGAAGGGCAGGCTGCAGGGGCTGAGGCTGGCATGGATCGGAGACGGCAACAACGTCCTGCACTCCCTGCTTCTGGGCTGCGCGCAGGTCGGGATCTCCGTCGCCGTCGCCTGTCCGAAGGGCTACTTCCCTCTGGAGGAGATCGTCCGGCAGGCGCGTCAACTGGCGGGCGAGGACCCCGATGCCGATCCAGACGCCTCCGCCATCCAGATCATCACCGACTACAACGCGGCGGCGGAGGGAGCCGACATCCTCTACACCGATGTCTGGACGAGCATGGGACATGAGCACGAGCAGCTTGCGCGCATTCAGGCGTTTCGCGCCTATCAGGTAAACGCCGCGCTGATGTCCCGCGCCGCCCCCGACGCGATCTTCATGCACTGTCTGCCCGCGCATCGGGGCGACGAGGTGACCGATGAGGTGGTGGACGGACCGCAGTCGGTCGTCTTCGATCAGGCGGAGAACCGCCTGCACGCGCAGAAAGCGATCCTGCTCCTGCTGATGGGAATGGAGGCAGAGGATGTCGGACTTTCAGGTTGAGATTACGCAGGCGGGACGCGGGGGAACGATCACCTACCGCGAGGGCAGAGGGAGACGGCTCGCGTTCGGCTGGGAGTTTTCGACCGTGGGCGTGGACATCTTCATCCCCACTCCGGAGCAGTGGGAGGCTCTCGCCGGTCGCCCGCGCAAAGGCTGGCTTCGAGGACGCCGGCAGGAGATTCTGGCGCGCGTTGTCGAAGATATTCTACGGCAGAAGGCTCCGAACGCCGCCGTAAAAATAGAAGATTCGTGGATAGAACTGCGTTTCTGAAGCCGCCCCTGATGAACTGGAAATCCGCTCCGCTGCGCCCATGACGCCGAACGCCGGCGCACCCTGCAGCGGCGACTCAGGAAAGGATATCCCCATGATACGCAGGACTTGCGCCCTGATGACGGCGCTGACCCTCTGCGCCGTCTCCTCCCTCTCCGCCCAGGATCCCCTTCCGCTCGTAACCGGCAAGGCGATCACGCCGCGCGGAACCCATACCGCCGTCGGGAGCTACCCCTGCAATATGCTCCTCAGCCCCGACCGCCAGTTCATTGTGGTGACCAACGCGGGCTTCCGGCAGTTTCTCTCCGTTCTCAGCGCGCGCGACGGCGCGCTGGTCTCGCAGATCGAGGTCGGGGCGAGCCGCTCCGGCGGCAGCCGCGAAGGACTCTACTATGGGCTGGCATTCGGTCCGACGGTAGACGGAAAGACCCTTCTCTACGCGGCGCGGGGATCGGAAGAGAAGGTTGCGGTCTACACGCTCGACCCGGAGGGAAAGCTGACCGATACCGGACAACGGCTCAACAGCCCCTCCGGCGCGCCCAACGCCGCCCTGAGAAACTGCGTGGCGGGCGTTGCGCTCAATCGGGACGGCTCCCGCCTCTACGCCGCCAATAACGACTCCAGCGTCCATACCCGCCATCGCGGCACGGTCAGCATCATTGACACCGCGCAGAACCGGGTCGTCGCGAAGGTGGAGATGGGCGGCTTCCCGCTCGCCGTCGCCGCGCTGACCGCCGGTCCGAACGCCGACAAGAAGGTCTACGTCACCAGCGAACGCGACGGCGTGGTCGCCGTGATAGACCCCGTCGCGGCGAAGGTGATCCGCAACGTCCGCACCGGCGAAAATCCGATGGCGCTGCTGCTGGATCGGGCGCAGGAGCGGCTCTTCGTCGCCAACGCGGGCAGCGACACCGTTAGCATCCTCAATACCCGTACCGACCGGGTAACGCGCACCATTCTGATGCGCCCCGATGACCTGCGGGGCGTTCCGGGAGCCACGCCGACCGGTCTCGCGCTCTCCCCCGATGAGCGCACGCTCTTCGTCACCATGGGCGATATGAATGCGGTCGCGGTGGTGGATCTGGACGAGGAGAAGCTGGAGGGCTACATCCCGACCGGGTGGTATCCGACGGCGGCGGTCTGCCCGGAGGAGAAGCGGCTGTTTGTCGCCAGCGCAAAGGGGGTCAACGTTCGCACCCCCAACAGCAAGCCCGCCGGACCGGGGGGAGTCTGGGGGCAGTACCTCCTGAACATCCTGGAGGGCACCGTCTCCCTAATCGAGCCGCCTGTCGGGGACGGCTTGAAGCTGCAGACCTCGCAGGTGATCGAGAACAACCGGATCGCCGATCGGCGCACGAACTTCCGCAATCCCGGGATCGAACACGTCATCTATATCATCAAGGAGAACCGCACCTACGATCAGGTCTTTGGAGACCTGCCGCAGGGGAACGGCGACCCCTCGCTCTGCCTCTTCCCCCGTGAGGTGACCCCGAACCAGCACGCGCTGGCGGAGCGGTTCGTGCTGCTGGATAACTTCTACACCTGCGCGGAGGTCTCAGCAGACGGCTGGAACTGGTCCACCTCCGGCATGGTCAACGAGTACACCTCGCGCAACACCACCTATAACTACAGCCGGCGCGGACGCAACTACGACTTCGAGGGACAGAACAACGGCTCTCCGGTAGACCTGCTGGGGCTGCCGGACGTCGCCCGCTCGGCGGGCGGCTACATCTGGGATCTATGCCTGAAGCACAACGTCTCGTTCCGCAACTACGGCTTCTTCCTCAGCTTCTACGCCGACGAACTGAAGGGACCGGACGGCAAGCCGATCGCCGTCGGCAACACGCCGACCAAGAAGGCGCTGCTGGGGCGCACCGATCTCAACTTTCGCCTCTACGACATGAACTACGCCGACAGCGACGCCTGGGTGATCTATAACGCCCCCTCCCCCAACCAGCTGCGCGCACACGGCGCGTTTCAGGCGCCGAGCCGAATCTCCGCCTGGAAGCGAGAGTTCGATCAGTTCGTGAAGAACAGAAACCTGCCCCGCTTTATGATGGTGCGCCTGCCCCGCAACCACACCAGCGGAACCAGTCCCAACGCCCCCTCTCCGCGCGCGATGGTCGCGGATAACGACTACGCGGTCGGGCAGCTGGTGGAGGCGGTCAGCAAAAGCCCCTACTGGAAGAAGACGGCGATCTTTATTCTGGAGGACGACGCGCAGAACGGATTCGATCATGTGGATGCGCACCGCTCTCCCGCGCTGGTCATCAGCCCCTTCGTGGAGAAGGGAACGATAGACAGCCGCTTCTATAACACCGACAGTATGCTGCGCACGATGGAACTGCTGCTGGGGCTGCCGCCGATGAACCAGTACGATGCGGTCGCGCCGCCCTTCGCCTTCTTCTCCCCCAAGCCGTCCAACGATGCGCCCTACACCGCTATCCTGCCGGAGCGGCGCATTATCGCTGAGATCAACAAGCCCAACGCCTACCGCGCACAGGACAGCGCGCGCCTCAACTTCCGGGAGCCGGACGCTGTCCCGGATGAGGTGCTCAACGACATCCTCTGGCACGCGATCAAGGGTCGCAGCGTTCCCAAGCCCGCCCTGCGCTACAGTCTGCGCCTGCGCCCGGCACAGGATGACGATTAGCCCGTCCGCCGCCGGAGGATTCGAGAAGGAATCCTCCGGCGTATTTTTTGCAGAGCGGGTATACTGCCAGTGAAATGACAGCGCACCGCAACCACTGGCGGACCACGATCCTGCTCTTTGCGCTGACCGGGCTGGTCGAGTCGCTCGCTTTCGGTCATCTGTCCGCCTTTACCCCCCTGTTTCTGAAGGAGCTGCAGGTTCCGCCGGACTCCATCCCTTCGTGGACGGGCATTCTCTCCGCGCTGGGCTTTATCATCGGTCTGCCGCTGCTGCCGTTCTGGGGCGTCTGGTCGGACCGCTACGGGCGCAAGCTCATCATCATCCGCAGCAGCGTGTTCGGCGCGCTGATGTTCGGGCTGGCGGCGGTCAGCCCCAACGTCTGGATGCTGGCGTTTGCGCGGTTTCTCAGCGGGCTGGTGCTGGGCAATACCGGCGTGATGATGGCGGTGCAGGCGGAGATCACCCCCCGCGAGAAGCTGGGGCTGGCGGTCGCGGTTATCAGCGCGGGATCGCCGATCGGGATGGCGGCAGGTCCCTATCTGGGCGGTCTGCTGGTGCAGATGTCGGGGATTCGGACGCTGCTGCTGATAGACGCGCTGCTGACGGCGTTGGTCGCCGTGGCGCTGGCGCTCTTTCTGCGGGAGGAGGCGCGTCCGCCGGTACGGGAGCAGAGCGCGCTGGCGGGGGTGCGCGAATCGCTGCGGGCGATCGTCGGGACGCCGGCGGTGCGCTCTCTGTTCGGCGTGGTCTTCCTGCTGGCGTTCGGAATCAGCATGACGATGCCCTACACGCCGATTCTGGTGGAGACGCTCTATGCCGGACCGGCGCCCCGGCTTGCGCCGACCATCGGGAAGGTGCTGACGGCGGCGGGGATCACGATGGCGATCTCGACGCCCTTCTGGGGGCGTATCGGGGATCGTTTCGGACATCTGCCGACGCTGCGTCTGTGCGCGCTGGCGGTCGCGATCACCATGTTCGGGCTTGCGCTCTCCGCGGAAGTCTGGCAGGTGGGAGCCTGGCGCGCCGCGCAGGGGATGTGCGTGGGAGGGATCGGCGCGCTGGCGATGGTGCTGCTGGCGCTGTATGCGCCCCGCGACCGCCGCTCTACCATTTTAACCCTCAGCCTGCTGCCGCAGCAGATCTCCTGGTTTCTGGGACCGGTATCCGGGTCTGCGCTGACGCTGTGGAGTCTGCGCGCGCCCTTCTGGGCAGGAGGCGTCGCGCTGCTGCTTGGGCTGCTCGCCTCCCTGCGCCTGCCTCCTCCCGCGCCGCAGGAGGAGACAGGAGGCGCAGCCGCCGGCGTGAGAAGCGTCGAAGAATCTGTCACGGGAGATCGCCGCACCCGTTCTTGATCGGGGGAAACATCCCATAAGGAGAGCAGAGCGATGATCGTGCGATCGTCAGGGCAGGAGACGGCGCGCTGGACGGTGACCCATCCCGAACTGCTGGCGCATGTGGCGGAGGAGATACTGCGAGAGGAGGCGTGGTGGATGGCGGTCCGAGCGCGCAAGTATGCCAGCCCGGCGATAATCTGGGCGGACCGGCGCAGCGACGCGCCGGCGAAGGTCGTCTCTGCCTCTCGCCCCTGTCCTTCGCGGTAAAATCCCGGCAATTTTTCCGGGAAGGTACAGGAAACCCGATGAATGTGCAAGAATAGATATGTAAGAGGTGGTAATCTGCTCCTCCATCCATCTTTTGCGTTGCTGGCGGCTGCACGGTTCGCTGTCCCTGTTCAGCGACTATATCGGCAGCCCGTGTTCGCTCTTTTGTCGTCAACACGTCAGACACAGAGCAAGACGCACAATTGAGACTCAACTCTGAGAAAGGAGCAACAACAATGAGCGTGCTCAAGGCAAGCCTCTGGCGCGCCGCGCTCGTACTGGTTGCGGTGGCGCTGTTCGGAATGCCGAGCAGCGTTCAGGCCGACCCGCTGAAGGGTCTCAGCCTGCGCCTCGGGTTCTTCCGCCCGCAGCGCGACGGCATCCGCACCATTACCGACTACGCCGCGTTCGGCGGCGGACTTCAGTATGAAGTGCCCTTCATTCCGAAGGCGTTCACGGGCGAGAACTGGAGCACCAGCCTCTCCGTGGACTTCCACTATTCCGAGCGCAAGACCGGCGTCTTCCGCAACATCCCGGTCGCCATCAACCAGGTCTACACCTTCGAGCAGGCGAACGGCATTCGCCCCTTCGCCGGCTTCTGCATCACCGCGGCGACCTTTGGCACCACCGGAACCGCGGAGAAGCAGCCGACGATCACGCGCCTCGGCGCGGGTCTCATTCTGGGCGCGAACCTCAACGACAAGATGTACATTGAGGGGCGCTACGAGTGGTTTGGCAAGCACGGCAGCGTCATCGGCACGCCGGAAGGAATGCGTCTCTACTTCGGATACCGCCTGTAGTCCGGGCGGAACGGACAGCCTGACCGCGCTTAACCGGAACCAGGAATAGGACGGCGCGATCCGGCTGGACATCCGGGAGACGGCTCAGCCTTCCCAACTGCTGCGTGCGCCCGGCAATGCCGCGCCATGCAAAAAAGCCCGTAGAAGCCCCCGGACTTCCGGGGGCTTCTTCTCCTACCTTCCCTTGAACCGATGAGGCGCCTATGAAGTGGCTAGCTCCTCTGCTGGCGTTTGTCCCCCTGAGCATCCTCCTCCATTTTCTGCACATCAACCCGGTCTGGGTATTCCTCACCTCCGCCCTCGCCATCGTCCCGCTCGCCGGCTTCATGGGGATGGCGACCGAAGAGCTGGCAAAACGGTTCGGCTCCTCCATCGGCGGACTGCTCAACGCCACCTTCGGCAACGCGGCGGAGCTGATTATCACCCTGATCGCTGTCCGCGCCGGAAAACTGGAGCTGGTGCTCGCCTCCCTCACCGGCTCGATTATCGGCAACATCCTGCTGGTGCTGGGGCTGTCGGTCTTTCTAGGCGGACTGAAGTTCAAGATTCAGCGGTTCAACGCGGATGTCGCCGGAGTGCACACCGTCATGATGATCCTGGCGGTGATCGCCATGTATACGCCCTCCCTCTTCGTGCACCTGATGCCGCAGCAGACGAACGGAGGCGATGTCCTGAACCTCAGTCTGTGGGTCTCCGGCTTGCTGATACTCCTCTACCTGGCGAGCCTCTGGTTCTCTCTGAAGACGCATCAGGATATGTTCAAAAGCGCGGAGGAGGACCACCATCCCCCGCGCTGGAGCCGGACAACCGCCTATCTGACGCTGGGCGCGGCGACGGCGTTTGTGGCGTGGGAGAGCGAAATACTGGTCCACAGCCTCGAGCCGGCGGTGGCGACGCTGGGAATGAGCGAGATGTTCGTGGGCGTCATCGTCCTACCAATCATCGGCAATGCGGCGGAGCACGCCTCGGCGGTGGTCTTCGCCGTGAAGAACAAGATGGACATCTCCCTGAATATCTGCATCAGCTCCTCTACGCAGATCGCGCTGTTTGTCGCCCCGCTGCTGGTCTTTCTGAGCATCCCCCTCGGTCACCCGATGAGCTTTGTCTTCAACGACTTTGAGCTGATCGCGGTCGGCTTCTCCGCGCTGATCGCCGCCTTCATCGCCCGCGACGGGCAGTGCAACTGGCTGGAGGGCGCGCAGCTTCTGGCGGTCTACCTGATCCTCGCCTTCGCCTTCTACTTCATCCCGAAATAGCGCGCCTGCGCGGGAGAAGGGATGCAGTCTCGACGAAAAGGTTGCGGTAAAGCCTTGTCAATTTGTCGGAATGAAGGTATACTATTGTGCCGCAGCCGGATCGTTAGCTCAGTCGGTAGAGCAGCTGACTCTTAATCAGCGGGTCGTAGGTTCGAGTCCTACACGATCCATCCACACACCTCCACAGCGACAGGGTAACGCCTGTCGCTCTTTTTTATGCCGCATGCTGGAAAGATTGCTTCGCTTCGCTCGCAATGACAGTGTGGGGACGGGCTGCGCGTAACTGCGGTGGTCGAGCGTCTCGGTCTGTCATTGCGGAGGAGGCGTCAGCCCTTCCTTCCCTGTCATTGCGAGGGAGCGCAGCGACCGAAGCAATCTCCAACCGACCGCGAGAAATACAGCGATGGACTCAAGTTCATCGCTGTAATCGCAATAGGGAGTTTTTCTCTGCGCGGCGAAATACGACAGTGAGGCTGGCTCGCCGCATACTCTGCGCGGGAAGCGCCTCAGGAGGAAGCAGCATGATACGACGGGAAGACGCAGCGATCATCAGAGACCTGGCGGCGCAGGTGGCGGAGATCGCCGCGCTGCCGGTGCAGGAAGAGAAGCGGCAGCTCTGGCGACGTCTGAACGGACTGAAGCCCGTCCGCCCGATGGTGATGATAGACCAGGTCTGCTGGAACGAGATGAACGTCAACGACGAGCTGACCCTGCGCTGCACGGATCCGGAGTGCCGGGGCTATGAGGATACGCTGCGGCGGATCCTCTTCCAGTGGAAGCGGTTCCCGGTAGACATGGTGGTGGAGCCGTTTATCCGGGTTCCGAAGGCGATCCATAACACCGGCTTCGGGGTACAGGTGCAGGAGGACACGGCGGTAACCGACCCCACGAACGCGGTGGTGGGGCATATGTTCATCAACCAGTTTGAGACGGAGGCGGACCTGGAGAAGGTGAAGACGCCCCGGATCAGCCACGATCCGGCGGAGACCTGCCGCCGGCTGGAGGTGGCGGGAGAGCTTTTCGACGGCATTCTGGAGGTGCGTCCCGAAGGGCTGGACCCCTATCTCTCCCTGTGGGACCCGATCAGCACCTGGATGGGGGTGCAGAACGCGCTCTACGCCCTTGTGGACAAACCGCAGCTGATGCACGGGCTGGTCGGGCGCATGACCGAAGGCTATCTGAGCATGCTGGATCAACTGGAGGAGCAGGGGCTTCTGTGCGGTCCGCAGAGCCTGATCCACTGCACTGGGGCGTATACCGACGAGCTGCCAGCCCCCGGCTACAATCCGGATAAGCCGCGCACCAGAGACCGCTGGATGTTCGGTCTGGCGCAGATGTTCTCCACCGTGTCGCCGAAGATGTTCGAGGAGTTTGAGGTCCGGTACGCCAGCCGGATCTGTGAGCGGTTCGGGCTGGTCTACTACGGCTGCTGCGATCCGCTCGACGGCAAGATGAAGCAGGTGCGCATGATCCCCAACGTCCGCAAGGTCTCGATGAGTCCCTGGGTCAATGTGGAAAAGGGCGCGAAGGAGATCGGGAGCGACTTCGTCTACTCCCGCAAACCCAACCCGGCGTTTCTGGCATGGGATGAGTTCAGCCCCGCGGAGGTGCGCGCCGATCTGGAGCGCACGCGCCGGGCGTGCGAGGAGCACGGCTGTCCGCTGGAGATGATCCTGAAAGATATCAGCACCGTGCGCTACGAACCGGAGCGACTGACCGTCTGGTCGCAGATCGCGATGGAGGTCGCCTGCGCCTGACGCGCAGCCCCCCGCAGAGAGGAGTGACCCGATGTCGCGATGGCAGACGCCGCTTTACGTTACCCTGTGGATCGCGCTGACCGTCGCGATCGCGGCGCAGCAAGGAGGCGAGAAGGTGCGCGACCCGAAACAGAGGCTGGAACGCACCAGCTTTCAGACCGCCGGTCCCTACCGCCCGGAGGTGGATATCAAGTCCGATGTGGCGATGGTCTACGGCATCAACGGCAGCGTCGCCGAGCGCATGCAGGGATGGCGGGAGAAGGGCTACATCATCCACCTGATGACCGGCGTGGCATGGGGAGAGTATCAGGACTACTTCTCCGGGAAGTGGGACGGCAGAAGCCATGAAGACGAGGCGCAGACCGACCGCTACGGCAGACCGATCCTGCATCACCCGACCGTTCCCTATGTGGCTCCGTCGGAGACCTACGGCAGGTATCTGTGCGTCGGCGTGCAGCGCGCCATTGACGCCGGCGCGGAGGCGGTGCACCTGGAGGAGCCGGAGTTCTGGGTGCGGGCGGGCTACAGCGGCAGCTTCCAGCGCGAGTGGCAGGCGTACTACCGGGAGCCGTGGATACCGCCGCACTCCTCTCCGGACGCGCAGTACCGCGCCTCGAAACTGAAATATTTCCTCTACCGCCGCGCCCTGCAGCAGGTCTTTGACTATGTGCAGGACTACAACCGCCGCACGGGCAGGAACATTCGCTGCTATGTGCCGACCCACAGCATGATCAACTACGCCCACTGGCGCATCGTCAGTCCGGAGCAGAGCCTGGTGCTGCTCAACGGCTGCGACGGCTACATCGGGCAGGTCTGGACCGGCACGGCGCGCACCCCCAACCTCTATCGCGGCGTTCTGCGGGAGCGTACCTTTGAGACCGCCTTCTTCGAGTACGGCGTGCTGCACAACCTGGTGCGCTCCACCGGACGCCGCATGTACTATCTGAACGATCCGGTCGAGGACGATCCCAACCATAGCTGGAGGGACTACCGCACGAACTGGGAGTGCACGCTTGTCGCGTCGCTGCTGTGGCACGATGTCTGGCGGTACGAGGTCACGCCCTGGCCCGAGCGTCCGTTTCTGGGACGCTATCCGGTGAAGGAGGCGCGCGAGCGCAAGCCGGGCGAACCGGAGGAGCGGGTCGGCATCTCGCCCGAATATGCGACCGAGTTGATGACCGTCTTCAACGTTCTGAACGACATGAACCAGCCGCGGGTCGCCTGGGACTGCGGCACGCAGGGGATCGGAGTGCTGGTCTCCGATACGATGATGTTCCAGCGCGGCGACCCGCATCCGGGCGATCCGCACTTAGGCTCCTTCTACGGACTGTCCCTGCCGCTTCTGAAAGCGGGCGTTCCGGCGCACCCGGTGCAGATGGAGAATATCGGGCTGCCGGGCTACCTGAAGCCCTACCGGGTGCTCTTCTTAACTTATGAGGGACAGAAGCCGCCGAACCCGGAGATCCATGCCCGGCTGGCGGCGTGGGTGCGGGGAGGAGGCGCGCTGATCCTGGCGGATGACGGCTCCGACCCCTACAACGCGGTGCGGGAGTGGTGGAACAGCGAGGGGCGCGCCTATGCCGGACCGATGGATCATCTGCGCGAACTGCTCGACGTCACGAAAGAGGGAACGCGCCGGGTCGGCAGGGGCGCGGTGATCTGGCGCAGGATCAGTCCCGCCGCCCTGACCCGCCGCGCGGAGGGCGCGGAGATGGTGCTGTCGCTGGCGCAGGAGGGCTGCCGCGCCGTTAAACTGGCGTGGCGAGAGACGAACTATCTGCTGCTGCGCCGGGGTCCCTATGTGATCGCCGCCGGACTCGACGAGACCGAGACGAAGGAGATAAAGACGATTCGCGGTCGGTTCATCAACCTGTTCGACCCGAAACTGAAGCCGGTCTCCGAAGTCGCGCTCCAGCCCGGCACGCGCTGGCTGCTGCTGGATATGGAGCGCGTAGACCGCACAAAGCCCCGCGTGCTCGCCTCCGCCGCCCGAACGCTGGGGGCGCGTGTGCAGGGAAAGCGGCTGCGCTTCCATGCGGACGGACCGAAGGGAGTAATCGCCGCGACCCGCATCGCGCTTCCCTCCGCGCCGACCCGCATGCAGGTGGGCGCGCTCCCCCCGGACGCCGTACAGGTCGCCTGGGATCCGCAGAGCCAGACCGCGCTGCTGGAGTGGGAAAACGTTCCCGAGGGCGTCCTCGTAGAGGTTCAGTGGGAGTGAAGAAGAGCGCAGCAGGGTAATCCTCCTCCGTCCAAGAATCTGTCTGTGAGCGTCGCCCCTCCCGTTCTGCGTTTCGGGATGGCGATGTTCGCGACACCCCCATACACACAGGAAAACAGCATGCCCCTACCACCCGATAACGCCGGCGCGCTTCCGGACTGGGAGAACCCCGCGCTGCTGCACCGAAACCGCGAACCCGCGCGCGCCGCCTCGATCCCCTTCGCTGACCGCGAGACCGCCCTGACCGGCGAACGAGGCGCGTCGCCATACTTCAAGCTGCTCAACGGAACCTGGAGCTTTCGCTATGTCTCCAGCCCGCTGCAGGTTCCCGATAACTTCTTCGCCGACGACTGCGGCGTCTCCGGCTGGGACGCGCTGCCCGTTCCCTCCAACTGGCAGATGCACGGCTACGGCGTTCCCAACTACACCAACGTCGCCTACCCCTATCCAGTAGACCCGCCCCATGTGCCGCAGGAGAACCCGGTCGGTCTCTACCGCCGAACCTTCACGCTGCCCGCCGCCTGGAGCGGCAGACAGGTCTTCCTCGTCTTCGAGGGCGTCAACGCCGCCTTCTACCTCTGGGTCAACGGCAGACCGATCGGCTACAGTCAGGGGACGCACATCCCCGCCGAGTTCAACATCACATCCTATCTGCGTCCCGGCGCCAATCTGGTGGCGGTGCAGGTCTTTCAGTGGTGCGACGGCAGCTATCTGGAGGATCAGGACTTCTGGCGGCTGAGCGGCATCTTCCGCGACGTCTACCTGATCGCCGCCCCCGCCGCGCACATCCGCGACGCCCGCGTCCGCACCCGTTTCGACAGCTCCTTCACCGACGCCGTGCTCGATCTGACAGTTTCGGCGCGCAATCAGGGAGAGAAGTCGGCTTCCGTAAAGATCGAGGCGGAGCTGTACGACGCCGACGGCAGCCGCGTGGCGCAGCAGAGGCTGGAGGCGTCGCCGGGTCCCGGAGAGGAGCAGACCCTTTCGGCGGAGATCCCCGTCGCCGCACCGAAAATTTGGTCGGCGGAGGAGCCGAACCTCTATACGCTGCTGCTGACCCTGACCGATCCGGAGGGAGCCGTGCAGGAGGTGCGCCGCTTTGCCGTCGGGTTCCGCCAGATCGAGATCCGCGACCAGAGGCTGCTGCTCAACGGCGTTCCGCTGATCCTCAAAGGCGTCAACCGCCACGACACCCACCCGGACGGCGGGCACGTCATGACCCGCGAGGCGCTCCTGCGCGATATGCTGGTCATGAAACAGCACAACATCAACACCTGCCGCACCTCCCACTACCCCCCCGATCCTTACTGGCTCGATCTATGCGATCAGTACGGGCTGTACGTCATAGACGAAGCCGATCTGGAGGCGCACGGATTCTGCCTCTTCGGCGACCTCAACCGCCTGCCCGACGACCCGGCGTGGGAGGCGGCGTTTGTGGAGCGCGCCGAGCGGATGGTCGAGCGCGACAAGAACCACCCCTCGATCATCATCTGGTCGCTGGGCAACGAAGCCGGATACGGCAAAAACCACGATGCGATGGCGGCATGGATACGCGCCCACGACCCGACCCGTCCCATCCACTACGAGCAGGCGTATGAAGCTCCAGTGGTGGACATTGTCAGCGTGATGTATCCGAAGGTGGACGCCCTGATCGAGCAGGGAAAGAGGACCGACGACCCGCGCCCCTTCTTCATGTGCGAGTACGCGCACGCCATGGGCAACGGTCCCGGCAACCTGAAAGAGTACTGGGAGGCGATCTACGCGCATCCGCGCCTGCTGGGAGGCTGTGTCTGGGAGTGGGCGGATCACGGCATACGGCAGATCACCGACGACGGAGAGGAGTGGTTCGCCTACGGCGGCGACTTCAACGACCAGCCCAACGACGGCAACTTCTGCATTGACGGCTTGAACCTGCCGGACCGGATCCCGCACACCGGCTTGCTGGAGTACAAAAAGGTGATCGAGCCGGTAAAGGTCGAGGCGGCGGATCTTTCGAAGGGCGTCCTGAAGGTGCGCAACCTCTACCAGTTCTCCACGCTCGCGCATCTGGAGGGGGTCTGGACTCTGCGCCGTGATTCGGAGATCGTCGCGCAGGGGACGCTGCCCCCGCTCGATACCCCGCCCGGCGGCGAGACCCTCGTCACCCTGCCCTGTGACCTGCAGCCGCCTGCGCCCGGCGCGGACGGCTGGCTGGAGATTCAGTTTCTGCTGAGGGCGGACACGCTCTGGGCGAAACGCGGGCACGAGGTCGCCTGGGAGCAGTTCGCGCTGCCCGCGCCCGCCCCGGTGACGCGCCGCCTCCCGACCGCCTCCCTGCCTCCGCTGTGCGTGCTGGAGACGCCGACGACCCTGCAGGTGCAGGGCGAGGAGTTCTGCGTCGCATTCGATCGGTTTCGGGGCGCCATCTGCGCGTGGGAGTACCAGGGCGCGCCGATCCTGGACGGAGAGGACGCCGGACCGCGCTTCAACACCTGGCGCGCCCCGACCGACAACGACGTCTGGATGGCGCAGGAGTGGCGCAAAGCGGGGCTCGATCGGCTGCAGGCGCGTCTGCGCCGCTTCGTCTGGGAGCAGCCGTCGGATTCGGTCGTTGTGGTAACGGCGGAGACGACGGAGGCGCCCTGTTCGCTGCCCCCGGCGTTCGCGCTGGTCTACCGCTACACGCTCTACGGCAGCGGAGAGATCGCGCTGACGCTGGAGGTCGCCCCGCGGGAAGGGCTGTGCAACCTGCCCCGCATCGGGCTGCAGATGCGCCTGCACGGAGACTACGACCGCTTCGCCTGGTACGGGCGTGGACCGCACGACAGCTACAGCGACCGCAAAGAGAGCGCGCGGGTCGGCGTCTATCGCGGCATGGTCGAGGATCAGTTCGAGATGCACATCCGCCCGCAGGAGAACGGCAACAAGACCGATACGCGCTGGGCGGCGATCACCAACGCCCGGGGGTTGGGGCTGCTCTGCGTCGGCGTGCCCCTGCTCAATGTCTCGGCGCGCCACTACAGTCAGGAGAACCTGACCGAGGCAAAGCACACCTTCGACCTGATCGAGCAGGACGCGACCTATCTCTATCTGGACTACGCCCAGTGCGGACTGGGCAGCCAGAGCTGCGGTCCCGGTCCGCTAGAGAAGTACCTGCTCAAGCCGCAGCCGGTTGTCTTCACCGTGCGTCTGCGTCCGTTCGACGCGCAGGCGTCCTCTCCGATGCGTCTGAGCCGGGAGGTTCCGGAGTAGAGGCTGCACAGGGGAGAGAGACCGGAAGCCGGGCGTCGCTCTGCGTGCGCCCGGCTTCGCTTCTGTCGGGTTACGCGGTCATCCGCTCCACTTCAGAGACCATCGCCTCGATGGCGGAAAGCCCCTCCTGCCAGAACGCCGGGTCGTTGAGATCCACCCCCACATGCGCCAGAATTCTCTCCGGGCTGTCGGAGCCGCCCGCCGCCAGCACCTCCAGATACTTTGGCACGAACGACGCCCCCTCCTGCCGGTAGCGGTTGTAGAGCGCGAGCGTCAGCAGTTCGCCGAAGGCGTAGGCGTAGACGTAGCCGGGCGCGTTGATGAAGTGTGAGATGTAGCTCCACCAGATGCCGTAGTCGTCGCGCAGGGTGACGCTGTCCCCGAACTGCTCCCGCTGGGTCTGGAGCCACAGAGCGTTGAACTGCTCGGTCGTCAGTTCGCCCTGGGTGCGCCGCGCGGTATGGATCGCCTCCTCAAAGCGGTTCATGCTGATCTGCCGGAAGACGGTGGCAAAGGTGTCTTCGATCCTGCCTGCCAGCATGGACAGACGCACGCGCGGATCGCGTTCGCGTTCCAGCATGGCGTGGAAGACCAGCGTCTCCCCGAAGACGGAAGCCATCTCGGCGGTGGTGAGCGGCGTGCCGCACGCAAAGACGCCCTTCGGGCGCGCCAGATACATATGGACGCCGTGTCCCATCTCATGCGCCAGCGTCATCACATCGCGGCTGACGCCGGTGTAGTTGACCAGCAGATAGGGGTGGTGAGAGGGAACGGCGGGGTGCGCGAACGCGCCGCTGAGTTTGCCCGGGCGTACCGCCGCATGGATCCAGCCTCGGTCAAAGAACTCGCGCGCGATCTCCGCCAGACGGGGAGAGAAGGCTTCGAAAGAGCTCTCGACCAGCGCGCGCGCCTCGCTCCAGCGGTAGGTCGTCTCCGCCTGCGCCAGCGGCGCATACCGGTCGTAGTCGTACAGCTCATCGTAGCCAAGCTCTTTGCGCTTGACGCGGTAGTAGCGCGCCACCAGATCGTATCTTCCGGTAACTGCCTTCACCAGCGCCTCGACCGCCTCATCCGTCGTCTCGTTGTACAGGTTGCGCGAGGAGATCCAGGTCGGGAAGCGGCGGAGGCGGTCGTTGGAGTGCTTGTCCGCAAGCAGAGTATTGAAGATATAGGTGATCGGGCGCAGATACGTTCGCAGTCCGCTGGTGACGCTGTCGGCGGCACGGCGGCGCACCTCGCGGTCGGCATGATACAGCAGGCGAAGCACCTCCGCCTGTGTCCGGGTCTCTCCATCCAGCGTGTACTCGATGCTGTTAACGGTCTCGTTATAGAAGCGCGACCAGGCTCCGGCTCCGGTCACCTGCTTCTCGGTGAGTATCTTCTCTTCCGGCTCGGTCAGCAGGTGCGGACGCATCTTCCGCTCGCTCTCCAGGTAGTGCTTCCAGCGCGCCAGTTCCGGCGCGTTCATGATCTGCGCCTGCTCTTCGGAGAGCGCCGCCCACTCCAGTTCAAAGAAGAGCGTCTGCTGGCTGAGCCGGGACAGCGTCTCGCGCACCCGCTGCAGGAGCGCGCCGAAGGTCGGGTTGGCGGTGTCGGTCGTCCAGTTGAGATAGGCGAAACTGGCAAGTCGTCCGATTCTCTCCTGCCTCGCCTCCGCTTCGGTCAGCGCCTGCGCCAGCTGCGCCACGCTAAGTTCGGCGACCCGCCCGCGATAGCGCCCGGCAAACTCCTCCGCCTCGCGCGCCGCCGCCTCTAAATCCCGCGTAATCGCCGGGTCTTCCGGGCTGGCGTAGAGATCGCCCAGATCCCATACGACCTCTTCCGCTCCGTTCAAAGCCTCTACTGCCTGTGACATATCTCGATCTTCCTCCCCGTCAGACGCCTGTTCGCGTCTGGATACAGGAAGGATACCACATTTCGTCCATCCCCTCGCGGCTGTCGAATGCCGGAGGCGCCCGCGCCGTCCCCTGCACATAAAAAAACGCGCGTTCGGGGCGGAACGCGCGTTCTGTGGCGGGTACCCCTGTCTATGAGAACCGGACACCCGGCGTAAAAATTCCGACTAACGGGCGGTGTTCGCCATCGGCATATCGGAGGAGAGCGGCACGGCGGGCGGCTCTCCTGTTCTCTGAAGCGGCGCGGGGCGCATCATCTCGGTGGAGGGGCGGACTATGCGGTTCGCCGACGCGCCGTGGCGGTCGAAACCTATCATGCCGCGCATCAGAAAGAGCGCGATCAGCAGCATGGTCGCCATACCGACCGCCGTCCATCGCCAGTACTGGATCAGCAGAGGGCGTCGGGGCACGGGCGCGACCTTCTGCAACCGCTCCGCCAGACGGGTCTGAAAGCCGGGAGACAGCTCCGGCGTCTCCTCGCGCATGGACTGCATACGCAGTTCGATGGCGTTCCAGCGGGAGATAAAGTCGCGGCATTCAGCGCAGACTTTCAGGTGCTGACCGACCTCTTCCGGTATCGCCGCCGCGCCGGGCTTATCGAACCAGTGATGTATCTTTTCACGAACGGAGTCGCAACGCATTTCGTTTCATCCTTGAGACCGGTGCGATCGCGCGGGGCAGGGCGAAGAGAGCTACATGTCCTGCTGCAGACGTTTCGCCAGTCTCTCACGTGCGCGGTGCAGCCGCACCTTCACGGCGCTGATCGAGAGGTTGAGCGCCCGGGACACATCTTCGACCGACATCTCCTCGAAGTAGAAGAGGATCATCACCAGTCGGTAGTGTTCCGGCAGGGCGTCAATCGCCTCGCGCAGATGCCGGTTGCGCTCCCGATTCAGGACGGACTGCTGCGGGTCGGGCGCATTCCGTGCAGGCGGCGCAAAGTCCAGGCTGAGAGCAGGGCGAAAGCCTCGCATCCGGCGGCGGCACTCATTCAGCGCAATACTATAGATCCAGCTTGAGAAAAAGCCATTGGGACGGTAGGCAGGCAGCGCGCGATAGGCGCGCACAAAGGTCTCCTGCACCGCGTCCTCGGCTTCGTTGCGATCCCGCAGAAGCCGATATGCAAAGCGAAACAGCCTTAACTGATAGCGACTGACGAGTTCATTGAACGCCTGCATGTCGCCCGAGCGACATCGAACCGCCAGGCGGTCTTCTACATTCGCCAGGTCGCCGGCGAGTGTTATCTCCGCAGCCATCGCATCCGCCCCCGCTTCCGTTGTGGTTGCCGGCTGTGCGCCCATAACCTCACGAAACTCCTGAATAGCAGTACGTGTTTGACGACGGAAACACGCGAATTGTTCGTCCCGTGAGCAATGCGCGCATCCAGTGTTTCGACGGTTGCGGTCATTATAACACAATTCCTCTGCGCCGGAAACGGTTACCTTTTTCTGCCGCGATCCGGAGAAATTCACGCGGCGGACGCGGAATAAAGAGGCGGATCGTCCGATCCGCCTCCGGAAAACGGGCACAGCTGCCGGGGTCTATCCCTTCAGCGCCTCTGCGCCTCCCACAATCTCCGAAATCTCCTTCGTGATGCTCGCCTGACGCGCGCGGTTGAGCGAGAGGGTCAGCGAGCTGATCATCTTGCCCGCGTTGTCGGTGGCGGAACTCATCGAGGTCATGCGCGCGCCATGTTCGCTGGCGATCGATTCCAGCAGCACCTGATAGACCTGCGTGATCAGGTAGCGGGGCAGCAGTTCACCCAGCAGTTTGGCGGGATCCGGCTCAAAGATATAGTCCATCGCGGGGGTGGCGAAGGCTTCCGTATGCGACTGCGGCGGCTCGATCGGCAGCAGCTTGAGGACGGTCGGGATCTGCGAGATCGCCGAGCGGAACCGGGTGTAGACGACGTAGAGTTCGTCTATCTCCTCCTGCTCAAAGGCGGCGCGGATCGTGCGCGCAATCGCCGTCGCCTCGCCAAAGCTGATATTGTTGGTGTTGACCGTGAAGCTCTCCGCGACCGGATAGTTGCGGCGGCGGAAGAAGGAGTTGCCCTTGCGACCGATGGTGTAGAGCTTGAGCCGGGAGGGGTCGAACTCGTTGATCAGCTCCGACGCCCGGCGGAGGATCGCGGTGTTGTAGGAGCCGCACAGCCCGCGGTCGGCGGTGATAATCAGGATGCCGGTCGTGGTGACCTCCCGCCGCGCAAGCAGGGGATGCTCCACAGAACCTGCCGCCGCGTTCGCCAGACTGCCCACCACCTCGCGCATCTTTTCGGAGTAGGGGCGCGCCGCCTGCACCCGGTCCTGCGCGCGTTTCAGCCGCGCCGCCGCGACCATCTTCATCGCCTTGGTGATCTGCTGAATGTTCTTGGCGACCCGGATACGCGACCGGATCTGCCGCATCGTTGCCATCGGTAACCGTCTCCCGCATCTAGTGTTCTGTTCGCTATCAGTATACCTGCAATCCGGCGGATTCCGTACCGCATTGACGAACCGCCAGCCGTATGCTATAACTGCCGCAGGACTGAACGGAGATCGGAGGAGAGCGTGCAGACGACCATTCTGCTGTTGATCGCCGGAGCCTGCTGCGCCGCAACGAGCCTGCCCCAGAAGGCGGCTGCGACCGGGACGACCCGCGTGGACTTGAGACCGCAGTTTGAACGCTGGGGGCTGACCCTCAAATCGCAGGGCGGACGCGGAACCTGCTCCGTATTTGCCATCACGGGCGGGCTGGAGTTCGCGGCGTCGAAGCGGGCGCGGCGCGGTGTGCGGCTCAGCGAGGAGTACCTGAACTGGGCGTCCAACCGCGCCATCGAGCAGTACGATGACGGCGGCTTTTTTCATGACCTGTGGAAGGGCTACGAACAGTTCGGCATCGCAGCGGAGAGCGATCTGCCCTACGCCGACGCCTTCGATCCGAAGCTGACGGTCCCTCCGGCGGCGATAGAGAGCGCGCGGCGGCTGCGCGCGGCGGGCTATCGGCTTCACTGGATCAAGGAGTGGGATGTGAAGACCGGGCTGACCGAGGAGCAGTTTCAGCAGATACAGGCGACCCTGCGCCGGGAATGGCCCGTCTGCGCGGGCATGCGCTGGCATCGGCAGGAGAGGTGGGCGGACGGCGTGCTGCAGATGCGCTTGCCCGAAGAGGTGTTCGACGGGCACAGCGTCCTGCTGATCGGCTATGAGGAGGATGCGCGCCATCCCGGCGGGGGCGTCTTTCTGATCCGGGACTCGGCGGGAGGCGGCAGATACGCCGCCATTCCCTACGCCTATGCGCGCGCGTACATCAACGACGCCGCCTGGATCGGCTTCGAAAGGGCGCGATGAGGCGATCCGTCACCATCCGCTATCTGGAGATGCTCTCTCCGCAGGAGCTTCGTCCCGCCAGACTGCCCTCCACGCCGGTCGAGCTGCGCCGCGCCGAGATCCCCTGCCCCCCGCTGAACCGCTTTCTCTACACGGCGGTCGGCGGAGACTGGTACTGGGTGGATCGGCTGCCCTGGAGCTACGCGCAGTGGCAGGCGTATCTGGAACGCCCGGAACTGGAGACATGGGTCGCCTTCGTCGCCGGAACGCCCGCCGGCTACTTTGAACTGGAGCGTCAGCCGGAAGAGCAGGTGGAGATCGCCTACTTCGGGCTGCTGCCGCAGTTCATCGGCAGGGGAATCGGAGGCTGGCTGCTGACCGCCGCCGTTCAGCGGGCGTGGGAGATGGACGCGCGCCGCGTATGGGTGCACACCTGCACGCTCGACGGTCCGACCGCGCTGCAGAACTATCTGTCGCGGGGATTCCGGCTCTATCGAGAGGAGACGACAGAGGTCGAACTGCCGGATCAGCCGCCCGGTCCCTGGCAGGGCGCGTACCCGTAAGACGGCTTCCGTCGCGGCAACTCGCGGTTTAAAATGGGTCTGGGGGCTCCCGTGAAAGCCGGGAGCCCCTGCATACACGCACATCTCTACGACAGCCGCACGGTGACGAAGCTGTGGGCGCGCACCGGCACGCGCAGGGTATTGCCGTCAAAGGACGCTCGCCCGTCGGTCGGACGCTCCATCAGGTCGGTCTGGACCGCCTGCGACAGACCGGCGGCGAGCGCGGGAGTCAGCGTTACCGCCGCCTCCGTATCCTGCCCGTTCAGTTCGACCAGCCGCAGGATCAGCCCCTCGCCCGATTCCGCCTGTTTGAACGCGCTCAACACCACATTGGGCGTCTCCACCCGCACAAAGCCCTGCGACTGCGCCGCCGGACCGCTCTGCAGGTTCGTCGGAATCGCCAGCAGGGGATGGTTCCATGCCGCGCCGAGCCGGGTCAGGGTTGCGGGATCGGCGGGCGCGTCGTGCAGGTAGAGCGAGTAGCGCACCGTCTCGCGCACCACCTCCGGCGCATGATCGGGGTCGAAGGAGGAGCGGATCATCCGCAGGCGCAGATCGCTGCCCTGCACGGCGTGTCCGTACTTGCAGTCCTGCAGCAGCGTGAAGCCGAAGGGAGCCGCCGCGCCGTCGCCCGTCGCGATTTTGCCGGAGAGATGGGCGTAGCGCAGCGTCGGCACCTCCTCGTTGTTAAAGAGGGCGCGCTCCACGCTCCCGAAGGGGGTCTCGTAGCGCGCGGGAGCGCATTCGAGCGCCTGTGAGAGCGGGAACCGGACGCTCAGCCCGGGTATGCCGCGCTTCGGGTCGCCGATCTCGCGCCAGTCTATCTCCGCCGTTACGTCTATGCGCGGCTCCAGCCCGTGCACCACCGTCTGCAGGCGCACCGTGCTGCTGGTGCCGGGAACCTCCAGCAGGCTCTCGATCCGGTAGGCGACGCTCTCCCCGAACGGCACCGCCGTCCCCTGATTGCGCGCCGCGCCGTGCACATGGCAGTACTGCGCGGTCAGCGGGATCGGCGCGTCCGGCTCGCCGCCGATTACCCACGCCGTCATGCCGCGCGGACGCTCGGTCACGTACTCCCACTGTCCGAAGGGCAGGCAGTCGAACCCGCCGATCTGTGCGCCGGTGCGCCGGTCGGTCAGCCGGCGCACGCCGCCGCGATAGCGGTCTGCGGCAAAGGTGAGATAGGGCGTCTCGAAGGCGTCGCCGGGATGGATCTTCACGGTCGGGAGGGAGACATCCGGGCGTCCCTCGCAGAGCAGGTAGGCGCGGTATCCCAGCGGCGGAATATCCCGCACGGGCAGCGCGACGACGATCTTGTCGTGTCCCCAGTCGTTTCCGCGTCCCAGGAAGAGGGTCGGATGCGCCGCCCCGCTCTCGTCGAGCGCGACGATGCGCGCGGGGTCGAGGTCGGTATCGTAGAGGGTCAGCGTCACGAACTCGGAGCGTGTCCAGGCGCAGGGGTTGTAGATCACGAAGGGCAGGAACCGTCGTCCGCCTCCGCTGGCGACCGAGTAGCCGGAGAGTCCGGCTCCGATGCCTGCTCCGGCAACGAAGGGGGTATTGGCGCGCCCCTGCTCCGCCAGCGCGCGCTCTTCGGCGGCTTCCGGCGTGTCGGGCAGCAGGGCGAGGGTGTCCACCTGCCCGGCAAGCGCGCCTCCCGCCGTCCGCTTGATCGAACCGGCGATCGCCCCCGTCTCCTGGAAGAGCGCGAGGGCGTATTCGCGGGTCTCCCGCACGCCGGAGCCGGGCAGAATGTCGTGGAACTGGTTGAAGAGGACGTTGATCCAGCCCTCGCGCAGCCGCTCCTTCGGATAGGGAACTCCCGCCAGCTTTGCCGCCAGCGCCGCCAGGGTCTCCGCCTCCGTCATGTAGTTCTCGCCGAAGCGGTTCGCCTGCTTGATCAGGCTCTGCGAGGTGTAGCAGCCGGTGAACTCGAAGTTCAGTTCGTGATCCAGCACGGGCAGGGAGAGCGACGGGTCTTCGGCAAGCTCCTGCTCGACAGCGTGGAAGTATCGCTTGCAGGTGCTGAAGACGATCTGCGGATAGATCGGATAGCCCTGAAGCTCCTGCAGAAAGTCTATCTCGGTGCGGGTCGGTCCGCCGCCGTGGTTGCCGATGCCGTAGACGTTGAGCCAGTGGTGCAGCCCCGTCTGTTCGACAAAGGCGACCATCGGCAGGGCGATGTTGTCACCGATGTTGACGTAGCTGTTGTACCAGGTGCTCTCCCGATTGACGAGGATACGCGAGCCGCCCGGTCCCTGCCACCAGAAGAGCGGCGGGCGCGGCGCGCCGATGAGCGGGTGATCGAAGCCGCCGCCGGTGCGGCAGGCGTAGTAGTATCTGATCCCGCCCTGCGCGAGAATATCGGGAATGGTGTTGGCGTGACCGAACTGATCCGGCTCCCAGTCAATCGGCTCGTCCTCCGGCGACAGCCCGAACTTCTCCTGGAAGTAGGCGCGGGTATAGAGCAGATGGCGGCAGAGCGCTTCGGCGGAGGCGTAGTTTTTGTCGCCCTCGACCCAGTGAGCGGCGGTTACCTCCCAGCGTCCCTCCCGGACGCGCTGGCGGATCTGCTCGAACAGGTGCGGGAAGTGCCGCTCCGTCAGGGCGTAGACCGACGCCTGGCTCTGGGAGTAGGTCAGGTCGGGATACTGCTCCATCAGCGACAGCACGGAGGCGAAGGTGTCGTGGGTGGTGGAGACCGTCTCCGCCCAGCTCCACATCCAGTTCATATCAATGTGTCCGTGACCGACGCAGTGAATCCGGTACGCGCGCGCGGCGTGCCCGATCTCCTGCAGATCGCTCTCCATGACCTGCACGGCTTCGATCAGCCCGGAGAGACCGGCAGCGGCGTCGAACTTATCCAGGCGCGCCTCCGTCCGGTCAATGACCTCGTTCCAGTTCCGGTCGCGGAAGGCGGGCAGGGCGCTGAAGGCGCGGGCAAACTGCAGTTGGATCTCGGCGCGGCGCAGCCAGCGCGCCGCCTCCGCACCCGGCTTGTCTCGCAGTGCGCGGAGAATGCGCGGGGATGTATTGGGATGCATATTTCGATGTCCTTGTGGTGGTGAAAGTCTTCGGACAGGCAGTTCGCACTGACGCAGGCAAGTTCCTGCCTGCCGGGTCTGTTTCTGGCATTCAGATTCCGGAGGCGCGCAGCCGCCGTGCGCAGCGGAACTGCCGGTCGTAGGGAGGCTGCTTCAGAGGCGTGACGGCGACGCCGAGACTGCCCGACGCATGGATGAACCGCCCGTCCCCGAGCGCGATCCCGACGTGGGTGATGCCGCGCCCACGCGGGTCGTGATCGTCGCAGAAGAAGAGCAGGTCGCCCCCCTGAAGCGTCTCCGGCTCCGCCGGCTGCAGGATCTGCGCGCGCGCCTGAAGATAGGCGTCGCGGGGCAGAAGCCACCCGCACAGTTCATAGACGCGCTGCGTGAATCCGGAGCAGTCTATGCCGAACGGGCTGCGCCCTCCCCAGAGATAGGGGACTCCGAGAAAACGGCGCGCCGTCTCGATCAGCGCGGGCGGCTCGCTCTCCGCGTCGGTCCGCAAGCCGTCACGCCGCGCGCAGGCGGTCTGTCCGTCCGGCAGGCGGATCGTCGCATAGACGGGGTCCGAAAGATCGGCAAGCTCCACCCGGCAGCCGAGCGTCAGCAGGGTCCGCCGCTCCGCGCGTTCGTCCGGCGCGTTCAGAACCGGCAGAAACAGCGCGCTGACCTGCGCCTCTTGACCGGGAGCGGGATAGCGCATCTCCTCCTCGCAGGGAGTCAGGTGCTCCCGGCGCGCCCATCCAGCGTAGCCGTCGGGCGTCTCGATCAGCGTCAGATCGCCCTCCTCCCGCAGCCTCCGCACGCGCTCCCCGAACAGCGCCTGGCTCACCTGCTCGGAGCGTCTTTCCGGCTCCGACCACATCGGCACGACGTTGTGCGAGACGACGGCGTATAGGGCAGGAGAGGGATTCTCTGGAGACGACATTCTCTGGCTCTTTTCGAGGAATGATGTCGGCGTTTTCGCGTCGAATAGAGCATCCGGGTGCATCAGACGCGCTGCCGCCGCTGAAGTAGTGAGTTACACAGGAGACCGTCGATCTCCTTCCCACCATCGCCTGCGGTTTCGGGAGGTCGGGAGAGGGGCGGCAGCAGCCAGGAGAGAGGATCAGAACCGATGAGATTCGGAGGGAGCGTTTTGCTGGGAGCGTGCGCGCTGGCGCTGCTGACGATGCCGGACGTCGTCCGGGCGCAGGAGGGGAGAAGAGTGGAGTCGCTGGGAACGCCCTGCCGCGCCTTTCAGGTGCTGGCGGGGCGGATGGTAACCGACCGAACGACCGGCAGGGAGCTTTTTGTCCTGACCAACATGAACGAGATGAGCGGCGCGGAACTGATCTTCATTGATCCCGCCGCGAACACGGGCAGGAGTTATCGCGCTCCGAAGGGAGCCGGCTCCTGGGCGCTGAAGGAGATTGCCGGAGACCGGCTGGCGGTCGGCACCTTCTATGACGGGCAGTTCATGATCTTCGATCTGCGGCAGATGAAGTTCGTCCGCTCTGTCGGCTTTCCCGGAGAGGAGTATATCTGGAATCTGGCGATGGGGGGCGACGGGCGTCTCTACGGCGGAACCTATCCCGGCGGAAAACTCGGCGCGCTCAATCTCGACACCTACACGGTGGAGGACTGCGGCGCGCCCGCCCCGCCCAACCTCTATCTGCGCTACGTCTCGCCCACCCCCGACGGGCGCATCCTCTGCAGTTTGGGCACCGAGAAGCCGACCACGCGCCTCTACGATCCCTCGACGAAGCGTTTTGAAGCGGTTCCGGAGACGCTGGAGGGGGTCATGATGGGCATGGTCTGGCAGGGCTACTTCCTCGCCGGTTCGAGCGTCTTTCAGGGACGGGAGTTTGCCCGCGTGCCCCCGCCCTTCCCGACGCCTCCGGCGGAGAAGGGAGACTGGTCGGCAGACCTCTACCTGACCACCGAGGACGCGCTCTTCCTGCGGCAGGGTAATGCGCTCTATCGCTACCGTAAAGGCGAGAAGACGCTGACCCTGATCGCGGATATGGACCTGCGCGGCGGCTGGTGTCTGGCGTCCAATCGCCGGGGAGAGGTCTTCGGCGTGCGCGGACAGGACTACTTTCATCTCAAGCCGGGTGACAGAACGCTGAAGCTGCGTCCGATCCCGGTCGAGACCGCTCCGCGCCCCACCCTCTTTCTGAAAGCCGACGCGCAGGGCAGGCTGTGGGGCGGTCCCAGCTTCGGACAGACCCTCTTCTGGATGGACACGCGCACGAAAAAGACGGTGAATACCGGGGGCGTCTGCGATGCCGGGGGCGAGGTCTACGATGTAACGTTCCTGAACGGCAAGACCTACGCCGCTTCGTACGCGGGGGGAGACATCACCGAGTACGACCCGACGAAGCCCTGGGACCAGTGGAATCTGAAGAACCCGCGCCCGGTCGCGAAGGTCGGTCCCGACTACATCCGCCCCACCGGCGGCATCGTCACCGGACCGGACGGCAGACTCTACTCCGGCTGGATGGCGCAGTATGGTCGCTACGGCGGCGCGGTGGCGATCACCGATCCGGCAACCGGCAGGACCGACCTGATCGTCAATCCGCTGGGCGAACAGGCGGTGGAGGGGGTCGCGGTGGATGCGCGGCATCTCTATGTGGGCACGTCGCTGAGCGCGAACGGCTTGCCGGCGAAGCGGGGCGAGTCGGCGAAGTTCGGGGTTTTCGATCTGGCTGCGCGCCAGCCGGTCTTCACCCGCGAGTTTCCGGGAGCAGGCGGCGTGCGCGCGCTGGCGCATGACGCGAAGACGGGACGGGTGGCGATGGCAGCAGATGGCGTTCTGCGTCTGTTCGATGTGGAGACGCGCAGCTTCCTCCCGGCGGCGGAGCGCGCTCCCCGCGTCAGCAGCCGCGTGATCGTCGCGCCGGGCGACGGGAAAGCCTACTACGGCAGCGACCGATCGGTGATCGTGGTGGACATGCAGTCCGGCGAGACGGCGACCGTCGCGGAGCTGCCTGCCCGCCTCTCCACCCTCGCCGTCGCGCCCGACGGAACGCTCTACGCCGCCTGCGGCGCGGAGGTCTTCCGCATCACGCGCTGAAGGGGTGCGGGCGAGGACTACTCGTCCAGCAGTTCGCGGACCTTTCGCAGCAGCGGCTCGGCGGTAAACGGCTTGTGGAGGAATCCGGCGCGCTCCAGATGCAGTCCCTCCAGCACGGCAGGCTCCTCCGCATAGCCGGAGACATAGAGGACGCGCAGTTCAGGCACCACCTTCTGCAGCCGCCATGCCAGTTCGCCGCCTCCGATATGCGGCATCACCAGGTCGGTGATCAGCAGGTGGATCGGCTCCGTCGTAACGTTGGCGATCTCGATCGCCTCGCGTCCGTCTGCCGCCTCCAGCACCGTATAGCCGTGATCGCGCAGCGTGCGTGCGGCGATTTCGCGTACCATCGGCTCATCTTCCGCCAGCAGGATCGTCTCGGATCCCCGCGCCGCACGCATCGGGGCAGGAATCGGGGCGGGGGCGGTATCCTCGACGCGCGGCAGGCAGACACGGAAGGTCGTTCCCTGCCCGACCCGGCTCTCCGCCCAGATCGCGCCGTTGTTCTGCTTGACGATGCCGTAGCAGGTCGCCAGCCCCAGCCCCGTCCCTTTGCCGACGCCCTTGGTGGTGAAGAACGGCTCAAAGATGTGCGCCATCACCTCCTCGCGCATCCCCTCGCCGGTGTCCGACACCGTCAGCATCACATAGTCGCCGGGGGGAATGCCGCCGGGGGGCGGCGGGGCGTCCGGCTCCAGCCGGAAGTTGTCGGTCTCCACCGTGATCTTGCCGCCGGAGGGCATGGCGTCGCGCGCATTGACCACCAGATTCATCAGGATCTGCTGAAACTGTCCCGGGTCCAGCCGCACCCGTCCCAGTTCCGCGTGGAGAACGGCGACAAGCTGGATATGCTCCGGGATCAGGCGGCGCAGAATGCGGTCGGTGTCGAGGATCATGTCGTTGAGATTGACCTCGCGAGGAGAGATGATCTGTTTACGGGCGAAGCCGAGAAGCTGCGAGGTCAGTTCTGCGGCGCGCTGTCCGGCTTTGTAGATGTTTTCCAAACAGAAGCGCATCTCCTCTGCGGAGTCGGCGGAGGCGCGCGCCAGCTCGGTATAGCCGAGGATGGCGGTCAGGAGATTGTTAAAATCGTGGGCGACGCCGCCGGCGAGTCTGCCGATGCTCTCCATCTTCTGCGCCTGAAGCAGCTCCGCCTCCAGCCGCCGGCGGTCGGTAATGTCCACCCCGATGCTGGCAGTTCCGATCACCGTGCCCTGCGTATTACGCATCACGGTGTTGCTCCAGGAGATCAGCCGCCGTTCCTGATCCCGCGTCAGAACCTGGTTTTCGTACTCCGGCTGTATCCGCCCCTCGGTGATCCTCTCCAGAAAGGTCGTCCGGACAATCTCGCGCTCTTCGGGGGGCAGACACATATCGAACCAGTTCTGGTAGAGTATCTCCTCCCGCGTGTAGCCCAGCAGCCGCAGCAGGAAGTCGTTGGCGTAGGTAATGCGCCCCTCCGTGTCCAGAAAAACCGCGATCAGCCGGATGCTCTCCAGAAGATTGCTCAGGCGCGCTTCGCTCTCGCGCAGCGCCATCTCTACCCGCTTGCGCTTCGTGATGTCCTGCAGAATGCCCAGACAGCCGCAGACCTTTCCCTGCTCATCGCGCAGAGGAACCGAAGAGTCGGCGATCCAGCGCACCTCTCCCTGCTTCGTCCGGCACAGATAGTCCGCCTGCCAGATCGGTATCTCGCCGGCGCGAAAGCCGGTGAACGCCTCCTGCGCGGTCATGGAGGCGATATAGCCGTGACGCTGGTACTGCGACCCGATCCGCTTCCATAGCTCCGGCGTCGTCTCGGCGACCGTATATCCGATCAGCCGCTCTATCCCCTTGTCCAGGTAGAAGTAGCGGTTGGAGGCAAAGTCCAGATGGTAGACGACGCCGTAAGCGGCGGCGATCGCCTGACGGTACATCGCCTCTCGCGCCGTCTGTTCCTGACCCTCTTTCCGCCAGCGCTCCAGTTCAGACTTCAGCCGCGCATTCTCTTGACGCAGCGCTTCGATCTCGCTGTCCTGTCTGTCGGATGCTCTTCTGTTCATCCTGGAACCCGTTACCATCCATTCGGAGGATATCGGAAAGGATTTTATACACAACGGGGGAATACCCTGCAAACGCATGAAAGAGTTCCGCGCCGATTTTACGCCGGCTCCGTGTCTTTCCGTCCGGGCAGGTATCACCCGCATCGGCGACGGTCGAGCATCCCGGGTTGTCCTTGCGAGGGAGGCGCAAGCCGACCCCCTCCCTGTCATTGCGAGGGAGGCGCAGACGACCGAAGCAATCTCCTGCAATCCCCCCGTCCATTCCGGGTGCGCCGGAGCCGTCTTCCGCACAGGGTATAATAACGAAGATATTCCCTCGCCGATCATCCTGTCCGATCTGCAGAGGCTGCGCCCGGCATCCCATGAAAAAGAAGCTAACCAGACTCTTCAAGGATTTTCTCCACAGCGAGCAGGCTTCCGGCATCCTCCTCATCCTGTGCACCGTTCTCTCGCTGGCTGTCGCCAACTCGCCGTTGGGACAGCGGTATCTGGAGTTCTGGCACGCAGAGATCGGCTTCGAGGCGGGCACGGTCAGGCTGAGGTACAGCCTTGATCACTGGGTCAACGACGGCTTGATGGCGGTCTTCTTCCTGCTGATCGGTCTGGAGATCAAGCGGGAGCTGCGTATCGGGGAGCTGTCCAGCCTGAAGAACGCCTCTCTGCCGCTCATCGCGGCGATCGGAGGGATGCTGACTCCCGCCTCGCTCCATCTGCTGTTGAATTTCGGAACGGAGTCGCAGAAGGGCGCCGGCATTCCGATGGCGACCGATATTGCGTTTG
Source organism: uncultured Chthonomonadales bacterium (assembly GCA_938005745.1). Classification (GTDB taxonomy): domain Bacteria; phylum Armatimonadota; class Chthonomonadetes; order Chthonomonadales; family CAJBBX01; genus CALLMM01. The sequence goes on along the minus strand of CALLMM010000013.1, from coordinate 21,388 downwards.
CGCTGGGTGCACTCGCGCTGCTGGGCAGCCGGGTACCGCTGTCGCTGAAGATCTTCCTGACCGCGCTCGCCATTGTGGACGATCTGGGAGCCATCCTCGTGATCGCCCTGTTCTATGTGGGCGACTTCTCCCTGCGCTACTTCGGGCTGTCGCTGGCTGTCTTTGCCGGACTGCTGCTGCTCAATCGTCTGGGCGTCCGCCGCGTCTCCCTCTACCTGCTGATGGGGGTTCTGCTCTGGTACTGTATGCTGAAGTCCGGGATCCATGCGACGCTGGCGGGGGTGATGCTGGCGTTTGCGATACCATTTTCCAACGGAGAGGAGGGTTCGCCCTCCTATCAGGTGCAGGATTTCCTGCACAAGCCGGTGGCGTTTCTGGTGATGCCGCTCTTTGCGCTGGCGAATACCGGCATTCCGCTGACCAGGGACTGGCTGCAGGGGCTGACCTCCGCCAACAGCCTCGGCATCTTCGCCGGGCTGTTCCTCGGAAAACCGCTGGGGATCGTCCTCTTCAGCCTCCTTGCGGTCAAACTGGGCGTCTCCCGACTGCCCAGCGATGTGGACTGGAGGCGGATCGTGGGCGCGGGATTTCTCGGCGGCATCGGGTTCACGATGTCCATCTTCATCACCCTGCTCGCCTTCCGCAGTCCGTCCGCGTTACAGAGTTCCAAGATCACGATCCTGCTCAGTTCGCTGATGGCGGGGACGGTCGGCTATCTGATCCTGAGCCGCTCCCCCGCGAGTTCGGTTTCGCTGTCCGAGGAGTACTATGAGAGCGCAGCGAACGACGCGCCTGCGTACCCTTCAACGGCGTTCTCCGCCGAAAGACAGGAGTCGGATCGCCCCGCCGACGCCGGTCCCTGATCCCGATCCGTGCCGGGAGGAGAGCAGCTGCCCCGATCAGCAGACCCGGACGATCCTGCCAGTATTGAGTGACTCGATCCCCGCCTCGATCACCTTCTGCGCCGCCAGACCATCCGCGCCGGAGCCGTCAATCTCTTCGGGCGCCGCGCCGTCGGCCACCTGCTGCAGGAAGCGATGGATGCGCGCCTGAAAGGTGTCGTTGAAGTCGCGATAGCCGCCGAAGACCGGATTGGTATAGACCAGTTTGACCGGGTCGCCGGCGGGATAGAGGGTCGCCTCCCGCCATATATCGTCCAGAACAAACCGCCCTTTCATCCCCGCTACCTCGCACCGCTCCATCGGATGCCCGCGCTCGATGTCGTAGCTGCTGGTCAGATGCCCCACCATGCCGTTCTTCAGCTTGAAGTTGAAGGAGGCGGTGGACCAGATGGAGCGTCCCGGCGACTTCATGGCAAAGCACTGCACCTCGGCAATATCGCCGCAGAAGTGGCGGATCAGGTCTATCGAGTGCGGATTCAGCGCCTTCAGGTGGAAGTAGGGCGAGTCGAAGTCGGAGAACTTGCCGATCCAGAGCGCGACGTTGACAAACAGGAGCGCGCCGAGCCGCCCCTCGTCCAGCCACCGTTTCGCCAGAAACGCCGCTGGGGTAAACCGGTGATTGAAATCTACACCGAAGCAGCGGCGCTCCTCCTGCGCGACGCGGACCATCTCCTCCGCCTTGGCGATCTCGTTACAGATCGGCTTCTCGCACAGCACATGGCAGCCGGCGCGCAGCGCCTGCAGGGTCGGCTCGTAGTGGTCGCTGGAGTACTCGTAGCCGCCGGTGGCGATACTGCACAGATCGGGCTGTACCGCCTTCAGCATCTCCGGCGCGCCGGTGAACCAGGGCACGCCCAGCCGCTCTCCTGCCGCCCGCGCGCGCTCCGGCACGATATCGCAGACCCCGACAAGCTCCGCCAGCGGATCCGCACGATAGATATCGGCATGCAGATTACCGATCGGTCCCATGCCGATAACACCTACACGCAGCATCTCAAACCCCTCACTTCCCCTCTGATTCTACCCGATCCCGATCGAGAGCCGCCTGCCGATAGTGGATTGTCGCGGTGTCGCGCAGCCGCTGCGCCGCCTGCTCCGCCGTCAGGTCGCGCTGCGGCTCCGCCAGCATCTCATAGCCGACCATGAATTTACGCACGGTCGCCGAGCGTAGAAGCGGCGGATAGAAGTGCGCGTGAAGCTGCCAGTGCATGTTATCCGCATCGTCGCAGGGTGCGCCGTGCCAGCCCATCGAGTAGGGAAAACTGGTCTGAAAGAGGTTGTCGTAGCGGATCAGGCTCTGCCGGAGGATCTGCGCCAGGCTTGCGCGCTCCTGCGGCGACAGATCGGGCAGGCGCAGAACCGGTCGGCGCGGCAGGAGCAGCAGTTCGAAGGGCCAGACCGCCCAGTAGGGGACGAGCATGGTCCAGTGCGCGTTCTCCTCCACGAGCCGCGCGCGCTCCTCCCGCTCCCGCTCCAGATAGTCGCATAGAAGCGGCTTGCCGTGCCGGTCGGCGTACTGACGCTGCTGGATATCCTCCTGCTCCGCGATACGCGGCAGAAAGCTGCCCGCCCAGATCTGCCCGTGCGGATGCGGGTTGGAGCAGCCCATCGCCGCCCCTTTGTTCTCGAAGACCTGCACCCAGCGGTAGCGCGCCCCCAGATCGGCGGTCTGCTCCGCCCAGACCTCCGCCACCTTCTCGATCTGTTCGACCGGCATCTCCGGCAGCGTCAGGTCATGGCGGGGCGAGAAGCAGATCACCCGGCAGGTTCCCTGTACCGGCTCGCTTCGCAGCAGCCCGGAAGAGGGCGCATCGGGCAGGGGCGTGTCGGGCAGCAGGGCGGCAAAGTCGTTGGTGAAGACGAAGGTATCCGTATAGGCGGGATTGACCGCGCCGCCCGCGCGCCGGTTGCCCGGACACAGGTAGCAGTCGGGGTCATACGCCGGGCGTGTCTCCCTTTCAACGCGCTCCACCGCTCCCTGCCAGGGGCGCAGCGTGCGATGGGGCGAGACCAGAATCCATTCGCCGGTCAGGGCGTTGTATCGGCGGTGCGGATGTATATCCGGATGGAAGGACATGGCTTTTTCACTCGGTCTGTAGGTGTCGGAAATCGGGGCAGGGAGTTTTGCGCGCCTCCTCGAACCTCAATAAAAAGGTTATGGCTTCCCGGTATGAACTCCTCTCTTCTTCCGAAGGATCGGAAGGACATTCTGCCCTCTTGGTCTCGAGGAAGATCACCGCATGGCGTCTACCGACGCACAGCGTCTGTGAAGAGAGATACCGAAAGATTGGGCGGACAACCTGACCGTAAAGCTCCGCAAACGTGAAGAGCAGGTTACCACATGAGACTCCTGATTCAATCTAAGCTGTGTCTGATCCTGCTGCTGGGGATGCACTCCCCGGCAGCGGCGCAGACCGATACGCTCTCCTCAGCCACCCTCTCGGCGCAGATGCGCGCCGGACAGATCGTGCGCCTTACGCACCGGCAGACGGGCGAGACGCTGGTCATCTCCCCCGGAAGCGACCGACCGCTCTCTGGTCTGCACCGGATGGGCGAGCCGGAGATGACGCCGGGAGCGACGCAGACCGTGCGCGAGGAGGCGAACCGCTCCATTCTTCATACGGCGGTCTGGCGCGATACCTCCGGCAGCGTGCGCGCCCGGATGGGCACCCGCTTCGCCATTGAGCCGCGCACCGGTGATCTGCTGATTACGCAGAAGGGAGAGGCGGTTCAGAAGGGGCTTTACGGGATCTCTTGGGGGATCGCCGAGATACCCGACCGCTTTGAGGTGCTCGTTCCCGGCAGCAGCGGGCAGCGGTTCAGCGCCGCCGCCTCGCCCGGTGCGCGCCTGTTCGACTATCCGATGGGATGGGAGGCTCCCTTTGCGCTGATTCAGGGACGACGCGGCGGATTTCTGATCCGGGCGGAAGACTCGGATCATCGTTTCAAGAATCTGAGGGTGGAGCGTCTGCGCGGGGGATTTCGTCTGCGCTTTGAGAGCCGCAATCTCGCGCCTTTTGAGCCGAAAGACCGGATCGTCTCCTCCCGCTGGCGGATCACCGCCTATCGCGGCGGCTGGCAAAACGGCGCCGCGCTCTATCGGCGGTGGATGCAGGCGCGCCTGAAGCCGCAGCCGCTGGCGCAGCAGCAGCCTGCCTGGGTGCGCGATATCCGCTTCGTGGTGACCATGAACCTAGATCGTCCGCTGCTGGCGGAACTAGCGAAACGCTGCCACCCGCGGCAAACCCTCCTCTACCTGCCCAACTGGCGCAGGGACGAGTATGACCGTAACTATCCCGACTATGCCGCCGCACCCGACTTTGAGCCGTTTGTGAAGGAGGCTCATCGGCTCGGCTTCCGAGTCATGCCTCATGTCAACTACTTTGGGTGCGACCAGAAACACCCGCTCTACAACGCCTTCAAACAGTGGCAGATGCGCGAACCGCTGACCAAAGCGCTGCAGTGGTGGGAGTGGCCCGCCCAGCCCCCGATCAAGTTTGCCTATATCAATCCCGCCTCCCGCGCCTGGCGCAAACTGTTTGTGGAGCGGATGGTTGAGGTCTATCGCAGGTACCGGGTGGACGCTCTGCATCTCGATCAGACGATGGTCATCCTCAATGATGACAACGGCTTGATTGACGGCATGAACTGCATCGAGGGCAACCTTGCCCTCCATCGCGAGTTGCGGGAGGCGCTGCCGCAAGTAGCGTTGAGCGGCGAAGGACTGAACGAGATAACCGGCGTCTATGAGGCGTTCGCGCAGCGGCACCTGTGGGGGATCAACAACACCGACCGCACCTGGAGCGACCACCTCATCGCGATGGCGCATCCGATCAGCTCCGCAATCCTTGCCCCCTATACCCACCTCTACGGCTATCTGGGCTATCCCAATCCCGACGATACGGCGTTTTATGTCGCTTACCTGCAGGGATATGAGCATTTCGGCGTACTGCCTACCTACGCCTGGCCCTCCCGGGAGCAGCTGGCAAAACCGTTCCTGCACCTGCAGCATCTGCTGGAGATGGCGCGATTCTTTCAGCAGCGACTGCCGATCCCAGACTTTGATACGCCCTGGAGCCCGGGTGACCGCTTCGTCTATCGCCTGTCGGACGGACGCCGCGCCGCCTATCGGCGGGATCAGGGTATCGTCTTCAGCGTTCGGGAGCGCAACGGCACACATACCGTGATAATGCGGCGGATTGAGGGGGTAAGCGAGGCAGCCGTGCCCGGCTCCATTCCCGGCTGGCTTGCCTACGACGCGAAGCGGATCTTCGGGCTGGATCCCCGGCGCAGCTACCCCTGGTCGCCCGCTTCCCGCTCCCTCACTGCCCTGCATCTCGCAGCGTTGCCCGGAGGGTTTCATCTCTCCCGCGCCGGCAGCCATCCATGGCTGGCGCGGTTCACTTTCGAGACGCCGGGCATGCGAGACACCCTGCGACTCTGGGAGTACCAGGGAGCTGTCCAGGGGGGACTGCGGCTGGCAGACGGCAGCGAACGACGATATGAGGGGCTGGCTTTTGAGGATGTGCCGACCGGCGCCTTCGTCCACCCGGACACGGACGGCTTCTCTGTTCATCCTCCGTGGAAAGCGGACGGCGTCACGCCCCCCGACGCCCTGCAGCGCACCCTCACCTTCCTGGAGTACCGCCTGTCCCTGCCCGCAAACGCCTCCGCGCAGTTCACCGCGCGCGTACGGCTGGGAGCCGGCGCTCCCGGAGCCTCTGACGGGATTACCTTCCGGGTGATCGCCGACGACGGAGTCCATCAGAAGAGCGCGGAGGTGCACCATGCCTCCAGTGACGTTACGCCGCTGACGCTGGATCTGTCCGCGTTTCGCGGACACACCGTCCGCCTGCGGATAGAGGCGGATCCCGGACCGAAGGGCGACCCCTCTTACGACTGGGGGAGGATCGAGGGACCGGGCGTGCTGATCCGTTCGGAAGCCCCGTTGACCCGTCAGGCTCTGCTGGTGCGCGGGATGAGGCAGGAGGCGTGGGCGCTGGCGGCGGAAGGCTCCGTCGAGATTACCCGCGTCACCCCGGACGCCTGCCGGGTTCGCCTCCCCCTGCCTAACACCCTGACGCTCGTCTTCGGCGAACCAGAGCCGGTAACCCTGCCGTTCGACCTGCTCAAGAGCACCCGTCACAGCGCGATCCTTCCCTATACCGGGATCGAAGCTCCCGCCTCCGACCTGTTCAAGGGCAAGGTTGTGGAGGGCGTCTGCCGGGGCGAGAAGCGCCCTGCCCTGATGCTCCACCCGCCCCCCAACGGACGCTCTATTGCCGACTTCTGGCTCCATCTGCCCGAGCGTCCGCTGCGTCTGAAGACGGCGATCGGGCTGGGGGACGGGTCCAGGTCCAACGGTACGGAGTTCGTGATCGCGGTCAACGGCAAGGAGGTCTTTCGACAGATCGTCCTGCGCGACAGCGGCTGGATTCCTGTAGAGATAGATCTGCGCCCCTGGATGGGTAAGCCGGTCTTGCTCTCGCTGATCACCGACTCGCTGCGCGACTATCAGTACGACTGGGCGCTCTGGGGCGAGCCGAAACTGATCCCCGAATGATACCACGCACAAGGAGAGTACGATGCGATTGGGTGGTCCTGTCTTTGGCGACTCCTCCAGCCCGGAACAGTGGGTCGCCGCCGTCCGGCAGCACGGCTATCGCGCTGCCTATTGCCCGGTGGATGCCGGAGCCTCCGACGACGTGATCCGCGCCTACGAGAAGGCGGCAAAAGAGGCGGATATCGTGATCGCGGAGGTGGGCGCCTGGAGCAATCCGCTCAGTCCGGATGAGGCGACCCGCAAAGCCGCGCTGCAGACCTGCAAGACGCAGCTTGCGCTGGCGGATCGGATCGGAGCGCGCTGCTGCGTCAATATCGCCGGCTCCTGCGGCGAGCAGTGGGACGGTCCGCATCCCGACAACCTGACCCCGCAGACGTTTGACCGGATTGTGGAGATCGTGCGGGAGATCATTGACGCCGTGAAGCCGACCCGCTCCTGCTACGCCCTAGAGACGATGCCCTGGATGTATCCCGATTCGCCGGAGAGCTACGCGCAGCTTATCCGGGCGATAGACCGACCGGGCTTCGGCGTCCATCTCGACCCGGTCAATATCGTCTGCAGTCCCCAGCGTTACTACCGCAGCGGCGACCTGATCCGGGACTGCTTCCGGCTTCTGGGACCGCACATCAAGGGCTGCCACGCCAAAGACATCCTGCTGCATGGACGCCTGACGGTGCATCTGGATGAGGTGCGTCCGGGACTGGGTGGGCTGGACTACCGCGCCCTCCTGCAGGAGATGAATCGTCTGGAGCCGGACATGCCCCTGATGCTGGAGCACCTGCCGACGCAGGAGGAGTACGCGCTCGCCGGCGACTACATCCGCTCGGTGGCAAAGGAGGAGGGCATCGCGCTGTGACGACCGACCGTTGTATCACGTTTACGGCGCGGGAGAGGGCGGAGCTGCTGCCGACGGAGCGCGACGCCGCGCCCATCGGTCCGCGCGAGGTGGCGGGCAGCACGCTGGCGACGCTGGTCAGCGCGGGAACGGAGATCCAGGGCGGCTATCTGGGAAGTCACTTTCCGGCGCAGCCGGGATACGCCGCCGTTTTTACAGTGGAGCAGGTCGGCGGCGAGGTCTCAGAGCTGCAGATCGGCGACCGCGCCTTCTGTATGGGGGGACACCGCTCCTGGCAGCGCGTTCCGGTGGAAAACGCCCTGCGCGTTCCGGATTCGCTGGCTTCGGAGCAGGCGGTCTTCGCCCGTCTGATGGGCGTCTCGATGAGCACGCTCACGACGACCGCAGCGCGACCGCCGCAGCGGACGCTGGTCACCGGGCTGGGACCGGTGGGGCATCTGGCGGCGCAGATCTTTCACGCCTGCGGCTACCGGGTAACCGCCTGCGACCCCGACGCGGCGCGGCGGGAATACGCGGCGCGCAACGGCGTGCCGGATGTGCGCGACGCCGTCCCCCTCGACGACCCGCAGATCGCCGGCAGGATCGCGTTGGCGGTGGAGTGCTCCGGACATGAGCAGGCGGTTCTCGACTGCTGCCGGGCGGTCTGCCGGCGCGGCGAGGTGACGCTGGTCGGCGTTCCCTGGCAGCGGCGCACCGACCTGACCGCCCATGCGCTGCTGCACCCGATCTTCCACCACTACGTCGTTCTGCGGAGCGGATGGGAGTGGGAGCTGCCGCTGCACGAGACGCCGTTTCGCACCAACAGCATCTACGGCAATCTGTCCGCCGCCCTGCACTGGCTGGAGGAGGGGCGCGTGCGCGTCTCCAACCTGATCGAGACGGCGCGCCCCGACGACGCGCAGCAGGTCTACCAGTCGCTGCTTCATCATCGCTGGCGCAAACTGGCGGCGGTCTTCGACTGGCGGCATTAACGGCTCAGACGCCCCCCCGGCGAAGCTCCTCCAGCGGATAGAGCGTGCCGCGCCAGACCACGCCTCCCTGCCGGTAGGTGAAGAACATCGAGCGCAGGATGATGTAGATGATCAGCAGTCCCGCCAGCGGAAAAGCCAGTCCGTAGAGCGGCGAGACCTTCTGCGCGGGGGCGACGAGGCGCACCAGCGCCGCCATGCACAGCAGCGTCCCCGCACAGATCACCCGGGTGACGGCGTCGCCGACCGCCAGCCCGATTACGGGCAGCACGGTTATCAGGAAGACGCCGGCGATGCCGCCCAGTGCGGGCGCAACCCGGTACTCGAACCCGGCGAACATATTCTTCGTCAGCCCGACCACGATCCCGCGCAGTCCCTCCACCCAACGCACGCGGATCAGGCTGCCCGCGACGCCGCACTCCGCCCTGCCGCCGCTCTCCTTCATCTTTTTGCCCAGCTTCACGTCGTCCGCTACCTCCATCGGCAGCGCGGCGTGCCCGCCCATACGGCGATAGGCGTCGGCGCGCACCAGATTGAACGCCCCGATACCGACATAGGCGCGGCTGCGCGGATCGGCGACTTTCCAGGGGCGAAACCGCAGGGCAAAAGCGAACCCGAAGAAGGTTACGGAGAGAGTCTCCCAGAAGCCTTTGAGGATGCACTCCGGATAGAGGGTGAGAAAGTCCAGCTGGCGCGCCATGCAGTGGCGCACCGCGCGGCGCAGCGCGGTCGGGTCGAAATGCACGTCGGCGTCGGTGAAGAGGATGAACGCGCCGGTCGCCGCCTGACTGCCCAGATGCAGCGCATGGTTCTTGCCCAGCCAGCCGGGAGGCAGTTCGCGCACGTGCGTCACGCGCAGTCGCGGGTTCTCCGCCGCCAGCCGATCCAGGATCTCGCCCGTACGGTCGGCGGAGCGGTCGTTGACGGCGATAATCTCCAGATCGGGATAGTCCAGCGCGAGCAGGGTGCGCATCGCCCGCTCGACGGTCTCCTCCTCATTGAGCGCGGGAACCACGACGGAGAGACGGGGCAGCGGCTCCGGTCCATCCGGCGAGACCCGGCTCAGGATCAGCCCCCGCCTGGAAGCCCGCCACAGCTCCAGCAGCGGCAGCAGCCATGCCAGCAGCGAAATCCCGCACAGTATCCAGAGAACCCACATCCCTCGCTCCTCTCCTCTCAACGGGACAGACCGCCTTCACGCGGCGCGCCTCCGCATCTTCCCATACGAGAAGCGGTCAACCGGAGGTTTCCCGTGTTCCGAGGCGCGGGTTCAGGGACGGAAAAACGAGGACGGCAGCCGCCTCTCCAGCCGCCGGAACTCCTCCTCGATGTCGCCGCCCTCATAGAAGGAGAGCCAGCCCCGCAGGCGCACCGTCTCCCCCGGCGGACAGTCCGGAAACTGCGGGTCCGAGTGGAAGCAGGGGCAGGGCGGATTCTGCCAGGCGCGATAACAGCGTTCCCAGACGGTGATGATCCAGCGCGTCCCCTCCTCGTTGCGGCAGGCGGCGAACGGAGCGCGCAGCAGCTTGTTGTCGCCGGTCTGCGCCGAAAAGCCCTTCGCGCCCTTGAGCATCACGCAGTTCTGCACTCGCAGGTCGGTCAGCGTCTCGGAGGTTCCGTTACGCAGCCACAGCTCCATCTCCACGCCTTCGGGGGTCGGCACGATCCGCGCGCCAAACGCGATCCCGTCTGGAAGCGTCCGCTCTGCCGTCAGAACGCCGCCGGGATGACGCTCCCACTCCTGTTTCGGCAGCGCGATCCCCTGCTGTTCCCACAGCGTGGGGATGTGGGTGTGCGCCAGGTAGATCAGTCCGCGATGGGAGAAGATCGCCTCCGGCACATCCGCCACCACGTAGCTGGAGTCGTCCCAGGGCGTGAAGATGCTGATCTTGGTTTCGCGCTGCGGGTTCACCGCGCCCTCCAGAAACCCGATGCGCGGATGTCTGCCGCCGGGGTAGGGCAGCACGCGCAGGGGCGCGCCGGGAGGACGGGGCGGACGTCTCCCCGGCGTGATCCCCAGACGCTTCAACTCTTGCTCGATCTGCGCGTGGCTGCCTCCCACGACCCGCGCCATCTCCTCCGGCGTGTAGCCGTGATACGCCGCCATATTCTCCAGCCAGAAACGCCGATCCGCCTCGCTCTTCGGCGGGCGCGCCTCCGCCTGCGCCTCTCGCTGCGCCTGCTCCCGCGCTTCCCATTCACGCATACGTGCCCGCTCCTGTTCCTCACTGCACTCTGGGGCGAAGTGTCTATCCCTTGACGGCTCCCAGTTGAATGCCGCGCACCAGAAATCGCTGCGATACCACAAACAGCAGGATCAGCGGGATGATGTTCATCACGCTCGCCGCCATGATCAGGTTCGTCTGACGCCCGTAGTTGGTATCGAAGAAGAGCATCCCGATCGGCAGCGTGCGCAGGTGTTCGCTCTTGATCAGGATCAGGGGCCAGAAGAAGGAGCCGTAGTTGCCCATAAAGGTGAAGATCGCCAGCGTGATCAGACCGGGACGCGCCAGCGGCAGGATCACCTCCCAGAAGACCTGCCAGGGACTGGCGCCATCCATCGCTGCCGCCTCGTCCAGTGCGGGAGGGATCGTCAGCATGAACTGCCGCAGGAGAAACGTCCCGAACGCGCTGAAGGCGGCGGGAACGATCAAGCCGGTGTATGAGTCGAGCAGATGCAGCCAGACCATCAGCGTATAGTTGGGGATCATAGTGACGACGCCGGGAATCATCATGGTCGCCAGATAGAGCCGGAAGACGCCGTCGCGGAAGGGCCAGCGCAGACGCGCAAACGCAAACCCCGCCATCGCGCTGGTCAGGCAGGTCAGAAACGTTACCCAGGCGGCGACAAAGAGGCTGTTAAAGTAGTAGCGCGCAAAGGGAATCTGCTCGAATACCTTCCGATAGTTCTCCGGATGCCAGACCGTCGGGAAGGGGTTGAGCTGCTCCACCTCCTCCAGCGGCTTGAAGCTGGCAAGCACCATCCAGAGAAACGGCAGGATCGTGGTCAGCGCAATCAGCGACAGCGCCAGATAGAGCAGAACCGTTCGTACCGTGCGAGACATCAAAATACGCCTCCAGAGCCGGGATCAACCCTTAACTTCGTCGCCCCTATCGCCCGCGCCCCGACCAGCGATAGGCTTTCGCGCCGTTGAGGGGCAGCGTCCACCACTCGCCCTGCGTCTGCGGCGCGACGGACTCGGTCTCTCCGTCCACACACCGCACCCGGGCGGGCGGCGGAAAGCGTCTGACCGAAAACTGTACGATGAACGCCTTCTCGCGCGGCAGGGTCTGCAGCGTCCAGTCGTCCCCCTCGCGGCGCAGGAGGAGACTTCCGTTCGTCCGGACGGCGCCGAAGTCCACCACTCTGTCGTCCCGGTTCAGCCGCTGCTGATAGAGAGCCGTCTGTTCGGCGCCGCTGCGCCGCTCCGGTTCAAAAGCGATCGCGCGCCCCTGATCCCGCACGCGCAGGGTTCCCAGACGGATGCGCCTCTGCCCATCATCCATGCCCTCCAGCGCAACGCGCCCCGCGCCGACCGAATACAGCCCGATCGTCCACTCATACTCCCCGTCCGGCAGACCGTCCGGCAGGCGCAGCGTGTACGGACCGTCCGTCACCGTCTGACCGATCTGCCAGCGGGAGGTCGGCTCCGGCAGGGGGTGATCCTGTTGAAAGAGAATGCTCTCCGGCGAGTCGGCGGCTCCCGGCTTGCCGAAGTGAACGAAGCAGTGGTAGTCCTTCTCGAGAGCCTCCCGTACCTGCCAGGCGTAGGCAAATTGGATGACGCGCGGCTCCGGCTGCGCGAACTGCGCGACCGTCGGACGAATCCTCCGAACGCCGGAGAGGTTCCAGTCGGCGGCAGGACGCGCATTGACAAAGAGCGAATCGGCGGTCTCCGCGCAGTCCGCCACCACGCCGTCACGCAGCGCGGTGTAGGCGCGCACGCCCGCGCCCTCGGCGATCCAGCCGAAACGGGGCAGCGTGATCCCGCCGACCTGCAGCGGCGCGTCGCGGTCGTTGGCGGTGATGGTCAAGCCGTTGGCGTAACGGATGCGCGCTCGGCTCCAGATCCCCGCCTTCGCCGCCGCCGTCGCGTCCGCCCATCGCCCGTTCACCTCGTACTCGATTCCGACGACCGGCGTCGCGGCGTAACGCGCCATCACCGGCGAGAGCAGATGATGCTCCAGCCATGCTAGCGGCAGCACATTCCAGGTAGACGCCCCCAGAAAGCCGGCGTGACCGAAAACCACCTCCTGCATCCGGTACTGATCGAGGACAACCATCGGCGGCAGGGCGCGCCAGGAGGGACTACTCCACCATCGCTCATAGTAGCCCATGCCGTGATTGAACTGCAGCGGCTGGATCTTCAGCAGGTCGAAATCCGCCATCAGGGGAGCCGTCATGCCCGCCATGCCGGGCCAGCCCGTGCCAAACTGCGCCTCGACGCCGTCCAGCAGCCCGCTCCAGTACCAGTGACTGTTCCCCTCCCCAAAGACCGGTCCCCCGTGAGTCCTGCGCTCGTACTCCCACAGCGCGCGGTGCGCCTCCCAGACCCGCCGGAAGGTTCCCGCGCCCTCTTCTCCGGCGCGAAAGTCCACATGGAACCAGGGCGGCACGGCGGAGTGCACATCCAGATAACAGCCGTTCGTCTCGTAACGACGATGGATCTCCGGCGACTGTGTGGCGGCAAGGGATAGAATGGCGTTGGGCTTGACGGCGAAGGACTGTATCTTTGTGCCGGCATTGTACCAGGCTAACTGCCTCTTTCCTTCCGAGTCGAGGGCGATATCGTCTTCGTTAAAGTGGTCGTAGTTCGGGTAGTAGTCCACATAGTTTTCATGCAGGGTCATGATATAGCCGAGGCGGGTTCCCGTCCCGATCAGAACCTTCATCCCCTCGTCCCCGCCCTTGTCGGCGGCGGCGGGAATGTGCATGGGCAGCGCGTTGTCGTAGCCGCTTCGCTGCCAGTCATGGATCAGGGCGATGCAGCGCGTGATGCCGTAGTCGTGCAGCCGCGCCAGATCCTTCGCGATATCGGCGTAGCGTCCGCCCCAGATGTCCAGCACGATCCGGTCGGCGATCTGTGGACGATAGGGCGAGGGCGGATTGGGGATATTGGGCAGCGTCTCCGCCAGATGCCAGGCGGCGGTGTAGACGATCCGCTCCTGCAGGGGGTTGCGGCTGCCGTCGGTGAGCGCGCCGTAGTGAGCCGTTACGCCGTCATGCGCGGAGGCGGAGGAGTGGAGCCAGTCCAGCAGGGTATGCACGAAGAGGTTCTCGGAGGGAAGATAGGTGACCTGTCCGGAGTAGTAGGGGACGGGTATGATTTTGCGGCGCATCGCCGGTCCCCAGCTCCCCGCCTCCAGTCGGCTGATCCGCGCCGGTCCGCGCACCTGCAGGACCAGGCTCTTGCCGTTCATCCTCCCGCGCACCTCCACCTCGACGCTCTCCGCGCCGATCCGATAGGCGCGGGTCAGGATCGCCTCGTCCCGCTCCCTCCTCCAGCGAACCTCCGTCGGGCGCGCCGGCTGTGTCCACTCCAGACGGGCGCCGTTCGCCAGCGGCGCGTTTACGGGCGTATCGCCCCGCATCTTCGCCTGCAGAACCAGTCTTCCGAGCAGGGGATCCTCCGGTCTCTTCGGCATCTGCCAGAGATAGGTCAGCGCGCCGTCCTCGCCGGAGTAGCGAAACGCGAAACGGTCGTCCGCCTCGCGAACCAGCGCGGTCTTCGCAGTGAAACCGACCGGCGGAACCACCGAGCCGGTCTGCGACGAGGCGAGACGCTCCAGACGCAGAGGGAGAGGATCGGGACGGCGCGCCTGTTTCGGCATATAGCCCTCCAGGATCAGCTCCCGGTCGCCCCAGAGGGAGTAGTCAAAGCTCGGATCGTCTTTCGGACCGGGATCGGTCTCAAAGCGGAGGATCGCCGTTTTGCCGGCGTAGGCGGTCAGGTCGAAGGTGAACGGCTTCCACTCCGCGTCGGCGCGATGGGTCTCCAGCAGCTTTCTCCCGTTCACAAAGATTCGGAAGGTCGCCCCGTCCGACTTGCCGACCATATCCGCCTGCATCGCGGTCGCGCCGCGCAGGAGTATTCTGCGGGCGCGCGGCAGTCGAAAGGTGAACTGCTGATAGGCGATGCCGGTTCCGCCGCGCCAGGGACAGTGCAGCAGAAACGCCGCTCTGCCGTTCTGCGTGCCGGAGGGGCGGCAGGCGATGCCGGTGCGGTCTTCAAAATAGCCGGTCCATCCGGTTGGAAACGGCTCCGCCGCCTTTTTGCGATAGATCAGTCCAACCGCATAGAGTCCGATCTCGTCTAGCTGAATACGGTTAGAGTCGGGGATGATAGGAACATCCGCTTTCAGGGGATTAGCCGCGCCGCATGCGCAGAGCGCGGCGATCGTCAGCAAGAGGGTGCGGGTGAGCATAGACGGTATCCTTTGCTCGCTGCTTCCGGTCGAAGTGCGACCGGAGGGACGCTGCGGCGCGTCAGTAGTTGAGTTCCCTGCTGCCGAACCTCCAGTTCACCAGCGTGATCGCAAAGATCATGATAAACAGCACCCAGGCGACGGCGGAGGCGTAGCCGATCTGAAACTCCTCGAAGGCTTTGGTGTAGATGTAGTAAGCCAGCGTGGTGGTGGTTCCCGCCGGACCGCCCGCCGTCATCACGCGCGCCTGCTCAAAGCCTCCCTGCAGTCCGCCGATGAAGCTCATCACCACGATAAAGAAGGTGGTCGGCGCAAGCTGGGGCCAGATCACGTTGCGAAAGACCGCCCACCGCCCGGCTCCATCCAGTTCTGCCGCCTCGGTCAGCTCCTGCGGAACGTTGGTCAGCGCCGCCAGATAGAGCAGCATATTGTTGCCGCCGATCGCCGTCCAGATGCCCATGAGAATGATTGCGTCGCGCGCGCCCAGTCCGACCTGTCTGCTGGCAAGCCGCACCTGCTCCACCTCCAGACCCAGAAGGTTGCGGGTGGAGAGCAGCCACTGCGGCGCGGTCAGCCCCAGTCCGAGCAGATCGGAGAACCGCTCGATCAGCGCGTTGATGGGACCGAAGTCGGGATTGTAGAGCGCCTTCCACAGGATCATCAGGGCGACGCCGCTGGTGAAACTGGGCAGATAGAAGAGCGTGCGATAGACCACGATCCCCCGCAGCCGCTGGCTCAGCATCAACGCCAGCGCGAGCGACCCGGCAATCGCCACCGGGATGCCGAGCAGGAAGTAGATGGTGTTGACGAAGTAGAGCCAGAATTCGCGGTCGCGCAGCAGCAGAGCGTAGTTCTCCAGCCCCGACCAGCGGAAGGGAACGGTCTTCTGCAGATTCCAGTTGGTGAAGCTGACCGCCAGCGAGAAGATCACCGGTCCGGCGGTGAAGATCAGAAATCCCAGAAAGTTGGGCAGCAGAAACCCCATTGCGATCCAGAGATCGCGTCTGTTGGCGCGTTTGGTCATGATTGCGTTATCCGGAGCGGAGCCGTATCCGAGAGA
This sequence comes from uncultured Chthonomonadales bacterium, assembly GCA_938005745.1. Taxonomy (GTDB): domain Bacteria; phylum Armatimonadota; class Chthonomonadetes; order Chthonomonadales; family CAJBBX01; genus CALLMM01. Next base: position 5,613 of record CALLMM010000013.1, on the reverse strand, counting down.
AAGGGAGCAAAGATGCGAAAGCTCCTGCAAATAGGTTCTCTCCGGCGCGCCGCATCTCCTTGTTGCAGGCGGGCGGTCTGCTGAAACGGAGGAGTTGAAGGCGTCCGCGCAGAAGGTAGTTTGAATAGGGCGGGCGCATGCAGGCGGCTTGCCGGGAAACGCCTCCATACGTCCGCGCGCAATCTCGGGAGAAGGTTCTCACAGGCAGATGATTCTGGTGATAGACAACTACGACTCGTTTACCTATAACCTGGTGCAGTATCTGGGGGAGATGGGGCAGTCGCTGGTCGTGCGGCGCAACGATAAGATCACGCTGGAGGAGATCGCGGAGATGGCGCCGGAGCGCATCGTGATCTCGCCCGGTCCCTGCACGCCCGCCGAGGCAGGGATCAGCGTGCCGCTCATTCAACGGTTTGCCGGACAGATGCCGATCCTGGGCGTCTGTCTGGGACACCAGAGCATCGGTCAGGCGTTCGGAGGCGAGGTGATCCGCAACTGGCGCGTCCTGCACGGGAAGACCTCGCTGATCCATCACACCAACCGGGGCGTCTTTCACAACCTTCCCAACCCGTTCCCCGCGACGCGCTACCACTCGCTGGTGATCCGGCGGGAGACGATGCCGGAGTGTCTGGAGATCACGGCGGAGACGGAGGAGGGCGAGGTGATGGGGGTGCGCCATCGGGAGTACGCGATAGAGGGGGTGCAGTTTCATCCGGAGTCTGTGATGACCCCCGTCGGGAAGGACCTGCTGCGCAACTTCCTCGCGCTGAAGTAGGGGCAGCCAGAAGATGAAACCTTCCGTTCTCGCGGTGCGTCTCTGGTATGGTATACTGAATTCTATCATAACCACCGCAGGAGGCGCACGATGGCAGGTTTTCAGCTTCGTTCCGACTATCAACTGCGCGGAGATCAGCCGCAAGCCGTCGAGCAGCTTGTCCGGGGACTGGAGCGGGGCGACCGATTTCAGACCCTGCTCGGCGCGACCGGGACCGGAAAGACGTTCACCATCGCTTCGGTGATCCAGCGCGTACAGCGTCCCACGCTGGTGATCGCGCACAACAAGACCCTGGCGGCGCAGCTCTGCTCCGAGTTCCGGGAATTCTTCCCCGATAACGCCGTCGAATACTTCGTCTCCTACTACGACTACTACCAGCCCGAAGCCTACATCCCCCAGACCGACACCTACATCGAAAAGGACGCGCAGATCAACGACGAGATAGACCGCCTGCGCCACTCCGCCACGCAGGCGCTGCTGGAACGACGGGACGTGATCATCGTCGCCTCGGTCTCCTGCATCTACGGACTCGGCTCGCCGGAAGAGTATCGCAGAATCATCTGCTCCTTCCGGCGCGGAGAGGTCTATGACCGCGACGAGGCGCTGATGCGGCTGGTGGATATGCAGTTCACGCGCAACAATCTGGAGCTGCAGCGCGGCACGTTCCGGGTGCGCGGCGACATCCTGGAGATACAGCCGATTGATGAAGAGGTGATCATCCGGGTGGAGTTCTTCGGGGATGAGGTGGAGAAGATCACGCTGGTGGACTTTGTCACGGGCGAGGTGATCGGCTCCCGCGACTCGATCACCATCTTTCCCGCCAGCCACTATGTTACCTCCGCGGAGCGGCTGGAGCAGGCGATCGTCCATATCCTGCAGGAGATGGAGGAGCAGGTCGCCCGTTTTCAGTCGGAGGGGAAGCTGATCGAAGCGCAGCGGATCGAACAGCGCACCCGCTTCGACATCGAGATGATGCGCGAACTGGGCTACTGCTCCGGCATCGAGAACTACAGCCGCTATCTGGACGGGCGCGAACCCGGCACGCCCCCCGGCACGCTGCTGGAGTTCTTCCCGGAAGACTTCCTGGTGGTCGTGGACGAGTCGCACCAGACCCTGCCGCAGCTTCGGGGGATGTACGCCGGAGATCGGCAGCGCAAAGAGACACTGATCGAGTTTGGCTTCCGCCTGCCCTCCGCCGCCGATAACCGTCCGCTCAAGTTTCACGAGTGGGAGGAGCGGATGCGGCAGGTCATCTTCGTCTCCGCGACGCCGGGTCCCTACGAACGGGAGCACAGCGCGCAGATCGTGGAGCAGATCATCCGCCCGACGGGGCTGATAGACCCGGAGGTGATCCTCAAGCCGACCCGGGGGCAGATTGACGACCTGATCGGCGAGATCCGCAAACGCGCGGAGCGCGGGGAGCGCGTGCTGGTTACCACACTGACCAAGCGGATGGCGGAGGACCTGACGACCTACCTGGAGGAGCTGAATATCAAGGTGCACTACCTGCACCACGAACTCAAAGCGCTGGAGCGCAACGAGATTCTGCGCGATCTGCGGGTGGGCGTCTATGATGTGATTGTCGGGATCAACCTGCTGCGCGAGGGGCTGGACCTGCCGGAGGTCTCGCTGGTGGCGATCCTGGATGCGGACAAGGAGGGGTTCCTCCGCTCCGAGACCGCGCTGATCCAGACCATCGGGCGGGCGGCGCGCAACGTCAACGGACAGGTGATCATGTACGCCGACAATGTGACCGGCTCGATGGAGCGGGCGATCCAGGAGACGAACCGCCGCCGTGCCCTGCAGCTGGAGTACAACCGGGCGAACGGGATCACACCGCAGACGGTGCGCAAGGCGATCCGCGATCTGCTGACCGCCGAACACGTGGCGGAGGAGCGAACCGCCTATCGGACGGGCGGCGGCAGCGGCATGGACGGCGCGACGATGCCGCTGGATCAGATCGTGGAGGTGCTGGCGCAGATGGAGAAGCAGATGAAGGAGGCGGCGAAGGCGCTGGAGTTTGAGCGCGCCGCGCAGCTTCGCGATGAGATCGCCGAACTGAAGCGTTTCCTGCCCTCCCATGCCATGAGCGGCGGGGATTCCGGCGAGAAGCGGGGCAGAGGCAGGACCTACCGCGCCCGTTGAGAGACGGGACGCCGGGAGCGTTCGGGGCGGGCGGCGAGCCTGCCCCGATGTTTTATGTCAGGTGGTCTGTCCCTGCTGGCGCTGCATGATCTGCTGGATGATCAGAAACTCCGCCAGGTTCTCCATCGTGACCATGCCCACCAGCTTCTCATGCTCCATGATCAGCGCGCAGGTCTGTTGTCCCGCCTGCAGGTTGGCGGCAAGCTCCTGCAGATCGGCGTCGGGCGAGGCGATGAGGAAGTCGCGCTGCATGGAGCCGGTCACATAGCCGGAGGGACCTTCGGTCGAAAGCCCACGTAGCAGCGACTGCCGGGAGAGGACCCCGACCACCTCCTCGCCGTAGATCACCGGAAAGTCCTGCTGAGAGGTCTCCAGCAGAAGATTGGTCGCCTCCTGCAGGGTCGCGCCAACCGGCAGCGTGCGGAAATCGGTCAGCATGGCGGCGCGGGCGGACAGCCCCTGCACCAGCGCGCGGCTCTGATAGTAGGTTCCCTCCTGCGACGCCCCGATGAAGACAAAGAAGGCGATGAAAATGAGGATGACGCTGGGCAGGATCAAGCCGATAAAGCCCATCACAAACGCCATGAACTGACCGACGGCGACGGCGATTCGGGTCGCCGGAACCTCTCCCATGATCAGCGCCAGGATCGCGCGCAGGATCCGCCCGCCATCCATCGGGAAGGCGGGGATCAGGTTGAAGAACGCTAGCATCAGATTGGCGATCATCAGCTCCTGTATCCAGAAGCCGTCTCCGACGCGCATATTGATCCAGCTGCCCAGCGTGCCCATGGAGCCGGTGGCGATCAAGCCGATGAGGATGGCGATCGCGATGACCAGATTGACGGCGGGACCCGCCAGCGCAATCCACAGCTCCTCATGTGGCTTGGGGATCTTCTCCATGCGCGCCACGCCGCCGATGGGATAGAGAACGATCTCGCTGACCGGGATGCCGTACTTTCTGGCGACCAGACTGTGCCCTAGTTCATGCAGCAGCACGCAGCCGAAGACCCCGATCAAAAACAGCAATCCGACCCCGGAATCCGGTCCGCGATAGATGACCAGCGCCAGAAACGCCAGAAACAGCAGGAAGGTCATGTGCAGACGGATCGGGATGCCGGCGACCGTTCCCAGGGTGATCGCCCAGGGGCTGGGGGGAGCGGAGCGCGGACCGGGCGGGCGCGCGCCGCTGCTATTTGAACGGTTGTCGTTGTTCATTCGCTCTTAGAACTCCTTCGCCGGGGAGCAGCTGCCTCCAGAAAGTAGATTCGTTTCAGGATACGAGTTTTCCCTGCCTGTCGTTCGCGATACGTCGGTTTGAAAAAAGGCGGCTTCCGGGATGGAAGCCGCCTTCGGGATGAAACGGTGGCGTATACGAGGCGATCTACAAGCGCGCGCCTACTTTTTGCCTCCTCCGCCCATGGCGCGCATCTTCTGGTCAATCATCTCCTTGGGAACCACAGGGAGATCATTTCGCTGATTGGAGATCATCTCTCTGGAGATCTTCTCGACATCGGCGTTAGAGGTTCCCGTGGAGGGGTTCGCGCGCGACCAGATGAGGGCGGCGACCCCGATAACCACCACCACCACTACCACCACAAAGATCGGAGTTGGGATTTTCTGCTTCATCGTATCAGCTCCATCCATGCCGAGGATCGGGCGGAAGGATGCGGCCCGATCCTCTCACGGCTTCATCAGGCTAGTCCAGATCCCACAGATACTTGTCCGAGTCGAAGATGACTCCGCCGAGTCCGTCCCGGACATCGCAGCCCTGCGTGAGGGCGCTGATGCGGTAGGCTTTGGCATGACCGTCGGCGAAGGCGACAACGGCGGTCTCGTTATGCCAGGGCCAGGCGCCGCCGAAGACGTTCCAGGCGTTGGGGCTGCTGGGGTTCCAGCCGCCAAACCACCAGGAGCCGGGGCAGGCGGTCACGCCGGGGCGGGTGTCGCGGAACTGGGCGTTGAAGATGCAGGGGGGATCCAGTCCGTAGTTACCGCCGCCGTAGGGCGCGCCGGACGCGCTGCGGTTCCAAACGCTGTCAATGGCATAGATCGATTCTGCCGGCTTGTTGACCTGCGACTGCGCCACCGAGATCGGCGAGAAGTAGGTAGGACACATGTAGCCCCACGGACTGAAGTACTGAATGTTGATGCCGAAATCGGACTTCGCGGCGAAGTTGAAGCGCCGTTGCGCCTCACGGTAGGGGACGGAGTCGGGGGGAGTCAGTTCGACATATTCGCGGTCGCGTTTGGTCGCGTAGTCGCCGGGATCCGCCAGTAGGTCTTCGTTTTTGATGTAGGGCTGCACCAGGGTTCCGAAGACATCATCCGGATTGGCGGGGTTGGCGTCGTAGGTTCCGAGCGTCTGCGCCAGCGGGTACTTCTCGTCGAAATCCTGAGAGTACATGAGGGCGGCAGTGATCAGCTGCTTGAAGTTGGACGTAGCGCTGGCTTTACGTGCCTGGGCGCGCGCCTGCGCGAAGACCGGGAAGAGAATTGCCGCCAGGATCGCGATAATAGCGATCACTACGAGCAACTCAATCAGTGTGAAACCGCTTCTGCGTAAGGACATCTAGTGATCCTCCATGATGTGTGTGTCAAAAAGTCAACCGTTTATACAACCGGTTCATCGAGTTCTGTCACCGCGCTTGCGAGCGACAGAACGGATAAAGGATCCTCAGGTACAGCGGCTCTGC
>CALLMM010000012.1 GCA_938005745.1 uncultured Chthonomonadales bacterium | reverse complement strand
CCGGGTTCCAACTCGTCGAGCAGGTCGATCACGTCCTGCTTGGTCATGTTGAGGGAGACGCCCTTGGCTTTAGCCATCTCCTGCAGTTCGACCACGGTGAGGTCATGCAGCCCGCCGCTCGGCGGAATCTTCTTGAGCTGGTCCGCCAGTTGCTGCGCCTGCCCGAGCGATGCCTGTTTCCGCGCCGGGAGTTGGATCAGGTCGCCCTCGGCGCGGAGCAGGCCGATCTTATGTTCCTCAAGCTTGGCATCGAGCGCGGCTCCGGCGAGGCTGGAGTGGTCCACGCCCGGCTCCGCCGCGTCTCCCCGGACTGCGGACTTCGAAACGGAGAATCGGGGTTAATGTGCGGGCGGGCGTAAGTCGGCGTGGGCACGCCGGAAACGACGAGACCCCGAGGGGATCACCCCACGGGGTCTTGCGTTAAACAAGAACCGCTGAAATCAGCGGATGGATTTTTGGCTCCCCGTGGTGGATTCGAACCACCAACCCTTCGGTTAACAGCCGAATGCTCTGCCGTTGAGCTAACGGGGAACAGAATAGACCGCTGCCCTGCGTCAGGCAGCGGATAAATAGTATATCAAGACAGGTCTCTTCTGTCAACCCTGCTATGCGTGATTTTTCACAGGCAGGGCAAGTTTTCCGCCCAGAACCAGATTGTCTATCAGGCGCGTACTGCCGATACGAACGGCAATCAGCGCCACCCCTTTTTTCTCCAGGCTCTCTACCGGCTCCAGGGTCTCCGAATCGACAATGACCGCATAGTCAATCTGTATAGCGGGGTCGGATCGGAGAATATCGTGCATCGTCTTTTCCAGAACGGATGCGGATAGTTCGCCCTGTTCATGCAGCTCTTCAACTCTTTTCAGGGCGCGATGAATGGTCAGCGAGGAGCTGCGGGAGGCGGCATCCAGATAGACGTTGCGCGAGGACATAGCCAGCCCGTCCGGCTCGCGAACAGTAGGGCAGGGGACGACGGTCAGCGGGATATTCAGGTCGGATACCACTCTCTCAATCACCTTGAGCTGCTGGTAGTCCTTCATGCCGAAGTAGGCGCGATCCGGCTGCACGATATGGAAGAGTTTCACGCATACGGTCGCCACTCCCCGGAAATGCCCCGGACGCATCTCTCCCTCCCACCGCTTGGCAATCTGTGGCGCCTCCACAAAGGTCTGAAAGCCGGGCGGATAGATCTCCTCCACTTCGGGATAGAAGAGCGCATCCACTCCCGCCTCCTGCGTCAGTCGCGAATCGCGCGAAAGATCGCGAGGATACCGGGAGAAGTCTTCATTGGGTCCAAACTGCGAGGGATTGACAAAGATGGAGACGACCACCACATCACAGTCGCCTCTCGCGCGTCGGATCAAAGAGAGATGTCCCTCATGAAGCGCTCCCATGGTGGGAACGAACCCGACGCTTCTTCGGTCTTCGCGCACGGCGCGCATATAGGCGCGCATGGCGGAGACCTGCTGAAAAGTACGCATAAACTCTCTTTCCTCACACGAGGATTTTTTTCACGGCTGACGAGCAGGCGGCTTTTTGAGCGAGACAGGAGTTCCGATGCTTCAGAAGGAAATATCAGGCATCCGGCGTCTTTTCGCCTGGCGGAAACAGGCTTTCGCGAACCTCTGCGGCGTAAGCGGCGACCGCGTCGCGGATCAAAGCACCCGCTTCCGCATACCGTTTCACATGCCTGAGCGTGCGTGAAGGGTTCAGTCCAACCAGATCATGGAAGACCTGCACCTGTCCATCGCAGAAGGGACCGGCTCCTATTCCAATGGTCGGCACGGGAACCGTTTTCGTGATCCGCCGCGCCAGTTCATCGGGAACCAGTTCCAGCACAATCGCAAATACACCCGCTTCGCTCAGGGCGCAGGCATCCTGTACCAGACGCTCCGCGCTCTCTTCATTCCGTCCCTGAACACGAAAACCGCCAAAAACATTGACCGACTGCGGGGTCAGCCCGATATGCCCGCAGACTGGAATCCCGGCAGTAACCAGCTTCCGCACGGTTGGCGCGAACGCCGTTCCGCCCTCTATCTTCACCGACTGAACACCGGTCTCTTTCAGGAGACGACCGGCGTTCCTGAGCGCCTCCTCCGGACTGATCTGATAGGAGAGGAAGGGCATATCGGCAATCGTCAATGCTCTGTGCGCTCCCAGACATACGGCGCGGGTATGATGAAGCATATCCTCCATCGTAACGGGGATGGTGTTGCGGTAACCTAGCACGTTGTCGCCCAGAGAGTCACCGATCAGGATCACATCCACGCCCGCCTCATCCACCAGGCGCGCGGTAGGATAGTCATAACAGGTGAGCATGACGATCTTTTCGCCCCGCTCCTTCATCTTTTGAAGCATGGGAGCGGTTATACGGGTCGGCGAATTTTTCCCGGACACGGCTTTGCTCATGGAAGTCCATCCGTTATCGGCAATCTACAGAAGCAAGTCTACTACAGGCTCTATTCTACTCCCTCATGAATGGGAAGTCAATGAAATCGCCGGCAAGTTTTCAGGTTTCCATCATCCGGGAGAGGTAAAAGAGGAAGCATGAAACAGAATTCAACCGGAAAGAGAGCGCTGCCCGCAGTCGGGAAACTGCTGGAAACTCCTCAGGTACAGGCAGCTCTGCAGCGTATTCCCCGCGCGCTGATGGTCGCAGCGCTGAGAGAGGAGATTGCGCTGGAGCGCCAACGTTTGTCAGACGCCTCCCGCCCGCCTGACATCCCCAGCCTGATCGAGCGGGCGATTGCGCGCGCCAGCAGCGCAGACTCTCCTTCGCTCCAGCCTGCGATCAATGCCACCGGCACCATTCTGCATACGGGGCTAGGCAGAGCGGTGCTCTCAGATGCTGCAAGAGAAGCCATCCTTCAGACAGCTTCCGGTCACTGCACGCTGGAGATAGATATCCCCTCCGGTCGGCGCGGCTCCCGTCAGGATCATGTCCGCGGACTGCTGTGCGAGCTGACAGGCGCGGAGAGCGCGCTGGTGGTCAACAACAATGCCGGAGCGACCGTCCTCGCCATCATGTCGGTTGCAGCGGGACGCGAGGTGATCATCTCGCGCGGAGAACTCGTCGAGATTGGAGGCTCTTTTCGTCTGCCGGATATTATTCGCGTCAGCGGAGCCAGACTGGTCGAGGTGGGAACGACCAACCGTACCCGTCTGTCGGACTATGCACGCGCGATCACTCCGGACACCGGCCTCCTGTTGAAGTGCCACCCGAGTAACTTCAAGATCGTCGGTTTTACGGAGGAGACCTCCACCGCAGAACTGGTGAGCCTGGGACGGGAGCGGGGCGTCCCTGTGATGGATGACCTGGGCAGCGGAGCCATTCTCAGCCCGGAGCAGCCCGGGATCGGGAGGTCGGTAACGCTCGGTATGGCAGCGGCGACCGGATGCGATCTGGTCACCGCGAGCGGAGATAAGCTTCTGGGAGGTCCGCAAGCCGGAATCATTCTCGGCAGAAAGGATCTCATCGAGCAGATCGGCAGGCATCCGCTGGCGCGTGCGCTGAGGGTGGATAAGTTCACGCTGGCAGCTCTGGAGGCGACACTGCGTCTGTACCGCGACCCTTCCAGAGCCGTAGCGGAGATACCTACCCTCCGCTATCTGTTAAGAGACCCGAGCTTCCTGAAAAGATCGGCGCAGAGACTCAAGAGAGCCATCGAAGCCGCTTGTCCGGAGACTTACCTTCTGGAGATCGTCTCCAGTTTTTCGCAGGTCGGAGGGGGTTCGCTTCCCGGTGAGATGCTGCCCACCTGGTGCGTCCGCCTGAAACTGTCGGACGGATCTCTGACGGAGGAGGAGATCGCTTCGGGTCTACGGAAAAATAAGCCGCCTGTGTTTGCCAGAATTCAGGAGGAGGCCCTGCTTCTGGACCCGCGCACGCTGGAGGAGCGTGAGTTCCAGGCGATCGCATCCGCGCTTTCGACGCTGGCAGGCAGCAAAAACGGCAGGTGAATGGAGATGTCGGAGACCAATCTACCGGACAGACGCGAAGAGCTGAAGCGACTGACTCATCTGGTGCGCTGCGCGGGATGAGCGTCGAAGATCGGGCCCGCCCAACTCACTCAGGTTCTGAGAGAGCTTACGCTGCCGGAAGATGAGCGTCTGATCGTCGGGATAGCAACGGGAGATGATGCCGGGGTCTACAGACTGACGGAGGATCTCGCCGTTGTGCAGACGCTGGATTTCTTCACGCCTATTGTGGATGACCCTTACCTCTACGGACAGATCGCTGCTGCCAACTCTCTGTCAGACATCTATGCGATGGGAGGCAGACCGATTACCGTGATGAATATCGTCTGTTTCCCGATCTCCTCACGTGACGTGAACGAGCTTGCCGCCATCCTGCGGGGCGGAGCCGATAAGATCGCGGAATCCGGGGCGGCTCTGGCAGGCGGGCACAGCGTGGACGACCCGGAGCCCAAGTACGGACTGTCGGTAACCGGCCTCATTGACCCGAAGCATATCGCCACCAATGCCGGAGCGAAGCCGGGTGACGTGCTGGTCCTGACGAAACCGCTCGGAACCGGAATCGTCACCACCGCCGCAAAGTTCGACGGCTGCGACGCGCAGACTCTCGCCGTCGCCTGCGCCTCCATGGCGACCCTGAACGCCGGGGCGTCGCGCGCCATGAACCATGTGGGAATAGACGAGGGGGGAGTACACGCCGCCACCGATATTACCGGTTTCGGTCTTCTGGGACATCTCTATCATCTGGCGAAAGCCAGCGGAGTGCGTGTGAGGATCGACTCTGCAGCAATACCCGCGCTTCCCGGCGCGGAGGCGCTGGCTAAAGCGGGATACCTGACGCGGGGAGAGCATGACAACCAGGAGTATCTGCGCGATCATATGACCGTTGACGAAAGGGTCTCGCCGGAGCAGCTCAGTCTGATGCTGGACCCGCAGACCTCCGGCGGACTGGCGATCTGCGTCTTTCCGCAGAAGCTGCCGCAGCTGCTGGAAGCCCTGTCTCAGGAGGGCGTGGAGACGCGCGCCGTGATCGGAAATATCGTATCCGGAACTCCCGGCATAGATATTCGATAAAAACTGGATGTATGGGAGCGGATGGGGTCTGGTGGCTCTCCCGGTCTTCAAAATCGCGCGGAGGGCGGGTTGCTCCCGCTCTCGGTGGGTTCGATTCCCACACGCTCCCGCCAGTTTCTCTGTAGAACCGGCTCGAAAACGCCGACAAGGGGATAGAATGTCGCTCTGCGGGACTAAAAGGGCTATTGCATTCTCCTGAGTGTGTGTGTATAATAGAACCCGAAATCTGTGGGGCTGTAGCGCAGTTGGGAGCGCGTCTCAATGGCATTGAGAAGGTCAGGGGTTCGAATCCCCTCAGCTCCACTTGAATATCTGTCTCCTGCAGGGCACGGACTTATGCGGTTTCCTCGAAACAGCGTAGAGAATGTGCCCGTATTTGTTTTCCGGTAGTTCTACGGAGATGGAATAAGCCCCGACTATCCGAATTCGGAGAGGTATCGTAACGCAACGGTGAAAAATCACCTGGATAAAAACAGGAGTCCCCGCTCTCTCTCCCCGACGCCTCTGCGAGACTGGATGAAGCGACAGTCCCGATTTCGCAGGGCGGCTCTGGGCGCGCTGTTCATTCTTCTGATTGCCAGCGGTGGTCAGGCGGCAGTCCATCTTCCTTATACCCCCGTGCCTGCAACGCAACAGCTCTTTTTCGTTCTTCTCGCCGGAGTTATGCTGGGGAGCCGGCTGGGGGCGGTCAGCGCTGCGCTCTATCTGCTCAGCGCAGCTTCGGCGCAGATGTTGTGGCCCCCCGGCACGGGAGATGCGCCCCTGTCGGGACCGATGGCGGGCTATCTGTGGTCGCTGCCTCTGGTCGCCTATCTTAGCGGTATGTTTGTAGAGCGGGCGCGTTCAGAGGCTCCGATCCACTTCACCATGGGGGTATGCGCAGCCATTGGAGCCTTTAACGCCTGCGGTTCGCTGCGACTGATCGCCGCGTTCGACATGGGAGGCGCGGAGGCGTTCATCAAAGGGGCGGGCTTCTTCATCGGTCAGCAGATTGCGCAGGGCGCGCTTGCCATCTTCATCGCCTCATCCGCATCCACCACTCTGCAGGCGAGAGAACAGAAGTAGGTTCGGCATGTCGTTGAAAGCCGTTTTACCACTGCTTGCCGTTACTGCGCTGCTCCTCACTTCCTGCCCGCTCCATGCACAGTCGAGCGACGCACTGATTCTGGTCGTCCCTCAGGGTTCGCAGATGAATATCTCCGCAACCTGTTCAGGCAGTTTCACACAAGAGGAAATCGAAAGAGACTTCTCGAATCTTGCTTCGCGGCTGCAGGGGAGAGTGATCCGTCTGGAGAGCAGCGCGGCGAACAGAGCGGCACAGGGTAACTTATCGCCCGGTGAGAAGGTTATTACGTTTACGGCGGTTCTCACCGCGCCCGGTCTGGTGCGGGAGCGTGCAATTGATCTGCCGTCGTTCGTCGCCGCATTCCGGCGATTCCAGCAGATTGAGGCTCTCTTCTTTGTTTCGCCCATCACCGATTTTCGCGGTGTGAGAAGCTTCGAGAACGATGCTGTCAGCGTCAAACTCCTGGAAGAGCCGTCCGCCGGTTCGCAGACATTCCAGCCCTATCGCTATCGCGTACAGTTGAAAGATCCGTCATCCCCGGTGGAGCTGCCGCTCACAGCGCCGACGCCTGACGCTGCGGTCGGTCAGACGCAGCCTGAGAGTTCGCGCCAACCGTCTCAAACCGTTTTCTTTCTGCGCCTGGCATTCGTGGCTCTCTCCGCAGGGCTGGCAGTTCTGCTGATCGGTCTGCTGCTTGTGCGCCGGAGATAGGCTCTCTCAACGAAAGAGCGATCTGTTCACACACATCATCAGGAAAGGAATCAGTCATCGTGGTTACGCTTGATGAAATGTTATACTTTGCCGCAGAAAAAGACGCCTCCGACCTGTTCATCCGGGCGAACACGCGCCCGGCGATCCGGGTGCACGGGCGGATCGAAGATACCGAGTTTCCGGTCGTTTCCGAGAGGGAGGCGAGAATGCTCGCCTACTCCAAGATGAGCGGCAGGCAGATCGAGGAGTTTGAGCGTCATCACGAGATGGACCTTGCCTTTACGCTGGGAGACGTGTGCCGCGTGCGCTCCAGTATCTATATGCAGCGCAACTCCGTGGGAATGGCAAACCGGCTGATCCCGATGGTGATTCGAACCCTGGAGGATCTGGGGCTTCCTCCCATTCTCGCCGATTTTACCCGCAGCCGCAACGGTCTGGTGCTGGTTACGGGACCGACCGGATGCGGGAAGTCCACCACGCTCGCCGCGATGATTGATCTCATCAACTCTACCCGACGCGTGAATATCGTAACCATCGAAGACCCGGTGGAGTATGTCCACCCGGACAAGATGGCGATCATCAGCCAGCGCGAGGTGGGCATAGATACAGACTCCTTCCAGGAGGCGCTCAAGCGCGTACTGCGTCAGGCGCCGGATGTGATCCTGATCGGAGAGATGCGCGACATCGAGACGATGAACGTGGCGCTTCAGGCAGCGGAGACCGGACACCTGGTCTTCGCCACCGTGCACACCTCCAGCGCCGCCGAAACGCTCGACCGTCTCTCCAACATGTTCGCTCCGCATGAGCGTCCGATGCTGTGGCTCCGCCTCTCCGTATCGCTGCGCGGCGTCGTCTCCCAGAAGCTGGTGAGACGCAGCGACGGTACCGGACGGGTCGCCGCCGTAGAGGTGATGGTGGTCACGCCGACCATCGCCAAGATGCTGGAAGAGGGCAAGTCCGAGGATATCTATAGCCAGATCCGACAGGCGGGACAGGAGACCTACTGGGGCATGCAGACCATGAACCAGTGCCTCTATAAATTTGTACGTGCCGGAGTTATTACGCCGGAGGAAGCGGAAGCCAACGCGGGGAACTATACAGAGATGCGTCAGATGCTGCGGCGCACTTAGTTCAAGCAGCCCTTACACGAACCTGGGATTGGGAAGAGCCTGCGATGGTTCATATTGACGATCTGCTCCGAATGCTTGTACAGAGCGAAGCCTCTGACCTGCACCTGCGCGTCGGCGAACCCCCTGTCATGCGTGTGCATGGCTCTCTGAAGCGCGTGCAGGGTTTTGCTCCTCTGACCGATCGGGATATGTACGATCTCGTCTATCCCATGATGAATGACGAACGACAGGTTCGGTTCGAACAGAATATGGAGCTTGACATGTCCTACGCCGTTCCGGGACTGGCGAGATTCCGCGTGAACCTGTTCCGTCAACAGGGACATATCGGCGCAGTCATGCGCGTCATCCCATTTGTGATTCGCACTATTGACGAACTGGGCATTCCTCCGGTAGTCAAAGACCTCTGTATGCTCCCTCGCGGTCTGATCCTTGTTACGGGTCCGACCGGCTCCGGGAAGTCCACCACGCTGGCAGCGATGGTCAATCATATCAATGAACGCCGTCCCCGACATATCATGACCATCGAGGACCCAATTGAGTACCTGCATCGCGATAAGGTAGCCGCCATCAACCAGCGAGAGATCGGCGTGGATACGCATGCCTTCCAGAATGCTCTGAAACATGTGATGCGTCAGAACCCGGACATCATTCTGGTAGGAGAGATGCGCGACCTGGAGACGATCAGTCTGGCGATCACCGCCGCGGAGACCGGACACCTGGTCTTCGCCACGCTGCATACCACCGACGCCCCCCAGACTGTAGACCGGATTATTGACGTGTTTGAGCCGGAACGGCAGCAGCAGATACGTACACAGCTTGCCGTAACGTTGCGCGCGGTCATCTCGCAGACGCTGCTGCCCCTCGCGTCCGGCAGCGGACGGTGCGCCGCCTTCGAGGTGATGGTGGTAACCCCCGCCATCAGTACGCTGATCCGTGAGGGGAAGACCTACCAGATGTATACGGACATCCAGACCGGAAGCCAGTACGGCATGCAGACCCTCGACTCCCATCTCCTGCGGCTGGCGGTAGAGGGAAAGGTTACGTTTGAAGACGCGCAGGCGAAGTCTTCGAACCCCTTCGATTTTGAGACCAGATACAAGCGTTCCCTGGAACGAAAACACTCGCCGGAGGAAGCCTGATTATGGTCACAGTGGACCAGCTTCTCTATACCACCGTACACTATCAGGGTTCTGACCTGCATATCAAAGCGGAAAGCCCGCCGCTGGTGCGTATTCATGGCGACCTCGTCCAGCTGGAGATGGACCCCCTGACCCCGGAGGAGACCAAGTGGCTCTCTTTCAGCGTCCTCTCGGAGGTTCAACGCTCCCGATTTGAAGAGGAGTTGGAGCTGGACTTTGCCTATGAGATCCCCGGACTGGCGCGATTTCGCGGCAACATCTACCAGCAGCGCGGCGCGGTGCAAGCCGCCTTTCGCGTCATTCCCCTGCACATCCAGACCATCGAGGAGTTGAACCTGCCGCCGGTATGCCGCTACTTCGCGGAGAGACCGCGCGGGCTGGTGCTGGTTACCGGACCTGCCGGCTCCGGGAAATCCACCACGCAGGCGGCAATGATTGACTATATCAACAAGAACTATCCGCTGCATGTGGTGACGGTGGAGGACCCGCTGGAGTTCATTCACGAGGATGTGCAGGCGCTGATCAATCAACGGGAACTGGATACCGATACGCTGACATTCGCCAACGCGCTGAAATATGTTCTGCGGCAGGACCCGGATGTGATCCTTATCGGAGAGATGCGCGACCTGGAGACCATCGAACTGGCGATCACCGCCGCGGAGACCGGTCACCTGGTCTTCGGAACCCTGCACACCACCGACGCCGTGCAGACCATTGACCGTATCATTGACGTTTTCCCCACCCATCAGCAGCAGCAGGTTCGCATGCAGCTGGCGGTCAACCTGGTCGGCGTGATCTCCCAGACGCTGGTCAAACGCGCTGACGGTCAGGGGCGCGTTGCGGCGTTTGAAACGCTGGTGGCGATATCCTCCGTGCGCAACCTGATTCGCGAAAACAAGACCTACCAGATCAGCTCTCTGCTGCAGACAGGGCAGAGGCACGGGATGCAGACCCTCGACCAGTCGCTGGCAGACCTGACCAAAAAGCGGCTTGTCAAGTACGAGGACGCGTTGGAAAAAGCCGCCAATGTCCTGGAGTTCAAGGCGCTCGTGGGCGTTCCGCCGGACATCTCCGAAGAGAAGAAGTACTGACAGACGACGGGCAGGCGCGGGACCCGGCAGGTGAGGGGCTTCGCCTTATCTATGTGCGCTGTCTGAACCTCTCCTGGCGGGATGTCCGAACGGGCACCTGCACTGCGAGACTGTCGGCAGCAGCAGCATCGCCTCCAGCAGCAGCGACCTCACGCTCTCAGCATAGATCGCCATGTTTGCCTGGACATCATCGTTGTCCACCTCCTCCGACGTCAGACCCGCGCCGAAATTCGTAACGATCGCCAGACCCGCATAACAGATCCCGGCTTCGCGGGCAAAGATCGCCTCCGGGAGACCGGTCATCCCGACAACATCCGCGCCCCATCGGGCGAACAGGCGCACCTCTGCAGGACTCTCAAACCGCGGACCATCCACACACAGATAGACGCCTTCCGTCACCAGCGGCGTCTCTGTCTTCTCTGCTGCCGCCATGATGGCGGCGCGTATCTCCGGGCAGTAGGGGGCGGAGAAGTCCGTATGCACCACGCCATAGGGATGATTTCCGCTCTCCCAGTAACTGAGCGGTCTTTTTCGGGTAAAATCCAGAAAGTCGCTGAGAAGCACCAGCGAACCGCTCTTCAGATCCAGTCGCAGCGATCCAACAGCGTTCGTGGCAAAGATCCGCGTTATCCCCAGTTGTGAGAGAGCCTCCATATTTGCACGATAGTCTATCTCATGGGGCGCGATCTGATGGTTCGATCCATGCCGGGAGAGGAACACAAATCCGTTTTCGCCTCTCTGCGCCTGATAGACCGTTACCACTCGTTTTTCTATTTCAACCTCTATCGGGGTAATATGATAGTCGGGAGGCAGTTTCTCCATCCCCGATCCGCCAATAACAGCTATCCTGTCCATAGCGCCATCCTGATTTGAGCACTGTTTACGTCTCTGAAACCAGCCCTCAAGAGCCTTTTGCTCCCTCCAAGGACCGGGAGAGCCGATCCTCGCGTTCTCGCTGGATGCCCTTCGCGACCCTGGCGGCGTTTGTCATCGCGCTGCTGTATCCCCTGATCCTGCAGGGGCGCGCGCTCTACTGGGGAGACCTGATCCTCTACTTCTACCCCAATCAGGAGCTTGTGCGTGCGTCCCTTCTGCAGGGAAGGATACCCCTATGGAACCCCTATATCAAGTGCGGTCAGCCTCTAGTGGGAAATCCGCAGACATGGGTCTTCTACCCGTCTACGCTGCTCCTCTATCTCACACCTGTCTGGCTCTATTTTACGCTTAACTCGCTGGCGCACCTGCTTTTGTGCTCTCTGGGGATGTATCTCTTTCTACGACGCATGACCGGGGATCGGCTGAGCGCGACACTGGGCGCGATGACGTTTACCGGAAGCGCGTTTATCATGGCGCGGCTGCAGTTTCCCAGCATGATACAGACCGCCGCCTATCTGCCTTTTCTGCTGATCCTGGCGGATCGAATGATAGACCGTCCGCATATCGGATATGCCGCGCTGTTGGCGCTGGTTGTCTCGTTGATGCTTCTGGCGGCGCATCCTCAGATGGCGTATATGAGCCTGCTTGGCGGGATCGTCTATGCACTGACCAGACTCATCCTGATCCGCAGAGAGAGACGACGCGCCTCCTTCGCGTTCTTCCGTATGACAGGCGCGCTGATACTCGGCGCGCTGGCGGCATCGGTGCAGATCGTACCGACCCTGCAGCTTTTCGTGCTCTCCACACGAGAGGCGTTGAACTGGTCTACCGCGAATCGTTTCGTCTTTCGTCCGGGACATCTCATCAACTTCCTCTTTCCCAACTTCTACGGAAATCCCTCCTCCGGCACCTATTTTTCGCCAGGAAACGTATGGGAAGCCTGCGTCTATATCGGCTGGCTGCCGCTGATCCTCGCAATCTATACCGCCGTCCGTCACGTTGGCAGACCGGCAGTTCTCTTCTTCACGCTCTTTGGCGGCATTTCGCTCTGGCTCGCGATGGGGCGGTTCGGAGGTCTCTATTGGTTCGCCTTCTATCTGGTTCCCGGACTGAAGAGCTTTCACGATCCCGCCCGCTTCACCTACCTGACCACGCTTGCGCTGGCGGTTCTCGCCGCGATCGGACTGCGTCAGATACGCGAAAGAGGCGTCGCCGATCACTGGAGAGCCGGCATTGTCCTCCTCTCCGCCGTGAACCTCTGGCTCTACAGCTCTACGTTCAACCCGACCACCTCTCCCGCCGCCTTTCAGCATCGTCCGCCGGTTCTGGATCATGTCCCGCAGAGAGGGGAGGGGCGAGTCTTTACCCTGATGCATGAACTGGTCTGGCAGCGGTATGTGAACTACAGCGACTATGGACCGGGCGGGGACCGATATATACGCGAACTGAGAAACACCCTGAATCCCAACATGAATATCCACTATCGTGTGGAGGAGGGAGCCGGGTATGAGCCTGTTCCCGTGCGCCATATCCATGAGCTGGAGGAGGCGGTAGAGCTGGCTTTTTTCCGTCAGTCACCGCATTTTCCGACGCTGCTTGGCATGTTTAATGCCAGACTGCTGCTGCTTCCACCTGGCGCGCGATACCCCTCGCCTGATTTCAAAGAGGTGCGCACGGAGGGCGTCCGGGCGCTGAGGCTCGCCGACCCCATGCCCCGCGCCTGGATGGTCTATCGGACCTATCGCGTTGACAACGAGTTTCGCACCCTGACCGCGATGTCTGATCCGGTATTCAACCCGCGGGACTTCGCCTATGTGAACGGAACTCCCGGTCTTGGTGAGAGTCTTCTTCCGTCTCCCTCCGATCCCGCCGGCAGTGTTACCATCACCGCCTCCGATTCCACTTTTGCGGAATTTGAGGTCCATGCGGGGGACAGTCCCGCCTTTATGATCTGGAGCGCGACCTACTTTCCGGGTTGGAAGGCGTGGATTGACGGGAAGGGGCAGACCATCGAACGCGCCAATCATGCGTTTATGGGGGTGGTTGTGCCGCCCGGTAAAAGTAAGGTACGCTTTCAGTACGAACCGTTCAGCTTCCGATATGGTTTCTATCTCTCTCTGGTCAGCACGATGATTATCTGCGCGGGACTGGGTTACGGGCTAACAGCGCGGAAAAGATAGCCACTTCACGACAGGAGAGAGGAAGATTGAAGAGGAATTGATCCCGGCATCGTTCAATGTACCTGTTAAGGATGAAAGCCATGCAGATGAACGACCCCGCCAAAGATTCGGAATCGCCGTCTCTGAAAGTGCTGGAGCTGATGAAGAGCCATGTCATCAAGACCACTCCGGACGCACTGATCCAGGAGGCGGTAGACATGATGGACCTCTATCAGATCAGCGGACTGCCTGTGGTGGATTCTGCGGACATCATTGTGGGAATTATCACGGAGTATGATATAATTCATGCGCTGCTGCCGCATTACTCCGAAGCGCACGCAGAGCCTGCTGAACCGGACAGACGCCAGAACTTCGCCGCGCTGGTCCGAAAGATCAAACACAAGACCGTTTCGGAAGTCATGTCCTCGCCAGTATTCTCCGTGGACGAGAACGCCGATGTTCTGGAGGCGGTGAGGATCATGCTGGCGCACCGTATCAAGCGGCTGCCGGTTACTTCTGAAGGGCGTCTGGTCGGCGTCATCAGTCGGATTGACATCTGTCAGGCGATGCTCGAAGGTCAAATCTAACGTATAGAAAGGGAGCCAGAAAGTATGGTTATGAACAGAAAACCGGCGCTGCTCCTCGCTGGATTAGCCGCACTGGCGCTGGTATGGGCAGGTTGTAAAGGCGCGCAGAACGAAGGCGCGGGCGGCGGGGGCGCAACCGGACAGACGCCCGACCGTGATGTGATTCTGATCGGGCACTATGGCTCCATGACCGGAGATCAGGCGACGTTTGGTAAGTCTACCGATAACGGCATCCGGCTGGCGATAGAGGAGATTAACGCCGCCGGCGGACTGAACGGGAAGAAGCTGGAGGTCAGGACGGAGGATACCGCTAGCGACGCGCAGAAGGCGGAGACCGCCGTGAAGCGTCTGGTAGATATGAAGGTGACGGCGGTGCTCGGAGAGGTGGCGAGCAGCCACAGCATGGCGGGCGGTCCCATCTGCCAGCGCAACCAGATCCCCATGATCTCTCCCTCCTCCACCAATCCCAAAGTGACCGAGATCGGGGACTACATCTTCCGGGTCTGTTTTATTGACCCCTATCAGGCAGCCGTCGTTGCGCGCTTTGCCCGCTCCTCTCTGAACGCAAAAACCGCCGCCATCTTCTACGATGCTGGACAGGCGTACAGCGTCGGCTTCCGCGATGAGTTCAAAAAAGCCTTCACGCAGATGGGAGGCACCATCGTGCAGGAAGCCTCTTACACCAGCTCCGACAAGGATTTCAAGGCGCAGTTGACCCGCATCAAAGCTGCCACTCCTGCGCCGGACTGCATCCTTGTCCCGGGCTACTACACGCAGGCGGGAACCATCGTCAAGCAGGCCCGAGATCTGGATATCAATGTGCCCATTCTGGGAGGAGACGGCTGGGACTCTCAGGATTTCCACACCTACGCCGGGGCGAACATCACCAACGCCTACTTCTCCAACCACATGGCGACGGACGATCCGAACCCGACCGTCAAGAAGTTTGTGGAAGCCTACAAGGCGAAGTACGGCGCTACGCCGGATGCGCTGGCGGCTCTCGGATACGACTCCGCCAAGCTTCTCTTCGATGCGATGAAGCGCGCCAGAAGCCTCAACGGTCCCGATCTGCGTGACGCCATCGCGGCGACAAAGGACTTCGACGGCGTCTCAGGCAAGATCACCATGAACGCCCAGCGCAACGCCGATAAGTCCGCCGTCATTCTGGAAGTGTATAACGGCACCTTCCGGTTCAAGGAGCGGATCGAAAAGCCGTAACGTCTTACGGGAGGGTATTCGAGGTCTGCATCGCCTGGAATACCCTTTTCCCTTCTTCCGTCACGCACACCCTCTCTGGGAGGAATGGGTGGAAGCCCTTCAACTTTTCCTTCAGCAGTTAATCAACGGTATCCAGATCGGCAGCGTCTACGCCCTGATTGCGGTCGGCTACACGATGGTCTACGGCGTGCTGCGCTTCATTAACTTCGCGCACGGCGACGTCTACATGCTCGGAGCCTACTTCGGACTCTTCGCTGTAACCGGGCTGTTAGCCAATCAGACGCCGCTGGTGCAGGGGCTTGCCGGTCTGCTGATCTGTATGGCGGCGTGCGGCGCGATCGGCGTGCTCATCGAACGCGCCGCCTACCGCCCCATTCGGAAGTCCGGGCGTCTGGCTGCGCTGATCACGGCGATCGGGGTCTCCTTTCTGCTCTCCAACGGCGCGCAGGCTCTCTTTGAAGCCCGTCCCCGCGCCTACATCATCAGCGGGATCGGCGATCCCTTCAAGCTGAACTTTGGCGCGCTGCAGTTGATCCTGGACAAGGGACAGCTTATCATCCTCCTTGCCGCCATCGTCCTCACACTGCTGCTGGTCTACATCGTCCGCTTCACCACCGTCGGGAAGGCGATCCGAGCCGTCTCCTTCGATCGCGAAGCCGCCTCGCTGATGGGCATCAATACCGATACCGTTATTACCCTCACCTTCCTGATCGGCTCCTCGCTGGCGGGCGCGGCAGGGCTGTTGAGCTACGGACTGACCCGCAACAACTTCGATCCGCTGCTGGGAGTTGCGCTCGGGCTGAAGGCGTTTATCGCCGCCGTGCTGGGGGGGATCGGCAATATCGCCGGCGCGGTGCTTGGCGGTCTGCTGATGGGTCTGGCAGAGGCTTTCGTGGGTGGTTCCGAACTGTCCCCCTTCCGGGACGCCTTTGCCTTCCTGATTCTCATCTCCGTTCTGATGTTTCGCCCTGCCGGCATACTGGGTAAAAACGTGGTGGAGAAGGTTTAGCCATGCGCAGGCTGGGAAAACGCACCGCCGGTATCCTCTTCTTCGCGCTCATCATCTTCGGCTTCAACTACGCGCACGGCTCTTACCTGATGCCGTATGCCCAGGACATCGTTCTGCAGTGCGGCATCGCCATCATTCTGGCGGTAAGCCTCAATATCGTGAACGGGTTTACCGGGCAGTTCTCCATCGGTCATGCGGGCTTTATGGCGGTGGGAGCCTACACCGGCGGCTCCCTGAGCTATCTGATCTGGCAGTCCGTCAAAGAGGGGCTGGAGAAGGCGAATCCCGGCTGGAGCAGCGAACAGGTGCTTCAAGCCTTCTCAACTACCTACTGGTGGCTCCTCCCGGTAGGAATGCTGATCAGCGGGCTGACCGCCTCTCTGTTCGGGTACATCGTCGGCGTCCCAAGCCTACGCCTTCGCGGGGACTACCTGGCGATCGTTACGCTGGGACTGGGCGAAATCATCCGCGTTCTTTTCGAGAATATCAAGACGATCATCCCGGCTGCCGAGTTCATGGGCGGCTCGATGGGCTTCTTCGGCATTCCCAAGATCGCAGGATTCATCGCCGTCTACGCCACAGCTGTTCTGGTGATCGTTCTGACCCGCAACCTGAAGTTCTCCCTGCACGGACTGGCGTACCAGTCTATTCGTGAGGATGAGGTCGCCTCCGACGCAATGGGCGTGAACACGACCGGAGTCAAGATCGCCGCCTTCGCGCTGGGAGCCTTCTTTGCGGGCATGGGGGGCGCGCTCTATGCCCATATCTACTTCTTCTCCCCCAAGTCGTTCAACTTCATGCTCTCCATCAACTATGTCGTCATGATCGTTCTGGGGGGAACGGGCAGCATCACGGGCGCAACCATCGCCGCGCTGGTCCTGACCGTCATCCCGGAAGCCCTGAAGGGGTTCAAAGACTACATCCCGGACTTCAAGGATGAGTACCGCATGCTGATCTACGCGCTGCTGCTCATCCTGATGATGCTGTTGCGACCGCAGGGCGTCTTCGGAATGTCGGAACTCTCTCTAGCAGGCATCCGCAGACGCCTCTTGCGCAGGGGAGGGGAGCAGCCATCCGATAGCGTTCCAGAGGTTCCGTCCGCTCCTTCGCCGCAGCCGGAGAAGGCGGAAGTCTCTCCGGAAGAGATCGTTCGCGTGGAGAAGTGCTGCAAAGTCTTCGGGGGACTGACCGCCGTCAATAACTTTGACATCTCCCTGAAAAAGGGAGAGCTGGTCGGACTGATCGGACCGAATGGAGCCGGGAAGACGACGGTCTTCAATCTGCTGACGGGGGTCTATGAGCCGACCACCGGCTGCTTCCGATTCGATGGGAAGATGATGGCGGGCGTTCGTCCCTATCCGCCGCTTCAGCGGATCGCGCTTCTGGCGATGGACACGGTTCTGCTGGGACTGAGCGGCTGGCTGGTGGGATATATCATGTCCACCTCCATCAAGGCGAACGTAACCTGGGCGGCGGTGGCGATCGCGGTATTGATCTCTTTGATCACCGCTCCAAAACGGCGGATCAATCGCGCTGGTTATCGCCCGTTTCAGTTTGCCGAGCGAGGCATTGCGCGAACCTTTCAGAACATTCGCCTGTTTCCCGATCTCACCGTGCTTCAGAACGTGATGATCGGCTCCTATATTCGCCGTAAGACCAATCTCTTTGACGCGCTCTTCCGAACGGCGCGGATGGAGCATGAAGACGCGCAGATCGAAGCCAGAGCGCTCTCTCTGCTGGCGCGGTTCGGGCTGGACAAAGTTGCCCATGAGAAGGCGACGAGTCTCTCCTACGGAGCGCAGAGACGCCTGGAGATCGCACGCGCCCTGGCGACGAATCCGAAACTGCTTCTGCTGGACGAACCCGCTGCGGGCATGAACCCGCAGGAGAAGCAGGACCTGATGGAGGATATTCTGCATATCCGCCAGGAGTTTGGGCTGACCATCCTGCTCATCGAGCACGATATGACGGTCGTAATGGGCATCTGCGAGCGCATCTATGTTCTCGATTACGGGGAGATCATCGCAGAGGGAACGCCGGAGGAGATTCGCCGGGATCCCAGAGTGATCGCCGCCTATCTGGGGGAGGAGATCACGACGACGGACGATAAAGAAGCCTCGACCGGCGTCAGAGCCGAGCAGAGTATGGAAGGCGCATAGAGAGAGATCAGAGATGCTGACGCTGGAAAAAGTGGATGTCTTCTATGGCGCGATCCAGGCGTTGAGCGAGGTCAGCCTTCAGGTGAACGAGGGCGAGATCGTAACGATGATCGGCGCAAATGGAGCCGGGAAGAGCACCACCATCCGCAGCATATCCGGGCTGGTCCGCCCTCGCTCCGGGAAGATCTATTTTGAAGGCGCGGACATCACGCGACTGCCCCCGCATAAGCTGGTGATGCGCGGAATTTGCCAGTCTCCGGAGGGTAGGCGCATCTTCGCCAACCTGACCATTCTGGAGAACCTTCAGCTCGGCGGTTACATCCATCGCAAGAAGCACGCGCAGCTCAAGGAAGATATTGAGCGGGTCTACCACCTCTTCCCGCGCCTGCGCGAGCGGTCGTCTCAGCTTGCCGGCACGCTCTCCGGCGGGGAGCAGCAGATGCTCGCCATCGGACGGGCGTTGATGGCGCGTCCCCGACTGCTGATGCTGGATGAGCCTTCGCTGGGACTTGCGCCGTTTCTCGTTCAGCAGATCTTTCATATCATTCGGGAGATCAATCAGCAGGGCGTAACTATCCTGCTGGTGGAACAGAACGCTTTTCAAGCACTGCGTCTAGCCTCGCGGGGATATGTTCTGGAGACCGGGCGCGTTGTCCTGGAAGACAGCGCCGATAATCTGCTCCAGAACGAAGAGGTCAAGAAGGCATATCTGGGTGAATGACACACTGAAAGATGCCGCCATCGCGCTCTTCAGCCTGTTCGTCCTCTCCGGTTTCGTCAATCATAGGGTGAACCGCGCCGCAGAGATTGACCTTCGCCGGACCCTGAGAGGCGGAGAGGTTCACGCCAGCGTTCGCCCGGACGGCGTCTTCGGTCTGCTGGCGGGGCAAAGCTCCTCCACCCGGATACGCGCCAGCGGCTTTCATTCCGACCGTCTCCCGTTTATCATTCAACACGGCGCGGGACTGCGCGCCCATGTCAGGCGTCTTGATCTGGAGTTTCAGGACTTCACCCTGCGCGACGCCCCGGTAAAGCGTTTTTTTGCCAGTCTCCCGAAAGTCTCCATAGATATCGGCAGCGCGTTTTTCCGCGAGCGGATCGTGATCCGGACTGCGGGAGAGGGAACGGCGGTTGCAACCGTAGACTCTGAAGGGATGCAGCGATTCATCCAGAAAAAGTATCCCGATTTTAAGAATGTGCAGGTAACGCTGACGCCCGGCTTCGTCTCCGTGGCTGCGGATACGCCGATCCTGGGGGCGGTCTCCCTTGTGGAGATGCGCGGAAGACTGACTCATCGGGAAGGGAGGTTTCTGGAGATCAGCGAGCCGGTGATGCTTCTCAACGGCAGAGAGACCGCCCCCGCATTCGCGCAGACCAGAGCCAATGCCATCAATCCGGTGCTGGATATAGACCGTGATCTGGGGCTGGCAGGCTTTCTCTATATCACCGAGGTGGAGGTAGGGGAGGGGATCGTTACCATACGGGGCAGGGCGACCGTTCCCCCCGATCCTCAGAAACGAGCGACCGAGTGATGACCGAACAGACGTTGAAACGTACTCCGCTCTATGAGACGCATAAGCGGTTGAAATCCCGACTGGTTCCCTTCGCCGGGTGGGAGATGCCGGTTCAGTACTCCGGGATCCTGGAGGAATCGCGCGCCGTCAGGAACGCGGTCGGTCTGTTTGATATCAGCCATATGGGGCGCGTCCATATCTACGGAAAGGGCGCGCTTGCTCTGCTCCAGAGTGTTACCTCCAATAACGTAGATGCGCTGGGACCGGGGCAGGCACAGTATTCGCTGCTCACCAATCCCTCAGGCGGCATAATAGACGATATCATCGTCTACCGGAAAGATCAGGAGGACTTTCTGGTCGTCATCAATGCCAGCAACACCGACAAAGACCTGCGCTGGATACGTGTACACGCGCCCGATACGGTGACGATGGAAGACCATACGGAGCAGACCTCGATGATTGCCGTGCAGGGACCGGCAGCCCCGCAGATCGTCTCTCAGATGGCAGGGGAAGACCTGCTCTCCGTGCCGCGATTCGGCTTTCGAAAAGCCTCGCTCTTCGGGCAACCCGCCACGCTCTGCCGCACGGGATATACCGGCGAAGACGGCTTCGAGATCATTGTGCCTGCAGCGGCGTCCGAAGCGGTCTGGAACCGACTGATGGAGTCGGGCGGGGTTCCCTGCGGTCTGGGAGCCAGAGACGCGCTGAGGATCGAGGCGGGCTATCCGCTCTACGGGCATGAGATTGACGACTCTACCTCTCCGGTGGAAGCCGGGCTAATGTGGGTTGTCAAGCCGGAGAAGGGCGACTTTATCGGAAAAGAGGCGATCCTCGCCCTGCAGGAGAGAGGGGCTTCACGCCGGCTGATGGGGCTGGTTCTTCAGGAGCGGATTGCTCCGCGTCAGGGGTATACTCTTTATGTAGAAGACCGGGAGGTCGGAGTGGTAACCAGCGGCGTATTCTCGCCAACCATCCAGAAGGGGATCGGCATGGGATACATCGCCAGTCCTCATGCGAAGGCGGGAGGGACCGTCCTCCTGTCGGTCAGAAACCAGATGCTCCCGGCAAAAGTCGTGGCTAAGAAGAGCCTCATCGGTCGTTAACGCAGAGACATAGAGACATCAGGGGAGATTTTTCGATGGCAGTGCCAGCAGAACTGAAATACTCCAGGTCGCACGAGTGGGTCAGGGTGGAGGGCGACACCGCACTGGTCGGCATCACCGATCATGCGCAGGCAGAGCTGGGAGACATCACCTATCTTGAGCTGCCCGAAACCGGGCGGATGCTTGCGGAAGACGAGATTTTCGGCACGGTGGAGTCGGTGAAAGCGGTCTCCGATCTCTACAGCCCTCTCAGCGGAGAGGTGGTGGAGGTGAATTCGGAGATTACCGACGCCGCAGAGACCATCAACCAGGATGCCTATGGCGCAGGCTGGATGATCCGGATCAAGATGTCCAATCCGGAGGAGCTGGATCACCTTCTGAGCGCAGAGCAGTATGAACAGTTGATAAGGGAGTAGCTCCATTGGCTTACATTCCTCATACGGATGATGACCGCCGGGAGATGCTGAAGACCATCGGAGTCCAGGAGATCGCAGACCTGTTCGCGCCCATTCCCGAAGAGGTGAGGCTGACGGGAGATCTGGCGATCCCCCCCGCACTGGATGAGATCGGTCTGGTACGGCATCTGCAGAGTCTGGCTGAGAAAAACCGCAATCTGGACCGCTACCTCTGTTTTCTCGGCGCGGGAATCTACGACCATTTCTCCCCCGCAGTCGTGGACGCGCTGATCTCCCGCGGCGAATTCCTCACCTCCTACACTCCCTATCAGCCCGAAGTCAGTCAGGGTATGCTGCAGTCCATCTATGAGTACCAGACCCTGATCTGCCAGTTAACCGGCATGGAACTGGCGAACGCCTCCATGTACGACGCTGCGACGGCGATCGCGGAAGGCGCGCTGATGGCGATTGACATTACCCATCGCGACACGGTTGTCGTGGCTCGAAGCGTTCACCCGCACTATCGGCGCGTACTGGAGACCTATATTCTGCGGTCCGGCTTCAAACTGGAGACGCTCGATCACGATGAGGGCGTGATGAGCATGGGAGTGCTGTCGAAGCAGTTGAGCGACAATGTCGCCTGCATGGTCGTACAGCAGCCCAACTTCTTTGGAAACCTGGAAGACCTCCAGACGTTTCATGACGAGATCCGCAAGGTGGGCGCGCTCTCCGTTGTGTGTGTGGATCCCATCTCCCTGGGACTGCTGAAGCCGCCGGGAGAGTTTGGAGCCGATATTGTGGTGGGTGAGGGGCAGTCGCTGGGCTGCTCGATGGGCTTTGGCGGTCCGCTGCTCGGGTTTTTCGCCTGCAAACGAGAGTATCAGCGAAAGTTCCCCGGACGCATCGTCGGAGCAACGACGGACAGTCAGGGGAGGCGCGGTTTCACCATGACGCTTCGGACGCGCGAACAGGACATCCGCCGCGAGAAAGCCACTTCCAATATCTGCACAAACGAGGCGCTGCTGGCGTTGTGCGCGACCATCTACCTATGTGAGATGGGCAAACAGGGGCTGCAGCAGGTGGCGGACCTCTGCCTGCAGAAGGCGCACTATGCGTTTGACCGTCTGTGCGCTCTGGCTGGCGTGGAGCCTCGCTTCCAGGCTCCCTTCTTTAAAGAGTTCACCATTCGACTGCCCTTTGCCCATCCGCCCGCCTCCGTCAATCAGGCGCTGCTAGATTACGGAATGATCGGCGGCTACGAGCTGAGAAAGTTCTATCCGGAGCTGGCGGACTCGATGATTCTCTGCGTCACGGAGACGAAGACCAGAGAGGATATTGACCGGCTGGTCAGCGCGATGGCGCAGATCACCGGCTGATGCCGGCAGACGTTTTCATATCGAGAGAGAGACATCGGACTTGAGCGATTCCTTGATTTTTGAAAAGAGCGTTCCGGGCAGGAGAGCGGCGAACCTGCCGGAGTGCGATGTGCCGCGCCGAGATCCTGCGGAGCTTCTGGGGGAGGGTAACCTGCGAGAGAGTCTGCCGCTCCCGGAGGTCTCCGAACTGGAGGTGGTGCGTCACTACACGAGGCTGTCTCAGCGCAACTACTCCATAGACTACGGGTTCTATCCGCTCGGCTCCTGCACCATGAAGTACAACCCGAAGGTGAACGAGAAGGTCGCCCGGCTGCCCGGTTTTGCACGGCTGCATCCGCTGCAGGATGAGACGCAGGTGCAGGGCGCGCTTCAGCTTCTCTACGATCTGCACCAGATGCTGGCGGAGATCTCCGGGATGGATGCCGCCACCGTTCAGCCGGTTGCGGGGGCGCATGGCGAACTGCTGAGCCTGATGATGATTCACGAATATCATCATGTGCATGGCAGTCCCGATCGGAAACTGGTGCTCATTCCCGATTCCGCGCATGGAACCAATCCCGCCAGCGCGGCAAGATGCGGATTCACCGTCAAATCCATTTCGACCAACGCACACGGTCTGACGGACATGGACGCCCTCAAAGCCGCTCTCAACGAGAATGTCGCGGCGTTGATGCTGACCAATCCCAACACGGTGGGGCTGTTTGAGTCGGACATCGTGGAGATCTGCGACCTGGTGCATCAGGCGGGCGGGCTGGTCTACTGCGATGGCGCAAACATGAACGCCATGCTGGGCATCACGCGCCCAGGAGACATGGGCTTTGACGTCATGCATTTCAACCTGCACAAGACCTTCTCCACGCCGCACGGAGGGGGTGGTCCGGGATGCGGCGCGATCGGAGTGAAGGCGAATCTGGAGCCGTTCCTGCCAATCCCGGTGGTGAGCAGGCGAGAAGACGGCTCCTATTTCCTTAACGAGGATCGCCCGCACGCGATCGGCAGCATTCACTCGTTCTATGGCAACTTCCTGAACGCCGTGCGCGGTTACGCCTACATACGCGCACTAGGAGCAAAAGGACTGCGGGAGGTGGGGGAGAACGCCATCCTGAACGCTAACTACATTCGCGCCCGCATTCAGGAGCATTTCGACATCCCGCATAATCGTATCTGCATGCACGAGGTGGTCATCTCCGCAAGCCGCCAGAAGTCGCAGTCGGGTGTGCGGGCGATGGATATCAGCAAGCGTCTGATGGACTACGGCTTTCATCCGCCGACAAACTACTTTCCGCTCATCGTACCGGAAGCTCTGATGATCGAACCGACGGAGACAGAGTCGAAGCAGACTCTGGATGCCTTCTGCGATGCGCTGATCCAGATCGCGAAAGAGGCGGCTGAGAATCCGGAGATTGTGAAATCCGCCCCGCACCACACTCCGATCTCGCGTCTGGACGAGACAGCCGCCGTCAAACAGTTAAATGTAAAATGGGTACCCGCCGAAGCATAGAGGAACATCCGCAAGGTCAGAAGGAGGAGGCGAATCAACATGCCTTCTCGCTTCGTCCGGCAACGTCCGGACAGACCTGGCGGTTGATCCTGCATGCGGAGTGCGGAGCAGCCTGGAATATGGCGGTAGATGAGGCGATCCTCGATGCGGTGATCGAGGGAATTGCGCCTCCCACCCTGAGGCTGTATCGCTGGGAGAAGCCTGCCATCTCGCTTGGCAGGCTTCAGAATCTCTCGCGTAGCGTGAACTTACAACGGTGCCGGGAGCTGGATGTCGAGCTGGTTCGGCGTCCCTCCGGTGGTCGCGGCATCCTTCATGGAGGCGATCAGACGATCTCGATCGCGGTTCCGGCGCGGAACCTGGGTTCCGAAGGCACAGGCGTGGCAGCCTCTTACCGCCTCCTGTCACGCGGGCTGATCCATGCACTTCGGTCGTTGAACCTGTCCCTGGATTTCGGAACCTGCGAACGTATAACGGAGAGGGGAGGGGACTGCTTCGCCTCTCGCTCCAGGGTGGATCTGCTGACCGACAAGGGGTATAAGCTGATAGGCAGCGCGCAGTGCCGCAGGCGGGACGCCATTCTTCAGCAGACCTCGTTGAGGCATCGTCCCCCTTCCATCGCCCCGGAGAGCGTCTTTCTGGGTCCGACAGCACCGGGCTACTACCCGCTGGAAGAGGTAGAAGAACGTCTGGTTACTGCGGCGATTCAAATCGGTTTCGAGGAAGCTCTGGAGATCACGCTGGAGCCGGCAGAGCTGACGATGTGGGAGATCGAGCGTGCTGCCGCCCTTATGCAGAAGGCGCGGATTGAATAGACGCCTTGCTCGAAACGGGGGATAATTGTATCATGAAAAATGCGTACAGAATAGTAAGTATTGGAACGGAGGGCAGAGAGGGCGTCCGTTGACACTGTACCGTCCATGTGATATACTTCTGTACGTTTTCAGGTAGACTTACACTGACCTTATGCTGCATGACCGGGGCTGTTCACGGGCGCGCAGCAGTTTCGAGGAGAGGAACCAGGAATGGCGAAGAAGATTCTGGCGGTAGATGATGAGCGGCATATCGTCCGATTAGTCCAGGTCAACCTGGAGCGACAGGGATACGAGGTGGTCACCGCCTTTGACGGCAAAGAGGCGCTGGAGAAGGTGCAGTCGGAGCAGCCGGACCTGATCGTTCTGGATGTGATGATGCCCTACATGGATGGTTTTGAGGTGCTCCAGAACCTGAAGCGGGATCCGAGTACACGGGATATCCCGGTAATCATGCTGACAGCCAAAGCGCAGGACGCCGACGTATTTCGCGGCTGGCAGTCCGGAGTGGACTGCTACCTGACGAAGCCCTTCAATCCGATGGAGTTGATTGCGTTCGTCAAGCGCATCTTCAAATCGCTTGAAGATGATGGCGGAGACGGGGGAAGATATACCATAGGATAGAGGGAGGCAGCTCTAAGCGCTGCCCCGGCAGATTTTCGCCACGGAAGGACGATAGTGGGTGGATGACGTGAATACCAAAGCTGGCTGGATACTCGGAACCGTCTTGCTGTCAACCGGCATCGCTGTCGCATCATACATTCTCTGGTCACGGACGCGAGGAGGTCAGACGCAGGAGCCGTCCATACGAAGCGTCAAGGAGCTTCTGGATGAGTGCTACGTGAAGATAAAAGAGATCCAGCAAAACCTGTCAGATTTGCCGCCAGCATCTGTACCGTCGCCTTCGCCAGGCAGTTGATGGACAGGTGACACCTCACAACCGCTGTCATCAGAGCGATGTCAGCGGTTTTTTGTTGGAACCCGGGTGCGGGTGAGAAGTCAAAAACGTCCGATAATGTCTGTTATGTAGCCATTTGAGGAAGGGGAGAGCAGGAACTCTCTTCAGGATTAGCGGCGGCTTCGGGCGGGAGGCTCCCCAGCGCAGCATCCTGCTCGTAGACAGCTCCCGTCGCGAGCGCAATCTCTGCCTTCGCCAGCTCGCGCCCCAGGTAGGCGGCATGGTCGAGCTGGCTGATCAGCCCTCTCTCTACGGCAGTCGCTGCAATGAAAGATGCCCTGCGCCCTTCGATAACATGTGTCAGCCGACCGTCACTGGTGTAGTGCTCACAGATGATCATGCCCTTCTCGAACTGTGGCAGGAGGATGAAAAAGCCCGCGGGGTCGAGTTTCAGACGCTTGGGAGCGCGAGCCTGGATTCGTTCGAAAGCGGGTGCATCGGCAGCGCAGTCGGATAGTGGCGGAACGGCGCGAGACCCGCACTCTCGTACCGCCTGAAGGATGAACTCAATATCGGTGACACCGACCAGGTTCACGACTTCCACTTGCTCGCGGAGCAGGTTGCCAAGGAGATATTCGCCCGGATATGGGGGCCAGGGACGCTCCGACAGATCCTGCAGCTGCACCACAGGTGGATCGGAGGCGGCAGCGCAGTAGCCGCATCCCTCTGTTTCCAGATCACCAAACCCCTCGGCGAGCATCCTCGTCGCGTCCGCCCCCCAGCACTTCCTGCATCCAATGCAATCGTAAGCGAGCGGCTCCATGCGATCCTTATAGCCCTCAATAACAGGCGTCAGAGCGCGGACGGCAGGTTCTTCGGCGATCTGAAAAATGCGTGCCGCACTGTTAATGGCGTCTGCCATTCAGCCGCATTTTCGACACTTCTTGAGGTTCATCCCGCGCGCTAACTCATGCATCACGAGGGCGGCTTCAGAAGGGATCGCGGGATCACTCGCCATACGACCATCTCCTCATAACCCGATACGGACAGGCACACGACAATTGAAATGAAAAACAGCAGGTGACAACCTCTGTTGCCTGCTGTTCGCTCACATCTCCGGGATGGAGACTTCCCTAAAACTTCTGCTCCACCGATTCGATGACCGACTCCGCCATATAGATCGGGGCGCGAAAACGCAGCGCGATCGCGACCGCATCGCTGGGACGGCAGTCCACCTCCAGCGTCTCTCCGTCGCGGGTCAGGCTGATTTTGGCGTAGAAGGTATCCTGCCACAGATCGTCAATGATGATGCGCTCGACGTTCGCCCCCAGCCGCTCCAGAAGAATGCGGATCAGGTCATGCGTCATCGGTCGGTCCAGCTGCTCTCCCTCGATCGCCATGGAGATGGCGAACGCCTCGAACCTGCCGATCCAGATGGGCACCCGTCTGCCCTGATTGTCCTGCAGCAGAACAAAGGTCTGAGGGCTGGCTCCCGCTCCCGACTCGGAGTGCTCAAAGACCCCCAGCACCTTGACCTCTTTCTCGTTCAGGGCGCGCGGACCGCGGTTCTCCGGCTCACCAAAGAAGTCATCTCCCCGGGAAGCGTCTTCCTTCCTGGGGTCCCAGTCGCCGAACAGATCTCTGAACTCATTCTCCACAGCGTTGCCTCCATCTCCAGCCTCTGGGGGCGACAAACGGACAGTCCGGGGATCGGTTGTCCTTTAGTCTGGGTCGGTATTCTTCATCGTCCGATCTACCATTTTGAGGAACTCGCGGTTCGACTTGGTATGTTTCAGACGATCTATCAGCAGTTCCGTCGCCTCTACGCTCGACAGCCCGGAAAGCAGCCTTCGAAGCTGCGTGATTCGCTTCAGGTTGTCTTCGTCGTAGAGAAGTTCATCATGGCGCGTGCCGGACTTCATGATGTCAATTGCCGGAAAGATACGCCTCTCCGCCAGATCGCGGTCCAGGTCCAGCTCCATATTGCCGGTTCCCTTGAACTCTTCGAAGATATGGTCGTCCATCCGGCTGCCGGTCTCCACCAGAGCGGATGCCAGGATCGTCAGGCTTCCACCCTCTTCTATATTACGCGCAGCCCCGAAGAATCGTTTCGGACGATACAGGGCGGCGGGATCGAGCCCTCCAGAGAGCGTGCGCCCGCTGGGATTGACCGTCAGGTTGGAGGCGCGGGTGTAGCGCGTCAGGCTGTCCATCAGAATGATGACATCGCGCTTGGACTCAACGAGGCGTTTCGCCTGCTCCAGCACCATATCCGCCACGCGCATATGGTTTTCCGGCGTCTCGTCAAAGGTGGAGCTGATGACCTCCCCCTTCACCGATCGTCGGATATCGGTGACCTCTTCGGGCCGCTCATCAATCAGTAGAACCAGCAGCGCCATCTCCGGATGGTTGATAGAAACGGCGTTAGCGATGGTCTTCAGCAGCGTGGTTTTGCCCGCTTTGGGAGGCGCGACGATGGTTCCGCGCTGCCCCTTTCCGATGGGCGATACCAGATCAATAAAGCGACCCGCGATCTCGTTGGGGGTCGTCTCCAGCACGATGCGCTCATTGGGGTAGATGGGAGTAAGATCGTCGAAGTTGACGCGGTTGCGCGCCACCTCCGGATCGAGACCATTCACCTGTTCCACCCGCAGAAGCCCGAAATACTTCTCCGAATCCTTGGGAGGGCGCACCTGCCCCGCCACCAGGTCCCCGGTCTTTAGACCAAAACGCTTGATCTGCGTCTGGGAGACGTAGATATCTTCGGGATTGGGTGTAAAGTTGTGTCTTCGCAGGAACCCCCAGCCCTCCGACAGAATCTCGAGGACTCCCTGGGCGAACATCAGACCGCTCTTCTCCGTCTGGCTCTCCAGAATCCGACGGATCAGATCGTCCCTGCGCCCTGAAACCTCCCCGTTTACGCCGCTGTCTCTGGCGATCGCCACCAGATCCTCAAGACTTTTACTTTCAAGTTCCGCCGTGGTGAGCGGTCGCTCTTCGGCGTCCATTTTTCGTGTACCAGATTCCATTGCGAATCATTCACCTCATTCTGGCTTCTGAAAGGGAGTAGTGCAAAACGTGGTTGCAACGAGTTATATGTACAGCCGGCGTCTGGAAAGATGGATTTCAATGAGAAGCGGCAGATGCGATAGCACGGCTCGCCGACAATTCAGTTCTACTTACGAAGCGCTCCAATGTAGGGTAGGTTACGGAAACGTCCGGCATAATCGAGTCCGTAGCCGACAACAAATCGGTCTTCTATCTCAAAGCCCCGGAACTTCAGGGGTACATCCGTCACTCTACGCGAGGGCTTATCCAGCAGTACGCAGCAGGCAATGCTGGCGGGATGCCTTGCCTGAAAGGTCTCCAGCAGATAGCGCAGCGTCAATCCGGTATCTACGATATCCTCCACTAGGAGGACATGCTTTCCCTGTATGGGATGGCTGACATCTTTGAGCAGCCTCACTTCTCCGGAGGATCGGGTTGCCTGTCCATAAGAGGAGGTTGCTACAAAGTCCAGTTCAATGGGGATATGAATGCATCGAATGAGATCGGAAAGGAACAGAACGGCTCCCGTTAAGACCCCGACCAGCACGATCTCTTTCCCGGCATATGCGGCGTTTATCTCCTGTCCGAGTGCAGCGACCCGTTTCCGGATAGCAGACTCGGAGATCAACTCCTCGATCGTCTCTTCCTGCACCACGTACCGCTCCCCTACTCCCATTCGATGGTCGCCGGGGGCTTGGAGCTGATATCGTAGACAACGCGATTGACGCCGGGAACCTCATTCACAATGCGGTTGCTCACATGTTCCAGCAGGTCGTAGGGCAGTCTCGCCCAGTGCGCGGTCATCGCATCTTCGCTAGTTACTGCGCGGAGTATGATCGGATGCGCATATGTGCGGCTGTCCCCCATCACCCCCACGCTTCGGATACCGGGAGCCAGCGCGGCGAACGCCTGCCAGATCGTCCGGTAGAGGTTCGCCCTCTTTAACTCTTCGATAAAGATGGCATCCGCCTGACGGAGCATCTCCAGCCGCTCAAAGGTTACCTCCCCGGTGATGCGGATCGCCAGTCCCGGACCCGGGAACGGATGCCGCCAAACGATCGCTTCCGGGAGACCTAGTTCGTCGGCGACCGCGCGCGCCTCGTCTTTGAAGAGATAGCGCAGAGGCTCAATCACTTTCAGGCGCATATCTTCCGGGAGACCGCCGACGTTGTGGTGGGTTTTGATCTTGGCGGCGGTGCGCGTACCGCTTTCAATCACATCGGGATAGAGCGTTCCCTGAGCAAGGAACTCCACACCGGTTAAATTATCGGCAGTCTCTTCAAATACCCGTACAAATTCTTCGCCGATAATTTTTCGCTTTCGCTCCGGGTCGGTAATCCCCCCCAGCCTCTTCAGGAACCTCTGCGCGGCGTCAACATAGATGAGGTGAATTCCGAGAGCTTCTGCAAAATCGTGCCTCACCTGCTCCGCCTCTCCCTGACGAAGAAGCCCGTGATCCACAAAGATGCAGGTGAGTTGATCTCCGATGGCGCGATGCACCAGCGCGGCGACGGTGCAGGAATCGATACCGCCGGAGACGCCGCAGACCACCCCTGCCCCCTTCACCTGATCCCGAATCGTCTCAACCGATTCCTCGATGAAGGAGCGGGTTGTCCATAACTGATGGCATTCACATACATCTACGACAAACTGGCGTAAAAGTTCCTTGCCGAAAGGCGTATGCGAAACTTCGGGATGGAACTGCACGCCGTAGAGCTTTCGCGCTGGATCCGCCATGGCGGCGACCGGACTGCTCTTTGTGGATGCCAGTGTCTGAAATCCCGGAGGCGGCTCCAGCACCCTGTCCCCGTGGCTCATCCAGCATGTCAGCTCTGCGGGCATCCCCTGAAACAGCGCGTTCTGCTGATGTACATGCAGATCGGCGCGTCCATACTCACGTTTATCCGCCCGAGATACCTTCCCTCCCAGCAGATATGCCATCAACTGCTGCCCGTAACAGATGCCCAGAACCGGCACGCCCAGTTGAAACACACCGATGTCAATCTGGGGCGCGCCTTCTTCATAGACACTGCTGGGACCTCCCGAAAGGATGATTCCCTTCGGAGTCCGGGAGCGGATCTCCTCCAGCGGAGTATCGTACGGAAGGATCTCGCAGTAGACGCTGCACTCGCGAACGCGCCTCGCAATCAACTGCGTGTATTGCGCCCCGAAATCCAGGATAACTATCAGTTCATTCGAAGGACTGGTGTGCATGAAAACCGCGTGGAAGAGAAAATGAGAGACGAAGATCGGTAGAGATGAAGCGGAAATACTAAAATACAGTGTATCTCAACGGAGCGCAATTGTCAAGGGAGAACAGATAAAAATCGCTGTGAACGTTGTCACAGGTCAATGCCGCCCTGCCGATATCCGTTCATGCGTCTGTCGCAGCCGCTGCTTCTGTTCGTCTGTCAACGCAGAAAAAGGCAGACGAGAGGATCCCATCGCAAAGCCTGTCAGTCCGGTAAGGTACTTGATTGCCGGCAGTCCTCCGCAGGACTTGACCTCGCTGCGAAGCAGAGTGAGGGTCTCCTGCAGATCGGTCTCTCCGTCCCAGATCCTGCGTACCAGGACGGGATCGAAGTTTGCCAGCGCTGAGATGAAGCCATGCGCGCCGATCTTCCGGGCTGCGCTCACAAAGGCGTCGCTGGCTGCCATCACGGATATGCGCTCCCCCAGCCTCTCCACCAGAGCGGTCATCGTCCCGGCATCTCCCGTCGAGTCCTTGATGCCCTGAATCACGCCCTCCTGCACCATGCGCACAGCGCATGCGAGGCTGATCGTGTTCGACGCATACGCCGGGATGTTGTAGGCGAACACCGGAAGCTGCGTCACCTGACGGACCGCCTGATAGTAACGAAAGATCGTCTCCTCGTCTGCCGGATAGTAGATGGGGGGAGGAAGAAAGACCGCGTCTGCGCCCGCCTGTTCCGCCTCACGGGCAAGATGTGCCGTCTCCGCCATATTCAGCGACCAGATCCCCGCGATGACCCGGACCCTGCCCTGCGCGCTGCGAACCGTCTCCCGGATGACGCGGAGCTTCTCCTCTTTCGACAGATACAGAAACTCCCCGGTCGTTCCGACAGGGCAGAGACCGGCGACCCCGTTGTGTATCAGAAATCCGACGTGCTCGCGGATGACTCCGGCGTTCACCCGATTGTCTTCGGAAAAGGGCGTCAGCGTGGCGACATACAGCCCGGAAAATGCGTTCATATTCCCACCGGATTCCTTCCGCTCAGACATCGTAGTTCAGATGAGGCGCAAGCCATCTTTCGATCTCCCGCACCTCCACCCCCTTCCTCCTGGCGTAGTCCTCCACCTGATCGCGCTCAATCTTGCCCAGGTTGAAGTAGCGCGCCTGCGGATGCGAGAAGTAGAGACCGCAGACCGAACTGGCGGGATGCATCGCCAGGTTTTCGGTCAGGAAGATGCCCGCGTTCTTCTCTACTTCCAGTAGACGGAAGAGGGTCCTTTTCTCCGTATGATCTGGACAGGCGGGGTAACCGGGAGCCGGTCGGATGCCCCGATATCGCTCCCGGATCAGGTCGTCGTTGGTCAGGTTCTCCCCGCGCCCGTACCCCCATTCCTCCCGGACGCGCTTGTGAAGATACTCGGCGAACGCCTCTGCAAGGCGATCCGCCAGCGCTTTGGCGAGGATGGCGTTGTAGTCGTCATGATCTCGCTCAAACTTCTCCACCAGAGCATCCACATTGTGCCCGGCGGTGACGGCAAACGCGCCGATATAGTCGCCCTTTCCCGTCTCCAGCGGAGCAACGAAGTCCGCAAGGCAGTAGTCCGGCTGAGAATCGGACTTGTAGAGCTGCTGCCGAAGCATATGGAAGCGAACCAGCTCCTCCGAACGGGTCTCATCCGTGAAGAGAACAATGTCATCGCCGATGCTGTTTGCCGGAAAAAATCCGTAGACCCCGTGGGCGGTAAACAGACTCTCATGGATGATCGTATCGAGCAGCTTCAGACCGTCCTCATACAGCTCTCTGGCGCGCTCGCCGATCACCCTGTCCTGCAGTATCTGCGGAAAGCGACCCTTCAGCTCCCAGACATGGAAAAAGGGCGACCAGTCAATGTAGTCCGCCAGACGGCTCAGCGGAAAATCGCGCAGCGTTCTGACTCCCAGAAACTCCGGTCTCTCGATCGCAGTCTCAGACCAGTCTATCGCAGCCCTCCGCTCTCTCGCCTCCGTAATCGTGAGCGTCTCCCGATCCTGACGCCTCTTTCGATTGAGTTCACGGAGCTGCTCCTGCTCGGCAAGGTTCTGGCACAGAAAGTCCGCCCGCTGGTCTTCGCTCAGCAACTGGCTCACAACCCCCACCGCGCGCGAGGCGTCCAGCACATGCACCACCGCATGCGAATAGGCAGGAGCGATCTTAATGGCAGTATGCGCGCGGCTGGTGGTCGCTCCTCCGATCAGCAGCGGTATTGTAAAACCTTCCCGCTCCATCTCATGCGCCACATGGGTCATCTCCTCCAGCGACGGAGTGATCAGCCCGCTCAGCCCGATGATATCCACCTGCTGTTCGCGGGCGGTCTGCAGAATCTTCTCGCAGGGAACCATTACGCCCAGGTCTATCACCTCGTAGTTATTACAGGCAAGCACTACCCCGACGATATTCTTCCCGATGTCGTGCACATCCCCTTTCACGGTAGCAAGGAGTATCTTGCCGGCGGAGCGATCCGACCCCGCATCCTTCTCCGCCTCCAGATAGGGCAGGAGAACCGCCACCGCCTTCTTCATCACCCGCGCGCTCTTGACCACCTGCGGCAGAAACATCTTCCCCGCGCCAAAGAGATCACCGACGATATTCATCCCGTTCATCAACGGACCTTCGATCACGGCTAGCGGTCGTCCGTATCTCTCCAGCGCCTCCAGCACGTCCGTCTCGATATAGTCCACAATCCCTTTGATCAGCGCATGGGTAAGCCGCTCCTCCACATCCGCCTCTCGCCACTGCTCCTGCGCTCTCTCTTCCAGCTCTCTTCCGGAGCTTTTGACCGTCTCTGCAAAGGCGATCAGACGCTCGGTCGCATCGGGACGGCGGTTGAAGAGGACATCCTCCACCCGCTCCAGAAGATCGGGGGGAATCTCCTCATAGACGGCAAGCTGCCCCGCGTTGACGATCGCCATGTCCAGTCCCGCCTGAATGGCATGATAGAGGAAGGCGGAGTGCATCGCCTCGCGCACCACGTTATTGCCGCGAAACGAGAAGGAGATGTTGCTCACGCCTCCAGAGACCTTGCAGCCGGGCAGGTTCCGCTTGATCCACCGTGTCGCCTCAATGAAAGCCACTGCATATTTGTTGTGCTCCTCGATCCCGGTGGCGATCGTCAGGATATTGGGGTCAAAGATGATGTCTTCGGGGGGGAACTCCACCTCTTCCGTAAGGATACGGTAGGCGCGTTCGCAGATGGCGATCTTGCGTTCAAAGGTGTCGGCCTGCCCCTGCTCATCAAACGCCATCACCACAACCCCAGCCCCGTAGCGGCGGATGAGTCTGGCTAACTGCCGAAACGTCTCCTCACCCTCCTTCAGGCTGATCGAGTTGACGACGCTCTTCCCCTGCAGTCCCTTCAGTCCTGCCTCCAGCACGGACCATTTAGAGGAGTCGATCATGATGGGAACGCGCGCAATATCCGGCTCTGCGGCAATCAGGTTGATGAAGCGGGTCATCATAGATTCGCTGTCTATCAACGCCTCATCCATGTTGATGTCCAGCAGGTTCGCGCCGTTCTCCACCTGCTGCCGCGCAATCCCTACCGCCTCCTCCAGCTTTCCCTCTTTGATCAGTCGGGCGAACCTGGGCGAACCGGTGATGTTGGTCCGCTCGCCAATGGTGATGAAGCCGGTCTCCGGGCGAATCACCAGCGGCTCCAGACCGCTGAACGCCGTTAAGCTTCTGCGAAGTCGGGGTACGCGCGGACGGCAGTCCTGAACCGCCTCCGCAATGGCGCGGATATGATCGGGAGTGGTTCCGCAGCAGCCGCCGACAATGTTGACCCACCCGTTTTCTGCAAATTCGCGAATCTTGGGCGCCATCGTCTCCGGCGTCTCATCAAAGCCGGTATCGGAGAGCGGATTGGGCAAGCCCGCATTCGGATAGCAGCTTATGAAGGTGTGGGCGAGGTGCGCTAGCTCCTCCAGATAGGGGCGCATGGGAGACGGTCCCAGCCCGCAGTTCATGCCGACGCTGAGGAGCGGGGCGTGAGATACCGAGATCCAGAACGCCTCAACGGTCTGACCGGAGAGGGTTCTGCCGCTGGCGTCTAACGGAAAGGCGACGGATGCCATGATCGGCACCACACGATGATGACCGCCCTCCTCAAAATACTTCTGGATGGCGAACAGCGAGGCTTTGAGATTGAGCGTATCGAACGCCGTCTCCGTCAGCAGGATGTCCACCCCCGCCTCCATCAGCGCGGAGGTCTGTTCATAGTAGGCATCTACCAGTTGATCGAATGTGACGTTGCGCGCGCCGGGATCGTGAGCATCCGGAGAGAGTGAAGCCATGCGGTTGCAGGGTCCCAGCGTTCCCGCCAGGAAACGCTGCCGGGAGGGATCGAGAGCGTTCCGCTTTTCGATCGCCCTG
The DNA here is from genome assembly GCA_938005745.1 of uncultured Chthonomonadales bacterium. Lineage (GTDB taxonomy): Bacteria > Armatimonadota > Chthonomonadetes > Chthonomonadales > CAJBBX01 > CALLMM01. The sequence continues at coordinate 47,550 of CALLMM010000012.1, read as the reverse complement.
CGCGCGATCTGTACGGCGGCAATATTCACCTCGCGGACGAGATGCTCCATCCCGAAATCGCTCAGGGAGATGGAGTTAGCGTTGAAGGTGTTGGTCTCGATAATGTCCGCGCCAGCCTGCAGATAGGCGGTGTGGATATCTTCGATGATCTGCGGAGCGACCAGGTTCAACGCCTCGTTATTGTTCTTCAGGTCGAAGGGATGGTCTTTGAAACGTTCGCCGCGATAGTCTGTCTCCGATAGTTTCAGACGCTGAATCATGGTGCCCATCGCTCCATCCATGATCAGTATACGCCGCTGTAGAAGATCATATAACGGATGAGAGGTGTCCATGTCAGCCCGCCTTTACCCATAGATTATCCTGAACGGATTATTGAGTCGGCAAAAATATATGATACCAGATAGGATTACTTTACACAAATCCTGACAGGACCGGTTCTCCTCCCTCCAACGTACTCAGACAATTGACATCGGTCTTAAAATGAGATATACTTGCCTGTTGATTGGATGACAAGGAGGAAGTTGACAGGTGCCGCTTGTACGAGCACGCAAGTCCTCGATCATAGAGGACTACAAAACGCACGAGACGGATACAGGTTCACCCGAGGTTCAGATTGCGCTGTTGACCGCGCGGATCAACCAGTTGAACGATCACCTGAAGGTGAACAAGAAAGACCATCACTCTCGCCGCGGCTTGATGATGATGGTCGGTCGGCGTCGCCGGCTACTGAACTATTTAAGCGAAAAAGACATCGAGCGCTACCGCACGCTGGTAAGCCGGCTCGGTATTCGCAGCAAGATTTAACCCGGGTGCCGGGATGGAGGCAATCAGAACGCAGGCGGTCTTCCGTACCTGCGCTCTATGGCTTTGCCGCATCTCGACACCCCTTCTTTTTTCAGGAGAAAAGTGTTGGTATACAAAGTAGAAGGCTTACTCGGCGGCAGGACGCTCACGCTGGAAACCGGGCGCGTCGCCAAGCAAGCGAATGGAAGCTGCTGGCTGCGGATGGGCGATACCATTGTGCTGGCGAACGCGACCATGGCGAATTTTGTCCGGGAGGGGATAGACTTCTTCCCCCTGACCTGCGACTATGAGGAGCGTAAATACGCCGTGGGCAAAATTCCCGGCGGATTTGTCAAGCGCGGAGGACGCCCCAGCGATAAAGCCATTCTGACCTCGCGTCTGATTGACCGCCCCCTCCGACCGCTATTCCCCGAAGGCATGCGCAATGAGGTGCAGGTCATCGCGATGCCGCTCTCCGTCGAACACAGTAATCCCCCGGATGTCCTCGCTGTCGTAGCCGCCTCCACCGCCCTTACCATCTCCGATATTCCCTGGAACGGACCGATCGGATGCGTGCGTGTGGGGCGAATCAACGGCGAATTTATTCTCTTTCCCGACATTCAGCAGATTGAGGAGTCCGATCTCGACCTGATCGTAGCCGGACCGGAAGATCGCGTGAACATGCTGGAGGCGGGTGCGAACGAGGTGGACGAGGAGACCGTCTTCGAGGCGATCCAGTTCGCGCACAACGCCATCCGCGAGATCTGCGCGTTGCAGCGACAGCTCGCGGAGATGGTCGGCAAGGAGAAGCGCGTCACCGCGGTGCACAAGGTGGATCAGGACATTCTCGATTTTGTGCGAGGAAACACCGCGCATGAGCTTCGGCAGGCGATCCAAAACCCCGACAAAGCATCGCGCGAATCGGGTCTGAGCGAGCTGAAGGATGAGATCGTGGGACGCTTCACGGCGCAGTTCCCCGGACAGGAGGCGGAGCTGGCGGAAGCGGTGGAGAAGGTGGTCAAGGAGGAGATCCGCAACCTGATCCTGGATGAAAGCGTCCGCCCGGATGGCAGAAAGCCGGAGGAGATCCGCACCATCACGGCGGAGGTTGGACTGCTGCCCCGAGTGCACGGCTCCGGACTCTTCACACGTGGGCAGACGCAGGTCTTAACCGCCCTGACACTCGGCTCTTCCGACGACGCGCAGGTGGTGGACGGATTGGAAGGCGATATCAGCAAGCGATATATGCACTTCTACAACTTCCCCCCCTACTCGGTGGGCGAGGTTCGTCCCCTGCGCGGTCCGGGCAGACGAGAGGTCGGTCACGGCGCGCTGGCGGAGCGCGCGCTGCTTGCCGTTCTGCCCCCCAAAGATACATTCCCCTACACCATCCTGTTGACCTCTGAAACGATGGAATCCAACGGCTCGACCTCGATGGCGTCTACCTGCGGCTCCACCCTTGCGCTGATGGATGCCGGAGTGCCCATCACTCGCCCCGTCAGCGGTATCGCGATGGGGCTGATGACGCGGGGAGAGCAGTTTTCTGTCCTGTCCGACATTCAGGGCATGGAGGACTTCTCCGGTGATATGGATTTCAAGGTCGCCGGCACACAGCAGGGCATCACCGCCATACAGCTCGATACCAAGATTCGCGGCTTGACCTTCGAGATGATCCGGAAGACGCTCTCGCAGGCGAAGGAGGGGCGTCAGTATATTCTCAGCAAGATGCTGGAGGCGATCAGCGCGCCGCGCGAGCAGCTCAGCCCGCACGCGCCGCGCATCATCACGCTGCAGATCAATCCGGACAAGATCGGTGCGGTGATCGGTCCGGGCGGCAAGATGATCAAGCAGATCGAGGCGGATACGGGCGCTTCGATCAGCATCGAGCAGGACGGAACCATCTACATCGCCGCCGTAGACGGCGCAGGCGGAGAGCAGGCGGCGCAGATCATTCGCGGAATCACCGCCGAGGTGACCATCGGCGAAAAGTATATCGGGAAAGTGACCCGCCTGATCGGGATGGGCGCTTTCGTGGAGTTTCTCCCCGGCAAGGAGGGGCTGGTGCATGTCTCGCAGCTCTCCGAGCAGCGCGTTCGCAGACCGGAAGATGCGGTCAAAGTGGGCGACATGCTGGAGGTACGGGTCATCGAGATAGACAGTCAGGGGCGGGTAAACCTCTCCGCCATAGATCTGGATCAGCCGTTCGATGCCGCCGCGGTGAAAAGCCGTGATCCCCGAAGCGGCGGCGGCGGATTTGGAGGCGGAGGACGCGGCGGAGACAGAGGCGCAGAGCGCCGCAGCGACCGACCGCAGGGCGGCAGCCACCCTGAGCCTCCCGCCAGCCGACCGGAGACCGGTGATGAGGATCGGGACGAAATCCCGAAGGCGCGCTTCCGCCCGCGAAGATAACCACTCTCTCAGGAAACGAAGATGGATAACACTCGTTTTACGAGTCTCATTGCAGAGATTCTCAATCAGAGAAGTTTTGCAGTGGTTGGCGTATCGCGAGATCGCACCAAGTACGGTTATCAGGTCTACAAGGCGCTCAAGAGAGCGGGATACGCCGTCTATGCCGTCAATCCCAACATGACGGAGATAGACGGCGACCCGGTCTACCCTCATCTGGATAACATCCCGGAACCGATTGATGTCCTCGTGACGGTGGTTCCTCCGGAGGTAACGCAGCAGATCATGATTGCAGCCGGAAAGCTGAAAATCGGATACTGCTGGATGCAGCCGGAATCGGAGTCGAGAGCCGCCGTCAATCAGGCGCTGGCGAACGGGATGCGCGTGGTATATGGAGGTCCCTGTATCATGGTCGCCGCCCGGGAGTATCAGGCGGCATAACGCTTCAGGAAAGCCTTCAACAGCCCGAATACTTGGGTACGGCTCAGGCGTTCGGGCTGTTTCAGAAGATAGTCCTTCAGATCTTCCGCCTTCACGGCAGGGATATCCAGTCCGATGAGGTTCAACCGCTCCGTTCCCACAAAGACGATCGCCGCCTGTACCGGAATATACCCGGACGGCATGTCCGGATCGCTCTCCTTCAACTGCAGGACGATCTTCTGCATCTGCTGCCTCTGGGAGCGCGCCTGCAGGGAGACATGCTTGAGGGGACGCTTTCCGCCGTCAGGATAGACCCGCCACCAACTGCCATTTTCGTACATCACTGTCCCGGAATAGCGCTTCACCTCCAGAGTCACCACTCCCGGAGGACCGAACAGCAGGATATCCGTATCTCCCGACCTCTTTCCCTCCTCCGTGAAGTTGGTCACCGCCGTATAGCTGTCCGGTAGCGTCTTCAGCGCGCGAAGCACGCGCCTCTCTCCCACCTCTCCTTTCCGGTATCGGACGGCGCGCGGCAGCGCATAGAGCAGCAGCAGCACGCAGAGCAGGAGTATCAGAAGGAGAGCGTAGATTGAGAGGGTGTCAGCATAGAGCAGCGTCAACGCCAGTCCCGAAAAGCCTATCACGGTCAAAGCGGTATAGACTCTGGCGTTGAAGGCGGTGTGAGAGCGGAACTGGATGATCTGCATGCAAACGTCAGTCAACGTCCAGTACGGCGGCTAACTCCGAGGGATCTTCGAGGAGATATTCCGGGCGTTCCGCCTCCAGCTGCGCGCGCGTAGCGGCTCCCCATGTGACGGCGCAGCGAGCGACCCTCGCGCTCTTTCCGGCGCGCATGTCGTGTACGGTGTCGCCGATGTAGAGTGTGGTCTCCGGGCTAGCGGAGAGACGTTTCAGAGCGAGCAAGAGACCTTCCGGATCGGGTTTCGGGCGCTGTACATCATCGGCGGAGACGATGCAGTCCACATAGGGGACGATCCCCAGCCGCGGCAGCGTATTGGCGATCTCTTCTCTGTTTTTGGAGGTTACCAGTCCCGTCGGTCTGCCGGATCGTTTCCCAGCGATCAGCATTGAGACCGCCGTATCAATGATCCGCTCCCGGCTCTTATGCGCCTCATAGTAGCGGATGAACTCCTCCATCATCGCCTCCGGCGAGACGCCGAATGAGCGCGGGTCACCCAGCGCGTATATCTGCTGCACAAGGGGCGTGCCAATGATGGCGCGTATCTCATCGGGGGGAAGCGTTCTGGACAAAAACGTGCGATAGGTATGGTCAAGCGCCTCTACGATCAGCGTGGTGGTGTCTATCAGCGTTCCGTCAATATCCCACAACAGGCAGTCGAACGCTCTGCGTGCGTCTCCGGTCACAGAATATCCACCTCGTGAACGCCGCGATATACCTCCCCGATCAGACTGGCGATCTCTCCCGCCCGGTTCAGACGGTCAATCACCTCCAGCGAAAAGTCCCGTTCCACGATGAGCGTCATGCCGATCCCCATATTGAAGGTTCGGAACATCTCCGGGTCGGGAACGTTGCCGTGCTGCTGAATGAGGGTGAAGATTGGCGGGATACTCCAGTTTCTGCGATCCACGCTGACCGAGCAGTCCGCGGGGAGGATGCGCGGGATGTTATCATAAAATCCTCCTCCGGTGATGTGCGCCATCCCCTTGATGACGCCGGTTCCTGTCTCCTCCAGGATCGGCAGAACGGCAGGCGCGTAGACGCGATGCGGCGCGAGCAGCACCTCGCCCAGCGTCATGCCGCTCAGTTCCGGAGGCGTGTCAGAGACGGAGTATCCGGCGATCTCAAAAAGCACGCGCCTTGCCAGCGAGTAGCCGTTGGTATGCAGTCCGCTGGAAGCCAATCCAATGACGGCGTCTCCCGGAACGATGCGGGAGCCGTCAATGACCTTCTTCCGATCCACGATCCCGACGATCGTTCCCGCCAGGTCGTACTCATTGTCCTGGTACATACCCGGCATCTCGGCGGTCTCCCCGCCAATCAGTGCGCAGCCGACCCTCCGGCAAGCCTCTGAGAGCCCCTTAACCACATCCACCGCCACCTCGCGATTCAGCTTGCCGGTCGCAAAGTAGTCGAGAAAGAAGAGCGGCTTCGCTCCTTGAACCAAGATGTCGTTCACGCAGTGGTTGACCAGATCCATGCCTATCGTATCATGGCGGTTCATCATGAAGGCGACTTTGGGCTTGGTGCCGACACCGTCTACGCTGGAGACGAGCACCGGCTCTTCGTACCGCTGCCAGTCCGGTTGGAACATGCCTCCAAAACTGCCCACATCTGTGAGCACTCCGGGAGTGAAGGTCGAACGAATATGCTCGCGCATCTGCTGAACCGCTTCATTGGCGGTATCAATGTCCACTCCGGCATCGCGATAGGTGATCGGTTGATTGGTCATCCGTGAGTCACTCTCCCCGTCCGCTACTTTGTCAACTTGAAAGACCCTACGAATCGCTCCATATCTCCGGAACCGGCACGGCTTTTCGGCACCACGCAGATCGCCTGATAGAGACGGTTACGCACCATGTAGAGCCTCGCCAGCAGGATTCCCTGCGCTCCCTGCTCCATCTTCAGTTCCACTCCGGGGTGTCCGTTGAGGCTGATCTGTTTCTCCGAGAGGAGTTTCGCGCCGCGCGCGTTATTCACAGCGCCATCGCGTGCGCCTTTCAGTACTTTCGCAACGCCTGCCTTTTTAACACCATCCTCAGGATAGTCGGAGTACATCACCACATAAGCGGTCGTTCCCATATCCAGCACAAACATGTTCATGGCGATGGGACCCGCCTGCGTGTTCAACGACTGTCGCATCGGTTTCGGGGTCCCGGGCATCATGACGCTGAACCCGCCCTCTTTCGAGGCGAAAGGCTTCCAGGCTCCCTGTCCCCCTCCTCCAGCCATCAAAACCAGCATCAACAGCATTGAGACGATCGGTGTCTGCATGAATCTCCTCTCAGGTGTGCTTCCCGGAACAAGGCATCCGCCCGGAATAGTCTCTATTTCGGGCGTCAGACGGGCATGGTCTGGATCGGCTACTGGGAGTTGAGACGGAATGAGGTGATGTACTTCATCGCGTCCGCTTTTTTCGTGCGATTGTTGACCCCGACATAGATCGTCTGGTAGAGACGCGACTTTACGAGATAGATACGGGCAATATACTTGCCGCTGTCTGGAAGATCGAACTCAAACTCAAGACCCGGGTTGCCGCTCAGCGTAACCTTCTGTTTGCGAACGACCTTGCCGTTGACAGCATTTCGCGCGCCTTCGCTGGCGTTCTCCAGCAGTGTGTCGGGTTTCACGCGCTTGACATCGTCCGGGTTGTAGTCCGAGTAGGTCGTCAGATAGGCAATATTTCCCTGCTCCTTCTCCACCAGAAATTGATAGAGTGCGAGTTTCTTCTCCTGGTCCAGGTATTCGACGCTCTCTTTCGGAGTGCCTGGCATCAGAACATTGAAACCGCCCTTGCTGCTGGTAAATCGTTTCCACTCACCCTGAGCATTCGCCGAACTGCCGCACAGTGCCAGCAGAAGGGCGGCTGCCATCGCCAACCGAAAGCATAGTCTCATTCGTTTTAAACCTCGTTTCTGAAAAATCAGGACGTCTGCGTTCCCGACAGGTATTGTCGGAACGTGACTCCCTCTTCAAGAGAGCCGTCGAAGCGTCCCACGATATCCGTGCCGCGTGTAATCGTTCCACTGACTTCGCCGGAGGACTCGATACGCAGTCTGCCCACATTACCGCGGTTATCCGAGAGAGAGGCGGAGCCGGAGATCATGGTGCGTGGACCGGCGAAGGGCAGTAGTCCGCCGGAAAACTCCAGATCGGATTCGATATTCGCCACGTAACCGTTTTCAAAACGGATAGACATGGTGTCGGGTGTGCGCATATGCATGCGGGCGCCGGAAAACTTCGCGGAGGTGAGACGTCTGCTGCCGCTGATGCGCCCCACGCCGGGGATCTCCACATCAAACTGCCAGCGTGTGTCCGGTTCGTGCGCGGTGGTGATGATGCTGGCGACCGCGCTGCTGCGCTCGCTGCTGACCTTTCTCTCGTACCCGACCGCATCCATCGCCGGCGGTCCGGAGATGCCGGATGCGGCGTTATACGCCACATTGATCAGATAGGCGGCGCAGGCTGCCAGAGCCGCCTCGCTCTCACTGGCGGAGTAGCTGCCCGCCTCTTCCAGCCGCTGGGTATCAAGCAGCGCCTTTCCCAGCTTCTCCCCGGCATTGATCCGCTTGCTGTTGACATAGCGGGCTCCGGCGGTCGCTGCCGTCGCTCCAGCAGCCACGACCGCCGCGCCAACCACGCGCTTTAGAATGGTATTTAACATCTTTCAGCCTCCCTCCGTGTTCGATCCCGGTCAGTCTATCGAAACACAGACGGCCAGGATGCAGCGAAGGTTTCTTGAATCTCATTTCTGCTTCGGTCGGGCATCCGAAGATTGCTTCGTTCGGCTCCGCCTCCCTCACAACGACAGATTGTGACGTTCGACCATTCCAGTTACACGCAACTTGCACTCACATTGTCATTGCGAGCGCAGCGAAGCGATCTTCCGCCTTCCCTGATAATGTATAACGGAGAAAATATCGCGCTTTACGCCCAGCCTTCGGTCAGTCCGGAAACGGAGGCTTTGTGTATCCCATTCCGAAAGGCGCTTCCGGTCGCTCCCACTCTCCCAGCAGTGCGCGGCGCAGGGGCGTGGTGCGCTCCAGAAACTCCGGCGAATTGCGTTTTCGATCGGACGGTATCAGCCAGGGCGGTGCATAAACCATATGCTGAATGTAGCGATGGAAGCTCATCTCGTTGCGGGTTCCGCAGTGGTATACGCCCTGATGAAACATCAGTACCGTCCCCGGTTTACCGCAAACCACATGACGGATCGGCAGATCGTCGAGGTTCTCCTGGCGCGGCAGCGGGACAGAGGCGTTATGACTGCCCGGGATCATAACCATGTTGCCCATGTTCTCCTGGGTCTGATCGGTCAGGAAAAAGCCCACGCGCAGTTGAACCAGCGGCGTCGGCAGGGCAAGCCGTCGAAACTCGTAGACCCCTGATCCATCCTGGTGATAGCCGCCTCCCACATAGCCGGGAGGAACCATCGTGCACCAGCTGCTCTGAAGAATGAAGTAGTCGCCCAGCAGCGCGCGCACTTTGGGCAGGATTGCCGGATGATCTATCAGGTTCTCGATGGCAGGCTCCTGCTCGTAGACAGCTCCCAGTTGTCGCCATCTGTCCGGCGGGTATGGAGCATGGGCGCGTTTGGCGGCTTCCAGACAGGCTTCCACCTCTTGCGGCGTCAGAACGTCCGGAATGATCAGATACCCGGTGACATCGAAGAGGAAGCGTTCTAGATCGGACATCGGACCGGGTTTTCCAACGGGCATCATGGTCATAGCGCTCCTGATTCTCAATCCGAGTCGGGAGCGCCGTCGTCCGGACCGCCCTCCCAATCTCCCGGTTTCTCCTGCTCCTCCAGCATCCACTTGGTAACCTTCACATCGTGCGGGATTCGGATCGGATAGTGACCGTCGAAACAGGCGCGGCAGAACTTGTTCTTGTGCAGTCCGACCGCGCGAACTACGCCCTCCAGCGACAGATAGCCCAGCGAGGTTGCTCCGATCATCTCCCGTATCTCTTCGATGGATTTCGTCGCCGCAACAAGCTCCTTCTGGCTTGCCATGTCAATCCCGTAGAAGCAGGGATACTGTACCGGCGGCGCGCTGATGCGCACATGCACCTCCAGCGCGCCCGCGTCAAAGAGCATCCGCACCAGCTTTCCGGTTGTGGTTCCTCTCACGATAGAGTCGTCCACCATCACGACCTTTTTGCCCGCAAGGACTTCGCGCAGAGGCGTGAACTTCATCCTTACGCCCAGATCGCGCATGCGCGGGTCGGGTTGTATGAAGGTTCGTCCAATATACCGGTTCTTGATGACGCCCTCGCTGAACGGAATGCGGGACGCCTCGGCAAAGCCCAGCGCGGCGGGCGTTGCGGAGTCGGGGATCGCTACGACTACATGGGCGTCTTTGCAGGGATGCTCGCGCGCCAGTTCGTGTCCCATTCTTCGACGGGCGGCATGGAGATTCTTATCGAAGATATGACTGTCCGGGCGGGCAAAGTAGATAAACTCAAACAGACAGGTCGCATGACGTTGGGCAGGCACCGCCTGATACTCACGCTCGCCCTCATCGTCAATCACCACCATCTCGCCCGGCTCCACCTCACGGATGAAGTGCGCGCCGATCACGTTCAGCGCACAGGTCTCGGAGGCGAGGACATAGGCGGTCTTCCGGTCCGGACTGATCGGATCGCCGTTCATATAGCCCAGACAGAGCGGACGCACGCCGTAGGGGTCGCGCACGCCGATCAGTCTATCCTGTGTGATGATGGTCAGCGAATAGGCGCCGCGAAGCTTCTGCATCGCCTCGATGATTCCCTGCTCGACATTCTCCCGTGCGCTGCGAGCGATTAGCTGCGCGATCACCTCGCTGTCGTTGGTGGTCTGGAAAATCACGCCGTCCTTCTTGAGTTCGCAGCTTAGATGCGCCGTGTTGACCAGGTTTCCATTATGCGCGACGGCGATGTCTCCCACCACAGAGGAGCAGGAGAGCGGCTGTGCGTTGCGAACAACGCTGGAGCCGGTGGTAGAATAGCGTGTATGCCCGATGGCGATATGTCCGGTGAGCGATTGCAGGCTCTCTTCGTCGAAGACCTGGGTAACCAACCCCATATCTTTATGCACCCGGATACGCTCTCCATTGCTGACCGCAATGCCCGCGCTCTCCTGACCCCGATGCTGGAGGGCAAAGAGGCCAAAGTAGGTTAAGCGGGCGACATCCTCTCCCCTGCCATAGATGCCAAGAATGCCGCACTCTTCTTTCGGTCCCTCTTCAGGACCGAATGCGTTGTCTGATGAGAACGCCACTACCGCTCCCCTTATCCGCGTGCGTCTCCGTCTGTCGTCTCAGCGAGTCCACTTCACTCGTAAACAGCTAAACCCCTAGGATACTGCGGACATGATTTTACGAATAGAGTTGTTGTAGGTGTCTGCCAGCGTCTCGACCTTCAGATCAATCAGATACTCTCCATCGAGCGCGATACGCAGCGAGTCGCCTCCCACCGAACCGAGCCAGTGAGCGCGGATGCCGTGCGTCTGCGCCATCTGCTCCAGTTTGCGAAGCTGTTTATCGGTTCGGACAGAGACCAGAACGCGCGACTGCGCCTCTCCGAAAAAGATCGCGCTCGGCGGCAGGTCTTCAAAATCGGAGTAGCGCAGCAGCAGAGACGCGCCGACGCCTCCCGCGATGGCGCACTCGCTGATGCATACCGCCAGACCGCCGTCTGAGCAGTCGTGCGCCGACGCCAGCAGCCCCTCACGAATCGCCTCCAGAACGCACGCCTGAAGCCGTTTCTCCGCCTCGATGTCCAGTGAAGGAGGCATGCCCGCTTCCATGTTATGGATGAGGGAGAGGTATTCGCTGCCCCCCAGTCCGCCCGATGGATCGTTATCAGCGCGCAGCAGCACCAGAATGTCCCCTTCGTCCCGGAACGCCGTTGCGCATCGCTGGTTGACATCGTCCAGAATGCCCAGCATCCCGATGGTAGGCGTCGGGTAGATCGCGCCTTCGGGAGTCTCATTGTAGAAGGAGACATTGCCGGAGACGACAGGCGTGCCCAGCGCCTCCGTCGCGAAGGCGATCCCCTCTACAACGCGCTGGAACTGCCAGAACCCGGTCGGCTTCTCCGGATTGGCAAAGTTCAGGCAGTCCGTAACGGCAACCGGTCTCGCGCCCACGCAGACCACGTTCCGTGCCGCCTCCGCCACCGCGATCTGTCCGCCGATATACGGGTCGAGATAGCAGTAACGCCCGTTGCCGTCTACTTTAAGAGCGATCCCCTTCCGGGTCTCGCGGATTCGCAGGATGGCGGCGTCTCCCTGTCCCGGGTTGAGCACGGTCTGAGTCTGCACCATGCTGTCGTACTGCTGGGTGACCCACTCTTTGCTGGCGATCGTCGGAGAGGCAAGCAGCCTGAGCAGCACTTCGTTATAGTCGGGGGGTTCCAGCGCCGTCAACGGATCGAAGGACTGAACCTTTGCTATATACTCCGGCTCTCGCGCCTCCAGGCGATAAGTGGGGCACTCATCCGTCAGGGAGCGCGCCGGCACCTCCGCAACCACCTTATCACCCTCTTTAACCCTCAGCAGTCCGTCATCGGTAACATGCCCGATCACCACTGCATTCAGTCCCCACTTCTGAAACACGGCGGCGACCCGATCCTCCGCGCCCTTTCGCACGATCGCCAGCATGCGCTCCTGTGACTCCGACAGCATGATCTCGTAGGGGGTCATGTTCGCTTCTCGGCGGGGAACCTTCAGCACATCAATCTCGATGCCGTTGCCCGCTTTTGCAGCGGTCTCCGAAGTGGAGCAGGTCAATCCGGCGGCTCCCATATCCTGTATCCCGACGATCTCTCCTGTCGCCAGCGCCTCCAGGGTCGCCTCAATCAGCAGCTTTTCCATGAAGGGATCGCCCATCTGGACGTTGGGACGCTTGCTCTCCGAGTCGGGACCCAGTTCCACCGACGCGAAGGTCGCGCCGTGAATGCCGTCTTTGCCGGTACTGGAGCCGACATAGAGAACAGCGTTGCCGACCCCCTCTGCGCGCGCTTTCGCGATCTTATCGAGTTCGACGACTCCCACCGCCATCGCGTTTACGAGCGGATTACCGTCGTAGCAGCGATTGAAGACTACCTCTCCCGCGACCGTCGGAACGCCCACGCAGTTGCCGTAGTGCGCAATCCCGTCTACCACATGTTCGAACAGATAGCGGTTCCTGGCGGCTTTGCGGCTGCGTCCCTCGATCAGTCCGAATCGCAGGCTGTTGAGATTGGCGATCGGGCGCGCCCCCATGGTGAAGATGTCGCGAAGGATACCGCCGACGCCGGTCGCCGCCCCCTGAAACGGCTCAACGGCGGAGGGATGATTGTGGCTTTCCATCTTGAAGACGATCCCCAGCCGCTCATCCAACGGGATTACGCCGGCGTTCTCCAGCGCGCCCTGTGACTGCGCTTCGCGATAGGTTTTGAAGAGAGAGAGGATAGGTCGGGAGTATTTGTAACCGCAGTGCTCCGACCACATCACGGCAAACATGCCCAGCTCCGTGATGGTCGGCTCGCGGTTCAGGATCGCCTCGATACGCTGATACTCGAGGTCGTTCAGCCCCATTTCGCGGTAAGCCAGAGAGGGTAACACGAATGGCTCTCCTGTAAGCGAAACCAATCTATGCGAGGTGTTATGATGATCAGAAAAAAAGAGAAAAGGCGCAGTCTGCTACCTCCCTACTCGCCTTTTCTCCTGCATACTCAGTATATCCGATTCCTCCGCGCCGGGTCAACCATCCGCTAATCCCGTTTCAGGTTCATGGTGCGAGGAAACCCGCACAGAACGCGCACAGCAGTTCGGGTTACACAGTTTTTCCCGGTACTTTATACAGTTTTAAGTTCGCCAGCGGGAATTCAGCAAAAATACAGGTGTTTCCCGTTCGGTTCTTCGGTTACAATGGCTCAGCAGCGGCAGAGAGGAACAGGTTATGCCATTAGGAAAGGAAGGACCGATTCTACACGCGCTCTCCCAGTGCTCTATCTGCGGAGAGAGATGCGAAGACAGGAAGATCACGCTTGCGCTACCCAATTCGACCAACGGGTTGAATGTCATTCGTAACGTCCCGGCATCCGTCTGCCCGCAGTGCGGCGAGACTCACTTCTCCATCTATACTACCGGGCGATTGATGCGTCTTCTTCAGAGCGACACACCTCCCGAGTCGGTGGCTATGGTGCCCATCTACAACATAGACCAGATGCGTTGATGTCCGTAGGCACGCCATGATGGCAGAACAGGGAACTCTCCGGGTTCCCTGTTTTTTTTGCGCCGTTTCATGCTTGTCTTACGCCATGGGGTGTGGTATACTATTCATCGCCTCTGGGGCTGTGGCTCAGCTGGGAGAGCGCCTCGTTCGCAACGAGGAGGTCGGGGGTTCGAATCCCCCCAGCTCCACTCTTTTCCTCTTGTCTATCCCTCCTCCAGTATACTATCCTCCTCTCAGAAAACGAAATGTGTGCCGCCAGGATGGGGAGCCGTCTCCCGAAAGGCTGCGTGCGATGATGGACTTCAAAGAGCGTTACCGCAGCGCGATCCGATCGCTCATCGGGCAGTACTACCCGAGCGACGGCGTATCGGAGAAAAACCTCTCCGCGATGGAGATGCGTCTTCAGGTGAAGATACCCGGAGCGTTGAGAGACTACTATCTGGTCTCCGGCGGACTGTTGGAGTTGAACGAGGCGTATCATCGTCTGCTGCATCCAAACCGGATTCGGGTTGAAGACGGGAAACTCATCTTCATGGAGGGATATCAGAACGCGGTTGTCTGGGGGTCGGACTGTCTCTCCGGGGAGTACGATCCGATCGTCTACCGGGAGGATCGTTCGCCCGCGCATCCGGAGTGGATCTCGGAAGAGATCTCCTGCAGCGACTTTCTCCATGTGATGCTCTACTGGCAGTCCGTCTCCGGCGGAATGGAGTTTCAGGGATCCGCCATGCTTTCGGATGAGAACTTCCGGAAGATGAGACGGGACTGGGAGTATGTGGGAGGCATCGGCAGCCTGAAAGCCTATCAACGGTACCGGATGGCGCTCTGCGCGACCGCTTCCGGAGAGGGTGTCTCGCTCATGTACGGCGCTAGCGACCGCGGCGCATTTGACCTGATCCTTCAGGAGCTGCGGGAGTACGGCTCCGTTTGATTTGCACTACAGTTCATAACAGTAACAGCTTGATACCGGCAATCAGGGTGAATATCAACGCAAGTTTCTCGAAGAGAGACTGCGGTATGTGCTTGAGGACGCTCTTGCCGTAGAAGGCTCCCAGCATGGCGAAGGGAGCCAGCGCGAGATCAATGCCCAGCGAGAAGGGATTGATGAGACCCAGTCGGTAGCTGAAGGGCACTTTGAAGAGGTTCAGGGTCAGGAAGTACCAGGCTCCCGTCCCGATAAACTCCATCTTGGGCAGTCTGGCGGACAGCAGGTAGAGGATCATAATCGGACCCGCCGCATTCGCCGCCATTGTGGTGAATCCCGCCATCATCCCCATGGAAGCCGTGAACCAGACGTTCTGAGGGATATAAAGCTCCTCTGACTCGCCGATATGCGTGTGCGAAGTTCTGTACTGCCGCCACCCTTGAAGGAAGACCAGCGCCACCAGGATCGCCCCGATCAGCCTTGCAGTCTGCGCGTCGTTGATCCGATCCATCGCCCAACATCCCAGTACTATACCCAGCGCAGCCCAGGGAAAGAGCCGCCACAGATGCGCCCAGACCGCATGACGACGAAATGCAGTGACAGCAACGATATCTGCGCTGATCAGGATCGGCAGAACCAGTCCGACCGACTGTCGTCCGGGAAAAACGAGGGCGAAGATCGCTACCATCAAGACGCCAAGACCGGCGATACCGGTCTTGGAGAGTCCGATGCCGAAAGCGGCGAGGACAGCGAGAACCCACTGCCAGGGTTCGAGTTGCATGCAAAAGCTCCGTTGAGAGGTGTTATTAGTTTCAGGGGAGTGCGCCTGACGTGACAGGACAACGGCGTCTGCGGACGCGGACTACCGAACGACAGTCAGCTTCAACGCTCTTCCCTCTTCCGGCTTCAGGCGGAGGGAGAACTTCGTCGTCGGGGTGATCGTCACGGTCGCCAGTGTCTCGCCGCTCACCAAGTCTGTTATCCGAAGTCTTCCGCTCGCGACACGACGATTAAGGATTTTAACGATATCCAGGCGGATCGTCGCTTCTGCAGAGGCGTTCGAGTCGTTGAACGCTGTCAGATAGTCTCTGCCGAAACGCTCCAGATAGATCATGGGGTTGTCTGAACGGGCATACGTGATCGGCTCCCACCCGGCAGCGGAGAGTGTTTTGATAACGGGTATGTATTTCACGAACAGATGCCTGTCCCGGTTATGCCACTTCGGCATGTTCCAGTAGTTATCCGTGGAGGCGTCCACGCTGAACATCGAAGGGTAGACCCCGTAGAACATGGATCGCTGGAAGTACTTTTCCACCAGTTCCGGACCGAACTGATTGAAGTCGGTGTTCTGCAGCAGCAGATAGGGCTTGCGATAGCTGAGCGTTCTGCGAAGATTGAAGACGGCATCCGAGTCGGGCAGCCACCTGCCGTTTGCATGCCAGTTCGTCTCGGTACCGGCAACATCTAGCAGCGGCAGAAAGGCATGAATACGCCAGGGGGTGGCGTTCGCCATCAACAGCCTGTTTCGTGCGCGCAGGTCGGCGCGAACGTACCGCGTGAACTCCCATACAGAAAACCATGTCGGGATCACGGGGCGATGGGTATCGGTTGTGAACGTCGGACAGATCTGCGCGTACCGCAGGCTTTCCGGTCGAAAATCCAGCACATCCGACCACCCCTCTATTGAGTCGAGGTACTCCCCGTCCAGTGTCCCCTTCGCCTGTGTTCCATACATCCGATCCGCCATCTCTTTGGAATAACTGTGGGTCGCCTTCGTCATCTCGCCGGCGGGATGCGGCATCTTTGGATTTGGGTTCAGCGCCCAGACCGCGCCGTTGGTCCAGGGAGCATTGACAAACTCAACGTTGTACCGACCATTTTCGTCGTAGCTGCCGGAGTGCAGAATCGTCTGCGCCCATGCCCGGTTGTTCGGATCGCTCCCCTTCAGGTGATCGTTGAGCATCTGGATGGCGGTCTCGTATTTGCGAGGAGCCTCCTTCGGCATCGGCATCCACCAGGTCATCGGTTCGGTGTATCGGAAGCTGAGGATCCCCAGCCTGTCGTCCGACTCGATGCTGTTATCCCCCTCATGATAGGCGATATGGAAGTCCTGAACTCGCTCCACCACCGCCGGATCGGTGAAGGGAATCCAGATCCCTTCGGCTTTCGCGCGCCGATCAAACGCTGCGGGAAACTGCCGGTAGTAGGTCAGAACAGCCGCGCGAAATCCCCACTCCGGCGTGATGTCGTGACAGAATACGGAGAGGGTCGTTCTGCCGTGTCCTCTGCCGTCGCTGTTGACACGGTTTTCTCCGGTCAGCGCAATATCCAAGGCGACGTAAAGCAGTCTCTCTCCAGCATGATAGCCGATACGGGCGACATTCGGTCGGTTCAGAGGGACGACGCCCACCATTCGTCCCCTGCCCTCTCCAGTAACGCATCCGAAGGGATAGAGCGACATCGCGCCGTTCGCGCCGTAGTTTCCCACCCGGGTCAGGTTCGCTCTCTCGCCGCTGGTTCCGACCGGAACGCTGTGCCGGATGTCGTTCCACCAGCGTACATTCTTCGCCTCGAACCGTTCCACATAGTAGATGGTGATCGCTCTCGGTCTGCCGGTCGTATCCTGCACGGTGATCGTGCGTCTGCTGGCATCTGTCCGGGGATTTCCAACCAGACGTATGCCGCTTCGTGTCTCTGTTGTTAACGGCATCAGAGGCAAACCGGCAGCCACATCCCGGAAGAACCATCTGCCCTCCCGATCACCCGCTTTCAGTTTCGGTGGCGCGACCGCCTGACTGTCGAACATGGCGTTTCCAGAGAGGGTAACCGCTGAAAAGTCGTCGAACCAGACTGTGCCGGTGTGATGCCGGAAGAGCGCATGGATATGCGCGACCCGGAGCGGTTTGGAGGGAACAATGAGAACCTGTTTTCGCTGCCAGTCGTGCGTGCTGACCGAGAAGGGGGCGGTCTGTCCCCATAGCGGCGTGCCATCCATGTGCTCCAGGTCCACATAGAGGCTGTAGTCGTTATTCGGAAACCCGCTGACGTTCTCCGCGCGGCTCCATCCGACAATGAGCAGCGGCTCCGGCTGTTTCTGGTTCAGCTCGATGGTGTAGGTCGCGCCCCGTCTGTTTCGAACGCTCTCATTGCTGCAACGGATGCTGACGCTGCCGGAGCGTTTCACCTCGCGGTCCAGATCGTAGCCCTCTTCAAAGGGTCTCCAGCCTTCTGCCTGTGCTCCATGCACCTTCTCAAAACCCGGATTGGATATCTGGTTTTTCCTTTCCTGACAGTATGCTGTCTGACAGATCAGAATCAATAGAGCGAAAACGGTTTGCCGTCGCATGTGCTTCCTCTTTGCCAGGTATCTCCCCACATCAACCCGAGATTCGCGTAGTCTAAGGGAATTCCTGCTGCTTGCATGCCAGTACTATGGCTCCTGTCGCATCTCAGATTCGCCGGCGAATATCCTTACAGGGTACTGCTTCCAGCAGCCTGCAGATGCAGGAATACGAGGGCAGTGCACAGAAAATAGTTTACGACTTCATATCCTGTGGAGGGGATTATTCTTGATCATTCAGCAGTATACTGTCAATCAACATCCCATACAAACACTGCTAACCTGGGTTCAGTCCGGAGAGATCGCCATCCCGGAGATTCAGCGTCCATTCGTATGGAACTCCACTCAGGTTCGCGACCTCCTGGACTCTCTGTTTCGTGGTTATCCAACAGGTTATCTGATAATCTGGCGCAACCACAACGTTCGCCTGAAGGACGGAACGACTTCTACGGGAAAGCGAATTCTGATTGACGGGCAGCAACGAATCACCGCGCTTATGACGGCTCTGCTCGGAATTCAGGTCGTAAATAAAGATTATCGTAAGGAGCGTATCGTCATCTCATTCCACCCGGTAGAACGTAAATTTGAGGTATTCAACTCGGCAATCAGGAAAGACCGATCCTGGATTTCAGATATCTCGACCGTGTTCTCCTCCGATTTCAAGCCGTTAAAAGCAGTAAAGGATTACTGTCTGCTCAATGATTTTGAGGACGAGGACCGCATCTATGAAAGCATCGATTCCTTAAGAGGCATTGTCAACAATCCTATCGGACTGATAGAGTTGCACCCCGATCTGGATATTGAAACGGTCACAGAGATCTTCATACGTATCAACTCTGCCGGAACTGCACTGAGCCAGGCAGATTTTGCGATGTCAAAAATCTCTGTGAATGAGAAATATGGCGGCGACACACTACGCAAGGCGATTGACTACTTCTGCCATCTTGCTGTCGCACCTGAATTCTTTCCACAGCTGGGTGAAGTGGATAAGCCATTCAAGGAGACGATTTACTACTCAAAAATAGCTTGGCTTCAGCACGAAAATGACGATCTGTACGATCCTACCTACACAGATTTACTGCGTGTAGCCTTCACATCTGAGTTCAAAAGAGGACGTCTTGAAGATCTGGTAGCGCTTCTGTCCGGAAGAAACTTCGAGACGAAAGATTACGAAGAATCGATCGCAGAAGAAGCGTTTCAAAAGCTCAAGGTCGGCGTCCTCAACTTCATGAACGAAAACAACTTTAAGCGTTTGGTGTTGATCCTTCGATCTGCAGGATTTGTAGACGCCTCTCTTATTCGCTCGCAAAATGCTGCCAACTTTGCTTATGTTCTGTACCTGATCCTGAAAAAAGAACAGGAGCATCCTGGCATCATTGAACGTCTGGTAAGCAGGTGGTATGTGCTATCGGTGCTGACCAGTCGCTATTCCGGCTCTCCTGAATCGCAGTTTCATGAGGATATCCGTCGAATGCAGGAGGCAGGAACGGCAAAATATATCCACGATGTCATCCAGGCTGAACTTTCCGATACCTTCTGGGAACTTGGGCTTCCACAACAGTTGAACACTTCTTCCACCAATGCCCCAGTATATCAGGTATATCTGGCAGCACAGGTCAAGATGCGAGACAGAGGGTTCCTATCGAAAGACATTCTCGTCCATGATCTAATTGTCCATAAAGGAGACCTTCACCATATTTTTCCGAAAGAGTATCTGAAGAGGCAGGGCTTTGTTCGAGGGCAGTACAACCAGGTAGCAAATCTGGCGATGACGCAGAGCGAGATCAATATTGCTCTAGGTGCAAAGCCCCCTTCGCACTACTTCCAGGAGCTTCTGGATCAGTGTTCCGGAGGAAAATTGAGATACGGAGGGATTACCCAACGAAGTGATCTTGAGGAGAACTTTCGGATGAACAGCATTCCAGAGGGGATCGAAGAGTTAGATGCGTCTGACTATGAACGATTTCTGGATGCTCGTCGAAGGCTGATGGCATTGAAAATTCGGGACTATTTCCAACAACTATAGCATTGGGCTAACTGTTGAATGCCACTATCCCCGAGTAAAAAAAAGAGCCGACGAGCGGATTCGAACCGCTGACCTGCTCATTACGAGTGAGCTGCTCTACCACTGAGCCACGTCGGCATCTACGCTGCGTATTATACTGCCGAAATCGGCGAAAGTCAACCGTCAGAGAGCCTTTCTCACCCTCCAGTGCACCGGAATTGATCTCTCACGATAGTCTCTATGGAGAGCCTGTTCGCGCTTGCAGGCGGGGGCTTCTACTGCTATAATAAGACGCCAACCTCAGGACTCAGGCGTAGAGGAGACAGACATGGTTATCATCGAAGGCACCGGCACCCTGAGCGTGACAGAACCGGGGAGAGACCGCGGAACCTACTTTGAGGATGCGGAGATACACGTCTACGGAAATATCGTTCACTTCATCGCGCATGAGAAGCACCACACGGCATCCGCAAGCATGTGCCTGATCGGATGGAGCGCACCGCCCACCATTCGCATCACCGGGGAAGATTGACGCAAGACGGTCCGCCCATGAACAGACGCATCGGCGGTCTTTTTTATCGGAATGCGCCAGAGGAACCATGTATGGTATGCGGCTTCGCCGACGCATCATGGATTCTTTTCGGAGGAGGTTCGCCCAATAGGTGCCGCATGCCATACGGTCTGCTCAGGGGCTGCGGATAGCGGTAGGTCTTGCGCGTTTGCTTCTCGAACTTCTCATCGAAGAGCACCGACACCCTTCTGTTCACCGGATCAAATCGCGCCTCCGCCAGCTTCTTTTGATCCATGGCGATGTAGGTCTCGTAGATATCTATCTCGACCGTTTTTCCAAAAACGGTCTGACATTCCTTGAAAACCTGCACCGCTATGCGTGTCATGTGCCACCGGGGGATCGAGGCGGAGCAGAGCAGTTTTACCCGGGTATCGCTCTCAAATTTCAAGCCGACGGCAAGCGCAGGAACCCGACCGAAACGATAGCGCTGCTTGATCATCTCGGTAAAACGCTGATGTCTCTCGTCCGTGTAGACGCCGGGCTGACTGGTTCCCAGTTCACGCACAATCTCCGTCGGAGTGGGAGACCAGTCCGAAAACGAACTGCTGCGCGATTTGATCGTCTGCGAATAGTACAGATACCCCAGCGCAAACGCCAGCAGCATTGCAAAGATTGCCAGCGGTTTTGCCACCCTCTGCCCCCTGTGTCTGAAGTCCGAGATGTTACCGTTTGCCGTTGGAAGCTAAGGGTAACATGATTATTTAGCCTGTGTCAATAGTTTTTCTGACACAGGCTGATCGGTTCATTGAGGCTTGTTTTCAGGGCTGGCCCACCGCGCCCGTCCTGATCCCTGCCCGGCGCGGGTAGGCTTCTCGATGAACCTCCCGCGATGCTTTCACCATCTCCGGATAGGGCGTATCGGTAACGGTCAGGAAACCGATGTTGTAGTTCTCCCCGTCAAACCAGCGTCCTGTGAGCGGCTGGTCAATATACTGGAACCAGTGGCATCCCACAAAGTTGGGATGATCGAGGACGCTGCGGACATACGCCTGATACATCCGCGCGCGCTCGTTCTGGTTTGCGGCGGAGACCAGTCCCGTATGGAACATGCCGCGATCCAGCGCGCCGAAGTGAAACTCGCCGATAATCGCCGGTCTGTCGAGCCGGGTCAGGATCTCGTACTGCTTCGGATTGACGTTCACCGCATAGATGTTGAAGCTGATCACATCGCAGTACTCCGCGCTGGCTTCGATGGCGTCCGGGGTGCTCCATGCGAAACGGCAGCCAAGATAGAGATGCTTCGGCGCAACCTTCTTCAGCTCTTCCCGGACAGTGCGGAAATACTCGCGCGCAAGCTCCCGGACAAATGCCGCCATGTCGTTACGTCGCGCCTCCGTCATCGTGCCTGCGGGGCGGAAGGGCGCTTCCAGTGCCTCCCAGCCGGACAGATTGACGCCCCAGATCCGATTGAACTCGGAGACATCGTCATACTTCGCCCGTAGCATGTTGATGAAGGCGCGTTTTGCATGCGACCTGCCATCCTGTGCGAGCGCGCCATACGCCAGCCCGTACCGACCGCCCTCTTCGCCTCCGCCTCCCCAGCTCAGTTCGTTATCCACAAAGTAACCGATGCACCAGGGATCATCACCGACGGCAGCCGCGACGCCTTTCAGGCTTGCGGCAACGCTCTCCCGGAACCGAGGATCGAAGGGATCGTGCATCTGCCCCCAGTAGTCTGATCCGCTGCTGATCCGGGCATGATCTCCGCTGATGTGCGCGGTCGCCACATACGCGACCTTCCCGTTGCGATAGAGCCTCCAGTCCGACCAGTTGCCGATGGTATTGAATCCCCAGGAGCGCAGACGTCTCAGCGCGAGATCGTACCAGGGCGCGGCGAAATCCCTGCCGTATTTTCGCTCCAGATTCGCCGCGAAGAAATCGTAAGTGGTTCCCTGTTTCACGGGACCGGAATGGACTCCGCCTTCAATCTGACCGAAATGCCGTCCCAGAGGCTCCTCCCGCGAAGGCAGCTTCGCAAACATCTGCTCGCGACCGGTGATGAAGGTCGCGTTGCTGTATCCCACGCAGTCCATCCCGATTGAGAAGAACAGCCTTCCCTCCGGCGTTACCAGCCACCACTTGCCGTTATGCTTCTCTGCGCGGAAATATCCTGTCGCCGAAAGCTGCGGTCCCTGCGCCCAACCTCCGTATCGGTCAAACTGAGGCAGATCAGGGGTGGCTTTCAGGTCTGCCTCCTCCTCCGCGATGCGTCGCTTCCATTCGTCTGCGCGCTTGAGCTTTCCGGGCCAGTCGCCCCGGGAGTACTGACCGAACTCGTCCACGATCTTCTCCAGCGACTGCTCCCAGGGAACGAGCCGGATATTGTCCAGCACCAGACGGGGATTGCCGGAGGGGCGATGCATGAATATCTGGAAGGCGATGATGTGATCCAGGTTCAGCGGTCCGGGAGTCATGGAGCCGAGACTGCGCATATCGGGCTGTGCGGAGATCGGCAGACCGCGCATTCCATAGCTCATCGGGTTCGCGCCGATGGGCAGCACAAAGGTAGCGTGTTTTCCCGCTTCGATCGTTCCGCCGCCCTGCCGGCAGTGGACGGCTCCATCCGCGCGCGGGTCGTCATCCACACGCACGCCGAAGCTGATCGGCTCGGCGCCCGGATTATAGATGTCTATCGCCAGACCACCGAAGCCGCGCCAGTCCCAGGGCTTCTCCGCCCGGACCATCAGGTTGGGCCACTCCGCCGGCAAAAACTCCACCTGAAGCGCTCTCTTACCCTCCGTCGCATTTCGATCCACCGCTTCGAATTTAGTGTTGTTCGCCTGAAGCTTCTGAATCTCATCTCCCGTTTCGAAGGAGAGCAGCAGCTTTGTCTGCGCCTCCGCCGGAACCGCGCACAGGAGCAGTCCCAGCAGAACTAATACGATCATAGACAGCATCTTGCACCTCCCGGGCAGCAGAATGTCAGCTCTACTTTCGGCTGTCGCGGCGATTCTCCTTCCGCTTGCGACGGATAAGGAATCGTGATATGATTCCCGCAATTAACTGTCTGCCTCTAACCGACTTCTGGAGACCTGCTGATGTCAACCGCCATTCGCGTGATGCACTTTTCTGACACACACTTCGGCGTTGAGAACTACGGACGACTGGACCCCTCTACCGGTATTTCAACCAGGCTAACCGACTTCCGGCAGACCCTGACGCGCGCAATTGAGATCGCGCTGACCAGAGGCGTTCAGCTTGCCGTATTCGCCGGTGACGCCTACAAGAGCCGCGATCCCAGCCAGACGCATCAGCGGGAGTTCGCCGCCTGTATCCGCCTGCTGACCGAACGAGGCGTTCCGGTCGTGATGATTACCGGCAACCACGATATGCCCAACATCCGGGGACGCGCCCATGCGATGGAGATCTATCGCACGCTCGGCGTGTCTCATGTGCACATTATCCAGGAGCCGGAAGTTCGCGTCGTCGAGACAACCGGAGGCGCAGTACAGATTGCCGGACTGCCATTCTTCATGAAGGGCAGTGTTCTCACACGTGAAGAGTCCAGCGGAAAGACTCTGACAGAGGTCAAAGAGATCATAGAGCAGCGTTACCGCGACGCGCTGAACCAGCTAGCTTCCGAGTGTGACCTGTTTCTGCCCACCATTCTGCTCGGGCATTTCTGGGTTTCCGGATCCGTACTGTCCAGCTGGCAGCAGAGCTACTTCAACGTGAACGAGCCGCAGGTCTCTGTGCGAGACCTTGCGCGCGCCGAATTTGACTATGTCGCGCTCGGACATATACATCGCCACCAGGACCTGAATTACGGTCATAAGCCTCCCGTCGTCTACTCCGGCAGTCCCGATCGCATTGACTTCGGAGAGCGCAGCGAGCTGAAAGGGTTCGTGATGGTGGAACTGGAGAAGGGGCACGCCGACTATGAGTTCATCGAGATTCCAGGTGTTCGTGCGTTTCACGAGATCGAGGTGGACGCCAATACCGACACGCCCACAGAGACCATCCTCGACGAGATCGCAAAATACCGGCTGCAGCACTCCATCGTCCGCCTGACCTATCGGATAAAACATGAAAATCTGCCTCTGGTTCGGGAAAAGGAGATTCGGGAAGCCCTCATGAAGGCTTTCTACATTGTCTCTGTCCGTCCAGAGGTACAGCGTGATCAGGTCACCCGCAGCCGATTTCTGACCGAAAGCCTCGATCCTCGCACCGCGCTGGATCACTACCTGCAGCAGTCGGAGAAGCTGCGCTCCCGAAAAGCCGAACTGATCGAATATGCTGAGCCGCTGATAGAACAGCTTTTGAGAGAGGAGGCTCTCCAATGATTCCCCTGAAGCTCACCTTGAAAAATTTCATGAGCTATGGCGAGGAGAGAACCACGCTGGACTTCTCCGGGATGCATGTCGCCTGCCTGTCAGGGGATAACGGAAACGGAAAGTCTGCGCTGCTTGACGCCATTACCTACGCCCTCTGGGGAGAGACGCGGGTCTCCGGCTCTCAGGCAAGCGGTGAGGATGACCTGATCCGTCTGGGAGCCGATGAGATGGAGGTTACCTTCGAGTTCCTCCTGAATGAGGTGCGTTATCGCGTCATTCGCAAACGCAGCCGACGCTCCAGAACGGGTGACTGGCAGGCATTTGCCGCAGATCCGGACGGAAGCTGGCGGTCCATCAGCGGCGCGGGTATCCGCGAGACCCGGCGCAATCTGGTCAATCTGCTGCATATGGAGTACGAGACCTTCCTGAACTCCGCCTATATCCAACAGGGACGCGCCGACGAGTTCACACGCAACAAGCCGGACGCGCGAAAGCGCATCCTGTCGGACATTCTGGGCTTGCGCCGCTATGACCGGCTGGAAGAGATGGCGAAGGAGCGGCGCAACGAATGCGAACTGCAGCTTCGCGACCTCGAAGGAGATATACGCTCTCTGGAATCGCAGCTGAAGGAGGAGCCTCAGAACCGCGAACGCCTTCAGGAGAGAGAGAGCGCGCTGGAAGCCCTCTCAAAGACGTTAGAAGAGATCTCAGCTAGAAGGAACCGTCTTCAAACTCGACTGTTCGAACTGGAGAAGCGGGAGGCCCTGCTGTGTGATCGCGAGACACAGCTTCAGCAGAAGGCGGATGAAGCAGAGGAGCTTGCCCGACAGATTTCTATGCTGGAAGAGGAGATTGAACGCGCCACGACGCTTTTGAAAGAAAAGCCGGCAATCACACGGGACTATGAAACGCTCTACAGGGATCGAGAGCGTGTCAAAACGCTGGAGCCTGTTATAAAGACGCTCCAGAGCATGCAGGAAGAGGCAAACCGGCTGGAGCATGAAATTCGGCTGTCTCAACAGAGGACCGAGTCGGAGTTGCAACAGCTCAAGATGCTCTGCAATCAGGCAGCGGAGCGTCAGCAGAACGTCGAGAAGATAGATCTGCAGCTGAGGGAGATCGCCAACCAATTAGCCGCCCGTGAGAGTCTGGAAGAGCAGAGAGCGAAGCTTCAAAATGATATTGATTGCAGGAATAAGAAGGTTTCGGAGTTTAAGGCTGTTATCAAACAGATGAATGCCGAGATACAAGAGCTGGAGGAGGTGATTGATCTCCTGAGGCAGCCCCGATCCAAATGCCCGGTCTGTGAGTCTGACTTAAGCAGCAATAGGCAGGCGCGCGTTCTGGCGAATCAGGAAAAAAAGCTTGCGGACATTCAGACTAGAAGGGCTGAAATCAAGCGACAGGGAGCGTCTATTCGCGATTCCATCCCCTCTCTAGAGGCACAGCTAGAACAGATTGTGAAAAAGCTGAATGAGTTGACCGGGCTTCAGGAGAGAGAGAAGCAGTATCGCCGACAGAAGGAGGAGTTGATCGCGCAGAACCGCCCCTGGACGCAGTGGCGGGAGCAAGCCAAAGCGCTGCAGGAGATGCTAGACCGGCAGGAGTACGCCGCTGAAGAGCGCGCCCGGCTCTGCGAACTAAACCGTGAGCGGGAAAAGCTGTCAGCACGGGAACAGGAGTACCGAGAGGCGATGCGATCGGTTGCCGCGCTCACGGAGCGTCAGGCGGAGCGTCGGCATACGCAGCTGGAGGAGGCGGAACGTTCGCACGCTCAGCGTCTGCAGGCGCTCTCCCAGCTGCAGGCGCGTCTTGAGCAGCGTCACGAGGAGATCGCAGAGGAGCGTAATCGGCTGGAGACCCTGCGCCAGGAGCTGATTGAACTGCCGCAGCTGCAACAGCTGATGCGGCAGGCGCAGGAGGAGTTTCAGAAGTTCTCTAGAGAGAAGGAGCAGGCTCAGCTGGAGGCAGGGCGGCTGCAGAAAGCGCTGGAGGATTGCGACAAGTGGCGCTCTCAGCTCGAACAGAAACGCTCAGAGCGCGAGAGGTTTGCGCGCGATAAGCAGGCGTATACCGATCTGGCAGCCGCTTTTGGCAAGAAGGGGATACAGGCGCATATCATCGAAAACGCCCTCCCGGAGATTCAGGACGAGGCAAATCGTCTGCTTGCCCGAATGACTGACAACTCGATGCAGGTCTCTCTGCGAACGGTCCGGCAGGGACGCTCTTCGGGACAGCAGATCGAGACGCTCGACATCGTCATCACCGACGATGCCGGCGAACGCCCTTATGAGATGTTCAGCGGAGGCGAGGCGTTTCGTGTCAACTTTGCGCTGCGGATCGCGCTCTCCCGCCTGCTGACCCGCAGAGCGGGAGCCTCCCTGCAGACCCTGATCCTCGATGAGGGTTTTGGCACGCAGGATATGAAGGGACGCGACCGTCTGGTAGAGGCGATTCAGTCGGTCAAAGAGGAGTTCTCCCTGATCCTGGTCATCTCGCACATCGAAGCCCTGAAGGACGCTTTTCCGAACCGCATAGAGGTCATCAAGACCCCCTTGGGCTCTCAGATAAACTACCTCGAATAGTCAGCCTCCTCTGCAATAAATACCGGTTCACGTCCCTATCCCCTGAACTGGCACGATTCATGCAGAGCAACACTGTAAATCGCTCCTGTCGCGCCTGTTTTCTCACTCCCCCTGTGATTGGCAGCCAGGAGCGGTAGCGGAGGTAACGAGGAGTCAGGGAGTAATGAATGCTCACATTGGTTCTGTGAAATGGTTTGATAACGCCCGCGGCTATGGCTTTATTGTGGCGGAAGACGGGGTGGATGTCTTTGTCCACTTCTCGGTGATCTGTATGGACGGTTTCAAGACGCTGCGCCAGGGACAGGCGGTCGAGTACACCTATGTGGAGACGGACAAGGGACGTCAGGCGGTGAAGGTGGTGCTGCCCGGCGTCTCTCCTTCTGTCACCGCGCAGTAGAGGATCTGCAGCAGAGGTCGGCAGGGCGTCCTCCCATCTCCCCGTTCCTGCTCTGCCGACTGCCCCTCTACTCCAGATAGAGTGTCAGGCACTTTGCCGCGCCCCCGCTCTTGATAAACTCCGAAAGCGGTACGGAGTAGACGCGAAATCCTCTGCTCTGCAGCTCGGTCTGCAGCTTCGGACATCCCGCCGGCATCACGATCTGATCGCCGATCACCACCGAGTTGCAGGCAAACTTCAGCGCCTCCTCCGGAGCCACCTCGATCAGCTGGAAGTTCGCCTCCAGCACGCGGCGGGCATACGAATCGAATGCTCCGGGATAGTACACAACCCATTCGTCGGAGAGCGGAAAGAGCGCGGTATCCAGATGATACCAGCGCGGATCCACCAGTTCCAGAGAGATGACGCGCCGCTGCAGTGTCTCGCTCAGCCACTGATGGGAGCAGATGTCGCTGCGCTTCAGATACCCCGCCAGCAGAGTATCGCCTGCAAAGAGCGCGTCCCCTTCCCCCTCAAATTTACACGTTTCGGGCGGAACCAGCACCTCATATCCGCGCTGCTCAAACCAGGCTCGAAAATAGGGAGCCTCAAGCTGACGCTCCGGGTGCCGAAAATTCGACAGCAGAATGCGCCTTCCCACCACCAGCCCGGCATTGGCGGTAAAGACCATGTCGGGCGTCTCCGCCGCCTGCGGGATCAGCTCAACCTGTATCCCGACGCTTTCGGTCATCACGCGATAGAGCTGCGCCCACTGCTGCGTCGCCAGAGAGAGGTCAGGACGATTCTTGAGCGACATCCAGGCGTTGATCTCATACCGGAGGTCATAGGCGTCCGGAGCGCACATCAGCACGCGGCTCCTGCGAGGGGATAGTATCTGCGCGCTCATCGGGCATCCCCGTTCAGGCAGGCGACAAGCTCTTTGAGGAAATATTCGCAGTCGGTAACCAGCCCCCATGTCTGGTGAGACCCGCGATCCAGCAGCTTTACCACCGTGTCGGCATCGGAGTCCACGCAGATCGTTGCTACGGCAGCTGGCAGCAGGTTGCCCGTCGCCACCGAGTGAAGGGTTGTGGCGACCATAATGGCGATACCGACCTGCTTGACCCGCTCCCGCATGGCATCCTGCGCTTTTAATGTATCGGTGATGACTTCGGGAAGAGGACCGTCATCCCGGATACTGCCTGCCAGGACAAAATCCACCTGGTGTTGAATACAGGCATGCATGATGCCGCAGGTTAAAATGCCTGATTCTACCGCTTGACAGATTCCCCCTCTGGACTTTATAGTATTTATTGCTCTTAAATGATTTTCATGTCCGTGCACGGAATGGGTTCCGGTTGCAATCTCAACTCCCAGTGACGTGCCGTACAGCGCATTCTCAATATCGTGTGTGGCAAGGGCATTGCCGGCGAAGAGTATGTCCAGCCATCCTGAACGTATCATCGCCTCCAGATAACGACCGGCTCCGGTATGCACGATTGCCGGACCGCCAACAAAGAGAATTTTCTTTCCGTCTGCGCGAACGCGACGCATCTCTTCCGCAATGGCGGAGATCATGCGCGCTTTGGAGCGTTCCGAAGATGTTTCGCTGCCCATGAACCGAAACGCGCTTTCCGTTTTGCGCCTCTCGACCGGCGCGATGCGAACTCCGAGATCACCCACGACAACCGGCTGTCCCTGACGTACTTTATGGAGAGGAACCGTTTCCGCAACGATCTCTCCTTCGTGACGACGGAGGGTGATGCCGCAGTCCATCTCGATATTGTCTATCGGAATCCAGCGCCCCTGATGGCGAATCGAAGTCTCCAGATTGGTCGTTACATAGAATCCCTCCGGGAAGACGCCGTCCGCCGGAGCGGGCGCAAAGACCGCCTCCTGCGTTTTGCGATTTGCGCCATGCTGACCGATCTGGTGCAGGATGTTTTCCAGCCTCTCATCGCTGTCGGCCTGCACGATGATCTCCGCCTGACTGGCTTGATCCATCGTCGCGCCAATATGAAAGCGATGGATTTCGTATGTTCCGCCGAGCAGTAAAATGGTGTCCAGAACCTTGGACAGGGTCAGGGAATCGATGATGTGTCCTTCCAGCAAAACGGTTTCGGAATGCATCGTGATCCTCTTCTTCTGGCGTTCTCAGGCAGACTGTTTACGATATAACCGTCCCGTTTGAATAGTGATAGTATACCGCAAGCGATCCTCTGACGGCAGAGCGGATCCGTTCATCACAGGAAAGTAGGAGGAGTAGTTATGAAAGCATTCATTGAGCATCTGGTTCAGGCAGTTGTGGATAGTCCGGAAGAGGTTCGGGTGGAAGAAGAGCCGGGAGAGGTGGCGACGAAGTATCGCGTGCATGTCGCCCCGAGCGATCTCGGAAAAGCCATCGGCAAGCAGGGACGCATCGCCAACGCGATGCGCGTACTGGCGAAAGCCAGCGCCATGAAAGAGAAGCGCAAGGTCTATCTGGAGGTCGTCGGCGCGCCGGCGGAAGTCAATCAAGAGATGTAGCGCAGAGGCGGTAGACGATACTATCACTGAGCATAAGGCTGCGGATAACCCGCAGCCTTATGCTCTTCCTGTGCTAAAGTTACGGCGAAAAAAGTCCAATAATGAGGCGCAGATAGAGACTATTTCGACTCTGTTTTGACGGGAGCTAACCATGAGCACTGCCGTACTTGAACAAGAAGAGCAACTAGTCGCCTTCAAACTCGGCGGCGAAACATATGGCATACCGATCTCGTTGGTGCATGAGATCATTCGGTGCAGTGAGATCACACAGGTGCCGCGCACAGCGGATTATGTTCGCGGCGTGATCAATCTACGGGGAAAAGTGGTACCGGTACTGGACCTGCGACTGCGTCTGGGTCTGCCTCCGATGGAGGAGACCCGTACCACGCGGATCGTGGTGGTGGAGGTGGAGAACGGGATCATCGGGATGATCGTGGATGCCGTCTCCGAAGTCCTTCGCCTTCCGATGTCGCAGATCGAGCCGCCTTCCGAGCTTGTTGCCAGCATCGAAACCGATCTGATTCGCGGCGTCGGTAAACGCGATCAGGACCTGGTTATCCTTCTGGATATCTACAAAACTCTGAAGGTTCATCTGGAATAGCATCATGAGAGGCATTCGCTCCAAACTTTGAACCGTCTGAATGATACGAAGAGAACGACCGCTATGCCAAACGAAGAGATGGCCCAATTTCTCGGCGTGTTTCTGGATGAAGCCACGGAACAACTTGAACTTCTGGAGAAGGACATTCTGGCGCTGGAGACGGGAGCCAGCCCGGACCTTCTCCAGGAGATTTTTCGCGCCGCACATACCCTGAAAGGCTCCTCGCGTGCGATGGGTTATACCTCGATGGGAGAGTTGACCCACGCCATGGAGGACGTTTTCGATAAACTACGCAAAGACGAGATAGGTGTCTCGACGGCTATTATTGACGCACTCTTTGACAGTCTCGATCTGTTGAAGAGACTTCTGGAGGAGATATCCGCCACTGGCAATTCGACCATTGATACCTCTGTGCAGACGGAAAACCTGCGCGCCCTGCTGAATGGCGTCGCGCAGAGTGAGACGCACGATGCGATTCAGGCGGATACAGGAAGAGGCGTTTTCCAGCACGCTCCTCTCAGCGAAACCGCCCGCGTTGCGCTGCAGGAGGCGGTCAACAGCGGTCTTCAGGTCAGAAGACTGACCGTTCGCATCGCAGACGACTGCGTGATGAAGTCAGTTCGCGCTCTGATGGTGCTGCAGTCACTGGAAACAGTCGGCTCCATTCTGGCGACTACGCCGGAGGAAGAGGCGATCGAAAATGAGGAGTTTGCAGAGTCGTTCGGTCTGGTGCTGGCGACCGACCAGCCGCCCGAGCTGCTGCGGAAGACCGTCCTGTCCACCGCAGAGATCGTGGACGTCATCATCTCCGATCCGGAAGCTTTCCCGGAGCCGACTGCAGTCGCCGTGCCTCAGTCTTCTGCGACGGATGCCCCCGCAGAACCGGTAACAATTGCTCAAACGGAACCGTCCCCCTCACAAACCAATCGTGAAAATCCGCCAGCCTCTGCTGATTCCCCCGCACCGTCGCGCAACGGCACTCCGCAGGCTCAGACCATTCGCGTAGACGTGTTGCGCTTGGATAAGCTGCTGAATCTCGTTGGCGAACTGGTCATTGATCAGACCCGTATCGGGCAGGTCTCCAATCAACTGATCCACAAGTACGCCGGAGATGAGCTGCTGGAGAATCTGGTAGAGGCGGCGTCGCACTTCGCCAGGATCACCGGCGAGATGCAGGAAGAGATCATGAAGGCGCGGATGCTGCCGATTGATAACGTCTTCAATCGCTTCCCGCGCATGATCCGCGATATCGCCCAGAAGATGGGCAAAGAGATTGAATTTGTAGTGAGCGGTCGCGAAACGGAGCTGGACCGCTCCGTGATCGAGGTGATCGGCGACCCGCTCATCCATCTGCTGCGAAATAGCGTAGATCATGGCATAGAGATGCCTGAGGAGCGGGTCAAAAAGGGAAAAGAGCGCAAGGGAACCGTCTGGCTGCGCGCGCGGCATGAAGAGAACCATATCGTCATCGAGGTGGAGGACGACGGCAACGGCATTGACCCCGAAAAGCTGAAGGCATCTGCCGTTAATAAAGGAATCATTACGGCTGAAACCGCCGCCCGGATGAGTGATAAGGAGGCGGTCAACCTGATCTTTGCCTCCGGGTTCTCTACGGCAAAGACGGTCAGCGACATATCCGGACGCGGCGTCGGGATGGATATTGTCAAGAGCAATCTGACCCGTTTTGGGGCGATCATTGATGTGGAGACAAAGGTCGGACAGGGCAGCAAGTTCACCATCAAGCTGCCGCTGACACTGGCAATTATTCGCGGTCTGCTGGTTCGGCTGGCGTCCGGAGTCTATGTTACGCCGCTGGCGTCCGTCCAGGAGACGATGAAGATTGATCGCGATCAGATCCACACCATCAACCAGCGCGAGATGATCCTACATCGCGGGATGGGGCTGCCCCTCCTGCGCCTGCAGAAGCTCTTCTACGCCGATGTGATAAATGATCCGCTGGAGACGGGTGAGACGGAGACGGATCCCGAGTCGCTGTATGTGGTCGTTGTCGGCGTGGCAGAGCGCCGCGTAGGCTTGATCGTAGACTCTCTGCTGGGTGAACAGGAGATAGTTATCAAATCTCTTGGAAAATTCATAGGCGATATCCGAGGTATATCAGGCGCAACGATACTGGGAGATGGTCACATTGCCCTGATACTGGATATTAATGGACTGTTGACCATCGCGTTAGAAGAGAAGGCAAAGGCATATGTCAGTTGAGGTCAAGACGCTTCAGATAGATCGCGCCGTTTTTCAGCAGACGCTGGAAAAGAAACTGGCAGACCTCCCTCCGCTGCCGGCGATCGTAACACGAATCATGCAGACGGTAAACAATCCGAACACTTCAGCGGATGAACTGAACCAGCTGATCTCACTGGATCAAGGGCTGGCTTCCAAACTGCTTCGGATTGTCAACTCTGCCTACTACGGATTCCCCAAGCGCATCAGCACGATCACCCATGCGGTGGTTATACTGGGCTTCAACACCGTCCGGAACCTGGTGCTGGGAGTATCTGCGTTTGGCATGCTCTCCAAGAAGGCGGAGGGACAGGGGCTGAACCGGGTGCAGTTCTGGGAGCACTCCATCGCAGTGGCGGTCTGCTCCAGCCTGCTGGCGAAGAAGAAGAAGCCCAAAACGCGCTCGATCGTGGAGGAGGCGTTCATCACAGGACTGCTGCATGATATCGGACAGCTCTTCCTGGACTGCTACTTCCCGGTGCAGTATGCGGTTACACTCGTCTATGCAGAGCGTCAGAATATCTCACTGCTGGAGGCGGAGAAGAAAGTTCTCGGTATTGACCACACGATCGTCGGAAAGAAGATCGCGGAGCAGTGGAACTTCCCTCCCTCGCTGGTCGCCTGTATCGGCTCGCATCATCAACCCCTGGCGGGAAGCGACTACTTTGAACCGAGCGCGCTGGTGCATGCCGCGGACTGGCTCGCATGGCGGATGCAGAAGGGCGTCGGCATGGTAGAGAACATGCCGGAGATGGATCCTGCCGTCTCGGAGTGGCTCGCTTTCAGCGAAGCGGATTTCGAGGACCTGCTACGCGAAGCCGAGGCTCAATTTGGCGCAGCCTGCGAGATGATGAAGATTGCCAATGCCGCCTGAGACCGCGTGGGGCGCAGAAGATGCGCCCCCGCTCTACCCCGGCGCGAAGTCGTAGGTTCGGAAGTTGATCACGCGCCCGCTGTTGAGGAGGATCGAGAGGAAGCTCCATCCTGCCCCGATGATGTACTCACCCAGTATCAAGCCGAACATGAAGGGCATCACCGCTCGATTCAGCTTGTATCCCCCGTAACGCAGAACCAGAAACTTGATGACGGAGCTGATCAACAGGCAGGACCAGTAGTACTCTGCGCCAAACGTCAGCGAAATCGCATAGCCGGCAGGATGGAAGGGCCACCAGAGGAACTTCATCCGCATCCACATCATGGAGTAAGCCGCAATCGCCCCGAAACCGACGGCGTACATACCGCCCAGATTCTTGTGTACCTGCTGCGGGTTGTCTATCTGCGCCTTCAGCCACTGATACTGTCCCCAGTTATGCGCCGTCATCACGTTTGCGCCCGCGTTGTACTGAAGATGAATTGCCGCCCAGAAGCTGAACAGCCCTCCGATCAGCATCGCGAAGATCATCGCCGCGCCCATCCCCTTCATGTTCACGCCCCCCTGCTGGGACATCTTGAAGGCTTCCAGCTGACAGGGCATGGGATGCGTGCGATACCCGCGCCCCTGAAACCACCAGAACATCGTCATCATGGTCAGGTTCTGTATCCCCACCCCGGTTGTTCCCGCAAACAGCGACATCAGAAACGGCGCGTTCATATTCCCCGCCATCTCATGTGCGGGAGGACCCAGTTCGGCGCTGATGCGGGTGATGCCCACCGAGAGGATGTAGAAGATGCCGAAGAAGACCAGGATCACCCCCAAAGACATGCCTGACCTCAGACAGAAGTAGATCAGAAATCCGCTGGCAGCCAGAAACGCAAAGAAGGCAGTACGGTAGCGCATTGGCTCCTGCGAATCGTCCAGCGGTCCCCGATTATAGGCAATCTTCTGCCACACCAGCTTGAGATGCCCGCGCGCGGTGTAGATCGCCATGAAGAAGATCATGAACCATGCGCCAAAAGACTGGTGGGTCTGATAGGGGAAGGTGTGCTGTCCCACCTGCTCGATACCCGCCGCGGCGGTGAAGACCAGCATCATCTTTGTGAACAGGTAGAAGAACCACAGAGAGAAGGAGAGATCGAGCGGCAAGAAGTAACCGAGCGCAATGATGAAGGGATAGAGCGGCATTGGCATCCAGCCCACCGCGTTCCAGGGATAGGTCGGAAAGTACTGACCGAGATTGTAGGGCGGATAGTCGTGCCGCACCGGGATCAGCGGAATGGCGGGATAGAGGTAGGCAATGCCGTTATAGAGGTTCAATCCCGCGCCTGCTACAAACCCCATCCAGAACGGCTTGTTACGAAAGAAGCTGAGCGTCCCTCCGTTCTCCGACATCGCCATCGGCAGCTGCACAATTGGATAGGAGAGCTTCTCGTTCTCCATCCACTGCTTGCGGATGAAGACATTCAGGCAGATCATCACCGTCCCGAGAGCAACGATGAAGGCGCACCACCAGAGCACTGGTATCGCCCAGGTGATGAGGTGATAGCGCGTATAGAGCAGATGCGTCCCCAGTCCCTCATGATAGACGCGCAATACATCCAGGTCTTTGACGATCAGCCAGTCCGGATAGAAGTGGTTGAACTTATCCCATCCCAGAGACGACTGCTGCGACTGATACCATATCGGGAACCCGCCGACGCCGGGGATGCCCAGCTGCAGAGAGTCGTGTCCCGCCAGCGCGGTGGCAATTGTCATGATCACATAGATGGTGATCAGCTCTCCCTGGTTGAAGGGCCAGTTGCGCGCAAACGAACATCGCTGTGAAAGCGGCTTGAGGACTGTCAGATTGAAAACGACCAGCAGGAAGAGGAAAAAGACCGTATTCCAGAAGAGGGACATGGCGGTCATGTGATTGGTATGCCATATACCCTCCACCTGGATCACCCAGAAGCAGTTCACAATGACCAGGGGGATGGAGATCACCAGCGCTCGCAGGGTAACGCCGCGCGGTCTGGGGATCGGCGCAGGCTGCTGTCCCGGCTGGAGAGAGGCAAACGGATCGTACAACGACGTTGGGTCTGCTCTGCGTTCAGGCTGTATGGACATAGCGCGGCGTCCTCGAAGGGATGGGAATTCCCTTCACGGGTTAGAACATCCATCGGGGAGGTGTAAACAGACAGCATCAGGGAAATTCACCGAACTATTCACATTTTTCGGTGAAATTCCTCCCTGGATTTTCGGGGGTTTTCAGGAAAGAAAACGAGCGACCAGAAATAACAGAATGCCTGAACGCAGCGTCCAGAGAGCGGTGCGTATCCAGTTGGACAGAACCAGTCGGCGATGGACTTCCACATTGAAACCTCCTGCCAGCTTCTGATGACAGGGAACCTGCAGAAGGAGCGTGGAGAGCCAGATCGCAGCCTGAAGCGCCAGCCCGATCCAGAGCCAGATCGCCGCATCAGGCTTCGGGTTGAATTGTACCAGAAGGAAGGAGGTGGCTGTCTCCAGCAGCATCGGCGGTCCAACCACCCAGGTCGTCAGGCGCGCATGCCATGCCTCGTAGTCTGCGAAAACTCCCTCCCCTACCCTTTCAAACAGCGGATAGTGCACCACCTGCACAAACCAGATCAGACCGGTCATGTAGAGCGAAGTAGCGGTATTCGTCAGCAGCAGCGCTTCATACATCCTGTCCGTATCCTGAAAGGAGCTGCGCGGCGATGAGACCAGAGAGGGCGGCTCCCTCCACGCGCGGCGCGCCGAAGGCATCCCCGGCGAAGGTGAGAGAGGGCGGTCCGGCAAGATGAAGGGGAGCATCAAACGGCGAGAAGGCAGGTTTGCTGTATCGCCAGCGGTGCAGGACTGCCTCTCGGACTGCCGAACCCAGCCAGCGATCCGATGCCGCACGTATCTCCCGCAGCGCGACCTCTTCCGGCGCACTCCAGAGAGCCAGACTGAGTTCCGGCGAGGCGTGCACGGTTACGGCGGTCGCCAGCGGGGAGATGCCCTTCTGATGGTTGTCCGCGATCCAGGCGATCGGTCCCTCTCTGAAGGAGACGGCTCCCGGCTCCGGGATACCGCTTGCGCCCTCCAGCGTCAGCAGGGCAGCCAGACAGCTGTCATAACGGACGGAGCGCAGCGCATCCAGCCTCTCTGCTGGGATAGGATATGCGCAGCCCTCCAGCAGCGTCAACGACTGAGGAACGGGAGCCGTCAACAGCAGGTGCGCTCCGGCGAATCGCTCTCCCGTTTCCGACGTCAATACCCACTCCCCTTCATCGATCCGTGCCGCAACGATCTTCGTATTGCGTCGTACGTCCAGTCCCACGGCAAGAGCCTTCGGGACGGCGGTCATGCCCCCGACGCCGCAGTATCGAGGATGCCCCTCCTCCGGCGAACTTCCCTCTGGATCGGGAAATCCCCTGCTCCACTCCCGCGCAGCGCCCTGTTGAAGCCATCTGGACGCCATTTGCTGGAAGGGCTGTGACCTGGCGGTGAAAAACTGCGCTCCGTGATCGAAAACAGCGTCGGCAGTTCGTCGGGTTGCCATGCGTCCGCCGACCCCCCGGCTCTTTTCGAGGATCAGGCATCGCTTCCCCCGTTCAGTGAGCGTCTGCGCCGCGGTCAGCCCGCTGATGCCGGCGCCGACGATCAAGCAGTCCGCGCGGATCATCTGTCAGGGATCTCGCAGGCGCCGCTGTCGCACTTTGCCAGCGTTACATAGTCCGGTCGGTCAGACGCCAGCCTGTGAACGAATGCCTGCATCACCTTTCCTTTCGAGATCAGGAAGACTCCCGGCATCTGCAGCTTGTCGCCTCTCCCCATGCCGAAACCATGCCCGGAGAAGGTCGCCTGAAAGCCTCTCACGAACGCCTCCGGACTGAACAACTGACCGAAAGTGCCGCGTTTCAGCCCGAAGGAGCGATACAGGTCTCCACGGGGATCGCTGATTTGGTGAACATCCTCCAGCCCATATTTCGCAAAAAACCGTCTGGCTGTTTCAACCGTGTCCATATGCACAAACGCAACCTGCGTTCCCTCCGCTTCGATGTCGGCGCGGCGTTTTGCTACCTCCGACACCGTTTCGCGGCAGAAGGTTCAGCCAAAGTGCCGCAGTAAGATGATAAGCAGAGGATGTTGCTGGGAGAGATCGAACAGATTTTCTCCGTTCTGATTCAGGGTCTGTTTCAGAACAGCTTCTGAAGGCTGGTTACTGGCAGCAGGTTCCATGGTGATACCGCCTCACTGAGAAGATGAACTCACAGTCGCCGAAAATGTTAGAGGCTGTCTACTACTATCCATACGACCGGGTCATAAAAAACGCTTCCGGTTCGGGGAACAGATTATCCGTGAGAATCGTCTATTAGGAAATGACACTGCCCCCCGTGATTGACGATTATGCCGTATATCGAGGAGAAGAGAGCGGCGAGAGGATGCTCCCACAGAGGAATTCCGGCTTCTGAAAGAGGCGTCGCTGTAAAACCGGCATATCCATCAGTTATGAACTGACACCGGGAAATATATACTAAAGAAGAATCATGTCCATCATGAGTTTCCTGCATCGAAGAGGCTTCACCTTCAAACCCCTTCTGCAGTCAGATCTCGCACTTGCTCAAGCCCTGCCCTGGAGCAACCCGGGAACCGCCGCACACACAGAGAGCGTCCGAGGCGGCGGAAAGCAGGGCACGCCTATGGCAGTATCCGGATATCTCACACTTCGAGAAAAGAAGCGTTCTCAGACCCTGATCGTGGAAATTGCGAGCGCGCTGGATGAGACCAGCGTCCAGGAACTTCGCGCCGCCTTTACCGCGATTCTCCAGCGCGCCCGCAGAATCGTAGCGGTAGATATGAGCCGTGTGAGCCATGTGGACAGCGAGGGGTTCGGCGCGCTGCTCTATCTGCAGAAAAGGCTGGTCGAAAATGGACAGATGCTGGCACTGGTGGGGTGTCAGGATAGCGTTCGGGAAGCCCTGCAGTTAACGCGGCTGGAGGCGCTGCTCCCCCACTACGCCAGTATGGATCTCCTGCCTTAAGCCAGAAACAGTTCAGGGATTTTTCGCATGTCTCCAGCCCGGCTCCTTCTCACAGTTGTACGAGCCGGGCTGTTTCCATTCCCGGGATGCTGCGTAGCTGCGCCATCAGCGATTCGCTGATCGGATCGTCCACCATCAGCACCATGACGGCGCGTCCCCCCACCTTCTCCCGTCCGAGGTTCATCCCCGCGATATTGATTCGATTGTTGCCCAGCAGTGTGCCGACCGCGCCGATTATTCCCGGCGTGTCGTTATGCTGAGTCAGCAGCATGATGCCTTCCGGAACCACATCCACCCGGTAGTTGTCAATGTAGACGATGCGCAGGTCGTTCTCCCCAAACACCGCCCCGCAGATCGTTCTGATCCCGGTGGGCGTTCGTACGCGCACTGTCAGTCGGGCGTTATACTCCACCGGCGCAGCGCTGTGGCTTTCGATCACGTTGATGCCCCGAGCGGCGGTCAGAACCGGCGCATTGACCAGATTCACCGGATCGGAGAGCATCGGGGTCAGAATGCCGGCGAGAACGGATCGAGTGATCGGATTGGTGGGCAGATCGCCAAAGTCCCCTTGGAAGAGAACCTCCACCTCCTCGATCGGATGTCCCCGTCCGTCCAGATCGCGGGCAAGCTGAGTATGCAGGCTCCCGATTTTCTCTCCCAGCGTCAGGTAGGGCTGCACGCGCGCAAGCGCCTCGGCGGAGAGTGAGGGCATATTGACGGCTGCCCGCGCCGGTTTATTGGCAAGCACCTCTGCAATCTGCTCTGCGATGTCGAGGGCGACGTTCACCTGCGCCTCCTCGGTCGAGGCTCCAAGATGCGGCGTAACAACATTCTCCGGAAGATGCAGCAGGGGATTGTCCCCCGGTGGAGGCTCCTGCGCGAAGACGTCCAGAGCCGCGCCAGCCACCTTCCCGGACTTGATCGCCTCCGCCAGCGCGCTCTCGTCCACAATGCCCCCCCGCGCGCAGTTCACCAGACGCACGCCGTCTTTCATCCTCGCAAACTGCTCGGTGGAGATCATATTGCGGGTCTTCTCATTCAGCGGAATGTGGATGGTGATAAAGTCGCTCTGATGGTAGAGATCGTCCAGACTGACGAGGGTTACCCCCAGTTCTCTGGCGCGCGCCTCTGTTGCGAATGGGTCGAACGCGATCACGTGCATCTCAAAGGCAAGCGCGCGCTTCGCCACCTCTCCCCCGATCTTACCCAGACCGATCACGCCGAGGGTCTTGCCATAGACCTCCGTTCCCAGAAATTTCTTACGCTCCCATCTGCCCTCATGCAGGCTGTGATCCGCCTGGGGGATCTTGCGCGCCAGTGCCAGCAGCATCGCGATCGTCAACTCCGCCGCCGCGATGGTGTTGCCTTCCGGTGAGTTAACCACCACAATTCCTCGCTCGGTGGCGGCGCGGACATCTATGTTATCCACGCCCACGCCGGCGCGTCCGATGACTTTCAGCTTTCTGGCAGCGGAGATCACTTCGGCGGTCACTTTCGTCTCGCTGCGAACTGCCAGAGCGTCATAGTCGCCGATGATCTCCAGCAGCTCCTTCCCGGAGAGTCCCAGCTTCACATCCACCTCTCCCACCTCGCGCAGACGGGCGATTCCCGCCTCTGCAATGGGATCGGCAACCAGAATCTTTGGCATCTTAACCTTCCTCGTTGATAAGTTTTGAACTGCGGCGCAGGTCTGCAGCATCCGCTCAGGCAAATGCAGATGCAGGCAGGAGGAGCCGGATGGGGCGTAGAAATATTTTACTATCTATCCTTGCCCATTGTAACCCCGTCGCGATATACTGTATAAAGATAATGCCCTGGAACCTTCCTTGCCGCAGCGCCGTCATTCAAACGGATCTCAGGGATACCAGGAGGAGATGAAAATACCATGCGAAAAAGCGCCCTGCACGGTGTGACCATTATCGAAGTGCTTGTCGTGATCGTCATTATCGCGATCCTGGCGGCAATCCTGTTCCCTGTCTTCGGGCGTGTGCGTGAGAATACGCGGCAGGCGACCTGCATCTCGAATATGAAGGAGATGTATCGCGCCGCTTCGATGTATAAGACCGACTACGGCGAGTATCCGATGATGCTGCTGGGACCGGCGGAGCAGGCAGATGGTCTGCCCTACCGCATCGGGGACACCAATCCTCCCGTTCCTGCGGCAGCCATGAAGCGCGGGTTCCTCTATCCCGCTTATGTGAAGAGCATAGACTCTTTTCGCTGTCCGAACAATCCCGATACCGACCCCCAGAAGGTAGTTCGGGCAAGTTATGCACCTTCCAGTCCCTGGAGCACAATCCTCCAGCAGCAGTTTGGACGTGACTACCCGACGTTCGGAGGCGGGTTAAGCGGCGGAGGCTTCCCCTTCCAGAACCTTCCGCAGAACTATGACGGGCTGGCGATCCCTTTCTACGCCATCAACAGTTACGACATCACCGCCTTCCTGCAGCCGGACGGCACGCGCAGAGCGTCCGATTATCAGATCGTCTACTCACGGGACTGGACCGGCACCAGCGGAAAGCAGGATGCGGTAAATCAGCTGAAGTATCCGAACCCGCCCAACGATCGCACCATCATCGCATGGTGTAACTATCATGTTATTCAGGGCG
The DNA here is from genome assembly GCA_938005745.1 of uncultured Chthonomonadales bacterium. Taxonomy (GTDB): domain Bacteria; phylum Armatimonadota; class Chthonomonadetes; order Chthonomonadales; family CAJBBX01; genus CALLMM01. The sequence continues at coordinate 6,081 of CALLMM010000012.1, read as the reverse complement.
GTTCGGATATGTGTACGGTCGTGCTTGCCTCCGGCACGGCAACCAAACAGAACTACCGGAAGATGGTGCAGTACGGATGGAACTACGCCAGCGCACCGTAGTCGGCAGTTGATCGGTATGTAAAAAACCGGCGGGTCAGTCCGCCGGTTTTTTCATGCCGCACGTGTGACGATAGTCTTCTCTGAAGGGATTATCTCCACAGCGGGCAGTCGGATCATAACCCGCGTTCCGTGATTCAGTTCGCTCTGAATCTCGATCTCCCCGCTGTGCTGCCGGATGATTTCGCGCGCAACAGTCAGCCCCAGACCGGTCCCCTTTCCGGGCGGACGGGTGGTAAAGAAGGGATCGAAGATATGGGGCATCGCCTCTGAAGGGATCCCGTCCCCCGTATCGCTCATCGTCAGGCTCACGCCCGCCTGCGCGTCGGTCTCAATGGCGATCTGTCCTCCGTCCGGCATCGCCTGTATCGCGTTGATCAGCAGATGAACGAGAGCCTGACGCAGCAGAGCAGGGCGGGCAGTGACCTCCGGCAGGCTCTTGGCTAGACGCAGTCTCAGTTCAATGCCGCGCGCCTCCATCGTGTGCCTCAACAGCACCAGCGCATCATACAGCGGCTCATGGAGGTTCGTCAGGCGGCTCTCCTCGTCGGTCTCCTGACTGAAGCTGCGGGCATTCCGAACAATCTCCCGACTCCGCTTTGCTGCCTCCTGCATCTCACGCAGACAGCTATCTACAGAGATCAGCAATTCTGTATGATCGGAGCGGATCTCTGAGGGAAGCTTCCCACGCAGGTAGGCAGAGTAGTGGGAAATGGCGGTCAACGGCAGCAGAAGCTCCTGATGCAGATGATCGGCAATCACCCCCAGGGCAGCCATCTTCTCGATCTGAAGCTGAAGTTCTCGCTGTGAGTAAAGTGCGTCCCGGGTATCCCGCAGCTCCGTAAGCAGATAGGCGTTCTGACGTTTCAGGGCGCGATGCTCCAGAGCCTTTCCGATCTGACGTAACAGCTCGCCGATGTCCTGCAAGGGCGCGCGAAGGTGATTGTAGACATTGCCGTTCTCATACAGTGAGTTCAGAATGGAGATATCCGTATTGGAGAAGATGAGAAGGCACTCGGTGTGAGGCGTCACTGTCGCGAATTCACGAACGATCTCAAACCCGGCGTCGTTGTGCATATCCAGTGAGATCACAGCTGCCGCGTAGGAGCAGGTGAGCGCCTGCGCGATCGCCTCCTCACCGGAACAGGCGGTGCGCACATGGATTCCGATCTTTTCGAGGCAGCTACGAACCAGACGCAGAAAAGACAGGTTATCGTCCGCCAGCAGGACTATCTGTTCAGACATGGACAGTTTCAAATCGGGTTGGGATTACAGCGACCTATCGGCATTATTGGCGTGTGAAGCCGTTCAGAGTAGTGAGTACCGGTCGTGCCGCGCAGAAAAAAAGATGCTCTCCTTAGGAGGGCATCCTGTTAGAAGAACCGCAGATGTGATCAGTATCTGGGTACCGTGGGGTCAATCTCCTCCGACCATGCCAGTACGCCGCCGACAACGTTCTTCAACCGTGTATATCCCTGTGACTGAAGATACTCCAGTACCGCCATGGATCTCTTGCCGGATCGGCAAAGAAGGATCACCTCTTCGTCTCGACTGATCTCATCCAGACGATCCGGGATCTCGTTCATGGGTATCAAACGCGTATTCGGTATCCGCGCGATATCCCACTCATAGGGCTCGCGCACATCAATCACAACCGGTCTCTCGCCGCGATCAAATCTTGCTTTGAGTTCCTGTACAGTAATCTCCAGAGAGTTGTCTGAATGCACTGTCTCCTCCGGGTGAGGTGTAATTCCGCAGAACATCTCGTAGTCTATCAACTCTTTGATGGTAGCGTTGGGACCGCAGATCGGACAGTCGGGGTCTTTGCGAAGTTTTAACTCCCTCCAGTTCATTTTCAGGGCGTTAAAAAGAAGCAGTCTGCCGATCAGCGGTTCGCCGATCCCCAGTATTAATTTTACCGCCTCATTCGCCTGAGAGACGCCGATAATTCCCGGCAGTATCCCCAGAACGCCGCCCTCAGCGCAAGAAGGTACCAGTCCGGGCGGAGGAGGCTCCGGGTAGAGACAGCGATAACAGGGTCCCTTCTCCGCCCAGAAGACCGAAAGCTGCCCTTCAAAGCGGAAGATTGAGCCGTAGACATTGGGTTTTCCCAGAAGCACGCAGGCGTCGTTGACCAGATAGCGCGTCGGGAAGTTGTCCGTTCCGTCTATCACGATATCGAAGTCACGCATAATCTGCAGCGCATTCTCCGAGGTGAGCCGGGTCTCAAATCCGATAACGTTTACAAACGGATTGATGCTCTTGAGCGTCTCTGTTGCGGAGATCATCTTGGGACGCCCCACATCCTCCGTGCCGTGAATGATCTGCCGCTGCAGGTTGGAATAGTCCACCACATCGAAATCCACAATTCCGATGGTTCCCACTCCTGCAGCTGCCAGGTACATCGTCAGCGGGGACCCAAGCCCTCCCGCGCCGATACAGAGGACGCGCGCCGCTTTCAGTCGTTTTTGCCCCTCTAAACCAACCTCCGGTATCACTAGGTGACGGCTGTAGCGGAGGATCTCCTCGTTGGAGAGCGTTACCTCTTCCGATCTGGTCGGCTCCAGCACACCGGTTCCGCCCGCGATGGAGGGGACGATGCTTAACTCTTCGCCGTCTCTGACGGGCGTCTCGACGCCCTGCAGATTACGCATATCCTCCTGCCCGACATAGACATTGACAAAGTGGCGGAGGTTTCCCTGATCGTTGAAAAGCTGTTTCTTCAACGCCGGAAACTCCGCTGTCAGCGCATCCAGCGCCTCGCCCACGGTGGTCGCCGGGACCTCGATCTCATCCCGGTTCGCGGTAAATCTCTGAAGCGGAGTGGGGATCAGTAGTTTAACCAACTCTGTATGCCTCCTGTTGAGCATTCAGCCGTTCATTACGTAAAAAGGATATCTATCATAACGATTGCCCAGAGACTATGGCAGCCGCTGTTCCCTCACAAATGCCATTCTATCGTCCTGCAGCATCCAGAAGGTCATCTCACCCGGCTCGCCCCTCTGAACGGAGACGATGATGTAGGTATACCAGGTCCATGCCCACTCGCGATCATATTCGCTCGGCTGCGCGGGATGATCGGGATGTGAGTGATAGAAGCCCAGAATCTGCAGTCCGGTAGCTCTCGCTTCCCGCTCCAGGCGAAACATCGCATCCGGAGAGATTAGATAGCGGCGTTCGTGCCCCTCTTCGTGCACGTTCGACATCGGCCTGAGAGCGGAGACGCGCTTTGTTTCCCCCTCTACGTTTCCCAGAAGGACGCCGCAGCACTCATACGGATAGTCCTGCCGGGCATGTTCCCGGATGGCTTCGATCAGTTCGTCAGATAGCCGGATCGCCATAGTCCTCTTCCCAGAATCGGTCGGAGAGATAGCGGTCGCCATTATCACAGAAGATCGTTACGATGACGCCTTCCTCCAGCTCCTCCGCCAGCCGCAACGCCGCCACCAGATTCGCCGCCGCCGAGATGCCCACCAGCAGCCCCTCCTCACGGGCCAGCCGCTTCACCATCGCATAGGCAGCCTCCGTCTCCACTTCCACCTGCCGATCGGCGAGCGCTGGATCGTAGATGCCCGGAACGATGGCGGACTCCATGTGCTTCATGCCCTCCAAACCATGAAAGGGAGAGTCCGGCTGCATGGAGATCAGCTGAACATGCGGGGCGACCTCACGCAGAAAGCGTCCCGTCCCCATAAAGGTTCCGCTGGTTCCCAGTCCTGCGACGAAATGGGTGATTCTTCCATGCGTCTGCCGCCAGATCTCCGGACCGGTGGACTGATAGTGCGCTTTCCAGTTCGCCGGGTTGTTGTACTGATCCGGATAGAAGTACTTTGCGGGATCCTGCTGATAGAGTTCCCGCGCCTTGAGGATCGCGCCGTCGGAACTCAGGCGCGGATCGGTCAGCACAAGGTTTGCGCCGAAGGCACGCAGCAGACGCTTGCGCTCCTCATTGGCGTTCATGGGCAGACAGAGCGTTACCTCATATCCGCAAACGGAACCAATCATCGCATAGGCGATGCCCGTATTGCCGGAAGTGGCGTCCAGTATCGTCTTGCCCGGAGTCAACTGCCCCTGCCGTTCTCCCTCCATGATCATATTCAGTGCAGGACGATCTTTCACCGAGCCGCCGGGATTATACCATTCGGCTTTGGCATAGACCTCGACGCGAGGGTTCTTCGGCGTGATCCTTCTCAGACGCAGGAGCGGCGTGTTGCCGATCAAATCAAGTATATCTAGGTCCTGCACATGCGGCTGTCTTTCTGATCGTGGTGGTTCATTCAACATGGCGCTATTCCTGATTTAAATTATAGCATTTATCAGGTTTTTCTCTCAAGAATGGGGCGCTGAAAAAGACGCGCGGATCTTTTGGGTTCAGGAGAGGTTTCGGGTATCAGCGCAGTCTGCAGAACTTCCACTACAGCGATGGACTTAAGTCCATCGCTGTATTCCCGTCTCTCGGGTTGTGAGATTGCTTCGGTCGCTCTCGCTCCCTCGCAATGACAGAGAGGGGGCGGCTGCGCCTCCCTCGCCGTCACGGAATGGCGGGCACTACCGTTCCAGTAACCCGCGACATGCCCTCAGCTTGTCATCGCGAGCGTCAGCGAGCAATCTTCCAGCCGGCTGCCGGCAGAGACGGCAGAGCGTCACTCAATGGTCACGGAGACGATCTGATCTCCCTGTCGGAGCGACATCACAACATCCAGTCCCCCGGTTACCTTGCCAAAGACCGCATAGCCGTAACCGTCCCGCGCGTTCTCCGCATCCAGAAAGGGGGTCGGCGCGAGTGTAAAATAGAACTGACTGGACGCGCTGTCGGGGTCCGCCGAACGCACCATTGCTACTGTGCCTGCGCTGTCGTGCTTGAATTTGGAAATGGTCTCCAGTTTTATGCGCTTGCCGGAGCCTCCCGTTCCAGTTCCTTCCAAACATCCCCCCCTGGATCACAAAATTCTCGACATAACGATGAAACGTCAGACCGTTGTAAAATCCTCTCTCCGCCAGACCGATAAAGTTGCCTGCGGTGATCGGGGCGTTCTCTTCATCCAGTTCAAAACGAATAATCCCCCGGTTCGTCTCCATGACGGCGGTACGGTTGGGCATTCAGATCTCCTTTCCGGCAGAGGATGCCGGCAGACTGTGTGAATGATGACGCCGCATCCTAACGCATAGGTTACGGCTCTTCGTCCTCCATCAGCTCGATCTCGACATCTGCCGGGATCAGAGGAGCAGGAGGGTCCGTCCATAAAAAACGCCTGTTCGGGCTGTACATACGCAGGAGCAGGGCTTCGCGAAAAGGATTGTGCACACAGAGCGCGCGCACCCCCAGAAGCTCCGCCACGAGAAGCGATTCGGCTTTCTTCTGCGGATTGGCTTTCCCATGCCGACATCGCATCGCCTCCCGATCATACGCGCTGCACTGGTGGCAGAGTATGCGTCTCTCCTTCATCTCGTCGCCGTCCGGAGTATGAACTGCCGCGCAATCACGCTACATACTATACTCTGATTACGGCTCTTCGACAAGGAACCGAACGCCGCCGCCGCGAATCCAATCTGAAATTCTCCCGGATAGATTTTCGATGCGCGTGTGGACTGCCGGCGAACTGCATACACAGCTTCAACGATACTTCGGTTTCCCCGGTTTTCGTCCGGGTCAGCAGGAGGTGATTGAGAAGGTACTGCGCGGTGAGAGCGTGCTGGCGGTGATGCCGACAGGCGCCGGCAAGTCGCTCTGTTATCAACTGCCTGCCATGCTTCAGCCTGGCTGTACGCTGGTAATCTCTCCGCTGATTGCTCTGATGCAGAATCAGGCGTCGGGTCTACCAGGTTCACTTGCAGCAGATGCGACCTTCATAAACAGCACACTCAGTTCTCACGAAGCTGACGCCCGTCTACAGGCGGCGGCATCGGGCAGAATAAAACTGCTCTACGTCTCCCCTGAAAGACTGAGGCAGCTCCCCTCTCTCTACTTTCTGGCGCGCTCCTC
>CALLMM010000011.1 GCA_938005745.1 uncultured Chthonomonadales bacterium | reverse complement strand
CCGCGCTGCCCACCGAGGAGCTTCAGGCGATTACCGGCTCCTGGAAGACGCGGGGCGAAGAGGCGGCGCTGTTCACCAGCGACGAAGATATGCGCCGGCTGGTCAAAGAGGAGGGCATCATTCTGATTGGCTATCGCGCGCTGCGTGATCTTCAGCGCAAGTCCGCTTCCGACCGCCCCGCTTCTGCGCGATGATCGTGGCGAAGGAGAGATAGCCGTTGACGTGAGGACGCCAGAGAATGTCCTCCCCGTAGTAGAGCAGACGCCAGGCGCGATAGTGGTACTTGAGTTCGTTGTGATCGAAGCAGTAGACATCGGAGCGGCTGCGCAGGGCGTCGGCTTCGCGGGTAAAGACCCGGATGGCGTTCAGTCCTCCCGGAGGCGTGATGCGCTGCAGCTTACGCAGGTAGGGGATGCACTGGCGGTTCAGGCTCTGCAGCGCGTTGTTGGAGAAGAGGATGTCGTAGTCGGGCGACAGCAGGAAGTCGCGGATATCCATCTGATGGACGGCGTGCAGCGTAACCCCGTTCATCTCCGCCAGCCGCCGGGTCTTGCGAATGCCGGAGGCGGTCAGGTCTACGGCGGTAACCTGGAAACCTTTTGCGGCGAAGAAGACGGAATCCCGTCCTTCGCCGCAGCCCAGGTCCAGCACGCGCGCCGGTCGCGATGGAAATAGTTGATTCCACAGGTTGAAGGCGGCGCGCCCCATGTCGCTCGGTTCGCGCCCGAAGAACCACTCCTCCTCGTTCTCTCCGAAACGCTGCTCCCATGTCTGTGCCCATGCGTTACTGGATGGCATACTTTTCGGGTCATCCGCCTTTCTGGAAAGAGTGAGAGGGGCGATCTGCGGCGCGTCCCGTTCAGGCAGCCTCCGCAGGATCGCTCCGCAAAAAGTCCCGGCAGAGAGCCGCCAGTTTATTGATCGCGCTTGCGCGCAGGGCGTCGTCTTCCATTCGCGTACAGAGACACATATCCAGCAGGGCTAAAGCCTCGTCCTGTGTCAGATGCAGTGTCTTGCTCGATTCCGAGTTGTACGATACGCTCATCATGGAACCACACTCCTCGTCGAAATCTCCGTCAGTTCGATAGAACGTCAGTGTGCATTGCTTCATTCTATGATGTTTGGACGCAGACTGAGTGTCGGAGGTTCACAGATTTTGCTGTGAAGTGTACCGGAATCGGGGTGTGAAAATGTTCACGGCGGCGGCTCACGGAGCTGCAGCGCGAGATGACTTCGCTGACGCTCGCAATGACGGATTGGGTGCGCACTGGGCGTAACTGCAGCGATAGTGCGTCCCGAGTTGTCATTGCGAGGGAGGCGCAAGTCCTTTCTTCCCTGTCATTACGAGGGAGGCGACAGGCGACCCCCTCTGTCATTGCGAGGGAGGCGACAGGCGACCGAAGCAATCTCAGACTGACACCACGACACCCGATCGGAGGCTCCGTCAGATCAGCAGGCGCATGATCGCTTCAGAGAGGAGCGCGGCGTCGTGGCGGACGACATCGGTCTGACTGATGAAGTTGCCGGCGATGGGGCGGTAGCCCATCGCGCGGATCCGGTCGGTATCCGCCTCGACCAGAATGGAGCCGGTCTGCCGGTACTTGTTCAGCAGCTCCAGGGAGGGGATGCCGGTGTTGACAATGACATACTGGAAGATGGGGCGGGGGACGTGCGCCTCGATCGCTTTGATATGGTCGGACGCGCCGAAGCCGTCCGTCTCGCCCGGCTGGGTCATCACATTGCAGATATAGACCTTTCGGGCGCGGGAGCGGTAGAGGGCGTCGGCAATGCCTTTGACCAGCAGGTTGGGAATCACGCTGGTATAGACGCTGCCCGGACCGATCACAATCACATCCGCCAGCAGGATGGCTTCGATCGCCTCGTCCAGTGCCTGTGCGCCCTCCTCGCTCAGTCGGATACGTTTGATCTTCAGGGGTGAGCTTGCGATGGAGGTCTCGCCCTCGATCACCGAGCCGTCCTCCATCTCGGCGCGCAGCCGCACATGCTCCAGCGTGGAGGGGAGGACCCGCCCGCGAATATTGAGGACCTTGCTGGTCTGCAGCACCGCCTCCTCAAAGTCGCCGTTGCTGATCTCGCACATGGCGGCGATCAGCAGGTTGCCGAAGGCGTGATCGCGCAGCCCCTCGCCCGCTCCGTTCCCCCGAAAACGGTACTGAAACAGGTCGGTCATCGTGTTCTCAGAGTCCGCCAGCGCGACCAGACAGTTGCGGATATCGCCGGGGGGCAGGATATTCAGCTGCCGGGTCAGCCGTCCGGAGGAGCCGCCGTCATCGGTTACGGTAACGATGGCGACGATGTTGCTGGTGTACTGCTTGATGCCCCGCAGCATGGTCGAAAGCCCGGTTCCCCCGCCGATCACCACCACGCGCGGACCCTGCGCCAGATACCTTCGCCGATAGACCACATCCACCAGATTGCCGACCGCGCTCGGATTGACCGCCGTCGTCAGGGACTGAGAGAAGCGCGCAATGGCAAAGACGATAATGCAGATGCCCCCCAGCAGCAGCAGTGAGCCGACGCCCCGGGAGACTCCGGGACTCAGCAGGGGCAGACCGAGGGTCTCTGCCAGCCATCGAACCAGCCGGTTGGCGTAGGCGAGGGCGTCGACCGGACGGGCGCGGTTCAGGATCGCAATGCCGATCAGGGAGAGACAGAGACCGGCGGTCGCGAGCGAAATCCACCGCTTGACGCGCATGCCCGGATAGAACCATTTGATGAGGGCAATCAGACGCTGCATGATGGGGTCGGTTGTGCTGGAGGGAGAGAGACTCTCCTTCAGACGCTATGTGTCCTTCTTTTTGTCGTCAATGAGAAAATGGTTGAGCATGCCGCTGATGATGCCGATCAGGATCGGACCGAAGAGCGCGCCCCAGGGCAGCGAGACGTGAAAATCCTCCACGATGAAATGGACTGCGAAGAAGAGGAGGGCGTTGAGGATCTGACCGAACAGCCCGAAGGTCATACAGTTGAGCGGCGCCGTGAGGAGACCCAGAATGGGACGGAGGAAGGAGTTGATCAGCCCGATGACCAGCGTAACCTTGATGAGCACCACCGGGTCGTGGTTATAGGAGATGCCCAGTCCAGGGATGTTGGCGACGATTGCCAGCGCAACACCGCTGATGATCCAACGAAGCAGCCAGTTAACCATCCTTCCCTCCTGTTGATAGTCTACCCTCTATTACGACCGGAGGGGAAGGCGGGTTCAGATTTCTGCCTAGCGGCGTCGGCGATTGGAGGAGAGAATCTTCTGAGCGTCCCGGTACTTCACCACCGTGCGCCGGGCGACCTCGTAGCCTCGCTCGCGCAGCAGTTCAACGATCTGCTGGTCGGAGAGCGGGTTGGAGGGGTCTTCGCTCGAGATGATCTCTTCGATGGCGGTTTTGATCGCCTGCGACTGATCGAAGAAGATATCGAACGGGACGACCTCCTGGTTGGGAAGCTGGACGTATTTGCGGGCGGTCGCGCGGCTGACGGTGCTCTCGTGCATGCCCAGTATCTCCGCAACACGGGTGCGGGTGAGCGGGCGCAGGTAGGCGCGGGAGCCGGTCTCCACAAAGCCCTGCTGGCAGTCTATAATGCACTGGGTGATCATCCGCAGCGTGCGGCGGCGCTGATTGATGTTCTTGATGAACAGCTCCGCCCGCTCAACATACTCGATGGTATGCTTGATCTCCTCCGGCTGAAGGTTGGCGGTACCGTTTTTGATATGGTCGTAGAGTTCGCGGTAGCTGGGGTTGACGCCCAGCACAAACGGCTCCGTACCGACTATCTCCACCTCATAGCCGACCTCTGTGCGCCGCAGTATCACGTCCGGGCGAATGCTGGATTTATGATTGTGAGGCTTATACGCCCAGGGAGGGCGGAACTGGTTGGCGGGATAGGGATTAAGTTGATCTTTCATAAATTCAACGGTTTTTTTAGCGCAGTCCAGTGAGATGTGAAAGATACGCGCCAGTCGGCTGTATCGGCGGCTGACGACATCCGCGAAATGGTCGCGCACCATGCTTTCGGCGAGCGGGTTCCCCTTTCCCTCCTCCTGCAGAAACTGAAGCTGGATCAGCATGCACTCCTGCAGATTGCGCGCGCCAATGCCGGGAGGGTCGAATGTCTGGATGACGCGCAGGACGCGGAAGACGTTCTCGGGGTCCTCCCCCAGTTCGCAGGCGATCTCCTCCACCGTATCGTCGAGCCAGCCGTTGTCATCGAGGGAGTTGATCAGGTATTCTCCGATCGGGTAGTCCTCTTCCGGGACGGCGGAGCGAAGCTGCGCGCGCAGATGATCCTGCAGGGTCATCTCCGCGGGCATATTGCCGACCGGATCATACTCGTCATCCGCATCGAAAAAGCTGGTATGATGAAACTCCACTTCGGAGTGGATCGCCTCCAGAGGCGTGTAGTCGGTTTGGGGACGCGCGAGGCGAGATGAACAGATCGGGCAGAGGGCAGGGTTGATGCAGTTGCCCGTGCAGACGGGATCACGCTCGATGATATCGAGCGCCGGGTTGTCCAGCAGTTCCGCCTCGATCTGCTGCACCAGTTCCAGCGAACTCTGCTGCAGAATGGCGTTCGCCATGATCAGCTTTGGATCAATGCGCTGAGACAGAACTTGCTGTTGATCCTGTCGGAGCACCATGCGTATGTCCCCCGGCTCGATTCGCGGTCTGCCAGAACCGGAAGCGAAGCATCTACGTGAATCTTCTGAACGTATGCGACCTGCGGTCGTCAGCTCTGAGAGCGTGTCGCGCCTGTTTTTCAAAAGAGCAGGCTGCCTTCAGAGAGTTGAAACAGTGAAAACAGATCCGAGGTTACACCCGCAGATTATAGGTTCAAAAAAAGTTGCCTGTCAAGTTATTTTTGGCACAAATCTTGCAATAGCGCACACACCCGGCAATCTTTTTTGCTCAATCGCGAAAAAACCGGTAAATATGCTATACTCTGCTGCCAATAATAAGGGATGTCGAATACAAGGCTCCACCATGTCCACCGCCGATGCCGGCGGTCCTCCGGGGGAAAGCGACCATGGCAGACCAGGCTCAGGGCCTGCGTGCGCTCGCGAAACAGGCGCATCTGGAAGATCATCTCGGAAACTCCGCTCTTGTCACTCCCTATCCCGCAGCCAGAACGATTGCGGTTACCAGCGGCAAGGGAGGAGTCGGAAAGACGAATTTTACCACCAATCTGGCGCTCCTGCTGGCGCAGGCGCGACGGCGCGTTATTGTGGTTGATGCCGATCTGGGGCTGGCGAATATCCACGTCGTGATGGGCATCTCTCCGACGTACCATCTGGAGCATGTGCTGCGCGGCGAGAAGACGCTGCAGGAGATCCTCATCTCGACGCCGGGAGGCGTGCAGATCATCGCCGGCGGCTCCGGTATCACGGAGCTGGCAAACCTGGATCATGCGCAGCGAACCCGGTTTATCGAAAGCCTCTCCGAACTGGACCACCTGGCGGACACCATCCTGGTAGATACCGGGGCGGGGCTTTCACAGAACGTCATGGGGTTCGTGCTGGCGGCGGACGAGGTGATCGTGATCACCACCCCCGAACCGACCTCGCTGGCGGACGCCTACGCCACCATCAAGGTGGTCTCGCGGGAGAATCCCGGCACGCGCCTGCATCTGGTGGTCAATATGGCGACCAGCGAGGCGGAGGCGTCCGCCGTCTATGAGCGGCTGAGTCTGGTTGCGAGACAGTTTCTGCATATCGAACTGGACTATCTGGGCTATCTCCCGCAGGATGCCACCGTATCGCGCGCCGTGCGCGCACAGCAGCCCTTCACCCAGTTCAGTCCCGGATCGCCCGTCGCCCGCGCGCTGTCGCAGATCGTGGACCGGCTCGGATACCCCCCCGCTCGTCCTGCGGGGGTGAGCGGTTTTCTGAATCGTATCAGCAATTTCTTCAGCGGGCGCAAGTAGCCGGCGAATTAAACGACTCGCCGGAGGTAAAGGAGGAGATCATGGCTTCCAGAAAGCTCAAAATACTGTTTGTTTCGGTGGAGGTGGCTCCGCTGGCGAAAGTCGGCGGACTGGCTGATGTCGCGGGCGCGCTCCCCAAGGCTCTCAGAGCGCTCGGGCACGACGTGCGTATCATCATGCCCTCGTATCGGATGATCGAGGACAACCCGGAGAATGCGGTGGAGGAGTGCGTGCCGGAGTTCTCCGTCCCGATCCACGAGGGGCTATCACTGCCCGCCACACTGAAAAAGACTGCCATCGGCGATATCCCGGTCTATCTGGTTGCCAGCGACCGCTACTTTACGGAGGCGACCGAGAGCAAGAAGGTCTACTCGCTGGAGGCAGAGCCCTACGTCTTCTTCGATCGCGCGGTGGCGGAGGCGATCCCCCGCCTGACCCCGAACTGGACGCCGGACGTGATCCACTGCCATGACTGGCAGACCGGTCTGATCGCCGTCTATCTGGACACCTTCTATCACGATCATCCCGTCTGGGAGAGTGTCGCCCGCGTCTTCACCGTGCATAATCTTGCCTATCAGGGCGACTATCCCTACGAGATCTTCCGCTATGCGGGTCTGCCAGAGGAGCTGTTCACCTGGGATCGTCTTGAGTTCTACGGGCGCATGAACTTCATGAAGGGCGGCCTGATCTATTCGGATGTCTCCAACACCGTCAGTCCGACCTACGCGCGCGAGACGCAGACGGAGGCGCTGGGATGCGGTCTGCACGGACTCCTGCAGTATCTGGCGGCGCAGAAGCGTTACACCGGCATCCTCAACGGGATAGATATGGATGTCTACAATCCGCAGACCGACCCGAACCTGGTAGCCAACTACAGCGCGGAGAACCCGGCGGGCAAAGCGAAGTGTAAGACCGCGCTGCAGGCAGAGTGCGGACTGCCGAAGAGTAAAAAATCGGCGGTCATCGGGATCGTCTCGCGGCTTGCCGACCAGAAAGGCTTTGACCTGATCTGCGAGGCGGCGGACGATCTGCTGCGTCTGCCGGTGCAGCTTGTGCTGTTAGGAACGGGCGATCCCGCTTACGAAACCTATTTCCAAAAGCTGCAGGAGCGCTATTCGAAGAAGGTCCGAGCCTTCCTAGGCTACGACGCACAGCTGGCGCAGCGTATCTACTCCGGCAGCGATATCTTCCTGATGCCCTCCCGCTATGAGCCGTGCGGACTGGGTCAGTTGATGAGCCTGCGCTACGGAACCATTCCCGTCGTGCGCGCGACCGGCGGGCTGGCGGATACCATCAGCGACTATTCGGCGCGCAGCGGGAAGGGCAACGGCTTTGTCTTTGAGGAGTACGATGCCGCCGCCATGCTGGAGGCGGTCAGACGCGCGGTGGAGACCTTCCAGGACGGCGACGCCTGGAAGAGGCTGGTCGAACGCGCCCTCAACAGCGACTTCTCCTGGAACAGTTCCGCAAAAAAGTACGTCGAACTCTACCGGCAAGCCCTGGCGAAGCTCCGCCTGGTAGCCGCAGCCTAGTAGATGGTACGCGATGGAAACGTATGCGCCCCGGCTGCCGGCGGTGCTGGGTTCGTTCGCCGCGTTGATAGTGGCTTTCCTGAGCTTTCTGGCGCAGGTCTCGCCGGTTACGTGCGTGATGAGGGCGGTGGCGGCATTTATGGTCTTTGCCGCCTTCGGCATCATCATCCGCTATCTTCTGGAAGACGCCATGGAGAAGGCGAATGAGGCGGCGAAACGGTCGGAGGCTCTGGAGGAGGGGCATGCGGAGAACGGGCTGGAGAGCATTGCGCCCGGAACGCCGGTAGCGCAGCTTCTGGATCAGCAGGAAGCGTATGCGGACGAACGGGACAACTCGTAGGAGATACGTCGCCTCTGCATCTCTGGAGAGAGGGAGTGATAGACCGAAAGGGACTTTCGGGAGATGGCAGGGAAGGATCTATCTGAGATGAGCGCAGCAATGAACGGCACGGAGTTAGCGGACGCCTGGCGTAGGTACAAGATGATGGGCGATGCGACTGCGCGCACCAAAATCATCAATCAGTATGCCTATCTGGTCAAGATCACCGCGGGGCGTGTCGTCAGCAACCTGCCTCCCAGTCTGGAGCGCGACGACCTGGTCAGCGCGGGGGTGATGGGACTGATCAAAGCGGTGGATCAGTTCGACACCAGCCGGCAGGTCAAGTTCGAGACCTACGCCATCGCGCTGATACGGGGCGCGATCCTGGAGATGCTCCGGGAAGAGGACTGGGTTCCGCGCTCCGTGCGCGAGCGGGTCAAGCTGCTGGAGCGCACCTACCTGAAGGTAGAGTCGGAGTTAGGGCGGCCTCCGTCCGAGCAGGAGGTCGCCGCCGAACTGCAGATGAGCCTGGAGGAGTTCAACAAACTCCTGGCAGACACGGGGCGAACCTCTCTACTCTCATTGGACGATATTCTGATCGGCAGTGACGGCAGCGAGAAGCTGCATCTCTCCGATGTGATCCGGGATGATAACGCCAGCCCCTTCTCCGAGGTGGAGCTGCGCGAGCGCAAACGCGCGCTCGGGGTCGCCATTGACCGGCTGCCGGAGCGGGAGCGGCTGGTGATCGGTCTCTACTACTATGAGGGAATGACCTTCAAGGAGATCGGAAAGATCCTCTCCATCTCCGAGTCGCGCGTCTATCAGCTCCACACGCAGGCGGTGATTCGCCTGCGCGGTTACCTTCAGCGCGATAACGCTCTCTTCAATTAACTCTGTTTACGCTGTCTGCCGGGCGTTCGCCGGTCCTCTCTGTATCCCGCTGTTTCGTCTCTACCGTCTCTCCTTCAGTTCCAGTCGCAGATCGTCCAAATAGAAGACGGCGTCCTCTCTGCCGTCGGCGACAAATCCAAACCACTGCAGCCGGTCGAACTCCGGATGGGCGCACGCCAGCTTCGGATAGCGCAGAGGCGGAGTACGCCCCGGCAGATAGATCGTCAGATCGTAGGTTCCGGTGGCGTCTCTGCCGACGCCGCAGACGATCTCGAAGACGATCCAGCGGCTTAACGGCAGTATTGTCAACCGCTTCCCTCCAACGATCAGCGCGCCGTCTTTCTCGATCGTAAATGAGGGACCGACTCGATACGGCACAGAGTAGTCGCGCCACTCATGGTACATCAGGGCTCCTGGCTCCACCCGCAGCGCAAACCGGCTGTGGACGACTCCCCGAAGATAGTTGGGAGAGTAGAAGAGGTGTGGATTATAGTTCTCCCTCTGGTTGGGCTTGTCGGTGAACTTGAGGCTGCGCTTCCCGGTGGCCGCCGTCTCCTCCGTCACCCGGATGGTCGCCTGATCGTTCTCCTCGGAAGTGGTCGCCTGCGGAGCCTTTTCGCCGACGGGAACCTCCTCGAAGTCCTGAGCGATCGGCTGCGGCGGAGGCGGAGAGGGGAAGGCAGGGGGTCGGCGGGTCGGCTTCGGGCGATCCTGCCGCCCGGCTTGCGACAGGTCAATCGGCTCAAAGCCGATCTTCTCCGCCGGAGACCCCGGCTTCAGCCGGAAGTCGCCCTTATCCGGAGCGACAAAGAGCGGATCGGCAATCACGGAGTCCACATCCTGCCCCTTTGCCTGCCACTCCTGAAGGCTCATCCCCGCGAAATTGAAGAAGCGACCCTGCCTCCTCCAGTAGAGATTTCGATTTAGGCGGTAGTTGTTTCCCGTCCAGTTGCTTCCCAGCAGCACGCCCTCGTCCCAGAGAACGATGTTACGTTCCAGCGTGAAGGAGAGATGATCTTCGGCGCGGGTACGCATCAACTGCGCCTCCTGACCGAAGGCGAAGATGTTGTTGCGGATCAGGTTCTCCTTGCCGTAGTGCTGATGAAACCCCGCGCTCTTGGTGCGATAGACAACGTTTTTCTCGATCAGCAGATGGGAGCTTCCCTCGTCCGGGTAGATGCCCCACCCGCCGTAGCCGTAGGACTGCACGTCATGGATGCGGTTTCTCCGCACGACCGTGCCCGGCGCTGGACCTAGGAGGTAGATGCCTCCCATGTCGGAGAGGACGCCCTGTCCGATCTGATAGATATGGTTATCCGCGATGAGGTTGTGATGCGCGCCGGTGGGGAAGTATCCCCACATCCATCCGACCGAGATGCCGGTGTAGTAGAAGTCGTAGATGTCGTTGTTGGCAATCGTGTTATGAGAGGCGTAGCCCAGCCAGACGCCGACGGCGGCAGGATGCAGTCTTCCTCCGTGCGCGATCGTGTTCTGAACGATGCGGTGGTGCGTAACTTCGTTCTCATCGGGCATTTCTCCCATTTCGCCGATCTTGATGCCTCCGGCTCCCAAATCCATCAGCCGGCATCGCTCAACCGTGTTGCGCCGGCAGCCCCGTCCGAACGACATGGCGTAGGTTCCCACCAGCGTGACGGTGCACGCTTCAAAGCGGCAGTCTCGTGCGCCGGTCGCGGTGATCGCGCCGTCGAGGTTGACCTCCGCCTGTGCGAAGGTGTGCCCCTGGGGGGGCGTGTACCAGTTGGTGTGCGCGAAGGTTAATCCGGAAAAGGTGATGTGCTGCACCCAGCGGCGTTCAGCGATACTGCCCCGCATCTCAACGAGACGCTCCAGACGGGGGGCGATTACGACGGCGCGGGCAGGATCCTCTCCCGGTCGGGGGATATAGGTCAGCAGTCCGCTTTTGCGGTCCAGATACCACTCGCCCGGCTCGTCCAGCGCCTCCCGGACGTTCTCCAGCAGGTAGCGGTTGCCTGTGGGAAAGGCGGAGTACCAGACGGTGTTGAGGGTGGTTCCGGTGAAGTTGACGGTCTGGGTCGCCTCTTCCACCGAATCGATCCGCATGCGCGCCATCGTCCAGACCTGGAAGCAGAGCGCCTCCACATCCCGCAGATTATGCCAGTCGGCGCGGATCTGCCCCGTTTTGAACCGGAAGCGGTCGAACCCCTTGCCCTGTGCACGCGGGGAGGGGGGCAGACCGTGCTCAATCAGATAGTAGCCTTCACGGGGAACCCGGGGACGGCTGCGCCGCTCGCCGTTGACAAAAAGCTGCACAAAGCTCCACTCCCCCGCCTGGACCTGCGGTAGCGTCAGCTCCCAGTGTCCTTTTTCATTGACACGCCAGCCGGTGAGCGGGACGCCTCCGCTGATGGTCACCGTCTCTTTCGGATAGGCGCGATAGGTTACCGGAGCCTCCGCTGATCCGGAATCCTCCGGCGTGAACACCAGCGGCTCGGTCAGGTAGTAGGTTCCCCGGCGCAGCATCACGGTGATCGGAGCCTGGGGCTGCGCGCGCCGCATCTCGCGCACCGCTCGTTGTGCGCGGGGCAGCGTGGCGAATGGTCCGTCGGTCTTCGCGCGGTTGGGGGCTGCCAGCCGCCCCGACCAGGAGTCGCTGCCGTTGGGGGCGACGTAGAAGAGAGACGTCTGAAGCATGGGGAAGCTCCCTGCAGTATCCGCCTGCGCTGAGAGACAGAGGCAGGCGGTGAGCGTGAAAGCGAAAAGATAGACTCGCATGGGGGTATCCTTCATTTGCTCGCGTGAAGTGTCAATCCGTGAACTGATCTCACCTCCTCTCTATTTCGATCTGCTTTGAGAATCTCCCGCCGGCTCCTGCAGAAGATTCTGCAGCTCCCTGTCGTCGGGAAATCGGCGGAGGGCTTCCCGCAGTATGCGCTTCGCCTCCTCTGTCTCTCCCCGGATTCTGAGCGTGTGTATCAGGGGCGGGTAGCTCTCCTTTCGGGTCGGGTCGGATTGCACCGCCAGTCGAAAACGGCGCGTCGCCTCCCGGAGGTCTCCGTCGTGGAAGGCGTAGTGTCCCAGCCAGAGATTCACCTCCGGGTCGTGCGGGTTCATCCGCTCGCCAATCTGCAGAGCGATCCTGCCTCCGGAAATATCGCCGGAATAGAGCCGGGCGTAACCGAGCTGCGCATACAGTTTCGCCAGAAACTCGCCGGGCGGTCGCCGGCTTCCCTGATTCTGTATCACCCGAACCCGCGTCTGCCGATCCCGTTGCACCGTCTGCCATGCGCTCTCCTCCGAACGCCATGCGGAGGAGCGATACATCCGTTCCAGAGAGGATTCCAGCAGGTCGCGCGTCTCCTGCGGGCGGTTGATTTTGAGCAGGCGATCCGCCAGCAGATAGCGGGCGACGATGCCGTCGGGGTCATGATGGACAAACGCCTGAAACAGCCGGATCTCAGAACGCCACTGCTGCACGCCCCAGAGCGTCAGTCCTCCCCACCAGATCACGATGAGAGCCGCGACAGCCTGACCGGGAAGCGCGGAGCGCAAGGCGAGACGCGCCTGAACCGCCGCAACCCCCTGCGCATACAGCACCGCTGCGCCGATCGCGGCGACGGCGGCACGATAGGGGGCGGCAAGCAGAAACGGCATCGGGATCAGGTTGCTGACCGGAAGCAGCGAGAGGAGGATCAGTGCGAGAAACCAGACGGAACAGGGCGCGGTTTTTCGCCAGCGTACCATGAGCAGAGCCGTCGCCGCCAGGATGGCGTATCCGGCTGCCGCCCCCCACAGACCGGTTCGCTCCAGCGCGGAGAGGCTCAGAGTATGCATCCACTGCGGAACGGGAGCCGCCAGGAGCAGCGCGTAGTAGGTAACGGTATAGCCGGTCATCCTCAGGATCTCCGGCAGGCTGAAGAGCGGTTCGCCGGGGACGGGCAGACCGTAGAATGCGCCTGCCGAGAGGTAGAGGAGCGTCAGTATGGCAAAAGGGATCGCCGCGCGCAGTCCGGCGCGCAGGCGGTTCGGAGAGCAGCCATCCCCACCCTCTTCTTCCCGGACGTCGCCCTGCGGGAAGAGCAGGTATGCCATCGGCACGAGGAGGAGCAGGCAGATCATCTGCTCCTTGGTGAGGAGAGCCGCCGCGTATGCCAGCAGCGCACCGACCGAAAAGAGGCGACTCCTGCGCCCCTCCGCTCTTACCGCCTCCGCCAGCGTCCAGCCGAGCAGTACGACCCAGAGCGAGGCGAACGCGTCGGTGCGCCCTCCCACCCAGGCGACGGCTCCCACCTGCGCCGGATGGACGGCAAACAGCAGTCCGCTCAGCAGCGCAAGGACGTCACGTTGAAACAGGGAGCGCGTAAAACCGATCAGCGCGGCGGTCGTCAGGACATGAAGCAGGATACTGACCGCGTGATAACCGAGCGGATCCTGTCCCCAGAGAGCGCGTTCGCAAAAAAAGGTCAGGGAGACCAGCGGACGAAAGTAGTGGTCGAGGAAGGGGCGTGTGAAACTCTCCCGGAACGTGCGTCCCACGGTGGCATCGGGACCGATCAGCGAATGATCGTCCCAGATCAGGGCGCGGTGCAGCGCGCCAAGGTAGATCAGACCCGACATCGCGCAGATCAGCGCGAGCCAAAGCCGCCAGTGAGAATGCGGACGCGAGGATGCCATGCCCTGCGATTCGCGCTGCGGCTGTTGATCTCCTGTCGAAGCGGAGCAGATGTTAGAGGGAGGCGGAATCGGCGCGGAGGGCTGTGAGCATCTCCTTCACGGTCTGATGCGCGGGAGCGTTGCGTGCGGCGGCTTCCAGTGTCGCGATGGCTCCCTGACGATCTCCGAGCTGCATCTGCGCCTTCGCCATCTCAATGTAGGCGTTGTTCGACCAGGGGATACGGCGGGTGAGGATATAGAACTGGTCGCGCGCCTCTTTCCAGCGTCCCAACTCCGCATAGGTCTTTCCCAGCATGCTGCGCGCCCGGTCGTATGTGGCATCCTCCGCGACCGTCAGCCGCAGCCAGCGCGCCGCCTCCTCAAACTTGCCTTCCTTGAAGGCGCACTCGCCCAGCCCGGCATGATTCTCGGCAGCGCGTTCCGACAGATTGGATCCGACCTCAAAGGCGGTTCGCGCCCGCGCGATATTCCCAGTCTCCAGACAGGCGTACCCCAGACGCGCATACAGGTCGCTGAACCACTGTCCGGTATCTATGCGCGTTCCCTGCATCTCGTGCACGCGCGCGCGCAGGCGATGATCCTTCTGAATCATATGCACGACGTTGCGGCTGTCCCGCCAGGCTTCCGATCCGAAAAGGCGGCTCAACATCGTCTCCATGTGATGGATTGCCTCGTGATGCTTGCGGGAGTTGAGCAGTGCGGAGGTCAGATTATAGCGCGCCCAGATGCTGTCGGGATCGTAGCGGACGAAGACCCGCGCCGCCTTCTCCTCGTTTTTCCATAGACCGGTTCCCCACAGGGTCAGTCCGCCCCACCACAACGCCAGGGCGGCGGCGGCAATACCGGGCAGAGCGTATGCGCGGAGGAGCTGCGCGGACGCCGGGGTGATGGTCTCTCTTCTCTCCGTCAGCGCAGACCGCTGCAGGAGCCAGTCGCCCAGTCTCACCACCGCCCACGCCATCAGCGCGGCGGCTCCTATGCCCGCGACGCCGGCGCGGTAGGGAGTAACCAGCATCGAGGGAACCGGATAGAGGTTGCTGACCAGCAGCAGCGTGAGCGGGATATATGCCAGGAACCAGGCGGCAGCTGGCTCGCGTCGTAGCCAGCGAATCAGCAGCCAGATCGTGAGCAACGCGATGACGGCTCCCGCCGCGACCGGCAGCGTTCCGGCGCGCACGAACCCGCCAAGGCTCATGGTGTGCATCCACTGCGGGGTCGGCGCAAAGAGCAGCAGGGCGTAGTAGGTGATGGTGCGCAGAGACTGCGTCAGAACGTAGGTCAGGCTGTCCTCAACCTCCGACGGGGGACGGGGAACGAGCAACAGCCATAACACGAGAAACAGAAGCGCGGGCAGCGCGAAGGGGAGGGTGTGGATAACGGCTGTTCGCCTCCAGCCATGCTCCTGTCTTCCCCAGCACCAGAACGCCAGAGGAACCAGGAGGATCGCCGGGAGCATCTGCTCTTTGGTGAATACCGCCGCCGTGAATGCCAGCAGCGATGCTCCGATCAGAACCGTGCGTCTTCTGCCTTCAGACTGAACGCCGCAGACCAGCGACCAGGCAAAGAGAGCCATCCAGAGCGCGCACAGCGAATCGGTGCGTCCTCCGATCCAGGCGACTGCGCTGACCTGCGCCGGCTGCAGAGCAAACAGCAGCCCGCCCAGCAGGGCGACCGATCTTCGCCGGAAAGCGGAGAAGAGAAGCCCGATCAGCACGGCGGTGGTGAGCACATGCAGCAGGACATTGGTCTGATGATAGAGCAGGGGAGTCTGTCCGAAGAGGGGACGCTCGAGATAGAAGGAGGCGGAGACCAGCGGACGATAGTAGTTGTTCAGGAAGGGGCGCGTGAAGCAGTCGGTGGAGCGTTTGCCGCCCCCGATGGCGGAGCCGCTCATGATCTGATGGTCGTCCCAGATGAAGACCCCGTCCAGCGAACGAGCATACGCCAGCCCCGATACCAGCAGCACCGCCCAGAAGCCGATCTTCCAAGGCGACCATCGTCTATGCAGCGAAAAATGCATTCCCTGACGCTCCCTCCATGATTCTACTGGATTATTGGTAATTTTCGGAGAAAATTACCGATTGTTGCACCGGATCGTCTATTAATTATTTTGTTCGTATAAAAAATATCAATCTCGGGGGCTTGACAGTCGGAAGAGAGCGCGCTATACTGTACCTGAATTAGGACGTAGCGGTACTACCTACTCTCTGTGGTTTGGGTAAGCATATCTGTATGAACAATCGCGACAGGATACTTCAGGCTGCCTGTGAGCTGTTTTATCGAAACGGCTACCTCGCCACCAGTATAGACGATATTCTTGCTGAGGTGCATGTCAGCAAGAGCAACTTCTACTATCACTTCAAGACGAAAGAGGATCTGGGTATCGCCGTTGTTACGATGCGAAAAGAGGAGCTGCTGAACGTGCTGGCGGAGACCCTCTGCAAATCCGGCGTCTCCCCGCGGGAACGGCTTCACCTCTTTTTCAACTGGATGCTGGAGCGCCAGACCGCCCATCTGCGCAAGCATGGCTGCCCGTTTGGCAATCTGGTTATCGAGATCGCTAATCACAGCGAACGTCTGCGCTGCAAGCTCAGCGAGATCTTCTTCTCCTTCACAGCCCGATTCGCGGAGCTGATTGCGGAAGGACAGGATCGCGGGGAGTTCCGTCAGGATATTGACCCCGTGGCGGCGGCGGGGCTGGTCGTGCAGACCATTCAGGGGATGTATCTGATGAGCCGGTGTCACCAGTCTGCAGAGACGATGCAGAACAGCGTCCGGCTTCTGCTGCGTCTGCTAGAAGCGGCATCCCCATCCTCTGCAGAGGGCTGAAAACCGAACTTTTTCTTTCGATGGATGAAACCTCCAGATAGTTAGCATCGTCAAATAGGTAGAAACAGTCAGTCCTAGTCGCATCTTTACAGGGAACTATTATCAGCAACAGGACAGAGCCATGACCACAGAAAATTTCGTGCCGGAAGACGGAAGCAGCATTCGCTCTGAGTTTGAGGCGCTCGTTGCCCGCACAAAACGGCAGGCGTATAACATGGCGTATCGCATGACCGGAAACCGCGAGGACGCCGAGGATCTGACGCAGGAAGCCTACCTGCGCGCGTTTCGCTCCTTTGATAAGTACAATCGTTCCCTGCCCTTTGAGAACTGGTTCTTCCGGATTCTATCGAACCTGTTTGTGGATGGACTACGGCGCAAGCCGAAACAGACGCCGCTCTCCCTGAACCAGCCGATGAACGCGAACATGGGCGAGGATGAGTATACGCTGGAGGTCGCGGATGAGGAGAGCAATCCGGAGGATCAGCTGCTCAAGGAGGTGATGGACGAGCGGCTTCAGCGCGCGCTGGCAGCGCTCCCTGCAGAGTTTCGGACGGCGGTGCTGCTGTGTGACGTGGAGGAGATGAGCTATCAGCAGATTGCCGAGAAGATGCAGACGAGTATCGGCACCGTCCGCTCCCGCATCCATCGCGGGCGGCAGATGCTGCGCAAGTATATGCTGCAGGATACCGCTCCGCCCCGCCGCGCGGCTGCGATCAAGCCGCTGGCGATGGAGGCATCGTAGAGGCTTTGACCGCCGCCCGCACTGCGCGCAGTGCGGGCGGCTTTTGTTTCTTTACGGCAGGTTGACGCCCCGCAGACGGCGAATCTGAGGATATGTCAGAGAGTCTGCCCGTCAACCAGGTGATGCATGGTGACTGCGTCGAGTGCATGAACGCGTTGCCGCCCTGCTGTGTAGACCTCATTTTCGCTGACCCGCCCTACTACTTGCAGTTGAACGGCGAACTGTGGCGTCCAAACATGACGAAGGTGGACGCCGCGGATGATGAATGGGATCAGTTTGGCTCGTTTGAGGAGTACGACGCCTTCACGCAGGCGTGGCTGACGGCGGCGCGGCGCATCCTCAAAGATACCGGAACCATCTGGGTGATCGGCTCCTACCACAACATCTATCGCGTGGGAAAGATCATGATGGATCTCGGCTACTGGATCCTCAACGATGTGGTCTGGATCAAGAGCAATCCGACGCCGCAGATGAAGGGAGTGCGATTCTGTAACGCCCATGAGACGCTCCTCTGGGCGAAGAAGTCGAAGGAGCAGACGAAGTACACCTTTCACTACCGGGCGATGAAAGCCGGCAACGAAGATAAGCAGATGCGCTCGGACTGGTATATCCCGATCTGCTCCGGCAGGGAGCGGCTGACAGTAAACGGAGCCAAAGCGCACACCACTCAGAAGCCGGAGGCGCTGCTGCGCCGCGTCATACTCTCCACCTCGAACCCGGGAGACCTGATCTTCGATCCGTTCTGCGGAACCGGAACGACGGCGGCGGTTGCCCGCAGGCTGGGCAGAAACTATATCACCGTAGACCGAGACGAACGGTATGTCGAGGCGGCGCGCGCGAGAATCAGCGGGATTGAGCCGCTGCCGGAGGGCGACGATACCGCGGAATGGATCGGCGCGGTGCGCATACGCATCCCCTTTCTCCACTTTGTGGAGAGCGGGCAGCTGCCGGCGGGAGAGACGCTCTGGCTGAAAGGCAGTTCGATCACCGCAACCGTTGAGGCGGACGGCAGCATCGTCGCCAACGGGGTTCGCGGCTCCATCCATAAGGTCGGGGCGCGCTGCCTGAACCTGCCCGCCTGCAACGGCTGGACGCACTGGCTCTATCGCGACCCGCAAACCGGCGCGCTGCGACCGCTGGACGATCTGCGCGCCGGAGGGAACGTCCGCGAGCCGGATTCAGAGTGAGAGGAGCAGACCCATGCATATCGGCATCGTCACCTATAACGTCGCCCGGGACTGGGACCTGGAGACACTTCTGAAAATCTGTCGGGAGTCCGGCATGGAGGGAGTGGAGTTTCGCACCACGCACGCGCACGGCGTCGAACCCTCCCTGTCGGCAGAGCAGCGAAAAGAGGTGCGGCAGAAGTGCGCCGATGCCGGACTGAAGCAGACCAGTCTGGGGACGGTCTGTGAGTTCCATTCGCCCGATCCTGCAGTGGTCCGACAGAATATCGAGAGCTGCCGCCAGTTTGTGCGGCTGGCGCACGATATTGGCGCGCGCGGCGTCAAGGTGCGACCGAACGGGCTGCCAAAGGAGGTTCCCGCGGAGAAGACGCTGGAGCAGATCGGGAAAGCCCTGATCGAGTGCGGACAGTTCGCGCGGGAGCATGGCGTGGAGATCTGGATGGAGGTGCACGGCGCAGGCACGCAGATCCCGGCAAACGCGCGGAGAATCATGGACGCCTGCGGGCATCCGAGCGTGGGGATTACCTGGAACTCCAATCCGACCGATGTCTCCAACGGCTCGGTGCGAGAGTCGTTCGAACTGCTGAAGCCCTATATCCTCTGCTGCCATATTACCGAACTCTGGAACGACTACCCCTACCGGGAGCTTTTCCGACTTTTAAAAGCGGCGAACTACGACCGATACACGCTCTGCGAGATCGGGGCGAGCATCCGGGCGGAGAACGGCGTAACCTTCCTGCGCTGTTATCGCGCATTGTGGCGTGCGCTTCAGGAGTAGAGGCGGCTGCTTCATCCGGAGGCGAAGCCGTCCCCGCGCCTCCGCCTCTGTGTCAGGCGTCTGTCCGTAGCGAGACCTCTTTCGCGCTCCTCCTCCCCTTCAGTTCTAACCCCTTTCCGGCAATAATTAGGTTGCTGAGAGCGCAGGATCAGTGGTTATGCCTGTTCCCTGGCTCCATGAAGAGCGGATTCGGCGGCGAATGGTGGGCACGAACGTCGTATCCGGAAATGCCATGACTACTGGAAATAACCGTCGTATGACGGATGAAGAGATAAATGCTCTGCTGGGGGAGTACAAACAGTCTCGCAGTCAGGAGTTAAGAGATCGTATCGTCATGCAGTATGCGAATCTGGTGGAGAGCGTCGCAAGGCGCTTCGCCGGAGTCGCCGACTCGGTGGAGGATCTGATTCAAGAGGGCTATATCGGGCTGATTACGGCGATAGAGGGCTATAAATCGGAGAAGGGCGTCAAATTCAGCACCTATGCGACTCACTTCGTCATCGGGCAGATCAAGCATCATCTGCGCGATCGCGGGAAGATCATCAAGGAGCCGGCATGGCTTCAGGAGCTGAACCAGCGGGTTACCCGGGTGATCGAAGCGCTGGCGCAGGAGCTGGGGCGGATCCCGACACACGCGGAGATCGCGCAGACGATGGGAATGGCGGAGGAGGATATCGCGGAGCTGCTCACCACGCGCGAGGTATTCAAAGTCGCCTCCCTGGACGGCGGGGGGGAAGAGGGGGAGGATGCAAACTCCTCCTATGACATGGATCGCGTTCGCGCGGATCGGCGGGTCGAGCTTGAGCTGCCGGTGGAGGAGAAGCTGGTGCTGAAGACTGCGCTTGAGAAGCTGAAGGACCTGGAACAGACCGTTCTCAGCGAATTCTACTTCAAAGAGCGCAATCAGACGGAGATCGCTCGCAGTCTTGGCATCTCCTGCAACTACGTGTCTCATATCCTGCGCAATTCGACGAAGAAGCTGAAGAAGATACTGGTCAGCGAGGAGTTGAAGGAGGCGCAGATAGAACTGGCTCTGATGCGCCGCAGACTGGAGGAGCAGGCCCAGTTCATCGAAGAGAACACGGTGATAGATCCGATGACGCGCCTCTACAACCGCAGCTACTTTCACAGCCGTCTGGAGGAGGAGATCAATCGCGCTAACCGGCATCAGTACCCGGTGGCGGTTCTGCTGCTGGCGCTGGACGGATATGAGCGTATCAGCCGCGCCTACGGCACGCTTCGCGCTGAGGACATCCTGCGTCACTCCGCGCAGTTGATCCGGAGTAGGGTCCGACGGGTGGACATCCTCACCCGGTTTGACACGCACACCTTCGGCCTCATTCTGCCGCATACCGGCGGACAGGTGACGGTGGTGGCGGAGCGCCTGGCGCAGACGCTGGGAGACTGGATTTTAGCGGAGAAGCTGCATACGGGACGCGCGCCGTTGAATCTGATGATCGGGCATCTGCACTACCCGGAGAGGGCGGCTTGTCCCGCAAGTCTCGTGCAGGGAGCGATGGACAGCCTGTCTGCCGTCATCCTGAGCGAAGACGCCTCCATTGCGGCATAGCCTGCTCAGTGAAATCGTCCGTAACCATCTCTGACGTGCAGGCAGACTTTCGGTCTGCCTGCACA
Organism: uncultured Chthonomonadales bacterium; assembly: GCA_938005745.1. Lineage (GTDB taxonomy): Bacteria > Armatimonadota > Chthonomonadetes > Chthonomonadales > CAJBBX01 > CALLMM01. The sequence continues at coordinate 182,574 of CALLMM010000011.1, read as the reverse complement.
CTTTTTTTATCTGTAGATACAGCCAGTTTTTGCGTCTCCCCTTTCCTCTGTTTCACGGTTTCGGTATAATACCTGCGGATGAGGACGGCGCGGTGCGCCGCCGCAAACTGCAGAAAGGAGCTAACTTCGTGCCTATCGTCATCAATCGCTCGGACAGCGGTGGAACCGGGAGCAAAAAGCCGGACAAAGGGACGAAAAAGACAGCCGTCAGAAAGAAGAGCCAGTTAGCCGGAACCGGCGATCTCTCTCCCTCACAACAGAAGTTACTCCTGATTGGACTGAGCGTTGTTATCGTTGCAGCCGTTGCCTTTATTGGATGGTGGTCGTTCGTGCGCGAAACCCCCAATCAGATCGAGACGCGGGCGACCACGCGATTCGAGGCGGACGGCTTGCCGAATACGCGCATCCCTTCGCCGGAAGCCAATCCGGGAGCCGGACCGGGAACCCTGGGAGGGGCGGCTCAACCCGGTCAGCCGGGCACATTCGGAGGGCTTCAGGGAAACAACGGATCGCCGTTGCGGTCGGATGAAGGCGACGCGGATGAGAGGGACTGAGGTCCCGTACCCTGCAGAAGCACAATCGGGAGGACAGCCGCTGTCCTCCCGATTTTTTTTGATGCCTCCTTGAGGTCCGCCCGGTCAGCGTTTGCCGTTGAGGTAGTCGGCAAAGCGATTGGCGTCCTCCTTCACCCAGATCGGCTCAATGCAGAGCGAGCGGGTGAAGGTCCAGAGGTAGAGCGGAGGGGGATTGTCCATCTTCGTGCAGGTGATAATCTCCCCTTTGAGTGCAAAGACCAGCCGCTCTCCCTGATGTTTGCTGGAGTACTGCCAGAAGCGCGAGTGCCCCTCGTCATTGAGGCTGATGTGTACCGCGTAGTACTCCCCGCGAAACGGGTCGTCGCGAGTCTCCACCCATGCGCCCGTAAAGTGCGCCTCGGTGAGCACCACCGGCGACTCCTTCATGACGACCTCCAGCGGGACGATCTGCCCCTTGACGGCGCGCCCCTGACCGGCAGGAGCCTGTCCTCGGTCGCGCATCTCCTCGCTCATTTCGGGCGGATCGGCTTCCGAAGGCGACTCCTCTTCCTCCTCCAGATCGTCCGGGCGGCGGATCTGCCAGGCGGTGTTCGATTCAATGGCGACGAACCTTCGCTTCTTTCCCGGACGATCCTGATCGTGCAGACCGAGCACGGTAAGCCCGTCGGGGATCGGTTGAAGCTGGGGCCACTGCGTGGCGTTCACCCGATAGGTATGAAACTGCCTGTAGAGCAGAAAGACTGCTCCCAGCACCAGAAAGGCTAAAACGATCTTCGTCGTTCCTCGCTCCCGGATGATACGTCCGTAGACGTTGCCCGAGGTCGGGGACGGCGTTGCAGGATTTTTATCCACTGCCATGCACTATTCCTGAGTTCTGTTGAGTGGGACGGACTATGCGAGCGCGGCTTTCAGCGCCGCCAGCAGCAGCGAGACGTTGCGAATGGAAGCCGATTCTCCCATCGTGCCGATCCGCCAGACCTTTCCCTTGAGCGCGCCCAGCCCGCCGCCGATCTCGATGCCGTACTCGGTCAGCAGCCGCCTGCGAACCGTCACATCCTCCGCGCCGGCAGGCAGATGCAGTGCGTTGAGCGTCGGCAGACGATAGCCCTCCTGCGCAAATGGCTGCATTCCCATCTGCGCTACGCCCTCCATCAGCAGACGGCTGACGTTCTGATGGCGTGCATAGCGCGCCTCCAGCCCCTCTTCCTGAATCATACGCAGCGACTCCCGGAAGGCGATCAGAAGCGATACCGGGACCGTGTGATGATACATATGATCGCCGCCCCAGTAGTTGGCGAGCAGTTTCCAGTCGTAGTACCAGGAGACCACCCGGCTTGTGCGGGCAGCCGCTCTCTCCAGCGCGCGTTCCGAAACGGTCAACGGGGCAAGACCCGGCGGGCATCCCATGCACTTCTGCGTGGCGGAGTAGCAGGCGTCTATTCCTATCCTGTCTATCTCTACGGGCAATCCCCCCAGAGAAGTTACCGCATCCACCAGAAACAGTGCATTGTGTCGGCGCGCAATCTCGGCGATGGGTTCGAGCGGCTGGCGAACGCCTGTCGAGGTCTCCGCGTGAACGCAGGCGATCAGCCTGAGTCTGTCGGCGCGGGCAGCCGCCTCCTCAATCTGAGCTGGGTTTAGAGGCGTTCCCCAAGGCGCGTCTACCCGCACGACCTGCGCGCCGTACCGTCCGGCGATCTCCACCATGCGCTCCCCGAAGAATCCATGCACTCCGATCAGAACCGTGTCGCCCGGCTCTACAAGATTGGCAAAACAGGACTCCATGCCCGCCATACCGGTTCCGGTCAGCGCGAGCGTGAAGGGGTTGGCGGTTCCGAAGACGGTGCGCAGGCGAACCTGGATCTCCTCCAGCGCCTCGAACAGCTCCGGATCGAGGTAGCCGACAGGCGCGCGCGCCATCGCCTCCAGCACGCGAGGCGGAACGCAAGAGGGACCGGGACCGAGCAGAATACGCGGGTCGGGAAGTCGTTGGGCGGACATATCTATCGCTCCTGAACGGGAAATATGCAGCGTTGATTCGTTATAGTTTCGATTTGTTGCAGCAGGCGCGCCCGCCTGCTCTCTGAGAGGATGAGCCGTTCCATCGGCAGGAAACGATTGCGCGGTTAAAGGACGGCGCAGCGGGCAACCTCAGTGCATCTTCTCGATGATGGCGTCGCAGATGTCGGTGGTGGAGGCGTTACCTCCCAGATCGCGCGTGCGGACCTTTCCTTCCGCCAGCATCGCCATTACCGCCCGCTCGATCCGGCTGGCGGCTTCCATCTCGCCCATGTGGCGCAGCATCAGAACCGCGGAGAGGATCAGCGCAATGGGGTTGGCTTTATTCTGACCGGCGATGTCGGGCGCGGTTCCATGCACCGCCTCGAACATGGCGACATCCCCTTCGCCGATATTGGCGCTCGCGGTCAAACCCAGTCCGCCGATCAGCCCTGCGCACAGATCGGAGACGATATCGCCGTACAGGTTCTCCATCACCATCACGTCAAACTGCTCCGGGCGGGTGACAAGCTGCATGCAGGTGTTGTCCACGATCAGCTCCTGATACTCGATCTCCGGATAGTCGCGTGCGATCCGGCGCAGGCACTCCAGAAACAGTCCGTCCGCCAGCTTCATGATGTTGGCTTTGTGCACCGCCGTCACCTTCTTGCGTTCATGCCTGCGGGCATACTCGAAGGCGAACCTGCCGATGCGCAGACAGGCGGTCTCGGTGATGATCTTGAGGCTCTCCACCACGCCCGGAACCACGATGTGCTCCAGCCCGCTGTAGAGGTCTTCGCTGTTTTCGCGAATGACGATCAGATCTACGTTCTCAAAGCGGGTCTTCACCCCCGGGATCGTCTTTGCCGGGCGCACATTGGCGAAGAGGTTCAGGCGTTTACGCAGCGTTACGTTCGCGCTGGCAAAGCCCGTGCCGATCGGGGTCGCCAGCGGACCCTTCAGCGCAATCCGGTTCTTGATGATGGCGTTGATCACCTCGTCGGGTACGGGTGTGCCGTATTTGTGCATCACCTCCGACCCGGCTTCGACGCGCTCCCATGCGATCGGGATGCCGCTCGCCTCCACCACTCTGACCGTCGCCTCCGATACCTCCGGACCGATCCCGTCTCCCGGGATCAGGGTGACTGTGTGCATACTCTATCCTTTCCAGAGCTGTTTCACTCCAGTATACGACATGATCCCGGAGCAATCCTGTCCGTCAGCCTGCGCCATCGTGATAACAGAGCGCCTCTCTTCTCCGCGGAGAAGAGAGGCGCTGCAGGTTGAGGAGCGTCTGTGGAGAGGACTACTCTCCGCGTCGCATGTAGTCCAGCATGCGCTGCGCCATCTGCTTCATCTCGGCAGGAGCGTTCGGCATCGCGAGAATGGCGTTCAGGTCCGGTTCCGCCTCCTTCATACGCTTCTGGCTGAAGAGGCAGACCGCGATGCTGATGCGGCTGTAGGCGTTGTCGTAGGGCGTTCTGGAGACCTTCAATCCCTGGCGGAAGAGGGGGATCGCCCGGTCAAACTGCTGATTCTCCTGATAGAGATCGCCAACGGCGTTGTAGGCTTTCGCCAGTTGTCCGCTCCGGTTCTCCGGGTCGGCGGCGGCGGCTAATCGCAGGGTCTGCTCCGCCTGCTGGGCGCGTCCGCGTCCGGCGTAGATGATGGTCAGTTTCGCCGCAGAGGTGCCGTCCTTCGGATTGGCTTTCACGCGCTGAACCAGCGTGGGATACTCGCGATGGGCGGTCGCGATCCGGCTCATCTCATCGGCAAAGGGTTGTGGAGGGCGATAGCCGGTAATCTTGCCTGCTACCTCCCCGCCTCCGGTAAGGAAGAGGATGGTGGGAAAACCGTTGACGCCGTAGCGCTGCGCAGCGCTGCGTCCCTCCTTTTCGGCATTCACCTTGACCGATACAAACTGCGCAGAGAGCTGCACCACGCGGTCGTTGGTGTAGGTGTCTCTGTCCAGACGCTTGCACCAGGTGCACCAGTCGGTGTAGAAGTCCACCATCACCAGTTTATTGGCGCGTTTCGCCTGCTGCAATGCCTGATCCAGAGACTTTACCCAGCGTATCTCGCCCGCCCCGGCGACTCCTGCCGACAGCCAGAGCGTTCCGAGCAGCGCGCTTGCCAACAACAGACCTTTTCGACGCATCCAAGACTCCTTTCCGAAGGTATCGGAGGAAATTTAGCGGTATCAAACATTCGACGCGGATTTTCAGGAACCCCGCCGTAAAGAAGAGGGGTATCTTTAAGTGCGATACCCGTTATATTGTGTACGCAAGGAGTAGCGAAAAATGCGTCGAATGCGTCTTTTTATGATGGCAAATGTCGCCGTTGTGGCGGCGGCGCTGCTTCTCTGGTTTGCTGTCGGGTTGGGCGCAAAGCCGCTGGAGGTGGGCAAACCTGCGCCCGACTTTGCGCTGCCCGACCAGAACGGCAAGGTGCATAGGCTGTCCGATCTGCGCGGTAAGACGGTGGTTCTGGCTTTCTACCCGATGGATATGACGCCCGGCTGCACGCTGGAGAACCGGTCGCTGACCGCCTCGCTGGAGGAGTTCAAGAAGCGCAATGTGGCAGTTTTCGGGATCAGTTCGCAGGACAGCCGATCGAAGCAGGCGTTCTGCGAGAAAGAGGGCTTGAAGCACTCTCTGCTGGCGGATGAGGGCGGTAAGGTGGCGGAGAAGTACGGCATTCGCCTGCCGAACGGCTTCGCGTCTCGGGTAACCTTCATCGTCAATCCGCAGGGTGAGATTGCCGCAGTGCTGGACAGTGTGAATACCCGCGAGCATGGAGAGCAGGTGCTGGAGGCGATCGAGGCGCTCGAGGAGACGGTGGAGCTTGGCAGGCGGGTAAAGGACTTCTCGCTGCCGAATGCGCGCGACGGCAAGAGCGTCAATCTTCTGGGCGACGGCAAGCAGAAGGCGACGGTGGTGATGTTCATCTCCACGCGCTGTCCGATCTCGCTGGCGTATGACGCGCGCATGAAGGCGATCGCTGCCGAGTTCGAGAAAAAGGGCGTTCGGTTTGTCGCGATCAACTCCAACGTGGAGGAGCATGCGGAGGAGATCAAGCAGCATGCCGCAAAAGCCGGCTTCTCCTTCCCCGTGCTGAAGGATGAGGGTAACGTCATCGCAGATCGGTTCAAGGCGCTGGTGACGCCGGAGATCTTTGTGCTCGACTCGCAGGCGGTCGTCCGCTACCATGGACGGATTGACGACAGCCAGGATCCGAACGCGGTGAAGTCCAACGATCTGCACGACGCGCTGAAGGCGGTGCTGGCTGGAAACGCGCCTGCCAATCCGAAGACCCGCGCGGTGGGATGCACCATCAAGCGCGTCAAGAAGTAAAAAATCAGCCGTATCTCAAAGCTGGGAACCAAAACGGGACGCCCCCGCATAGATATGAAGAGCGGGGGCGTTTCAACGGCTGTGCGGCAGTCTGAGGGCAGACCGGGCGATCCCCGTACTCATCTTTCAGGCTGCGGGAGAGAATTGGAATGAGATTTACAGGCAGAGCATGGATGCTGCTGGCGGTGTGCGCCGTGGCGGCGTCAGGGCTGACAGCGTCGGCGGAGGCGCGCGGACAGGGACGCGCCGCCGCGCAGAGTCTGCGGGAACTGGACGGAGCCGGTCTGAAGCAGTACCTCAACAGCCGCAAAGGGCGGGTGGTCGTGGTCAATCTCTGGGCGACCTGGTGCGCGCCGTGCAAGGCGGAGTTTCCCTCTCTGGTGCGGCTGCATAACGCCTATCGCGCGCGCGGGGTAGAGGTGGTGACCATCTCCATTGACACTCCGGACAAGAGGGCGGAGGCGCAGGCGTTTCTCAATCAGCAGAAGGCGCGCACCGCCAACTTCATTGTCAAAGCGGAGGGGCTGGAGGCGATGGCGAACGCGCTCGATCCGCAGTGGCCCGGCGCGGTTCCCTACACGGTGATCTTCGACCGCAAAGGGCGCGTCTCGGACAAGCTGCTGGGGGCACACAGCTACGCGCAGTTCGAAGCCGCCGTCAAGAAGGCGCTGTCGCGCTGAGATCGCGTTCTGGAAAGAAGACGCCTCCCCGTCACTCAGACAGGGAGGCGTCTTCTTTTGATGGCTTCATGGATCAGGGATCAACTCGATAGCGTTAATGAAGGCGTTCGTCTTCACTGCGGTAAACCGGATGTTCACAGTGCCGCTGGTAACGTTAACCTGGAAACTCTGTATCAGCGCCCGGTTCGCGCCTCCTGCAGCAACGAACACGTCAAAGTTGCTTAGTACGCGAGAACCGTTGACATCTACATGGAAAAGCCGCTGGTTTGAGGCGGTATAACCCGTCTCTGCAAAGTGCAGTCTCAGGGTGTAACTACCATTTGGGGTAGGAATGTTGTAGGAGAACGAAGTTCCAAACCGCAGCGAGAGGTACAGCGGGTCGTCCGTCGTATTGAGGATATCCCGATTGGATCGGGTTGTCGTAGATCCTCCGGAGAAGTTTCTGTCTGCGGAGAAAACGTTGCCGGTGGACGGACTGGTATACTGTGGTCCCCCACTGTTTATGCGGGTGGGGGAAGCCGCTTCGGACTGCGTGGTGGCGGAAGCCTCATTGGAGTAGTCAGAGCTGCCCGCACTGTTATATGCCCGTATGCGGTAGGTATAGGTCGTAGCGGGGGCTAACCCGGTGTCGCTAAAGGAGGTGGTGTCGGGACCGACTGCGGCGATCTCTACGAAGTTCTGCGCGCCGGTCCTGCGCTCTATGCGGAATCCCTCCTCGTTGCTGGCATTATCTGTCCATGCCAGATTGATCTGGCTGGTGGAAACCGCCGTAGCGGTCAGGTTCGAAGGGGCGGCGGGAGGAGAGGGTTGCGTGGCATCGGGAACCAGTTCAAGAGCTGCAACTATGGCGTTCCTGCCGGATAGAGTGGACTGGAAGTTGACAGTGACCACCCCGTTTGAGACATTGACCGGGATGGTCTCAACAATGGCGCGATTGTTTCCGCCCGCCTGCACGAAGATGTCGTAGTTGGCGCGCGCTACGGTGCCATTTACTGTGATGTTAAAACGCCGCTGGTTGGCAGAGTTGTAAGCGCACTCCGCCATGTGAACCAGAAGGTTGTAGCTTCCGTTTGGCGCAGAGATAGAGTATCCAAAGTTCGTGCCGAATCTCTGGCGCAGGTAGAGCGGGTCGTCTTCGGTATTCAGGATATTGCGATTCGAATAGGTCGTTGTCGAGCCTCCTGTGAAGCCGGTGTCTGCGGAGAAAACGTTGCCGGTGGACGGACTGGTATACTGTGGTCCCCCGCTGTTGATCCGGATCGCAGGCAGCGGCGTTCCGCCGGCTGTAACGGTGATAGTGGTTGTCTGCAGCGTGGTGGCGTAGCTGTTGTTTCCCAGAACGCGCGAGCGGACGGGCGCGCGGATTTCGGTCAGTTGAAGGAAGGGAAAGGAGTATTCGCCCGGTGCAAGATCGCTGCGCAGCGTAGCCGTGAGCGTGCCCAGGGTAAAGGTCCCCGCGCCTGTTCGAGCCGGATTACTGCCAAACATAAAGCTGAGACCGCGATAGCGGTTATTGCCGGAGGATGCCAGAAAATCTGCGTTGGTGAATGCCGGAACGATCGTCTGGAACCCGCCGTTGTTCGCGTCCGGAGTGAACTGGACGGAGGAGAAGGGGGAGGGCGGCACAGAACCGTCTGTCGTACTGGCGTAGACCAGGTATCCGCGCACGCTGGAAAAGTTCTGACCGGCGGAAGCATTCGATATCAGCTGTATCTGCAGGGTTAAAGTTTCACCTGGCGTAAAGGTAGTCTTGTTGGGGACTGAACGAAGGGTAAACTGCCCCTGAGCCAGACTGCCAACGAGACTAAAGAGCGCGATCTGAATCAGTAAGGCTGCTCTTCTCACGGTTGCGAGCTTCATGGTGTACTTCCTTTGTTGGACATATCTGGCGTAAGCCTCGTCTCCGGTTTCAGTATAGAGGCGCGGGAATATTCCCGCGCCTCTATACTAGGTGTGGATAGTTACCGGCGAGCGCGACGCCTGAGTATGAGTGCAAGCATGCCAGCACCGCCGATTAGGAAGGCGGCAGTGCCAGGCTCCGGCACGGCGGAGTAGTGAATGGTATACTCCGCCGGAAGGTACTCCCGTCCGTTCAGGCTTCCCGTCAGGCGGAAGGTGAAGCTGTATTTACCCATGCTCATCGCTTCGAAGTCGAAATGGTCATGGGAGCCGCCAGACATATCCCAAAATCCAGTTCCGCCCGCGCCGAAGGTCAGCACTCCCGTTTCGGAGTAACCGCTCAATCCCGGAGAGACGGCAATCTGCGTGATCCGCAGCGTGTCGAACAGACCCTCTTTCACTTCGAAACCGGTGTCGTTGATGAACTTTCCGGTGAGCGGGTCGAAGGTCATGGGACGCCGGAAAAGCTCTTCATACTCCTCGCCTTCCGTCTCCCCCTCCTCTGTCATCACCACGATCTGTCCCTCCAGAACGCCGATGATCAGGTCCATAGCATGTCCATGTTCATGCTGCGCCTGAGCGGGAGTGAGCGAGGCAGTAACCAGCGCAGCTGCAAGCGTCAACATAAGAGAGAGCAGCTTGATGCTGTGTCGAATGGGTTTCATGGGTTCACTTTCCTTTCCGATCGAATGAGCCGGTGAATATGGCTCCACTTCTACCCTTGAGACAGACCGGCAGCTGCAGGACAGGAGCGACTGCTCGTTCATCGGCATCAGGGGAAGAACTCTGAGATGCGCCCCTGATTCAGGCGAACGCGATCGTAGTCAACGCCGTCCACAAGGTTGCTGCCGTCTACATCCGAACCCGGCGTATAACCGCTGGAAGAGGGCGTGCGTCCCTGATTCTGAACCACCGTGTTGAAATCCTCATCATCAATGATTCCGTCCCGGTTGATATCGCCGATGTGATTATCTGGCAGAACAAACGTACCGGGCGTGACGACAGAGAGCGCGACGTTGCCCGGAAGGAGCGTTGCTAGTCCTGTTGCCGTGAGCGGGCGCACGCCGATCCGATACTCACCGTCCGGTATATCGCGAAGCGCTTCCGGAATCTGAAAGGTGCCGTCCGGATTGAGATATACATCTGTATATCGAAGCGCTTGGCTTTCGCTGTTTGGCTGGCTGTTTGCCGCAAAAATAAAGACGCGCGCCTGATTACCGATCAGGTCGGGAGTGTTGTCTACGGCAACCCATCCTGGAAGATTGACTGTTCCGTTCATCACCGGACGGTTGCGAAAAGTGATCGTGTAGAGCTGGCTGGGGTCCAGCGGCGCGCCGTTATGGGCGACCGGGTTGACGATCTGAAATGTGAAGGTATAGGTTCCGGGACGAAAGGCGCGAACGCCGAAGTGATGGTGCCAGCTGCCCAGGTAGGGATAAAAAAACTGGTTGTTGCTGACGCTTCGGGCAGGATTGGAGGCAAACCAGCGGCTGGATGTGCGCCAAATCTCCAGACCGGGTGTGAGAGATACGCCCAGCATTGTGGCGGACTGAAGTACCTCCTGATATGCGGTGCCGTCGAAGAAGACGATGATGTCTGTGCCCAGATTGTAGTAGAGCCTGCCGGCGCCGGAGGGTCCATTGATGTTGGGAATCAGTGTCTTGGGGGTCGCCAGCCATTCATTCAACCGGTTCGGGTTGGTTCCGGAGTCGGCAAACCATATGCCAGCCGCCGGTCCCGTCACACCGGGGAGGATACTTCTGCCCAGATGCAGATCATCGAGATGCGTATCGGGAGGAGGCGAGTCCTGAGCCTGTAAGCCCGTGTTAGCTACGGACAGGACCAACCCGATGGCGGCGAGCCAGAAACTGCGTTGTCGTCTCATGATGTCTAACTCCTGAAACTATCGGCGCGGGTCATAGAGGTCAATGCGGCCGTCTTCCGTCCATGTCTGACTGAACCGATACCATTTCGCATGACCGTCGCAGAAGAAGTAGTTGGAGCCGCCCTGATGGCGTGTGATAGCGACTCCGGTGCCGGGCTTTTCCAGTACGTATTCGTCATTTTCCCGCCACCAGGGCGGATGGAAGTGATCCTGAATCACGTTCTCCACCAGTTCAGCGGAGTAGATCGTGGAGGCAGGGGAGTTGATGGAAGCCAGTCTGGTATAACCCCGTGTCCCGTAGTTCGGCTCGCCAGGTCGCAGCGGAGCCATCCAGAGATTGGTGCCGTAGGAGGTAAATCGCGGGGGGGTCAGATCGCCCGGAGGACGTGGAAACCAGTTCGCGCTGTTGTCGCTGGGACAGCGATAGATCTGACGATTCTTCGTGTACGGATCCAGGCTAAAGATCCATGAGAACCGCCGGCTGGTGTGTCCGTCCAGCGGAAAGGTCTCATCGTAATCTTGCAGGTACATGTGAAACGCGGTGCCGATCTGCCGCATGTTGGACAGGCAGACCGTCTTTCGCGCCGCTTCTCGCGCCTGGGAGAAGACCGGAAAAAGGATTGCAGCTAAAATCGCGATTATTGCTATTACTACGAGCAGCTCAATTAGCGTAAAGCCGAAAGAGGATTTCTGTGTCTGAGGGTGAGATCTCAACAAAAATCACCTCCTGAACGGAAAATTATGCTGAGTGAAAAAATTGCTTTGAGTTTATTACTGTAACGACTAAATATACATCAGTTCGATTCTGTCTGTCAAGAGCAGTTCATAAATTTACCTGTTTATATACATCCTGAGTGAAAAGCTTATTTCTGGAAGCGCCATATTGTATCGTGAGGTGAAGAAGAGAAGGTTTTCAGGACAGCATGTCCAATAACTCATAGACATAACGCCATCTTGCGGAGTATGCCGATGCAACCTGTTCTCTTAACAGAAGCGCAGCGCGCCGCCTTCGACCGTGACGGCTTCCTGATCGTGCGGGACGCGCTTCCGGCGGCGATGGTGGAGCGGCTGAACGCGGCGGCGGATCGTCTCTATGCGGAGGGGGTGGCAAAAGAGGGGTTATCTAGCCGCAACCACTGGCAGATGCGAAACTGTATCGTCGAGGACGAGATCTTTCTGGAGCTTCTGGACTGTCCGACCGTCTTTCCGCTGGTGGTCGGCATTCTCGGCTGGGACATCCACCTGATCACCTCGCATCTGATCGTTCGTCCTCCCAGTCCGCCCGATACCAGCGTGCACTTCAAGGGCGAGGGCTGGCATCGCGACGGCGGGCAGTCCTACTGGCAGATGCAGGAGCCGCACCCCCGCATCTTCCTGAAGGTCGCCTATATGCTCTCCGATCAGTCAGAGCCGGGACGGGGCAACACGCAGGTGATACCCGGCAGCAACCGCCTGATCGGACCGCCGGCGCAGGCGGAGGGCGCGCCCCATCCCTACGGAGCCGTCGAGATATGCGGGAAGCCGGGCGACGCCTTTCTGTTTGAACAGCGCACCTGGCACGCCGTCGGTCCCAACTACTCCGACATCACCCGCAAGACCCTCTTCTTTGGCTACGGCTACCGCTGGGTGCGGGCGATGGACTACCAGACCCCCCCGGAGCGGTTACTGCCCCTGTGCAGTCCGATCCGCCGGCAGCTACTGGGCGAGGTGAAGACCCAGATGGGGGTCTATCTGCCGACCGATGAGGATGTGCCGCTGCGCGCATGGTGGAAGGCGCACTATCAGAACAGTCCATAAAACGGGAGGAGCAGCGATGCTGACGACAGCGCAACGAGAGCAGTGGGAGCGGGACGGCTATGTGATGCTGGGGCAGGTCGCCGACGATGCGCAGCTTGCCGCGCTTCAGGAGCGGATAGACGCCCTGATGCTGGGCACGGCTCCCAACGAGCAGATATGGTTTCAACTGGACAGCGAGTCCGGCGAGTATGGCGATCTGAAGTTTGGCTCCGGCAGGTGGGAGGTTCCCACCCTCAACTACCGCAAGATCGAAAAGCTGGAGCGCGACCCGCTCTTTCTTGCCTACATTCAGCACCCGCTCTTTCGCGCCATCACCCGCGAACTGATTGGGGAGAACGTCTCGATCTACCGCGCCATGTTCATGAACAAGCCGGCGCGGCGCGGAACGCATCTGCCCTATCATCAGGACGCCGGCTCGCAGTGGAGCCTCGACCGCGATCCCTACGTTACGATCTGGACCGCGCTCGACGACGCCACCATCGCCAACGGCTGCGTGCAGATCATTCCAGGCAGCCATCGCCTGGGGCTGTTGTCGGAGCGCGGGCACACCATCACGCCGGAGCAGGAGGCGCGCTACTGCCGGGAGGAGGAGAGTGTCTACTTAGAGATGAAAGCGGGAGAGGTTGTCCTGCTGCATAATCTCGTGCTGCACCGTTCCGGAATTAACACGACTGACCAGCCCCGCCGCGCCTTCAGCGTGGTCTACATGGATGCCGCGACGCGCGACATCAGCGGGCGCGGCATCTTCTATCCGGTCGTATTTGGCAAACCTGTGCTGTAAAGCGAAAAATCCTCTCAGCTCGACGCATCGGAGGCGCAAGGCATGTTCTTGGGTCTGATCTGGAGTGTGGCGACCCTGCCCGCCGTAACGGCTTCCCCCGATCCCTCTCTCACCCTCTGGTATGAGAAGCCGACAACGGAGTACATGAGCGGCTTGCCGCTCGGCAACGGACGCATCGGCGCGATGGTCCTGGGCGAGCCTTCCCGCGAGCGGATCGCCCTGAATCATCAGTTCCTCTGGCGTGGAAAGACGCGGGATCGAAAGAACCCGGTTACCGCGCAGAACCTTGCGGAGATACGCCGGCTCTTCTTTGAAGGCAGGATCGTGGAAGCCAGTCATCGCGCCAATCGAGAGCTGGGAACGCTCCCGACGGTTGGCGTGGATCCCTACCAGCCGTTCGGGGATCTCTGGCTGGATTTTCCAGACTGCCGGGAGTACGCCGACTATCGCCGGGAACTCGATCTCTCGACCGGAACCGCGCGCACCCGTTTTCGGTCGGGGAACGTCCGTTATGAGCGCGAGATATTCGTCTCCCGCACCGACAATCTGCTGGTTGTGCGCCTGACGGGCGATATGCCGGGCGCGATCTCGGGCGACCTGATCCTCAGCCGGCGCGAGGACCCCGAATGCGCGCTGACATTCTCTCCCGAAGAGAGAACGATGCAGGGGCGTTTTACGGAGGGGATCGGCTTCTGCGCGGCGGTTCGGACGCTGCACGACGGCGGATCGGTCGAAACGGTGAAAACCGCTTCCGGCGAACTGCGGATACGCATCTCCGGCGCAAACGCCGTTACGATCCTGCTGGCGATGGACACCTCGTTCGATTTTGGCAGGCAGAGGGAGCAGGACCCGGCGGTCTCCGCAAAGGCGATCCTCCGGCAGGCTCTGCAGCGCACCGCAGGCGATGTCGGAACGATTCGGCGGAGGCATCTTCAGGCGCACCGAAAGCTGTTTGATCGGGTAAAACTGCGTCTCGGCAGCTCCAGTACGGCGCATCTTCCGACGGATCAACGGCTGTCCGCCATGAGAGCCGGCAATCTCGATCCCTCCCTGCAGTCGCTCTACTTTCACTACGGTCGCTACCTGCTGATGGCATCAAGCGCGCCGGGAGGGCTTCCCGCCAATCTGCAGGGCATCTGGAACGAAGACCTGCGTCCGCCCTGGGACGCCGATTTCCATCACGACATCAATCTCCAGATGAACTACTGGCACGCGGAGGTTACGAACCTGTCGGAGTGCCACGATCCGCTGTTCGATCATGTCGAGCGGCTGGCGAAGAACGGCAGGCAGGCGGCGAAAGACTTCTACGGCTGCTGGGGCGTCTACATCGGGATCGTCTCCGATCCCTGGGCGCTGGTCAACAAGACGCAGGGCGGATGGAGCGAGTGGACGGGCGCGGCGGCGTGGCTGGCGCAGCACTTCTGGCAACGGTGGGAGTATTCCGGTGATCGGGAGTTTCTGTCGAAGCGCGCCTATCCCTTCATGAAGGCGGTCGCCGCCTTCTACGAGGACTACCTGGTCCCTGACCCGCGCCCGCAGAGCCGCTGGAAGGGACGGCTGGTTACCGTGCCGTCACAGTCGCCGGAGAACCGGTTTGCAGGCGGCATTGATCCCGTCTCCCTCACTATCGGCGCGACCATGGATTTTCAGTTGATTCATGAGCTGCTGACCAACTGCATCGCCGCGTCGAAACTGCTGGGAGCGGACGCCGACAGACGCGCCGAATGGGAGCGCATCCTCCGGCAGATTCCTCCGCTGCAGATCGGCAGGCACGGTCAGCTTCAGGAGTGGCTGGAGGACTACGACGAGACGGAGCCGGGACACCGGCATATGTCGCATCTGTACGGTCTCTTTCCGGGGGAGCAGATCACGCGGGAGAAGACGCCGGAGTTCGCAGAGGCGGCGCGCAGGAGCATTGAGCGGCGGCTGGCGCATGCGGGCGGTCATACCGGATGGAGCCGCTCCTGGCTGGTCGGACTGTTTGCGCGGCTGGGCGACGGCGACTCCGCCGAATACCATCTGCGGCATCTGATCACCGACTTTGCCACCATGACCCTGCTCGATCTGCATCCGCCCCGCATCTTCCAGATAGACGGAAACTTTGGCGGGACAGCGGGAACGGCGGAGATGCTCCTGCAGAGCCACGCAGGCGTGATCCGACTGCTTCCCGCGCTGCCGAAAGCCTGGATGGAGGGCGAGGTCGCAGGACTGGCGGCGCGGGGCGGCGTGGAGGTCGGGATCCTCTGGAGAGACGGACGCGCGGTCGAAGCCACGCTGAAGAGCCGGCGCGGCGGTCCCTGCCGGATCGCGCCTCCGCCCGGTCAGAAGGTTGCGCGCGCCGTGCTCGGCAGTCGGAGACTCACCTTCACCGCCGAAAAGGAGGCGATCCTGCTGGAGATCCCGGCGGGACAGACCGCACGGCTGACGCTGGAGTAGAACGGCGGCAGGCGTTCAGGCAGGTAACGCCGGAGCGAACCGGTTTCCGCCCGCCGACACATAGAGATATCTCCCTGAGCGGGGCTGTCCGCGATACGGGAGATCTTCGCCTCAGGGGGGGAGCCTGCCGCATGAATAGTCCTCGCTATCCTCGCTTCATGCGGCACGCCCTTCGCCGAAGAAATCCCCGCGTCAGGGCGGCACCGATGCCTCCGCACAGCAGCAGCATCCATCTGCCCGGCTCGGGCACGACTTGGCCTGCGCCTTCCGGCAAAAATCGGGCGATAAACACGGCATCGCCTCCGGGCGCAAGCCAGTTGGATGTCCAGGGATCCAGCCGTACACGATCGAACTGATCCGCGTTGTTCAGGAAAACGAACGCGCCGCCCGAATAGGCGTCCCGGGTCAGTCCTGCCATGGCGGTGTTGTCCTCGATCCCGTCAAAGAGGTTGGAGCAGTTGATGAAGGCAACGTACTGCATTCCGGAGATAAGCCTCAGGCTGCCGGTCAGGATGGTGTAGCTCTTCATAACGCCCCGGTCGGAGGTGGTGAGGGGAGCGGAAGCGAAGAGCACCGGACCGGCGGCGCGCTGGTTCGCCGGATCCCATGCCATCACGAAGAACTGAAACGGCGAGGGCTCCGGGTCGTCCTGTCGCAGCAGGAAGGTGAAACTGTTTAAGACGTTGTCCGTCTCGGGAACCGTAAAGGTCTGTCCATAGGTGGCGGTATTGGGTTCGCCAAACCAGGTGATGACCGTAGTGCGATCCCAGAAAGGGATGGTATCAATAGTTGTCTGCGCCTTTGCCGGGGATGTGTTGACAAGCAGGCTGATCCCGCTCAGCAGAATCAGCAGGGAACTCACTTTTACAGTGAGCCTGGGCATGTATAGTCTCCTTCAGCGCGTTGAGGAACCGGGGCGGATTCATCTGATAGATACGATCAAACGGACTGCTTTCGCTCCACCAGGCGAACAGATCCGGGCGGGGGAACCGGACGGGCAGTACTGAATAGTTTGACTGCAAGTATTGTGCCAAATCATTTTACCTGACAGAATAGTTTCGCTTTCTGCCCGCTGGATCGTTGTGTGTGATTGCGTCGGTTGCGGACCGGAAGCTTTCGCGTCTATGCTACAATATCTGGCAGTGTGAAAACGAGGTGATCGCGGGTGAGCGTGTTCGATGGGAAGCGGCTTCCGCTCTCGACGTTCAAGCTGGATGTGGAGCGGATGCGACGCGGCTGGTACTCGGACAAGTATTTTAACAATATTGTCACGATGCTGGCGGGACTGGCGGAGCGCGGCTACCGCTTCGGGGGGAAGAACCCCGATCTCTCCGATATCGGCGTGGACCTGGCGAATATAGACACCGGCAATCTGGTGGTGGAGATGCAGTGGTTCACGCGCCGCAAGCCGATGTCGGTGGTGGCGGGGGTGGATAAGTCGCTGGCGATGCTTCAGACCTGTACCGGCTACTTCGACGCCTCCGGAGAGTGGCGGGGCACCTTCGATCAGCTGGAGACGCTGGCGGTTCACGACGGGGTGGTGGTGCGCTATGACGGCGATCCCCGGGAGGTGCAGCCGGTCATGAAGGTGCGCGGACGCTATCGCGACTTTGCCTCACTGGAGACCCCCACGCTGGGCGCGCTGACACGGGGAACCCGTATCGCCACCAACGTCTATCATGTCCTGGAAGCTGCTAACGGCAAGGAGGTTCTCTTCTTTCCGGCGCGGTTCGACGCGCACGAAGTGCAGGCGATGGACGGCTATGCCTATCAGATCGCCGTGCAGCGTTATAACTCCGTCCATCGCCGCGACAACCGCGCTCACGTCTCGACCGATGAGCAGGGAGAGTGGTGGGGAGGAGCGGGGGGCGGCACGGTCGCGCATGCCGCCATCGCCTGTTTTCTGGGCGATACGCCGGAGGCGATGATGGCTTTCTCCGCCATTCTTCCCGCCTCAATTCCCCGGATCGCGCTGGTGGACTTCAATAACGACTGCGTCGGAACCTCGCTGGCGGTGATGGAGCGGATGTTCGCCCGTTATCGCGATCTGATGGACGCTGGACAGGAGGAGGAGGCGGCGAAGTATGTTCTGTACGGCGTGCGTCCCGACACCAGCGGCGACATGCGCGATGTGAGCGTGGAGCTGCTGGGCGATCCGCGTCTGGACAACGGCGTCAATCCGCGCCTCTGCTTCCAGCTGCGCGCCGCGCTGGATACAGCGTTCGAACGCTGGGAGCTTCCGCCGCGGTGGGTAGATCGCGCGCGGCAGTGGTGCCGCAACGTCCGGCTGACCGTGACGGGCGGCTTCCATGCCGAGCGGATCCGTCAGTTTGAGGCGATGGGCGTGCCGGTAGATGTCTACGGGGTCGGCTCCTCGCTCTTCTCAAACTGCTCCACCTGCGGTACCAATAACGACTTTACCGCCGATATTGTCCGGGCGCGCATCGCGGGGGAGTGGTACGATGTGGCGAAGGTCGGGCGGCGCGCCTGCGACAATCCGGAACTGGAGAGGGTAACAGCCCTGCCGGATTGAGGGGCTGTCTGAAAAGGGAGGAGACTCACTTGACGTACAATATTGCGGATACTCCGATGTGGATCTGGATCGGCTTTGCGATTATCCTGGCGCACGCCGCCGCTCTGCTGGGGTGGTATGCGTTTGAGGCGATCCGGCTTCCCAAGCCGATGAAGACGGTTGATCTGGGGGATTCTCTGGTCGAGCTGTGGGTTCCAAACCGAAAGCTGCGGGTACAGGAGAATAAGATTCCCTGTACCGCCGGAGCGATTATCGTGCCGGTCGCGCCGGACATGAAGATGGTGGCGGGGATCGCCAAATGGGTGCGCGACTCGACCGCGAACGTGGTGCAGGAAGAGGCGCTGGAGGTTGCGCCGATGAAGCCGGGATCCGCTTTTGCCGGCGCCGGAGGGCGTTATCGCTTCGGGACGGCGATCCTGGCGGTTGTGATGGACGATCAGAAGCGCACCTCGCATGAATGGATCGTGCAGGGGATCGTCAACGGGCTGGAGCAGGCGCGGCTGAAGGAGGCGGACACCTGTTTCATTCCCGACATGACCGACGATCTGATCCAGCAGCCGAAGAGCATCACGCCGGAACAGCGCAGACAGACCTGCGAGCCGGTCGCCCGCGCGATCACGGACGGCATCCTTGCCGGCAGAGGCAAGGTGCAGGTCATCCGCATCTGGCTTCGGACCGCCGGAACCGAAGACATCTGGCTGGCAGAGATGAAACGGCTCGAGGCGGAGGCGAACGCTCCCGCAAAGGCGGCGTAGTCCGCTACTTCGTTACGACGAACCGATCCAGTTCCGTGCCCGCTCCGGAGATCTGCCGCGCGGTGAGAGTCTTCCCGTTGATCTCCACAAGCGTGAAGGAGTAGGCGCGAGCCTGGTATACGCGGGTAAACTCCTGCCATGACGCGGGATCGTCCTGCTGCTCCCGACTGTACAGCCCTGCGCCTCCCGCCCCGGTAACTAGGTAGATCACCCCCTGCGGTTTCGTCTGTGAGACGCCGTCGTACCTCCGGTCCAGCGTCCAGGAGCCTCTCACCTCGCCGCGGGTGCGCAGGAGCCTTCCCTGCGCATCGCGCACTGCCGGAAACCGCAGGGGATAGGTGCGCTGATAGTTGTGCACATGTCCGCTGAAGACAATATCCACGCCTGCCCGCTCTAACATCTCCGACATCTGCCGCATCCACTGATCCCCGAAGTGCCGCCGGGAGGAGCTGAATCCGGGATGGTGGAAGACCACAAAACGCCAGGTCGCGCTCTTCGCGGAATCGAACTGACGCTGGATCCACGCGCGCAGAGAGGCGTCGGTCCAGTCCCGGTAGGGGTTGGAGTCTATCACCAGCCAGAAAGAGTTCCCGTAGCGGAAGGAGAAGTTAGCCATGCGCGGGTAGTTTGCTCCGGCGGCGTTGAGGAAAGCCTGCCGGTCCTGACCGGAGCCGGAGAGGGCGGGAAGGGCGGGCGCGCCGGGCGGGGGAGCGGGACCGTTGAGGGGCTGCGACCAGTAGTGGAAGTAGGCGAGACCGTCGGGATGGCGGCGGAGGTTGGGGGAGTAGACGTCATGATTGCCCACTCCGGCGAGAAAGAGCGTGGAGCGCATCAGGGGCGCGCCGACACGCGGGGAGGCGCGGTCCGCGTTGTAGTAAGGGAAGAACTTTTCGCGATACTCTGTAATGCGTCCGCGATCGTAGACGATGTCGCCGGGAATGACGACAAAGTTCGGCTGCGTCTGATAGACCTGGTAGGCGACCGAAGCCTGCCCCCGCCCGCCTGCCCCGCAGTCTGCGAAGACCGCAAAGCGGTACGGCTGACCCTCAGAGGCGCGGGCGCGGGCGCGCGCGGAGAAGACCGGCTGTCCCTCGCGCAGCAGGCGATACGCGATCTCTTCGCCCGGCTTCAGTCCGCGCAGAGCTGCCGTATAGACGAAGTGGGGGGCGACGCCGCGAACCGCAACCTCACGTCGAACGGGCCGATCGGCTCTGCGCCACGCTCTCTCCTGTATCCCGCGATACTCCGCGCTCCACTGCGCCTCTTCGCGTCCCGTGTGCCACAGAACCTGCAGGCTCTCCTGCGCGCTCAATGCGGGCTGATCGCCCATCTGCAGGTAGGGCTTCACGAGAAATACGCCGGGAGGAGTCTGAATCTCCACCGTCTCCGGCGCGCCTGTCGGCGGAGCGGGCGTCGGTTCGGGGGAGGCGTTTGCGAGGGCGGCGGGGGAAGAATCTCCGGGCGCCCTCTTTGGTCTCTCCGGCGGGGCGCATCCGGCGAGGATTGCCAGAGCTGTCAGAAGAAGGAGGGCGTTACTCCAGAACTCTACTCGTCTCAGCTTGCTGCAAACAGTCATGAGAGGTCCTTGAACGGGGCAGAGGACGGCTGAAATAGGAAGTTGGGGAGAGTGACGCGCAGAGACGTCCGATCAGTCTGCTGCCGCTCCCGGCTCTCTTTTCAGAGCCGGGAGCGCGGGAAGGCGGCGGCGAGCGGGCTACTTCGGTTTCACAATGGACATGCGGACGATCTTATCGCCGCGCTCAATCTTGCGAACGATGTCCATGCCCTTCGTCACTCTGCCAAAGACACAGTAGTTGCCGTCCAGAAAGTTGTTGTTGGAGAGGTTGATAAACCACTGACTGTCGCCGGTAGCGCTGCGCGGCGCGGAGAGCGCCATGCCGAGCGTTCCGGCTTCATGGGTCTTGCTGTTCACCTCGAAGGGGATATTCTTGCCGGAGCCGCCCGTGCCGATGCCGGAGGCGTCTACGCCTCGCGTTTTGGTCTGGGGATCGCCCGCCTGCACCACGAAGTTGGGTTCGACGCGATGGATCAGGATGCCGTCGTAGAACTTTCGCCGTACCAGATCGAGGATATGCGCGACGGTTTTAGGCGCCTCTTTCTGGAACAGCTCGATGGTGATCGTTCCGCGATTGGCGACAACCATCTCAATAACCGGATTCTTCTGTTTGCTCTGGGGATTTGCCAGAGCGGAGGAGAGTGCGAACAGAGTCAGCGTGAAAACAAACAGGGCACGTCCGGTAAGACGCTTCATGCGTGAAATCTCCTGTGATCTATAGCCAGCCTGTCGGCTGCAGGGGTGAGACGCTCGCGCCTATTGAACCGTGATCTTCTCGATCTTATCTCCGCGTGCGATCTTCCGCACCACATCCATCCCCTGCGAGACAAACCCGAAGACGCAGTAGCTCCCGTCCAGCGGCGCATTGCGATCCAGATTGATGAAAATTTGGCTGTCGGCGGTGTCGGATTTGGGGCTGTTGAGCGCCATGGCGACGCTGCCGGTCATATGCTTGAGGTTATTCGTTTCGAAGGGGATATTCTGCCCGGAGCCGTGCGAGCCGATTCCCGGAGCGTCCACGCCTTTCGAGCGGGTCTGCGGGTCGCCGAACTGTACCACGAAGCGGTCTTCGACGCGATGCACCAGGATCCCGTTGTAGAAGCCTTTTCGCATCAGTTCGCTGATACGCGCCACCGTTTTGGGGGCGGCTTTCGGGTAGAGTTCCATCGTGAAGTCGCCCTTGCCGGCGATGGTGATCACGGCGGTAACCACTCCCTCGCGCGGGTAGGTCTGCGTTTCGGTGGAGATGGGCTTATTCTTCAGCATCTCCGCTCGCTGTTTCTCTATCGCCTCCTGCTGCTCCTTCTCCATCCGCGCCCAGACCTCTTCCTGTGGCGCGGGAGAGAGGTCTTTCGAGCCGCCGGTGAGCATCGAATACCCGATAGATACAAGCAGGGCGAGCAGGGCGATTCCAAGAATTATAAGGACGGTTTTCATTACGTTCACTCCGAAAGATTCGCGCTGGAACAGGGGTATGCTACCTCGCAAACCCTCTGGCGATTCTACTCAAAGCGCCGGGATTTGTCAACGGCGCGCGCCTGTGGTATAATATCCTGCCGTCGTCCCTCTAGAGGAAACGGTTCCCGGACTGTGTTACTCTCTTGTGATACGGGAAGCGCAGCACTTTCTATCACCGGCAGTTTCGTACCCCGCATCTATCTCAACATGGCGCGTCAATCGTTATGCTTGCTCAGCGAATAATCCCCTGCCTGGATGTCAAAGAGGGTCGTGTCGTAAAGGGAGTCAACTTTCTGAATCTGCGCGATGCGGGCGATCCGGTGGAACTGGCGTCCCGCTACGACCAGATGGGAGCGGATGAGCTGGTCTTTCTGGATATCACCGCCAGTCATGAGAGGCGCGATCTGATCTATGATGTCGCGGCGCGCGTGGCGGAGCAGGTCTTTATTCCCTTTACGGTCGGCGGGGGGATACGCACCACCGAGGATTTTCGCCGCATTCTCAAGGCGGGCGCGGATAAGGTCAGCGTCAACACCGCCGCCGTGCAGAGACCGGAGATTCTGCGCGAGGCGGCGGAGCAGTTCGGCAGTCAGTGCGTGGTGATCGCGATAGACCCGAAACGGGTCGGCTCCTATCCCGACGGCTCTCCGCGCTGGGAGGTCTTTATCCATGGCGGGCGCACGCCGACCGGGCTGGATGCGCTGGAGTGGGCGCAGCAGGCGGAGGCGCTGGGAGCCGGAGAGATCCTGTTGACCAGCATGGACCGTGACGGCACGCAGATCGGATACGACATTCCGCTCACACGCGCCGTCGCCGAGAGCGTCCGCATTCCCGTGATCGCTTCGGGCGGGGCCGGAACGCCGCAGCACTGTCTGGAGGCGTTGACGGAGGGACGCGCCGACGCCGCGTTGATCGCCTCGATGGTGCACGACGGACACTACACCATCGCTCAGATCAAGACCTATCTGCGTGAGCGCGGGGTCTGTGTGCGCTGATGCGCGGTGAATAAGGGAGATGCCATGAAGGCGCTGGAAGGCGTGAAATTTGATGCCAATGGTCTGGTTCCGGTCGTTGTACAGGATGCCGCGAACGGCGACGTGCTGATGGTCGGGTTCATGAACAGGCAGGCGATTGAGAAGACGCTGGAGACGGGGAGGGTAACCTTCTGGAGCCGTTCCCGCCAGAAGTACTGGGTCAAGGGCGAGACCTCGGGGCACTTTCAGCATCTGCGCGAGATGTATGTGGACTGCGATCAGGACTGCCTGCTGGTGAAGGTCGAGCAGATCGGTCCCGCCTGCCATGAGGGGTATCGCTCCTGTTTCTACCGAGCCGTCTGCCGCGAGGGCGACCGGCTCGACATCATTGCCGAGCAGGAGAAGACGCCGGAAGAGATTTACGGGTCGCCCCGGTGATAATCGTCCGATCGTTGGCGTAATAGACAGTATCCTGACTCTTCGGGCAGGCATCTCGCCTGCCCGGGTTGCCTGTAAGCCCGTCCGGGAGGTTGTATGCTTCGTACTTTTGCGCGCCTCTTTGCCCTTCTGACGCTTCTGTCCGGCGTTCCCGCCGCTTCGCTTGCCTCGCCGCCGCGTTTTCCCGATATCATGCCAATCAGTCAGGTGCGTCCCGGCATGAAGGGGTATGGACTGACCGTCTTCCGGGGAACGCAGATCGTCCGCTTCAATGTTACGGTGGTCGGGGTGGTGAAGCGGGGCAGCCTGATCGTTCCCGGACACGATATGATCCTGGTCAAGATGTCCGGCGGACCGATGACGAGCCGTCAGGCAAACCTGATTCGGGGGATGAGCGGCAGCCCGGTCTATATCAACGGCAAGATTATCGGCGCCTTCTCGATGGGGGAGCCGGCTACCAAAGAGCCGCTCGGCGGGGTTACGCCGATCGAGGATATGCTGGAGGCGTGGGATCCGAAGCTGCCGCAGTCCCCCGTCACCTCCGCGCCCGACAATCGCCCGCGCACGGTACGGCTTCCGGAGCCGATCACCGTCGGGAGCCGCCGCATCGAGACGGTGGTCTTCAATGCGCCCCTGAAGAGCGGACTTCGCTCGCACGGCACGAAACTGGTGCTGCATCCCTGCACCACCTTTGTGACCGTCAGCGGACTGTCGGCGGCGGCGCGCCAGAAGCTGCAGGCGGCGCTCGAGCCGTACAATGTGGAGGTGGCGCACGGCGCGCCAGGCGGTCAGCAGCGTCCCGACTTCAAAGGCGCGCCGCTGGTGCCCGGCGCGGCGTTCAGCATGATGCTGGTGGCGGGCGATGTCTCCGTCGGCGCGACGGGCACGGTCTCCTATCGCCGGGGCAACCGCATTCTGGGCTTCGGACATCCCTTTCTGGGCATCGGTCCCATCGAAGCGCCTCTCTGCTCCGCCTACGTTTACGATGTCTATCCGCTGCTCTCCGGCTCCTACAAGATCTCCAGTCCCGGACCGATTGCGGGAGCCTCCGTGCAGGATCGCAACTTTTCAGTGAGCGGCGTGCTCGGGAAGATGCCCCGTACCATACCGGTGACAGTCAATGTGCGCGATATTACCACCGGACGCCGCAAGCTGTTCCGCATGCAGATCTGCGCCCACCCGAACCTGTACGCTCAGATGGTCAGCGTCTCCGCCACCTCCGCCGTCTCCGAGATACGCAGTACTCCGGGCGCAACGCTGGCGCGGGTGCGGACGACGGTGGACGCGGAGGAACTCGGGAGGATCACCCGCGACAACGTGGTGTTCGATCTGCGCGGCATTGACACCGCTGTTACCGCAGACCTGGATGAGCTGCTCAGCATTCTGACCGGAAATCCCTTCTATCCGCTGGGGATCCGGAGCGCGGAGATCGAGGTGGAGATCGAGAGCGGACGACGCACCGCGCAGATTGAGCGAATCTTCGTCAAGGAGGGGCGTTTCGAGCCGGGAGAGACCGCCGAGATCGGCATCGTCATCAAGCCCTATCGTCAGCCCGCCGTGACCCGCTTCGTGAAGATCACCATTCCGGAGAATGCCGCGACCGGACGCTACATGCTGCAGGTGCGGGGAGGCGCGCTGCCTCCTCCGGTCAGTTTCGGCGGCATGGTGATCCGACAGGCTCCCCCGCAGCAGGGAGAGGTGGCTCCTCCCGCAAATGTGCGTCAGATGGTGAACCGCTTCCTCGAACGTGAGAAGAGCAACGAGATCGCGGTCCGGCTGCTGCTGCCCTCGCTGACGGTGAACATCGAGGGAGAGCGGATGACCAATCTGCCGCCTTCGCTGGACACCATCCTCCGCTCGTCCCGCTCGTCCGGCGTGCGGCTGGAGCGCGAGGATGTGAAGATCATCGAAAAGACCGACTGGGTCATCTCCGGCACGCAGATGCTGACGCTCAATGTGCAGCGCAAAGATGTGCTGGAGGCTCCTTCCGGGGGACCGGGCGGAGGGGGAACGTCCGGGGGAATCTCTGCGCCCCCTTCCGGCAGCGGCTCCAGTTTCGATAACGACTTCGCCGCCGGTCTCCACAACGATCCCGTGAGCGCGGAGCGCGCATTTATCGCCCTCTCTCAGGGGCAGAAGCCGGCGGAATCGTCGCCTGCACAGCCGACGCAGAAGCCGGCGGATCCAAACTCCGGTCAGACATCGAAGCCGGCAGAACCGACCCCCGCGCAGAGCGCGCCTGCAGAAACGGCGCAGGGCACAGAGACTCCGGTAGTGCGTTCGCCGCAGGTCTGGAAGCAGACCTCCCGCACCGATTTTGAGAAGGGAACTGCGCGGGGCGTGAGCGTCAATTCGCGCGGCGATCTGAGCCTGACGCGGCTGCTGGAGCGGTGGCAGACCTCTTCGGAGAGCTTTCTCTGGTCGCTGATCCCCGACGGAAGCGGCGGACTGATCGCTGGAACGGGCAATCGCGCCCATATTCTCTATTTCGACGCGAAGGGAAAGCGGAGCGTGCTGGCGCGGCTTCCGGAGATCGCCGTCTTCAGCCTCCTGCGAACCCCGGAGGGAACGCTCTATGCGGCAACGGCTCCGAATGGACGCACCTATCGCGTGGAGAGAGACGGAAGCTTCTCCATCGCGCACCAGGCTCCGGAGAGGTATGCGCTGGCGCTGGCGCGAGACAGCAAAGGCAATCTCTATGTGGGAACCGCGGGGGGGAAAGGTTGCGTCTACCGCATTACGCCCGATGGAAAGTCCTCGCTCTTCTTCCGAACCGCCGATCAGCATGTGCTGTCGCTGGCGATGGATCGCGGAGATCACCTGATCGTGGGAACCGGCAACTCCGGTATCGTCTACCGGGTCGCGCCGGACGGCAGGGGCAAGGTGCTGTATGACGCGGTGGAGCAGAGCATCACCGCGCTCGGAGTCAACAGCCGGGGCGAACTGTATGCGGCGACCGCCCCACGGGGCGTGGTCTACCGGATCAACGCGGACGGCAGCGCGCGCAGCGTCTATGAACGCTCTTCCGGAGCGGTAACCTCGCTGAGCATCGGACAGGACGACACGGTCTATCTGACGACGGGCAGCATGGTGATCGCGCTGACCGGAGAGGATAACGTGCTGGTGCTGGATAACCGGCGCGATGTGGATTTCCTCTCGCTGACAGTCAGCTCGGAGGGAGCCGTCTACACGGGAACCGCGAACGTGGCGGAGGTCTATCGCGCCGCGCGCGCGGAAGCCAGACAGCAAGGCGTCTATGAGTCGGTCGTGCACGACGCACGGCAGCCCGCCTCCTGGGGCGCGGTGCGCTGGACGGCGAGCGTCCCGCCCGGAACCAGCCTGAACATCCAGACGCGCACCGGTAACGTGGCGGAGCCGGACAGCTCCTGGAGCGACTGGACCTCTCTCGTTCGGGAATCGGAAGGCTCTGCGCAGGTCAACAGTCCGTCCGCGCGCTTCATCCAGTACCGTATTCTGTTAAGCAGCGATACGCCGTCGGTCTCCCCGCTGGTGCGCGATATCGCGATTACCTACCTGCCGCGCAACCAGGCGCCGAAAGTGTCGCTGCAAGCTCCCGCCGCCGGAGACCGCTGGGCAAGACAGCAGACCATCCGCTGGGAGGCGAGCGATCCGGATCGCGACACGCTCAGTTTTGAGCTGTTCTACTCCTCCGACGACGGGAAGACCTGGAGACCGCTGCCCGCGTCCGCGCACTCCGCAAAGCCGGAGACGCCCGCCGCGACCGGGGCAGCCGCGCCGGAGAAGACGGCTCCTGCCTCCGCGCCGACGGTCGTCCGTCCCCGACCGCCCTCAGTTTCGGATGTCGCGGCGGAGCTGGATCGGCACCCCGATCTGCCGCCTCCCCTCCGGGAGGCGATCCTGGAGCGCGCGAAAGAGGCGGTAGATGAGTACGAGGCGTCTCTGAAGTCCGTGACGCCGCAGGCGAGCGCGCCTCCCGCGCAGAACAGTACCCGCGAAACCTCGCGCGCGCTGGACACGAAGATCCTTCCCGATGGCTGCTATCGTCTGAAGGTGATCGCGTCGGATCGCGCCAGCAATGCGACAGGCGCGCTGACGGCGGAGGCGGTCTCTGAGCCGTTTGTGATCTGCAACGCCCTGCCGACGCTCTACCTGCTCTCCTCCTCCCTGCGTGTCAACGCCGATCGAACGGTCTATCTCGAAGGCTCCGCCACACAGAGGCTGATCCCGATCACGGCGGTGCAGTATCGTATCTCCGGAGGCGAGTGGCTGGCAGCCGCTCCCGCAGACGGCATCTTCGACAGCATGACCGAAAACTTTATCATTGTGACCGGTTCGCTCCCTCCCGGAACCCACACGCTGGAGGTTAAAGCGTTCAATGCGACCAACGCCACAGTAACCGCTCGCCTGACGGTGGAGGTGAAGTAGCCGCTAATTGAACGGGTTTGCATGAATCGTCTTGACAGTGAAAACGATTATGCCTATACTACAGAACAGAGAGAGGTCGTTCGTCTTCGCTCAATGGCGTTCTGAAGGGCGACAGGAATGTTTCGACGGTATAGAGCAATAATACGTATTATCCTGCCTCTGGCGGCGGCGTTCGCCGTCATCCGGCTGGAACCCTTTCTGACCGAACTGGTGAAGAGCCGTCCCGGCGTGCTGCCGGTCGCCATGTTCGGCTTGATCGGCTGCCTCCTGATCCCCCGTGTCCGCCAGATGATGATCGTTACCCTCTGTTTCGGCATCATGTTTCTGGCGCTGCAGGACGCCTTCGGCAATCCCAGGGTTCCCGCCGCTTTAGACTATCTGATCGTGGAACGCCTCTATCCTCTCGCCTGGGGCGCGCTGGCGCTGCTTGCTTTCGCCTCCGGAGTGGCGGAAGCGCTGCGTCCGGGGGAGGTGTGGGCGCGGCGGTGCTATTTCGGCGCGGCGGCTGTCTACCTGTGCGGACACGGGCTTCTTGCCTTCCTGCGTTACCCCTCCATACAGTCCGCAATCCTCTTCGCTACCGGACTGTTCGCGCTGGCGGGCGTCTTCCTGGCGGCGCGAATCGTCTCGCGAGAACAGGAAGCAGAGATGGAAGAGGACCTGCGCGCGCTGGCATTCAGCATGGAGAGACGCTCGCTGGTGACGGCAGCCAGAGAGTGGAAAGAAGCCCGCGACTGACCGCCGACACTGGTGCCTATCACCGCCTCTGCTGATGGAAGCCCTCTCTCACCGGCGAACCGCCTGCTGTCGCCTCAACTTGTTCCTCTACCGGGAAAGAATCCTGAAAAAACGAGTGCATTATCCCCAATGGCATGGATTATGCAATCAGGTAGAAATAACAAGGAACCTGTCATGCGATCCTGGCATCCGGGGTGCATCCTGATCGCGCAGGTGAACTCGATAGCCGTTTTAACACTGATGTTTCCGATTTCCCCTCATCCCTGCGGGAGCCGTTGCTCCGTGAGGGGAGATGAAAGGAGCTGCGTTTGAATCCCCTGAGACGCTGCCTGCAGAGGGTGGCTGCAGGACTGATGATCTTATCCCTGAGCATGGGAGCGATGGCGCAGGTTCAACTGAACGGCACATTCGTGGACCTGTTTTTCAATCCAACCGGGGACCTGATCGCGCCGCTGGATGCGGACGGCAACAAGCAGATCTATAACAAGCTGGATCCGACGCAGGGAGGCAGAGGGATCCTCTACACGCCGTTTCCGGGCAATCCTGCCAAGCCTAAAAAAGAGTTGATCGCCTGGAGCGGAAGACCGGCGGAGGGCTGGGGACTCAACTTCCTGCTTCCGGGAGCTGCCGCACCGGTGATTATCGGCAACGGATCGGATGGGTTTGGCGCCGCCAACCTTGCCAGCAACATCGAAGTCTCCAAGAGCCTCGACGAGAGAACGCTCACCTTCAAGATGGACCTGACGGATGAGCAGGGGAATGACCCGCTGGTGCGGTTGACGCAGGTGGTGAACTACAACCTTGCCGATCAGAAGGTGCGCTTCGATATCTATATCGAGAACATCTCAACGATGGTGCTGGGCGGTGTCTCCTATCTGCGCTCGGTCAACCCGCGGCAGGGCGTAGACCTCTACGTCCCGGCGGTCTTCGATACCGACAAGCGCCCCGACAGCCCTTACTTTATTGACGCGATCACCGGCAAGTCGCTGGGTATCTCGGTAGATTCGGTCGTCTTCGGCAAACCCGAACAGGATGAGAATCAGCGTCATCTTGCGCTGGCATCCGATCTAATCGGAACGCGCGTGAACGCGGTCGGAGATGCGGACATCAACATCTTCAAACGTCACTCTCTGATCGAAAGCCCGGAAGGCTTTCCGCTCTACGGGCGGCTGGGCGGCTTTGACGCAGACGGCAATCCGATCATCACCTACTCCTCCTCCGATCTCGACGCCATTTTCCGCGACGGAGAGGCGGCGATCAATCTCTGGTTCGGACCGGACGTCGTCGGAGATATCCGCCCCGGAGAGAATAGATACGTCGGAACCTTCTTCTATGTCTTCGGCGGTCCGAAGCTCGACGGCGGTCCCGTCATCCCGGAGCCGGGTTCGCTTGCGCTGCTGAGCGGTTTCGTGTCGGGCGCTTTCTATCTGCTGGTCAGCCGCCGCCCGCGCAGAAGACGGAAATAGTTCTACCGAACTCGAATCACACAGACAACGAACGTTGTAAAGGAGAGTATGAGGAGCGATCCCGGATCGCTCCTCATTTTTTCACGATCGCTGCTCTGCGAAGAGGTATCCGCCTGTGATGAAGAGAGGCTGAGAATGTTTGGACGGGGGAATGGTCTGTGGGCGGAGTTCTGACACCGGGCATCTCCCCGTCTGTCGTAATCGGGGAGGAATTGCGGGCGCTTGCGCGTATTATGTTATGGGAAAAAAGCTACATTTGCCTGCTGAAATGGAGGCGTTCAGACGATTTTGATGTCCGATTCACTGTCGCTCTTTTCGATGGAGGAGGCGCAACCGCCTCTGACGCTCGTGCTGGGGCGCGCCGGTTCCGGAAAGACGGAGTACTGCCTCCGCCGTTTTCTGGAGGTGTCCGGGCGCGCTGTCTTTCTGGTTCCGACCCTGCCGGCGGAGCGGCTGTGGAATTACGCTCGGCGCGCGGGACGCGCCGAAGACTGTCGTTTAGCGACCCATACCTCTTCCGATTTTGTGCGCCTGCTCTGCAAAGGCGATTCGGTCCGAGAGCCGGTACGCCGCTCTTTTCAGCGCATTATACTGGCGGAGCAGATCGAAACGCGGCTGGGCGCGGGCGACTACTTCGGAAAGATGCGCGGCGTCCCCGGCTTCATCACCGCCCTGGGAGAGACGATCCGCGAACTGAAGATGGCGAGAATCTCCCCGGACGATCTGGAGGCGCGTTGCGGGACACAAGGCGAAAACCCGATCCCGCTGCTCTCCTGGTTAGAGGACCCCGTGTTCCGGCGTAAACTGCGGGAGATCGCTCTGCTCTACCGCGCCTATGAGCAGTTTCTCCGATCCAATGACCTCTACGATGAGGAGGATCAGGTAGCGCTGGCGACCCGGCGCATCGCTGACGGCGCGCCGCTGCCGCGTGAAGCGCGGGCGGCGCTGGTGGACGGCTTCTACCGCTGCGCCCCGCTCTGGCGCGCGCTGATGGCGGCGCTGGCGGAACGCGGCGTGGAGGTTACGGTAACCCTTCCCTTCGATCCGGCGCGTTCGCTTCTGTTTGCCGCCTCCGCGCGAACGCGGGAGCAGTTTCGCGCGGAGTTCGATGTCACGGAGATCATGTTGGAGACCCCGTCAGACTCCGTGCGCCCGGCGGAACTGCGCGCGGTGGAGCGTCGGATCTGGCGCGTCCGGACCGATCCGCAGCCGGCGGAGGAGGAGCCGGTCGAGCCGCAGGAGGAGCATCTGTGCCTTTTCGATGCGCCCAATCCCTATGCGGAGGTCGAGATGGTGGCGCGCGCGCTGCGCCAGGAGCATGACCGCAATGGGACGCTCTGGAGCCGCTGTGCGATTATTCTTCGCGCTGCGGAGACCTATCTGCCGATCCTGACGGGCGTCTGCGAGAAGTACGGCATTCCGCTGGCGGTCGGGCAGGCGCGGATCGTGGCGGATAATCCGCTGATCAAGACGATCATGACGCTCCTGAATGTGTCGGCGCGGGACTGGCAGCGCGAGGATGTGATTGCATTTCTGAAGTCCAGCTACACGACGGCGGATAAGCTGCGGGCGGACGCGCTGGCGCGCCGCGCCCGCAAAATGGGACTGCGGGTGGGGCGCGAGGGATGGCGGCGATTGACGGAGGACCTGGAGAGCCGGGAGGACCCGCTGGCGGGAATCCTGCGCTCCATGCTGGAGGCGGACGCCTCCCTGCGATCCCGGCGCCGCTCCGCCGTCGAGTTCTCGGAGGAGATTGGGCTGCTGATAGAGCAGTTTCAACTGGAGGAGCGCAGCAAACACGGTCCGCAGGCGAAGGAGGATCTGCGTGCCCTGCGGCAGGCGAAACAGGTGCTTGCCGATATCGGCAGCGCGTGCGCGATGGCGGGACGCGGAGCGATGGATTTCGCCGGGTTTCTGCGGGAGGCGGTCGCAGGCTGGCAGTCCGCTCACTACTTCCCGCCCCTCGGCGGAGACTCTGCGGAAGACGAGACGGAGGAGGCGGGACAGAACGGTCAGGCGGTCGCCGTACTCGAGCCGGATGAGGCGAGCCGTCGCGATCTGGATGTTGCGGTGGTGATGGGTTTGACCGAACGGGTCTTTCCCCGACGCATCAACGAAGACCCCTTCTTCCGGGACGAGGAGCGCGCCGCTCTGCGCGGCAGCGGGCTGGAACTGGAGCCTCGCGCGGAGCGCGCGGATGATGAGCGGCTGCTCTTCTATCTGGCGGTTACGACCCCGCACAGGAGGCTGCTGCTGTCGTATCCCCGCGCCAACGATGAGTCGGATACCCTGCCCTCCTTCTATCTGGACGAGTTGAACGACGCGCTGGTCTTCTCGAAAGACGAAAAGCGCGGCGCGGGTTGGAGCCGTATCCCGACGGTAACGCGCACGCTGGCGGATGTCGCTCCCGCCGTGGAGGAGTGCGTTACATCCCGGGATCGCCTGCTTGCGCTTGCCGCTCGACTTCCGATGACGAGCGCGGAGACGATCCCGTTGGAGGCGCTGGCGTCCGCCGCCGGTCTGCCGGAGTTGACCGCAGAGGAGATCGAGGCGCTGGAGACGGTGCGCGCCTCGCGCCTGCGCCCGCGTCTGCCGCGTCTGGAGGATGAGGAGACTCGGCGCCGCTTCACCGCGCCGCGCCGCTACCGGGTGACCGAGATCGAGTGCTACAATCGCTGTCCGT
Organism: uncultured Chthonomonadales bacterium; assembly: GCA_938005745.1. GTDB lineage: Bacteria > Armatimonadota > Chthonomonadetes > Chthonomonadales > CAJBBX01 > CALLMM01. The sequence continues at coordinate 150,181 of CALLMM010000011.1, read as the reverse complement.
TTCAGTATCTCATGCAGTACGGAATGGAGATCCGCCCCGAAACGGAAGGAGGCGGTTACGCGGAGCGAGGAACGCTGCTGCACGCCGTTTTACGCCGCTGTTTTCGGCGACGCGCGGAGACGCCCTCTGCAGCTTCGCTCAAGGAGGATCTGCTGGAGGAGCTTCAACGCTGTCTGGAGAGCCATGTAACCGATGCTCCCGCGCATCGCCGTCAGATGATGGAGCGGGGATTGCGAGAGGCTCTCTGTCTGGTGGCGGAGCGCGAAGAGAGATACCGTGACATCTTCGGCATGACTCCGGCTTTTTTTGAACTGGCTTTCGGGCATCTGGAGCCGGATGGAACGGACGATGAGGAGATAGAGCCGGAAGCTCTTCGCGACTACGACCCCGCCTCCACGCCCCAGCCGCTGGCGATCCCCGATACGGACGGGGGAACGGCGGCGTATCTGTGCGGAACGATAGATCGCGTGGACCTGGCGGAGGATGGACGCCGCGCCCTTGCGCTAGACTACAAGATGGGTCGTTCTGCGGAGTTTACTACCATTCGCGAAGGACAGAGCCTGCAGCTGCCGCTCTATCTGCTGGCGCTGGAGCAGCTGTGGGGCAAGATCGGTGCGGTCGGCTGTTACGACTCGCCGCGTGATAAGGGGCGCCGCCGCTTCTTCCGGGTGGAAGAGGTGGACCTGCGCCGGTTTACGGTGGTGCAGGGAGTGGAGGATGGCGACGAGGTCAAACCGGTTACCCGCGAGCAGTTTTCGGAGCTGATGCAGACCGTACAGCAGCGGGTTCGGGATGCGGTGAGGGGCATTCAGGCGGGAGAGACATTCCCGACACCGGGAGAGTGCTGTCGAACCTGCGCCTACGGCGACATCTGCCGCACATCGCCCGATCGCGTGCATGACGGCGAACCGCTGCAGTAGCGTATAGATAGAGAAAAAGCGGACCGCGCTTCGCAAAATCGCCCGCGTAGGCGGAAAACTGTGACACTCTCCCGGCGCTCTCAGACTGCCATTGCGAGCGCAGCAAAGCAATCTTCTACCATCCAGACAGACAGACGGAGGCGGAGCGACTGCGCCCCGCCTCCGTCTCTGTGACGTGCGCCGGTCAGTCGCGAAAGTCGGCGAAGACCGGCAGATAGTCGCGCCAGACCTGATTTTTTCGACCGGAGAGGTACTTGGTCAGGCTGATATAGGGGACATAGCGCGGACGGCGCGGCTGACGGATCAGCTTCATACCGGTCTGGTGAAGCATCTTGTCCCCTTTTTTCATATTGCAGCGCCGGCAGGCGGCGACAACATTCTCCCAGTGGGTGGTTCCGCCGTGTCGTCTCGGCACGACGTGATCAATGGTCAGGTCCACGCCGGTCTGTCCGCAGTACTGACACATGTACTCGTCACGGGCGAAGACGGTGCGACGCGAGAGGCGCAGCTCCGGCAGCGGTCGCTTGACATGGTGACGCAGTTTGACCACAGAGGGCCACGGCAGGGCGCGATCTGCGGTATTGATCAACGACGTTTCGTGCACGTGCAGCACATCCGCTTTGCCCATGTAGACCATCGTGATGGCGCGGCGAACGTGGCAAACGTTGAGCGGTTCAAAGTCGCTGTTCAGTACTAAGACCTCTTGATCCATTGCCGTACGGTTCTATCCTTTCTGTGACCTTTGCGTCCATGGGGCGGCAATAAACAAAAACCCGTTCTCAGCCGGCGGGCTGGAACGGGTCACAGAACGAGACACGAGCGGCATGGAAGAGCGCGAACTGATGAAGCCGGTGAAACTGCTCTTCCTGCCTGTCATGTCGGCGCGACCCGCGCATGGAGAAGCCGTGACTCGTCCGCCGAAGCAGAGAGCACAGTCGTTTCCTCCCGGTATCGTTCTGATGAATTATTGCGAACATTCTCAATTCCAACGAACAAAATGGCTTGCGAACAACGTAATTATAGCGGAACTGGTTCCCGATGTCAAGAATGGCGCAAGAGAGCCTGCCTGCGATTCCTCACCCCCGCAGTTATGCTAATTGACAAAGCCCGGAGCCTGAGTCTATACTGTGATTCGACGGGGGCAACTCTACCAGCCGCCGCATTTTTTTCGTGCGCAGGTCGGACGCGACGCGAGCGCGCGAAACAGGCTATCATTTCCTAACGATTGCAAGGAGGTCCTACATGGCTGCGGCTATCAGCATCAAGGGGCTTACCAAAAAGTATCTCGATGTCTGGAATAAGACGGAGATCACGGCGGTGGACAACCTCAACCTGGAGGTGGAAGAGGGCGAGGTCTTCGGATTTCTGGGACGCAACGGAGCAGGGAAAACGACCACGATCAAGATGCTCCTCGGTCTGATCTTCCCGACCGAGGGGGAGGCGAGCGTTCTCGGAAAGCCCCTGGGTGACATTGAGGCTAAAGCGCAGGTCAGTTATCTGCCGGAAAACCCCTACTTTTACGACAACATGAGCGGATGGGATGTGCTCGACTTCTATGGACGCCTCTTCCGTATCGGAGAGCCGGAGCGGTCCAAGCGCATCCAGAAGGTGCTGGAGGATGTGCGGCTCGATCCGAAAGCCTGGAAGCGTCCGCTGCGCGGCTACTCCAAAGGAATGATGCAGCGCATCGGCATCGCGCAGGCGCTCATCAACGACCCGAAACTGCTCTTCCTGGATGAGCCTACCTCCGGACTCGACCCCATCGCGCACGCCGAACTGCGCGATATTATTGTCAACGTCGGAAAGCAGGGCAAGACCGTCTTCCTCAGTTCGCATCAGCTTCCGGATGTGGAGATGGTCTGCTCGCGCGTCTCGATCATTCATCGCGGCAAGCTGCTGGCGATGGGACCGATCAGCGAGCTGACCGCCGGTGAGAAGGTCGAGATTCAGGCGGAGGGCATTCAGAACGGCGTGCTGGAGAAGCTTCAGTCGCTGACCGGCGCGGTTGAGCAGTCACAGGGACGCATCCGCATTCCCGCCACCGATGCCGACAAGGTATCCGATGTCATTGACATTGTGCGCGGCGCAAAAGGCAAAATAATCTCCGTGATTCCGCATAAGCGAACGCTGGAAGAGGTATTTGTAGATACCGTTCTGAAAGCGGGAGGTGACTAACTCGAAATGGTTACGATGGCAATTGCGAAGCAGACTCTGGAGGATATGCTTCGCCGTAAGATTCTGCTGATCCTCCTGATCGTTGCACTGGGCATGATCGCCCTCGGTCCTTCCGTCGGCTTCCTCAGCCCCCGCGAAAGCTCGGTCGTTCTGCGAAGCATGGGGCTTGCCGTCATTCTCATCGCCGGTCTTCTTATCACTATTCTGTCAGGCATTCAGGTTATCCCTACCGAGGTCGAACGGCGCACCATCTACACGGTTCTCTCCAAACCGGTGCAGCGATATGAGTTCGTTCTCGGCAAGTTCCTGGGCGGGATCTTCACGGTCTTCGTGATGATCGCCGCGATGGGGATCGTCTTTCTGGGAGTGCTTGCCTGGCAGGAGCGGCACTTTGCGCCGGATATGCTCAAGGGCGTTCTGCTGACCTTCTTCCAGATGATGCTGCTGGGCGCGATGGCGATCTTTTTCAGCACCTTCGCCACCCCGGTTGTCAACTTCTTCCTCTCCTTCTCGCTGTTTATCGTCGGCAACATGTCCGCCGTCACCGAGTCGCTGACCAGCAATAAGAACCCGGTTACCCGCATACTTGCCAGTATCGTGCACTTCCTGATCCCCAACTTCGGCAACTTCAACATCCAGAATAAGCTGATCCATCCGGAGGTAACGATCAGTAACGAGACGGTCTTTATCGTCCAGAACATCGTCTATGCGATAATATACTCCGCTGTGCTTTTGATACTGGCGATTCTGGTCTTTGACCGGCGTGAAGTGTAGCGGAGACAAAGTATGAGTCCATCTACGCGAAAAAACCTGATCATTGCGATCGTTCCGTTGATGATCGCGGTGGTCTTTCTGCAGAGTCTGCTCGACCCGCAGTTGAAGCAGATACGCGGGGCGCAGCGGACCCCGCTGGTAGGCTTGTCCAACGAGTTCATTCTCGGACCGCTGCTGGGATTGCAGCAGGCGGTGGCGGGGCTGCTCTGGATCCGCGCCGATGAGTTCTTCCATGAGGGCGACTACGACGCCATTCTGCCGATCGTCCGCATGGTAACCTGGCTCGATCCCCATCAGCTCGATGTCTACATCACCGGGGCATGGCATCTGTCGTACAACTTCACCGACTCCAGTGAGCGGTCTGATCGGCGCTACATCCCGGCGGCGATGAAGCTGCTGGAGGAGGGAGACGCCAACAACCCCACCGTTTACGACATCGCGTTCGAGGCGGGTTGGCAGAGCATAGACAAGATCAAAAACTACGAGCAGGCGGAGGACTGGTTCCGAAAAGCCTCGCTGCGGAAAGCGGCGGATGAGGCCGGGCGCGTCACGAAGTCGCCGCCGATGTTTGTGCGGCACCAGCTTGCCCATGCGCTGGCGCGTCAGGGACGCATTGACGAGTCCCTGGCGGTCTGGAAACAGTGTCTGACCGAGAGCGAGGAGAAGGTCAAGGAGAATCCCAACGACTCCTCCGTTCGGAATGTGCGCGACAGCCAGCGGCACAACTATCTGTTGAACCTCAAGCGTAAGTTCAGCCGCTACACGCATGAGATAGACTGGCCCGTGGATCGCGCGCGAACGCAGTCGGTGAATGAGCAGACCGGCGAGCCGACACCTCGCGACGCCTATCTGATGACCGATCAGAAGGAGGTAACCTCGCGCGCCAACGCCTTCCGAAGAGCGGGCGAGCCGGTCCCTCCGATGGGCGTCGGACAGCCCCGACCGCCTGCGACCCGTCCGCTCTGGGACACCGCCTTCGATACCCAGAAGGGCGGGACAACCACCGTCACCTTCCCCAGCGCGAAGGTGCTGGATATCAAGGGACAGATGGCGGTGGGAGACGGCGCGCGCGTAACCATCCGGCTGCAGGATGAGAAGTGGCGCGAACCGAAGCTGAAGGACTTCACCTTCAGCGTAGACCGCAGCGTTACGCTGATGCAGGATCAGCACTCGGTGAGAAACTACACCTGGGGACGCAAGATAGATATGAGCAAAGACCCCAAGATGTACAGCTTCTCCGGCGAGTACTACTTCCTGATCCTGGAGTTCAACCCGCGGCAGACCTCTCCGTTTATTCAGGATCGGTTCGGCTGGAGCGGCGAGGGGATCACCGATAAGAAGTACCTGATCACCATCCCGCCGATGCGTGAAGGGCAGCCGCCTCTGCGGATGATCCGCAAGGTCTACCGCCTGAGCCGCGCACAGATCATGGGAAGCCAGCCCGTGACGGAAAAGGATGTCGTCCCCAATGCGGACTTCGACCGCTTCCAGCGGGAGCTTCAGCAGACGGCATCCCGATAGCCGCGCTGCCAGGCGGTCCCGGAAGAGACGAAAGGGCATGAGGGTAGTCCCTCATGCCCCTTTTTGCATGTGGCTGCTAACAGCCGTCAAAAGAGAGAAGGGGGCGATGCGTCCCTTCCAAGGAAAGTAGAGACATCAGAAGCCTCTCCTCCAGAGACCGGGAGGGGGCGCAGAGAGTGCTCCTCTCCTGTTCGCTTCCGGGAGCAGATCTCCCTGCAGGATGGAGCGCAGAAAGCGGTTACCGGAGGTCGAAAAATGTGTCTATTAGTATGACGGGCGGCTGCTGGTGACACTCCTGTCCCATTTACCTCATAACCCGCATTGGAAGATCACAATGTCTGCCCGTTCGCGTTCTCTACACGACAAGGAGGAGTTAAGCATGAGACGTATCCTATCGCTGTTGATGGTGTGCGGTCTGATCGCCTGCAGCCTCAGCGCGCTGGCGCAGGGAGGCGGTCGCGGTCAGGGGCGGATGGGCATGATGGGCGGCGGCGGCATGCAGATGCTGACCATCCCGGAGGTTCAGCAGGAGCTGAAGATGACCCCCGACCAGATCAACAAGGTGCAGAGCAAGTCGCAGGAGGTGCGACAGGCGACCATGGAACTGATGCGCGAGGCGGGCGGACCGCAGGCGTTTCAGGAGATGAGCCAGGAAGAGCGCCAGCAGTTGATGGATAAGATGCAGGCGATCCAGAAGAAGGCGATCAGCGAGATTCTCAACGCCGATCAGCAGAAGCGTTACCATCAACTCGAGCTGCAGCAGATGGGCGTGATGGCGTTCGGTCGCAAGGAGGTTCGCGAGGCGTTGAAGCTGACCCCGGATCAGGGCGAGAAGATGCAGGAGATTCAGCGCGGTCAGATGCAGGCGATGCGCGAGGCGATGCAGGGCGTGGACTTCCAGAACATGACGGATGAAGACCGCCGCGCGATGCAGGTGAAGATGGAAGCCCTGCAGAAGGCGACCTACGACAGATGCGTTCAGGTGTTGACCGCAGAGCAGCAGAAGCAGTGGAAAGAGATGCTCGGCGAGCCGTTCAAGTTCCCGGCGCGAAGACCGATGAACAGACGCGGCAATTAAGTAAAGACCATGTCCATGACTGACACGCACAACAGAACGATCTCCGCGAATGCGCCGACAGGGCTGTCGGGCGGCTTCGAATGGGTTGACCTCGAAGAGATCAAACTCGACGACGACGCTGTCCATCTGGCTCCTGCCGACTTCGCTCTGAAACGGCAGATCCTGCCGATCGCGAAGGAGGGATCGGTTCTGGTGGTAGCCATCGGCTCCCCGCAGGCGCTGGAGGCGGTGGATGAACTGGGCGTCCTGATCCAGATGCCGACCCGCGCCGTGCTGGCATCTCCGGGGAGCATCCGGGAGAAGATTGAGGAGATCTTCCTGGAGAAGATCCTCTCCGGAATTCCCGGACAGGCGGACGATTCGAGCCTGTCCGATCTGGACGATACCACCGATCTGGCAGACCTGCAGAAGATGGCGGGCGAGACCGCCGTGGTGCAGATGGTCAACCTGATCTTCGCCCAGGCGGTGCGCGATGGTGCCAGCGACGTGCATATCGAGCCGTATGAACGAGAGGTGAAGGTGCGCTACCGGGTAGACGGTATGCTGCGCGATGTGCTCAACCCGCCCAAAAGAATGCATGCGGCGATTGTCTCGCGCATCAAGATTCTAGGAGAGATGAACATCGCGGAGCGACGCCTCCCGCAGGACGGGCGCATCCGGATCACCATCGCGGGACGATCCATTGATGTGCGTGTCAGTATTGTTCCCACGGTCTTCGGCGAGCGCGCCGTGATGCGTATCCTCGATAAGGGAACCGCCATGCTCGGACTCGAGGAGCTTGGCATGCGTCCCGATACGCTGGCGCGTTTTCGTCAAATGATTCGTATTCCCTACGGGGTGATCCTGGCGACCGGACCGACCGGCTCCGGAAAGTCCACCACGCTCTATGCCTCGCTGCAAGAGATATGGTCGCCAACTACCAACATTCTGACCATTGAGGACCCCGTGGAGTATCAGGTTCCGGGCATCAGCCAGATCCAGGTGCGACCGCAGATCGGCTTGACCTTCGCCAACGGACTGCGCAGCATCGTCCGCCAGGACCCGGACATCATCATGGTTGGGGAGATCCGCGACTACGAGACCGCTGAGATCGCCATCCATGCCGCGCTGACCGGGCATCTGGTCTTCAGCACGCTGCATACCAACGACGCGCCGGGCGCCGTAACGCGGCTGCTCGATATGGGCGTGGAGCCCTATCTGGTCGCCTCCTCGCTGATCGGGGCGGTGGCGCAGCGGCTGGTGCGAAGAGTCTGTCCCTTCTGCAGCGAGCCGGACAATCCGCGCCCGGAGACGCTGGAGGCGATCGGCATCACGCCGGCGGACTGGAGCGGAGACCCGCCTTTCCGACGGGGACGCGGGTGCGACCGCTGCCAGCAGACCGGCTATAAAGGACGGCAGGGACTGTATGAGCTGTTCCCGGTGGATGAGCGCATTCGCCGCTTGACGGTCGAGCGCGCCAGTTCCACCGTCCTGAAAGAGCATGCGACGGCGCATCTGGAGATGCGGACGCTGTTCGGGGATGGCAGGCTGGCGGTTCTGGACGGAAAGACCACTCCGGAAGAGGTTCTGCGGGTCTGCCAGAGGGAGGCGTTCTGATGCCGCGCCAGACGTTTGCCTATACCGCCCTGGATGCCTCTGGCGCACGTCGAACCGGGATGGTGGATGCGGAGAGCCGGGAGATGGCGCTGGCGCATCTCACGGCAGAAGGACGCTATGTGCTGGATATCCGGGAGGCGGAGCAGACCCCCGGCGTTGCGATAAGCGTGGGCGGACGCAGCAAGCGAGCGTCTAAACAGGACCTTGCCCTCTTCACGCGGCGTATGGCGGATCTGGCTTCGGCGGGACTGCCGCTGGATCGCGTGCTGCAGGTGGTTTCGGAGCAGTCCGAGAGCGCGGCGCTGCAATCGCTGGCGCTGGAGGTGCTGGCGGATGTCCGCTCCGGTCTGCCGGTCAGTCAGGCGCTTGCGAAGCATCCGAAGTATTTTAACGAAATCTATACGCAGACGCTTCGCGCGGGGGAGGCGAGCGGACAGTTCGGGGAGGTGGCGGGAAGACTCGCCGATTTTCAGGAGAAAGAGGTGGCGCGCCGCAGTCAGATCGTCAGTGCGCTGGTCTATCCCGGAATTCTCTCCGCCACGGCGGCGTTTGTGGTGATCTTTCTGTTGACCTTTGTGGTTCCGCGTCTGTCCGGGGTCTTTCGCGATCTGGGAAATGAGCTTCCCATCACCACGCAGATCCTGCTGAGCAGCACCGACTTCCTGACGAAAAACTGGCTGCTGGTGACGATTACGCTGGTCGGAACGGCGGTCGGTCTGCGACTCTGGAGCGCGACCCCTGCCGGAGCCGAGATGCGGGACCGCCTGCTGCTGCGCGCCCCGATCATCGGACCGGTGATCCTGAAAGCGACCGTCTCCCGGTTCGCCCGCGTGCTGGGGACACTGGTCTACGGAGGCGTGCCGATCCTGGAGGCGCTGGAGATCGCCGGAAAATCGTCCGGAAATCTTGTCTTCACGCGCGGCGCGCAACGGGTGGAGAGCGAGGTGCGCGAGGGACGACCGATCGCGGCGGCGATGCGCGACGCCGGGCAGTTCCCTCCGGTTCTGACCCATATGGTCGCCATTGGCGAAGAGACGGGCGAGCTTCCCAAAATGCTGGACCGTGTGGCGAACAGTCTGGATTTTGAGGTGGATACCGGTATGCGCCGGCTGGTATCGCTGGTCGAGCCGACGATCGTTCTCTCTATGGGCGGGTTTGTCGGTTTCGTCGTGTTATCGGTGCTGCTGCCCATATTCCAAGCACAGAATCTGGTGAAATGATGAACAAGATACCCTTGCGTAAAAATCGCGCCTTTACGCTGATCGAGCTGCTGGTGGTGATCCTGATCCTGGCGATCCTGGCGGCGCTGGTGGTTCCGCGTGTTGTCGGCAGAACCAGCGACGCAAAACGCGCCAAAGCGGCGAGCGATATCGCCACGCTCAGCAGTCTGCTTCAGCAGTATCGGGTGGACACCGATACCTTTCCTTCGACGGAGGAGGGGTTGAGCGCGCTGCGCGTCCAGCCGCCCGATGTGCAGAACTGGCGCGGTCCGTATACCAGCAAAGACATTCCGACCGATCCCTGGGGGAATGAGTACGTGTACGAGTCTCCCGGACCCAACGGCGAGGACTACGTGATCATCTCCTACGGCGCGGACGGCGCGCCCGGCGGAGAGGGAGATGCGTCCGACATCGTCAGCGAGTAGAGCCATGCGCATCCATTGGTCCATTGCTCCAGTGCAGAACGGCGGGCGAGGGCGGCGAGGCTTTACCTTCATCGAGATGGTGGTGGTGATCCTCGCGCTGACGCTTATCGCCGCGCTGATCATGCCGAATATGGTCGCCATCCATCGCTCGCGCGAGCAGTCGGATGTGGAGGCGTCGCTGCTGCGCGCCTCCTCCGAGGCGCGTAACGAGGCGCGGCGCAGTCAGAGACCGGTTACAATCCGTCTGGAGGGCGGCTCGCTGATCCTGGAGCGCGTCTTTGAAGCAGAGGAGCCGCAGCGTATCAAGCGCGTCTCTCTCGGCGCAGAGCTGCGGGCGGAACGCGCTATGCTGGGCGAGGAGAGCGTGGACCCGGATAACTGGGAGTGGACGGTCTATCCCGACGGATCTGCGGAGGCGGGCGGCATTGAGTTTTCGCAGAGAGGCGACCGCAAATCGCTGGTGATTTCGGCGGACGGAACGGCGCGATGGGTGCGGGGCGCCCTGCCGGATACGCTCCGGGAGCGCTGGCCCGCCGGGGAGATCGAACAGCGTGGGTAGACGCGGTTTTACGCTCATCGAGCTTCTGGTAACCATCATGCTGGTGGCGGTCGCGCTGGTCGGGGTGATGGGAGGGCTGCGCGCCCTCGGACAGGCGGAACTGAAGGCGCGCAAAGCCGATCTGCTGCAGAGGCTGGCGGCGCAGAAGATGGAGGAGATCGGGGTGGTGATTGACCCGCGCTCTGGCGAGAACGGGGGAGACTTCTCGGAGCAGGGCTATCCCGATATCACCTGGACCATGGACGTTCAGCCCGGTACGGAAGCCGATGTGGATGAGGTAACCGTCACCGCGACGCAGGGAGCCGATTCGCAGTCCCTGACCGGGCTGGTCTTTATCCGCCCGGTAACGGGAAGCGCGCAGCCATGAGACGGTCTGTCCGACGGAGCCGCAGAGGCGTAACCCTGCTGGAGTTGTTGATCGTGCTGACGCTGGTGGTGATCCTGTCGGCGGCGGTAGGGTACGGCTTTATCGCCGGTCTGGATATGCAGCGCATGAGCGCGCAGCGGCAGGCGGATCAGGACAGCGCGCAGGCGATGGAACAGCGCATAACCCGGATGCTGCAGGGAGCCAAGCTGTCGGATGATGAGGGGGATCGAACCACCTATTTCGTGGGTGAGACGGTCGAGACGGGCGCGACGGGCGATCTGGGCTGCGATCGGATTATCTTCACAACCACCGCGCCCGGCGTCTCGCAGGCGGCGATCAGCAGCACGGAGGATTTTGAGACGCAGCACGAGCGGTTCGGTCCGCAGGGCGGCATCGCGGAGGTCTCCTACAGCATGGCTCCGACCGGAGACGCCGGAGACCGCGCCGGGCTGTTTGAGCGTATTCAGCGTCCGGGCGACGGGGATCCCACGCAGGGCGGAACCGAATCGCTGCTGTCGGAGCGGGTGGCGCAGATCGGCTTTCAGTTCTGGGATGGAACGCAGTGGGTGAACACCTGGGATACGGAGATCGGCGAAAGACGGCTCCCGGCGGCGGTTCGGGTGAGCTACATCCTTCGAAATGAGGCGAGGGCTTCCGGACCGGACGCGCCTGCCGGCGGGATCCGCGTGTTCGTCGTACCGTTACTCTCCAGCGATGTGGACAGTCTGAATCCGCTGGCAGGCACAGGACTATGAGAAGCGTTCGACGCGGTTTTATCCTGGTGCAGACGCTGATAGTGGTTGCGGCGCTGGTCGCGCTGATGGCGATGATCGCCGCCAACCAGCGGGTATCGCTGCAGGAGATGCAGGATCGAATGCGTCAGCGGCGCGCCGAAGTGGCGATGCGCTCCGGAATGGCGCGCGCGCTGGCGGCTCTGCAGAACGCCGACACGAACCTTCTCACCCTCAACGACGACTGGGCGACGCTGGGAGACGGCGGCTACGAGCAGTTTGACCTTGGAAACGCCGTCTTTCGGGTGCAGATACTGGATGCCGGATCGCGGGTGAATCTGAACCTTGCCCCGGAGGATCAGCTGCTTCAGCTTCCGGTGGACCGGGAGATGGTGGACAGTCTGCTGGACTGGCGCGAGGAGAGCTTCCAGGCGAGACCGGGCGGCGCGAAAGACGACTACTATAACAGCCTCAAGGAGCCTTACAACGCCCGTCTCGGACGCCTGAATAGTCTCGAAGAGCTGCTGCTGATCAAGGACTGGACGGCGGAGCGTCTATTCGTTCCGCGCACCGATATCGTCTCCAGCGCGGCACGACAGCAGAACGCGCAGGGAACGCCGCTTCCGTTAATAGACCTGGTGACGGTGGACAGCGGCGCGCCCAATACGCAGGCGGACGGAAGCGCGCGGATCAACTTCGGGCAGGCGGGGATCAATCCGCAGGCGATCGCGCAGCTGGGCATCAATCCGGCGGTTGCGCTGCAGATCGCGGCGAGCGGTCCCTACGCCTCCTTTCAGGAGCTTCTGAACCAGCCCGGACTGACGCCGGAGGCGCAGCAGATCCTGCTCAACGCCGCCGGATTTACAAACGGAACGCGGGTGGAGGGAAAGATCAATCTGAATACCGCCCCCGAGGAGGTGCTGTTGACCGTTCCCGGAATGACGCCGGATATCGCCTCCGCCATCGTTGCGCGGCAGTCTACCGGGTTCACCTCGCTGGGCGAGCTGGCAACGGTTCCCGGAGCGGCGGGACCGGCGCTGGGACAGATCGCGGACTGGCTGACGGTCGGCGGAGATACCTGGATCGTGCGCGTGTACGGAGAGAGCGGCGGGATCGGGACGGCGGCGGAGGCGGTTGTAAGGATGGAGGACGGACGGGTTCGCATTGTAACCTGGCAGCGATTGAATGTTACGGGCGTACCGGGGTGGTGGAACTGGGGAGAGCCGACCGCCACACTGGATGCAGGAGCGCAACGGTGAGTAGAAAGTCGGTAACGGCATTACATATCGAGTGGTCGCCCGGATGGGCGCAGGCGGTCAACATTCTGACCGGCGAAACGGCGCAAGCCGCCTCGCTGTCGGAACTGGGACCGATTCTGAGCAGGCATCGGCAGGCGCTGGTCGCCATCAGCCGCAAACTGGTCTTCTATAAGACCCTGCGGCTGCCCCGCGCCTCCCGTGAAGATCTGCAGCGGCTGCTGGAGATGCAGATCGAGCAGCTTTTTCCGCTGAACGCCAATCAACTCAGCTTCGATTTTATCCAGACTCACGATCAGAACGCGGAGGGCGTCCTGACGCTGGTGGCGGCGGTGCGCACGGAGGACCTCAAGCAGTTGAAGCAGGAGCTTCAGCAGGCGGGACTGACCGCCGTTCGTATCCTGCCGATCGCGCTGGGCGCGCCGGCGGTCGCGGCGAAAGCGGGAGTGACAGATGCGCTGGTGATGGAGGAGACGCCGCAGGGACTGACGCTGGATGTGATCCTGGGCGGACATCTCCACCTCAGTCGGACGGCGATGCCGGACAGCGATCCGCTCTGCGAGGCGCAGCGCACGATGGCAGCCGCGCGCGCCGAGAGCCTGCCGCTGATCGCCTGCGGCAGCCTGTCGCTGCCCGGCGCGACGATGAGCCACGCGACCCCGCTGAGAATGCTGGACGAGGCGCCTCCCTTCCATTTTGAACTGACCGAAGACCGCGTGCGTGCGAAGGCGAGAAGGACTGCCGCCCGCACTCGTCTGGCGGTGCTGATGCTGCTGTCGGCGATCCTGCTGGTGGTGTTGATCTGGGCGGATCGCAGCGACGCGCAGTCGGTCATCCGTCGGGGGGAGGCGACCTGGGCGCGTGAACTGCAGAAACTGCGCTCCACGCGCAGCGCGGAGACGGCGAAGGCGGAGCGAGCGGTCGCCATGCAGACGGCGTTGGATCGCGCCTTTCAGCCCGCGCAGCCGTTGAGCGACATCGTGGCTGTGGTGAGCAACAGCCTGCCGACGGGAGCCTGGCTCACCGGACTGACTGTGGAGCGGGGAAAGCCGGTGCAGGTGCGCGGAACGGCGCGCGCCTCCGGCGATGTGGCGCAGTTTGTGGATCGGCTGGGAGCCAGTCCGCGTTTTCGCGATGTGAAGCTGGTGTTTGCCAATGTTGCGAAAATCAATGAGATTCCCGTAACGCAGTTCAGCGTGACGGGGGTTGCGGTGGGCAATCTGCCGATGCCGGCTCCCGCGAAGAAGGCGACGCGCGCGCCTAGAAGACCCGCTGCAGGTGAGCCGGGCGGCGGGGCGGAGGCGCAGCCATGATCAACCTTCGCAGCCGCGAGGATCGGAGCGCAAGTGTCCTGATCCTCCTCTCCATTCTGATCCTGTCTGGCTCACTGATCTACGTGCTGGCGGTTCCGGAGCCGAGTGCCGCCGGGATGGCGAAGGGGCGCACGCTCAGCCGCCTGAAGATCGAGCAGGAGATCGAAGCCATCACCCGGCGCAGCCAGGAGGTGCGCGCCGCCGTGAAGAGGCGGACATGGCAGGGAGAGGTCGAGAGCGTTACCGCGCTGGTTCTGCAGAGGCTCACCGCGCAGGCAAATCAGCGTTCGTTGAAGATTACAGCGTTTCGTCCGCTGAAGGGACAGGTGATTGAGGGAATGACGGAACTGCCTTTCAGCGTACAGATTACCGGCGCATTTCCCAACGTCAGCGCCATGTTGAAAGGGCTGGACGCGCCGGATACCAAAATCGCTCTGAGGTCGGTTCAGATTGCCGCATCGGACGGCGTCAGCAGTCAGGTGACGGCGACTTTGGGGCTGTCCGTCTATATCGAAGCTGCCGCGCCGTCAAAGCCGGCTGTCCCATCGGGAGGATCTCGTGATAAAAATTAGTCGTCCTGTCATCTATACGGCAGTTCTGGGTGTCGCGGCGTATGCCGTGGTGATGATCACGGAGCCGGAGGCTCCGCCAAAGCGTCCGAAGGCGCCCCCGGCAAAAGCGGCTTCCAGTCTGCCCAACGGATTCACCGAGGCGGACATAAAGGCGCGGTTTGCCCGATACAACGCTCCCGCGCGGGACGCATTCAAGCCGCTGGTCGCCGCGTCGAAAACGAACGTGAACGCCGCGAGCAGTCAGCCGCAGTCGCTGCTGGGCGTAGACGGCGCATGGACGCTGACCGGCATCAACGAGGTCAACGGAACACCGATCGCGGTCATCGAGAACGCCTCAACGCGCGACAGCCAGTTCCTGAAGGTCGGGGATACCTGGAAGGGGCTGCGGGTGCAGGCGGTCACCGAGGACAGTCTGGTGTTTGTCAACGCGCAGGGACAGCAGACCCGGCTGGGATTTTCTGCGCCCGCGCCTCTGAACGTGATGCCCATCTCGCCCGGCAGGCTGGTGACGGAGCCGACGCCCGCTCCTCCGGGCACGCTGGTAACGGACGCCGTTCCGCAGTCAGGCAGGGAAGGAAGCGCAAGGCAATGATCAGGATAAAAAAGTGTCTAATCGCGTGTGCGCTGTTTTTTGCGACCGCTGGCGTCGCCTCCGCACAGTTCGATTTCTTCGGCGGGGGAGAGCCGGAGACGCCCGTCTGGGAGAGGTTTAAACTCAATCCCAGCGTGCGTATCAAGCTCGATTTTCGCAATGCCAGCATGGACGCGGTGATCCAGATGCTCAGTCGGGCGAGCGGGGTTACCATCATCAAAGATCCGGCGGTGGTCAGCACGATTACGCTGCAGAGTCCCCGTCCGATCTCCCTGAACGAGGCGTTCGCGATGTTCAACACCGTTCTGGGATTGAAGAATCTGGATATGAAGAAGGAAGGCAATTTCCTGGTCATTCGCCAGCGTCAGTCCCGTTCGCCGTTCGGGAACATGTCGCCGGATGCGATCCAGGCGATGATGGGCGGCGGCTCTCGCGGAGGTCGCGACAGCGGCGCCTCTCAGTTGAAGGTCTATACCGTCAAGTATGCCAATGCGTCGCAGGTGGCGCGAGTCATCAACGAGGTGTTCGCGATGGCGGGCATGGATCAGGGAATGATGCCCGGAACGCCCGGCGCGCCCGGAACGCCCGGCGGCTTTAACCCGGCGATGATGCAGAACCCCGGAGGGGCGGATCCGTTTCGCCGCAATCAGGGCAACCGTGGCGGAGGATTTGGCAATTTCGGCGGCATGGGATTCGGCGCGCGGCGCGGCGCGGGCATGAATATGCTCGTTCGTGCCTCCGCCGACGACTTCAGCAACTCGGTGATCGTCAATGCGCCCAGCCGCGAACATGAGCAGATCAAGCTGCTGCTGGAGCAGATCGATAAGCAGACGGAACAGCCGCAGCAGTCTCGGGTGTTCAACCTGCAGTATGCCAGCGCAACCGACCTTGCGGTCGTGGTGCAGAACGTGCTGGTGAGCAACGCGCCGCGAGGGCGGGGCGGGATCGGGACGCAGAACGTTCCGATAGACCAGCGGTTCCAGCAGGCGGCGCGGTTCGGCTCGCTGCAGGCGGCGTTCGGCACGGTCGCCGCTGACCAGCGCACCAACAGCCTGATCGTCACGGCGACGCCCGATAACCTGGCGATTGTTGAGAGGGTGATCAAGGAGCTGGACAAAGAGGTCGAGTTTGAGAACAGCGCGTTTGTCATCACGCTGGAGAACGCGCGCGCCGATGCGGTCGCGCAGCTTCTCAATCAGTCGTTTGGCGGGCGCAGCAACTTCAACTCGGGCTTTGGCGGAGGGTTCAACAATGCCAACCGCGGCCAGAACCAGCAGCGACGAAACAACACCACCAACCGCGGCATGAACCAGAATAGGAACAATACGGGCGGCGGGGGAGGCAATCGTCCGGGCGGGCTGAACCGTAGCGGCAGATCCGCCGACGTCTCTGAGGCAGAGGAGGGCGGCGAAGAGGAGGATCCGCAGGGAGTGCAGGTGGCGCAGTTCCCGCAGGGAGGCGGCGGCTTCGGAGGAGGCTTCGGCGGCTTCCGACAGCAGCAGCAGAGCCGCGGCGTTACCGGTTTCGACAATCAGGGGCGGGTCGTCAATGTGCGCGACCTGACCGGCGGCGTCACGGTGATCCCGGATGTCAGCACCAACAGCATCATCGTGGTAACCTCGCCGGAGAACCGGGAGATCGTCGAGCGAATCCTGTCGCAGTTGGACCGCATTCCCGAACAGGTGATGATCGAAACCCTGATCGTGGAAGCCAGTCTGGACGCCTCCAGCAAGATGGGCGTCGAATGGAACTTCACCAAGGGCAGTTCAACCGGCTCCTCCTCCTTCGGGCTGCAGGCGGACAACCGCCAGCCGCAGGGGCTGCGCTATACCCTGACCGGCGCGCAGTACAGTGTCTTCCTGCAGGCGTTGAAGAGCGACAGCCGCTTCGAGGTGTTGAGCACGCCGCGTATCTTCACGAGCAACAACGCCACTGCGCAGATCAACATCAGCCAGAGCCTGCCCTATGTGCTCAATCAGCGGGTGGACGTGAACGGCAACCTGCTCTACAACTACGCCTTCCTGGATGTCGGCATCATCCTGACCGTCACCCCGAGGATCACCTCCAACGGCTATGTGACCATGGATGTTACGCAGACCGCCAACGACTTCGTGCGCTACACCGAGTTCAATGCGCCGGTCGTCAACCAGCGCGAGGCGCAGACAACGGTCAGCGTCCGGGACGGCGAGACGGTGGTGCTGGGCGGAATCATCAAGAACTCCACCACGACCACCACGAACAAGGTTCCGGTGCTGGGCGACATTCCGCTGATCGGCAACCTGTTCCGCTCGACCAACAAAGCCCGCAATAAGACGGAGCTTCTGGTCTTCCTGACCCCGCGCGTTGTGCGCAGCGACGCCGAAGCCCGCGCCATTCGCGAGCGAACTGAGAAGCAGCTGGAGTCGAAGACCCTGGAGAAGGTTCTGAAGACGCAGGGACACACGGGGACGGAGGAGAGCAAGCCGCCGACGAAGGAGCCGGAGAAGGAGAAGCCTCCGGTCACGGAGCCGGAGAAGGAGAAGCCGCCCGTAACCGATCCGGAGAAAGCCAGCCCGTAATCGGCGTCAACCCTTCGCAGGAAAGCCGCCTGCATCCATGCGGATGCAGGCGGCTCTGTTCTGTCGTCCGGTTTTCGGGCTATCGCACGCAGCCGGGGTAGGTTCTGCCTTTCACCGGGAAGAACTCCGGTCCGTCGCCCTCTCCCGTGTAACGGGAACGCGCCGACATATAGGAGAGCACCATGGCGCGCCGCCAGTGCGCGCTCAAATTGGGGGCGGTGTAGTGGGGCAGAAGTGAGTGGAAGAAGAGACCGCTTCCGGCGCGCATCGGAACCGCCGTCGTCTCTGCGTCCGGCAGGCTCTCCGGCGGAATCACGTAGTCGTCGGTAACATGGATGTGCGGAAGCGGACCGAGCGTGTGCTGACCCGGCGCGACCACCATGCAGCCGTTCTCCGGCGTTGCATCGTCCAGCGGTAGCCAGCAGGAGCAGAGTTCCATCGGCTCAATGGGCCAGTAGGGAGAGTCCTGATGCCAGCCCTTCTGCGAGCCGACGGAGGGAGGTTTGAGCATCAGGGAGTTGCGGAACAGCTTGATGTCCGGTCCGAGGATCGCCTCGATCACCGCCAGCATCGTCTCATGCAGACACAGTCGGCAAAACAGGTCGTCCGCCTGAACCAGCCCGTCTATTTTGCGGATGCCGTCGCCGGGATGTTCTACCGTCATCTCGCCCCGCTGCACGCGAGGCTCGATCTGGATGGTCAGCGCATCGGCGGGACGCCCGCCGTGCGTGTACTCCCGAACCCGCTCCCGCAGGCGGCGCGTCTCTTCCGCCGGGATCAGGTCTTCGACCAACAGATAACCGTTCTTTCGGTAGCAGGCAAGCTGCTCAGAGGTGATGGTATCGCTCATCTTCCAGCTCCGGTAGATCAAAGTGGCGGAGCGCTCCGCGCAGAAGGATACTTTTGACGCCGCGAGACTCGTAGTGTCGTTCGGAGAGGAGGTCTGCGAAGGCGCGCAGACCGCCCGCAATCTCCACGCGCCGGATTTTCGGCTCCAGCGCCGCCGCCAGCCGCCCGTAGATACCGGAGCGTCCGTCCGCGTAGAGATGCAGGTCGTCAGCGCGAACGCCCCGCCACTCCCCGATAACCTCCAGCGTTCGCAGCACGTCGTAGACGCGCAGGGCGCACAGACTGTCGTCCAGCCAGGTCAGGTCGTCCGAGAGTTTATGTATCACGCCGTAGAACTCTTCGGGATGGTAGGCGGAATGGAGCGAATGGGGCTGCAGGACTCCCGTGCCCGAAACATCGAGGACGAGGACGGCGCGCCCGTTCCGGCATGTGCGGCGTATCCATTCGCCGTGACTTTGCAGGCTGTTCGTGCCTCCGTCCCAGAGCGCAATGGTTACCGGCAGCGTCTCGTCCGCCCGTTCATGATGCCGTAGAAGGCAGCCATGGTTGAGCAGATCGGTCTGCGACCACCAGAGACCCAGTTCCGCCGTCAGGTCGTCCGCCATCCCGGTATAATAGAGGCGCAGGTTCTGCCGGCAGGGGGCGCGATGGGCAAAGACGCGCTCGCGCAGCCAGGAGCGCGCGCGCTCCCTCCGCTCCGTGACGGGAATCGCGCGTCGTCTCTCCTCCAGCGCCTTCGCGCGCTCCAGGTTCGCCTCGAAGACAAAGGCGGCTCCCTCCATCTCGCCGCGCACCTGCCCGGAGCGGGTGCACCAGAGTTCGGAAGGTTCATATATCCGTATACGCGACTCGTCTATCTGCGCCTCGCGTCCCAGCAGTCGCTGGGCGAAAAAGTCGGCGGCGGCGCGCTGCAGTTTTGGCGTGTAGGAGTGTCCGCTGACATCCTCGACCAGATCGAGGTTGTTCTCGCCTCCGCAGGCGTTCCAGATTCTCTGGCAGCGTTCCACCGTGCGGCGAGTCCCCTCGATGGGGAAGAAGTCGTAGGTTACCGCCAGCACCCGCACCGGTTTGGGTGCCATGCCGAGGAGAATATCTTCGTGGTCGTAGCCTGCCGCTGTGAAGCCGTGCCATATCTGTTCGGCGTCCTGCGCTCCGCCCGTGTACATGTAGGTCTGGCGGTTCATGACGAAGGTGGCGGGCGCGGCGGCAGCCAGGCGCGTATCAGCGATCATCATCAGGCTGGACTGGGTGCCTCCGCCGGAGTTTCCGGTGATGCCGATCCGCTGCGGGTCCACCTCCGGTCGGCTGATCAGATAGTCTAGCGCACGCATGGAGTCGTGGAGGAAGTAGCGCGCCAGCACGTCGCCGAGCGGCACGCACTGCGCCCCGGCTTGATCGTGATCGGGGCAGCACTCTCCCACGGTAACCCGTCCAAGAGACGGCTCGTAGTAGCTGAACCGCTCTCCCTGTCCGATCGGATCCTGCGCCAGAACGATCAGACCCGTAAGCGCGAGTGTCTGACATACCTGCTGATACTCCGGCGCCTGTTTGCCCTGAGACCAGTGCCCGCAGACAAACAGCACGGCGGCGCTCGGAGCGGAGAGACTGTCCGGCAGATAGAGGTTCGCAGTTACATAGTGACGCGGGCGCGACTGGAAGATGATCTTTTCGATCCGAAAGCCGTCTCCCTTCACCTCCCCGACTGTCTGCGCCTCCAGCGGGGTATCTGAGGAGGGCAGTCCGCCCAGCGCATCGAGGAAGAAGGTTCGCAGGCGCTGCTGATAGGATTTCAGATCCTCCGGGGTGCGAATCTGATCGCGAACGGCGTCTCCGGCGGCGAAGGCGCGTTCGGAGCGATGATAGATGTGCCACTTCAACTGATCGCGCACGTCCCAGAAACTGCTCTCCGGCGTGATCTGTTCCAGCTGGCGAAAGTTCACCGGTCTGTCCTCCTTTTCGCTATCATTTTCCCGCCTCTGTCGGCAAATCCCTGCGCGGTGCGACCCTGCGTCCGAACCGCCGGAGAGAACCGGCAAGAAAAGGAAAGGAAAAACGGGCGATTTGCACGTATAATATACAGTGATCGTGCTAGATGGGGAGCTAGCGGTGCCCTGTACCCGCAATCCGCTACAGCGGGGTCGAACTCCCCACTCTCGGTGTGGTCTCTTTTCGGTTCAACAACCGCAGACGATGTGGATGGACGGGCTCCGCGCATCGGCGAGCATACGAACCGTGTCAGGGTCGGAAGGCAGCAGCACTAAGAATGATTCCCCGAGTGCCGCGTGAATACCTGTCCGGAGTCGCCTGCGACTGCTCCTGAAGAGAGGCGCAACAAAAGTGGGGTGCACGATCATTTTATCATTTTGCACGGCGGGGAGAAGTCTTGCGCGTCTGGTTCCCGCGCCGCCTTGTAAACGATATCTCCCTTTGATGAGCGACAGAGCAGGCTTACGTCTCAAATCACCCCATCACAACAAGGAGGACTACCTACTTGAAACGAGCGTTTTCTGTCGTGCTCTCCGCGCTGTTTATTGCATCACTCTCACTGAGCGCATTCGCCCAGGACGCAAAGAAGGCAGACTCTTCGCCGTCCAGCGGAAAGACTACGCTGGCGCATGCGCTGTCTCCGTCCAGTTTTACGCCTCCCGCAGCCTATAAGGCGTTTGGCGGCGGTCAGGAGGAGTTTGAAGGCGGTCCGGTGCAGGGATCCCGCTCCATCTCCTTCGCCGGGTCGGTCATTTTTCAGAACAGCGATACCAGCGGCGTCTTATTCGGTCAGGTCGGCTACTACCTTAAGCCAGAACTGGAGGTCGGTCCGACGGTGGGGCTGTTCTTCTCCAATGATGATGTGTCCGGTCTCGCCGGCGTCTACGGCAAGTACCGCTTCGGAAAGCCGCGCACCGTTCCCTACGCCGGCGTGGGCGTCTCGCAGTCCTTCGGCGACCAGTTCGAAAGCGATACCTTCTATCAGTTGTCTGTGGGCGTGGACTTCTTCATTGCCCCGCAGCAGACGGTGTTCATCGAGTTCCAGCATCTGGGCAAGTTCAGCGGCGGGGATAATCTGAATCTGATCACCTTCGGATTGAAGTTCTTCCTTCGCTAGTCGGTCCATTGCGAGCGCGGTGCGACTCCAGCAGAAGTCGCACCGCGCTCTTTCAGGAGTGAGAGATGCCTGTTTCGCTCCGTTTGCCGCTTATCGGGCTGCTCCTGTTAACTATCTGCCATCCCGGCGTCTGTCAGGATGTCGCGGCAAGCCTGGATGTTACCGCCGCGCGCGCGATGAGCGCGCCGGAAGAGCCGTCCGCGCTGGCGCTCAGCTTCTACGGGCGTTATCTGGCAGCCGGTCTGCGCGACGGCAGGCTGTGGCTCTGGGATACCGCCTCCAGCGAGGAGCCGCGAGTCATCCGTGCGCACGCCTCCCGCATCAACGCCGCCCAATTCAGCCCGAACGGCTCTCTGCTGGCGACTGTCGCCGACGACGGGCAGGCGGCGGTCTGGGATACGCGCTCCCTGCAGCGCGTGGATCGTTTCCCGCAGGAGCGCGCCGGAAAGGCGCAGACGGCGGACTTCTCCTCCAACGGACAGGCGGTCGCCGTCGGATATGACAGCGGCGTCGTCGCGGTCTTCAGCCTCTCCAGCCAGCGGCTCGTGCGACGCTTTCAGGATCATAAGGGGCGAATCCTTGCCGTCGCTTTCCGCTATCTGGACGATAACACCCTCTTCACCATCGGCGCGGACAGAAGACGCTACCGGTATAATCTGGCGGACGGGCAGGGCGTGTCGCTCGAACTGAGAACCTCCCGCGAGAGCAAAGACGCGCAGCTGCGCAGCGCCGCCGTCGCCGGAGAGGGGAAGATTATCGCCATCACCGCGAAAGCGACGCACATCGTGGGCAACTACGCCGATATTCAGGAGCAGCACTACATCAAGCTGGTGGATCGTGAGACAGGCGAACAGAGCGCGGTCGGCGACTCGTTCCGCTCCGTCCCCCGAAATCCCAACGCCTCCATCGCTCTGAGCGCGGACGGTCGGATGCTGGCGGCGACCGGGCAGACACAGAGACAGGAGACCCGCGTCCGGGTCTGGGACCTGAAAAATCCGCTCGCGCCCGCCGATCTGACCCTTCCCCGTCCCGTGCGTTATCTCGCCTTCGGACGCGGCAGAGGGGGACTGCAGCTGGCGATCGCCGCCGGTCGGGAGATCTATCTCTATCCCATCCGGTTCGAAGGTCCGGGCGTTCCCGCCGAGACGCTGGCGGTGATGAACCTGGAGAGCGAGGAGAGGGAACTGGGGCTGTCTCTCTCGGAGGTGATTCGCAGCGAGGTCTCCCGCCTGAACGCTTTTGTGCTGATTTCACGTAATAATGTCCAGGAGATACTGGGCGAGGAGCTGCTGGCGAGCAGCGGACTGACGAAAGAGTCGCCGCAGATACAACTGCTGGCGATGCAGAAGTTCATCAAGGGACGGCTCCAGAAGCAGGGAGAGCAGTATCTGCTGTCGCTGTCGCTGACTGATGTGAAGACGGGAAGGAGCGTGGAGGTGCGTTCGGAGGCGACCAGCCGCGCGGAGATCGAGGCGGCGGCGCGCTCCCTGACGGCGGATCTCATTCAGAAGTCCTCCCGCGTCGCCTCCGTTCCCTAGACGATCAGGATCACCATGCCGAAAATCTCTGCAATGCGAATCCTCCTGCTGACCGCCGCCCTGTCTCTCTGTGCGGGGAACGGGGCGCGATCGGACGCGGCTCCGACTGGCGCGGAGCGTACCGTGCGTCTGACGGGGAGCCGCTGGGCGGTGATCGTGGGCGTGTCGGAGTACCGCAACGGCATTCGCCCGCTTTCGCACGCCGTCAAGGACGCCCGCCTGATCTATCAGACGCTGACCGATCCGGCGGTGGGCGGCTGTCCCGCGGAGAATGTCGTTCTGCTGACCAGCGATCAGAGTGCGCCGGTGCGCAGACCCACGCGCAGCAATATCGAGAAAGCGCTGAGAGAGATCGCCGGAAAGACGCGCCCGGAAGACACCTTCTGGTTCTACTTCTCCGGACATGGCAAGCCGGGACTGGAGGGACGCAGCTATCTGCTTCCCGAAGACGCTCGCCCCGGCGATCTGGAGAACAGCGCGCTCTCCACACGGCTGATACGCGAGGTGATGCATACCGGAAGCGCTGCCGGACGCAAGATCGTGATTCTGGACGCCTGTCACTCCGGCTCCGCCAAGTCGGGGATTGTCGAGCGCGTCTCTCAGAAGCCGGAGAAGCGGGAGGAGGAGATCAGCGCGGGCAGCGTGGTGGTGCTGGCGTCCTCACAACTGGACGAGCCTTCCTACGAATATCCGGATATCGGGCACGGCGTCTTCACCTACTATCTGGCGCAGGGCTTGATGGGAGCCGCCGTCGGTCCGATGGAGAAGACGGTGACCGTCTCGCGGCTTCAGAGCTATCTGCGCGCCGCTGTCTCTCAGCGCGTGCGGGAGGTGGGGGACAGACAGACCCCGGTGCTGCTGCCGAATCCGCTGCCGCCGCAGTCCGATTTTGTGCTGGCGTCGCGTTCGGAGAAGGCGATCGAGCAGCTTCCCAGACCGGCATCCGACCGCCTGAAAGCGACGGAGCCGCTCGGTCCGGCGCTGGTGGTCATGCTGGAGGAGACCCGGATGCTGCCCGATGGTAAGCCGGGACCGTCCAGCGAGATCGCCGAGACCCGGATCAAGTCGGAACTGGTAGAGCGGTCGTTCCCCGTGGTGGATCGGCAGTCGGCGCGCAGGCTTCAGGAGCTTCTGGGGAAGGAGAGCGATCCCCGCGCAGCAGCGGAGCAGGCGCAGAAGGTCGGGGCAAGGTTCCTGCTACGCGGAAAGGCGGAGACCTCCTCCGCCGCGCTGCAGGTCAACACCGAGTTTATCAAGGGCGAACTGTTCGTCGTCAAGGCAACCATCACGGTTGAACTGATTGACGAGGCGGGCAATGTGCTCGACTCGCGCACCTTTGCGCCGGAGGGGCAGAGGGATATCTTCCGGGATGCGGTGGAGGGAGAGGCGGCGCGCAAGGCGCTGACCCGGATGGCGGAAAAGGTGGTGGAAGCCTTTCTGCCGAAGATTCAGGAGGCGATGAAGATGCCTGCGCCGCAGGCGAATCGGTCTCATCGCTGATGCGTACTGTTATCGGATATGGCTTACGTCGCGCTCTATCGTAAATATCGCTCACAGTCCTTCGGCGCGGTCATCGGGCAGCAGCATGTTACGACGACGCTGCAGAACGCGATCCGGATGGGACGCATCGCGCACGCCTATCTCTTCTGCGGACCGCGCGGGTGCGGCAAGACCTCGACGGCGCGTCTGCTGGCGCGCGCGCTCAACTGTCAGGCGGGGGACAGCCCCTCGCCGGAGCCGTGCGGCGTCTGCGATATGTGCCAGCGTATCCGGGACGGCAGCGCCATGGATGTGATCGAGATGGACGCCGCCTCGGAGACCGGCATTGACGATGTGCGCGAGAAGATCATCGAAAACGCCAAGTACGCCCCCGCGGAGGCGCGTTTCAAGGTCTATATCATAGACGAGGTGCACGATCTCTCGTTGAAGGCGTTCGACTCGCTGCTGAAGACGATCGAGGAGCCCCCCGCGCATGTGGTCTTTGTGCTGGCGACGACCGAAGCGCACAAGGTTCCCATCACGATCCGTTCGCGCTGTCAGCGGATGGACTTTCGCCGCGCCACCATCCACGATCTGATCCGGCTGCTGCAGAGCGTGCTGGAGGCGGAGGGTATCGCCTACGATCCGGAGGCGGTCTCCGCCATTGCGCGCGCCGCGGAAGGCTCGTTCCGCGACTCTCTCAGCCTGCTGGAGCAGGCGCTCGCCTATACCGACGGACATCTGAGCGTGGAGGCGGTGCTGACGGCGGTAGGCATGGTCGGACCGGAGATGCTGGACAGCATCACCCGGATCCTGGCGGCGGACGATCTGCAAGCCGCCTATCTGAAAGCGGGAGAGCTAATCGAGTCGGGCAAGGATGTGAAGCAGCTTCTGGTCGCCCTGCAGCTTCATCTGCGCGATCTGCTGGTGGCGCAGTTCGCGCAGGGACCGCAGGCGCTGACCGAGGTGACGCCGGAGCGATTTCAGCAGCTTCAGGAGCAGGCGCGCTGCTTTTCACCCGATCAGCTTCTGAAGATGCTGGATATTCTGGCGGACGCCGAACGCGATCTGCGCTTCACCAATCAGCATCGCCTGCTGCTGGAGCGGGCGTTCTGGTCCATTCTGCCGGGACGTCTGGGCGCGTCCTTCGCGGTATCTGCGCCGGTAGTGAGCGGGCGAGAGGAGGCGGCTGCCAGAGTGCGCGCCGCCGTTCAGCCGGAACCCGCGACCGGGTCCGCCGGCTTCGCTCGGAACCCGGTCGCGCCGCCAGCTCCCGTCACCCGGGAGACGCCGCCGGTTACGACGCCGGAGCCGGTCGCTTCGCAGAGAGTGCCGGAGAGGACAGCCCCTGCCGCAGAGGTGGAGGAGGCGCGTCCGCTGACACAGGAGACCGATCCCCGCTTCGCGCCGACCATTGATGAGGAGGTGGTGCGCCGGGTATGGCACCGCGTCCGGCAGCGCATCACGCAGAAGTCGCGGGCGGCGGCGGCGATCTTTGGCACGGAGCAGGTGCTGCGTCTGGAGGGCAGGACGATCGTTCTGGGCTTCACGGAAGAGTTTATGCGCAGCCGCGCCGACCGACCGCAGGGCAGACAGCTGATCGAACAGATGGTGGAGGAGGAGCTGGGCGTCGCCGGATTCAAGGTGCAGTGCGTATTGATCGAGGAGAGCGCGCCGCCCGGATCGCCCTCCGTAACGGCGCCGCCCCGCAACGGCGGCGCAGGCGCAACCGCGCCCGTTCCTCCCCCGCTCGGACTGCTGGATGAGACGCCTTCCGAGGCGAGCGCGATCGCTTCCGCCTCTGCGCCGCCCTCGCAGGAGACGCCTCCGGGCGAAACCGCCTCTGCCGCCAGCAGGCGCAAGCCGAAGGAGAGCGATGAGGAGTTTCTGACGCTGGTTTTGGAGGAGTTTGACGGCGAGATGGTAGACGAATAGCGCGTTGGAATCTTCCGCTCCGGACGGGTAAAACAGTTTCGTATCCAATCATTCATTCTATAACGAAGGAGAAGGTGATGGGACGTGGTCGCGGCGGTTTTGGCGGCATGGGCGATATGATGAAGCTGGCGAAGATGGCGCAGAAGATGCAGGACGATATGCTGGCGGCGCAGCAGGAGCTGGAGGAGGCGCGGATCGAGGCGACCTCCGGCGGCGGGATGGTGAAAGCCATCGTTACGGGCAAGGGCAAGCTGGTCGCACTGGAGATCAAGCCGGAAGCGGTAGACCCGGACGATGTGGAGATGCTGCAGGACCTGATCCTCACCGCCGTCAAAGAGGCGGAGGAGAAGGCAGAGGCGCAGGAGAAGGAGCGGATGGAGGGACTGGTTCCCGGAGGAATGGGACTGCCCGGCATCTTCTGAGCGCGTGTCTCTTCTGCGACACATGCGCAACGGCTCGATCCTGAAATATGGATCGAGCCGTTCGGTTCGTCAGACGCCCGTTGACGCGCTACTCCGCGATCAGTTTATGGTAGCGCGCCATCCAGTAGGGCAGCAGCCATGCCGCGCCGTCCTCTTCGCTCTGCCCGTTGTCGCCGTGATCGGGAACCCAAGGATTGCCGTTCCAGCGCATCACCCGCCGTTCGGAGGCGGGCAGCACGCGGTCTATCTCGGTGCGGCGTACGCCCCGGGCGACCCGGAACGTTACATCGTGGCGATGGCTGTTCTGCACCGTCCAATTGATCTGTTCCCAGGGCCACTCCTGAAGCGTCTGCACCGCCTCCTCCGCGCGGCACGGCTCTCCGGTGACCGCTCCGTAGATGAAGCTGTAGAAGGGGGCTTTCTCCTCGCGAATGCCGGCGGTGACGGGACCCCCATTCCAGGTGGAGCCGATGCTCTGCCGCAGGATCGCGCGCCGGTGCGGGTCGGTCTCCAGCATCAGCAGCGGATAGTAGACCAGATAGGCAAGCTCGTCGTCCGAGTGATTGATGGCGTACCAGGGCGCGCCCCGGCGGTAGAGCAGCGTGTTCAGCAGATAGTGATGGCGGGCGATCAGGTTCTCGTAGGCGTCCAGATACCGCCGATCCTTGCAGATGTGGTAGGCGACGCGCAGGTAGCAGAGCAGTTCAAGGGAGTTCAGACCGCGCTCCTCCACCCACTGCGGGTCTTCGTTCAGGTACTGCGGACCGAAGACGCCCCAGCGCGTTTTGCGTCCCGTGTGTCCGACGAGCGTGAAGTCGTTCCGCAGCAGGTTATCGGTAACGGCGGCGACGACCTTCTGAATCTCCTGCTTCTCCTTTGCGTCCGCAGCCAGTTCATGGTAGATATACCAGGCGAAGTAGTGCCCGTCCAGTTCATCGGAGGAGGTGTCTCCTTTGATGAGGAGATTCGGGTCTACGGGCGAGACGTACCAGATCTTTTCGGTCTCTCCGGCGACGCGCACCGTCTCTTCCGGATCGTAGCCGAGAACCTCCTCCCCCTTGCGAATGATGGCGCGCGCCGGAAAGCCGGGATAGCCGCTCAGGCGCACCAGATCGAGCAGCGCCTCCATGCTCTGTTTCGCCAGTTTACGGGCGGCGGGATCGCGGGTAACGGCGTAGCGGAACGCCTCCGCGCTGACATAGATCGCCGTCCAGAGACCGTCGTTGTCGCTGGCTTCGTGGATAAAGCCGCCGGAGGGGTCGCCGGGCGTTTTGAGATGGCATCCGGTGACCCATCCGCGACGATTGTGCCGCGCCGCCGTGATCTGCTCCATGTGCGCCGCCTTCTGCGCCAGCGTCATCTGCCGCTCTTCGATCTTCGCCAGTCCGCCGTCCGTCGCCAGCCAGACGGAGCCGTCTTCGGCGCAGGCGATGTCGTTGACGCGGTTGCCCGGCATCCACCGCTTGCCCCAGAAGTAGCGCCACTCGCCGTTTCGCAGACGCCACGCTCCGGCGGAGGTGCCTCCCCACAGGTCTCCGTTCGGCGCGAAGGTGAGGCAGAGCAGGTCTTCAAAGGGCATTCCGTCCTCGCGCGTGAGCGGCTGCCACCAGTCCGCGCCGTCCGTCGCATAGGCTCCCATCGAGGTCGCCAGCCAGATATGCCCGGCGCGATCCCGGGTCAGGCTTCGGATCTCCGTGTCCGGGTGCGGGTACGGCTGTCCATGACGGAACCGGCGCGGGATGGTCAGCGGAACATACTGCTCGCCCTCCTGCCGGAGCGCGCCCTTTTCCGTGACGACCCACCAGCGCCCGTCCTGCGACTGTGCGCCGCTGAGAACGCGGCTGCCGACGCTCTGACTCAGCGACTCCCGCTGCTTCTGCGCGTCCGTCTGCGCTCCTTCCGGAGAAGCCTGCTTCCAGCGGTCGCCGTCCAGCATCACGATCGTGGGAACGCCGGGCTGTCCCTGCGTCTGCGCTAACCGCGCGTAGACCCTGCCTTCGTGAACCCATACCGAAGACGCCTCACCAGCAGGCAGGCCATCCCGAACGGTGTAGCGTGCGGCGAGGAGCTGCAGATACGGACGCAGTCGCAGCGGTTCCCGGACAGGCGGATTCTGTCCGGAGAGCACGGCGGCGGTGGTGATAATCGGAAAGAGCATCGCTTCTATCCCCAGGCTTTCTGAATTTTTTGAACGGCGGCGGCGATGTCCTGCATATCCTCCCGGTCCCCCAGCAGCAGGGACTGGAACAGCCAGACGGCGTCCCTGCAGACCTGTTCGCAGACCGGGCAGTTGACCGCCCCGTAGTCTATCGGGCGACCGGCGCGGCACCAGGCTCCCTGTCCGGCGGTCTTGCGCTGGAAAACCACCTCTTTGTAGAGCGGAACATACCCGGAACTGGCGGGGACGCCCTCGGCGTTGAGCGCGCGCAGGAACTCTTCGCGCGATCTGCCGCCGAAGCCCGCCGGGTCGTAGCGGAAGGCGTAGAGATGGTAGGCGTGGGTGGTCACGCGGCTGTCGGTCTGGAGCGTGAGGATGCCGGGAATCTGCGACAGCTGTTCGGTGAGACAGCGAGCGTTTGCCGTGCGGGTCGCCGTCTGCTCCTCCAGCCGGGTGAGCTGCGCGAGCAAAATCGCCGCCTGCCATTCGGTCATGCGGAAGTTGCCGCCCAGAACATGATGCTCATACCACTTTCCGGATCGCGTTCGACCCACGTTATGCACCGACCAGACCTTATCCGCAATGGTCTCGTCGTTAGTGATCACGATGCCGCCCTCGCCCGCATTCAGGTTCTTGCTCGCCTGAAAACTGAAGGTTCCGACATCGCCGATGGCGCCGACGCGCCGCCCTTTCCACGCGGCGGCATGCGCCTGCGCCGCATCCTCGATCACGAACAGGTTGTGCTTTCGCGCTGCCTCCAGAACGCCGTCCATGTCCGCCGGGCATCCGGCGATATGCACGGGGATGATCGCTTTTGTGCGGGGCGTGATCGCGGCTTCGATCGCCTTCGGATCAATATTCAGGCTGTGCGGCTCGATGTCCACGAAGACGGGCGTGGCGGAGACCGCCAGAACGCTGGAGGCGGTCGCAATAAAGGTGTAGGGAGGGACGATCACCTCGTCGCCGCAGCCGATCCCTAGGGCGCGCAGAGCCACCTCCAGCGCGGCGGTTCCGTTGGTGACGCAGATACCGTATTTCGCGTCGTGAAAACGGGCGAACGCCTCCTCAAACTCCGGAACCTTCTTCCCTCCGACCGACCACCACTGTCCGCTGTGCAGCACCTCCAGCAAGGCTCTCTCCTCACGCTCATCATAGACGGGCCACTCGCGCCAGGGCTTTTCGCGGGTCTTCCGCCCGCCATCCACCGCCAATCGGGAATCGGTCATCGTCATTGTCATCTCCTGTGTATCTTCGTGAAATGCCGCAGGTCGCCGTTACGACTCCGACGGCGCGGACATCAGCAGAATGGCTGCCATTGCGAGCGCAACGCCCAGCCATTGCAGCGCGGTCAGCTTTTCGCGCAGGATGAGCACGCTCAACCCGACCGTGATCAACGGGTAGAGCGCGGTTACCATCACGACCACCGAGAGGCGATAGCGGGTAACCGCCTGCAGGAAGCAGAGCAGCCCGAAGACGCCCAGCATGCCGGTCAGCATCGCCCAGGAGATGCCCTTCATCTCCGGTTTGATCCGGAATCCCGCCGTCGCCAGCACGCACAGGGTGGCTAACAGCGCGCCCATCTGTTGAAAAAAGAGGGTGGAGGTGGTGTCCAGCGTGCGCGTCGCCAGTCGGGGCAAAAACGCCCACAGTCCCCACAGCAGCAGCGTCAGAATGCAGTAGATCAACCAGGCAGGCAAGGCTGTCTCCATGAAAATAGCGCGTTGTCAGCGTCTGTTCGGCAGCGTCAGGGCGGAGTGGGCGTGACAGATGGCGATCGCAAGCGCATCGGCGGCGTCATCGGGTTTGGGAGGCACGGGCAGATTCAGCAGGCGCTGGATCATGAACTGCACCTGCTTCTTCTCGGCGTTGCCGTAGCCGACGACCGCCTGCTTGACCTCCGGGGGCGTATACTCCACCCAGGCGATGCCGCGCTGCGCCGCCGCCAGCAGCGCGACGCCGATGGTGCGTCCTACGCCGAAAGCGGTCGTCTCATTACGGGCGAAAAAGAGCCGCTCCGTCACCAGCGCGTCCGGCTGGTGCAGCTCCAGCAGACCGATGAGCCGGTTATAGATCGCCAGCAGACGCGCAGGAGGCGCCTCATGGGGCGGGGTTACGATCGCGCCGTAGTCCAGCGCTGTCAGTCTCTGCCCCTCCTTTTGCAGCACTCCGTAGCCCGTCGTGGCGATGCCGGGATCGAGGCCGAGAATAATCACTCTGCTCCTCCGGAATCGTGACGGAAAGAGGTTCGCCAGAAGCCTGCCGAATCCCTTGTCGCGGAAAGTCGGGAAGGAACTCGACTTCGGCGATGGGAACTATCTAGCGTGTGCTGCGCTTTCGCCAGCGCGTCCTATCTTCATGAGGAGGTCAGATATGGCAGTCCCCGGTGGCGGCGCGCCGATGTATGGTCGCCCGGCGCAGATCCGTTTTGATGTGATCGGCGAGGCGTTCAGTATGATGCAGCGTCAGATTGGAAACTGGGCGCTCGCCTCTCTGATCAGTCTGTTCTGTATCGGTGCGGTTTTAGCGGTTCTGGTGGCGGTTCAGACCGCCGTTATCGTTTCGGTTTCGGTTGCAGGAGGAGCGACCGGGTCCGGCATGATTCAAAACTTTACGGTTCGTCTGGTCAGCACCTTCTTTGGACTGATCATCAGCATCCTGGCTGGAACGGTGATGGTCTTCTTTCTGGGCGGGATGTACCGGATGGCGATCAAACAGATGCGCAACGAGCCGTTCACTGCAGGTGATCTGTTCAGCGTGATGGATGTCGCGGGACCGCTCCTGACAATCGGGGTCATCATCAGCGCGATTGCCAGTATCCCCAACCTGCTGGGCATCCTGCCCATTCCTGGCTTTCTCACCACCCTACCGGTTCTGGTGTTCACCTGGATCGTCTACGGAATGACGATGTTTGCGGCTCCGCTGGTGGCGGATCGGGGGATCCAGGGGCTGGACGCGATCAAGTTGAGCGTGGAGACGCTGAAGAGCCAGGCGTTGATGGCGGTGCTGTTTTATGTGGTTGCGAGCATAATCGGCGGTCTTGGACTGCTCGCCTGCTGCATCGGCGTGCTGTTCACCTATCCGGTATATGTGCTCTCCATCGCGCTGACCTATCGTGACTTCTTCCTGGGAGGAGCGGCTCCGAATATGCCTCCGCCCGGCTCCTATCCGCCCTCTGGACCGGCCGTTTGATCTCTGCGGCTCTTTGGGCAGCGTAGAAACAGCCGGACGGAACGCTCCGTCCGGCTGCGTTTACGGAACAGGTATTGGGAAGCCTACTTCTGCAGCTTCGACTCGCTCTTCGTCTCAACTGTCCGATTGGATGCGCCATCCGAAGCGATCGCAGGACCTCCGGCGGAGGCGAACTCCGCAACCGTTTCGCCAACCTGTATGCGCATTCCGTAGAACGACCGATAGACGAAGTAGAAGGAGATCAGCAGGAAGATGCTGGCAATCACGAGTCGGGTCTCGGTCGTCAGGGTCTCCGCCAGCTCAACCGCCAATAGTCCAAACAGCGTAGTGAACTTAATGACCGGGTTCATTGCCACCGAGGAGGTATCTTTGAACGGATCGCCGACGGTGTCGCCCACCACGGTTGCCGCGTGAAGCTCGGATCCCTTCTCCTTTAACTCTACCTCTACGATCTTTTTGGCGTTATCCCACGCCCCTCCGGCGTTCGCCATAAATAGCGCCTGGAAGAGACCGAACAGCGCGATCGCAATCAGGTAGCCGATGAAAAGAAACGACTCGAGGCAGGCGAAGGCAAGGGTCCCGAAAAAGACGGTGAGGAAGATGTTGAACATCCCCTTCTGCGCGTACTGGGTGCATATCTCCACGACCCGTTTGCTGTCGGCGATAGAGGCTTTTTCGACGCCCTCCAGTTTGATGTTGGCTTTGATGAACTCGACTGCGCGATAGGCTCCGGTGGTAACCGCCTGCGTAGAGGCTCCCGTAAACCAGTAGATCACCGCGCCTCCGGCGATCAGACCGAGCAGGAAGGGCGGGTGCAGGATCGAGAGCATCTTGATCCTCTCTGCCTCCATGCCTCCAGTCAAGACAACGATGATGGAGAAGATCATCGTTGTCGCGCCGACCACGGCGGTTCCGATCAGAACCGGCTTGGCAGTCGCCTTGAAGGTGTTGCCTGCGCCATCGTTCGCCTCGAGGTTATGCTTCGCGCGCTCGAAGTCCACATCCATGTTGTGGCTCTTCTTCAACTCCTCCTTCACGCCCGGTATCTGTTCTATCACCGACAGCTCATAGACCGACTGGGCGTTGTCTGTTACGGGACCATAGGAGTCGACGGCGATGGTGACCGGTCCCATGCCCAGGAAACCGAACGCCACCAGACCGAAAGCGAAGACGGGGGAGGCATCGAAGTTGTTGATCGTCATGATCGCGCCCAGTCCCTGCGTGCTTACCAGCCATGCGGTTCCCATCAGGGTGATGACGACGATCCCCATCCAGTAGGAGCTGTAGTTGCCGGCAACAAAGCCGGACAGGATGTTCAGGGAGGGACCGCCTTCCCGCGAGGAGGTGACGACCTCGCGCACATGCCCGGACTCGGTCGAGGTGAATATCTTGACGAGTTCGGGAATAATCGCTCCTGCCAGCGTTCCACAGGTGATGATGATGGAGAGCTTCCACCAGAGGGTCGGGTCGTTCCCTAGGTTGGGGATGAGCAGGTAAGACATCACGAAGGTCAGGGAGACCGAGATGAGGGAGGTCATCCAGACGAGCGTGGTCAGCGGATGTTCGTAGTTGAACTCGTCCGCATCTCCGTAGCGCGCCCGTGCGACCGCGTCATTGATAAAGTAGGCGACGCCGCTGGCAACCACCATCAGGATGCGCATCATGAATATCCAGACCAGAAGCTGCACCTGAACGGTGGGGTTGGTGACCGCCAGCAGGATAAAGGCGATCAGCGCAACGCCGGTAACTCCGTAGGTCTCGAAGCCGTCCGCGCTCGGTCCAACCGAGTCGCCGGCGTTGTCTCCGGTACAGTCGGCGATCACGCCGGGGTTGCGGGCGTCGTCCTCCTTGATCTTGAAGACGATCTTCATCAGGTCGGAGCCGATGTCGGCGATCTTGGTGAAGATGCCTCCCGCGATACGCAGGGCGGCGGCGCCGAGCGATTCACCGATGGCGAATCCGATGAAACAGGGACCGGCGTAGGAGCCGGGAATGAACAGCAGGATCGCCAGCATGATGAGCAGTTCGACGGAGATCAGCACCATTCCGATGCTCATGCCCGCCTTCAACGGAATTGCGTAGCAGGGAAACGGCTTGCCTGCCAATGCGGCAAAGGCGGTTCGGGAGTTGGCGAAGGTATTGACGCGGATGCCGAACCAGGCGACGGAGGTGCTTCCCGCGATACCGATGAGCGAGAACGCCAGAATGATGAAGACCTGGAAGGTCTTGCCTTCGGCAAAGTAGCTCTGCAGGATGCCGAAGTAGACGACAATCACCGCGCCGATGAACGCCCACAGGATGCCTATGAACTTGATTTGCGTGATCAGATAGGTCTTACAGGTCTCATAGATCAGCTCGCTGATCTCCAGCATGGACTGATGCACGGGGGCGTTGCGCAGCTGTGAGTAGACCATCAATCCGAAAGCCATTCCCAGCAGACAGACGACGATGCCGACCATCAGCAGGTTGCTGCCGGAGACTCCCAGAAACTGAACGGTGCCCAGGTCGGGCACGACCAGGTTGGCTTCTCCGCCGCCTTTATGCGGCTCCTGCGCCAGAAGGGGAGCGGATGCCAGCGCCATCAGCAGGGTCAGCATCGCCGTTCCAACGCGCCGGGGCGCGGATCTTTCGGATGAAAAGCGTTGCGCGTATCTCCAGAGGGATACAGCGAGAACAAGGAGCAAAGCTAAGGTAATCATGGTGGTTATCTCAGTCGTTGAATTGGGGCGTAAGAGGGGTAGTGAGAGTAGTCCGGCAAGAGCCGGAGCGAAGCCATAGAGCCGCCGCGTCTGGATTGATCGTTCGGACGCTCGACGCTTCTGGGCAGAACCCGGTGGAAAAGGAGCGTCCGGAAAGGCATATGGATGCATGGTGACTGCAAGTCCTCCTTGGGATTACGCCACATCCTTGGAGCGTTGGCAGTATGGGGACTTTATGGAAAAGGATACGTTCTGTGCGTATCCCGGGCTTGCATGGGCGCTTCTGAATATCCGCAATGCACGCCGTAGATGCAGGTTTGATGGCTCAATCGAGGTCAGCGCGTGCTTCTGGTAGTTATTATAGCTGAAATTGCACCGTCAGGGCAACCCTGACACGCCAGATCACCGAGCACGTCGCGCTTTTTATGCGCACTTCTGGCGCAATTATCGGTATGTCCGAAGCGGTTTCACAGGGCGGCGTGGTGGCGCGAAACGGTGGATGACCTGGAAATCGGCGCGGCGAACTTGAAAAACGAAGAAGTAATTGGTATGATGGTAGCCAGGGGAACTGCAGGTTCGGAGCGCAGATAATTAACAGTGAGAGTGTGAAATCGCTCCGGTCTGTTTCTGAAGAATCGTTTCCGCAGCCGATGCTGGGGGAGAGCCTTTCTGACTGCCGTTCGTGGGCGATGGCTACAGGCAGGAGACCGTCCGTTCTGCGCTCGCCGTCTATTTTCAGGCGCTGCGGCGCCTGCATAAGGAGTTATGAAGAACCCCCTTGAGTACTCACCTGGAGGCGGGACTACGAAGCTCCCGCGAACTGATCGTGAAACAACAGAAGATCACTGACAACCTGTCGCAACTGCTGGATGTGCTGCCTCCGGCAGTCCGTGAGAACCTGGAGCGCTCCGGCAGTCTGGATGACCTTCTGGAGATTGTGCTGGATCTGGGGCGAATCCCGGAGGCGCGCTTTCCGGAGCGGGTCGTTGAGCTGGGCGAGGAGTATGTAACCGAGTACGATATCGAGTATGTCGTCAATCGAGTTGGCGCGTTTGGCAAGGATAACCGCGCCGGGATCGAGCGCACCCTTCACCGCATCTCCGCCATTCGCAACCGCGTGGGAAAGATCGTCGGTCTGACCTGCCGGATCGGACGCGCCGTCTATGGAACGATAGACATCATTCAGGATGTCGTTGAGAGCGGCAAGAGCATTCTGATGCTGGGGCGTCCCGGTCGGGGCAAGACCACCAAACTGCGCGAGGTCGCCCGCGTGCTGTCTGAAGAGCTGAAAAAGCGGGTGGTGATCGTGGACACCTCCAATGAGATCGCCGGAGACGGGGATATTCCGCACCCGGCAATCGGACGGGCGCGCAGGATGCAGGTGGCGGAGCCGTCGCTGCAGCACGCCGTCATGATCGAGGCGGTCGAAAACCACATGCCGGAGGTGATCGTCATTGATGAGATCGGCACGGAGCAGGAGGCGTTTGCGGCGCGCACCATCGCCGAACGCGGCGTCATGCTGGTGGGAACCGCGCACGGCAACAGTCTCGAGAACCTTCTGGTCAACCCGACGCTGTGCGATCTGATCGGCGGCATTCAGGCGGTAACCCTCTCGGATGACGAGGCGCGGCGGCGCGGAACGCAGAAGACCGTGCTGGAGCGCAAAGCCCCGCCGACCTTCGACGTGGTGATCGAGATCATGGACATGGACAAGCTGGCGATCCACCACGACGTGATGCAGACGGTGGACCGAATGCTACGCGGGCAGAGTCCGCGTCCGGAGATCCGTGTTCGCAATCCCGAAGGCGAGATCGAGGTCGTGCAGAAGGCGGACGCCTATCGCAGGGATCGAAACCAGGTCGAGGAGGAGGAGTGCGACGAGGAAGAGGAGTACGCGCCTGTAGAGCGATCCGGAAGAGAGGGTTTTCGCGCGCCGGCTTCACCTGCTATTCGCCGGGAGACGCCGACGACTCTGAAGATCTTTCCCTACGGCGTCAATCGTAACCGGCTGGATCGGGCGATACTGGAGAGCCGCGTCCCCGCCATCATCGCCCGGGATGTGAACGAAGCCGATGTCATCATCGCCCTGAAAGCCAACTACCGCCGCGAGCCGGCGAAGATGCGCGAGGGAGCGGCGCGAAACCTGCCGACCTACATCATCAAGAGCAACACCTACACGCAGGTCGTCTCCGCCATCCGGGACATCTTCCAGACCGGCGCGCTGGAGAAGGGGTTCACCGAGGACGCTATGCGCGAGGCGGAGGAGGGAGTGCAGCGCGCGCTCAGTACCGGTGAACCGGTAGAGCTGTCCCCGCAGAACAGCTATACGCGCCGCCTGCAGCACCAGATCGTCGAAAAGCATAAACTGCTTTCGGAGAGCATCGGCGTGGAGCCGCGCCGTCGGGTTCGCATACTGCCAGCCTCGTGAGGGCGTATGGCGCGTAACGACAGCATCAGCGACCCCCTCCCGTCATTGCGAGGGAGGCGATAGGCGACCCCTTCCCGTCATTGCGAGGGAGGCGTAAGCCGACCGAAGCAATCTCGCGTCGTTGTGCGGAGGAGGAGCCTGTGCAGAGCGATCCCGCCCGCGCCGTTGGCGAACAGGACTGCCCGCTATGACCGGTCTGTTCATCACATTCGAAGGTATCGAGGGCGCGGGAAAGACGACGCAGATCCGTCTGCTGCAGGATCATCTCCTGTCGCAGGGGAAGAGGGTCTTCACGACGCGCGAGCCGGGGGGCGACCCGGTAGCGGAGGCTCTGCGCGCGGTGGTGCTCGCAGCCGATGCGCCGGTAACCCCGACCGCTGAACTGCTGGTCTTTCTGGCGGCGCGGGCGCAGCATGCGGAGCGGGTACTGCGCCCGCGCCTGCAGGCGGAAGCGATCGTCCTGTGCGATCGCTACATCGACTCCACAGTCGCCTATCAGGGCTATGCGCGCGGGCATGATCTGGCGTGGGTAAGACGACTCAACGACTTCGCGACCGGCAGCCTGACGCCCGCGCTGACCATTCTGCTGGATCTGCCGGTCGAGTGCGGGCTGTCCCGACAGTCCGAC
Source organism: uncultured Chthonomonadales bacterium (assembly GCA_938005745.1). Taxonomy (GTDB): domain Bacteria; phylum Armatimonadota; class Chthonomonadetes; order Chthonomonadales; family CAJBBX01; genus CALLMM01. The sequence goes on along the minus strand of CALLMM010000011.1, from coordinate 112,096 downwards.
CGCAACCGGATGGAGGCGGAGAGCAGGGATTTTCATCATCGCGTGCGGATGGGCTATCTTTCGGAGGCGCGGCTCTTCCCGGAGCGTTTTCGGGTGGTGGATGCGGCGCGTTCGGTCGAGGCGATCCATGCCGATATCCTGAAAGCGGTTCAGGAGGCGATCCGATCTGCAGGGTGAAAGCCGGGGTGTCGTGTCCGTCTTTCGCCCTGTTCTGTGGCGGAAAGGGGAGGTAGTATGAAACTCGTCATAACGGTTGTGCACGATCGCGATAAGAACAAGATCACCGAATCGCTGCTGCGAAACGGCTTCAAATTCACCAAGATCGGCAGTACCGGAGGCTTTCTGCGCGAAGGCAATGTAACCCTGTTGATCGGCGTGGAGGAGAAGGAGGTTGACAGAGTGCTGCAGGTGATCGGCGATAGCTGCAAAACCCGCGAGCAGTTCGTCAATGTGCTGCCTCCCGACGCGGCTCCGGTCGGAACCTTTATGCCCTCGCCGGTCAAGGTGCTGGTGGGAGGAGCGGTGGTCTTCGTGGTGGATGTCGAGCGGTTCGAGCGGTTCTGATACCGGGCGACTCTTCGCCTCTGCCGGGAAGTCCCGCCTGAGTCTTGCCCGCTGTGCGGGTGTCTGGTTGGAGGTGTCCCACTCTGCCGCTACTCCTCCGAAGTTTCGTTATGCCTGAGCGCCGAGACAGAAGGGCTGCCGGTAGACTGTTCAGACATGCTGCAGTGAACGAAGGGGGCGAACGGGTCTTGTTGCTTTCTCGTCCTTCTGATATGATGGGTATGCGCTCAACCGTGAGACGCCGCAGATAGAATCTAATCGGTGATGTAACTTTTGGGCTTTACGTACTTCTAATAACATAGTGAGCAGACAGACAGGCAGCGGCGCGCGTCCGGGGGCGCGCCGTTTGGCGTATCAGACAGGACAGACGCGATCAGACCGCAGAACGGAGGCAGCAACGATGTCCGAATCTCTTCAGGCGAAACTGAACGAGGCGCGCAGGCGCTGGCGAACGCTGGTGATCATGGCGGGCGCCGCCTCGGTCTGCGCCGTGATGTCCGCGCTGATCCTGATCTCCTTTCACAACGACCGGCTGCTGACCCTGACCAGCGGCGGACGGCTCGCCTGGCTGGTGACGCTGATCATCGGACTGATCGTCTCGACGGCGGTTTTTGTGGCGCGTCCGCTCTGGAGGCGTCTGCCCGATACCGCGCTGGCGGCGATGGTGGAGCGCCGCTATCCTGCGCTCGACGAACGCCTGCTCACCACCGTTGAACTGGCGCATGCAGGCGCAGCCGCCGGATACTCCTCCGCGTTTGTCGCCTCTCTGCAGCGTGAGACCGACCGCCTGGCAGCCCCCTTGAACTTCGCGAAAGCCGTTCCCGGTAACCTGATACAGCGTCCGATGATCGCAGCCGGTTTTATGGGATTTTCGCTGCTGGCGCAGATCGCGCTCGCTCCGGGCGCGATGGCGGTATGGGCGCAGCGGATCCTCTTTCCGGGAGCGGACATCCCCATCTATGCCCGCACGCAGGTATGGGTAACGCCCGGCGATCTGGTAGTCCCGCGGGGGGAGGATGTGGTTCTCGGCGTGAAAGTCGGGGGCGACCTGGCGGATCGCGCCGTGCTGCACTATCGTTTCGATCAGGGCAGATGGGCGCAGGCGGAGCTGACGACCCCGCAGACATCCCGCACCGCTGAGGGCGGCTTTCATCTCTTCTCCTTCAAGCTCAACGATCTGCAGCAGAGCGTAACCTACTACGCAACGGCGGGAGACGGGCGCGCTAACCCGCACACGGTGCGTGTGGAGGATCGCCCGACGATCCTTCAGGTGCGCCTGAACCTCTCCTATCCGTCCTATACCCGCCGTCCGCCGGAGGTTGTGGAGGCGACCGCCGGGAATATCGTTGCGCCGGTCGGCACGCGGGTGCAGGTACAGGCGACCGCCAGCAAACCCCTGCAGGCGGTGACCATGATCGGGGAGGGCGCGAAGCAAGAGCCGTGGCGGGTAGATGGCGAGCGGGCGCAGGGCGAGATGATGGTGCAGAAGGATATGAGCTACAGCCTGCGCCTGACCGACCGGAACGGCTTTGAAGCTGCGCCCCCCCCGCAGTACACCGTTCGCGCACAGCCGGATGAGAAGCCGACGGTGCAGATCGCAAAGCCGGGGGCGGATCTGGAGAGAACGCCCGCAGGCGTGATCCAGATGCGCGTCACGGCGTCCGACGACTACGGAGTCAATGAGCTGCGTCTCGACTACCGGGTCGGGCAGAGACGCGGCTCCGTTCCGCTTCCCGGCGCGGACGGCAGCCCGAAAGCGGCGGCGGCGGGTCCGTGGCAGCTCGGTTCTCTCAATCTCAAACCCGGCGATACGCTGGTCTATGAGGCGGTCGCCCGCGACAACGATACGGTCTCCGGACCGCATACGGGGCGTTCAGCGTCCTACCGGGTAACGATTGTCGGCGCGCAGGAGATGCGTGAGCGGCTCGATTCGCAGATGCGGCAGGAGGAGGAGACCCTGCGGCAGTTGATCCAGCGTCAGCGGGAGGCGCAGGCGCAGGTGCAGCAGGCGCAGCGCACCGGAGACCGGAACCGGCAGTCGCAGGCGGAGTCGGCGCAGCGAAGCCTTGCACAGGAGACCGTGGATCTTTCGCGGCGCATGCAGCAGACCAATGAGCAGCTCCGGGATAATCGTCTGGCGTCGTCCTCCTCGCTTCAGCGCAGAGAGGAGGCTTCCCGGAGCCTGGAGCAGCTGGGGCGGCAGGCGATGCCGCAGGCGTCTGAGAGCATCCGACGGGGCGCGCTGTCGGAGGCTTCCCGGCAGCAGGAGCAGATCCGGCGCGAGATGGAGCGGCTGGCGCAGCAGGCAAGCCGCGCACCGGACGCCGCGCAGATGGCGCAGGAGGCGGAGCGGCTGGCGCGGGAGCAGCAGCAGCTTGCCGAAGAGTCGGCGTTGGCGAAGGCGCAGATGGGCAACCGATCCCCCGCGCAGATGTCTGCGCAGGAGCGGGCGCGTCTGAACGATCTGGCGCGAAGACAGGCGCAGCTGCGCGCGCAGACGGAGAATCTTCAAAATCAGGTGCAGCAGGCGGCGCGCGACGCCAGCGAGCGCGGTCAACAGAACGCCTCCGCGCTCCAGAGAGCCTCGCAGCAGTCCCGGCAGGCGGGAACGACGCAGAAGCAGAGCGCGGCGCAGCGCAATCTGCAGTCCGGGCAGCCCTCCGAGGCGGAGCCGCAGCAGAGTGAGGCGGCGCGCGATCTGCAGGAGCTGGCGGAGAACCTGGATCAGGCGGCGCAGCAGCAACAGGATGCGCAGATGGAGCGGCGCGCCGAACAGCTTGAGCAGATCGCAGATCGTCTGCAGAGGATGGCGACGGAGCAGAGCCGGATCGCGCGCGCCATTCGCAGCGGTCCCAACACCGAGCAGACCCGTCAGCTTGCCAGGGAGGAGCAGGGGCTGGGCAGGCAGGCGGAGCAGGTCTCGCCGCAGATCAAAGATGTGCCGCGCGCGCAGACCTCCGTCAACCGCGCCCGCGATCTTCTGAACCAGGCGGAGAGCCAGCTCGAAAAAAACGATGCGGACATGGCGGCTCCATCGGCGCAGGAGGCGACGCGGCAGCTGTTCCAGGCGGCGCTGGAGCTGCGGGACGCCGCGCGGAAGATGCAGCAGCAGGCGGACGCCCGCAGGATGCAGCGCGCAGTCGAGCAGCTAGCAAAGGAGCAGCGCGGTCTGGAGAGGCAGACCGAACAGCTTGACCGTCAGCGGCAGAACGGTCAACTCTCCCCGTCACAGCAGCAGCGCGCCCGGCAGCTTGCCCAGCAGCAGTCGAAACTGCTGGAGCGCAGTCAGAGCCTGAATTCGCAGATGCCGACGGAGGCGTTCAAATGGGCGCTCGGGGAGGCGAGCCGACGCATGGGCAACGCGACGCGCAGTCTGGAGCAGCAGAATACCGGCGAGGACACACAGCGTCAGCAGGAGTACGCCGCGCAGACGCTGGAGCGAATCGCGCGCTCTCTGGCGCAGCAGGCGCAGGGCGCGCAGCAGCAGGCGCAGAGCGGCGGTCAGCAGTCCAGCGCCGAGCAGCAGATGTCGGAAGCCGCCGGGGAGCTTCGACTGGCGAGAGAGATGGAGGCGCAGATTCAGCAGGAGACCACCAGTCTGGATCAGCGGCGAAATCGCAACCCCAATCGCAGTATGTCCGCTGACCAGCAGCGCGAACTCAACTACCTGAATCAGGCGCAGCGGGAGACCCAGCGGATCACGCAGCGCGCTGCGCAGCAGCTTCGCGGAAATCCGGAGATCGCGCAGGGCGTTCAGAAGGCGGCGGAACAGATGGAAGATGTGATGGACATGCTCCAGCAGTCGGAGACGGGCAAGCCGACCCAGGAGAGGCAGGGGCAGATCGTTCGGATGCTGGATAGAGCTATCGGGCAGACGCAGCAGGCGATGCGCCAGCAGCGTCAGCAGCGCGCCCAGCAGCAGCAACAGCAGCAGTCAGGACAGCAGCAGCAGCTCGGCGGTAATCAGCCCGCCAGCCGCACCTTCGCGCCGGTGGTTGAGCCGAAGACCGGACCGTTCGGCGCGCCCGATCCGCGCGCAGGTCGCATGACCGACCTCTCGCCGCGGGCGCAGCGCGCCATGCGCGAAGGACGTCAGGAGCGGGTTCCCGCCGAGTACCGCGACCTGGTGAACCAGTACTATAAGGCTCTGTCTGAGCGCGGGGGAGGGCGATAGCCGGCTCCATGATGCATAGAAAGTGAGAGACGACGGATGAAGCGAATCCGCCTGTTTCTGATACTCCTGCTTGCGGCGTCCGCCGCGCTTTCGGCGCAGGCGCAGCAGAAGAACCCGTTCGATGTCGAAGCGCGCGAGTATTTGGGAACGCCGAAGTCGGAGGCGGCGATGCAGCGCGGGCTGGAGTATCTGGCAGCCCGCCAGCAGCCAGGAGGCAACTGGAACAGCGGCGTCTACAATCAGGATGCTGCCGTGACCGGGCTGTGCGTGATGGCGTTTCTTTCGGCGGGACATCAGCCGGGGCGCGGCAAGTACGGCGATCTGCTCAACCGCGCCGTGGACTGGCTCGCCGACAGTGTTCAGCGCAACGGACTGGTGGCGCGGGGGGGCGGAGCCGGTCCGCCGATGTACGGACACGGATTTGCCACACTGGCGCTAGCGGAACTCTACGGCATGACGAAGCGCGAGGACTTCCGCTCAAAGCTGGAGGGCGCAGTGCAGCTAATCTGCAACACGCAGAATGCGGAAGGGGGCTGGCGGTATCAGCCGCAGGTCGCCGACGCCGATATCTCCGTGACAGCGGTGCAGGTGGTCGCGCTGCGCGCCGCCGCCAACGCCGGCATCAAAGTCCCGGAGGAGACGATCCGCAAAGCCGTCAGCTATATCAAACGCTGCGCCAACAACCCCGACGGCGGCTTCAGCTATCAGGCGAATATTCGCGGATCCGGACCGGCGCGCACGGGAGCCGCAGTGCTGTGCCTGTTTCTGACGGGCGAGCGCAATTCGCCGGAGTGTCGGGGCGGTCTGCAGTATCTTCAGGAGCATCCGCTGGAGACCTATGAGTGGGCGTACCGGCAGCACTACTTTTACGCGCTCTACTACTGCACGCAGGCATGGTATCAGGTGGGCGGCGAACCCTGGAAACGGTGGTTTGTCACGGTGCGGGAGCGGCTGATCTCCACCCAGCGTCCGGATGGAAGCTGGAACGACAGCCCCGGTCCCGAATATGCAACCGCAATGGCGGTACTGGTACTGCAGGTTCCGGCGGGACTGCTGCCGATCTATCAAAAATAGGAGCGATGAGATATGACGAACCCGGAAACAGCCGCCTCCCGGGAGCATCCTGACGAGCAGGCGCTGCAGAGGCTGCATGACGCCTACGAAAATATCCGTTCGCAGATCGGGCGCGTGGTGATCGGGCAGCATGAGGTGATCGAGGAGCTGATGATCGCGATCTTTGCGCGCGGTCACTGCGTGCTGGTGGGCGTGCCGGGGCTGGCGAAGACGCTGCTGGTCAGCACGCTGGCGCGCACGCTCTCCCTCTCCTTTAAGCGCATTCAGTTCACCCCCGACCTGATGCCCGCTGACATTACCGGAACCGAGATCATACAGGAGGATAAGATAACCCGCGAACGCTCCTTTGTGTTCGCCCGCGGACCGATCTTCGCCAACATGATCCTCGCCGACGAGATCAACCGCACGCCCCCGAAGACGCAGGCGGCTCTGCTGGAGGCGATGCAGGAGCATCACGTGACGGCGGCGGGACACTCCTATCCGCTTCCGGAGCCGTTCTTCGTGCTGGCGACCCAGAACCCCATCGAGCAGGAGGGGACCTATCCTCTGCCGGAGGCGCAGCTCGACCGCTTTATGTTTATGATCTCGGTGCGCTATCCCAGCGCGGAGGAGGAGATGGGCATCCTTCGCGCCACCACCGGCGCGCTCCGATCTGAGGTCTCGGAGACCCTGCATGCGGAGGATATCATCGCGCTGCAGGAGACCGTGCGGCGTATCATCGCGGCGGATCACGTGCTGCATTATGCGATGGAGCTTGCCCGCGCCACGCGCCCGACCGAGCCGGAGGCGCCGGACTTCATCCGGGAGTACGTGAGCTGGGGAGCCGGACCGCGCGCCTCGCAGTATCTGGTGCTGGGAGCAAAGGCGCGCGCCGCACTCTACGGACGCCACGATGCCACGACCCGCGACGTGGCGGCGGTCGCCCTGCCGGTGCTGCGCCATCGGATCATCACCAACTTCAACGCGGAAGCCGAAGGCATGGATTCGGACCGGATCATCAAGCTGCTGCTGGAGCGGGTAAAGGCGCCGACGCGGGATTAGTCTAGTCGGTGGGCGGCGCGTCAGAGCGGGACGGCGACTCGCTGACGCCGCTCGTAGCGGACAAGATGGTCGTACCCGGCTTCACGGGCGAGGTCGCGGGCGCGGTCGAAGTGACGGGTGAGATGTGCGGGGGCGTGCGCGTCGGCGTTGATGAGCAGGGGAATGTCGCGTTCGCGGGCGGCGCGCAGAAGCGAGAGCGCGGGATAGGCTTCCTGCGCCGGCAGGCTCCATCCGGCGGTATTGATCTCAATCGCCATGTCTGCGGCGGCGATGGCGTCCAGCGCGGCGGTCTGCGCCTCCGCGTGCGAGATGGTCGGGCGGTGTCCGAACTTTTTGGGCAGATCGAGGTGACCCACGAAGTCGTAGACCCGGCTCTGCGCTAGCTGCCGGATCCGCTCCCAGTAGAGCCGCCACTTCTCCTCGCGCTGCTCCACGGAGAGGGCGTCCCAGAAGCGGCGGTGCTCATCAATCGGGAAGCCGTCCAGATAGTGCACCGACCCGATCACGTAGTCGAACGGGTGCTGCGCCAGAATTGCGCGCAGCGTCTCGACGGTCTCCGGGAAGAAGTCGGCTTCTATGCCGGCGCGCACCGTCACCTTCGCGCCCCGCGCCGCCGCCTGGATATCCTCCAGATACTCCCCCAGCCGATCCAGCGGCATCGTCCATCCGACCTGTTCGCCTCCGGGATAGAGCACAAAGTGGTCGGAGACGCCCACCTCCAGCAGCCCGATCTGTTCGGCGGCGGAAACCATCTCGGAAATTGCGGTGGTTCCGTCGCTCCAGGTGGAATGGTTATGATAGGAGGTTGTCATGGCGTGTTCCCGGTCTGTTGGAGAGGCGCGTGAGCGTACTTGATGATCTCGCAGTCCTGCAGGGTGATCAGTCCCTCCGTCACCATCGCCTCGAGCGTCGGGAGGAACCGGGCGATGCGTTCTGCGCTGTCAATGATCTCGATTTTGATCGGCAGGTCCTCCGAAAGGCGCAGGATGGAGGCGGTATGGATACGGCTGTTGGCTCCGAATCCCTCGATGCCCCGCGTTACGGTGGCTCCCGCCAGCCCTTCCTGACGGGCGCGCTCCACGATCGCCATGTGGAGCGGCTTGCCGTGCCATCGGTCGGATTCGCCGATGAAGATCGAGAGATGTTTGCCCGAATTTCGGGCTGCGCTCGCGCCATGAACGTCACCGACGATCTTCATGGCAGTTCTACGCCGTTGCGCGGGCGCGCGCCGGAGAGCGCAGTATGCCCCAGCGGTGTAGCCGCTCCGCGACCCCGTCTATCCACAGGTCAATCGCCTCATAGAGCGCCCACAGGATCAGCGCGAAGACGATGATGGCGGACATCAGCGTGGGATTGCTCAGCGCGGAGAGAGACTGCTGCCACAGCCAGAGCGGATTGGTCAGGATGTCCCAGGAGTTGGCGCGCGGGATCAGCCCCAGATAGACCCCGAACGACATCAGGAAGAAGAAGAAGGGGGCATACAGGTAGAACTTATGGTGGATGGAGCGGAGCCAGCGTTCCATCGGTCGGATCGCCAGCGTGAAGAGAATGACGCCGGTTCCGCTGTAGACGAGAAAGAAGAGCGACCACTTGGCGGTGGAGAGCATGGCGTATCGGTCCGCGTGTCCGGCGTCCAGCAGCCCCTCCCATCGCGCATCAAAGAGGAGATGCCGCCACTGTGTCAGCAGGTAACAGGTATTCGGCAAAAAGACCAGCCAGGCGACCGCCAGCGGGATGCAGACCAGAAGCGGAAGATGTCTCTGCTTGCCCTGCCGGGTCAATCCCCAGGCGAGCGTCCAGGCTAAAACGACTGGAATGACCGCCAGAAACAGGTTCCACAGGAGGTGGTTATTGATCATGCATTCATCCTGCAGGGGAGTTTGCGATGTCCGAGCGTTATGGAAGACGCCCGGATCATCTTCTATACGTAACGCGCCGGTCTGAAGGTTGCGTTACCAGAGTATACCTTTTTTATCCCAGCAGCGCGGAGAGCGCCTCCTCCTGCGCGCTCTTGAACTGCTCATCGTACAGGTTTTTATAGACGCCCGGACGCGCCACCAGTTCGGCATGCGTCCCGATGTCCACGATCTCGCCGCGATCCATGACGACGATCTGATCGGCGTTGACAATGGTGGAGAGGCGGTGGGCGATGACGAAGTTGGTTCGCCCTTTCATAACCCGCTCCAGCGCCTGCTGCACGTTGGCTTCGGTTTTGGAGTCGAGAGCGGAGGTGGCGTCATCCAGGATCAGGATACGCGGATTGGTCAGTGTGGCGCGGGCGATCGCCAGCCGCTGCTTCTGTCCGACCGACATCTTGATCCCGTCTTCGCCGATCTTGGTGTCATAGCCGTCCGGCAGCGACATGATGAAGTCGTGCAGGTCGGCGTCTTTCGCCGCCTGAATGATCTGCTCCTCCGTCGCCTCCTTGTTGCCGTAGGCGATATTCTCCCGGATGGAGACGGAGAAGAGCAGCGACTCCTGACTGACGTAGCCGATCTGGCGTCGGATCGATTCCAGACGGATCTGCCGCACATCCACCCCGTCAATCAGCACCGCGCCCTCCGTCACGTCATAGAAGCGGGCGATCAGGTTCACCAGACTGGTCTTGCCCGCGCCGGAGGGTCCGACGATGGCGACGACTTTGCCCGGCTCCACCTTCAGGTTGATGTTGCGGAGTACCGGGTTGTCGGGTTCATAGCCGAAGGTAACGTTGCGGAACTCGACCGCTCCCTTCATATCACGGATGGTGATTGCGTTGGGCGCATCGGTGATCTCCGGTCGCGTATCCAGCGTCTCAAAGACGCGATCCATTGCCGCACCCGCCCACTGCGCCTGGATGTTGAAATCCACCAGACGCACGGAGGGGTCGTAGAGATAGCCGATATACCCGACAAAGGCGATCAGCTCGCCCGGTTGAAGCTGCTCGCCCAGCACCAGTTTGGTGCCCATCCAGAAGATGAGGCCCGTTCCGACGGCGCGGATCACGGTAGCGACGACGCCAAGCGTGCGGTTGAGTTTCGCCTGCTGCATTCCGAGCGAGAAGTTGTCCTGCACGGTCAGCATGAACCGCTCGGTCTCATGCTCCTCTCGCGCAAACGCCTTCACGACTGTGATGCCTGCAATCTTCTCCTGCAGCGCGCCCAGCAGCGCGTCCCACTTCTCCCGCAGCTGCTCGCTCAGCCGGCGAATCCGCTTCAGGAACAGTTTGTAGCAGGCGACGTAGATCGGGACGACGGTAATGGAGATGAACGCGAGCCGCCAGTCCATCCAGAAGATCACCGGGATGACGACCACCAGCGTCAGAATGTCGGTAATCAGTGTCACAAAGCCGCCGGTGATCATGTACTGAATGACGTTGATGTCGTCAATCACGCGCGCCATGATCTTGCCGGTCTGCCGCTTGTCGTAGTAGGCGAGCGACAGCCGGTTGATGTGCCGGTAGGATTGAAAGCGCAGGTCGAAGACGATCCGCTGTCCGAGCCAGCTGATCGTATAGTTGAGCAGGAAGGAGATCGTCCCGCGCACCAGATAGAGCAGCACCACCATCAGGAAGACGTAGTTAAGGGCGTGGTACTGCTTTTTCGGCAGCGCCACGTCAATGACGTACTGCGTGATCCGCGGCATCGGCAGTGCGGTCAGCGTGACCAGCACCATCAGCCCAACCGCCATCACGACCCGTGCGCGGTAGGGTTTCAGGTAGCTCAACAGTCGCGAGAAGTTATTCATGGCTGGCTTTTTGCCGCTAGGCAGCGGCTCCCTCCGTCTGGATCGCGTCCAGAGCGACTTTGAACTGCTGGTTGTAGAGACCGGCGTAGACGCCGCCCTGCTGCAGCAGCTCCTGATGACTGCCCATCTCCCGGATGACCCCTTTCTCCATGACGACGATCAGGTCGGCTTTGACGATGGTCGAGAGGCGGTGTGCGATGACAAAGGAGGTGCGTCCCTGCATCAGATGCTCCAGCGCCTCCTGAATAAGCGTCTCCGTCTCCGAGTCCAGCGCGGAGGTGGCTTCGTCCAGGATCAGGATGCGCGGGTCGGAGAGGATGGCGCGGGCGATGGCAAGACGCTGTTTCTCTCCGCCGGAGAGTTTGATCCCCTCCTCGCCGATTCGCGTATCGTAGCCTCTGGGAAGCCCCTCGATCACATGGGCGATATTGGCGGCGCGCGCCGCCTCCTCCACCTCTTCGTCTGTCGCCTCCAGCCGACCGTAGCGGATATTCTCGCGGATGGTGGTGTTGAACAGGATAGTCTCCTGAATCACGACCCCCACCTGTTTTCGCAGCGAGAGCAGCGTAACGTCGCGCAGGTCGTATCCGTCAACCGTGATCCTGCCCTCCGTCACGTCGTAGTGCCGCTGCAGCAGGTTGATCATCGTCGTCTTGCCGGAGCCGGACTGCCCCACCAGCGCGACCATCATGCCCGGTTTGATATCCAGGTTGATCCCCTTGAGAACCGGCTGACCCGGCTCATACTCAAACCAGACATTCTCATAGCGCACCGCTCCCTGAATGGGAGGCAGAGGAATGGCGTCGGGGCGGTCTTTGATGTTTGGCTCGGTGTCGAGCGTGGCAAAGATGCGCCGGAGCGCGGCGTTAGTGCGCGCGATCTGGTCGTTTAACTGGATCAGGCGCAGGATGGGACCGTAGAGATAGCCGGTGATGAAGGAGACGAACGCCACCAGCGCGCCGGGCGACAGGTTGCCCTGCATCACCTGGCGTCCGCCGAACCAGAGGATCAGCGCGACGCCCAGACCGCTTCCAATAAACTCGGCGATCGTCCACAGACGGGTTCCCAGCACGCCCTGTCGGACGTTCAGGTTCAACAGGCTCCGGTTCTGACCGACGAACTGCAGCACCTCTGAACGCTCTTTGGCGTACGACTTGACCACCAGCGCGCCCGCCAGCTTCTCCTGCAGGTCGCCCAGCATCACGTCGCGCTCTTCGCGGATGTCGTCCGCCGTGCTCTTGATCTTGCCGATATGCAGCAGATAGTTGGCGATGTAGAAGGGGAATACCGACATGCCCACCAGCGCAAGCTGCCAGTTCATGGTGAAGATGATGATAAGGACTGCGGTGAGGGTTACCAGATCGGAGACGAGGGTTACAAATCCGCCGCCGATCAGTTGATCAAGCGTCGCCACATCGTTGGTGATGTTGGACATCAGCTTGCCGGTCTGGTTCTTCTCGAAGTAGCCCAGTGAGAGGGTCTGCATATGTCCGTAGAGCTTGCGGCGCATATCGAGCTTGAAACGCTGCCCGAGATAGGTGACCGACATGGTGAGGGCAAATCCCACCAGACCGCTGGCGATGGCGACTCCGACGAGGGCGCAGAAGACCGCAAAGATGCTGAAGGGCTGACGGTTGACAAGGTGGTCAACGAGGTATTTGACGATGAGGGGACCGGGAAGACCGAGCGCTGCAGCCATCAGCGTCAGTACGCCGATGAGCAGCAGGACCTTCCAGTAGCGTCTGACTTCGTGTAGAAGCCGGAAAAAGTTTCGCATGAGCTTATAACCTTTTCGCGCGAAACGGGCGTCTCCGCTGACAGAGAGCCAACCCATCCTCTCTGTCCGGCGGGACGCCTAACGTTCCGTCATCTCTCCCGATAACGCCATCCAGCCATGCATCTGCACGGCTCCGAACCAGTTGGTTTTGACTGCAAGCATGGTGAGAACGATCCTTCTCTGCTCTGACGCCGCGAGACGGCGGACGCCGATTCGCGGCTGCCAATAAGCCGAAAGCCTCTGCCGGCGCAGCGTCTCTGCTGCGCAGACAAAGGCATCTGGGTATGCTATGAAATCGGATGTCAGTTCTATGAACAGTCTACCATATATTACCGGATAGGGGGAGAGAAAGTTACCCGAAAAAGGCAAAGTTCATCAGAATTCTCGATACGAAGTCGGAACGGAGAAGGAGATCCGTGGCAGCAGCGACGGATCGTACTCCCGGACGCGCTCCGGTCCCAGAGCCTGCAGATGGGAGCGCAGACGCTGGCAGTCCGAATGCAGCCGCGCCAGATCAACGCTCTCGATTCGCGGGAGCCAGGGCGAGAGCCGGCGGATGGCGCGTCCCAGCTGCCGCTCCGCCCCGCGCCAGTTTGCGCGTTCTACCAGATGGTGGCAGGCGACTGCTGCGTGGAGAATGCCCTGATAGACCTCCCGGATGGCGCCCCTCTCCGGTATCCACAGCTCCTCCAGGGTCTCATGGCAGGCGAAGTATTCTTCGGCGTTGAACTGCTCCAACGCGCGGAAGAGTTCGGGAGGAAACCGGCAGGAGTGGCTCATGGCAGATCAGGGATCCAGAGAGCCGACACGAGAGACGCCTGCATTGCGTCGGCTCTTACGCGGTCTTATCCGGCGGTCATCTTCGCGAGGCGCGCCTCCTCCTCCTCGCGCATCTTCTGTTGGATACGTTCGCGCTCCGGGACGATACGCTCACGCGGCGCGGCGGGCTGAAAGTCCAGACTCTCCACGCCCAGAGCACGCAGCACAGCCAGTTCTACCGGTGAGTAGTCGTCGGGATCGGGGCGGTTGAACCGCATCGGCTCGCGCAGATGGAAGCAGGGATTGGTCAGAAAGCGCGGCTTGCCGGAGAGGTTCTGCGAGGAGGCGTGCAGGATGTAGGGATGCAGCAGCACCACATCGCCGACGCTGCCGGTCATCTCGATAAAGTCGCGGCACTCGCTGACCAACGCACGGAAATCAAAGCCGCCCGGGCGAACTCCCTCTGGATGCTCGACCAGGAAGCGGGCGACCGGCGCGACCGAATCGCAGGCGACATAGGTTCCGCCTCCCTGATGCGCGATATCCGACCAGATGACCAGCGTCAGGAGCGCCTGTTCCGGGCTGTCTAGAAAGTGCAGGAACCAGTCGCCGTCCTTGTGCCATCCCGGAGACTGTGCGGAGGGAGGCTCCCAGGGACGGTCGGCGCCGTCGCGGAAGTTGATAATGAACGAGTCGCCCCACCAAGCGGGCTGCACAACCCGGTCTTCGCCGCCCATCAGTTCGCAGGCGGCTCTCCAAGCTTTGGGAGCGAAGTCGCGTACCTCCATCCGCTCCCGCGAAGGCATATGGATGCGGGACTTCTCCCAGGTGGAGGGATCGTTCGGATCGTAGCCCAGTCGGGTCCAGGCAAAATCCGTCAGTCTGCGGGCGGTTTCCCGCGAAAAGCAGTCGTGCAGAACAATATGCCCCTTCTCCAGGAAATGCTCGATCTGCTCGGAACTCAGATAGTTGTCAGCGCGTGCCATCGTCGTTTCCCCTTCTCTTCGGAAGACCAGTGTACTCCCAATACCCGCAGTGGCGGCGCTGAAACAGAGTGAGCGGCTACCCCACCCTTGCTCGACACCAGATGCCGCGTTCCGGGGATTAGCGGTGAAGGCCATCATTCATCGAATCCGCACGATAGCTGCGGGTCGGCAACGGCTCATGTGTCTGGCTCATCTCCCCTCAGAACAGAGGTTCTGCGTAGACGTCCTCTTTTCACGCTGGCGGATGTGTAGAAACCGGACACGGCAGATCGCCGTGTCCGCGGATGGGCGATATTCTCGCGTATGACCGGCTATTACGGCAGAACGATGAACGGGACCTCTCCAGGGCGAAGATAGCCTAATCGGCGCGCCTCGCGCTCCATGCCGTTGGGGGTCTGGAGCGCCTGCGCCTCCCGGCGAAGACGCTGGTTCTCCTGCTGCACCTCCAGTAGCCTGCGTTCGATCCGGGCATTCTCCCGGCGCATCTCCTGCGCGCGCATCCACCGCTCACCGGTCTGGACGCCGAGATGGATCATCCCGAGGACCAGCGCCATCTGCAGAAGAAACAACAGCGCGATCTGCGCGCGGGAGGGAACGGAATGATTGTCTGATAGGCTCATCTCTCTCTTCTCTAAAACTCCGCCAGCGATAACTATCGTCCGCGTATCGGCTGCCCGACGGTATGGACCCGGATCAGGTTGGTGTTGCCGATGATGTTGACCGGGACGCCTGCCGTCAGCACCACCAGATCGCCGGTTCGGACGATCCGCTTCTCCACGACCGCCGCAATGGACTTCTCCATCATCTCATCGGTGTCCGACACGTTTCCAACCAGGATCGGGCGCACGCCCCAGGTCAACGCCAGTCGCCGGAATGTCTCTGCTAGATGCGTCAGGGCGACGACCGGCGTATCGGGGCGATACTTGGCGATCAGCCGCGCCGTGCTGCCCGAAGTCGTCGCGCAGATGATCGCAGCGGCTCGCAGTGCGCGCGCCATCTCCACCGCGCCCTGCGCCACCACCTCCGCCGCCTCCGTGCGACCGGGGCGAATGTTGGCAAAGGCGGCGCGATCCGGCACCTGCGGCTCCGTCTCCAGCGCGATCTTCGCCATCATCCGCACCGACTCGAGCGGATACTGTCCCGCCGCCGTCTCGCCGGAGAGCATCACCGCGTCGGTTCCGTCCAGGATCGCGTTGGCGACATCGGTTACCTCCGCGCGGGTCGGAAGCGGGTTATGAATCATTGAATCGAGCATCTGCGTTGCGGTGATCACCGGCTTGCCGGCGCGATTGCACAGGCGGATGATCTTCTTCTGAACGCCCGGAACCTCTTCAATCGGTATTTCGACGCCCAGATCGCCCCGCGCCACCATGATCCCCTGCACGGAGGCGATGATCTCCTCAATGCGACGAACCGCCTCCCATTTTTCGATCTTGGCGATGATCGGGCGGTGGATGCCCAGTTCGTGCATCACTTCGCGCAGCGGGGCGAGGTCTTCTGGTTTCCGGATGAAGGATGCGGCGACCCAGTCTACGCCCTGCATCAGTCCGAAGCGCAGATCGGTGATGTCTTTGGGGGTTACGCCGGGAATGTCCAGCGAGACGCCCGGCGACATGACGCCCTTGTTGCTGCTCAGATCGCCCGGCACGACCGTGCGCGCCAGTACGTCGGTGGCGTTGACCTCCAGCACGCGCATCTCCACGCGCCCGTCATCCGCGAAGAGGCGGTCTCCGGGACGCAGGGCGGCGATCAGTTCCGGGACGGGCAGCGGCACCTCCTGATGATCCCCGGGCACATCGCGCGTGGTCAGGACGATCTGCTGTCCCCGGCGCAGGGGCACGGTTCCGCAGGCAATCCTTCCCAGGCGCACCTTCGGTCCGGAGAGGTCCTGCAGGATCGCCAGCGGCTTTTCGCGCCGCGCGCTCAGCGAGCGCAGGAGGGCGATGGTCTGGGCGTGCTGTTCATGGGAGCCGTGGGAGAAATTCAGGCGCGCCACGTCCATCCCGGCGCTGAGCATCTTCTTCAGCACGCTGCGCTTCGACGAAGCCGGTCCGATGGTACAGACGATCCGCGTTTTCCTCATGGATGACCGTGCGCCCTCTGCGGTAGTGTTATTAAGGGTTCATTATACACGGACAGACGCCTTTCCTCTTTCACATGCGCCGCCCGCCTGCAAGAACAGGTTCCCCGTCATTCGGACGAGGAACCTGTCTGCGAAGCGCGACTGCGACCGCCGCTACTTGCGAATGTTGTAGAACGCCTTCCAGCCGCCGTATCGGGCGACCTCGGAAAGCTCCTCCTCGATACGCAGAAGCTGGTTGTACTTGGCGACGCGGTCGGAGCGGTTGGGCGCGCCGGTCTTGATCTGTCCGGCGTTGGTGGCGACGGCGATGTCGGCGATGGTGGAGTCCTCGGTCTCTCCGGAGCGGTGGGAGATGACCGCCGTGTAGCCCGATCGCTTCGCCATCTCGATGGCTTCCAGGGTCTCCGTCAGGCTGCCGATCTGGTTAACCTTGATCAGAATGGAGTTGGCGCAGCCGGAGCGGATGCCCCGTCCCAGCCGCTCGGTGTTGGTGACGAACAGGTCATCGCCGACCAGCTGCACATGTCCGCCGATGCGCTGGGTCAGCATCGCCCAGCCCTCCCAGTCGTCCTCCGCCAGCCCGTCCTCCAGAGAGATGATCGGGTACTTGTTGATCAGCGACTCCCAGTAGTCCACCATCTCCGCCGGGGTGAGCGTCCGTCCCTCTCCCTTCAGGTGGTACTTTCCGTCGGAGAAGATCTCGGTGCACGCCGGGTCCAGCGCCAGATAGATCTGTTCGCCGGGACGATAGCCCGCCTGCTCGATGGCTTCGACGATGACCTTCACCGCGTCCTCGTTGCTCTCCAGATTGGGAGCGAAGCCGCCCTCATCCCCGTATCCCGTGCCCAGACCCCGTCCCTTCAGCACCTTCTTCAACGCATGGAAGACCTCCGAACCCATGCGAAGCGCCTCGGAGAAGGTCTCTGCGCCGACCGGCATCACCATGAACTCCTGAAAGTCCACGTTGCTGTCCGCGTGCTTTCCGCCGTTGAGGATGTTCATCATCGGAACCGGGAGGGTGTTTGCGCTGACCCCACCGATATAGCGGTAGAGCGGCAGATGCAGGGAGTCGGCTGCTGCCTTCGCAACCGCCAGAGAGACGCCCAGAATGGCGTTTGCGCCGAGCGTGGACTTGTTGGGCGTGCCGTCCATCTCCAGCATCAATCGGTCAATGCCGATCTGGTCGGTCGCATCCATGTCTATGATCTCGGGGGCGATCTTCTCGTTGACGTTGTCCACCGCCGTGAGAACTCCCTTGCCGAGATAACGCGCCTTGTCGTCGTCGCGCAGCTCCACCGCCTCATACGAACCGGTCGAAGCTCCGGAGGGAACGGCGGCGCGTCCCATCGTTCCGTCCTCCAGGAACACGTCCACTTCTACGGTTGGGTTCCCCCGCGAATCGAGGATCTCACGCGCAACAACTTCGGTTATTGTGGTCATGGAGAGGGTCTCCTGTTCTGGTATTTTTGCGTGCAGATACGCTTGATTATAGCACACAGAACCGAGGAGATACCATTATGCGATGCCGGGCGCCGCTCTGGCGAAGGGCGCGCTATGACAAGATATCTTTCACGACATGACCATGAACGTCCGTCAGGCGGAAGTCGCGTCCCTGGAAGCGGAAGGTGAGCCGGGTGTGATCTATGCCAAACAGATGCAGGATCGTCGCCTGCAGGTCATGCACATGCACCGCTCCGGGCGTGAACTCGTCTTTGCTCGGTTGAATGACGTTCCCGCTGGCGTCGGCGATATTATAGCCGTAGGCGTCGGTCTGACCGTAGGAGATGCCGGGCTTGATCCCGCCGCCCGCCAGCCAGAGGGTGAAGCAGCGGGGATGATGATCACGTCCGTAGTTGTCTTTTGTGAGCTTGCCCTGCGAGTAGCTGGTGCGCCCGAACTCTCCCCCCCAGATCACGAGGGTATCTTCCAGCATTCCGCGCTGCTTCAGGTCGAGGACCAGCGCCGCGCTCGCCTGATCGGTGCGCTGGCACTGGTAGCGAATGCCTGCCGGCAGGTCTCCGTGATGGTCCCAGCCCTGATGGTAGAGTTGAATGAAGCGCACGCCCCGCTCCGCCAGACGTCTGGCGAGCAGACAGTTGGCGGCAAAGGTTCCGGGCTTTCGCGCCTCCTCTCCATAGAGCGCAAAGACGCTCTCCGGCTCCTGCGAGAGATCGGTAACCTCGGGAACGCTGGTCTGCATCCGATACGCCATCTCGTACTGCGCGATTCGCGATTCGATCTCCGGGTCGAGTTCGCGCTGATACTGCAGCCGGTTCAGCGCGCCGAGCGTGTTCAGCATAGCGCGGCGGCTCTGCGAGGAGATGCCGTCGGGATTGGTCAGATAGAGCACCGGCTCGCGTCCTGAGCGGAACTGCACGCCCTGAAAGCGCGAGTCGAGAAAGCCGCTGCCCCAGAGACGCGCATAGAGCGGCTGATCACCCTGCCCGGCGGTTACCAGCACCACGAAGGCGGGCAGGTTCTCGTTCAGGGAACCCAGTCCGTAGCTGATCCAGGAACCCATCGAGGGGCGTCCCGCGATCTGCGAGCCGGTCTGGAAGAAGGTGATCGCCGGATCGTGGTTGATCGCCTCCGTCCACATGGATTTGATAAAGCAGAGTTCGTCCGCGATCTTCGCCGTATGGGGCAGAAGTTCGCTCATCCACGCGCCGCTGCGACCGTGCTGCGCGAACCGGAAGACGGAGCCTGCCAGCGGCAGGATCGCCTGATTGACGCTCATGCCGGTCAATCGCTGTCCGCCGCGCACCGAGTCGGGGAGGGGTTCGCCGTTCTTCTCATTCAGCAGCGGCTTGTAGTCGAACAGATCCTGCGCGGCGGGACCGCCGCTCTGGAACAGGTAGATGATCCGGCGGGCTTTCGGGGCGAAGTGCGGCACGCCGGTCAGCCCGCCTATACGCTGCTGCTTCGCGGTCGCCTGTCCTTGCGCCGCCGCGCCGAGTATCTGCGAAAGTCCCAGCGCGCCGAGGCTCAGCGCGGCGCTGGAGAGAAAGTGCCGGCGGGTGATCGCCAGCGGATCGTCTGGTTGCATATTGTCCCCTTTACGCGGAAAAACGTTCAACCTGTTCCACCATCGCCTCGTAGTTTCGAAGGGTGAGTTCAGGCAGCGTGCGCCCGAGCGGGCAGGCAGAGGGCATCAGCACGAAACCCCGACCGCCCTCCCGCGCTCCCTCCGACAGCGCGCGCTGCACCCGCTCCACGAAGAGCGGCGTGGGCAGCTTCTCGATGTCGCTGATCTCCAGATTGCCAAAGAGAACCGTCTCTCTGCCGATCTTTTCCCACACCTCGCATAGCTGCATATCTCCCTGCGGCGGCGGTTCGATGGGATCGAGACCGTCCGGCTTCATTCCGGCGATGTTGTCCAGAATTGCGCGCAGGCGTCCATGCGAGTGGATTCGCGCATAACCTCCGTGCCGGTGGATGCTCTCCACGAGCGGGCGGTCGTAGGCAGCCACAAACTCCCGGAAGAGGCGCGGAGGCAGGTAGGGCGGCGAGGCGTACTCCGGACCGTAGATGCGCCACAGACGACCGGGAAAGGCGGCGGCGACCGCCTCCACGCGCGGGTATAGCGTCTCTGCAAAACGGTCCAGCAGCCGGCGAAACAGCGTCGTCTCCGTCAGCGCGAAGATCGTGTACTCTCCCATCTCAAAGAGCGAAGCCGCCATCGCCAGAGGGTCGGGCGTGTCCACCATGACGATTCCGGTATCCCCCAGCGTCTCTTCCGTCGCCCGCGCCTGCGAGGTGTCGGGTGTCCCCCCGAAGGGCGGGGCGGGGATCTGCAGATAGGCTTTCACATCCTCCGCGTTTTTCAGCAGATGCTCTTCCGTCCAGACCGTATTGATCTCTGCCTGTCGTCGGGTGCGCTGGGTGAGCGTACGGTCTCCGGCGCGTATGGCGGTCCGGGTGATGCGCTCTCCGTCCCGCTCCTCCGTTTCAATCGTTGTCAATTCGCTCATCGGATCGGGGGGAGCGTTGCGAAACGGGATGCCGCGCATCACGATCCGATCCGTTTTCTCCCACGTCAGCTGAAACAGAGGCTGCCAGGAGGGATCGGAGAAGATATTGTAAGGATCGGAACTCTCCGTATTCTCGTCCAGTCCGTTCAGTTCATAGAAGCATACGGGCGGGCGGTCTACCCTCTCGCCGCGCAGAGTCGCCATCAACCGTTCTCTTCGGTTCATGCTAACGTTTCCAGACGGCGGCATCGAGGTTGAGGATTGTCTGCGCCGCCACCGTCGCCGTCGCGAGTTCAACGAGCGGCAGGGTGGGATCGGGTTTGCGCTCCCCGATCTGAATCAGTCTGCCTGCCTGCTCCGGCTCTTTGCGGAAGATGGCGCGCTGCTCCTCGCAGAGTGCGCGTAGAAGCTGTGTCTCTTTTGCGGTCGGCTCGCGGGAGGCGAGCCTCAGGAACATATAGCGTATGCGCTCGCTGTCGCTCGCGCCGCCCTCCTTCAGCGCGCGCTCCGCCAGGACGCGCGCCGCCTCGACAAACTGCGTGTCGTTGAGCAGAACCAGCGCTTGGAGGGGCGTATTCGTTGTCTGCCGTCGCGCCACGCAGACCTCACGGGTGACGGCGTCAAACGCCATCATGTTCGGCATGGGAGCCGTGCGTTTCCAGACCGTGTAGAGACTGCGCCGATAGAGATCGGATCCGACGCTCTGCCGGTAGGGCGGACTCATCGAGTTGCTCTCGCGCCACAGGTCGCCCGGCTGATAGGGACTGACCGGCGGACCGCCCATACGCTCCTCCAGCAAGCCGCTGGCAAACAGCGCGGCGTCGCGGATCATCTCCGCTTTCAGGCGATGGCTCGGACCGCGCGCCAGCAGGATATTGTTCGGGTCGCGCTCGCGCAGGTCCGGACGCAGCGCGGAAGCCTGGCGGTAGACGCTGGAGAGGACGATCTGCCGGATCAGAGCCTTGACGTTCCACCCCGACCGCATGAACTCACGCGCCAGCCAGTCGAGCAGCTCTGGATGCGAGGGCAGTCGTCCCTGCATGCCGAAGTCCTCCGCGGTCTCCACCAGCCCTCGTCCCCAGAAGATCGCCCAGAGGCGATTGACGGCGACCCGCGCGGTGAGGGGGTTGTCGGGATGGGTAAGCCACTGCGCCAGACCCAGACGATCTCGCCGCAGACCCTGCGGGAAGGGGAGAATGGCGGCGGGAGTGTGGCGGTAGACCCGGTTGGCGGCGCTCTTCGGGGCGTCGTACTGCCCTCGCGCCAGTACATAGGTCGGGCGCGGGAGCGGCATCTCCTCCATCACGGCGATCTCAAACTGAGCGTCCTCCTGCGCGATGACCTGTGCGCGCGCTGCTGCCATCTGCTGCGCCGAGTCTCGCGCGGGCGCGTCCAGCGCGGAGAGGAAGTAGTCGCGCAGAGCGGCTTCATTGCTGTGCGGCTGCGCCAGCGCCAGGGCGAGGCTGCGCCCATCGCAGAGCTGCGCCACCTCCAGCGGCGTTAGATCACGGGCAAAGATATGCAGATCGTCTATCAGCCCGCCTTTGAAGCCCCGATCACGGAAACGCTGCCCGAAGATCAGCGTATGCTGACCGGTTCCCTTCACCAGATGATCCCGCAGCGTCTCGACGACTGCCAGCCTGCCGTTGAGGTAGATTTTCAGCCCGGCGGCGCGGCTGGAGCCGTCGTAGGTGACGGCGACATGAGTCCAGACGTCTTTCGGAAGCGCCTCCCGGGTTCGCACAGCGATGGCGTTGCCGGGCCAGTGTCGGAAGAGCCGCGCCGTCAGCACGCCCCTCTCCATCATCAGATCGTAGCCGTGCGGTCCGACATCGGTCCCGCTGCACGCCTGAAAGACGACCATCGGCTCCTCTAACAGGCGCGGATCGCGCATCCAGAAGGCGATGGTAAAGGGTGTGTAACGGGTGAAACGTCCCAGTTCCGGGAAGTGTACGTTGTTCTCTCCATCCAGCTGCGCCGCTTTTCCCGCGCGTCCCTCCACCAGCGGAACCTCATCCAGCCGCGCGCCGTCGCGCTTCTCTCCGGGAACCAGGTTCGGCAGCGACGCGCCGTCAAACCGCTCAAAGTCGAACCGTCCGATCAGGTCTGGCAGAGAGAGCGGCGTCGGGGATGCCAGCCATGCGCGGAAGGCGGTCTCCCGACTGGCGCGGGTCTGCATATGCTCCCGTTCACGCGCCGACAGGGTCTCGCGGGCGGCGGAGAGAGCCTTCTCCTGCTCCGGCGTCGGCAGGAGAAGCGTGGGAGTCGGCACGATGTCGGCGCGGTCATACAGTCCGTACTCGTCAATGCTGTTGAAGAAGGCGGAAAGGGCGTAGTAGTCTCGCTGAGAGATGGGATCGTACTTATGATCGTGGCAGCGAGCGCACTCCAGCGTCAGACCGAGGAACGCCATGCCAAAGGTGTGGACGCGATCCGCAACCCCTTCGATCCGCCACTCCTCCGCGACGCTTCCGCCCTCGTTGGTCATGCGGTGCAGGCGGTTGAAGGCGGTCGCCAGACGCTGTTCGCGTGTGGGGGAGGGAAGCAGATCGCCCGCAAGCTGCCAGGCGATAAACTGATCATAGGGGAGGTTGCTGTTAAACGCCCGCACGGTCCAGTCGCGGTAGGGCCAGGTGGGCGAAAGCTGGTCGCTCTGATAGCCGTAGCTGTCGGCATATCGCGCCGCATCGAGCCAGGTCAGCGCCATCCGCTCGCCGTAGCGCGGACTTGCCAGCAGGTGATCCACGACTTTCTCATATGCCTGCGGGGAGCGGTCCTGCACAAACGCCGTGATCTCTTCTGGCGAGGGCGGCAGTCCGGTCAGGTCGAAGGTAACACGCCGCAGCCAGTCCGTGCGCGACGCGGGAGGCGAGGGCGCAATGCGCTCCTGCTCCAGACGCGCCAGCACGAACCGGTCTATCGGAGTGCGAACCCACGAGCGGTTTTTCACGTCCGGCAGAGCCACCTGCGACGGAACCGGCGTGAACGACCAGTGCTTCTCATATTTTGCGCCCTGAGCGATCCATTGACGCAGCAGCGATATCTGTGCGGGAGTCAGTTCTCGATGGGTGGAGGGGGGAGGCATTCGCACCTGCGGCTGTTTCGCCATGACTCGAACGATGAGGCTGCTCTGTTCGGGTTTTCCGGGAACGATGGCTCCACGACGAATCGCCTCTGTGCGTACATCCAGTCGCAGCCCTGCCATCCGTTTGTTCTGATCGGGACCGTGACAGGCGAAGCAGTTGTCTGACAGGATCGGACGAATGTCCCGGTTATACGTTACGGGTGCGGTACGCTTCGTCTGCGACGACGCCATGATGGTCAGACCCGCCAGCAGCGCGGTCAACGCCGCCAGTCCCAGACATCTGCTCGTTATCCCGTTGATAGGCTTCATGCCGATTCCCTCTATCCCTCTGCAGTTACGCGCACCCCGCCCCCAGCCTGTCATTGCGAGCGAAGCGAAGCAATCTTCCACGTTCATCCTCTATATCAGTTGTGCGGAACGCCGTCACAATCCTACGCGCTTTCCCGACGCCAGGACAATTTTTTCGACCAACGACCCCGGCTTCAGGCTGTCGAATCACCGGTTCAGCAGGATAGTCATGTACCGTCGGCGGAATTGAGAAGATAAACACCGTCAGGAGCAGCCCATGAATCGAAGAGACGCCGTTCTGAGCCTGCTGGATGGGGGGCTGAAAGGAAGCCCGCCCCAGACCTACTTCCCCGCCGCCTTCTTCCTGCACTTCCCGCCGGAGTGTCACCAGGGAGCAGCAGCCGTCGCAAAGCACCAGGAGTTCTTCCGGTTCACCGGGATGGACTTCGTGAAGATACAGTATGAGCGAACCTTTCCCGCGCATCCGGTGTCGAAACCCGAAGACTGGGCATCCGTGCCGCGTCTGGGGCTGGACTTCTTCGAGCCGCAGCTGGAGGTGGTGCGCGGGCTGGTCGCGACGATGAAGGCGGAGGCGCTGGTGATCCTCACCCTCTACTCGCCCCTGATGTGCGCGGGACATCTGGGCGGCAGAGATACGCTGACCCGGCACCTGCATGAGAACCCGGACGCGGTGAAAAAGGGGCTGGAGATCGTAACCGACAGCCTGCTGGAGTTTGTGCGAGCCTGCATCGAGATCGGCGTGGACGGCTTCTATCACTCCACGCAGGGAGGAGAGAGCCGCCGCTTCCGCGACCCCGCGCTCTTTACCCGCTACGTCAAGCCGTATGATCTGGCGTTGATGGAGGAGATCAATCGCTGCTGTCCCTTCAATATCCTGCACATCTGCGACTACCACAGCGACGAGTACGGGGGCTACGACGATCTGACGCCGTTCCTGGACTATCCGGGGCATGTCGTCAATTGCAGCCCGGTTATCGGCGAAAGAACCCTGAGCGGCGCGGAGCTATCAGAGCTGTTCGGCAGACCATTCATGGGCGGCATGGAGCGCAGGGGCGTTCTGGCGACCGGAACCGAAGAGGAGGTGCGCCGCGAGGCGCGCCGGATTCTGCGGGAGGCTCCGGGACGTTTCATTCTTGGCGCGGACTGCACGGTTCCGGCGGGAACTCCCTGGGAGAACCTGCGCGCTGCCATAGACGAGGCGCACAGATTTCCGGGAGAGGGAGCGGTCAACGAATAAAGCCCCGCGATCGCATCCATGCGGCGCACTGGGCGGTCCAGGAGGAGAGGATCGGGTCCTGCCCGCCCAGTCCAAAGCCGTGTTCGCCCTTCTCATAGACCTGCATGGCGACCGGCACGCCCGATCTCCGGCAGGCAAGCGCAAACAGCAGGCTGTTCTCCAGCGGGACAACCGTGTCCTGAGCGGTATGCACCAGAAAGACGGGGGGCGTCTGCGGCGTTACCTGTTTTTCATTGGAGAGCAGTTCCACCAGTTCCGGTGAGGGACTGGTGCCCAGCAGGTTGGCGCGCGACCCGGCGTGCGTGTAGGGATTGCTCATGGTGATGACCGGATAGATCAGGATCGCGAGGTCCGGGCGGGAGGAGACCCTTTCGACGGGATCGGCGGCGCGAGGGTCTCCGGCATCGAAGTGTGTGGCAGCGGTAGACGCCAGATGTCCGCCGGCGGAGAAGCCCAGAATGCCGATACGCTTCTCGTCCAGCCTCCACTCCGCCGCATGCGCGCGAGTAATCCGGATGGCGCGGGCGGCATCCTGAAGCATCGCCGGATGGTGGTAGCGCGGTCCGAGGCGGTAGGTCAGCACAATCCCGGTAATGCCCAGTGAGTTGAGCCACTTTGCGACGGGTTCCGCCTCATGCGGAGCCAGACCCCCGTAGCCCCCGCCAGGACAGACCACTACCGCCGCGCCGTTCGCCTTCTCCGCCGGCGGACGATAGACGGCGATAGAGGGCGTGTCGGCAGGTTCATTGCCCTTCGCTCCGGGCGCGCCCTGCTGCCAGAGCGGCAACTGCAGGGGCGGCTCCTGCTGCGCTTTCCGTCGAGAAAAGGCAAGCCCCAGCAGAGGCGTTATCACTCCCAGCAGCAGCAGGCAGGTTGTCAGGCGCATCTCTCCTCCATTTCTGATGAATACGGCGTCACTGGTTTTTCCAGGCGCGCCCATCCCGCGCGATCAGCGCGTCCGCCGCCGCCGGTCCCCATGTTCCGGCGGCATAGTTGGGGAAGGGATGGAAGGGGCGCGTCGCCGACCAGGTCTCCAGCACCGGCTCCAGCACCTCCCACGCCAGTTCGACCGCGTCGCTGCGATTGAACAGGGTCGGGTCGCCCTGCATGGCGTCCAGCAGCAGGGTTTCGTAGGCGGTCTCCGGATTGACGCCGAAGGCGTCTCCGTAGGAGAACTCCATCTTCACCTGTCGGATATGCATCTGCGGACCGGGCTGTTTTGCGCCGAGTTTCAGCGAGATTCCCTCATCGGGCTGTACGCGAATGGTCAGCACATTCGGCTCGATCTGATCCGCCGTCTCGCGGAAGAACAGGTGCGGCACGCGTTTGAACTGGATGGCGATCTCGGTGCGCTTGGCGGGAAGCCGCTTGCCGGAGCGAATGTAGAAGGGAACGTCCGCCCACCGCCAGTTATCCACGATCAGCTTCATGGCGGCGAAGGTCTCGATGTTGGAGGTGGGCGAAACGCCCGGCTCCTCTCGATAACCGGGCACGCTCAAACCGTTGATGGTTCCGGGACCGTACTGTCCGCGCACCGCCACCTCCGCCAGATTCTCCGGGTTCATCGGCACTATGGAGCGCAGCACATCGGCTTTGCGGTCTCGCACAGAACGTCCGTCGTAGCGCACCGGGGCGTCCATCGCCAGCAGCGCCATCAACTGCAGCAGGTGGTTCTGGAACATATCGCGCAGACAGCCCGCCTCCTCATAGTAGCGGGCGCGATGCTCCACTCCCAGCGTCTCCGCCGCTGTGATCTGCACATGATCCACATAACGGCGATTCCAGATCGGCTCGATGATGGAGTTGGCGAACCGGAAGGCAAGGATGTTCTGCACCGTCTCTTTGCCGAGATAGTGGTCTATGCGGTAGATCTGATCTTCCTGAAAGACCTCGTGGATGGTCTCGTTGAGCTTGATCGCGCTCTGCAGATCGTGTCCGAAGGGCTTCTCGATGATGATCCGGGTCCAGGCACGGGAGCCGTCCGTTCGGGTTGTCAGTCCATGTCTGCCGAGATTCTGCACGATGACCGGGAAGAAACTGGGCGGGGTCGCGCAGTAGAAGAGACGGTTATCGGGACAGTCGTCGTGTTCATCCAGTTCCTGCAGCCGACGCGCAAGCTCCTGGTATCCCTCCGCACTCTCAAAGTCCGCCGTGATATAGTGCAGCTGCGCGGCGAACGATTCCCAGATATCCTGTCGGAAGACGTTGGCTTCCGGGGAGTTCATGACCCATTCGCGCATCTCATTGCGGAACTGCTCCTCGCTCTTGGGGGTAACGGCGAAGCCGATAACGACGAAACCGTGCGGCAGCAGGTTGGCGCAGGCGAGATTGTAGAGCGCGGGGATCAGTTTGCGGCGGGTCAGGTCGCCGCTGGCTCCGAAGATGATGAACGCGCTGCCTTCGGAGGGACGCTCCAGGACGGAGCGGCTGATCAGGGGACCCTCTACGGTCGTGGTGCCGGACGCAACGTCGGGCATAGAGTGGACAGACCATCCTTCACTGGACGACATACTTCTCTTCCTCCGCACAAAATGAGACGGGTCTTCAGGGCTGCTCCCGCCGGACCGCGTGACCGCCAAACTCGTTACGCAGGGCGGCGATCACCTTCGCGGAGAACGACTCCTCCTGTCGGGACGCAAAACGCGCCAGCAGGGAGAGGGTCAGCACCGGGGCGGGAATGTTTTTGTCTATCGCCTCCTGCACCGTCCAGCGACCCATGCCCGTATCCTCGACATAGCCGCGAATGCTTGCCAGATCGCCCTCCTTCTCGAAGGCGCGTTCCGCCAGTTCCAGCAGCCAGGAGCGCACCACGCTTGCCTGATTCCACAGGTGCGCGATCTGGTGCAGGTCGAGGTCGTAGTCGGAGGCGTGCAGAACTTCGAATCCCTCGCCATACGCCTGCAGCATTCCGTACTCGATACCGTTGTGCACCATCTTGACGAAGTGTCCTGCTCCGCTCGGTCCCACATAGGCGTAGCCGTCCGGCGGAGCCAGCGTCTTGAAGAGCGGCTCCAGATACTCAAACGCCTCGCGCGCTCCGCCGATCATCAGGCAGTAGCCCTTATCCAGTCCCCAGACGCCACCCGATGTGCCGACATCCACATAGCGAATGCCTTCCGACGCAAGCTCCTCCGCGCGGCGGCGGCTGTCGTGGAAGTTAGAGTTGCCGCCGTCTATGAGAATATCGGCAGGCTGAAGGTGCGGGCGCAGGGCGTCTATGGTCTGCTGAACCGGCGCGCCGACCGGAACCATGATCCAGATGGCGCGCGGCGCATCCAGCTTCTGCGCCAGGTCTTCCAGCGAGGAGGCTCCAACCGCTCCCCGGGAGACGATCTGCTCCACAGCGGCGGGGTTCCGGTCAAACGCCGTCACCTGGTGCCCGCCGTTGAGGAGCCGCTGCGCCATATTGGCTCCCATGCGTCCCAAACCCACCATTCCTAACTGCATGGACGTTCTCTCCCTTCTCCACTCGGTGCGTCTTCAAACGTTGCAGACAGCGGACTATTCTTCATGGTCTGCCGGCAATCCTCTCTGCGGAGGACAGACGCGCAGAGAAGGGCTGGCGTTCGCCAGCCCTTCCCGATGCGATGACCCTGCACTACTGCGACTGCGCGTCCACCACCGCGATCGTCGCCATATTCACGATGTCGTTGACCTCCGCGCCGCGCTGAAGCACATGCACCGGGCGCGACATGCCCACCAGGATCGGTCCCAGAACCTCGACGCCGCCGATCCGGTTCAGCAGTTTATAGGCGATATTTGCCGACTCCAGGTTGGGGAAGATCAGCACATTCGCGCCGCCTTTGAGCGAGCTGAAGGGGTAGGTCTCCTCCAGAATCTCCGGCGATACAGCCGTGTCCGCCTGCATCTCGCCATCCACCATCAGTTCCGGCGCGCGCCGCTTGACGATCTCTGTCGCCAGCCGCATCTTCTCCGCGAGCGGATGCCGCGTGCTTCCGAAGTTGGAGAAGGAGAGCATGGCGATACGCGGCTCCACATCGAATTCACGCGCCACATGCGCGGTGCTGATGGCGATCTCCGCCAGCTCTTCCGCCGTCGGCTCGATATTGACCGTGCAGTCCGCCAGGAAGTAGAGGTGCCCATTGGGGGTGATCAGCATGTAGACGCCGGAGACCCGATGAAATCCCTCCATGACCGGAATGACCTGCAGGGCGGGGCGCAGCGTGTCGGGGTAGTGCTGCGTCAGACCGCCGATCAGCGCATCCGCATCTCCCTTATAGACCATCATCGCCGCGAAGGTGTTTCGGTCCAGGATCAACTGCTGCGCCTCCTGCAACGTTACGCCTTTGCGCTGCCGGAGCTGGTAGAGCGTCTCGCGATAGTCGGCGAGGCGCGGGAACTTCTGCGGCTCGATCACCTCCACGTCCGTCAGGTGCAGGTGCAGTTCGGCAATACGCTCCCGGATTACCGACTCTCTGCCCAGCAGCACCGGTATACCGATCCGCTCATCCACCAGCGCCTGACAGGCGCGCAGAATCTTTGGCTCTTCGCCCTCCGGGAAGACGATCCGGCGGGGCTTGCGCTGCGCCTTATGGATCATCACGCGCATCACCTCGTGCGCCTTCCCCAGACGCCGCTCCAGTTGATCCTGATACTCCTCGATGTCTATCGGCTGCCGGGCGACGCCCGTCTCCATCGCCGCCTTCGCCACCGCTGACGCCTCCCGGATCAGCACCCGCGAGTCGAACGGCTTGGGGATGATGTAGTCTCGACCAAACTCCATCAGCTCAACGCCGTAGGCGCGTCGCACCGAGTCCGGCACATCCTCCTTCGCCAGATCCGCCAGCGCCCGTGTCGCCGCCAGTTTCATCTCGTCGTTGATGGCGGTCGCCCGCACATCCAGCGCGCCCCGGAAGATGAACGGGAATCCCAGCACATTGTTCACCTGATTGGGGTAGTCGGAGCGACCGGTCGCCATCACGATGTCGGGGCGCGCCGCCTTTGCGACATCATAGGGGATTTCGGGGTCGGGATTCGCCATCGCAAAGACGATCGGGTTGTCCGCCATACTCCTGAGCATCTCCGGGCTGACGCAGTTCGCCGCCGAGAGTCCGACAAAGACATCCGCGCCGCGCATCGCCTCCGCCAGCGTGCGCAGATCGGTCTCACGGGCAAAGCACTCCTTGTAACGGTTCATGTTCTCTTTGCGACCGGCGTAGATCACCCCTTTGCTGTCACAGAGAGTGATATTCTCTTGTCGAATGCCCAGTCGGAGGTAGTGTCTGGCGCAGGAGATGCCGCTCGCTCCGGCTCCGTTGATGACCAGCTTCACTTCGGAGGTGGGCTTTCCTACCAGTTCCAGCGCGTTGATCAGCGCGGCTCCGGAGATGATGGCGGTTCCGTGCTGATCATCATGAAACACCGGGATCTGCAGGGTGCGCTGCAGCTCCTCCTCGATCACGAAACACTCCGGCGCTTTGATATCCTCCAGGTTGATGCCGCCGAAGGTCAGCTCCAGAATCTGGCAGGTGCGGATGATCTCCGCGGGGTCTTCGGTCGCCAGTTCGATGTCGAAGACATCAATATCGGCAAAACGTTTGAAGAGAACCGCTTTGCCCTCCATGACGGGCTTTCCGGCTCCCGCCCCGATATTTCCCAGACCCAGCACAGCGGTTCCATTGGAGACGACGGCGACGAGATTTCCTCGCGCGGTATACCGGTAGATCAGGCTCGGATCTCGATGGATTTCCAGACAGGGGATCGCGACCCCCGGGGTATATGCCAGACTGAGGTCGCGCTGCGTTCTGCACGGTTTCGTGGGGACAACGGAGAGTTTGCCGGCAGGATATGCGGCGTGATAGTTAAGAGCTTCTTCTTGCAGGATAGGCATCGTTGCCCTCCTTTCTCTGCGCTATGCTCCATCTTTCAACGAATGGGCGGCGGTTCAGGCAGTCGTCTCATCTGCTGTATTCGGGGGCGCTGCCGGCTCCTCCTCGTGATTTCCGCCGGTCGCCAGATGCATGATCTTCTCCTGAGTCGCCTCCTGACGGGACAGCTCGCCGGCGATCCTTCCCTCATGCATCACCAGAATCCGGTCGCTCATTCCCAGCACCTCCGGCAGTTCGGAGGAGATCATGATAATCGCGACGCCCTGCGCCGCCAGCCGGTTCATCAACTGATAGATTTCGGTCTTTGCGCCGACGTCAATGCCGCGCGTCGGCTCGTCGAAGATCAGCACCTTCGATTCCGTGAAGAGCCATTTGGCGAGAACCACTTTCTGCTGGTTGCCACCGGAGAGGTTCTGCACGGTCTGCTCGATGGTCGGTGTCTTCACCGCCAGGTCCTGTACATATTTTCGGGCGACCTCCCGTTCACGCCCCGCCTGAATAAAGTTCAACACGGTTAGGGCGGGCAGATTGGCGAGCGTGATGTTCTCGCGCACCGCCATGCCCAGCACCAGTCCCTGCGCTTTTCGATCTTCGGTCACCAGTCCGATGCCCAGCTTGATCGCCTCTCGTGGGGAGCGTATGCGGACCGGCTGCCCAAAAAGCAGAAGGGTCCCGCTGTCTATCGGATCGGCGCCGAAGATGGCGCGCGCTAGTTCCGTGCGTCCCGCTCCCACCAGTCCTGCCAGCCCCAGGATCTCGCCCTGATGCACGGTCAAACTGATGTCGTGCAGAACTCCTCTGCGAGTCAGGTTTCGCACCTCCAGCGCCGGCGCGCCGATCGGCACCGGCTCTTTGGGGATCATCTGTTTGAGTTCGCGTCCCACCATCAGGCGGATGATCTCTTCGCGCTTGAGATCACCGATCTTCTCGGTGGCGATCCAGTGTCCGTCGCGCAGCACCGTCACCCGATCGCAGATCTCAAAGATCTCTTCCAGACGGTGGGAGATATAGATGATGGCGACGCCCTCGCGCTTGAGCTGCCGGATCAGGCTGAAGAGGCTCTGAAGCTCATGCTCCGTCAGGGTAGCGGAGGGTTCGTCCATCACGATAATGCGGCTCTGGCGGGAGGTAGCTTTGGCGATCTCCACCATCTGCTGCTGCGCGACGGAGAGGCGGTTGACGGGCGTGCGGACATTGACCGGAACGCCGAGTCGATCAATGATCGCCTGCGCCTCCCGGTACATGCGTCCGAAGTCCACAAAACCCGGAACCTTTGCTCGCGGCTCCCGACCGAGAAAGATGTTTTCGGCGGCGTTCAGATAGGGGACGAGGTTGAACTCCTGGTAGATGATCGAGATGCCCAGTTCCATCGCCTGCTGCGGGCTGACGATATTCACCGGCTCTCCGTCCAGCAGAATGGTGCCGGAGTCTTTGGGCTGCGCTCCGGCGAGGATCTTCATCAGGGTGGACTTGCCCGCTCCGTTTTCGCCGACCAGCGCATGCACCTCTCCCGGCGCAACCTGAAGGCTCACATTCTCCAGCGCGCGAACGCCGGGATAGGATTTGGAGATGCCGCGCATCTCCAGCGCATATGTTGCGGCGGTAGTCGTCACAGATCAGGCTCCCTTCAGCTATCCTTTGTATTGATAGAAGACGGCGTGCGTTTTACGCAGAACGCGCCCCCGAAAACGGTATCCGCCTCTGCCGGGAACGATGTGCGAGAAGGTGTAGTCTTTGCGCGGATCGCTGGTCGGCTCCGGCGGATTCTCCGGGTCGGCTTCCAGAACATAGGCGGTGGCGCGATCTTTGCCCTGTACACCTTCGATACGCTCCAGTTCCCATTTGCGAAGCTGCGCTTTTCGCGCCTCCTGCGCCTGCTCGATCACCGAGCGCAGTCGCTCCAGCGCGCCCCGTATCTCCGGCGGGACCTCTCCGAGCGAGGTCAGACGCGGAGCCTGATAGAGATGGTAGTCCAGCGTGCTGAAGGTCCACTCATCCCACATTTGCGCGTCTTCGGCGGGCGGCTTGAGCGTCTCCCACTTCTCGATCAGCGCTCTGTAGTAGGTCTCCAGCATCTCCAGGTCTTTGCCGAAGCTCTCCACCGTGACCGAGGCGCGGTGCGCGTTCAGGCTCTGACGGAGCTGTCTCCACTGCGTCTCCCATACCGGCGCGGCGGGGGCGGGGGGAGTGGCGGAGACGACCGTGCCGCCGCTGTCGGCGGAGGGCGTTTCGCTCTGACCGGTCTGAAGGATGACGCCCCCCGGGGTAGTCGTCTGAGGGGACGGGGTATGCCGCTCCTGCGGAACGGTCTGCGCCTCGCCGGCGTTCACGGTCGGAGACTGGGTGATGGCAGGCGTTGTCTGAGCCTGCTGCGCGCCCCGCTGCATCTGCTCCATCTGTTGAAGGGTGCGGTTCAGGAGGGCGATCTTATCCATCAGCGTATTCAGCGTGGCGCGCAGGTTGCTGATGTCGCTGTTCTGATTCTGAATCTGACCGGCGATCTGCTGCAGCTGCGCCTCGCAGCTCTGCACGCGGTAGTCCAGTCCGTTGCCGGAGGGCGACTGCCCTGCGCGCAGGGTCTGTATGTCCGCCTCTGCCGCCTTCATCCGGTCGTTCAGCACGGCAAAACCCTTCTCCACCTTCTCCGTCAGGTCTTTCGTGATCTGTTCCCGGCTGTTCTGAATATCCTGTTTTGTCGCCATCTGGCTGTTGAGCGCATTCACCCGCGTTTCGATGGCGTTGACCTTCCCGGGCAGTTCTCCGGTCTCTTTTTCCCCTTTTCCGCGGTTCAGCACAAACGTTACGACGGTCAGCACAATCGCCATCAGCGACGCCAGCAGCGCGAGCGCGCCCAGTGCGAGCGCGCCTCCCGCCTGCTGCGCCGTCTTGCTCACACGGGGATCCTCCGACTGCGGCTGCGCTGCTGGCGCGCCTTCGTTCTGTACAGGCTGGGGAGGCAAGACGGGACTGGCGGATTCTCCCTGTCGGATCTCCAGATCGTTAACCGACCAGAGCAGCTGGGTATGCTTGGTCTCCGTGCCCAGCGAACCCCAGGTCATGTAGAGGGTCTCCCCGGAAATGGGATAAGTGACCTCGCTCTGCAGAGGCTCGTTGTTCTCTCTCAACAGCGCGATGGTTACCTGATCCTCTTTGCGCTGGACGCGAACCTGAAAGGCTAAAATCAGGGGAAGGGGCTGAAGAAGCCGCTGCTGGTTGCCGGGCTGCGCGATACGCGGCGTGGCTTTCCCGTCCTGCCCCCAGTCCAGACTGAGCGCGATCCGATAGTCCCATTTTCCCGGGGTCGGCGCTTTATCGTTGAGCTGAAAGATCGGTGTCGCGCCGTTTTTCGGCATATTCGCCTGATCGAAGCCATCCAGGCTGACGCGCGCTTTCACGCTCCAGCGCTTGCCTTTGAGTTCGTTCAGCTGGATGAAGGCGTACTCTCCGGCGACCTTCGGCGGCTGTATCTTCGCCTGCCGATCTCCCGTCGGTTGAACCGTCCCGCTACCCTTTTGTTGGGAGGTATAGAGAGGCTGGGCATACAGCGGCAGTGCCGATAGCAGCAGCGCAAGTACCGGCAGCAGGCGCAGCCGCCTGACGCTCATACGTGGCACGAAACAGGGGGTCATCTTCATGGGATCCCTCATGCGTCATGGTCCGAACGGCAGACTATTCGACGACAGCGATCTTCTCCAGAATAGGTATCACTTCGTTATCTACCCCGAAGGAGATAGTCAGATAGACCTTCATGTCACGCCCGTATTCGACCTGCGCCAGTACGCTGATGTGTTTGTCCTCATACGGGTTTTTCAGGATTTTCTTATAGACGACGCCGCGCTCTCCGCCGACCTGTGCGATCACGCGAAGGGTACCGGTGTCGCCTGCCATCAGCCGGTACGCCTGCTGCGGCCCGATCTTGCCGGGCGCGCCGCCCCGGGAGAGCACAACGGTCGGTTCCGACATGCCGCTGCTAGAGCTGAACTGGAGCAGATAGTCCAGCGGAAGCTGTCCCTCAACGCGGTAGAGCGGACGCGCCGCCGCGCCCTGCGCCACATTGAGGGTCATCGGCGTATCCTGCTCCTTCAGCAGCTCCGGAATCATGGTAACCGGGGGGACCAGCGAGGCTTGCGGGAACATCTGCTGCAGCATCTTTACCAGAAATGGGATGAAGCTGCTTCCTCCCGTCAGGCAGAGCCATCGTATATCCACCGGGTCCAGACCTTCGCGCCACAGAACCGCGTTGAGCGAGGGCAGTTTGACGCCGACCGGGCGTCCCTGCGGCTGCTCTTTCGTCCAGTCCGGGATCAGATCGGTGGCGTCGAAGCCTTCATGGAGCATCTTCTGCACATAGGGACGGAACAGCGTCTCGATCAGCGACCAGGTGATCGGGATTGCGTCCGCCGGGTCGTTGTTGTAGCTGAAGGAGACGACCGGCTCGTTGCTGGGCATCAGTTGATCCGGGTCCACAAACGAAAGCCGCTCTTTCACCCGGCGCAGGGCGGAGAGCAGAAATCGCCGGGTGCGCGCCTGCGCCTCGCCCTTGAGGTGGAACATCGAGAAGTCGGCGTTATACTCGTGGAACTTGCCCTTCTCCAGCCACTCATCCAGCACATACTGGGTCAGCAGTTCGTCAATCACGTCGCCGCCGAAGGGAAATCCCGCCAGCGCGCGCCGGGTGAAGCTCAGTTCGCCGCCGCTGTAGTGAATCTGCAGCAGGCAAATATCCGTGGTTCCCGCGCCGCAGTCGAAGACGCACAGCAGGTCGCCCTGCTGCACCGTCATCCCAAGCTCCTGCCGGCGCCGCAGAAAGTCTACCGCCGCGCACTCCGGCTCCGTATAGCAGAGGATCTGATCCTCGTTCAGTCCGACGCGAACCGCCGCGTTGATCGTGCGCCGCTTCTGCTCTTCGAACTGCTCCTCATCATCGCGCACCGGCAGGCTCATCACCACCTGCGCGTTGTCGAACGGGTTACCTTCGCCCCGGAAGACATCCTGCTGTCGAAACTTGCCCACAATGAACCGCAGATAGTGCTCGACCACCTGATCCACCGTCAGAACGGTTCCATCCGACAGCTCATATTCGATCGCCGTCTCGTCCGTCAGCCGCTTCTTGATGGAGCGCACCACCACGTCGCGCCCGTCCACCTCGGCGGTCTCCGGCACATCCCAGCCGCAGCGGGGCGGAAACGGGCTGGCGTAGGGGTACATAATGACCGACGGGACCTTGATGCGAATGTCGCCGGTCGGCATCTGCCATCTGGCAGGACGGGGCTGCGGCTGCGGCAGGTTGCAGTCGCTGAAGAAGATGGCGGTCTTGGCGGTGCCGAAGTCAATGCCGATAATCCATCGCTTGCGCTGGGTCTCGACCGTCTCTTCCGGTATCCAGAGCAGTTGAATATCCCGGCTGTCTTCTGGCAGATCGGCAACCTCCACGCGCAGGATCAGGGGCGTGCCGCCGCGCTGAACGGGCGCAGCGGTTGTGGTCGCTTCGACCGTGATCTCCTCGGGAACCGGCGTTCCGCTCAGACGCAGCGTCATGGTGCCGGCGGGAGGCTGGCTGCCGTAGCGAAGCTGAAATCCGGTGGGAGCCGTCAACGCCAGCATCACCTCTACATCGCCCAGATTCTGCACATGCAGCTTCTGTCTGCGCTGAAGACTGCGAAACAGCAGCATCTCCTCGTAGATCTGCACCGGACCGAAGCGCATCCGCTGAATGGGAAGGGCGCAGGGCTGCGCGACGCGCCCCGCCTCCAGTGACGCCGGGCGAAAATCCATGCGATGCTGACCGCGCCGGTCGTAGGAGTGCAGCACGACCGGCAGCACCGACAGATCTTTGTCCAGACTGCGCGGATCTACCAGCAGACGAATCTCCTGAGCCTGCGAGGTGAGCTGCAGGGAGGACACGCTTCCCGGCGCAAGCGTAACGCCCGCCGGCAGGCTCTCCTGATCCAGTTCGCACCTCAGCTTCCCGAACCCGGTGTTGCGGCAGATCAGAGTGAGCGGAACCGGACGCGGTCCGGCAAGGATCAGGGTTTCGGGATGCAGCGCGACGCTCAACTGTCCCAGCGACCATCCGCAGCGCGGACAGTAACAGATATCGGGATCGTTGGGGTCGAATTGTCGCTGACAGACCATGCAGTTCATCGTTGCGTCTCCTGCTACTTCGGATAGTTATCCAGCCCTGCGGCGCGCCAGGCGTCCGCGAGTTTGCGCGTCGGGACGGCGAAATACTCCGAGCGTCCGGTGTTCGGGTCGGTATCGGTGCGGATATGCAGACCAATCATTCGCCCGCTGCCGGCGTCCACCACCGCGCTGCCCGCGCTGCCGCGATCCACCTTGACATCGTGCGCGAAGTAGATCGAGTTGCGCGGATTATTGGGCGGCACCACTTTGGTGATCTGTCCGTCGGCGATGTTGATGCCTTCGTAGCGCATGGGCTGCTGCGCCTGTGAGAGACCGGCGACCGTGACCTTATCCTGCGGCTTGATATGCGCGCTGTCTCCCAGAGGCAGTGCGCGCAACCCCTGCGGAGGGTTCTTGATCTTCACCAGCTCCCAGTCGTGCCACATCTTCTGCAGATCGCTGGAGAGCGCCTCTTCCGGCGACTTATTGGCGTCCAGCGCCTGCGCCTCAAACTCCCGCGGCTGGTCTCCCTGTTTCTCCGGTGGAAGAATCACGACGATCTTCTCCGGTTTAACCAGATTACCGCCTTGATCTACTCGGTTCAGGTTCTTATAGGTCGTGATGAGTGTCCCATCCGACTTCACCAGCACACCGGTAGTGAAGAATCGCGTCTCATCTCCAGGATATTGCGTACTGATAATGAGTACCACATTCTTCAGGTCTTCCCGTCCGATGGATGGGAGCGCGCCGCCGAAGAGGAATGCCAGCACCCCCAGCGCCGCAAAGATGATCAGCGAGAATAGGATGGCGAGCGGAACGCTCCCGCCGCTGGTCTCTTTGACCGGACCGGAGACCGCCCAGTCCTGTTTATAGTATCGCATTCGCTTGCTCCTGACCTGTTCCGATACAGGCGCTACCTACCGAAAGAGTGTGACTTCGCGTGCTTTTTCCAGACCTCTTCCAGCTTATGGGTGGGGATGCTGTAGTGCTCATCGCCGCTGGACGCGCCCTCCATGCTGCGAATGACGGAGATGCGCGTATTGATCCCGACCTGTTCCTTGGTAGCATCGCTGATGAGCGGACCGCCGCTGTTGCCGGGCTGCACATTCGCGCTGTGGACGAAGTAGGAGAAGGTGTTCGGGTTGGGCGGAACGATTCGTTTCACCACGCCGGGAACCACCGTCATTGCCGGACCCTTGCCCTCTTCGACCTCGTACTTCTGTCCCAACGGGAAGCCAAAGACGGTGATCTTGCTGTTCTGACCCACCTTGCGGCTGTCCCCGATGCGTATGTAGGGCAGGTCTGGCGGAGGATTCTTGATCTGGAGCACTGCCCAGTCGTGCCACATATCGTCCAGCGACGTTCCCGTCCAGGTCTTGCCGGTGCGGTCGGTCTCAATGACCTGCGCCTCCATCTTCTTGACGTCGTTGGTGCCGCTTTTGTAGTAGACGGTGATCTTCGTCGCCTCGACCTCCTGATCGAGCGGGATCTCGCCCTCCTGCGTCTTCAGGCTGTTCATGTAGACGACATGGTGATTGGTGATGACCTTCCCGTTGGGATGAATGATCGTGCCGGAGCCGCTGCCCCCGGTCTGCACCTGCCGTCCGTCCGCCAGGTTGATCTGCCACTGACAGTCAATGAAGACGGTCGCATCTCCGGGGTTGCCCCCGCCAAATCCCTGGAAGTTGCCCAGGAAGAACGCCATAACGCCCAGCCCCGCCAGCAGTAAGACGGAGAAGAGCGCTGCCAGCGGAATGCTGCCGGTCGAGCCGCTTCCCGGTTTCGCTCCCGTAGCCACCCAGTCCTGTTTGTAGTAGCGCACCGTTTTCTCCTTACTCCCGCGTCGCAGCGCAGACCGCCTCTACCGCAGTCGCGCGGTCTGCGGGGACGCGCCGATTCGCTCTGCCTATCGGTTCGGATGACCGCAGTTGGGGCACTCACCCTGCATATCCGGCACGCTGTCTCCCAGAACGTAGTTGCACTTGTTGCAGCGCCAGAGATTGTCCGCGTCGCTCGGTTTTGCCCAAGGGTGCAGGCTCGGGTCTATGATGAACAGGTCAATGCCGAGCTTCTTCGCGCCCTCAAACAGCATCTTGCGCGCCTCCGGATACTTGATGCCGCCGAGATCGAGGCTGTCGAAGTAGCCCTGCATCACGCCGCCGGGGGCGTTGAGAATGCGTTCGTTGAGTTTGTGTATCTCCTGAACGATCTTCTCCGCGATCACGCCACGCTGGTTCATATCTCCGGCGCGCAGGTTGAGGGCTTTTCGCAGCGCGCCGAGCGCCTTCTCGTTGACTGCCAGCAGATAGGCGGCGCGCTCGAAGTCGTTCTTCGGGTAGCGCATCCGCTCCACCTCATACGGACCGAGCTGGTACTCGAACGTATGCTCCACGCCGCCCCAGATGATCTTGGGTTCGGTCGCGAACTCGTTGGGGTCGTTGGGCATGACCCGGAGCGTCTCGCCCAGCAGCAGCAGCACGCGCGCCTCGTCCAGAACCGCCAGCGGGGGCGGGAGAAGGATGCCGGTCTGCGTGAAGGGGGTAGTGATCGTCGCCGCGTTGGGCGGAAAGAGCAGGTTCCAGCGGTCGTCTTGTTCATACTGGTTGATGATGCGCGAGGGGAAGGCGGCGCGGACGAAGATCAGGGCAGCGATACTGCCGTCTTTGATCTTCAGGTCGTCGCGGATGGGGGCGTCGGGATTGGCGCGCACAATCGGGGTGATGCCCTGCGCGGCGCGCAGTGCGCCGTTCCAGAACGCCTGATAGGAGTTGAAATCCGCCTCCGGGCTTGCCATCGCGAACCAGAGATAGGTTGGCTGCCCAAAGGATGTGCGGCTGTTGAGCAGCTCGGCGTATCCCGGCGCATCCAGACGGAGGTTCAGCAGCGGTCGGCTCTCGGTCGCCATCTGCTGGCAGGTCGGCTCCAGATTCCCGTTGTTGATTTCGGCAATCAGGCGCAGCACCGACTCTCCGTAGATTGAACTCGCGGTATCTCCGGCTTCGGAGCGCAGCGCGGCGCGGATCTGCGCCTCGATGTTCTCGAACGGGGCGAAATCCGGCGCGCCGCGCGGGTCTTTGGGCATATCCACGCCGAACTGCTGGCTGCGAGCCTGACGCTGCAGCGGCTCCAGACTATCCTGCGAGACGGTCGGGGTCAGTGTCCGCCACTTCTCCTCGATGCGATCACGCGGATAGATGGTTCCGTAGGGCAGGTTCTCGACCAGTTTCTCGTTGTCCGCCGCTGCCGCCTCCGCCTGATTGGTCCAGGCTTCGATATAGGCGGAGAGCCGTTTGAAGCGCCCCTCCAGGTCCTCGCCGGCGACCAGCAGCCTGTCGCGCAGCGTGCCGTAGATAGACTTCTTTGACTCCAGCAGGCAGGTCTCAAACCGCCGATTGGCATACGGTCCGCTGGCTCCGCCTCCTCCTCCTCCGCGCTCGCGCTTTGCGGCTGTGTCCGCCCAGAAGAGCAGCAGAAAGTCGCGGCGCACCTTCTGTGCGCGGTTGAGACCGCCGCCTCCGCTTCCGCCGGTTCCCACCATTCCGGCGGCGCGCAGCACCTCGTCCATGAACTCCTCTTCGCGTCGCATCTCCTCCACCAGATCGCGCGCCAGACGCTGGGCGTAGCGCGGTCCGCGGGCGCGGTCGAACGCCGCCGCGTACAGGTAGTCGCGGATTCGGTTGAAGAGGCTGGCGGGGTCGTTGGGGTTCATCAGGCGCGTGGCGTTGCGGCTGATCGTTCCGGCGACGTAGCCGGGAGAGCCGGGAGCGACGGGCTGATCCGCGCCGGAGTACTGGAAGAGTTCGTCCACTTTGCCGTCGTTGGCGCGGCTTCGCAGGGAGACCTCCAGCGCCTCCTGCTGGGTCTGGATCAGTTCGGCGTAGAGCGCGTCATTCACGGCGTCGCGGGGCTGCTTGCCGGTCTGCTCGTGCACCGGCGGCAGACCGATCATCTTGCGCAGAGCCGCCAGATCGCCGGTATACGCCTGCTGAAGATCGGGGCGGGTCGCCAGCTCAGAGTCGTCCAGAACCGAGTCGCCTTCGCGCGGACGCTTCAGCCAGCCCCCGGTGAAGTTGCGGATAGCGTAACGATATCCGAGCATCTCCACCAGACCGACCGGGAACTGCCGGATGCTGACTCCGAAGGTCATGAAGCGGTTGGGGTAGCCCCGGTTGTCGCGGGGAGTGGTCTGCCAGTTGGTGCGCACATCGCGCAGCAGACCGCCGAGACGTCCGGGTTCGGTCAGGCGGATGAAGATGTAGTCCGCCATCTTGCTCTCCAGCAGCCCCATCGCCTGGACGGGATTTTCGCTGAGCACCTGATCGCCCTGCGTCGGCGAGGCGAGCAGGATATAGTCGTAGGGCGCTTCCCGTCCGATGCTCTCCGGCAGCGGACGGTCAATATAGACCGCCTGGAAGATGTTGCCCGGCTCGCAGAAGTAGTCCATCTCCGAGAGCATGGCGGCGGAGTTGCGCGCCTGCTGCGGCGCGGGAACGAGGGTCGGCACGGCGATCGCCAGCAGCCCTTCACGCTCGCAGACGCCTCCCGGAACCGCCAGGTCCTGCAGGATCAGTCGGGTCAGGTAGCCCATGTCCATGAAGGAGCCGCTCCCGGTTCCGCCGCCGGAGGAGGAGGCGACGAAGATATGCAGGGAGCCGGGATCGTTGCCGGCGGCGTTGCGGCGCAGCGCCTGAATGTCGTTGCTGATCAGCTCTATCAGCTGCCGCAGTTGATCTGCCGCCAAAAGCACCAGGCGTCCATACATCCGCACGCCGCCCACGCCCGCCTGAAAGCTCTGGTTGGTCAGGCGTCCGCGCAGGTCGGGGTCAAACCAGTCGTCCAGTCGGAGCCGCTGCGAAGTGGGGGAGTTGGGGATCTGGAGATCGTTGAGGGTGTTGGGACCGACCGCGATCCCGATCGTTCGACCCGCGTAGCCCTGAAGCTCTCTGCGGCTCAGATTGTTTTTTGTGTCGGTATCCACAAAGATATAGCGTACGCCCTCCGGATCGGGGGTTCCATACATCATGTGGAAGCGTTCGCGCAGACGAAGCACGACGTTCGTACCCGTGCCGCCGAGGGCAATGACCAGTGCAGGACGCAGCATGTGCAGTCTCCTTGACAGTGCGTGAGAGGGGCTTCCGCGCGCCGCGGAGCGCAGCCTCTGATTCGATACAGGCTACTTCACCGGAAGCGAACGAAGGATCGCCCTACAGGCTCGGTTTGGTCACCCAGACGATAATCAGGAAGAACATCGAGATCACCACCACGATTGCCAGGTTGACCAGCGACCCTATATCGCCGCTGAGCGGATTGAAATAGGGAGCCTGAAAGGGAAAGATGAACGCGAGTACGATCAGCAGGCTGAGAATGCCGACTGTCCACGCTATCCGGATTGCCACCGGTCCGTTCAGCTTACAGATGCCGAAATAGATCCAGAAGAGCACCATGTAGACCAGAAAGACCATTCCGATCACCATCAGCGCGATCCAGATCAGAGCCATCATATCTCCGAACAGTCCTGCCATTGATACTCCTCCCGTCAGGGGAATAGGATGTACGACGGACGCTATGCCCGATCCTCAGGCGGTGATGTGAGTTGCGAGAGGGAGACTGCGCCGCTCTCAAAAAGACCGCCGCCGGTGGCGCGGCAGACATCGGTGATCGCAGGCTCCGGCTCAGGAGCCACCGGCTGCTCCGGCGCTTTCATCGCCAGACCGATCACCAGCACGATAAAGCCGAACATGAAAAAGAGCATCGTCATCAGCAGAGGGATCAGTTTCCCCTCCATCCAGGAGCCTGGAACGATCTGCAGAGGATAGAGTTCGTTGGGGCGAATGCCCACGCGGATCGTCTCCGACTCGCCGTAGGGGATATCCACAGTGCTCGCCGCCTCTCCATCGGGCGTCAGCATATGCCCTCCGACCTTCTCAACCACGCAGGAGCCGGGTTTCAGCCCTTTGATGGTGATGAGCGGCTCCGGCGTCGGGCTGCTGTAAGGCAGGGGCAGCCACAGATCGCGCGGCTCCGGCGTCTCGGCGGTGTTGCACGCGGCGACGGTTACCTTCCCGTAGGCGGAGACCTTCTTATCAGTGTCGCCGATGGGGGCGACGCCGGAGGGAATCATCTTCACGCGGAATCGCAGGAAGGGCAGAAACGCAAATCCGAGAAGACCGATCAGCACGCCCAGCAGTCGAATGATCGGGCGGCGGTCCGGCTGCGGCTCCGGGGGAGGGGGCGGCTCAGCGGGTCTCGACTCGATCTTGCGCCCGACCGTCTGCTCCCGCTTCTGCTGCCATTTCGCCTCCATGGCGGAGTGAAGCCAGACCGGAGCCGTGCCTCTGCGGTCATCCGACTGGACGGAGTAGAACTTCTTATGCATCAGCGGAAGCGCGGGGGGCGGGGGCGTTCCCTGCCGTTCAGGCGCAGGCTGACCCGGCGCAGGCTGACCGGGCGTCGGGGTGGGGCGGGGCTGCGCCGGTTCCCTCTTCGGGCTGCCGACGGTAAAATCTTTCATCAACTCCGGGATGACCGTGTCGCGCACCCGGTTCTCCTGCGTCAGAGCGGCGGCGGAGACGT
Organism: uncultured Chthonomonadales bacterium; assembly: GCA_938005745.1. Taxonomy (GTDB): domain Bacteria; phylum Armatimonadota; class Chthonomonadetes; order Chthonomonadales; family CAJBBX01; genus CALLMM01. The sequence continues at coordinate 68,765 of CALLMM010000011.1, read as the reverse complement.
TGGGACCGTCCAGATCGGTGAACATCAGCACCAGAACGGCGCGGTCGCGATCCGACGCCGCGATTCGCTTCGCCTCTGTCAGAGCCGCCTGCTGGACAGTGTAGAGTGCGGTTCCAGTATCCTGTTCGGTGTCTTTCTTCGCTTTCGCCACTGCTGCATCAAAACCGCTCTTGTCCGTCTTTTTGAAGGGACCGGACATCGGGAGCGAGTTGGAGGCAAAGGGGAGCAGCGTGACCAGATCGCCGTCGCGCAGGAAGTTGTCCCACATCTTTGCCCATATCTGCCCGAACCGTATCTCCATCCCGTTCTGCTGTGTGCTGCGCGACACATCCAGCACCAGCAGCACATGCAGGCGCCGGCTGCAGACCATCCGGTATTGCGCAACCAGCTGGCGCGTGATCTCCTGATAGACGTCGAAAAAGTCGCCCCGATAGGGCGTCTGCGCGTGAGACGCCGGCGGGAAGAGCGAACCCAGCGTCAGAAACGTCAACAGAGTCATCAGCAGCGGCATCCGACGTCCGGGAGAGCCGGATCGGGCGCGGCGTGCGCGCCTAGCGAAGAGGTAGCCGTTTAATGTTCCCATTGGTCATATTACACACGTAGATATTCGGACCACAGTAGATTGCGCGCACGTCGTCTCGTGCGGAGGGAGATGCCGGCAGTTTTGCGCTGAAGCCGGTAGACGCCTTGCTCAGCGAAACGTGTCGGAATGAGTAGGAGAGCTGCTCTTTGACCTGTATGACGAAGTGCATCTGGCTGCCCCAGGGGATCAGCAGAGGCGGGTAGAGATCAGCGATATTCTGCAGACCGGTCAGCGCGCCCCAGTTCGCCGTCGGGTTGTTGGGATTGACGAGAGGAAGGCGCTGCAGGCTTCCCGATTCGTCCAGGAGCAGAAGGTCCTCCTCCCAGAGCAGGACGCTGCGCGGCTTCTCGCGCGGACGCACCGTCATCAATTGGATCTCGTTGGAGACCGGCTTTCCGGTTCCCGGCGTGAAGGTTACCAGCGAGTAGTAGCCCTGCGGAGCAGGGGGCGAGAGCATCACCACGCCCCTTCTCTCGTTCATGTTCCAGGCGTGGATGGAGCGCGACCCCCAGTTGTCATACATCGTTTCGAAGCCGCCTCCTTCCATCGGAAGGGCGAGAAGCTGGCTGCTGCGGGAGATCAGGTAGAAGTAGCCGCCATAAGCGCCCAGCCGCTTTGCCGGGAGCACCTGACCCGGCGCGATGCTGCCGCGAAGCTCGCCCTCCCACAGCGGGCGTTTGGAGGGTGTGCGGGCGTCGCACAGATGCTCGACTTCGAAGAGCCGGGCGTACTCTTTCTGATCGCCCGCCGTGCCGACTACGAGCAGGCGGTTGCGGACCAGCAGACAATGTATGTCGCGCAGATCGTTGACAGCCAGGGAGAAGAGCGCTTTGCCGTTGCCCGCGTCGTAGCCGTTGACGGCTCCTCGATGCAGCACATAGACGATGGTTTCGGAGACCTGCAGTTTGACCGGCTGCGGGTTGGTCGGAACCCAGTTCGGCAGCGCCTCTCCCGCCCAGAAGTTGAGGCGGGTGAGGGACTCGTAGTCCAGCGACTGTACCATCCCGTTCTGTGGAATCAGGTAGATGCGCCCGTGACGCGCCTCGACATCGTGCAGGCGCGTATTGACCGTAAAATCCGCCTCTTTTTCGGGAATGGTGACATCGGGAGGCTGCTGCGCCAGCAGGGCGGTATCACTGAAAGGATTGCCGCTTGCCGGCAGAAGGTCCTGAAGAAAGGCAGGCGAAGCGGTTCCGGCATCTGTCCCGGACGCCGTATCATCCGGAGACACAAACGGTCCGAGAGGACGCGCCAGGACCGGCAGTCCGCTGGAGGGGGCGTAGCGGTAGAGCGCGCCGCACTGCCCGCAGGTCGCGCTGCGGCGGACGACGATGCCATCCGCGCGGTTGCCGCACAGCTCGTTAGCGCAAGAGAGAACGAATGCGGTTCCGCAGTAGGGGCAGTAACGGTTCTCCGCGTTTGGCTCCGCTATGGAACGTCCACAGACTCGGCAGGTAAACATGAGACTCTCTCGCTTGTATGGGCTGTCTGTCAGGGTCTCGTCACTGAAGGCAGCCTGGCATTCCGATAAGGGGGGGGCAGATCTCTGGTGCGAAGAGGAACATACGGATTGGATCGGTCTCCTCGTAACCGAACAGAATAGCGCGCCGGGAAACGCCTTACAGGGCATTCGCCGCCGTATTTCCTCATTTCCTCCTGTGTCGCAGAAGTTCCTGCCGGGTTTTTTCTGTATCGCTTAAAATTAAGCATACTTTACAGGACGCTCGCCAGGCTGCTTTATTACCGACTGGTGTTACGAAGTCAGCAGAGGACAGGTGTCGAGGATCGGGTTGAGATTGCTTCGGTCGGCTGCGCCTTCCTCGCAATGACAGGAGGGGGTCGGCTGCGCCTTCCTCGCAATGACAGGAGGGGGTCGGCTGCGCCTTCCTCGCAATGACACTCCGGGAGGCTCTCACACTGTCATTGCGAGCGTCAGCGAAGCCGTCTTCCATCCCTGCCTGACATCCTTTACTGACCATGAGACAGAGGGGTTTTAGAGACCGACAATCTGCAGAGATCTGTCCTGCCAGCGGGCGGCGCGCACCTCGCAGGGGACATCCGGGAGGAAGCGGGGGATCTGGCGGCGGAAATGCTCCGGATCGCCGGTTGTCAGCAGCAGACGCAGGGGAGGAGAGCTCTCGTCGGGGTCGGGTGGGATCGGCAGCTTGTCGGCAAGCGCCTCCGCCGGGTCAATGAAGGCGACCGGCGACGGGAAGAGTTCCGCCGCGACACGCTGGAGCGTGGGAAGCAGGTAGGGGTAGTGCGTGCAGCCGAGAATGATGCGCTGACAGCGCGCCTGCGCCAGCGGGGTCAGGTACTCGCAGGCAGCCTCCCGCGCCGCCGCACTCTCCATCTCTCCCGCCTCGACCAGCGGAACGAACTTCGGACAGGGAACCTGCGTTATCTGACAGCGAGGGTTTCGGGAGAGCAGAGCGTCGGCGTAGGCTCCGCTCTGCACCGTGCCTGCGGTTGCCAGAACGCCGATCCGGGGAGGAGGGGCAGTTGCCGACCCGGTGTGCAGCTGCAGCGCGGCGCGGACCGCCGGAGCGATCATCCCGTGAACCGGAAGCGGGGAAAGGGACTGCGAGACGGAGGGCAGGGCGGTTGCCGAAGAGATGTTGCACGCCATGAGGATGGCGCGGCAGTTCTGCCGCGCCAGAAACGCGCTGATGGCGGTTGCAAAGCCGCGAATCTCCTCCAGCGGGCGACCTCCGTAGGGGACATGCGCCTGATCCGCCACATAGAGGATGGGAAGGCGGGGATGGCGTCGCAGCAGCGCATCCGCCACCGTCAGACCGCCTACCCCTGAGTCAAAAATCCCGATCGGACTCGATCCAGGCATCAGGGATTACTTCCCGAAGCCGTGCTGGGATCGCGCACCGGAATATCCATCCATGCGCCGCTGTGCTCGCCCTCAAAGGGCTTGCCGTCCACGAGAACGCGCATCTTTTCGACCTCGGGGAACTGCGCCAGCGCTCTTCGCAGCGCGTTATACGCCAGCGACTCCCCGGTATCTCCCTGCTGGTTAACACCCTGAAAGTCTGCGCTAAGGTCTATTGTCGCGATCCCGTTTTCGATCTTGACGCTGTGCAGCTTCACGCCTTTCGGGAACGCGCTGGCTCCCTGATTATCCTGCGCGGTCTCGAAGAGGGCTTCCAGCGTCTGGGCGATCTGGCTGCTGCCGGGAGGAATCTGCCGCTTCTCCGGCTTGAGCGTAACGTCATTGCCGTTCTGTCCGGGGCGGGTGATCTCGACTTCACCGGTCTGAGCGGGAGTGGGAGGGGCGGGCGGCTGCGGCGGTCGGGAACTGGCATACCAGTAGCCCAGTCCTCCGCCTGCGAGGATCAGCAGCGTCAGTATCAGTATTGGCAGCGGGCGTCGCATGGTTCTGGTTTCTCAGCGCGGCGAATCGCTCTTATCGGTTTCGCGGGCGATGGGGGAGAACCGCCGCTCGGGCAGCGCGCTCTCTACATAGCCGCGAATCCCGTCAAATATGGCTTGCGCGACACGCTGTTGAAACCCGGCGTCCAGCAGCTTTGCGCGATCCGTCGAATGATTAATATACCCGACTTCGATTAAAACAGCTGGCGTCACGCTTTCGCGCAGCACTGCCAGACCGCTGGCATAGAGGACGGTGTCGGAACGCGCTCCCCGATTGGGAAGACCGCTGACCATCGCGATCCGCTCGACGATGGAGTGCGCCAGCGTGCGGCTGCTCGGCTCATTCTTATGATAGTATACGGTGGTTCCAGAGGCGGAGTTGGGAATCCGGCAGTCGTCAATGTGCAGACTGATGAAGAGATGGGCGTTATTGTCGCTAGCGATGGCGGGACGCGCCGAGAGGCTGACATCCACGTCCTCCGTGCGGGTCATGATGACGTTGACGCCTGCCTGCTCCATAATATCTCGCAGCCGCTTCGCCATCGCGAGCACCAGATGCTTCTCGTAGATGCGCTGACCCCCGACGGGCCAGCTGCATCCCGTGGATGAGCCGCCATGTCCTGGATCCACCACGACCACCAGATCCTGGATCGGCTGTCCGGCGTTGCGCGGCAGGGTCAGGTGGAAGATCAGACCGTCCTGTGCGGAGGAGACCAGACTGTAGCTGATCAGCTTGGATAGATTCAGTTCCAGGCGGGTCGTGTTGGTCGCTTCGGCGGTCTGAGCGCGGATCTCCGAGAGAAACGGATGGCTCACCGTCCAGGAGCGCGTTTCGGAAGCGAGGCGCGAGTTGGGAATATCTATCGCTAGCCGAGTCGGCTGACGCAGAAACCGGACTCCGACCCCCACGCGCCCGGCGGTAACGATCCGCAGGCGTGCACGGTCTTCACTGATCGGCTCCAGGATCACGTCTCGGATCTCGGCCAGTACAGGTGCCGGTTTCGCCGCCGGCGGATTTTTCTGCGCGTTCTCAAAGACCCGGCGGAAGTAGGTGCCGAGTCCGTCCAGCGGCTGCGGAGTCTGCACGCGCTCCGCTTCACCTCCGGAGGATGATGTCTGCGGCGGCGGCGGGCTGCTCTGCCCCGCTGGTGTGCTGTTCTGGCGCGGCGGCTGTACGGGAGAGGAGTGAGCGGCGCTGTCCTGACGGGCAGGAGCAGTCGGAGGGGCGGTTCGCTCTGCGCTCGGCGGACGGGGCGCGGGCGGGCGAGCGGCGACATTTTCGAGTGACTCGCCCTTCTGAACGTCGGACGGAGGCTTTGCGTTCTCATCCGCGCCGCCGGAGCGAGGCGTCTCCTGCCTGCGCTCTTCTGACTTTGCCGGAGACGGAGAAGGTGTAGGAGGAGCGGTCTCCTCTTTCTGAGCGCGCCTGTCGGAGCCGGGTTCGCGCTTAGCTGTCGGCTGAATACGACGGATGCTGCAGACGCCGTTCTCCACTCTGGCTTTCAGCTTGAGCGCGTTCACCAGCATGGCGAGGGGAAGCATCGGCTGGTGGCGGGGATGCGCCAGCGCAAATTCAGAGGAGGAGCCGTCAGGAAAGGTGAGCTGAGCGCTCTCCTCGCGCCGAAGAAGGGTCCAGGAGATACCGAAGGCGCGAAGCGCTTCGAGCGGCAGATAGACCTCATGACCGTCGAAGAGGGGCTGTATTTTCAGGGTGATCTCTTTGCCGTCTACCTGAAGGCGCACCGGAGACAGCGTGTCCGCCTTCGCGGTCAGAGCCGTCAGGCAGAGAGCAAGGACGATTAGCGCACCCGCTGCGAATCGAAAACGCGCTTCGCATCTCCTCACTAATCCATACCTCCCGAAGAATAGAGCAGCTCTCGGACGCGCATATCCGAAAAGTTCACGCCGCCCCAGTATAACGGGTTTCCACAACTTTGTCCAGTCAGAGCTCTGTATTTTGAGAGAGCAGATCCGCTAAAAGTTGGAGACTGCGGGAGAGAGGCAGGGGCTTTGCGACCATTGAACGCAAAGCCCCTGCGAGATCGTCCGGGCGCGTCAGTCGGCTACTCTCTGACGCCCAGGCGCATCAAAGCCTGATGCGCCACCGCCTTCGCGTCGGGGTCTGCGCTCTGCGCGATACGCTTCAACGCATCCACAGACGGCTGCCCGCCGATATTGCCCAGCGCAATGGCGGACCAGCGCGCCGCGCCCGGCGTTTCAGATGCCTTCTCCAGCAGAGGAACCACCTCCGACCCCTGCTGACTCAGGGCGCGGGCGGCATAGAAGGCGGCGGTGTCGTTGTTTCCGGTCAGCACTCTGGTCAGCGCCTCCCGCGCCGGCGCGCCGATCTTTGCCAGCGCGTCCGCCGCCTCGGAGGCGATGGAGCCGTCAGGATCGGAGAGCAGCGCCGCCAGCGGCTCAACCACCTCCCGGTTATCCTTGAAGCCGAGCGCGGAGATCGCCGCTCTCTTCACCTCTATATTCGGGTCATTGAGCGCGGCGCGCAGTCCGGAGTTGGCGCGCGGACTGGCGATCCGCTCCAGCGCGCGCGCCGCCTGAATCCGCACCTCCGCGTTGTTGGAACGGAGCGCGACGAGCAGGGGATCTACCGCCCGCTCACCAGCGCGCGCCAGACCCGCTATGGCGGCATCCTGTACGCGCAGATCGAAGTCGGTCAGTGCGCCGATCAGGGTCGCAATGGCTTTCGGCGTGGCGATCCGTCCCAGTCCCAGCGCCGCCTGCGCGCGCGCCTCATTGTCGGTCTGCTGCGAGATGAGAGCCTTCTCCAGCGTCGCTTCGGCGGCGGGATCGGCGATCAGCGCCAGCGCGCCGATGGCGACGCGGCGCACCTGCGCCGTATCCTTCTCGATCACCTCAATCAGGTTCGGCGTTGCGGTCGGACTGCCCAGTTTGCCCAGCGCGGAGGCGGCTCCGGAGCGAACCCCCTCGTCCTTCTCCTTCAAGAGCGGCAGAAGCAGGGCGACGCTCTGCTCGCGCTGTTCCGCCAGCGCCGCCAGCACATCGCCGCCCGGTCCTCGCGCGCCGCCCTCCTTCTTCATGTACTCCACCACTTTGGGAACGATCAGCGCGGTTACCTCCGACTTGCTCTGATCGAGCAGTCCGGCAAGTCTGGCATCGTCCACATACGGCAGCGTCTGCCGGAGGATTTTTCCCGCCTTTGCGCGATCCTTCTGTCCGAGCACCTGCAGCGTAACCACGCAGGGGCGGCGCACATTGCCGTCTCCCTCCTTGATCCCGTTGATCACCTCCTGCAGATTCTCCTCCGAGCGTCCGCCGATGGCGAGCAGAGCCAGCAGGATGCGCTCGCGCACATCCTTTTCCGGGTCTTTCAGAAACGCAACGAGCTGCTTGGTAGCATCCTTGTCGCCCCAGTCCTCCAGCGCCTGTACGATCTTCACGCGCTTCTCTTCCGGTTCGCCGGTGATGGCGTCCATGAACTGCTCGCCCTTCACCAGCTCTTTGGCGGCGGCGATGCGCGCTTCGCGGTTGTCTCCTGCCATGCTGTTGACCAGGTTCTGCATATCCCGGCTGTGTTTGACCGCCAGACCGACCACCACCGCGACGATGGCGATAAAGATCGCGTAGTTGATATACTTACGGTTCATACAAGATGCTCCTGAACGCAGTTTGTGCGTGTCATATTCCGATCAGCACCACCCCGAAAACGCTGGCGGCGAGCGTCGCGATCAGACCGATCGCTCCTGCCCACAGCCGCCAGTAGCTGCGTGTAAACGCCATGATAGCCAGCATGACCAGAAACGGCGCGGCGGTGACGATCATGATCTGATCCAGGCTGCCGCTGTGATGGCTGCGCACGATTGTGAAGGTAACCCCCAGCACCACCGTCATGACGGACGCCAGAATACCGCACGCCATCCGTTCAGCCGACCCCAGTCCGGCGGAGACGGTGACGATCATCAGCATCGCCGCCAGCAGCGCGGAAGCCAGAGATGCCGCCGGAACCAGCAGGCGCGCAATCTCCTGCTGACCGCCCCAGGCGACGATCAGCGGGGGCAGCAGCGTTGCGGCGAAGAGCGGCACATACCAGAGCGCGACCGCGCTGAAAGGCGGGCGGGGAGGCTGTACCTTTGCGTGAACGGACAGGCGAACATCACCGTGATCGGTCTCCACGCGAATCTCGCCGTCCTGATCGCCCGAAAGCTCCTGTCCCTCCGCCGAAAAGATAACCTTCAGCTTCGGGTCCGGGCGGGAGAAGAAGCCCGGTGCGACCTGCACCCATGCCGGAGCGTGAGCAACCCTGCCGCGAATGGATCGCGCTTCGCCCTCACTCTTCAGCGTCAGGACGCGAACGCGCTCCTCATCCGCGCGCACAACGCCAAAATCTATCATCTCCGGCTCGGCGTGAAGGCGCGGCAGCCTCACTCTCCCGTCCCGAACCGTGACGGTACGCTGCTCCGAAGGAGGCGGCGGCTTCAAAAAAAACTCCTGCGCCGGTTCCGGATCGGGCGTTTCGCGCATCGGATCGGGCGTTTCGCGCATCGGATCGGGCGTTTCGCGCGCCGGCGCAAGGGTCTCCACGCTGACCGGCGCCGGCTCTTCCGATGGCTCTACGCGAAGCGGCTGCGGCGTCTCCATGGCGGTTGCGGGCGTCACGTTGGAATCTGCCGCTAGTAACTCTGCCGCAGGATGCGCGGGGCGGGAACCCTCCCGTTGGACGTCGGCAACCTGCGGAAACGCCGCATGACTCGGGAAGGTGTCGCGGATGGCGATCAGGTCGGTGCGAAATTCGGCGGCGGTCGCGTAGCGGTCGGACTTCTCTTTTGCCAGCGCGAAGGTGAGGACCGCCTGCACCGCCCGGCGAAACTTCTCTTCATCTATCTCGCCGATCGCCTGTCGGGAAGTCGGCGCGCCGTTTCGGGAGTCTTCTTCGGCATGGGATGCAGCCACTCCTGCCGCCTCTGCGTCGTTTCCGTGAAGAGAGCGCGCGGAATCGGGCAGAGAGAGCAGCAGCGGAGGCAGAGGAGGAGGCTCTTCTGTGGTCAACGCCCGTTGCCAGGCAAACGGATCGCGAGCGCTGGCGACGTTGAAGGGGCGCATGCCGGTCAACATCTCGTAGAAGGTGACTCCGACCGCCCAGAGATCGCTGCGGTGGTCGGACTGCCGCGCTTCAGAGAAGTCTTCCGGAGCCATGTAGGCGTAGGTTCCGGCTCCGCCTGCATAGGAGTTGCTGGCAAGCACCTCCGCCAGACCGAAATCGGTCAACTTCACCTGTCCGGTCGCGCTCAGCAGAATATTGGCGGGCTTGATGTCGCGGTGGATGGTTCGCATCTGATGGGCGTAGATCAGCGCGTCCAGCACCTGTATAGTGATGTCCAGCGCGACGGAGAGAGGCAGACGTCCCAGCCGGCGCAGGAGATGCTGAAGGTTCTGTCCCTTCACATACTCCATGTCAATCACAACCCGCCCCTCGATGATATCCACGCTGTTAACCCGGACGATGTTGGGGTGGTTCAGCCGATCCATCACCCGCGCCTCCTCCAGGAAGCGGTTGATGTCGGCGAACTGCACATCCACCTCCTTCAGGGCGACCTGTTTCTTCAGGAGGGTGTCCCATGCCAGATAGACGATGCCGGTCGCGCCGTGCCCCAGCACGTCCACGCGCTCATACTTTCCAAGTCTACCGAGGGGCATCGGTCGCCTCCGAACGCTTCTCCGCAGGATGACGCGCGCGGAACAGCTTCAAAACGCCCTTGTCCACCACATAGATATTCCCCTGACCGTCCACCGCGATATCTTCCGGCGCCTGAAGCTGACCTGCGCCGATGACTCCCCGGCGCGTCCCTTTTGAGTCGAAGCGGTAGATGCACCGCTCCGTTTTGGAGACGATGTAGACATTGCCCTGAGAGTCTGTCGTCATGCGAATGCGCGGCTCCTGCCCCAGCGACTTGACCGGCGCGCCTAGATCGCGGAACGACCTGCCGTCCGGCGCGATATGGTAGATGCGCCCGGTATCGGTGGTCGCATAGATATTTCCGTCGGCGTCAGCCGCCAGCGGCGCGCCGCGGATCGGCTTCTGGAAGATGACGACCGGCGCATCGTAGAGCAGACTGCCGAAGTCTGGAGGAGGCGGCGCGCCTGCCGGCGGAGGGGAAGGAAGAGCGGTCGGCGCAGGAGCGGGGTTCTCCGGCTGCGGGCTGCTGCCGGAACTGCGCGCCGTCGCGTAGCCCAGTATCGCGCCGATCACAAAAAAGCAGACCAGCATCATAATCTGGTTCAGTTTCTCCTGTCTCCGGCGCGTCGGCGGCGCGTCGGCTGGAACGGGAGCCGGTTCGGGCGCGAGAAGCGGCTCCTCCGTGTGCGTCCGGACGGGAACCTCCCGAAACTCGCCGTTGCGGACGATCACGACGCTGATGTTGTCCTCTCCGCCGTTGCGATTCGCCGTCTCCACAAGCTGCCGACACGCCTCCTCGGGGTCCGGGACGGTTCCCAGGACGCGGGCGATCTCCGGTTCAGGAACCATGTTGGTAAGACCGTCGCTGCACAGCAGCAGGCTGTCGCCCTCCTGCAGCGGGACGACCTCGACATCCGCCTCCACCTTCCCCGCGATCCCGACGGCGCGCGTCAGGATATTGCGAAATCGGCTCTTGCGCGCCTGCGCGGGACTCATCTCGCCGGACTGGATATACTCCTGCACCAGCGAGTGGTCTTTGGTTACCTGTATCAGTTCGCCGTCCCGGAGCATATAGAGGCGGCTGTCTCCCACATTCCCGACGGCAAGCAGTCCGTCGCCGACCAGCGCGACAACGCAGGTGGTTCCCATGCTGCGAAGCTCCGGCGTACTCCGCGCCTTTTCGCGGATGGCTTCGTTGGCGGCGGCAAAGGCTTTGCGGAGCGCGGCTGCCATCCGTTCACCCGGAACATGACCGTTGCTGACCGCCAGCGTCTCGCGCACCACCGCCGGAACCACCTCGATCGCGACCCGGCTGGCGACCTCGCCGCCGGCGTGACCGCCCATGCCGTCGGCGACCATGAACAGCCCCTGCAGTCCGCCGCCCAGCTCCTGCGCTTCGACGACCGCCAGGCTGTCCTGGTTGTTCTTGCGCGTTCTGCCTACATCGCTGAGATGTGCCCAGGTGATTCGCGTCATCGTGATATGCTAATCCAGATCGCGGCGAATGAGCCACACAAGATAGAGAAGAAAGAGCGCCAGAAAGGCGAGAAAGAGATAGCGCGCCAGACCGAGAGCGATGCTCATGGCTTGCCCTCTTCATAGCGGAGAGTCATGACGCCGACGCGCAGCACATCGCCGTTGAGGACGGCGATCGGCTTTCCCGGCAGCACCGGCTGACCGTTCAGCAGCGTCTCATGTTCGGAGTCCAGCGCCTCCAGAATGGAGGGCGCGCCCCGCACAAGACGCGCATGACGGGTCGCAACGGAGCGATCCGGCAGAACGATGTCGTTGGTGATGCCCCGCCCGATGAGCGTTTCCGAGGAGAGGACGAACACCTCCAGATCGCGCTCGCTGTCGGTCAGGATCAGGCGCGGCTGGCTCACCTTGTCGGGCGCGGGGGCGTTGACGGAGCGCGCGGCGTTCTGACGAACATCGCCCGGTTCGGACGGCGGCGTCTGATGAAAACGGATCCGGGTCGCGCCGATCACGATCTCGTCGCCGTCGTGCAGAGTGCAGTTATCCACGCGCCTGCCGTTGACAGTGGTTCCGTTGGTCGCGTTGAGATCGTAGAGCGTAAAGCGTCCGTCCGCCTCACGCTCGATGCGCGCATGACGGCGCGAAACCATGCCGTCACCCTCCAGCACCAGTTGATTGCCCTGCTTTGAGGATCTCCCGATGCTCAGACCCTCCGCCGGAAGGGGGACTGTGTAGGCGGGCTTGCCGGGTGAGGAGACGATCAGCTTTGCCTGCCAGACGGAGGCGACCGTTCCCGGCTCCTGCGAATCCTCTTCTGCCGATCCGACAGGCGAACCGGGAGGTGCGGTCTCAACGGGAGCCGGTGCGGCGGTTCTGGCGCGTCTGGGCGCAGTGTAACGACAGCGAACGCGAACCCTCTCTTTTGCCGGCATCGTCTCCCGGGGAACCTCTTTGATCGTCACCTGCAGGTCGCCGCGTATCGCATACTGGTTCTGCTGGCAGTAGCGTCGGATCACGGCGCAAAGCTCCTCCTCGTCCAGAAAGGAGAGCAGCGCCTCACGCTCCTCGTCATCCTCCAGAGCGATCTCCAGCACGTACTGATTGGGGACGTAGACCTGATTGTCAAAGCCCTCTTTCCGATACGATTCCAGCGTGAAGAGGACTTTTCGCAGGATGTCTTTCGGGCGAACGTCCTCTCCGGCGGCAAACAGCCCTTCGTACCATCCGGCAAAGACGCGGTTGATCTTTTCTAGAATGTCCATCGAACGTTCTGGAGAGCGAATAAAAGAGGTTCTAAGCCTATTATATGCCTGAGATGCGGAAACGTCAATGAAGCCGTTGGCGCACGTTGATTGTCAAACGCAATCGCAGAGGGATGAAACAGGCATCCGACGGTAGGATTCACTTCATTTTCTGGAAATCCTTCCAGATGACGAAGGAGGGCAGGCAGTCTCAACGGCTGTCGCGCCAGTAGATGCGCAGCGCGCCGAAGAGGATGACCGCCGCGCAGACCGCCCACAATCCCGCCCAGAACCAGGCGGGCAGGAAGTAGTCCCGCGCCATGTTCGCCGCGTCGTTCTCCAGCGAGGAGTAGGCGGTGATCCAGAGCAGGTTTCGCAGATCGAACAACGCGTTGAGGCTCAACTGCACGGCGAGGAAAGCCGCCAGAAAGTCCGCCGCCTGCGCGCTCAGCAGCCGCGCGCCTGCTGCGAGGAGCAGAACGATCACGACGCCGCTGGCGATCCCGAAGGGGTTGCGCGTCCATATCGCGGTGATCAGCGCGACCGCCGTCAGCAGCGCGAGGAGGATGGAGCGACCTCTTCCGGAGCGGCTGTTGAGGATCAGGCAGAACGCGCCGAACAGGGTCGCGCCCAGATACCCCGCCTGATAGATCAGGAAGTTCCAGCCGCCGGCGGTATAGGCAACGCCGCTGGTATCGGCGTGGATACGGATCGCTCCGACCGATCCTCCGGTAAGAATCGCCATCAGCGCGTGTCCGCCCTCGTGAATAAAGGTCACGAACAGCCTGATGGGGTAGGTCAGGTAGCTGGCTCCGGGAATAAACCAGAGAACCAGCGAGGCGAGGCTTGCGAACAGAAGCAGCTGCCGCGCCCGGCTGCCGTGTCCCGCAGTCGAGTTCGTTGTCGGAAGATCGGGTGAGTTCATACTGTTCAGTACGTGCAAAACCTGCGTATGGTTTTGCATTGTGCGGGACGGGTTATCCGACGGGTTCCGAAGCGAAGGAGTCGAGGCTGAGCGGATCGGACTCGCCGCGCAGAAGACGGGGCGCGCCGGCGGCGGCGATCATGGCGGCGTTGTCGGTGCAGAGAGAGGGAGGAGGAATAACCAGACGCAGTCCGGCTTCTTCGCACGCCTGGCGCATCGCCTGCGCCAGACCGCGATTGGCTGCCACGCCTCCGGCGACCGCGACAGACCGCACACCGGTCGTCTGCGCGGCGCGGATCGTCTTGCGGACCAGCGGCTCCACCGCCGCCGCCTGAAACGATGCCGCCACATCCTCCTGCGGGGTTCTGCCGCCGTCCGTCTCCAAAAATCGCAGCGCCGCCGTCTTCAAGCCGCTGAAGCTGAAATCGAAGGAATCGCCCAGCCAGGCACGGGGAAAGGCGATCCGCTGCGGGTCGCCCGAAGCCGCCAGTCGGTCAATATGCGGACCTCCGGGATAGGGCAGCCCCATCAGACGCGCGCACTTATCGAAGCACTCTCCGGCGGCGTCGTCGCGCGTCCGTCCCAGGGAGCGGCGTTGCTCATGGCTCTCCACCAGAACGATCTCGGTGTGTCCGCCGGAGACGAGCAGGCAGATGAAGGGGAACGCAAGATCTGGAGCCGCCAGGAAGTTGGAGTAGAGGTGTCCTTCCAGATGGTGCACGCCGACCAGCGGAAGTTTCCATCCGTAAGCCAGCGCTTTGGCGGCGGTGACGCCGATCAGAAGCGCGCCGATCAGCCCGGGCCGGTTGGTCACGGCGATCCCCTCCACCGCGCGCAGGGAGAGGTTCGCGCTCTCCAGCGCCTCGAAGATGACCGGGAGGAGTCGCTCCACATGCTTGCGGGAGGCGACTTCGGGGACGACGCCGCCCCAGCGGGCATGAAGGTCCGCCTGGCTGGCGACCACGTTGGAGAGAACCTGCGTCCCGTCGGCGACCACCGCCGCCGAGGTCTCATCGCAGCTCGTCTCGATCCCTAAGATGATCATCGTATGCCTGGTACAGCCGCCGTTTGAGTTCGCGCATCCGCTCCAGATAGTCCGGCTCTCGCAGCCCTTCCGCCCACATGACGATAGCGTTCTCCTGATTGTCGGAGTAGTAGTTCTTGCGGATGGCTGTATTTTTAAAGCCGTATTTGCAGTAAAGATTCTGCGCGATCAGGTTGCCCTCCCGCACCTCGAGCGTGGCGCGATTGGCTCCATGCAGGATCGCCTCCTCCAGCAGCGCGTGCAGCAGCCGCTCGCCGATCTTCTTGCCGCGATGGTCGGGGTCTACCGCCAGCGTGGTGATGTGCGCCTCGTCCATAATGACCCACATCCCGCAGTAGCCGACAACCTCCCCCTCCAGACGCGCCACCAGATAGACCGCGCTGCGGTTTGACAACTCGGTATAGTAGGCGTTCTCATGCCAGGGCGTGGCATAACAGCGCTTCTCAATATTGGCGACGATCGGCACATCGCTGCGCCGCATCGGCTCTACGGAGATCGGGTCTATGATGATCGCCATTCAGAACAACCTGAAGATGTTGAAGTGTGTCTATCAGACAGCATATCATATCCCGTCCGCTGTGTCAACGTTCATACAGTTTCACCGGCTTCAGTCCCCGGTCCCATGAATTCCGCAAGCAGGCGGTGGAAGTGGTGCGTTCCGGTTTCACGGGTCGGGGAGTAGCGTCCGTGCGAGTAGAGTCGTGAGCGGACCCCCTTCTGTACCAGCTCCACTACCGCCTCATCTTCGCGCTCCACGCGATCTACCACCGCATCCGCGCTGACGTGCGTTCCGCTCCGTCCGGCGTCCCACACATAGCGCAGGAACGAGACCCGCGTCAGGTCCGCTCCCAGCGGACGCACAACGTTGATGGAGACGCCCCAGGGATAGAAGTTGAACATCGTGTTCGGGAAGAGCCAGAAGTAGTAGGCGGTAACCTGCTTGCCCGCGTCCGGCGAGTCGGGAGGAAGCGCGAAGGCGTCCTCGCCGCCGGTCGTTACGCCGATCTGCAGGTTGGAGTAGCGATAGTTTTCGGTGTCGTAGAGGCTGTAGTCCAGCGCCTCCGCCAGTTCATAGTGAACAAAGGGGATGTGCAGCGCGTCCAGGTAGTTCTCCACATAGAGCGCCCAGTTGGCGCGCACCAGATAGTCGCGGGAGCGGGAGAGGTCCAGGTACGCCTGCTGAAGCGGCATCCAGCCGACCCGCTCCCGCATCGGCTTCAGCAGCTCCTCCAACGATATCGCCGGGGAGAGGGAGGCGAAGATAAACTTCTCCCAGACGCCAAAGGCGACTTTTGGCAGGTGATCCGATTCGGAGGGGAAGCCGGCGACCCCTTCAAATTCAGGCATACTCTGAAAGGAGCCGTCCAGCCCGAACCGTCTTCCGTGGTATCGGCAGCGAAGGTACCGCTCGTTGCCTCCCCGCTCGACCAGCAGGCTGCCTCGATGCGTGCAGACGTTGGAGAGGCAGTGAATCCGGTCTTCGCCGTCTCGCGTCAGCAGCAGCGGCTCCTCCAGACATCCCTCCAGCAGTGTCAGCGGGTGCACCTGTCCCGGCGCTTTCACGCAGTCGGTGTCGGCAATGAACTGCCAGCTTGCGGCGAAGATGCGATCCTTCATCGCTTCATAGATGGACGGATCGGTATATATGCGTGAGGGCGGCGTCTGCGCCTGACGGATGTCGGGATGCACATGAAAGCGGAAATCGGTCATGAACGGGGTAATCTCCTGAACCGGCGCGGGGGCGCGCCGTCAACTTGCGAAAGCCCGCTGCCTATCGGAGCGCATCCGCCCCGCGCCACCACGCCACGCCGAGACGCTCCAGCATTCGCGCCACTGTCTTCACCGGCAGACCGACCACATTGAAGTAGTCGCCGTGTATCGCCTCGACAAAGGGCGCGGCGCGCTCCTGAATGCCGTAGGCTCCCGCCTTATCGAACGGCTCTCCGGTGGCGATATAGGCGTCTATCATCGCCGCGCTCAGTTCGCGAAAGGTTACCTGCGTACCCGTCACCTCCGTGATGCCCGGCAGCGTTTTTCCGTCCATGTCTGTGCCGAGCAGCGCGACCCCGGTGTAGACCGTATGCGTATCTCCCGAGAGCAGGGAGAGCATTCGGCGCGCATCCGCCGCATCCTGCGGCTTGTTTAGGATCGTCGTCGCCCCCTGCGATTCGGCGACGACGATGGTATCTGCGCCGAGAACCAGCAGATCCGTGTCCTGCAGCCTCTGCAGGATGTGACTCGCCTTCTCAACCGCCAGCCTGCGCGCAAGCGCGGGGGGATCCATCACCGGGTCAAAATCGTCCTCGTCCACCTCTCCTGGGATCACGTCAAACGGGACGCCCAGCAGCGACAGAAGCTCCCGGCGGCGGGGAGAGGCGGAAGCCAGTATCAATCGTCGCGGCATCCTCTCACGCTCTTTTCGATCACATGCGGACGCGCATCTTCCACCACTTCATCACCTCCACCATCGCGCGTTTTTGATCCATCAGCCGCTGATGCTCTGTGGCATATGCATCCAGCGCCGCCAGGTCTTCGGGGCAAGCGGCGACACGCTGCGACCGGTTCAGAAGCCACTCCTCAATCAACTGCAGTTCGCCGTCATCCGCCCAGATTCCGCTGCACCGTTGGCATCCGTCCAGCCAGATGAAGGAGGCGTGCATATAGCGGTAAGGCTCCATCGGCTGCCGGCAGCACGGGCACAGGCGCGGCGCGTCAGATCGTTCCATCGGCGGCTTGCCGGACGGCTTCACACGATCTTCCGTCTTGATCAGGGCGTGCTGCTCAGAACCCATCAGTCGGCGAAGCTCCCCCATATCGAACCATATGCCCGCGCAGGTTTCGCAGATATCCAGTTCGATCCCCTCAAACGTCTCCGCCTTCAGAGGGGATCGGCAGTTCGGACAGAGGCGCGCACCCTGATCATCGGTACCATGCATCGCGCTTTCTCCCTGCACACTACTCTCTACGAAAAAAAGTCTGTTCGTTGTTCGCCGTCACATCTGCAGGAGACGGATCGTATAGAACCGGTGTGTCGTATACGATGTCTGTATGATAGAGGATAGGAAGGATGTTCCAAAAAATAGTACGGACGGGCGCCGCGCTGCTGCTGGCGGCTGCCGGTCTGATGATCGCGCCGGCAGGATCCGGACAGCCTGTGAACGGCGCATCTTCGCAGTCTCTGTCCGGCTTCTATTCCGGCATTCGCGCGCCCCGGCAGCAGGTGGTGCGCAGTGCGCGGGAGTGGGCAGCCCTGTGGCGCGAGCACGCTCCCGACAGGCAGGCGCCGCTGGTGGACTTCCGCCGCAATCATGTGGTGGCGGTCTTCGCCGGGACAAAGCCGACGGGCGGTTTCGAGGTTCTCATCGGCGAGATACGGCGCGGCGAACGCCGGGCGACGGTGAACGTCACGCTGATAAAGCCGGGAAGGGGAACCGTTACGACGCTTGCGCTTACGCAGCCGTTCGCCATGCGAATCGTTCCCCGACTGCCCGACAGGGTTGAGTTTATCACGCGGGAGAGAGAGCGATAGCGCGCGCCTGCAGGAGACCGGCGGACGGTCTTCTGCAGGCTCTGTTTCGCTACGATCCGCGCACGATGTGCCGATCCTGGTAGACGCCTCGCGGAAACCAGTCCAGTGCCATGTCGCCGGGAATGTAGTGCCAGGCAGTGCGAAAGCTGGAGCGGTCGCTCAGGTTGGGGCGCGCCCCGTGCAGCAGGTTCGCGGAGAAGAAGACGACCGTTCCTCCCGGACAGACCACATCCACTGCCTGACTCTCGTCCACCTCCGTCCAGGCTCCATGTGCATAGACGCCTTTTCCGGCGGTGTGCGAGACCAGTTCGCCCGTGAGATGGCTGCGGGGAACGACCCGCAGGCAGCCGTTTTCGCGGTCCGTCTCCTCCAGATAGATCGCGCAGCTGAGGATGCGGGCGGAGTTGGTCCCGAAGTAGTGGTTGTCCTGATGCCAGCCTGTGGAGGTGGCTCCGCGAACCATCATCGGGAAGAACTTGGAGCCAAACATATCAATGTTCGGTCCCAGCAGCGATTCCACCCGATCCAGAATCTCCGGCTCCCGCGCCAGATCGAGGATGCGCGGCTCCTCCACGCAGACACCCTGCACCTTATGCAGCACTCCCGGCGTTGGGCGTCCCTCCGCGTCCGGTGCTAGGTTGAAGCCGCCCTGCGGAGCCGTCATCGTTCTGCTGCGCTCCACCAGCTCCCGGAAGATCGCCATATAGCGCGCCCGCTTCTCCGCATGCAGCAGACCCGGAAAGATCAGATAGCCCTCTTCCTGAAACCGCTCCTTCTCCGCCTCTGTCAGTCCCATCTCTGCGCTCCTTCCCGTATCCTGGCTACTCCTGCGATACCTCCGGTTCTGAGGTCTCCGGCGCGGACTCCGGCTCCTCATCCACCTCTTCCGGCATGATCGAGGCGGAGTCGGACGCATGCCGCTCCCCCAGTTCGCGGGGATCCTCTTTTCGCGGATCGTCCTCTTCCAGCCATAGATCGTTCTCTGCCAGCATCGCCTGTTCTCTTTCTGCGCGGGATTGTATCCGAACCCGCGCAAGCTTAGTCCTGCAGATTACGGCGCGGGCGCGGGCGATTCCTTCGCAGGTTTGCGCCGACCGGCTGTGCGAAGGTCCAGCGGGGCGATCTTCAGCTCCCTCGCCGGCGAATCGGGGCGGAACGAGTAGATACCGGTTTTCGAATCAACCAGACGCGGATCGGCAAAGCGCGTGCCGTCGCGCGGCACCAGCGGCTGCCTTCCCCGAGGCTTATAGTCGCGCACCGTCTCCAGCAAAACCCTCCCTGTGCCGCTGTGGAAGAGGTTGTCGGGCATGGCGGCGATCCCCTCGGGAGGCGCGCTCAGGACGATGTCTCCCGTCGCCTGCACGATGTTCCTCTCCAGCCGGTATCCCTCACACCGCATAAAGGTGATGCTGGCGTTGCCGTTGACGAGGAAGAGGTTGTTGCGAAGGGTGTTGCTGCGCGCCATATGGTTGTGCGCCGGACGCGCCACATTGACCGAGAGATTCCCCTCTACCAGACAGTTCTCCGCCTGTTCGTCCAGGTAGTAGGCGAACGCGCCGTAGCCCCCGGTGTCTACAATATCGCGCACGATATTGCCGCGGATGACGATCCCCTTACAGAAGGTGAAGTAGATTCCTGCGCCGTCGTGCAGGGTCTGCATCGCCCGATGGATCAGGTTGTACTCGATGCGGTTCTCTTCGCCGCCTCCGATGATCGCGCTGTAGGGCGTATCGTGCACCTCATTGTGCCGAACGGAGGAGCGGCTGCCTCCGATCCAGATGCCGACCGCGCTCGGATAGAGCGCGCCGACCCGATAGATATGGTTGTCGGCGATCTCCATGCCGTTGCCCTCGGCGCGGATGCCGCATGCGCCGACATCGCGTATCTCGCAGCCTGCCACGCGCAGGCGGTCGCTCTTCCATGCTCGGATCGCCTGTCCGGCGACGTTGATCAGCGTGAGCTGCTCCAGACGACAGTCGGCGGCGTGAGTGATCTCCACCGCTCCGGCAAACTCGCCCGCCCCGAACCCGCCCGCTTTGAGCGGCGTTGTGGTGACGGTGAGGCCGATTCGGCGCAGCGTGATGGACTTTACCGGGCTGTTCTCGCTGCCCTGAATTCGCACGAGTGAGGTCAGCGCAGGGGCGATAACCTCCGCCTTCGACATGTCCTCGCCGGGCAGAGACCAGTAGACCAGCTTCCCCGCCGTCCGATCCAGATACCACTGTCCGGGCTTCTTCATCCCTTCGCGCACGTTCCAGACCACGTACCTCTGCACGCCGAACGCGCCGGGAGGATGACCGGCGGGATTGGAGAAAGTGAGCGTCTGCGTGGCGGGATCGTGCGCCGACAGCCCGACCACCGACTCATCCCACATATGGTAGACCGTCAGTTCGGCGCTGGCGATATCCAGCCCGGCGTCCAGATCGCCGGGACGGTACTGCAGCCGGGTCAGCTCCTGATCCGTCGGCTTGCGCTGCCAGCCTCCGCCCGTTGTGCTCATCCAGGGCACATCGAAACGGGTCAGATGGGTGAAGTAGCCCGTCTCTGGCAGCCGCGCGCGCGGGCGCATCTCCCCGTTGACCGTCAGGAGCCGGAAATCCCAGGCGCGGCTGCGGGCTTCGGGGATCTGCGCCGACCAGAAACGCTCTCCCTCGCGCTGCCAGCCGGTTACCCGCCTGCCGCCGATCAGCGTCGGCTTCTCGCCCGGAGCCGCCTCGATCGTCAGACCGGCGTCGGCGTCGGTGAGTTCCAGAGTCTCTGTCAGGTAGTATTTGCCGTCCCGCAGAAGAATGCGTACCGGCGCGACGGCGGCGCCGGCGCGTAGCTCCCGCGCTCTCGCGACCGCGCGCGCAAGCGTCGCCAGCGGACCGTCGCTCCTGTTCGCCGTCGGCTGTCTGCGCGTTCCCGACCAGGCGTCATTGCCGTTCGGCGCGACGTAGAGAGTCGTCTGCGCCTCCGCCCGGCTGACCCTGACGATCAGAATGCAGAGCACGAGCAGTAGAAGGTTCTGCATGGCTCTAACCGCTCTTCAAAGGATGGGCGTAGACGCCGGGAGAGCTGTCGGGGATGGCGGTCGCCCCGACAGTTCGGGTGTAGAACTCCGTCGGTCCGGCTCCCCCGATAATGCCGTAGGGATATCCGAGTTCGTACAGTCCCCACAGGCAGGCGATCAGCAGAGCCTTTCCGATCCCCTTGCCGCGCTCCTCCTCCGCCACGCCGGTCGGTCCGAAGAAGGTCTTGCGCGTGCACTCGTAGGCTCCAAAACCGAGGACCTCTCCGTCGCGCAGCGCAAGATAGACCGAGACGGGCTTGTTCGCCAGTCCAACGCTGATCTCGTCCGCCCACGCGGTCCCGAAACGCTGCTCAACCCAGCGTCGAATGGGCGTGATCTCATAGGGCTGCGCCCGGCGGATGACGATCCCGGCTTGCTGCATCTGCTGCAGTTCCGGCTCCAGTGGAGGAAGTTTCAACAGGTTCACCAGCATATCGGGCATGTTCGGGGTCCTTTCTCTACCATTTGCGGTTCATCGCAAAGCGCGGTCGGTCACTGACGTTGCCGCTTCCAGCGTGCGCCAGCAGGTAGTGATAGAACAGCACATCGCCGCGCTTCGGCGTCAACTCCAGCGGCTCGCCGATCCCGGCGAGGGCGAGGTCTCGGTTCAGGTCGTACATCAGGGCGTACTTGACCGGATCGCTCTTCGCCAGCGCCTCGATCTTGCGGTGCGAACCGGGCCAGACGACGGTTCCGCCCCCGTGTACGGGGACATCGTTGAGATAGAGCATCGTGGCGATGCGGAAGGCGCGCGGAAAGGTGAAGTGACCGTGCTCTTTGATGGCGTGGTCAATATGCGGATGGGGCATCTTCCACTCCGCGGCGGGGTCGGGAAAGACGTTGAGAGCCAGCACGTGCGTAGGTGCGGTGAAGATGACAGGATCGTCCTCCGCCAGCAACGCCGCCATCGCCAGCAGCTCCGGCGTATAGCAGGCTGCCAGCGCCGGCTCCTCCAGCGTCTGCGCGAACGGGCGGGCTTTCGTCCAGGTGGTCGGATCGCGCGGATCCGCCTCCACTGCCCGCCACATCGCCTCCTCTCCCCGTTCGATCACCTCCAGCGGGATCAGCCCGGAGACCAGCGCATAGCCCTGCGCTTCATACTGCTCTTTGATGACTGCGTTCATTCTGCGCCTCCTTTTCGGATCAGATCAGCGACAGCGGCTTGCGGCTCAGCGTGCATTTCAGATGGGTAAAGTCTCCCTCCCGCCGCACGACCTGGCAGTCCTCAGGAACGCCGGAGAGATAGCGCGAGGGAATTCGGCAGCTCCAGAGGATGCGCGTCCCCGGATCGGGGTAGGTCTTCTCATCCAGCCGCGCCGTCAGCGCGGTCGGTCTCCCGTCGCGAAACTCCCCGGAGATCAACGCTCCCCAATCCGCGCGCAGGTCGCGAAAGTGCGCGTTCGGGGTCTGTTCCGGGACGGCGGGAAGCAGGATCGCTCCCTGCTCGTCCACCTGTACGAACAGCGCATGCAGGGCGTAGAGCCAGCCGCCGCAGCCGGTGGTGAACCAGGGAACGACCGCGACGCCGATGCTGTTGCGGTGTTCGTTGGGGCTGAGAAACGGTCCCGCGCTCGCCGGTCCGTGCCGCACTGCGTCCCAGGCGCGTTCCGCATCCCCGTGCAGCGCATGGACGATCCCCAGATGCCCCGCCATCCACATCCAGTTGGAGTTGAAGAAAGCGTCGGAGAAGCCGGGTTTCCAGCCCTGAGTGGAGCGGCAGACCTCGTGAATATGCTCTGCGCTGCGTCGGGCGCGCTTCGTACCGACCTCCAGAAGAAACGGGAAGATCGGTCCCAAAATGGAGTAGTGCAGGGGCTTGTCGTCCGGGATCCCGAACATGGCTCCCTCTTCGGTGGTAACCAGGGAGGAGGAGAGCGCGTCCGCCAGTTCGCGCCAGCGGGGAGCGCGACTGGCGTCGCGATACAGCAGATCGGCGGCGTCGGCGGCGGCGCGCAGACTGAAGACGGCCGCGGAGAGGGTGAAGGGACCGTTCTTCACCGCGCCGACCGATTCGTCGAAGTCCACGCAGGGGCGCGTTCCAATCTGACCGTTCGCGTCTGTCTCCAGCATATTCAACTCAAAGTAGCGCGCGATCTCGCGCAGCACGGGATAGAGGTCTTCCAGCTGGATCAGATTCTTCTCGTAGAGCCAGAGTGTATGGATGCAGACGGCGAACTGTCCCAGATGAAACCGCTCGGTCAGCCAGAGGCCGTTCGGGTCACGCTCCTCGCCCTCTTCCGTACTCGACCAGGGATAGAGCGCGCCGCGCATCCGCGCCCGCTCCTGTGCGCGCGGCAGGGTCGTCAGTCGAAAATAGGGGATGCGCTTCGCCAGTTCCGGATAGTTGCCGGAGAGCAGACCGAGAAAGGGATACATCTCATCGTGAAACGCTCCGCCTCCCCAGTAGGGCTGAGAGAGCGTCGGCGCGATAGACCAGGGGGTCATCTGACAGCGCAGGGTGTAGAGCGAGGAGATGCGAAAATCGTCTACGACGGGGTCGCCGGTAACGACCTCGCTGCGCTGCCAGAACTCCTGCCAGGCGCGTTCATGTCGGTCGCAGACCGACTCGATCTCCGCGTATGTGATCGGAAACTCATACTTCAAACGGTCGGAGAAGTGCAGCCAGACGGTGATCACCAGATGCTGACCAGGAGCCAGTGTCGCCGTAACCAGGGCGGAGACCTCCAGCGCAGCATGGTCAATCTCGATCCGGCAGTCTCCGGCGTCGCTCACCGCGTGAACTCCGAACTGAATATCGCCGAGATGGTCTTCGATCGCGTAGGAGAGTGAGACGAGGCTGCCATCCGCCGTCGCCTCCAGCCGGGCGTCGGGTTCGCCGAAACGATAGTGAAGGGCGAAGGCGATACTGCGAGGCTGCGTGTCGGTGTTCACCAGTGCGGTGTCCGCCAGAAACAGGTTGTCCTCCAGCGCGATGAAGGAACGAGTCGCTTCGTTAAGGTGCGTATGCACCCACCGTGAGTGAACCGCCCCAGATTCGTAGAGGATCTCCTGTTCCCAGCTCTGCGTCTCCGGGGCGTTGCCGTCTACATGTAGGGTGCGCCAGAGCGAGCCGAAGTCTATCAGGGGATGCTGCGGTCCCCGTCTTCTCCTGCCCGCCAGAACAAAGCGCTGGGTGCGGTGCGCGACGTCCTCGGCGAGGTGCGGCGGCGTATGGTATCCGGTCGGGCTGAGCGTGGTGCAGAGTTCGCCGTTGCCGGTCAGCGCCGAGACCACGCCGTCATAGTTGGAGAGTGAGAGGGTATGCCGTTCGTGCATCCTCATGCTGTCCGTCCTGTTTCTGGGGTACTCTGAATCGGTTGCATGACCGGGAGAGCGGCGGAGAGCTGCCAGTACCCGGGTCATCCCAGAATTCCACTTCTACGCCGTGAGTTCCTTTGCCATACAGGAGAGGATAATGCAGAGTTGGGAGAGGCGTCCGCTGGGGCGCACCGGGCTGGAGGTAACCCGGATCGGATTTGGCGCGCTGGAGATCGGGCGAGACTGGGGCGTCGGCGACGAGGAGAGCCGACGCAAGCCGGCGGAAACGGAGGCGGGAGCCGTGCTGAACGGAGTGCTCGATCTGGGCGTTAACCTGATAGATACCGCCCGCGCCTATCATCGCAGCGAGGAGCGCATCGGGCAGTTTCTGTCGGGGCGTCGCTCCGAGTATGTGCTGGCGAGCAAGTGCGGTGAACACAGCAACGAGCCGCAGACCTACTACGACTTCTCCTATCGCGCGGTCGCCGACTCGATAGACCTGAGTCTGCGCCTGCTTCAGACCGATCGGGTGGACGTGATGCAGATACACTTCGGTCCCGACCCGGAGAAGGTGCTGGACGAAGGAGAGACGGTGCGGGCGATGAAGGATGCCCGCGAAGCCGGGAAGGTGCGTTTTCTAGGCGCATCGCCGGGCAATCACCTGCTGGAGCGGTGCATCCGATCCGGCGATTTTGATGTCTTACAGATAGGATACAGCCTTCTGGATCGCGGCGCGAAGGACCTGATACAGATGGCGGCGGATCACGGGATCGGCGTGCTGATCCGCAGCGGGCTGGGCGGAGGATGGCTGACCGCGCGCGCCGCCTCCGTTCCCGAATCGCAGCGTCCCGAACCCGTGCGCAGACTGCTGGAACTGGTGGAAGGGGATACCGACCGGCTGCATAAGCTCGCCCTGGACTTTCTGAAGGCGCATCCGGGCATCAGTTCGGTGCTGATCGGGACGAAAGACCTGGCGCATTTGCGATGGAACCTGGAGATGTTCGCGGCGGAGTCGGAGGAAGACCTGCTGCAGCGCGCCCTGAAGATCGTATCCGAATCCTGAGCCTGAAAGGAGTAGCCATGAGACGCGCCGCGTTCCTGTTGACCGCCCTCTGTCTGCTGTCAGTCCTGCGAAACCATGCCGCCGCCCAGAGTGCCCTGCCCCCCGTCTCTGAGGGAGCCGGGAGCGCGGAGTCGCTGCGGCTCTCCTACTACGACTACGATCCCGCGCTGCCCCTGCAGCCGGAGCTGAAGGAGATGCCCGATCAGAACGAGCGGCAGGCGGCGCTGCGAACGCGCTATCGGCTGGCATATGACAGCGCGCATGACCAGCGGGTAACTGCGATCCTCTCCATCCCGAAGCGGTTCCCGCCTCCCTATCCGGCGGTGATCCTGCTGCACGGCTCCGGCGGGCACAAGGATACGGACTATGTGCGGATTGCGGCGGATATGTTCGCCACGCTCGGATATGCCGCTCTCTCCATTGACGGGCAGTATCGGGGGGAGCGCGCACGACCGGGACGCACCGGCGATATCCATCTGATCAACTCCTCCACCAACCGCGACGCCTGGGTTCAGACGGTGATAGATCTGCGACGTGCGGTGGACTACCTTCACTCGCGCAGCGACATCGAAAAGAGCAAGATCGGGTTTCTGGGCTTCAGTCAGGGCGGCATGATCGGCGGCACCTTCATCGGGGTCGAGCCGCGCATCGCGGTCGCCTGCCTGGCGATCGCCGGAGGCAACTTTGTGGAGTGGGCGAAGACGGCGGGGTTCTGGAAGCCTGAGCTGGCGCGCACCGTGGAGGTGAACGCCGCCATCACCGACCCGATCCACTTCATCGGACGGTTCGCTCCGCGTCCCCTGCTGATGCTCAACGCAAAACGAGACGAACTGATCCCCCGCGCTAACGCGGAGGCGCTCTTCAACGCCGCCCGCGATCCCAGAGAGATTATCTGGTACAACTCCGGTCATGTGCTGCCGCTCAACGCAGTCAACGACATCAAGGCGTTTTTCCTCAAGCATCTGGGCGAGCGCAAAGCCGCTTCCGGGTGAGCCACAGGGATGCAGGGGGGATTGGGGTATCGGGGGGGCGGCGCGGCCCGCGAATGCATTCGCATGGCAGCCTCCTGGATGGCGACTACAGCGATAGACTTCAGTCTATCGCTGTATCCCTGCAGCGGGCTGTGAGATCGCTTCGGTCGGCTTTCGCCTCCCTTGCTAGGACAGAGGGCGTCTCTTGCTCATCTCTTGCCGTCGAAGCTCTCAAACGGAATATCTCCCCGGCGCATGCGCTGTAACGCGCGAAGGACGCTCTGCCACAAAAAGACCAGCAGACCGTAGTTCACGGCGAAACCGATCAGGATGGCGAGCGGATAGCTGCTCCTGACATATTGGTAGAAGAGATATGCCGCGCCAACCCCGCACAGATAGAGGGCGGCGGGCATCAGACTCAGCCCGAAGGTTACGTCCCGCACCTTCTCCTCTGTCAGTCCGATCCAGGCTCCGCAGGCGATCCCCATCAGCAAATAGAGCAGAGACATCGAAAATCCCAGCGCCCAGCCCCAGAACGCGATGCCCGGTCTGTCCAGATACGCCAAGATGCTGGTCGGTATCAGGGCGCAGAGGGCAGTGAGTAGCCAGAGCGCGAAGGCGGGCAGAAACGCGCCGACGCACTGTCCGTAAGCCACGCTGCGGGAAGAGAGGGGCGTGGTCAGCAGAAAGCCCAGTGTCTGAAGTTGCCGCTCCTTTCGGAAGCTGTTTGCCGCCAGTCCGCAGGCGCGCAGGGAAGTCAAAAAGCTGTAGCCGACCATACCGGCGACGAGATACGCCGGACCGAGCGCGTCTTTCGCGATCCTGTGGTTGTAGAGAAGGTCCGCCAGAAACGGCGCAAAAACGGTCGTATAGAAGAGCGGCGGATAGAGACAGGCGAAGAATCCGACAAGCAACGCCAGAACGCTCAGAAACAGCATGTCACTGTTCAGGGAGCCGGGGAGAACGCGCCGTGCGCTGTAGAGCGCGACCGGGTTGCCGGTGCGGCGCACCAGCCAGCGCAGCAGGAAGGCAGCCAGCGGACTGAGAGGTCTCCAGCGCCAGGCAAGCGCTTCGGAGAGCGGCTTCCAGATCGGCTGAGGGGGAGCGTTTCCATAGCTCCCCTGCAGCGGATAGGGGGAGTAGGGCTGATAGACGACTGGCGGGACGGCTCCGGCGGGAGCCAGCGGCACCGAGGGATCTATGCGCAGGCTCTCGGCGGATACCGCCAGGGATTCCGGCGTACCGGTTGTATCGGGGAGAGCCTCTGCCGGCGAATCGCTTCTGAGGGGCGCGGCTGTCTGAGGCTGCGGAGCCGTAGGAGAGCCGGGTGACGGAACGCCATAGAAGACGGGGTAGACCGGCGGGACGGCTTTCGCTCTGGTTTTGAAAGAGATCGGATGTCGCTCCTGCGGACGATCCAGCCGCTTCAGCCAGGGCAGCCGCCAGAGGAGCGTGAAGACCCCCGCGCATCCTGCCTGTATCAGCGCGGCGCTCCACCAGAGCGGCAGATGGTAGACGGTATCGGGGGCGGCGGAGGCGCGTTCCAGCGTGCTGCTGACGGTAAGGAGCGCGGTCAGCGGATTGAGCGCGGCTGCCTCCGCTCCCTGCCCCTGCGGTAAGAAACCCGCCAGCGGCGCGAGAATTGCTGTCAGCCACCAGACCCACTGACTGCCTGGACCCAGAGACAGCGCCAGCAGCAGCGCGCCTGCCGAGACCGCCGTCAGCTTCAACAGCATTGCTCCCATCGGCAGCGACAGCGTCTCCCGCCACATTCCGAGAAGGCTGACGATCAGAACAGCCAGAAGAAGCAGGAACGGACGCAGGATCGTCCGGATGGCGGATTGGAACGGGGGACGGTCGGCGGTCGGCGTCAGGGCGTATCGTCTGGCGCGAAAGAGAGAGACGAACAGACATCCGCCGCCGATCAGGAAGAGTGCGCCCGTCAGATTGTGCGCTGGCGTGATCTGCGAGACTGCGGCGAAGAGCCGTCCGAACAGGTTGGTCTCCAGCAGAGGCTGCCACAGATAACCGAGAAAGCTAAGGGCGACGACTTTTGAAACGTCGTTTCGCCAGCGGATGCGCGCCGGCTGATCCGGCAGCATCGCAATCTGATAGTACTCTGCGACTCGAAGATATTGACTGCTGGTCCAGAGGGCGCCGATCTTTCCCAGAACCAGCGAGGAAGCCAGCCAGACCCACAGGGGAAGCGGCAGTCCGAACCAGGTGTAGGGAGCGGTCAGCACCTTGACGATCACCCAGGCGAAGGTGAGGGGAAAGGCGACCAGCGCGGGAAAGACTTCGGGCGGAATACGCGAAAAGTAGTCCGGCGCAGCGGTGTGCAGACCGTAGAGGATGCTGCCGAGGATGATGCCTGCCGGGAGGAAGAGGGTGGAGAGAACGAGGTTCAGGCATCCGGCGTTCTGGCTTTGGCGCGTGAGAGTCTGTCCTATCTCTTCCGGTGTCGCCTCCTGAAATGCCGGAGTGCGCCAGCTGGGCGCGGGGATGGAGAGCACGGAGAAGATCACATACAGGACGAAGACCTCATACGGCGTGACACTGCCGTAACTGATGAGCAGCGTATAGAACGGCAGTCCCGCCAGCGCGACAAGCATCGCCCGCTGAAACGGGTATACGGTCATCTGCAGCAGGATCTGAAAGGCGGGGATACGGGTCATCAGCACCTGATAGAGCGTGCCGCCGCGCGCCTCCTGCTCCAGGATTCCGTTGATCTGCCCGCGCGCGGCATAGCCGATCTGCAGCGCATGAAACGCCGCCAGCAGCGCGAAGGTAACCCTGCCTCCATCCGGTCCTCCGAGCCATACGGGGATCCTCCCCCGCTCCAGCCAGTCAGGAAAGCGGTCGGAGAAGACCAGCAGAGTCCACTGCCCTGCCAGGGCGAGGAGGAAGACGATCCCCAGAGCGAGCGTGGACTGCAGCAGTGTCTTCCAGGGGTCTTTTCGCCGTTCGTCGCGCCGACGCTCCCGCCAGTAGAAGGGGTTGTCGGAGATGTCGGGCAGGTCGCGCAGCGCTTGCGCGTATGGTGGCGACAGCGAAAGCATCGGGCTTTGTTCTCGGAACGGAGCGAATTTCGATCGGTACGCCTTGATTCTCGGCGATCCGGCTCAGTTCCTCCTTTCGCCGCCGGTTGGTGTACGGCGGAGGGGGATCACTGCCAGGCGAGGGCGCGGAGGAACAGATCCTCCTGAACGCTCAGTTCAAAGCCGGTGAGTGCATCGCTCTCGTTCGATAGTTTCATCAGCGCGTCCATCACGCGCTGCCCCAGACTCTCCGAACCATCGTAGACGAACAGGATGTCGCGGAAACGAAGATACTCCATCCACGCCGCGCGCAGGCACTCCACCGCTAGCCCCTCCGCACCGCGCTGACCATAGGCTTCCGCCAGCCAGAGGTTCGTCTCAATGCTCTCGTAGACTGCACCCAGCGTGCAGTCCTCCTCCATCTCGACGCTCTCCTCGCAGATCAGTTCCATTGCCTCTTGCATCGTCTCCGCTTCCTTTCTCGCTGCTATGATTTGCAGGGAATCCGTCGTAAAAGAACGTATCTTTACCCGTTAATCTCTCACCTGCTTCACCTTATTGATTGGCTACTCGGAGACTCTGCGCGGAAAGCGGAAATCCGGGACGAACTTTTTAATAAAAACTTTTTTTGTCGAAGCCTTTCCGACCCGACAGAGCTGTCGCGAGTGGGAAGACGAGGCTGATACGGAGCGCATCATTGTCACCTCACGATCTCAGACCGTTAAAGCGGGGCTATGACCGCGAACCGGCCGTCGAAGAGGAGATCCGTCTTCTGGCGAGTCTGCCTGAGACCGAGTTCTGGCGGCGGATGACCCTGCAGGACTACAGGGAGCCGGACTGTCCGCGCCTGGAGAGCATGGTCTACTTCATCCGTCTCTTCGAGTCTCGTAGCCAGTCGGAGACCGCCTGGAAAATCGTCGAATTTCTGACTACACGCATCGGGCGCACCATCGTAAAGAAGCTCAAGGCATCTGTCCGCTGCTCTGAGGATCAGCGCGAAGAGCTGCATGACGCACTGATTACAAAGCTCTACACGGAGTGGATGAGCCTGGATGCAGGGCACGAGTTTTGGGAGGTGCGTTTCTGGGTCTGTCTCGATCGCAATCTGATGGATGTGATGAAAAAATTTCGGCAACACGACCAGAAGATAGTTTCTCTCGCCCCGCTGAATGATGAGATGGAGGAAGATCCGATAAACAGACTTCCCGATACGGGACCCGATCCGCTGAGCGAGGTGGAGATAGGTTTGGCGCTGGCATCTCTTGCGGAGCCGTATCGGACGACCATCTACCTCCATGTGATCGAACAGTGGACGGAAGAGCAGATTGCACGCTATTTCAATAAGACCTCCCGCACGGTACGCAACTATCTGGCACGGGCAAAAGCCTGCCTCCGAGAGTGGTACCGTGAGAGGACGGAGCAGGAGTGATGGAAGACATTAATATGATCCTTGCCGCCTACAGCGACGCCGCCTCCAGACCGGGCGGCACGCGCCTGGAAGAGTGGGTTCGCAGATACCCGCAGCATGAGCGCGCGCTGGTGCAGTACGCCCTCTACAACTTCCTCTTCGAACAGGGAGGGGCTGCAGCGGAGCCAACCCCGGCGGAGGAGACGCTGTTTCTGGAACGCGCGGCGATGATCCGAAAACGGATGACGCAGAGCAGGGCGCAGGCGGCTTCTTCGTGGATGGGCGATCTGATTGAAGCCGCAAAAAAACGAGGATTGACCGTTCCCGCGCTGGCGGAGCGTCTGCATATGACGCCGGTGGAGATCATGAAGCTCAATCAGCGTCTGATCCGCGCCTCCACCATTCCGAACGCGCTGGTGCAGCAGCTTGCGACGCTGCTCGGACGTTCCCGAGAGGAGGTCGCCAGCTATCTGCAGCTGCCCCCGACCCTCTCGGCGAATGCAAGCTATCGCTCCGCCGAGACGCCGCGCGTGCAGAGGCAGCAGGACTTCCTCGAAGCCCTGTGCAGTTTAACAAAGGAGCAGCGCATTTACTGGCAGGAGCAGGCGGAGCAGACGCAGGACTTTCGTGACGCTCTGATGCACAATCCCGATCTATCGGAGGAGCAGCGCGACTACTGGCTGGATCAGGCGGAGGAGCGGCAGGACAACCGGGAGAGGTAGTCTTTGACGGACTGGGATGTCATCCGGCGGATTGCGCGAGAACGTCGTTGCGAGGTCGTTTCCGACCCCGAAGCCCTCGCGCACGCCGACCGGCTGATCCAGACCGCGATAGACCGCGCTGGACTGTGGCATGCGCCGGTCTCCGCCGACGATCCTGCCCTCTCCGGCGCGTTTGCGCTTCTCGAGCGCTCCGCTGCCGGCATTCTCTACAGCATCGCCCTCTCACCGGAAAATCGCCGCTTCATTCTGGCGCATGAACTGGCGCACTGGTTTCTGCACGATGAGCCGCGAGAGGAGGATCGCGACGCCCCCGCCGATGACCCGCTGACGGAGCCGCTGCCCTACAGTCAGGGAGTGGTCAGCGGCTACAGCCCCGCGCAGAGGCGCGAGGTGGAAGCCAACGTCTTCGCGGCGGAGTTTCTGCTGCCCTGTCCGGCTCTGTGCGCCGCCTTTCGTCGTCGCAGAACGGTCACGGAGATCGCGGCGCAGGTCGGTCTGTCGGAAAAAGCCGTCCTGAACCAGATGGCGGAGGCGCTGCTCAGTCCCGGAGGCTGGTCGCGGACGGCGCCGCTTTCCGGCGCGCCTGACTCCGAGCCGGCTCCCTCCGAACCCGATACGCCCCCGACCCTTGCCCTCGACCGCAGCCAGCGCGAGGCGGCGGAGGTCGCCGAAGGTCCCACCCTGGTAACCGCCGGACCGGGAACCGGCAAGACCCGCACGCTGGTCGCCCGTATCCTCTTTCTGCTGCGGCAGGGCGTCCCTCCCGAACGCATTCTCGCGCTCACCTTCTCCAACAAGGCGACCAACGAGATGCGCGAGCGTCTGCAGGCGATCGTGCCCGACGCGGCGCGCCGTCTCTGGATCGGAACCTTTCACGCCTTCGGGCTGGAGCTTCTGCGCCGATACTGGGATCGGATGGACGGCGTCTCCGTGATGCCGACCCTGCTGACCCCGCTGGACGCCGTCACCCTGCTGGAGCGAAATATCGCCCGGTTGAACCTGCGCGAGTACGAATACCTGCATAATCCCGCCTACGCTTTTCCGGATATCCTCAGCGCGATCTCCCGCGCAAAGGATGAACTGGCGACCCCCGAACGCTACGCGCAGCAGGCGGAGCGGATGGCGCGTGAAGCGACGGATGAACGATCCATGCGCGAGGCGGCGAAAGCGCTGGAGGTGGCGCATGTCTATCGAGTCTGGCAGGAGATACTACGGGAGAACGGGCTGCTGGACTTTGGCGATCTGATCGCCCGGTGTGTGGCGCTTCTATGCGAGCACGAGGATATTCGCGAGGAGGCGCAGCGGCAGTATCCGCATATTCTGGTAGACGAGTATCAGGACATCAACCGCGCCAGCGCGGTGCTGGTGAAGCTCCTCGCGGGCGAGGGCAGAGGACTCTGGGCGGTCGGCGATCTGCGGCAGGCGATCTATCGGTTTCGGGGAGCCTCCGCCGCCAACGTCGCCAACTTTGAGCAGGACTACCCGAACGGGAAGCGGATGTCGCTGGGAGTGAACTACCGCTCTCGCGAAACGCTGGTGCATCTGTTCAACGCCGCCGGGACGCGCATGGGCGCGGGTACGGACGCCCCGGACTGGCGCGCGTCTCGCGCCGGTTTTGGGCAGAACATCCTGATTGCGGAGGCGGAGAGCGAGGAGGCGCAGGCGGACGGCATCGCCCGCCTGATCCACCGCTACCATCGGGACGGTTTTGCGTATCGTGACCAGGTGATCCTGTGCCGAACCAACGCGCAGGCGGAGGCGCTTGCGCTCGCGATGGAGCGGCGGGGCGTTCCCACGCTGTTTCTGGGGAGCCTGTTTGACCGTCCGGAGGTGCGCGATATGCTCGCTCTGCTGTCGCTGATGTACGAGGGCAGCCCCTCCAGTCTGATGCGCGCGGCGGTCATTCCGGAGTACCGTGCTTCCACCGAGGAGGTGTCCGCGGTTCTGAGGCATGCGCAGGCGGAGGGCGTCACTCCGCTGGAGGCGATCACGCATTTTCCCGCGCTGACCGGGCTGTCGCGCCTGCGCCGTCATCTGCTGGCGGCGCACGCCCCGGACGCCTACGCCTTCCTGGCGCGTTATCTCTTCGGGGAGGCGGACTATCTGCGCCGCCAGATGGACGGGCGGGATGTCGGCAGCCTGCGCAGCCGCCTCGCCCTCTATCAGCTGCTTCTGCTGGCGCGCTCCTTCGCCTCCTCGGAGCTGCAGAATGAACGGCGCAACGACCCCGACTACTCGCCGCATCGCGCGTTTCTGGCGTATGTGCGGCGCATGGTCTCCATCGGAGAGGACTCCCGGATACGCCTTCCCTCCTCCGCTGAAGAGATCGAGGCGGTGCGTCTGATGACGATCCATGCCGCCAAAGGGCTGGAGTTCCCGATCGTCTTCCTGCCCAACCTCTCGGAAGGGCTGTTTCCCGCGCGCAAACCGGGCGCGAAGGTCAAGCTGCCTCCGGGGTTGAGCGATACAGACAGCGGAGCGTCGAACGCAGACAGCAGCGAGGATGAGTGCCTCTTTTTCGTCGCGCTCACCCGCGCCCGCGATCACCTGATCCTGTCGCGTCCGAAACTGGCGGGCGGTCGTCCTCGCAAGCCGTCCCCGCTGCTGGCGATGGTGGAGGAGGATCTGGATTCCTGCGGCGCGCTGCGCGAAAACTGGGAGAGCCGCGAGCGAGCTGACACAGAGGAGACCTCTCGCGCCGTCCCGACCGCCGATCCCGCGCCTGCGGAGCCGCCGATGGCGACGAAGAGAGCCTTCACGCTTGCAGAGGTGGAGCAGTATATGCGCTGTCCGCGTCAGTTCTACTACGACCGGGCGCTCAACCTGCGCGGAGCCGCCCCGCAGACGCCCTACGGTGCAATGATGCGCTGCGTCTGGTCAGCGATTCGCTGGATACAGGAGGAGGGACGGCAGGGCAGAGAGGTGACGCCGGAAGAGGGGCAGCGGTATCTAGAGAGACAGTGGGAGGAGGCGGAGATACCGGAGAGTGCGGTTTTGCCTCTGCTGCGCTCGGTTGCAGAGCAGATCGTAACCCATGCCTGCCATGTCGTATCTGAGAGGCGCGCCGGAGAGACGCAGGAACTGGAGGTAGAGCTGCCGGAGGGGTGCATTCGTCTGACGGTGGACTATGTGGAGGAGAGGGAGGATGGAACGCTGCTGGCGGAGCGGCAGTATCCCCGTCGCCCAGCGGATGACGACCATACCTCGCCGCAGATCGCCCTGATCCGCGAGGGGCTGCGCCAGAAGAGGGGACGCTCCGCCCCCGTCGAGATAAGCCTGCGCTATCTGACCACCGGGGAGACCCGCCCCGTCCGGGAGCAGCCGCGCTGGGAGCCGGATCGCGTGGCGAAATACAACGCCGCGCTGCAGGGTATCCGGTACGGCAGTTTCCCTGCGCAGCCCTCGCAGGAGCAGTGTCCGCACTGTCCCTTCTTCTTCCTCTGTCCCACGTAATAACATAAAGAGAGGAGCGAGCCGAAAGGCTCGCTCCTGTGTGCATGAGACGGGTAAGCTCTAAAGATGGGGGTTGACCGCGCTCCACTGATCCACCGGCGGCAGTATCCCGGCGGCGATCACCTCATCGCGCAGCTTGCACAGATGCTCGTAGCTGTCCTGAAGCGCCGCCATATCCTCCGCATCGCCCTCCGGCACGCTGCCGACCAGTCCGTCCGCCGTGAACTGCGTGTCCGCCGCCATCATCACCTTCGCATAGGGACCGTCGTGGAAATAACAGCCGCAGGGCCAGGGATAGCCGCCGCCCGTGATGCGACCGCGCAGCATCTCCACGCTCTGATGAGAGGGCGACTGGAACGAGGAGCGTCCGCGCAGTTTGATGATCCGCGCTCCGCCGCTGCGAACATGCTCCTGGATCGCGCTCCACTCCTCCGCGCTCATCCCTCTGCCGCCGACCGTTGCGCCCGCCAGAATATCCGTGAGCCTGACGCCCTGCACGGAGATGCCGCCCTTGAAGACAGCCATCTTCTCGCCATGCCCGCCATACGTGGCGCATCCGGTAACCTCGTCCTGCCGCACGCCGAAGTGCTGCGCCAGTCTGGTCTGAAGGCGTGTGCTGTCGAGCGCCGCCAGCGTGGTGACGAAGCCGGGTTTGAGACCGCTGTAGATCATGGTGGTCAAGCCGGTGATGTCTGCGGGATTGAAGATGATGATGACCATCTCTGCGCCGGGGGCGTACTGGCGGATGCTCTCTCCCAGCCCTTTGGCGATCTCGCAATTGCCGCGCAGCAG
The DNA here is from genome assembly GCA_938005745.1 of uncultured Chthonomonadales bacterium. Taxonomy (GTDB): domain Bacteria; phylum Armatimonadota; class Chthonomonadetes; order Chthonomonadales; family CAJBBX01; genus CALLMM01. The sequence continues at coordinate 33,175 of CALLMM010000011.1, read as the reverse complement.
GTCTTCGCGAGTCATTCCCTCTTTTCGAGGTGCGCCTCCTGAGGAGATAATGTAGGTCGCCCCCTCCAGCGCCTTTGCCACATCGGTCGTCCAGGATACGTTCGCGCCGGGATAGGCGCAATGGTATATCTCTTCGGCGGCTCCCTCCAGACCCGCCTCGAACGGATCGTACATGGCGATGTTGTTCGCCACGCCGGTGGAGAGCAGGTCCTGAACGAGATTGGATCCAATCGCGCCCGCCGCGCCTATCACCGCCACCTTCTTGTCGGTTAAGTACATGCGTGATTCTCCAGAGTGTATTGCGTGATCCTGAGGAGAGACGGGAAGACGACAGCCCTCCGCCTCCTGTCAGGCGGTTACAGTCCCAGCGCTTTTTTGACGAGTTCCGGAATGTCGTGCGTGGTGTCGGCGACGGCGACGCCCGCCGCCAGAAGCGCGTCCACCTTTGCCTGCGGTGTGCCGGTCTTGCCGCTGATGATCGCGCCGGCATGCCCCATGCGCTTTCCGGGAGGAGCCGTGCGACCGCTGATAAACCCGACGACCGGCTTGGTCATCTTCGTTTTGATATACTCGGCGGCGATCTCCTCATCGGAGCCGCCGATCTCGCCCACAAAGACGACCGCCTTTGTCTCGGGGTCTGCTTCAAACAGCGGCAGCACATCAATGAAGGTCGTGCCGATGATCGGATCTCCTCCGATGCCGACGCAGGTTGTCTGCCCCAGCCCGGCGCGGGTCAATTCGTCCACGATCTCGTAGGTGAGCGTCCCGGAGCGCGAAACCATGCCGACCGGTCCCGGCGTGAAGATATTGCCCGGCATGATGCCCATCTTGCACAGACCCGGAGAGATCAGACCGGGGCAGTTGGGACCGATCAGCCGCGCCTTGCCCATCTTGACGATCCGCACCGCTTCGATCATGTCGCGGGTCGGCACGCCCTCCGTGATGGCGACAATGACATCCAGACCCGCCTCGTTCGCCTCCAGGATCGAGTCGGCGGTGTTGAACTTCGCCGGCACAAAGATAATCGAAGCGTTTGCGCCCGTGGCGGCGACCGCCTCTTTTACGGTGTTGAAGATCGCAATGCCGTAAGCATCTCTGGTGTCGCCTTTTCCGGGAGTGACTCCCGCCACTATCTGTGTGCCGTACTCGAGCATCTGACCGGTATGGAAGGAGCCTTCGCGTCCGGTGATCCCCTGTACGACCACTTTCGTGTTTCTGTCAATGAGAATACTCATGTCGCGGTTCCTTTTATGGACTTCCTGTCCAAAATTATACCCCTCACCGCGTGAAGACCGGGTCCGGCGGGAGAGATATGCCGCGACGATGTCGGGTATCGGGCGTCGTGGCTGCCCACCAACGGTGTGTCTGAGATTGCTTCGCTTCGCTCGCAATGATAGCGTGGGATCGTGTGGCGGGACTCTGGAACGGTCGAACCCGCCATTCTGTCCTTGCGAGGGAGTTAGGATGCCCCCCTCCCCGTCTTTGCGAGGGAGCGTGAGCGACCCCCTCTGTCCTTGCGAGGGAGCGTGAGCGACCCCCTTCTGTCGTTGCGAGGGAGCGTGAGCGACCCCCTCTGTCCTTGCGAGGGAGCGTGAGCGACCGAAGCAATCTCAACCTCCCGGATGATGACTGCAATGGACTGCACTCTATACTATGAGACAGCAGTCATAAAGTGTGAATTAATATAAGATAATTTATATCCTGTTAGGGTATGTAACTGCTATGATTACGCTTGACAAACGAGGTCATGCATGTTACTCTGTAACTCAACGTATCTACATGCATTCATATGTTTAAGTCCTCCTCTTCATCGCGCTTCAGGGTGTGGAAATATGGCAGTCATAGAGACCTTCGAGAGCGGTTCGCTCACCGTCTCCGATCCGGAACGAGTAGAGCAGGTGAGATCGCAGATGACCGATGAGTTCACAGCGCAGAGACTGGCGGAGACGTTCGGCGCGCTGGCGGACGCGACACGCCTGCGGATTATTGAGGCGCTGTCCCATGCCGAACTGTGTGTGTATGACCTGTGCGCCGCGCTTAACCTGTCGCAGTCCTGCGCCTCCCATCATCTGCGAACGCTGCGGATTCTGCGGCTGGTTGCCAGTCGAAGGGAGGGAAAGCGCATCTACTATAGCCTCGAGGATGAGCATATCCGCCGGCTGTTCGCGCAGGGGTTGGAGCACGTTCAGGAGGCGCGATAGATGGAGACCCGGGTTTCGCACACGCTGACGCTTCCCATTCTCCTTCCTTCCGGTCCGGAGTGCGAGCGCTGTATCGCGCGGCTGCAGTCGGAACTGGGGCTGATCAAGGGGGTGACCGGAGCCGCCGTCAATAATGCGCGCACCTCCATTCAGGTGGAGTATGACCCCAATGTGGTTACCCTCTCGCGTATTGAGATGGAGGCGGAGCGGATCGGCGCGGGGATCGCTTCGCGCATAGACCATCAGACCTTTGAACTGCGTAATCTGGACTGCCCCGACTGCGCCGCCAGCATCGAGCGCGCCGTCAGCCATCTTCCGGGCGTGCTGTGGGCATCCTCCAATTTCGCCGCCGCCCAGATACATGTGGAGTATGAGCGCGGCAAGGTGACGCAGAAGCAGATCGGGGAGACGATCGAGGCGCACAATGTGCGCGCCTGCCCGCTCCTTCCCTCCGATGAGACCCGGCGCGCGCCTGCGCCGCCGCCTTCACGCTGGCAGAGCTGGATCGAGAGGTATCACCGTCATCTCTACACCGGAATCTGCCTGCTGCTGACCGCCGCTGCAATTCTCCTGAGCGCAGGCTCTTTTGCCGCCATTGCGCCCGTACTGTATGCCGCTGCCGTCGTTGTGGGAGGGGCGGGTACGGCGCGCGCGGCGGTCTTTGCCCTACGAAGGCGTGAGATGGATATGAACGTGCTGATGACGCTAGCGGTCATCGGCGCGATGGCGCTGGGCGACTGGTTTGAGGCGGCGACAGTGGTCGTTCTTTTCAATATCGGCAATCTGCTGCAGACGGGGGCGATGGAGCGCACACGCCGCTCGATCCGCACGCTGATGCAGTTGAGTCCGAAGGCAGCGCGCGTGCGCCGGGGCCGGGGGGAGTTTGATGTGCCGGTGGAGCAGGTGCGCCCCGGCGAGACGATTATCGTGCGTCCGGGTGAGCGGATCCCGATGGATGGAGAGATCCTCTGCGGAACCTCCGCCATCAATGAAGCGCCGATCACTGGCGAAAGCCTGCCGGCAGAGCGCGGCGAAGGAGAGAGGGTCTTTGCAGGTACGCTGAACGGCAACGGCACGCTGGAGGTGCGCGTAACCCACGCCTACCGGGATACGACCCTGGCGCGTATCATTCACCGGGTGGAGGAGGCGCAGGCGCAGCGCGCTCCGGCGCAGCAGTTTATAGATCGTTTCGCCGCCGTCTATACGCCGATTGTGGTCGCGCTGGCGGCGGCGATAGCCGTTCTACCGCCGCTGGCAATTCTGGGGTGGAGCTACTGGCAGGGAGCGGCGATGCTGCCCTGGGTATGGCAGGAGTGGTTCCATCGCGCCCTGTCGCTGCTGATTATCGCCTGCCCCTGCGCCTTGATCATCTCCACGCCGGTGGCGATCGTTACCGCCATCGGGAGCGCATCCCGCAACGGAATCCTGATCAAAGGGGGCGCCTATCTGGAGGAGGTCGGCGGTCTGCGCGCTCTGCTGTACGACAAGACGGGAACCCTGACGCACGGGAAGTTTGTGGTGGAGGATGTCCTGCCCCTGAACGGCGAGTCGTGCCGGGATATGCTGCGGCTGGCTGCGGCGATCGAGGCGCGCTCCGAACATCCCCTGGCATCCGCCTTCACCAAGGCGGCTGGCGCACACGACCCTGATGAACTGCCCGCTGTGCAGGAGTTCAAGGCGTTTCCCGGGCAGGGAGCGCGCGCGCGGGTAGAGGGCGAGGTCTACTATGTCGGCAACGCCGCCCTGCTGGCAAGCCACAACATTCCTCTGAACGGAGCGCGGAGCGCGCTGGAGCGCGTGGAGGCGCTCGGCAAGACGGCGATACTGATCGCCACTTCTCAGAAGCCGCTGGCGATTGTGGTGCTGTCGGATCAGCCGCGCAGCGACCTGCAGACGACGGTACGCGAACTGGAGCGGCTGGGCATCGAGTATCAGGCGATGCTGACCGGCGACAACGCTCATGTGGCGCGGTCAGTGGCGGGGGCGGTCGGCATCAAGCATTTCAAAGCGCAGCTGCTGCCGGACCAGAAGCTGAATCTGGTGCGCGAATACCAACGCCAGTATGGAACCGTGGGAATGGTCGGAGACGGCATCAACGACGCGCCTGCGCTGGCAGCCTCCAATGTCGGCATCGTGATGGGAGCCGCCGGAAGCGATACCGCCATCGAGACGGCGGATGTCGCGCTGATGGGCGATGATCTGACCCGCTTGCCCTACCTGATCCGTCTGAGCCGCCGCACGCGCGCCATCATCCGCCAGAACATCGCCTTTTCGCTGATTACCAAAGCCCTGCTGGTGCTCGCGGCGGTCTTCATCAGCCTGCCGCTCTGGCTGGCGGTTCTGGGTGATGTGGGCGTGTCGCTGCTGGTTACGCTCAACGCCCTGCGTCTTATACGAGACTGACCCGTCAGGGAAGGCGGTAACGCGCCAGGTTTCTGGCTTTGACGGTTACCGTCCAGGCGCCGATCTGGTTGAAAATGGAGAGGGAGCCTCCTCCGCGATCCTGCGGATGCTGCGCTCCGCGCAGTTCCAGACGGTACTTGCCGGCTGCCAGTCCCCGAATCGTGGCGACGTTTTTCTGTGAGTCGGCGTCGGAGCCGACATGAAGCACCAGATTAGCGCCGGGCAGAAGATTGTTGCATCGCGCATCCAGCGGAACCACCTGCACATTATAGGTTCCTGCCGGGCGGTTGATCTGTACCTGCAGGTCTCCCGCGTTCATCGGGTCGCAGACAAGCGTGACGTTCTTGACCTCCGACGCGCTCTTAAGCTCCAGCATCTGCCAGGTCAGAAAGTTCTCGCCGTACCGGGCATAGACAAGATAGCGACCCGGCGGCAGATTCGTATCCGCGAAGGAGCCTCCCCGCTCCGGATCCCACGTGAGCAAGGTTCGTCGCGGCATAAAGGTGTCGCACCAGACCTGCGCCTTTATCTTTCCGATCGTACACCCCGCTAAAGCGTGAACCTGCTCGCCCTTTACAGGGCGTCCCACATATCCCGCCTGCAGTCTCTTCTCTTCGACGCTGCGAAGCGTAATGGTCCCTTTGATCTCCGCCGCATGAATCGCCCCTGCAATCGTCATGAGAAGTATTATCAGCAGTATTCTGAACATGTCAGTCTCTCTCGCAGCTTCCCCTTTACGACCTGTTAGATACCTTCATTATCGGCCTATGGCGGACCCTTTTTCTCTGCCCTTTGCGGATCGAACCGCCGAAGTTCCGGTAGCCCGTCCCGTGATCCGCCCCCTTTCTCCCGGAGAGAGGGGGCTTTTTCATCTACCAGAGAAAGAAGCGGTTTCCGGTGAAGGCGAGCGTGAAGCGCACCGCCCAGATCGCGATCAGCATCACCAGACCCGCCATCGTCAGGCGAGGATGTATGATCAACTCGCTGAAACGCTCCACTCCTTTGCGCCAGGGCGGGCAGAGTGCGTAGATCAGAGAGGCGGTTACCGACAGGATGCATCCCGAAAAGATCAGGATGCCCATCGGGTGATAGCGGAAGGAGACCGCAGGGTCCGCGTGCCAGAGCGAGATCAGGCTGCGCGTCATGCCGCATCCGGGGCAGGGCAGGTGCAGAAAGGTGCGGAAGAGGCAGGGAGGTCCGTGAAGCTGCGAATGCGCGAAAATAAAGGTCGCAAGCAGCACGCAGGCTCCGGTGAAGCCGAGTACATAGGTGGTCGGCGGGTTAAATCGGTGCAGCAGGCGCACGAACCAGGGCTGCCTCTGAAGATATTCCGTATCCGGGACCGGCGGCTTCACGATGGACGGCTCTCCCCGCGCAGAAGAGCGATGACCTCTTGCGGCAGCGAGCGCGGCGCGCCTCCGGGAGCGACCACCAGATGAATGGTCTCACCCTCCGCCACCAGCGTCCCTCTCCGCATGACCCGGTAGACGAAGTGAATCCGCCGCGTGCGCACGGAGACCGCCCGGGCTTCCAGAGTCAGTTCGTCGTCGTAGAATGCTGCCGTCCGGTAACGGCAGCGCGCCTCGACCACCGGAAGGGTATAGCCCTGCTTCTCCAGATCGCGGTAAGGGCAGCCCTGCTGTCGGCAGAACTCGGAGCGCGCCGCCTCGAACCAGACCAGATAGCTGGCGTGGTGGGCGACACCCATCTGATCCGTCTCGGCGTAACGTACCCGCACCTGCGTCAGCGCGACAGGCGGCGGCTTCTCCTCGCTCATCCCTCTATCCTGCAGTATGGTAGTCGCAGTATAGCACAGCGAAAACCCGTAATCAAGGGGAGGAGTACGCCCGGCTCCTCCCGAAAAAGCGGATACTGTCCTTCACGGGGGCGAGTATGGATCGCATTGAGTCGCTGCGTCAGAGACTGGAGGAGGCTTTTCGCGGCAGCCGCCACCACAGCTTTCTGGCGAGTCTGAAAGGCGTGAGCGAGGAGGCTGCCCGCTGGACTCCTTCGCGCTACCGGGGGTTTCCCCATATGAACGGCTCTATTCTGAATCTCGCCTTTCATACCGGAGGAGATAAGAGCGTTCTGATAAGCTGCGCGTTTGGCGACGGCTCCGTTACCTGGGAGCGGGTGACGGCGCGGTTCGAGTCGCTCGGGGGAGATCTGCAGGCGGCGAAGCGGCTGGCGGAGGAGGGACATGCCAAGGTACTGGAGGCGCTGGCGTCGCTGTCCGAAGCCGATCTGGAGGAGATGCGTCCCTACTATGGCGGCAGGAGGCTGACCGCGTATGAGATCTTTGCCATCATTGCCGAGCACGATCTGTATCATGCAGGGCAGATTAACTATGTGCGCTGTCTGATCGAAGGGATAGAGGCATGAGAATCGGGGCGTTGGTGCTGGCTGCCGGAGATTCGCGGCGGATGGGGCGCAACAAGCAGATGCTGCCCTACGGAGAGAGCACCGTGATCGAGACGATCCTCCGCGTGCTGCAGAAGTCGCCGGTTGACGGGGTAACAGTGGTGCTGGGGCGCAGCTGGGAGGAGGTGTGGGGCGCGATTGACGGGCTGGACGTGGAGATGTTCGTCAATCCGCGACCGGAAAACGGGATGCTCTCCTCCGTGCAGTGGGGGCTGGCGCAGATGCGCGGCGATCTGGACGGATTCCTGATCGTGCTGGGCGATCAACCGCAGATACGCGCCGAGACCGTTGCCGCACTGATAAAGGCTGCGGAGAGGCACCCGAAGAGCATCTTCGTGCCGACCTATCAGGGCAGGCGCGGGCATCCCGTGCTGTTTCGCGCCAGCCTGAAGCGGGCGATCCTCGATCTGCCCCTGACTTCGGGACTGAACCGGCTGCTTGCAGAGCATCCGGAGCAGATCCAGGAGGTCGAGGTAGACAGCGACACGGTTCTCAAAGATATTGACACCCCGGAAGACTATCGCCGGGCGCTGGAAGAGGCGGAAGGAGCGCAGGGATGAAGAGTATCAGAGAGCTTCCGGTTATAGAGGAGCTGCCCGATCCCTTTCAGAAGGCGGACGGGGGAAGAGTCGCCTCGCGGGGAGAGTGGGAGGCGCAGCGCGCCGCACTGCAGAAGATGATCCTCCACTATCAGTACGGGTCGCTTCCGCCCGAGCCTGTCGAGACCTTTACCGGGCGCATGGAGGCGCGCCGGCTCGACGCCCTGAACGCGCTTGAGCAGGAGATCCTGCTGATGGCGGGCACGAAAGAGGCGGTCTCCTTCTCCCTCTATCTGACCCTGCCCGTGGCGGACGCGCCGGTTCCGGCGATCATCTGCGGGGATCGCGGCTGGGGACGGGTCGGGGCTGACATCGTCGAGGCGGTGATACGCAGGGGGTACGCGCTGGCAGAGTTCAGTCGAGAGGAGGTCGCCCCCGACAGTGCGACGCGTCAGGGAGTCTACGAGGCGTATCCTCACTATGAGGGCGGGAGGCTGGCTGCCTGGGCATGGGGATTTCACCGGGTCTGCGACTACCTCCTCACGCGACCTGAGATAGACCCGCAGAAGATCGCCGTTACGGGGCATTCACGGGGCGGCAAAGCCGCGCTGCTCGCCGGAGCGACCGACACACGGATCGCGCTGACCGCTCCTAACAACTCTGGCTGCGGCGGAGCGGGCTGTTACCGGTTCATGGGTCCGCAGAGCGAGGATATCGGCGCGATCGTCTCGCAGTTTCCCTACTGGTTTCACGCGCGGTTTGCAGAGTTTGTCGGAGAGATTGCGCGGCTTCCGTTCGATCAGCATACGTTGAAGGCGCTGGTCGCCCCGCGCGCCCTGCTCTCTACTGAGGCGTTGGGCGATCTCTGGGCGAACCCCTCCGGCACGCAGATCACGCATCTGGCGGCAAAAGAGGTCTTCGCCTTTCTGGGAGCCGAAAGCCGGATCGGCATATGCTTCCGGGAGGGAGGACACGCGCACACTCTTCCGGACTGGTCTGCGCTGCTCGATTTTGCGGATATGCAGTTTCGGGGCGAGGTCGCAGCGCGTCATTTCGACCGTCTGGCTTTTCCCGCCGACCGGAGCGGGTTCTCCTGGCGGTCGCCCGGCTCAGGGTAGGCCTTCCCGTTCTCCTGCGGAGGGGAAGGCGTAGAGGAAGGGGTCTGTGCGCGGCGCGGATCGTCTGCCGGCGATCAGCGCATGACCGCCGGGATCGAGTCGCAGCGAGCGCGGCGCGGCGCGGCTCTGCAGCAGCGCGCGGATGCGGGAGCCGTCCAGTTCCACCGTCTCCTGCAGCCTCTGTCCATCCTGCAGCTCCAGTTCGAGCGTGACGGCGACCCGGTAGGGCTTTCCCTCCTGCACGATCTCCACCGTGATCAGGTATCTGCCCTCACGCTCCTGATGGCTCACCTGCCCGAAGCCCACAACGGGAACGCCCGGACGATCGAGCCACTGCCGAAAAAACCAGCCGTAGTCCAGCGAGGTTTCACGCTTTACCGCCCGCTCAAAGTCGCTCCAGTCCGCCGCCTCTCCCGGCGTATGCTCCTCCCGGAAACGGCGCATACAGTCTATCAACGTCTTCTTTCCCAGCACGTCTTCCAGCATCCCCAGCACAAGCGCGCCCTTCCCGTATCCGACGTCTGAATGCATCCCGTCTTCGGTATCAAAGGCGCGGGAGAGCGGCTCTTGCCAGCGTGACAGCAGGTCGCTGCCGTACAGCGGGGGGGCGTGCATGCCGTTCAGGGGACGCTGCGGCTTTTCGGGGTCTATCTGCCGGTTAAACAGGTTTTCGCAGTAGACTGCGAACGACTCGTTCCACATCGTGCGGGTGTAGGTGTTCGGGACGATCCCGCCCCACCAGGTATGCGCCAGTTCATGGACGATGATGTCCGGCTCCAGCGCGCCCCGTCCGAAGATCGCGAAGGTGTAGGCTTCCAGCGCGCCCCCCATGCCTCCCCGCGTCTCTACCGCGGAGTAGTGGTTATACGGGTATCTGCCGAACCGGTTCTCAAAGATCGCCATCGCCATCGCCAGCGTATCGAGCGCGGTCTCCGCCCGCTTCGCATCGGGGGAGGCGGCGGTCCCATCGGCGTTCACAGAGTACTGATAGACCGACAGCTTCCGTCCGCGCACCGTGCGGCTGGTGACCCGGTACTCGCCGGCGATCAGCGAGAAGTAGCAGACCGGCATCTCCATGCGAAACCGGCAGGTAACGGTGTCCTCTGTCTCCGTTCTGCGGATCAGATCCCCCTGTCCGAGTACAGCCCAGTTTTTAGGAACGGTTACCGTAACCTGATGGCGCGCCGGAAGCCGCGCGATATGCGCGTACCAGTAGCTGGTCAGCAGCAGTTCATGCCGGGAGACGAAGTCATACGCGCCATGCGCGACCCTCCCAGCATAGACGAAGGTCAGGGTGAACCGCCTCTCTTCGGGAGGCAGAAGGGCGATCACGCCGGGCGTGTGGCGAAAAGGGTAGGGCTTCCCGCGATAGGAGACGGAGGAGACCCGGAAGTCGTCGCCCAGACGCAGCAGGCAGAGGGTCGGGCGGGGGGCGGTTCGTTCGATGGTAACGGTATCGGTGATACGGCAGGAGGCGTTTGCCAGGTCGGGGGTAACGGTCAGCTGGTGGTCGCGCACACGGTAGCCCAGAGTCTCATTCTCGCCGATCTCTTCGCCGAACCGCCAGCCGGAGGGAGTCCTGGTCATGCGGTGAAAGTGGTCGTTGGTGCTCTGCAGAGAGTGATAGCGAGAAAAGACTGCCAGATACTGCGGCTTCTGACCGGCGGCGACCGGCAGGGAGACCGCCTGCAGTTTCCAGTCATTTTGTCCGAGTTCGCTGGATCGCCGATACCACGCCATATGACGGGGGTCCGACGCCAGCCCGCTCAGCGCGGAGTGGTCTCCCGATCGCAGATGCGAGCGCGCCTGCGAAAGCAGCGCGGCGAGATCGGCGGGGATCGCCTGCGGGCGCGGATGCGCGCAGAGCGTCGCCGGCGTCAGCAGACAGAAGAGAAGCGCGGGCAGCAGCGAAGGTCTGAACCGGATGAGCGAGATACGCGGGAGCGGCATGGCGTTTCTGGAGTCCTTGACAGAGAGTAACGGGGCGCGCCGTGTGGCGGTAGTTTCGCGAACTGCCGCCGCATCTCCTGCCTGCAGGGCATTCTTCGCACGCTCAGAAGGAGAGAGGCGCAAATATGTCGAAACCACAGTCAGTTTTTCAGGAAGGGGGAGCGCGCCGGGCTGAAATGAGACGCTTCTCGCGGTGAAGGAGGATCACAACATGAGCATGAGTATACGTGTCCGGCTGAGCCTGATGATGCTGCTGCAGTATGCCATCTGGGGAGCCTGGGCTCCCGTGCTGAGCGGCTACCTCGGCAAGCCGGTATCGGAAGGCGGACTGGGTTTTCAGCCGGGCCAACTCGGATGGATCTACAGCATGCTCCCGCTGGCGAGCATCATCACGCCGTTTTTCGCCGGTCAGATCGCAGACCGCTATCTGGCGACGGAGCGATTTCTGGGTATCCTGCATCTGCTGGGAGCCGGCGCTCTGATCCTGATGGCGTCTCAGCAGCAGTATTTGCCGATGCTGATCTGGATGCTGATCTTCTCGCTGTTCTACGCTCCGACGCTCGCGCTGACAAACTCGCTGGCATTCAGCCACATGTCCAACGCCGAAAAGGAGTTCGGCGGCATTCGCGTCTGGGGAACGATCGGGTGGATCGTCTCCGGTCTGCTGCTGACCCTGTTCCGAAATCAGTTTCCGGCTCTGACCCCCAAAGGCATGAGCGACAGCCTGCTGCTGGCGGGGATCATGGCGTTCATTCTGGGCGTGCTGAGCTTCGGTCTTCCCCACACGCCCCCGAAACGCGAGGGAGTCAATCCCTGGGCGTTTCTGGACGCGCTGAAGCTGATGAAGGATCGGAACTTCCTGGTCTTCATCCTGGTCTCGTTTGTGGTGGCGACCGAACTGCAGTTCTACTATGTGCTTACCGCCCCGTTCCTGGAGAAGGGCATGGGCGTGCCGGGAGAGAATGTGCCCGCCTGGATGACCCTCGGGCAGATTGCGGAGATCGTTGTCATGGCGGCGCTGCTTCCCGCGCTGCTGCCGAAGATGGGCTTGCGTAAGACAATGGTAGTCGGGATCATCGCCTGGCCCATCCGTTATGTGATCTTCGCGCTGGGGGCGGATATGCCGTCGCTGACCTGGCTGGTGATCGCCTCGCTGACCCTGCACGGCTTCTGTTATGTCTTCTTCTTCACCGTCGGCTTTATCTATGTGGATCGGGTGGCATCCGCAGACATCCGCGCCTCCGCGCAGAACCTGATTGCGCTGGTGGTGCTGGGGATCGGCAGCTATGTGGGGAGCCTCTTCACCGGCTGGGTCGGCAACTTCTTTACCGACGCGGCGGGCGTCACCAACTGGCGGAACGTCTTCCTGGTTCCGGTCGTCCTGACGGTGCTCTGCGCCATCGTCTTCCCGCTGCTGTTCCGCGAAAAGACGGAGCAGGACTCCCCGGCGGCTGCCGCGTCGCATTAGCGTTCAGGCGGCTCTCATGGTTCATCCGTCTGAGCGGGCGGACCTCATGAAAACTGTGCGTTGGACGGATGAACCATGCAAAGCGGAGGGCGATTCAGAGACGCGGGGCGCACGGGTGAACGCGATCCCGCCGCGTCCTCCGAAATACTCTAACCTGCCCGCCTCCTGTTCCCGATTCTGAACCTGCGAGACCGCGCGCCCATGCAGTCCCTGCTGGAGTTCTTCAGCGTCAACAAGATCGCCTTTACGGTGATCGGCTACCCCATGAGCTATGTGGAGCTTCTGGGAACGATCTTCAACCTCTGGTCGGTCTGGCTGATTGCGAAGAACAGAATACTCACCTGGCCCACCGGTATCATCGGCGTTCTGCTCTTTCTGACGCTCTTCTATCAGATACGCCTCTACTCGGACGCCTTCGAGCAGGTCTACTACCTGATCGCCTGCATCTACGGGTGGTGGCGCTGGACGGTCGCCGCGCGAAGGGACGACCGACCGCTGCCGATCCGCTTCAGTCCGCTCTCCACCACGCTCTGCTGCGTGGTCGTCTCTCTGGCGATCTCGCTCGGCGCAGGGTGGGTGGTGAGCCGTCTGCATATCTGGTCGCCCTCCCTCTTTCCGGAGGCGGCAGCCTATCCCTATATTGACGCCGCCACGACGATCATGAGCTTCACCGCCATGATCCTGATGGCGCAGCGCAGAACGGAGAGCTGGATATACTGGGTGGTGATTGATCTGGTCGGGGTCTGGCTCTACTATGTGAAGGATGTGAAGCTGGTGTCGCTGCTCTTCGTCATCTATCTGGGGCTGGCGGTCAACGGTCTGCTTTCGTGGCGTCGGCTGGAGCGGCTGGAGGCGAAGGTCGCCGCGGAGGCGGGAGCCTGAAACCCTCATCAGCGCGTTCGATACTCCTTTCTCTCGCTTAAAAAAAACCGTGCGAGCCGGTGCTGCTTCCTCCCCTTATCCCTCTGTCGTCTGCATCCATGGCGTGCGTGAGTCCCACTCCTTCATGCGCTGCGACAGCGTGCGCCCGATCCCCTCGCTCTCCTCTTCCGCCCGGTTATGCAGTTGATACGGGTCGGCTTGCAGATCGTAGAGCTGAGTCGGCTGTTCCGCGAGCGTGCGCGCGGACTCCTGGTAGGGGAAGAAGGCGGAGTGTGTCGGTGTACGGATAGCTGCGCCGCGCTCCATCTCGATGACGGCGTAGTTGTCGGCTAGCTCCTCGCATTCACCCCGTATGACGGGAGCGAGGTTGCGCCCGTGAAGATGCGCCGCCGGCGGGATGCCGGCGAGTGAGAGCAGCGTCGGTGCCAGGTCCACCAGCCCCGCGACCTGTCTGCTCGCCACGGTTCCGGCGCGGCGGGACTCCGGCAGTCGGAAGATCAGCGGAACGCGGATGGACTCCTCATTGGGCGTGCCTTTCTGTACCAGTCCGTGACTGCCCAGATTATCGCCGTGATCGGAGGTGAAGACGACGATGGTATTCTCCGCCAGTCCCGCCGCATCCAGCGCGGAGAGTATACGCCCGATGGAGTGGTCTGTCCAGGTGGTCAGTCCGTAGTACTCTGCGATCATGTGTCGCAGGGAGTAGCCCTCCGGCAGACGGTCCGTATAGGGCAGATGCATCTCATAGTAGCGAAAGTCGTAGCGGTAGACCCTGAACCAGTAGTCCTGATCCCGTAGCGGCATGTCGGGATTAACGTTGGGGCGAATCGGTATCTCCTCCGGGCGGTACAACGTCAGATACTCCTCCGGCGCGTCCGCCAGCGGACCGTGCGGTGGGGAGAGGGTGTAGTAGAGAAAGAAGGGAGTCTCCGATCGGCTCCGACCCAGCAGGAACCGCTCCACGCGCTCCGCCTCAAAATCCACGCTCCACCCCGCAGGCACGAACTCCGGACCGCCGTTCTCCGTGTAGGACTGAGCGGAGTGGCAGTGATGCACGCGGGGGATCAGGTAGTCATCGAACCCGATGTCCTGGGGCCAGGAGTGGATGTGCCACTTGCCGATGGCGGCGGTATGGTAACCCTGCGCCTTAAGCAGCTCCGCAAAGGTCGACTCTGGCAGGTGCGGTCTGCCAGCGTAGGGGTACTCCGGCAGAACACAGCTGCCGGGACGGCCTGGATAGGCGACGTTGCTGATCCCTCCGGTGCAGGAGCGGTTGTACATGCCTGAGAGCAGCACGGAGCGGGACGCCATGCAGATCGGGTAGTTGGTTACCGCCGTCTCAAAGCGGATGCCCTCAGAAGCAAGCCGGTCCATATTCGGCGTACGGATGGTCGGGTTGCCGTAGCAGCCGACCTCAAAGGCGCGAAGCTGATCGCACATGCAGAGAACGATGTTGGGCGGGCGGCTCATGGCGGGTTCTCTCCGGAACAGTTGGATTTCGAGGGAGGCGGCGACGCCCGGAACGCGCAGGCGCAGCCGCGTTCCGGGCGTGAATGAGAGGTCTCAGTGCAGGGGCGGGATATAGTCGCCGTGCGCCGCGATCAGATCGTCCACCAGCGACCAGATCTCATCCAGCGTAAGCTCGGCGGCGGTGTGCGGGTCGAGCATGGCGGCGTGGTAGACATGCTCGCGTCTGCCCGTCAGCGCCGCCTCCACCGTCAGCGACTGCACGTTCACGTTGGTCATGATGATCCCCGCAAGCTGCTTCGGCAGCGCGCCGACGGGAGTGGGCTGAACGCCGTTCTTATCCACCAGGCACGGAACCTCCACACAGCAGTCCTCCGGCAGGTTGGTGATCAGGTGTCCGTTTCGCACATTGCCGTAGATCACGCGCGGTATGTTCGTCTCCATCGAGTGGATGATCAGCGAGCCGTATTCGTGGCTGCGGTGCACTTCGATCGGCTCATCGCTCTCAAAGTGCGCCTTCATCCTGTGCCAGCCCTCGATCTGTCCGATGCAGCGGCGGATATACTCGTCCAGCGGGACATTGAACCGCTCGATCAGGTCCGGGCGGTCGCGCCGGATGAAGTAGGGGCAGTACTCGGCGAAGTGCTCGCTCGATTCGGTGACGAAGTATCCCAGTCGCATCAGCATCTCATAGCGGACGCGGTTCCAGTCTGGAACGCGTCCCTCCTCAACCACCTTCCGGATCAGAGGATAGAGGTCTTCGCCGTTGCGTTCGAAGCGCAGGTAGAACGCCATATGGTTGATGCCTGCGCAGAAGTAGTTGATCTCTTCGAGCGGAACGCCGATATCCTCCGAAAGCTGCATGGCGGTTCCCTGAACGCTGTGGCACAGACCGACGGTCTTGATCTTCGTCCCGGCGTTCATAGCCCAGCAGAGCATCGCCATCGGGTTGGTGTAGTTGATGAAGAGGGTGTTCGGACAGACCTCCTCCATATCGCGCGCCATGTCGAGCATCACGGGGATTGTTCGCAGCGCGCGCATGATGCCGCCGATCCCGAGCGTGTCCGCGATGGTCTGTCGCAGCCCGTACTTCTTGGGAACCTCGAAGTCAATCTCCGTTCCGGGTTTGTAGCCCCCGACCTGGATCATGTTGATCACATAGTCCGCGCCCTCCATCGCGGCGCGGCGGTCGGTATGCGCCGTGATGGTCGGGCATGCGCCGACGGCGGCTCCAACCTTATGCGCCACGATTTCGGAGGTTCGCAGTCGCTCAGAGTCAATGTCCATCAGTGCGATATGGGAGTCTTTGAGTTCCGGGAAGGAGAGGATGTCGCCGAGAAGGTTTTTGGCGAAGACGGTGCTGCCTGCGCCAATCATCGCTATTTTAGGCATGGGTCGTTCCTTTCAGAGTAGTCAGGTAAACTGTCGGGAAAGGTTTCGCCGATGCAGGAGCCAGTTCCTGCAAGCCGATTTGGCGCGGTCGTTCGGCGCACAGTCTGAAGAATTGTGTGTGTGCAGAACCGTTTCTGAGATCGGGGGAGAGGACGGTAGCAACGGGGGGCGATTTTGGATACAATACTGAGGGGAGATCCCGCGCAGGCGGATGTTACGGGGAGCCGCTGCGTCTTCAATAATGCTCGACACGCCCCCAATGTATCATTGCGAGCGTCAGCGAGCAATCTTTTGCCTTCTGGGGACAGAGAAGATTGCTCGGTCGGCTTACGCCTCCCTCGCAATGACAGGGAGGGGGTCGGCTTACGCCTCCCTCGCAATGACAGGGAGGGGGTCGGCTGCGTCTCCCTCGCAATGACAGGGAGGGGGTCGGCTTACGCCTCCCTCGCAATGACAGGGAGGGGGTCGGCTGCGCCTCCCTCGCAATGACAGAAGAGGGACGCTGACGCGACCGCGCATGCGGTAACGGCGCATGCAATCCGGCGTAACATCGCTTGAAAACAGGAAGAGGAGGACAGGATGGAGTATCGATCACTAGGACGGACCGGCGTACAGGTGAGCGCGCTGTGTCTCGGATGCATGAACTTCGGCTGGGGCACAGAGGAGGAGGATTCGATCCGGATCATTCATCGGGCGATGGACGCCGGGATCAACTTTCTGGATACTGCCAACGTCTACGGGCGGGGCGCAAGCGAAACGATCACCGGCAAGGCGCTGGCAATGGACGGGAGGCGCGACCGGGTCTTTCTGGCGACCAAAGTGCACGGGAAGATGGACGATAAGGATCCCAACGCCTGCGGAAACCACCGGTACCACGTGGTGAAAGCCTGCGAGGATTCACTGCGACGTCTGCAGACCGACCGCATAGATCTCTACCAGATACATCGCCCGCAGCCCTCTATTCCGATTGACGAGACGCTGCGCGCGCTGGACGATCTGATCCGCGCCGGGAAGGTGCGCTACATCGGAACCAGCACCTTCGCGGCGTGGCAGCTTGTCGAATCGCTGTGGGTGTCGAAGGAGCTCGGTCTGAACCGTTTCGTCTGCGAACAGCCCCCCTACAACCTGCTGGATCGGCGGATCGAGCGCGAACTGCTGCCCTTCTGCCGCACCTACGGGTTCGGGGTGATCCCCTGGTCGCCGCTTGCCGGGGGACTTCTGACCGGCAAGTATCGAAAGGGCGAGCCGCGTCCGCAGGGCGCACGCTACGAGAAGGAGAACAGCGCGCCCTTCCAGCGCGACCATGCCCCGGCGTTCGATGTGATCGAGGCGGTGATTGCGCTGGCGGAGTCGAAGGGCGTCACCCCCTCGCAGTTTGCGCTGGCGTGGGTTGCGGGACAGCCCGGCGTGACCAGCCCGATTATCGGACCGCGCACGATGGAGCAGCTTGAGGATAATCTCGCCGCGCTGGAGGTGAAGATGACCGAGGAGGACTGCACAGCCGTGGATAAGATCATGGAGCCGGGCAGCCATATCAGCATCTACTATCAGGCGGAATTCGGTCCGAACGCCCGCTGGATGTAGGGCTTGCTATCGTGCGGCGCGAACCGGTTGCAGATGCCGCCGCGCCGAAAGGACGAAAAGGACTATGCTGCAACTGCCGATCTATCTGGATAATCACGCCACCACGCGCACCGATCCCCGTGTGGCGGAGGCGATGCTGCCCTGCTTCACGGAGTTCTTCGGCAACCCCGCCAGCGCAAGCCATGTCTTCGGGAGAGAGGCGAGCAAAGCAGTGGAGAACGCGCGCAGCTCGATCGCGCAGAGCATCGGAGCCGCAGATCCGCAGGAGATTATCTTCACCTCTGGCGCGACCGAGGCGGATAATCTGGCGGTCAAGGGGGTCGCGGAGGCGCTTTCGGATCGGGGAGACCATCTGATCACCGTTCAGACGGAGCATCCCGCTGTCCTCAACGCCTGCCGTCATCTGGAGAGGGCGGGTTTTCGTACCACCTGTCTGCCGGTGGATCAGGAGGGGCATCTCGATCTGGAGGAGCTGAAGGCAGCGATTACCGACCGGACGATCCTCGTCTCCGTGATGGCAGCCAACAGCGAGATCGGCACGATCCACGATATTGCGGCGGTGGGGGCGATCTGTCGGGAGAGGGGGGTTCTTTTCCATACGGACGCGACGCAGGCGGTCGGCAAAATCCCCTTTGACGTGCGCGAGATCCAAGCGGACTACGCCTCTTTCACCGCGCACAAGATGTACGGTCCGAAAGGCGTCGGCGCGCTCTACATCCGGCAGGACGCGCCCCGCCCCGTCCCGCAGATGGACGGCGGAGGACAGGAGCAGGGGTTACGCTCCGGGACGCTCAACGTGCCCGGCATTGTGGGTTTTGCGAAGGCGCTGGAGATCTGTCTGCAGGAGCGGGAGACGGAAGAGCGAAGGGTCCGTGCGCTGCGCGATCGTCTCTACGCCGGACTGATCGGGTCTTTGGACGGCATAACGCTCAACGGCTCCGCCGACCGTCGTCTGCCGGGCAATCTGAACATCTCCTTTGAGCATGTCAGGACCGATGCGCTGTTGATGAGTCTGCGCGATCTCGCGGTGTCGGGCGGCTCCGCCTGCGCGACCGAATCGCCGACGCCCTCCTATGTGCTGAAGGCGATCGGAGCCAGCGACGAGCGCGCCTTCTCGGCGGTGCGTTTTGGCGTGGGGAGGTTCAATACGGCGGAGGAGATCGAGTACGCCATCCAGACCGTCTGCGAAGCGGTTACGCGGCTGCGCGCCTCGCGGAGGCAGAGGGCGCAGGGGCATGTGCGATGAGTCTTCCGGTAGTTTCACCCGCTGATCTGGGGCTGGATTCTCGGCGTCTGGCGGTTGCCGATGCGCTGATACAGGCGGGCGTCGAGGAGAAGACCTATCCCGCCGCGGTCTTTTTGGTGGCGCGTCGCGGCAAGATCGGGCATCAGAGGGCGTTCGGGCATCTTCAGCCCGGCGGCGGCGCGACCCGCGTGGATACGATCTTTGATCTGGCATCCGTGACCAAACCGGTCAACGCCGTCGCGCTGCTGACGCTGTTAGAGGACGGAAAAGCGTCGCTTCATCAGAAACTGGAGGATCTGCTGCCCGAGACAGCAGGCTCCGCGCTGGCGCCCGTAACGGTGCGGCAGCTAGCAACGCACACCTCCGGACTGCCCGCCTGGAAGCCGCTCTACCGGATCCCCGGCGGCAGGAATCCGATGCTGGCGGATATCCTGCGGACGCCCCTGCACCATCCTCCCGGAACGCGCTATGCCTACAGCGATCTGGGCTATCTGTTGATCGGCGAGATCATCGAGCGCGTCAGCGGCATGTCTCTGGATCAGTATGTGCATGCGCGCGTTCTGGCTCCGCTGGGGATGAAGGATACCGGCTATCTTCCGGCGGCAACACGCCGCAGCCGGATCGCCGCGACCGCCCATTGCCCGATGCGTCCCGGTCAGACGCTGGTCGGAGAGGTGCACGACTCCAACGCGCACGCCTATGGAGGTGTTGCCGGACATGCGGGACTATTCGGGACGGCTCCCGATCTGGCTCTGCTGGGATCCGCGCTGACACGCCGGGGAGAGGCGGGAGGACGCCGCCTGCTGGGCGTGCCTACCCTGCGTCTGGCGCGAACCAACCAGATACCGCCGGAGGTCGGAGGGCACTCCATCGGCTGGTTCACGCCTCCCAACGGGATGCTGCCGCGCGGCGATCTGCTGGGAGAGACCGTTTTCGGGCATACCGGCTTTACCGGCACGATGCTGGTCTGCGATCCGGAGTATGAACTGACGGTCGTGCTGCTGACCAACCGGGTGATGAACCCTTCAGAGAACGGCGGCATCCTTCGCATACGCCGCCAGGTGATGAATGCCGTGGCTTCCGCCATCGCCGAGTAGCCGACGACAGCGTCAACATCCGCTAATCACCGACGGGCTTCTCCACGCTGACCGGGGTTACTCCAGCCGCTTTCTCTGCGGCAGCGAGATGCTGCCGCCGCTTCTCCCGGCGGGACTTCACCATCTCCGTGATGATGGGAAGGAGAGAGACGACGATAACCAGCAGGGTGATCAGCGTGAAGTTTTTCTGCACCAGCGGAATGTTGCCGAACAGATAGCCGCCAAAGACGCAGACCCCGACCCACAGGATCGCCCCCGAGACGTTGTAGAAGATAAACTTGCTGTAGGTCATGCTGCCCACCCCCGCGACGAATGGAGCGAGCGTTCGCACAATGGGGATGAAGCGCGCGATCACGATCGTCTTCCCGCCATACTTCTCAAAGTAGGCGTGCGTCTTCTCCAGGTGTTCGCGCTTGAGGAATCGCGCCTTCTCACTGCGGAAGATTCGCGGTCCGAAAAACTTGCCGACCCAGTAGTTGACCGTATCTCCGAGAATGGCGGCGATCGTCAGCAGGACGAAAAGCCAGACGACGTTCATCGGGGAGGTGGGACGGGAGACGAGCATCCCGGCGGCAAAGAGCAGCGAATCTCCCGGCAGGAAGGGCGTGATGACCAGACCGGTCTCGGCGAAGATGATGAGAAACAGAATGATGTAGGTATAGACGCCGTAGTCTCGAATGATGCTGTCCAGATGTTTGTCCAGGTGCAAAAACAGGTCTACGACGGAATATAGATACTCCATGATCTCCTCGTCTTCTGCGGTCTGGCTGGCTTGTATTCGTTATTGTCGGCTGTTTGCGTCGGCATTCTCAAGATGCCGGGTCTCGATCGCGTGCTGATAGACGCTCAGGACGCGCTCTGTCATGGCGGAGGGGGTATAGCGGCGGGTGTTTCGCAGGCAGGCTTCTCGCATTTTACAGAGTCGAAAGCTGTCGCCGAGCAGAGAGCGTATCGCCTCGGAAAAAGCCTCGACATTCGCCGCGACCACCAGCCCGTCCTCTTCATGCTGTACCGTCTCTCCGGCTCCCCCCTCATTGACCACCACGCAGGGCGTTCCCGCCGCGCGCGCCTCCGCGATCACTAGACCCTGCGTCTCGGTAGACGATCCGAAGACGAAGAGATCGGCGGCGGCGTAGACCGGGTCCAGTTCATGCCGGGGAACCATTCCGGCAAAGATGATCCGATCGCCGCAGGGCAGCGTGTCAGCGTAGGCGCGGCAGGCTTCCTCGTGCGGTCCGCTGCCGATGACCAGCAGGCGCGCATCCGGAAACTGCGGCGCAACGCAGGCGAAGGAGTCGAGCGTCAGTTCGATATTCTTCTCCCGCGCCAGCCGCCCCACATAGAGCAGCATCCGCGCGTCCGGAGGAACGTTCCAGCGCTCTCTGGCGCGCATCCGCGCCTCCTCCTCCAGATACTCCGCAGGCGGGATCGGCACGCCGGTAGGGATGATGGTGATCGGAACGGTTACCCCGTAGCTGCGCAGAGACTCCTCGGCGACCCGCGAAGGAACGATCACGTCCGCACAGCGGTTATAGTACTCCGGAATCCACCAGTCCAGCAAGTTTTCGATCGCAGGCGGCGGCAAAAAGAAGAGATAGTGACCGTAGTGGTTATAGAGCGTATGGTAGGTGGATACCAGGGGAATCTCGTCCCGCCGGGAGAGCCGCGCCGCCAGCAGACCCAGAAAAAAGGGCGTGTGCGAGTGCAGCACATCGGGGGCGAGCCGCTTGAACTCCCGGCGCAGACGGGGAAACCAGGGAAAAGGGAGCGCATAGGACGGGTTGAGCGGCGTCAGCATGGACGGGACGCGCAGAACGAACGGGATCGTGTCGGTGTGATCCGGGTAGTGGGGAGCCACGATATAGACGCGATGCCGCCTGCCGCGCAGTTCATCCGCCAGCGTTCGCACCGAGATGGCGACGCCGTTCTGTACCGGCTCATAGGACTCTGAAAAAAGAGCGACCCGCATGGGCTGTACGCTGCCTTATGGCTGTTTGCTGCGCGCCTGACTCTGGGCTTCCAGAAACGCCAGCACATCAGAGAGTTTGAAGCTGCGCCGATCCTTGCCCTGTCTCTGATGGGTGAGAAGCCCCCGGTTGGTATAGCGTCGCACGGTGGTCGGGCAGACGTTCAGCAGGCGCGCCGTGTCTGCCAGAGAGAGGGTCGGGTCGAGAAGCCTCTGGATCATCTCCAGACGCGACTCCTTGAACTGACGCTTGTAGGAGTTCTGCGCCACCTCTGTCTGCGCGCCGATGGCGATCAGCGTCTGAATGTGGCGCGGAACCAGTCCCCAGAGACTCTCTGCGCTGATCTCTTCTACTACCTCCGTGGGCTTTATGTTTCGTGCATGACGCGAGCGGCGGCGGGAGATGCCGTACCGACGGTTTTCCGGCTTCGGCACGGGCTTCTTCGCTTGCTCCGCTCGGGCGGGCTTTGTTAGTTCCGAGGCAGAGGGCGTCGCCGATTTCGCCGCAACCGGGTTCTCTTCGATCGGGACGACGGCAGGCTCCGGGGCGACGGCAGGCTCCTGCGCCGCCATGATCGGCTCTGGCGAGACCTCCGCAGGACTCTCTTCCGACTGCGGCTCCTCCGCGACGATCTCCTCCGGAACCGACTCCAGAACGGGTTCCGGCTCCTGCGCTCTCTCCTCCAGGACAACAGGCGTTACGATCTCCGGCGCAGGCGGCTCTGCCGTCTCCTCCGCGGTCTCCGCGTCCGTCTTTTTCGGGGTCTCCTCCGGCTGACGACCGAACAGGAACGGGAGATAGCGCTCTATGGAGGGGACTTCGATCTCCTCCGGCATATCGGCAGGACTGTCGGGGATCGCCTGCGACTCCCGGCGGGTAGCCTCGGAGACGGGGGAGGCAGGCGGCTGGGGAACCGGCTCCGGTGCGGGAGGCGCGACGGCTTCCGGGGTGTGTGCGGCGCGGGGAGGCGCGATCGGCTGCTCAATGATCGCCTGAGAGGGCAGAGCCGTCTCCGCCTGCGCAGGCTCCTCCGGTGCGTCGAAGAGAAGCGTCTCCTGAACCGCGCGCGGCGGCTCCGGCGCCTTCTTCTCCTCCACGTCCACAAACTGGGAGTCAAGCCATTTCTGCCAGTCTTCGAGTCGCATGATTCTTCCTCATGTTTCGATGGGTGGTCTAAACAATGAGCATGGCGTCGCCAAAGCTGTAGAAGCGGTAGCGCGCCTCCACCGCCTGCCGGTAGGCGTCCAGGATCTGCTCGCGGGTGGCGAGAGCGGACACCATCATCACCAGCGTGGATTTTGGCAGATGGAAATTGGTCAGCAGCGCCTCTACAACCTGAAATGTATAGCCGGGCAGGATGAACAGCCGGGTTACTCCGGTCGTCGGCTCAACCCGTCGCGGAGCGACTGCCGCGCTCTCCAGCGCGCGCGCCGTCGTTGTGCCGACCGCAACGATCCTGCCCGGTGTGGCATTGATCCGTTCAGCGGCTTCCGGCGAGATCGTGTACCACTCCCCGTGCATGGTATGCTCATGCGGGTTCTCCTCTCGCACCGGGCGGAAGGTGTCCACGCCCACATGCAGGGTCAGCCGCGCGATGCCTATCCCGCGCCGCTCGATCTCTTTCAGCATCTCGTTCGTGAAGTGAAGTCCGGCGGTCGGAGCGGCGGCGGACCCGCCGGGACCGGAGTAGACCGTCTGATAACGCTCTTCATCCTGCAGACGTTGATGGATATAGGGGGGAAGCGGAGCCTCACCCTCCCTCGCCAGTCGGTCGCGCGTCGCCTGATCCTCAAAGCGCAACCGCCTGCCCCCCTCCGGCGTCGCCGCCGTCACTTCGGCGAGGATCGGCGTCTGATCCGACGTCAACAGCGTAAAGCGTGCGCCGACGCGCAGCGGACGCGCCGGCTTCAGCAGCGCCTCCCATTCGCACTCCCCGAAGGGACGCAGCAGCAACGCTTCGACCGGCTTGCCGTTCTCCCGACGCCCGAATATACGACGCGCGGTGACCCGCGTATTGTTGATGACCAGCGTGTCGCCGGGATGCAGGTACTCCAGGATATCGGGGAACTGCCGCAGTTCGACCCGGTTTTCCCGCCGGTGCAGGATCAGCAGCCGTGACTGACCGCGCGGCAGCGGCGTCTGCGCGATCAGCTCTTCCGGAAGATAATAATCGAAGTCGTCTGTACGAAAATTCACGGACTATTGTAGCGAGGAGTCTACAGTATTGTCAATCTTTGAGGGGGTTATCCTGTACTTTTTCACGAATCTATTGCAGCATATGCTGGCAGGCGGAAGATTGCTTCGCTGCGCTCGCAATGACGGATTGGGGGCGTGGTACGTGTCTCTGGCGCGGTCGAACACTCCGAACTGTCATTGCGAGGGAGGCGGAGCCGACCGAAGCAATCTCAACCCGATACCCTGACACCCGATCCTCTGTTCAGTCTTCCCACTGACCGATGAAGATCTCCTCGCCCTCGATCTTCACCTCCATCGTGCGGAGCCAGTAGCCTCCTGCATTGGTGCAGTCGCCGTTGCGAAGATCGAAGCGAAGATGATGCCGGCGGCAGACCACCTCATTGCCTTCCAGACGACCGCGATCCAGAGGCTCGTTCTGATGGGGGCAGAGAAGGGTGGTGGCGTAGAAACGTCCCTCTTCGGTGCAGTAGAGGACGCAGTCGGGATCGCTGCCGACGCAGACCTGTTTCCCGGTTCCCGGAGGTATCTCACCGACTTTGCCAACGGGGTAGTAGACCTTCTTCATCTGCTCTCAGCCGCCAATCTGGCTCATATTCCTGCCGGTCGGGGCGAGACCGTCTTCCAGTCGGTGTTCGCGGGGTTTATGACGGACGGTCAACAGGAAGAGACGGCGGATCTCTTCGTCCGTCGCGCCGGAACGCAGCGGCGTCCGCATATCCACCTCTCCGTCCGCCATCAGGCAGGGGCGCAGGAAGCCGTCGGCGGTGATCCGCATCCGGTTGCATCGCTCGCAGATATCGTTGGTGATCTGGCTGATAAAGCTGATCGTGCCGACAGCCCCGGGAAGGCGGAAGCTGGAGGCGGGTCCGTTGGTGATCACAGACGCCGGCTCCATCGCTCCGCAGGCTTCCTCAATACGATGGCGAATCTCTGCAGCGGAGATGAACATACAACGCATCTGCGCGGCGTTGAGCATGCCCCGCTGCTCGCCGGGCGCGGGTTGTCGGAAAAGCTGTTTGAAGGAGGCGAGAGAGTCGTTGGCGTAGAGTGTAATATTTCCGGAAGGTTTTGCGCCGTTGGAGGCGGAGAGCGCGAAGAAGTCGCGCATGCCCTCATCTCCGGCAGACCAGTTGATCGGCATCAGTTCGATAAAGCGGATGTCCAGAGGGCTCTCCAGCGAGAGGCGGGCAAAAGAGACGACCTCATCGTCATTGGCGCCCCGCATCACCACCATATTGATCTTGAGGGGGGTCAGTCCGGCTTCCCGCGCGGCATCTATGCCCGCCAGCACATCCTCCAGGTTTCCGCGCCGCGCAATCGCCCGAAAGCGTTCCGGGCGGAGGGTGTCGAGGCTGATATTCACGCGATGAAGCCCGGCATCCGCCAGCTCGCGGGCGTAGCGGGGAAGCAGAAAGCCGTTGGTGGTCAGCGAGAGGTCTTCGATGCCGGGAATGGCGGCGACCTGCTGCACCAGTGTAACGATGTCGCGGCGCACCAGCGGCTCGCCTCCGGTCAGACGCACCTTGCGAACGCCCAACTCCGCCCCGATCCGCAGCAGCCGGACGATCTCTTCATAGATGAGGATCTCTTCTTTAGGAGCGATCGGCGCGCCCTCTTCCGGCATGCAGTAGACGCACCGGAAGTTGCAGCGATCCGTTACGCTGACCCGCAGGTAGTCAATCACGCGACCAAAGGAATCGATCATCGGCATGGAGATATGCTCTTAATGTGCGCGTCAGACGCACGGCGTTTTGTTTAACAGGGGTCTTTTTTTCTATGACGAAACTTTCCGCCATTATAGTTCCGGAGGAGAGTATGTGTCAACAACGGCGCGTATAATTTCCGGGAGGGAGCGAAAGCAGATGGGTAACAGATCCGATTTCATGCGGGAAGGCGACCATGCGGCGCTGGAGCAGGCGGCGGCGCAGAACCATCGGGAGTGGTTTGTGCTGATGGCGCAGGCAGCGGGGGGCGAGGCGCATGCGCTGCCCGGCGTCACCTGGACGTGGAGCGAGGCAGAGGAGGGAGGCATGATCCTCTTTCCGCGCCTGTCTGAAGAGGAGGCGGGAAGAACCCTCGACGCCATCACTGCGTTCTATGTACAGAGAAGACCTGCGCGGTTGGTCGGCTGCTGGTCTCTCGATCCAACCGAGCCGGACGACCTGGATCTCCGCCTGCTGGCGCGGGGATTCCAAAGCGGATGGCAGCCGTGCTGGATGGCGCTCGATATGGAGACTGAGATCGCCGATTGTCCGATACCGGAGGGCGTGGAGGTGCGGCTGTTTGAGGAGGACGAAGCGCCGGAAGCGCAGGATCTGCCCTACTACAGCCGGGAGGCGGCGATCCTGCACTCTGCGGCGGCGCGCCGATCTCCCCGCAGCGTCTGGCGCTGGGGAGCGTTTGAGGAGGGGCGGCTGATCGGGCACAGCGTTCTTTTTCTCAGTCGCGGCACGCTGGGCGTGGCGGGAATCTACAGTGTGGGAGTGCTGCCGGAGGCGCGCCATCGGGGGGTCGGCAAAGCAGTTACCCGCGCCGCCTGTCAGCAGGGACGGGAGATGGGCTGCCGCTATGCGCTGCTGAACGCCACCGGAGAGCGGATGTATCGTCAACTGGGGTTTGAGCGGATCGGGTACGGAAAGACCTGGTGGCTGAACGTC
Source organism: uncultured Chthonomonadales bacterium (assembly GCA_938005745.1). Lineage (GTDB taxonomy): Bacteria > Armatimonadota > Chthonomonadetes > Chthonomonadales > CAJBBX01 > CALLMM01. The sequence continues at coordinate 6,587 of CALLMM010000011.1, read as the reverse complement.
TTCGCGCTCATATCACAGCCGCTGACATCTGAGCGAATCGCGCTGGCGGAGGCGGTCGGACGCGCAGACCTCTCCGCGCTGCGATCCATGACTCTCACGGAACCGGACACGCCGCTGCCAAACGGCATGACCCTCCTGCAGATTGCGGTTCACTGTCGCGCCCCGGAATCGGCGAAGTGGCTGCTGGCGCAGGGAGCGACGCTCGATATCCTCTCCGCCTGGGATCTGGGCTGGAGGGAGCGGATCCCCGCGCTGGTCGCCGATCCTGAACAACTCAACCGACGCTATGGGGAACTGCAGATAACCCCCCTTCACATCGCGGTGGAACGCAACGACCCGGAGCTGGCGCGGGCGCTGCTGGCGGGCAGTCCCAACCTGACCGCGACCGACGCCGTCTACGGCTCAACGCCGCTCGGATGGGCGGAGCACTTCGGCAGAACTGAGATCGCGGCGATGATCGAGGAGCGCGCAAAACGCTGACCGGCTCCGGTCAGCGCGACTCCTTCCCGGCATCCAGGATCGCCAACTCCCCGCGCCAGTGACGCTCCGGCTTCCAGCCCAGTCGTTGATGCGCCCGCGAGAAGTCCATAAGGGAGCGATACGGGTTGTCGGCAAGGTACTCCTGCCGGGAGACGCCTTCCCAGGGAACCTCCGGATAGTAGCGGTCAACCAGCTCTTCGGTCGGGATCGGGAGCGAGGTGTCCGCTGCGCTTAGGAGAAAGACATCGTGCAGCACGCCCTGCGCCTTCAGCGCGCAGAGCGTCGCGGAACAGACATCCCGCACATCCACATACGCCCAGTACTCCCGCTTTCCCCGCTCCGCCAGATCCTCTATTCGAAAGCGCCGATAGTAGGCGTAGTTGTCCGGGAAGATCACGCCGACCGGACGCAGACAGAGCGTCGCAAACCCGTGCTTTTCTGAGAAGGAGCGGCACGCCTCTTCCGCCAGATGCTTGGAGAGCTGGTAGGAGGAGAGCGGCAGGTTGGGATAGCTGTCGTTTATGGGGAAGCGGGAGGTGACACGGTGCCCGCCGACGACTCCCAACGCATTGACGCTGGAGAAGTAGACGACGCGCTCCACGCCCGCTTCCGCCGCCGCGAAGAGCACGTTCCAGGTCCCCTGCACGTTCACGGTCAGCACCTCATCTCCCGTTCCATAGTGGTCGCTGGGGATCGCGCCCAGGTGGACGACGGCATCCATTCCCTGTGCCGCCCGACGCACCGCCTGAATATCGCGCAGGTCTCCCGGAATATGCTCCCAGTCGTTGTTTTTGTGCTGCGCCGTCCTGTCGAAGGTACGAATCTCGTAACCCGCTTCGCGCAGTATCCCGACCAGTGTTCTGCCGATGCGACCCGCGCTGCCCGTTACCATCAGCCGCATGTTTGCCTCCCGTTCCCCTATCTTCATGTTCAGATTGCACGAAGGAACGATCAACTCCTGCCCGGTCAAGTTAGCATTCTGGCGGGAGATGATGGGCGTATGGTATAATGGCGATATTCGGCAGACAGTCCGCGATTTCCATCGGTTAGAGGGTAGAAAGGAAGACAGACTGTGGGTTTGCATTCGCATTCGAAAGAGTCAGCAGGACACTCCCATACGCATGGGGTGGTAGATCCGTCCATCGCCTCCACGCATCGCGGCATCTGGGCGGTAAAGTGGTCGTTCGTGGGGCTGATCATCACCGCGCTGCTGCAGGTGGCGGTGGTGGCGTTTACGGGCAGTGTCGCACTGCTTGCAGACACCATCCACAACTTTGCCGACGCTTCGACCTCCATTCCTCTCTGGATTGCGTTTGCACTGGGACTGCGCAAGCCTTCCAGACGGTTCACCTACGGTCTGGGGCGGTTGGAAGACCTGGCGGGTATGGCGATTGTGTTTATCATTCTGTTCAGTGCGGTCGTCGCCGCCTATCAGGCGATATACCGTCTGATCTACCCGGAGCCGATCGCCTATCTCGGGTGGGTCGCCCTCGCCGCGCTGGTCGGCTTTCTGGGAAATGAGGCGGTGGCGATGTTTCGCATTCGCGTCGGCAAGAGCATTGGAAGCGCGGCGCTGGTGGCGGACGGCTACCATGCCCGCGTGGATGGATTGACCAGCCTGGCGGTACTGGCGGGAGCGATCGGAGTATGGGCGGGCTATCCGATGGCGGATCCGATCATCGGTCTGCTCATCAGTCTGGCGATCTTCCGGATCGTCTGGGATTCGGCGAGAGCGGTCTTTCACCGCGTTCTGGATGGGATCGAGCCGCACTACCTGGATGAGATGCAACATGCGGCGATGCATGTAGAGGGCGTGCATGAGGTTTCGGATATTCGGGCGCGCTGGATCGGTCATCGTCTGCATGCGGAGATCAATATTGCGGTAGACCCGCATATCACGGTGGCGGAGGGGCATGAGATCGCCGTTCAGGTGCAGAGAGAGCTGACGCAGCACCTGGCGTTTCTCTCCAGCGTCATCATTCATGTGGACCCGGTCGGGGTGTCCGGAGAGAGCCATCACCATGCCCGCGCAGAGGAGCCGCGTGAATCGCCGGCTCACGTCCAGCCTGCCGGCTCGGTGTGAAACGGTTTCCGCCCGGTTCAGGTAGAATATAAGGGAAGAGTTTACGAGAAAGGAGAGAACAACGATGTTCTCCAAGATACTGCTGGCTTCCGACGGATCGGACTGCGCGATGAAGGCGGCGCAGGCGGCGGCGGAGATGGCGAAGCGGTTTCAGGCGTCGCTGACCGTGATCTACGTCTACACGATCCCGGTGATGCCGTCGCCGGTGATCGGAATGCCCGGGGGCGGCATTGACAGCACCGCTTTCAGCCGATACGCCGACGAGGTGCAGAACGCCGTGGCGCGGCGCACCGGGCGCGTGCTGGAGGAGGCAGGCGTCGAGTACACGATCCGTCATGAGGTGGGGCATCCCGCCGAGGTGATCGTCCGGGTGGCGGAGGAGGATGGTTACGACCTGATTGTGATCGGCAGCCGGGGACTGAGCGAGATCAAGTCCTTTTTCATGGGCAGCGTTTCGGATCGGGTCTGCCATCACGCGCACTGCCCGGTGTTGATTGTGAAGTAGCGGCTCCGGAACCCGGTCAGGCGAGGACGAAAAAGAGTTGGGAGCGCAGAATGCGCTCCCGCTCTGCTACAAAAGGCGTTCGTCTCAGACGGTCAGGGGCAGGCTCTGCGTCTGACCCGTATCCGCCGCGCGTTTACCTGCTTCCAGAATCTCCTGCGCGTCCCGGCTCACCTCCATCGAGCAGAAGCCCTCGATGGGCTTGTCGTTCTCCAGGCAGTAGAGCAGATACTCCGGACCGCTGCGATACGGATAGACGGTCGCCGGCGCCTCGATCGTCTCCGGCTCTCTGCCCGGCTTCTGGAGAATGACCGTATTGCCGGAGATTGCCAGGCTTCCTTCGGTTCCGTAGGCGACGGGGTTATGGGTTGCGTAGTGAACGGTCTGTGTCCAGCACGCCTCCGCTACCCCAAACGCATGCGGGTACTTCATCAGGATGATCGCGTTGTCGTCGGGCACCGGATAGTCCTTGACGAAGATGCCGCGGAAACCGGTAACCTGCTGCGGCAGTCCTAGAAACCGCGCGCACATATCCGCGCTGTAGCAGCAGTAGTCCATCAAGGCTCCCGCGCCGTTCTTCTCCTCGTCGTAGAGCCACTGCCAGAAGTGGGGATCGCAGCCGATCTCTTTCGGACCGTTGTGCGCGCTGCGCTGTTTGAAGTAGAAGAGCTTCCCGATGTCGCCGTTGAGGATTCGCCGCTCCATCTCCTGTACGGCGGGCGACCAGGCGGTGGGCCAGTTGATCATCAGCTTCGTACCGGCTTTTTTCGCCGCGGCGACCATGCGGTTCGCCTGCGCCAGGGTCGCGCTCATCGGCTTCTCGCTGACGACGTGGACCCCCTTCGCTGCGCACGCCTCCACGATGTCGGCGGCGACGCTGTTTTCGGAAGCCGCCTGCACGATGTCCAGCGATTCCTTCTCGACCATCTCCTGCCAGGAGTTGTAGACATGGGGGATGTTATACTGCGCCCTGATCTTCTCGCGCAGATCTTCATTCACATCGCCCGCCGCCACCAGTTCGACATTCTCCAGCGCGCTCCAGTGCCTCAGTTCGCCCCAGACATGGTCGTGAACCATAGCAGCGACGCCAACCCTGTATTTTTTCGCCATGTTGAAACCTCCCGTATTTCGTGTTGATGGTAAACGCGCAGTACGTTCGCGCATGGGTGCCATGAATCGGTTCGCTCGCGATCCCGCATCTCCCTGCCTCTATTTTCTCAATCGTGATAGAGTGAACCCACCGCAACGGGCATTTTCGTCCGCGCCGACTCCTCCATCTTCAGGATCAGGCGCGTTACCGCCAGCCCGTCCAGCCCGTCTACGATCGGCTTCCGCCCCTCGATCACACAGCGCGCGAAGTGGCGGATGCTCTCCGCCGCGAAGCCGGAGGGTCTTCCGTGAATCGTCGGCGCGACAAGAGCGTCGGGATAGGAGAGCGTCTGCGTGAGACGCTGTGCGGCGCCGTGGTGCGACCCGTCTATCAGAAACGCTCCCTTTGTGCCGATATACTGGCATTTGAGGTCGAAGATCGAAGGAGAGCTGTCCGGAAGGATCCAGGCGTTCTCCAGAAAGATGGTCAGACCGGATCGCCACTCTAGCGTCGTCAGGTAGTAGTCGGGGGTATCCACGCCGTACTGCCGTGCCAGCAGACCCTTTTTGGCGACGCAGTAGAGCCGCTCGATGGCGTCCGCGCCCTCCCGCGCTCCCTGCAGCCAGAGCAGTGTATCCAGACAGTGGCTTGCCAGAAACCAGGCGACGCTGGAACGCGCAGACCAGGAGAGCATCTTCGTCGGCACGTAGAGGGTATCGTTGAGCCGATAGGTGATCATCTGCGCCTCACCCAGTTCGCCGATCTCGATCGCCTGTCGAAGCGACTGGAAGAGCGGGCTCCACCGATTATGAAAGTCCACCATCAGCGTTACATTCGCCTCGGCGGCGGCGGCGAGGATCGCCCGGGCATCCTCTTCCGTCGTCGCCAGAGGCTTTTCAATCAGGATATGCTTGCCCTGACGGGCGGCTTCAACAGCCGCCTCGCGGTGCAGAAAGTCGGGCAGCACAATCGAGACCGCCTGTATGCGCTCATCCGCCAGCAGATCGCGATAGTCGGTGTAGACGGGCGCATCTCGGAGCGACCGGCTGACCTGTTGCGCCCGCTCCCGGTTGAGGTCGCAGACGCCCGCCAGGCAGACACCGGGCGTGTCCGCATAGACCCGCGCATGCAGCTCTCCCCAGGTTCCCGCTCCAATGACCCCGAAGCCTACTCCGTTCACCTTCTCGCTCCTCGCAGTTTTGAGTGTGTTCTGGTTCGGCTGTGTCCGTCTTATCTCCTGCCGCATCTCGTTCAGGAGGAGTTTTCCGGTTGAATCCCTAAAAGGCGTAATCGTGCAGCGATGCCTTCAGAGAAGAGAGTATCCTTCATAGCGGGAGAGCGAAATGGGACTGGAGTACCCGTTCATGCAGCGTGCGTTGATGGCGGGGATCGTGATCGGGGCGTTGTGTCCGCTTCTGGGGGTGTTTGTCGTCATCCGGCGCATGGCGTTTTTCGGGGACGCCATCGCGCACTCCGCCTTCACCGGGATCGCACTGGGCATTCTGCTCGGCGTGGATCCCATTCTGGGAGCCATTGGATTCGCGGCGCTGGTCGCGCTGGGCATGGGACTGCTGCAGGCGCGCTCACGGCTGCCTTCCGATACCATCATCGGCGTCTTTTTCTCCGGCGTCGCCGCACTGGGCATTCTGTTGATCGGACTGATGGAGGGATACCGCTCCAATCTCTTCGGGTATCTGTTCGGCGATATTCTCACGATCGCCTGGAGCAATCTGGCAGGAGTCGCGCTGACGCTTGCCGGAGCCGGGGCGGTGATGCTGGCGCTGCGCAAGCCGATGCTGCAGATCGCCCTGAATCGCGATATGGCGATGGTGCAGGGGGTACGCGTGCATGTGCTGGAGTGCGTTCTGATGGTGCTGCTGGCAGTGACGGTTGCGGTGAGCATCAAGCTGGTAGGTATTATTCTGGTAACCGCCCTGTTGATCGTTCCCGCCGCGGCGGCGCGCAACGTCTCCCGCAGCATCCGTCAGATGTTTCTGTTCGCGCTTGCCGCGGGCGTGTTCGCCTGCGTGACGGGGCTTTTCGGCTCGTATGCGCTGAACACCGCCTCCGGACCGACCATCGTTCTGGTCTGTATCATGCTGTTTATCGTCTCGCTGATCAGATCCGAGTAACCTGAACGGTCATCCCTTCATTCAGGGTGATACCGATACGTCAGGGCTTCCGTAACAGGGTACAGATATGGGCAGAATGACAACGATACTCCTTCTACTCCTGTGTTTCTCCCGATCCTCCTTCGCAAACCCGAAGATCACGGTGAATATCGCGGCGGAGGCTGTGTTGAGCGACATCGTGGAGGTGAAGGCGGAGGCGAGCAGCGACGCCGGCATCGCGCGAGTCGAGTTCAGCGTGAACGATCAGATTCGCGCGACCGTAACAGAACCGCCCTACCAGTATCGCTGGGATACGATTGA
>CALLMM010000010.1 GCA_938005745.1 uncultured Chthonomonadales bacterium | reverse complement strand
CCCTCCCGTCATTGCGAGGGAGCGTGAGCGACCGAAGCAATCTCCTGCATTCCGGCAGGTGGAAGATTGCTTCGCTTCGCTCGCAATGACACATTGGGGGCGGGTTGCGCGTATCTGAGGCGGTAGTGCCTCCCGAACTGTCCTTGCGAGGGAGGCGCCAGCCGACCCCCTCTGTCATTGCGAGGGAGGCGCCAGCCGACCCCCTCTGTCCTTGCGAGGGAGGCGACAGCCGACCCCTCCCGTCATTGCGAGGGAGCGTGAGCGACCGAAGCAATCTCACCCCATCAGCAAAGCCAGTGCGACAAAGATACAAAAAACTGCAGCGATAGAGGGGACTCTATCGCTGCAGCTGGCGTTCGCGCCATGCGGATGTCCGTTATCTCGGCGCGGTCATGGGACCGGGTGGAGCAACGGCAGAAGGAGCCTGGTTGATTCCTTCACCGGGCTTGACCCCCGTATTCGTCTTGCCAAACCATACAGGAGGCTCGCTGGGCAGCGCCTTCTTTGCCTGGTCCGAGTGCTTCTTCTGCATGAAAACGACGGATGCGACGGCGACCACCGCCACGACGATCAGCACCAGAAGAAGCAGCTTCTTGCTGTCTCCCATCTCATATCACCTCCCGAAAGCGATCAGTCCACATCCCAGCCAACACCAGGATCCCACGTGTTCCAGCCGTCTTCCGTGACGTACCAGTGCGGATCGTAGTTCGGGCAGGGATATCCCACCTCCGGGCGGTAGGTTCGCTTCTTGACGAAGCGGGTCTGCCCGACCTGGATCAGCTTGGCGTGCCCGTCCGCAAACGCGACGTTGAAGACCATCTTGCCGAAGTTACTCTCTTCGGTGCACTGCCAGAACCCGATGGGACTCTGCGTATGGATGGAGCTGTTCTCGTAGATCATCGCGGTCTGGGCGACCTTATCAAACGCCGGGAGTCCGCGTCCGCATCGAGCCGCCACCGCCAGTCCCAGCTTCATATCGTACGAGAGACCCTTCCAGTTGGGCGGGGGCCAGGACTCATAACACCCCGTGTAGACCCATCCCCCCCATTTCCAGAAGTTGGTCGGATAGGAGGGACAGACGTATATCTGAATGTTCTTGACGTAGGGCTGCGTGACGAACGCCCAGCGGAAGAAAGCCATCTCGGTATCGTTTCCGCACAGCCCCGGAGGGTTGATCGTGCCGAAGGGGTCGTGCGCGCACTGCTCGCTCCATGCCGGGAAGCGCTCGTCATAGTCCTGCACATACATCATCATGCTGGTTCCAATCTGCTTGAGATTGGAGAGGCAGCTTGTCTTGCGAGCCTGTTCTCTGGCTCTGGCGAAAACAGGAAATAGAATAGCCGCAAGAATCGCGATGATCGCGATCACCACGAGCAGCTCAATCAGGGTAAAGCCGCTCCTGTTTTTGGTCAGCTTCAATGCTTTCCTCCTTATCTACGGGTAAACTGCAAGCAGGTCAGAAGCGTTATGTGATCTACGACTCCCTCCTGTCATAAGCCAAGACAGACCTCCAGAACCCGGATGCGGCGCTGAGTCTGACGGCTATGGACAGGATCTCTTCCCCACGGTGATTCTGGCAATGCGTTCGATAATAGCCCTCCTTTATAAGTAGATTTAAATCCGTCCTCTCTCATGTTACATCCTCAGGGTAGCGTAGTCAAGGGATTTGATATTAATTTTTAATTAAAAATATTTATCTTATGCTGAGAAAATTTGCTGCGGGCGTGTAACTCGTGACTGCGGCGGTCGAGCCTGACACTCTCTCCTTGCGAGGGAGGCGACAGCCGACCCCTTCTGTTATTGCGAGGGAGCGTGAGCGACCGAAGCAATCTACACCCCTATACCCTGTCACGACCGAAAATTGCAGGAGTCGAGAAGATCCAGCGGGAAACTTCGTCCGGTGCACTTGACGTATCTGCTCTCCGGTCGGTATACTAGGTTTCAAAGATTACTTAATGGACTTATTTAGTCAGGTTTAACGCCCGACCCACCATTCCTTCTCGAGGAGCTTTCCGTTCCCATGTTCGAAACCATCCCCGCGCACGGCGGGACGCTTGTCAATCGCTATATCGCCGCCGAAATGCGCCCGGAGGCTCTGGCGCGCGCCGCCTCTCTCCCGGCGATTCGCCTTTCACGCCGGCAGATCAGCGACCTGGAACTGATCGCCATCGGCGCAGCCAGTCCGCACACCGGCTTCACCGACCACGACAACTATCTCTCGGTCGTGCGAACCATGCACCTGGTCAACGGCTTGCCCTGGTCCATTCCCCTCACCCTGGCGGTTGAGGAGAGCGCTGCCGGCTCTCTGAAGGTCGGGCAGGAGATCACCCTCACCGATGAGACCGGGGCTCCGCTGGCGATCATGACCCTCTCCGACATCTTCCGCTGTGACAAAACGGAAGAGGCGCAGCAGGTCTACCGAACGACCGATTCCGCGCATCCGGGCGTCGCCGCGCTCTACGCGCAGGGCGATGTCCTGCTGGGGGGCGATGTGCAGGTGATTCAGCTTCCCCCGCATGACGACTTCCCCCGCTACTACCTGACGCCCGCCGAGACGCGCGCCGCCTTTTCGCACAACGGCTGGAGTTCTGTCGTCGGTTTCCAGACGCGCAACCCCGTCCACCGCGCCCATGAGTATATCATCAAGTGCGCGCTGGAGATCGTAGACGGTCTGCTGCTGCATCCGCTGGTCGGCGAAACGAAGTCGGACGACATCCCCGCCGACGTGCGTATGCGCTGCTATGAGGTCCTGCTGGAAGGCTACTTCCCCCGCGACCGCGTCCTGCTCTCCGTCAATCCAGCGGCGATGCGCTACGCAGGACCGAGGGAGGCGATCTTTCATGCCATGATCCGCAAAAACTACGGCTGCACGCACTTTATCGTCGGGCGCGATCATGCCGGAGTCGGCAACTACTACGGAACCTACGACGCGCAGAAGATATTCGCCGAGTTTGATCCGGACGCGCTGGGCATCGTCCCGCTTATGTTCGAGCACAGCTTCTGGTGCGTCAGGTGCGAGGGCATGGCTTCGACCAAAACCTGCCCCCACAGCGCAGAGGATCGTATCTCGCTCTCCGGCACGAAGGTTCGGGAGATGCTGCGGGCGGGCGAGATACCGCCGATGGAGTTCACGCGCCCGGAAGTGGCGAAAATCCTGATCGAGGCGATGCAGGACCAGCCCTGTTGAACCGCCTCTTCGAAGATTGACAGCATCGAGCGGCTCGGTCTCTCATGGAGCTGACAGAAAGACGAGAATGAGCGTCTACTCTCGCCATCGCACCATCATCCACCCGATTATCGGGGTCTGCATACTGGTTTTTCTTGCCGTCGCCTACGGCGGGCAGCCAACGCCCCCTGCCGGCGACACGGTGACGGCGCGACTTCGCCTCGCCTATTTCCCCAACATCACCCACTCCGCCGGGATTGTCGGGGTTGCGCGCGGTATGTTTCAACAGGAACTCGGTTCGGAGGTCGCGCTGGCTCCGAGGACATTCTCCGCCGGACCGGAAGCGATGGAGGCGCTGCTGGCGGGCGAGATTGATATGGCGTATGTCGGTCCCAGCCCGGCGATCAACGCCTACATCCGCACGCAGGGGCGCGCCCTGAGGATCCTCTCCGGCGCCTCCAGCGGCGGAGCCGCGCTCGTGGTGCAGACAGACGCGCCCATTCATCGCCTGGAGGACCTGCGGGGCAGGCGTCTGGCGGTCCCGCAGCTTGGCGGGACGCAGGATGTCTCGGCGCGCACGTTTCTGGCGGAGCGGGGGCTGCGGTCGCGGGATAAGGGCGGCGAGGTAACGATCCTGCCGATCAAGCCGGCGGACATCTACGCGCTGTTTCGCAAAAAGGAGATAGACGCCGCGTGGGTTCCCGAACCCTGGGCTTCGCGTCTGATCGTCGAGGCAGGCGGGCGTCTGCTGGCGGATGAGCGCGATCTGTGGCAGGGCGGGAAGTTCGCCACAACGGTTCTGGTGGCGCGCAAGGAGTATATAGACAGAAATCCGGAACCGGTGACGGCGGTTGTACGGGCGCACATTCGGGCGGTGGAGTGGATCGCGCGGTCGCCGCAGGAGGCGCAGACGCTCCTCAACGCGGAGCTGAAACGCCTGACTGGCAAACCGCTGCCGGCGGAGGTGCTTCAGCAGGCATGGAGCCGGGTGGAGATCACCGCCGACCCGCACGAAGAGAGCATCCTGCGCTTTGCCCGGGCGGCACAGAGCCTCGGCTATCTGCCCTCCGGCCAGAGGAATATTGCGGGTATGATTGATCCCTCCTTCCTCCAGCGCGCCCGGAACCGGGTGGTTCTGAAGCGGTAGATCGTCATGGCAGAGCCAAGACTCTCTCTGCGCGGCGTCAGCAAGCGCTTTTATGGACGCTCCGGCGAGGTGCTGGCGCTGGAGGATGTGCGGCTGGATGTCCGGCAGGGCGAGTTTCTGATCCTTGTCGGTCCCTCCGGCTGCGGAAAATCCACCATCCTGAACATCGTCGCCGGGCTGGAGCGGGCGGACGCCGGCGAGGTGCTGGAGAACGGTAAGCCCGTCTCCGGTCCGGGGCGCGACCGCAGCGTCGTGTTTCAGGACGGCGCGCTCTTTCCCTGGCTCACCGCGCAGAAGAACGTCGAGTTCGGACTGAAGCAGATGGGAGTCGGGCGCCGAGAGCGCGCCGAACGCGCCCGAAGCTATCTGCGTCTGGTGCACCTCTCCCGGTTTGCCGACAGCTACCTACACGAGCTTTCCGGGGGGATGCGCCAGCGGGTCGCCCTGGCGCGCGCGCTGGCGCTGGAGCCGCAGGTTCTGCTGATGGATGAGCCGTTTGGCGCGCTCGATTCGCAGACGAAGCAGGGGCTTTACGGGGTGATCCAGGAGATATGGACGAAGACGGGGCAGACCATCGTCTTTGTAACGCACGATGTGCGCGAGGCGGTCTGTCTGGGTGACCGCGTGGTGGTGCTGTCGTCGCGACCGGGAAGAGTGAAGGCGGAGTATCCCATTACGCTGGCGCGCCCGCGCCATGTCGAGGGCGTGGATGTTGCGCGAAAGGCGCAGCAGATCGCTCACGCGCTGCGAGACGATCTGGCGCGTGAACAGCAGGAGGAGTACGATCTTGATTGGCAGCCTGCGGAGAGCGGGGTTCTTCGTTCTGCTGATAGCGTTATGGGAGATTATATATAGCGTCGGCGTCTGGGATCCCGCGCTGTTTCCCTCCCCCTGGCAGGTCGCCCGGTCGCTTCAGCGCAGTTTTGCCGACGGCTCCCTGCTGATCTCCACCTCCGTCAGCATCCGGCGGATGCTGATCGGTTTTGCGGTGTCGCTGGTGATCGGCATTCCGCTGGGGCTGGTGCTGGCGCGCGTGCGCTGGCTGGATGAGACGCTCGGGTCGCTGGTTTTAGGCTTGCAGACCCTGCCCAGCATCTGCTGGCTTCCCCTTGCGCTCCTCTGGTTCGGGCTGAACGACGGGGCGATCATCTTCGTGGTGGTGATCGGCGCGCTGCTGGCGATCACCGTCTCAGTGCGCGACGGCGTCAAGAACGTCCCCCCGGTCTATCTGCGCGCCGCCCGCACCATGGGCGCGTCGCCCCTGGCGATCTATACGGAGGTGCTTCTTCCCGCCTCGCTCCCCTCCATGATCACTGGCGCAAAACTGGGGTGGTCGTTCGCATGGCGCTCCCTGATGGCGGGAGAGCTGCTGTTCGTGAGCGTCGGGCTGGGACATCAGATGATGATGGGGCGCGAACTGGCGGATATGAGCCAGGTGATCGCCGTGATGATCGTGATTGTTGGACTGGGGTTAATCACCGACTACCTGATCTTCGGCTCTCTCGAACAACGAGTTCGGGAACGCTGGGGACTGAACGCCTGACTAACAGACGCATGAGCACCTGAACAGCCGGGCGAAAATCCTCTATACTATTGCTGACCGGCAAGGGAAGCACCGGGGGCGGGAACTCGGAAGACGCGCCCGCAGGGAGAGAGGATCATGCGAAAAATATCCGTCTGGCTGGGGATCATGTTTGCGCTGATCGGCGGCGCGCCGACCCTGGCGCAGCAGCCGCAGAATCCGCCCGCACAGCAGCCACCTGCGCAGCAGCCCCCCGCCGCACGCGAACAGAACCGGCAGCCCGGTCTGACCGGAGGACAGGCGGGCGGGGAGCGCAGACCGGAGGGATCGCCCTTCGGCTCCCGGATTCTACCGCTGCTGGGTTTTGACAGCAGCCGCGCGCCGCGCCCGGAGACGCGGGACTACGGCGGCATCAATCGCCTTGCCCCGCTGGCTCCTCCCGCATTTCAGCCGGAGACGCTGGCGCTTCCGCGCCTTCCGCAGCCGCTGCTGCCCCAGAGCGCGCCTGCCGCGCCGCAGTCTCCGCCGGTTCGCCTGAACGCCGCTGCGTCTTTGAATCCGCTGTCCGGCACGCTGTCCGATCCGAACGCGCCGTCCGCCGCGCCGAATCCCGCCGCGCCCGCCCGTCCCGGCGCGCCGTCCCCCGCCTCTCCTTTCCAGCCGCTGGGCGGCTTCGCCGGCGCGCCGCTCGGAAACTACACGGGCGCGCCGCTGAACGCTTATCCGGGCGCGTCTCTGGGCGCATTTATCGGCGCGCCCGCCGGAGCCTTTATCGGTCAGCCGCTCGACGCCGCTCCCGGCGCGCCGCTGTCCGCCGCTCCCGCCGCTCCTCTGAACAGCTATGCCGGACCGCCTCTCAACGCCGCGACCGGTGTTCCCCTCTTCGTCTACATCGGACCGCCGCAGGGATCGCTGCCCGCCGTTTTTGGCGACCCGCTCCTCGCCCTTACCGCCGCCGACGCGCTGGCTCTGCGCCTGCTGGTCATGGATCTGACTCTGCTGAGCCTGACGCCGCAGCCGCTGACGCCCAACGCGCTTGCGCCGCTGGCGTTTGCCGCGCCGCCTGCCCCCGGTTCAGGGCAGCCCTCGGACGCCTCCCGCTCCGCCGATCAGCCGCCGCCTTTCTCCCGGGTGATCACGCCGAATACGCCGCCGGGCGCGCCGCCCGCAGCGAGGACGCAGACGGCGCCCGCCCGAACCGGCGGAACCGCGCTGCCGATCCTGCCATGATCCGGAGTGCGCCCGGCTCTACATGTCCCGCTGCAGATCGCTGACGGAGGGCGTCGGCTCCAGACTGCCCGCGTAGGCGCGTCCCTTCCAGGCGATCGCGCTCCTGCGGCGCGACTTCCACCACGATCCCCACTGTATCGCCAGAAGGGTTGCCGCCGCCAGCGGATGCAGCCAGACCATGCTCAGCCCGCCGAACCGCCGCGCCAGCAGGATCCGGATGGCGTATACGAGCTCGACCTGCCCCGCGCAGACCCATCCCCATATCGCCCCGGTGAGCGCGCCAGCCGCCAGAAACCCGAACGGAGCCAGAAAGAGCGTTACCTGCATCACGGTCAGACCGATCAGCGCGCCCATCGAGCCGATGCCTTCGTAGGCGTTGCGTGTGAACCCGTTCCAGACCTGCCTGCCCCCCTGATACATGCGGCAGGCGATCAGGTCGGTCCCGTCAAACAGCCGCAGGGTCAGCCCCGCCGCCTTGATCCTCCGTCCCAGCTGCAGCCCGTCATGAAACGAGGCGGGGATGGAGGCGTGACCGCCGATCTGTTCGTAGGCGTCTCGGCGAAACAGCTCAAACTGCCCGCAGGCGGCAGCGAACGCCGGATTGGGGGACTCCCAGACCTGCCGGATTGGAAGGAAGGTGAGCAGGAGGAAGTGCACCATCGGCAGCGCGACGCGCTCCCAGAAGGTGCCGGTAATCTGTTTCGGGAACGCGCTGACCATCGCCGCGTTCGTCTGCTGCGCGAACGCCAGCGCGGAGCCGACCAGCGCGGGCTGCGCCCGCGTGTCCGCATCCACAAACAGGAGCCACTCGCCGGTCGCCTCCTTTGCAAGCTGTGAACACGCCCAGACCTTCCCCGCCCATCCCGGCGGAATGGGTCTTCCGGAAATCAGACGCAGGCGAGGATCGCCGGTCATCCGTCTGCGCACCCTCTCCGCCGTGTCGTCTTCGGAGCAGTCGTCCAGAACGATGATCTCCAGATTGGCGTACTCCTGCGCGACAAGCCCCTGCAGGCAGGCTTCGATGTTCTCCGCCTCATTCCGCGCCGGAACCAGAACCGAGACCTTCTCTGAACGCGCCGGCTTACGCGCGGAGAGCGGCGCGTAGTCGCGCAGGTTGCGTATCACCAGCCCCAGAAAGGCTGTCAGCAGCAGCAGTATGACGATCTGATAGATGAGCATGGATGCCAGACCCGGTGGAGGGCGGGAATTTGATGGTCGAAAGCGCCTCCAGAAGAGAATACGCAGTTGGGCAGGCAGGAACTCCGAAATCCTGTCTGAGGAGGGTCAAAAGAGGGATTTTTACTACGGATTCTGCTCTTTCGGGGGCGGTCCGCCGTGATGCTCGTGCTGGTGCCGCTGTTCGGCGCGGTAGGGTTCCGTGTGAAGCATGATCTCGACGTTGGGGATTGAGGCGCGAATGCGGTCTTCAATCCTCTCGGTCAGATCATGCGCCTCCAACAGCGTCAGGTCGTCGTCCAGCAGAATATGCGCGTCAATATGGCGATGCGAGCCGGACTTGCGGGTTCGCAGCTTATGGTAGCCCAGCACCTCCGGCTCCGAATCCAGAATGCGGCGGATCGAGGCGACCTCCTCCTGCGGCAGATGCGCGTCCATCAGCGGTTCCAGGGAGCGGCGGGTTAACTGCCAGGCGGTGTGAAGAATGAGCAGCGCGACGGCGATGGCGACAAGCGGATCAATAAAGTGCCAGTCGGTCGCCCATGTCAGCGCCAGCCCCGCCAGCACCCCCAGCGAGGTGTAGACATCGGTGCGCAGATGTTCGGCGTCCGCCTCCAGCGCCAGCGACTCGGTGCGTCGCGCCACCCGAAAGAGGAAGCGGGCGACCAGCACGTTCACCACGACGCTCAGCCCCATCACCGCCATGCCGAGGTTCAGCTTTTCCGGCTGCGCGCGGGCGATCCACTTTTCGACCGATTCCACGATGATGTAACCGGCTGCCGCGAAGATCAGCAGCGCCTCCGCCAGACTGGAGAGGCTCTCGATCTTTCCATGCCCGTAGGGATGATCCCGGTCGGCGGGACGGTCGGAGACCCGTACCGAGAAGAAGGCGATCCACGAGGCGACCAGATCGCTGGCGGAGTGAATGGCTTCCGAGAGGATGCTGACCGAGCCGCTCACGACGCCGACTGTCAGCTTGAGCAGCGTGAGGAGGGAGTTGGAGACGATGGAGAGGCGCGCCGCGCCGATCTTTTGCGTTCGCAGATCGAGAGGTTCGGTGGTCATAGCCTCTATTTGATCAGTCCGCCCTGACGCAGATACTGAAGGATGATCTCCTCAAACGGCTGCGCGGTAGAGGTGCGGAGATAGTCCATGCCGTAGCGATGGCAGAAGGTCTCAATCTCTGCGCAGAAGGCGTTCAGGGTCGCCTGATAACGCTGCAGCAGAGCCGGATTGACGCTCATCTCCTTCGACTCGCCGGTTTCGCAGTCAATGATCCGCAGGTCTCCCTTGAGGGATGGCGCGATCTCCTCCTCATTGAGCGTATGGATGACCGCCACCTGAAACCCGCGCGCCAGCAGCGACTTCAGCCCCTCCGACCAGTGCGGGTCAAACAGATCCGAAAGAACGATCGCCACGCCGCGATACTTCGCCTGCGTCGCGAAGGTCTTGAGGGCGCGCGGGAAGGAGGTCTCGCCTCCCGGCTCCAGCCGGTTCAGGAACTGAAAGAAGGGCAGAACGCCCCCGCGACCGCGCTGGGTTCGCAGCAGATCCCGCACATCTGCGGCGAACGCCGTCACGCTCACCCGATCGTAGTTACTCAGCCCGATATAGCCCAGCGCCGCCGCAACCCGCGCCGCATAGCGCAGCTTGCTCGGTTCGCCGAATGCCATGCTCTGGCTGGTATCTATCAACAGCGCGAGATAGAGGTCCTCCTCTTCAATAAACAGCTTGATGAAGAGCTTCTCCAGCCGCGCCGCCGTATTCCAGTCCACATAGCGCAGATCGTCCCCCGGCAGATACTCGCGGTAGTCGGCGAACTCCACGCTGGCGCCGCGCTTGACGGAGCGTTTCTCTCCCTTCATCTGTCCGGCGAAGGCGCGTTTCGTCATCAGCGAAAGCCGCTCCAGTTTTTTCATAAAGGCGGCGTCAAGGATCGGTTCAGACATGGTCTCCAGCCTCTGCCGGACGCGCGGCGCTCCCCTCTCCGTCAGGGAAGATCCTCGCTGTAAGGACGGGGCGACAGGTTCTCTCTCTGCGGCGGGCGGACGATCGCGCCTCCCCCGGCAGCAGGAGGGATATAGTAGGGGGGCGGCGGTTGTGGAAGCTGCAGATCGGGATCGTAGCCCAGCGCGCGCAGCCATTCACGCTGCGCCTGTCTGGCTCCCTCCGGATTGTTCCGCTGCGCCTCCAGCAGCATGATTCGCTGCCAGACCACCGCCGGCTTTGCCCCCAGCCGCAAACTGCGGCGATACCAGTAGATCGCTGCATCGTACTTCCTCTGCTGGACCGCCTCATTGCCCTTCCACTCCGTCCATGCCAGAGACCAGGGCATCCAGGTCACGGAGAGCACCGTCAGCGTCAGCAGTCCGACCAGAATGAGCGCGGAGAGAACGCGCCATCGTCGCGCCAGGAAGAGCCATCCCACCGCCAGTCCAAACAACAGCCCGCCGAAGTGCGCGGCATTGGCGACATGCAGCCAGTCCAGCCAGGTCGCCAGGACGCAGAACAGTCCCCATCCGACGAACACATACAGGTTCTGGCGGGTCGCCGCCTCCTGCCAGTGCGGATACCGCTGCCGCCCCGCCCACATCAGCCCGAACATCGCGTAGACCACGCCGGACGCCCCGATGGCGGCGTTGCCCGACAGCGCGATCTCCGCCCCCGACGACACCACCGCGGAACTGAGGAAGAAGAGCGCCCATGCCATCGGATGGAGCGTCTCCTCCAGATACATCCCCAAGGCATAGAGCCAGAGCAGATTGAAGCCGATGTGCAGCAGGGTGCTGCCCCACGAGTAGGGGCTGCCATGCACAAAGACGGCGGTAAAGAGCGCGCTGTAGCCTCCGCTCCATATCTCCGTCAGGGGCAGATAGCCGTAGCCGGCGTAGTCGCCCGCATGGCGCGGGTCCAGCAGTGCCGGAAGACGCGACGCCGCCGTCATCACAAGACACATCAGACAGACCAGCCAGGTGAGCACCGGCTTTTGCGGGTGCGGCGGCGGTCTTCGCTGCGACGTGGTGTAGTCAAACGAGTCCGGCATGGTTGGTGCGCGCAGTCTCCGGCTGCTCTGACTCCCCTCCTGAAAAATCCCGAAGGCACTCAGGCTATTCACCATCGCGCCACCGCTTTCCTGCCCCGCAGGCACCGCCTGAACCACGATGAGACAGGCTAGATCGTCCGTCGCAGGATCGCCCCTTGTCTTTTCCGGAGCGGTGTGTTATAATCTACTTAGATTTCTACGCGCCATGTAGAGGAGTGGGGGTTACCCCGCTCTTTTATTTCTATGGAGTGGCCGCCTCTTGAGGCGGCTACGGTCTTGTTATCGGGAGGGTATGATGAACGGAGAATTCCTGGAGGCGTTGCAGCAGATCGCTCGCGAAAAAGAGATCTCGCCGGATGCCCTGCTGGAGACGATCGAGTCGGCGCTGGTGACAGCCTACAAGAAGAACTTCGCGTCTCAGGGCGGGGAGATCAAGGTGCGGATCAACTCCGCCAAAGCCACCTTCCAGGTCTTCTGCCAGAAAACGGTCGTGGAGGATGACCAGGAGGAGATCGCTCCCGGAGAGATCGTTCTGGAAGAGGCGCGCCGGCTCGACCCGGACATCGTTCCCGGAGAGGTGCTGGAGATCGAGGTGACGCCCAGCACCTTCGGACGCATCGCCGCGCAGACCGCCAAACAGGTCGTCGTCCAGCGGCTGCGTGAGGCCGAACGCGAGAAGATCTTTGAAGAGTACACCGGGCGCGTCGGCGAGGTGCTGACCGGCACCGTTCAGCGGCGCGAACATAAAAATATTCTCATCAGTCTGGGCAAGATCGAGGCGGTGCTGCCGCCGCAGGAGCAGGTCCCCTCCGAACCCTACCGATTCAACGACCGCCTGAAGGTCTACCTCCTGCAGGTGCGCTGGATGCCCAAGGGTCCGCAGGTCGAGGTCTCTCGCACGCATCCCACCCTCATCCGCCGCCTCTTTGAACTGGAGGTGCCGGAGATTGCCGACGGAACCGTCGTTATCAAATCGGTGGCGAGAGAGCCGGGCGCGCGCTCGAAGATCGCCGTCTTCTCTCGCGATGAGAAGGTGGACCCGGTGGGAAGCTGCGTCGGTCATCGCGGAACGCGGGTGCAGGCGGTCGTCAACGAGCTGTACGATGAGAAGATTGACATAATCCGCTGGTCGCCCGACCCGGCACAGTTTATCGCCGAAGCGCTCTCTCCCGCAAAAGCGGTCAAGGTTACTATCAACGAGGAGACGAAGAGCGCGTTCGTGATCGTGCCGGACAACCAGTTGTCGCTGGCGATCGGCAAATCGGGGCAGAATGTTCGGCTGGCGGCGCGCTTGACCAACTGGAGAATTGACATTCGCAGCGAGTCACAGGTCGCCCGGGCGACCCTGATCGCCGCCACGACGCCCGACGCCGAACTGACGGCAGCGGAACCGGCGCATTCCGCGGTTGCGCTGGACGATCTGGAAGCGGATGCGGAGAACCATGCGCGCGACCATGCGACGACCAACGGCGTCAAGCCCCCGGCAATTGAAACGGAGGCGCCCTCCGCGGAAGACGTAACGGCAGGCTGACAGACAGCGGGGGACGGCTTTGCCGTCCCCCGCGCCCTGTTTTATGGACTATCCCCTATGCGTCCCAGACACATCCCGCAACGCACCTGCGTCTCCTGCCGGACTACCGGCGAAAAGCGCGGACTGCTGCGCGTCGTGCGACAGCCCGATGGAACCGTCCTCTTCGATCCGACGGGAAAACGCAGCGGACGCGGAGCCTACGTCTGCGCCAGCGCAGCCTGCATCGCCCTCGCGGAAAAACAGAGACGACTGGCGCGCAGCCTCAAAGTCGAGATCTCTCCGACCGTCTTTGAAGCGCTGCGCGCCTGCGCCGCCGAAGACGACCCCCCTTCCGGCACAGAGAAGTAGCCGCCGGCTACCGCTTCTCCTCGATACAGTAGAGATGCGTCCCGGTTCGCACAAATAGCTGCTTTCCGGCGACGGCAATCGAAGAGAGCGTATAGCTTCCGTCCAGTTCGTTGGTCGCCAGCACCTTGAACTGCGGACCGGCGGCTAATACGGTCGTTACCGCGTTCTCGTTGAGAATGTAGAGCTTGCCGTCCGCCAGCAGGGGCGAAGAGTCCACCGTTCCCGGAGCCGTCCGCTCCGGTCCCCAGATCAGCTGCCCGGTCTTCGCGTCCAGACAGGTCGCGTACCCCGAGTCGTCCACCATATAGAAGTACTTCCCATCCGTCACGGGCGTCGGCACGTCGGGACCGCCCCGCTGATCCCACTTCCAGGCGATATGGGTCGCCGTGATGTCGCCCCTGCCTCCGGCGCGGATCGCCAGCAGGGGGCGGCGGCGCGAAGGCGCATAGATCAGACCATCCGAGACGACGGGAGAGGCGACGATCCGATAATTGCCCTGACGCTGCGGGTTCAACCCTCCAGCGCGCCAGATCTCCTTCCCGGTCGCCGGATCGTGTCCCGTCACGTAGTCGCCGCCGCTGATGACGATCTGGGCGGTTCCGCCATGCTTGAGGATCGCTGGGGTCGTGTAGGCGTCCGGAGACTCCATCGGAGCATCGGTCGGACGCTCTCTGCGCCATATCTCTTTGCCGGTCAGGCTGTTGAACGCCACCACATAGGAGGGATCGTCGGTCGTGTAGCCGTGCAGCACCTGGATAATCAGCATCCCGTTGTAGAGCGTCGGCGACGAGGCGTAGCCCCAGTTCAGACCGAACTTACCGTAGTCGCGCTGGAGATTGCGCTTCCAGACCTCTTTGCCGTCCATGGTCAGCGCAGTGACCACGCCGTTGCCTGTCACCACCCAGACATGCTTGCCGTCAGTGACCGGGGAGGGCGAGGTGTTGTTCTGCTTCATCCAGACCTGGTTGCCGCGATCCAGCTCCTTCTTCCACAGGACGGAGCCGTTCTTACGGGAGATACAGATCAGCAGCAGGGACTGACCGCCCGGATCGCGCCGCGTTCCGCGCAAGCCTCCCCGGCGTGTTCCCTGCTCCTGCTCGCCTCCGCCTCCTGCAGTCTCCGGCGTCGATTCGCTGGGCGAGGTGACGAAGATTCGGTCCCCCCAGACCACCGGCGTCCCTCCGCTCCATGCCGGCAGGGGAGTCTTCCAGACAATATTCTTCTCCAGACTCCAGGTCGTCGGCAGGTTCGTGGCTCTGCTGACGCCGTTGCCTTCCGGTCCGCGCCAGTGGGGCCAGTTCGCATTGGACGCGGCAGTCGGAATCGCGCCCGCTCCCCACAGCATCGCCGGAGATGCCGCGAGAAGCCCCACTGCCAGCCATCTATGCACCCGGTTCATTCGTTCCCTCCATAAAACAGTTAGTGGAGCTAAACTCTCTACCCCTATGGACGCCAGTTTCCGGCGATGGTGACGCTTTTTTTCCTAACGCACCCGGGAGCCGGAAGGAACGCGCGTCTCCGGCTGCACGATGATCGCCTGTCCCTCCACATCCGCCGCAAGCAGCATCCCCTGCGATTCCACGCCGCGCATCTTGCGCGGAGCCAGATTCGCCACCACCACCACCTGCTTTCCAACCAGCTCCTCCGGCTGATACATCTCCGCAATGCCCGCCAGAATGGTGCGCGTCTCCTCGCCGACCTCGACCGTCAGCTTGAGCAGCTTGCTGGCGTTGGGGACAGGCTCCGCCGCCGTTACATTGGCGACGCGAAGCTGCACCTTCATGAACTCGTCTATGGTGATAACGGGGGCTTCGGCACTCTGCTCCCCTGTCGCGGCGGGAGGCGTCCCCTCCTCCTTGCGGCTCTTCTCCTGATCGGTTGTCTCCACCTTTTTACTCTCCGATACCCTCTTTTTTTCGTCCGGTTTCACGGCGTCCAGGATTCGCGGGAAGAGCGGCTGCGGAGCCGGTACCGTCGTGCCGGGCGAGAGCAGTCCCCAAGTGGTCGCCTCCTCCCAGCGCACCGTATCTACCGTCGTCGGCAAGCCGATCTGCCTCCAGAGCGCGCCGGAGGCTGCCGGCATCACGGGAGCCAGCAGGGTCGCCGCGACACGCACCGCCTCCAGGCAGGTGTAGAGCGTGACGGCAAGCTCCTCCCGATCTCCCTCCTTCGCCTGCTTCCAGGGCGTCTTCTCCTCGATGTAGCGGTTCATCCGTCCGATCAGCCGCCAGACCGCTTCCAGCGCGGCGTTGAATCGAAACTCTCCCAGAGCCGTCTCATACTCCTGCGCCGTCTCCCGCGCAAGCTGTACGATCTCCTCCTCCGCGCGCGTCGGGGTCGGAACCACGCCGTCGAAGTAGCGGGTGACCATGTTGACGGCGCGATTGCACAGGTTGCCCAGATCGTTGGCGAGATCGGTGTTGTAGCGGCCCAGGAAGCTCTCTCTGGCGTACTCCGTGTCGCCGTGAAAGACCATCTCACGCAGCATCAGGTAGCGCAGCGCGTCCGCCGCCATCTCGAAGGGCGCGCCGGACAGGTCGCTGATCTCCTGCGCCAATTCAATCGGATGCGGAATGCCTCCCGTGCGTTTGCCCGCCTTCTTGCCTTCGGCGTCCACCCAGAAGCCGTGCGCATAGACCGTTCGCGGCAGGGGAAGATCCAGCCCCATCAGCATGGCGGGCCAGAGCGTGGCGTGAAACCGGACATAGATCTCCTTGCCGACCAGATGCACATCGGCGGGCCAGAGGTTTTCCCAGTCGGGGGCATGGGGCCAGCCGGTCGCCGCCAGATAGTTAATGACGGCGTCGAACCAGACATAGATCACATTGTCGGGATCGTCGGGAACCGGGATGCCCCAGCCGTCGTTGACGCGGGTGATGTTCATGTCGCGCAGCCCCGACTCGATGAAGCGGATCACCTCATTGCGGCGGAAATCGGGCTGCAGAAACTCCGGGTTCGCCTCGATATACTGCCGCAGGCGGTCGCCGTAGGCGGAGAGACGGAAGAAGTAGCACTCCTCGCTCTTGCGCTCCAGCGGGCGGCGGCACTCCGGATTCGGGCAGAGGTGATCCTCTCCCACATCGCTGTCGCGGAAGTAGGTCTCATCGGCAACGCAGTACCAGCCCTGATACAGCCCCTTGTAGATATCGCCCCGGTCGCGCAGCCGTCGAAACACCTCTTGCACCACCTCGACATGACGCGGCTCGGTGGTGCGGATGAAGTCATCGAAGGCGATATGCAGCCGTCTCCAGGTCGCCTGAAACTCGCCCGCCAGCGTATCCACGAACTGCTGCACCGGGATCTGCGCCTTCTGCGCCGCCTCGACCACCTTGGGAGCCTGTTCGTCGGTTCCGGTCAGAAACCACGACCTCCTGCCCCGCATCCGATGAAATCGCGCCAGCACATCGCAGCAGGTCGTCGTCAACGCCGCGCCGATATGGGGTCTGCCATTCACATAGTAGATCGGCGTGGTGATGTAGTATGCTTTATCGGGATTCATCCGAGCCAGTGATCTCCGTTCCATTCGTTTGAGGCAGCCAGCCGATACGCCCCGGTGATGCCTATCATCTTACCATATAGACCCGGGTTTCATTCAGAATGCGGTGCGCGCGGAAGATGACGGTGCTCCGGCTCTTCCACAGACCGACGCCGGTCTTGATATAGTCCTCGATCACCGTGAACAGGATCTGTCGGAACTGCCGTCCGACCTCCGTGTACTCGCCGGCGACAAGCTGCGCCTCGTAGGTCAGCGGCAGCGGGATCTGCAGCATGGCGCGAAGCTGATCGAAGCCCTTCTCCACCTCCGGGATGCGCGCACTGCCCAGCACCTTCACGTTCTGCGCGCCGGGATGGGCGCGGGGAAGGATCACCTTCACCAGATAGTTGACGCCCCCCAGACGCGGCAGCACCACGCACCCGTTGCACTGAGAGCCGGGCGCAAACATTCCCTCGATCGCCTGACCGCGCAGGTCAATGAACATGATGTCCGGCAGCCAGCGCGCCATCATGGTTCCGGTCGCGTCGCTCTTGATGGTGAAGTCCACCTTCGCCTCGGTGGCGTTCACCGCCCCGGCGACATCCGGTCCCCGGCGCACAATGCCGCCCTCCGTCTGCCAGCCCTGCGGAACCAGCGCGGTAAACGCCTTCTCGCGCGGCTCAACGTACTTCACAAAGCCCGCCTGCGCCCAGCCTGCGCCTCCCGCCATCACGATCAGCGCGGCGGCAAGACACCCACTATTGAACCAGGATCACATCCTCTCTCTCCTCGCTTCTATCCCATTCTCCGGCAGGGCAGGCGCTTTCGCTGCGTTTACGCCCGCCAGATCCGTTATCCTATCGTAACCGGCTATTGACAACGGATCGTCAAAAGCCGCAGATTATGAAGCCCGGGGGCGCAGGGCGCACGTTCATGGGCAGGGGCAGGCTTCTGTATCCCGGCTGCCAGGTTGAGATTGCTTCGGTCGCTGCGCTCCCTCGCAATGACAGGTGGGGGTCGCTGCCGCCTCCCTCGCAATGACAGGAGGGGGTCGCTGCCGCCTCCCTCGCCATGAGAGAGAGCGGGAGCGGGCGCGCCTCAGCGGGAAGAGGAGCCGGCGCGCTTGCCGAAGTTTTCGCGCAGCAGATAGATCAGATCGTCTGCGGTGATGACCCGTGTATCGGGCGGGAGCAGCGCGATCGCGCGGCGAACCGCCTCCATCGGACCGCCGATGTCACGGAAAGACCAGGCGTGCACATTGACCAGCGCGTAGCTGCCGGGATCGGTCTTCGGGGAGGCGGGCATCTTTGCCGCCTCCTGCGCCATCTGTTCGGGCGACTGAATTCCCTCCCAGAGCAGAAACCGATACGCCACACAGGGCTTGCCGTTATGCCAGAGGATCGCGCCTTTGCGACGATGGTAGGGAGCGTAGTCCTTGTAGATCACGCCCTCGACCTCCGGCAGTTCCAGCAGCGGGATCGTATCCTCCATGCGTCCCGCGTTGTCGTTGAGCACGCTGACAACCGACAGATCGGATCTGCGAAGGTAGCCCGCCGCCTGCCTTGCGAGGGAGCGTCGGTCGGGCTGGTGATGGGGGAAGGTGTATCCCGGCGCGCCCGGACCGGTTACGAATCCGTCGCGGTCCGTCGCGGTGCGGTAGAAGTGGCGGAGGATGCGGGGGGCGACCTCCGCCAGCGGAGGCGCGACCTCCCAGGTCATGTTGAACTGACCGCGCAGCGGACTGTCCCAGAAGCCCCGGTCATGGACGAAGTTGCCGCCCAGCCACTGAATATTGTCGCCATCGCTCATCACGAAGGCGATATAGCGGACGCCCTCTTCGGTTGCCGGGCGGGGGCGGCGGGGACGCTGCAGCTTTCCGGCGGAGAGGTGCTGCAGGGCGGAGAGATTCAGGCTCCAGTCCGCCGGCACGCCGGTCGCGTTGGCGCGGCTGATGTCGCGCACCCAGCGAAACTCGTCGTCTCCCCAGCCGAAGATCAGCGCATCCGGACCGACGGCGTGCGCCGCTTCCGTGCGAAACGCCGGGTCGGTGGTGCTGAACGTGAAGGCGTTACGCGCCACGGCGAAGTCGCGCAGATGCCCGACCTTTTCCGTCGCCTGCTCGACGGCGATCCCGGAGCGAAACCGGGCGCGATGCTCCCGGAGCGTCTGCCGCTCATCCATGCCCCGCGCATCAAAGATCACCTTTAGACCGGCGGACTGCGCCCGCTCCAGCAGCGACTCCTCGACCGCGACGCCCTGCATCGGTCCGCACAGCGAGGTGGCGACGCCGACGGAGGGCGTTCCCAGACGATAGACGATCGCGCCACGAATCTCGCCTTTCAATGCGCCGATCAGCTCCCACACGGAGGCGGCTTCGCGCAGCTGCGTCCCCTCTTTCTGCAACTCCTCCAGAACGACGGCGGACATGCCCCCGGCGCGCAGCCAGACTCGCGGCTGCCGGCGGTTTGCCAGCCCCTGAAGCGTAACCGCCAGCATCTGTTCCGCCGGAGACCATCGCTGATGGTTCATCACCCACAGCGTTCGAGGAAGGCGCGAAGCCTGCGGCTCGGGGGAGCCGGGATGCGAGGGCGCGGACGATCCCATCAGAAGCAGAGCCGCCAGGAGGGCGGACGGGAGCGCGCGAAGGAGCGGATCATGCCGTCTCATCGCTCGACCACGTAGCGCATGATCAGATCGTGCGCGACGGTGACCGGAAACCAGCCTTCGATCTCGACAAACTTGTTCTCCAGGTCCTTGTAGACCTGAAAGAAGTGCACCAGCTCCTTGCGCTGATGCTCGGAGATATCGGTCAGGCGCTGTACATGCGCGTAGCGCGGATCGTTGTTGAAGACGGAGATCACCTTGTCGTCCTGCCCCTTGTCGTCGTGCATGCGCAGGATTCCGACCGGGCGCGCCTGCACGAGCGCGCCGGTAACAATCGAGTGACTGCAGAGCACGAAGATGTCCAGCGGGTCTCCATCCGGGTAGAGCGTGCTGGGGATGAATCCGTAGTTGTGCGGATAGTAGAGGGGCGAGTAGAGGGTGCGATCCAGCCGGAAAGTGCCGTAACGCGGATCGTACTCGTACTTGTTGGTGCTGCCTTCCGGTATCTCGATGATGACATTGACGACGTGCGGGGCGCCGTCGCCGATAGGTATCTCGTGCAGGTTCATGGCTGATCGAGAGAGTCTCTCTCTACTCCGTCCCTTCCAGCCCCAGCGTCTCCATCTCCGGCAGCGAGCACTGTCCGTTGGCGTGCAGCGGGGCGTTTTCATGGATCGGCGCGTATCTGCGTCCGGTGCGTTTGACGGCGGCTTCGATCAGTCCCCGGAAGAGCGGATGGGCACGGTTGGGGCGCGATTTGAATTCGGGATGGAACTGCGTGGCGATGAAATAGGGATGCTCCGGGATTTCGATGATCTCTACCAGCCGGTAGTCGGGGGAGATGCCGGAACAGACCATGCCGTGCTTGGCGAGCACTTCGCGGTACTCATTGTTCAGCTCGTAGCGATGCCGGTGTCGCTCGAAAACGGCGGGCGCGTTGTAGAGCCGCTCCGCGAGCGAGCCGGCGACCAGCTGGCAGCGGTAGGCTCCCAGCCGCATGGTCGCCCCTTTGTAGGTCACCTCCTTCTGCTCCGGCAGGATATGGATGACAGGGTGCGGGGAGTTCGGCTCCACCTCTTCGGTATGCGCGTCCGCCAGTCCGCAGACGTTGCGCGCGAACTCGATCACCGCCATCTGCATTCCGTAGCAGAGACCCAGATAGGGGACGTGCCGCTCCCGCGCATAGCGAACCGCATTGATCTTCCCCTCCACGCCGCGCGCACCGAACCCGCCCGCCACAACGATCGCGTCCATCTCCGCCAGCCGATTCTCAAACGCTTCCGTCTCCAGCTCCTCACTGTCCAGCCAGGTCAGGTTTACCCGCGCATCATTGGCGATGCCCCCGTGCTTGAGCGCCTCCACGATGGAGATATAGGCGTCCCCGTTGCCGGTGTATTTTCCAACGATCGCCGCATTGACCTCATAGGTGGGCCACTTGATCCGCTGAACGATCTCCTCCCACTCCGCCATATCGGGCTTGCGCTCCGGCATTCCGAGCCGTTTGACGACCAGATTCGCCAGTCCCGACTCCTCGAAGCGCAGGGGGACCTCGTAGAGCGTCTCGATATCCATCGCCTCGATCACCGCCTCTTTGTCCACATCGCAAAAGAGGGAGATCTTTTCGCGCATCTCCAGCGAGATCGGGCGTCGCGTGCGGCAGATGAGCACGTCAGGCTGAATTCCCATCTCGCGCAGCTTGATGACGGAGTGCTGGGTCGGCTTGGTCTTGATCTCACCCCAGGGACCGACATCGGGGATCAGCGTGACGTGGATATAGAGGCAGTTGGCGTGTCCGACATCTTTGCGGAACTGACGGATCGCCTCGATGAAGATCTGTCCTTCGATGTCTCCGACCGTGCCTCCGATCTCCGCGATCACCACGTCCGCCTGTGTCTCCCTGCCGACGCGGACGATCCGCTCCTTGATCTCGTTGGTGATGTGGGGGATCATCTGCACGGTGCTGCCGAGGTAGTCGCCGCGCCGCTCTTTGGCGATAACCTCGCTGTAGACGCTTCCGGTGGTTACGGAGGAGTGGCGGGTCAGGTTGCAGTCAATAAAACGCTCGTAGTGTCCCAGATCGAGGTCGGTCTCCGCGCCGTCGTCGGTAACGAAGACCTCTCCGTGCTGGTAGGGGTTCATCGTCCCGGCATCCACATTGATGTAAGGATCGAGTTTCTGAACGGTGACGGAAAAGCCGCGATTGCGCAGCAGGCGCCCCAGGCTGGCGGTGGTGATGCCTTTCCCGATGGAGCTGACGACGCCTCCAGTGACGAAAATATACTTTGTCATTCTCCCTCTCCCCTTCCTGAACCAGAACGGCTGTCGGTACGGCGCGCTCCTCCAGACGTAACAAACCCCGCCCGTCTACGGGAGCGCGGGGCGGGGTCTGCGTTGAAGCCCTGTCTATTATACTGTGCAGATGTTCGCAGAATCAAGCCGGCATCCCGCCGTCGGAAAGAAGGAGAGAGGCAGGGAGAGGCGGAAATCAGCTGCAGGAGGGACGGGATCATGATACTGGTGACGGGAGCAAGCGGACGGATTGGAGCCAATATTGTGCGCGAGCTGACGCAGCACGGCTACACTGTGCGGGCGGCGGTGCGTCCCGGCACAACGCGCATCGAGAAGCTCGCGCCCTTCAAGCCGCAGATCGTCGAGGCGGATCTGACGGATCGCGCCCGTTTGGCGACGCTGGCGGAGGGGTGCGAGGCGGTCGTTCATAACGGGGTCATCTTCACCGGCGACCCGGAGAAGATGGTGGCGGGCGGTCTGGAGGCGACGGCGATCCTGCTGGAGTCGGCGCGGCGGGCGGGCTGCCGGCGTTTCGTCTTCATCAGCTCGACCGCGGTCTATGAGGGGAGCGGCTACCGTCCGGGCGACCCCGTGCGGGAGGCGGAGGCGACCACCGAGCTGACCGGCGTCTACGGCGCGTGCAAGCTGGCGTCTGAGGCGCTGTGCAGCGCCTACTGCCTGCAGCATCATCTGCCCACGATCAGCCTGCGGTTCCCCATGGTGACGGCGGGGGCGGAGCTGCTGTCGCACGGCTTTCTGCTGGAGACCTGGGTGAACCGCATCCGGGAGGGAGAGGGCGCGCAGAACCCGTCGTGGTGCGACGCCGTGCACAGAGCCTGGGAGAACGGGCAGCGAATCGCCGTTCCTCTCAACCGGGATGGAACCGCCTGGAAGCGTCACTTCTGCGATGTGCGCGACGCCGCGCGCGCCGTTCGGCTGGCGCTGGAGGCCCGCGAAGGGTACGGACTCGCCATGAATATCGCCAGCGTGCCGGTGCGCTACGATGTTGCCGCCGAGGCGCTCAATATGCTCTCGCAGTGGACAACTGCTGAAATCCCTTTCCCCAACGAGTACCGCTATGAGTTTTCGCTGAGCCGCGCGGCGGAGCTTCTGGGCTATCAGCCCTCGATAGATGCTCCGCAGATGATCCTGGACGCCTGGAAGGGGCGTCAGCATCAGGAGGTGGCGGGACTGATCGCGCCCTGAGAGGGTCGGTCTCCGGAAAGACCAAGTATTGTTAGTTGGTTTCCCCGCAGAGCATGGAATAATCCTCACGTCCCAATCCGATCACAGAGCGCGCAAGAGGAGGTCGGAAACGACGGTCGCGCTGCAGGGGAAGTGAAGTATGCGCCAACTATCCATCAATCCGGGGGCTGCACCCGACAGAGAGCCGACAGAGGCAGTGTTTCAGCCGACAGCCGCGCCGGAGCCGGCGCCTCCGTTGCAGGAGGCTCCTCCGGAACCGGTTTTAGCCGCCGCCTTCTTTATCGGCGGTCTGCTTCTGCTGGGATCGCTGCAAGGATACTTTGTGTTGAAGTCGGCTCCCGTCTATTTTGACGAGCTGCTGACCTGCATGGTGATTCAGGCGTTCACGCTGGTGCTGGCGTTCGCCGTCTGGCACCGGCTGAGCCGCCGCAAGATAGAGCACGACGCCGCCCGCCGCGTGCGCGCCGCTGAGAGACGCGGCGATGAGCTTCTGAGGCTGAATATGACGCTCTCAGAGAAGCTGGAGGCGGCGGAGCAGCAGATCCATACCCTCTCCGCGCTCAACAGCGAACTGGTCGCGATGCAGTCCGAACTGGAGTCGGGCTACTATCGGATGGAGGAGGAGAATCGTCAGCTCGAGGCGCAGGCGACCACCGATCCGCTCACCGGCTTGATGAACCGCCGCGCGCTGCAGCAGCATCTGCGGGTACAGCGGGCGCTGGCGGTTCGGCAGGGGCATCCGCTCTCGCTGCTGATGATAGACGCCGACCATTTCAAGCGTTATAACGACCGCTTCGGTCACCCGGCGGGCGATCAGGCGCTGCGGGGCATGGGGGAGGCGCTGCTGCATGCGGTGCGCGAGAGCGATCTGGTGGCGCGCTATGGCGGCGAGGAGTTTGTCGCGCTGTTGCCGCATACAGGCGTCGAGGAGGCGGCGATCGTGGCGGAACGTATTCGCGCCGCCATCGAAACCCATGCCTTCGACCATGAGCCGATCACCGTCAGCATCGGCGTGGCGACCCTGCCCGTACACGCCCATAGTCCTGCACGGTTGATGCAGATGGCGGATACGGCCCTCTATCGCGCCAAGCAGGACGGGCGTAACTGCGTGCGGGTCGCAGAGACGGGCGAGACGGGCGATTCACCGGAGCAGTTCAGCTCTCTGGAGGAGCCTGAGACGCCAGAAGAGACCGAGTGCGAAGCCTGGAAGACGCCCACCCTGAAAGCGGGACATCTCCGCCGCTTTGTGATGGACGCGGACGCTTTCGGCGGGCTGGAGGGGCTGCTGCAGGAGCCGGCGGGCATCGTCCTGCAGGCGCTGCTGGCGATGATGGATCTGCGCGACGTGGAGACGGTCGGGCATACGCAGCGCGTGACGCGCTACTCCCTCCGGCTGGCGCAGGCGTTGACACACCTTGCGCCCTTCTCCGGAGAGGAGGCGCAGACGGGAGATTTCACGCCGGGGGACTGGCGCGCGCTGTCGGTAGGCGCGCTGCTGCACGATATCGGCAAACTCAACGTTCCCGACCATCTGCTGCGAAAGCGGGGCTGTCTGACCGAGATGGAGTGGTCCGCCATACGCCGGCATGCCCTCTCCGGGGCGGAGATGATCTCGCAGTTTGCGGAACTGGCGGCGGGCGCGCCGGTGGTGCGCTCACATCATGAGCGATGGGACGGCAACGGCTATCCTGACCATCTGCAGGGAGAGGCGATCCCGCTGCTAGCGCGCATCTTCGCCGTCGCGGACGCTCTCGACGCGATGACCTCTGATCGCCCCTACCGCGCCGCGCTCTCCTTTACGGAGGCGGCGGAAGAGATCGCGCGCTTCTCCGGCTCGCAGTTCGATCCCCGTGTCGTGCAGGCGTTTCTCTCGGTGCCGGAGGCGGAGTGGCGCCGGCTGCAGAATAACGTCAGTCTGTCGCTGCGCGCCGCCTGAGCCACCACAGCGGACGGATCGCCCGGTCAGACGCGGTCGGGCGATCCCAGATGACAGCGCGAGAACTGCCCCGGCGCGACCTCCACGCGCGCCGGGGCTTGCGTTCGGCAGACCTCCATCACGCGCGGACAGCGGTCGGCGAAGGGGCAGCCTGCCGGCAGGTTCGCCAGATTGGGGGGCTGTCCGGGAATGGACTTCAGGCGCTGCGCGCGATCCGCGTTCAACTGCGGCAGCGACTCCAGCAGCCCGAGGGTGTAGGGATGCTGCGGCGCGCGAAAGATCTGCTCCACGCTTCCCTCCTCCACAATCTGACCCGCATACATCACCAGCACGCGGTCGCACATCTCCGCCACCACGCCCAGATCGTGGGTTATCAGCAGAATCGCCGCATGAGACTGCTGCTGAAACTCCGCCATCAGTGACATGATCTGCGCCTGCACGGTTACATCCAGCGCGGTGGTCGGCTCATCGGCGATCAGCAGGGAGGGGTTGGTGGAGAAGGCGATGGCGATCATGACGCGCTGACGCTGTCCGCCGCTGATCTGATGGGGATACTGCTTCAGGCGCAGTTCGGGAGAAGGCATCCGAACAGCGCGAAAAAGCTGCAGGGCGCGTTCGCGCGCCTCGGCGCGACTGAGCGGAGAGTGCGCCCGGATCGCCTCGATCACCTGTTCGCCGAGCGTCATGGTCGGATTGAGCGAGGAGAAGGGGTCCTGGAAGATCATCGCCATCCGTCCGCCCCGCAGAGAGCGCATCTCGCGTTCGGGCAGAGAGAGCAGCTCGCGCCCCTCCAGCCGCACCGATCCGCCCGCGATGCGTCCCGGTGGGACAGGGATCAGCCGCATCAGCGACAGAGCCGTAACGCTCTTTCCGGATCCCGATTCGCCGACCAGCGCAACGGTCTCCCCCCGGTTCACCGTAAAGGAGACGCCCCGCACCGCCTGCACCACGCCCGCCGAAGTGTGAAAATGGGTCTGCAGGTCGGAGACCTCCAGCAGCGGCGCGCTCACAGCGGCTCCGCCTCGAAGCGGCGAATCGTCAGCTCGTCCAGCGTGATGTTGGGCGGGGTGGAGAGCAGGTAGAGGACCGCCTGCGCAATGTCTTCGCTCTGAATCCAGCCGGTTTTGTCTCGATGGGGGTGAATCTCAGAGGCGAGCCGGGTATTCACGCCGCCCGGACAGATCACATGCACGCGAATCTGGTAGGGACGCAGCTCCATCGCCATCACTTTGGAGAGGGCGATCATGCCGGCTTTGGAGGCGCAGTAGGCTCCCTGCGTGGCGTAGGGCTTTTTCCCGGAACTGGAGGAGATGTTGATGATGCTTCCCCGCCGGCGGGGCATCATCACCCGCAGCGCGGCGCGCGAACAGAAGAACATGCCGCGCAGATTGACGTTCAGGCTCAGATCGAACTGCTCCGTCGTCAGTTCCCAGACCGGGGCGAAGTGCGCGGCTCCGGCGTTGTTGATCAGAATGTCCGCCTGCCCGAAGGTCTCGATGGTCTTTGCGATCAGGTTTTCGCAGTCCGCCTCCCGCGACACATCGGTTGGGACGATCAGGCAGGAGGCTCCCGCCTCCCGGACGCGCTCCGCCGTCTCCTCCAGTTCATGGATCGAGCGCGCCGCCGCAACGACATCCGCTCCCGCCCGCGCCAGCGCCTGCGCCGTTGCGCGACCGATCCCCCGCCCGGCTCCGGTAACAACCGCGACCTGTCCGACTAAAAACCGATCTCCCTCCCGCACCTCATGCTCCTCCTCGCTGCCTGCTGTTGCATTATACCCTGTCGCCCCGGCGGAAGAGGGGGTGCGCTCCGCCGCGCCGGACCTGCAGGCGAAGCTGCCAGATGCAGAGGGCGAACAGGGCGTAGTAGAGCGCGATCAGAAGCCAGCCGGGCGAGGCGACGTTGAGGGAGGCGTACGGCAGCTCCGCGCAGGCGTCCGCCGCGCCGATCAGATAGGCGAGCAGCGGATGCAGCAGCAGCGCACTGAGTATCTGCGCGCCGGGCATCCAGAACAGACCGAGCGCCCAGGCGATGAGACCGCCGCCCATCAGCAGCGCAATGGGTGGCGCGATCAGCGCGTTGGCAAGCAGACCGACGGGCGAGACCATATGGAAGTGCTGTGCGGTGAGGGGCATGGCGGCGATCTGTGCGACGAGGGTCAATCCCATGCCCCCTGCGGCTGCCGAGAGAAGCCGAACGCCTGAAAAGGGAGCCGCGAACCGCGCATCGGGAAGAAGACGTCTCTGCAGCGATTCCCAGAGCGGCATCGCCGCCAGCGCGCAGGCGACAATGGCGAACGAGAGCTGGAAGCCGGCGTCGAAGAGATTGCCGGGATCGTATGCCAGCAGGCAGAGGGCGGCGGCAGCCAGCGCGTTGGGCGCATCCCCTTCCCGATCCAGCAGATCCGCCAGTAGAAACAGGGACGCCATCATATCTGCGCGGACAATCGAGGGTTTCGCCCCGGCGACC
This sequence comes from uncultured Chthonomonadales bacterium, assembly GCA_938005745.1. GTDB lineage: Bacteria > Armatimonadota > Chthonomonadetes > Chthonomonadales > CAJBBX01 > CALLMM01. The sequence continues at coordinate 323,947 of CALLMM010000010.1, read as the reverse complement.
AGCGTGTAGAAGCCCAGAACGACCAGCGTGAGCAGCGCGCTGGCGCGCCGCGACAGGCGCAGCAGGCGGCAGCACAGACCGAACAGGATCGCTAGCAGCGCTACATTCATCCCCGAGGCGGCAAGGATATGGGCAGTTCCGGTGATGGTGAAGTCCTCCTGTATCGGCGCGGGAATGTCGGTCTCCACTCCGAGCGCGATACCGGTCAGCAGTCCCGCCTCCGCAGGAGGCAGCAGACGCCCCATCACCGTCTGAAAGGAGGCGCGGCACAGCGCCGCCAGACGGTTCATCCAGTCGCCGGGCGCGGGGAGACGGGGAAGCGTGCGCCAGCCGTTAACGCGCTGGCTGATAAGCGTCGCGAAGACGCCGTGATGACGGAAGTATGCGTCGGGAGAGAAGCCTCCGGGATTGCGCGCCCCGCGCAGAGGCTCCAGTCTCCCGGTGATCTCCAGCGCGTCGCCGTAGGTCGGCGGAGGGACGTTCTGCTGTCGCCACAGACGCGCCGTAACATAGCCCTGCGCCTCAAGGACGCTTCCGTCGCGAAGGACGACGCGCTCCACGCGCAGCAGGCAAGAGTGCGTATAGGCGTGGGAGTAGACATCTCCCGCCGCCGTTCCGCGAACCGTCACATAACCCGCGCCAATCCAGCGCGATACGTCGGCGGGCGCCGGCGTGATCGCCATCGCCTGACGCCAGGCTCCCGCCGCCATAAAGCCCAGCAGCAGCGCGATCATGCGCCAGAGGTCCCGGCGCGCCGCGACGGCGGCAATCGCCCCCGCCGCCGCCAGAACCGTCCAAATCCAGGGAAGAACCGGCGCGCCGCCGACCAGCACGCCCGCGGCAAACGCAAGGGCGATACCTGTCAACGGGCGCGCCGACAGCGGGTGGGGCGGGAGAGAGGGAGGCGGTCTCTCCCGTAAGATTGAGTACGGTGAGCCGGACGGCATCGTGCGATCCTCGAAGCGGAAGCGAGCAAACGCAACTATAACCATTCTAGCATGGAATGTTACCTCCGCGTGTATCCGGAATAGGCGCGGCAGGTCTCCGTTCGGCTGCAGTTACAGGCGTTCGTTGCGCCGGCGGTTGATCAGGGCGCGGACGGCGCGCTCGCGTCCGTCCGCCTGTCCCTGCGGATGGGGACCGAGGTAGACGACGTAGACGACCCGGTTCGGATCGTCCACAAAGTAGCGTAGACGATAGTCGTCCGGCAGGTCTATCTGTCGGATGGCGCGGTCCGCCATCTTCTTGACGTTGCAGCTGCGCAGGCGCGCTGGATCGTTCGGGCTGACCGCGAGGAACTGCGTGAATATCTCCTCAACCGCCCGTCGCACTCCCGGCGCCGCGCTCTGGAGGGTGCGCAGCTCTTTTGGACGGACATCGATCGCGAAGGCGGTTTCCTCCGCAGGCAGGCTCTGCGCAAGAGGCGATCCGCTCCACCCGGCATACCCGGCGTACTCCGTCAGTATCTCCCCGATCTCCCGCACATCGAGCGGTTCGCCCGTCTCATCCGGCTCCGAGAGGATCAGCTCCAGATCGGCGCAGAGCGACTCCTGCTCCTGCGGCGACAGCCGTTGAAACCAGGGAAAGAGAACAGGTTCCGTCTGTTGATCCAGAAGGAACCTGTTCAGCCAGTTGCGGAAGCCTGTGCCGCCGAGAGTGCAAAGCAGCTGCGGGTCTATCGAGGCAGGCAGGCGCGACATGGTTTTTCGGGTCTAACGGGACTGTTCAGTGACGGAGACATCCACTCCCAGCTTCTTCAAAGCCGCCTCCAGCCGCGTATCGCCGTCCTGATAGCCGACGATGGCTTCGACCACTTTGCCGTCCCGGTCAATGATGTAGGTGGTCGGGATGCCGCTGACATTGTACAGTTTTGCCGCGATGCTCTTGCTGGAGTCGCGCCCTGCCGGATCGAGGGCGAACTGAAAGGTGTACTTGCTTCTATTCGCTTCGACCCATTTCGTATAGTCGCTGCGCTCATCAAAGACGTTGAGCGCCAGCACCACCACGCCCTTATCTTTAACGCTCTGGTGCACCTTCTCCATATGCGGGAGGGAGCGCATACAAGGACCGCACCAGGTTGCCCAGAAGTCCAGCACCACGATCTTTCCGCGATAGTCGGACAGCCTCAGGGTGCTGCCGCCCCATGCCTCCGCCGTAAAGTCGGGGGCGGTCGTTCCCGCTTTGAGCAGCGGCGGTCGCTCCGGCTCCCGGCGCTCCGCCACTTTGCGGGTGGTGGGCGCGATCTTCAGGGACGAGCCGTCCGCCGTCACCTTCGCCTCATACGCCTGCGTTCCCCATTTGAAGGGGCTGCGAATATCGGTCACCTCGGCGTTGGAGAACTTTCCGTCGTCGTCGAGGTCTACCAGCAGCCAGACCGGGCGGGTCGCTTTGCCGCCGCCAGCCGGCTTCCCCTCGTCATCCAGCGGCTTGGAGTAGATGCCGTCGGCGTCGTTTTCGATCAGCAGCGCCTTATGGGTCTTGCCGCCGATCGTGACGGTTCCGGTGCGAGCCGCCTGCCGGAACATCAGCAGATAGGGCTGTCCGACAAAGCGGTAGAAAGCCAGACCATATTCACCGGAACTGGTCTCCCTGTCGGCGGTTCCCCAGGAGGCGCGAACCAGATACTCGTTCAAGCCGTACATGGTGCGCCCGTTCGCCTCCCGCTTGCTCGCCCAGGCGCCGTCGCCGTCGTCCGTCAGATCGCCGTTACGGTTCTTATCGAAATAGAGTCTGTAGTCGGCATCCTCCGGTTCATCCACCGCCAGCAGGTAGACGGACTGGGGACCGTTGCCGACCCGGATGCTCGCGTATTTCGGGGCGGCGCGATAGGCAGGCTCTTTTACGATCCCGGCGGGCTTCTGGTCGGTGAGCGGAACCTGGATCGGGAAGTAGCCTACCTGTGCGGCGGTTGCGCCTTTCGGGTCGAGCGTGAAGCTGCTGCTGACCGAAACGCCCTGGTTCTGTGCCGCGCTGCCCGTGACGGCTGCCAGCAGCAGCGCGAGCGCGCCGAGGGACTGCATGACCGACAGCCTGCGCGGACTGCCGGATTGCACCATGGATGACATCGGTGTGAACCTCCGTGTAGTTGTGAGGAGAGCCAGTGATGTACTCTATACGATGATGACAGGTTACAGGGTTTCCCGCCGACCGTCCGGATTCCTGCCTGAACGACGACTTCGCAGGGCTGGATGGGATAGATATCTCTCATAGTACCCCGATGATCGGGGAAAAGCCTGTGTTTCGACGGAGGATCGCAGAGGATGCAGGGATGCCTCCGCCGCGTCACAACGCGCGGCGGAGGCATCCGGGGGTAAGACCGGGACTCAGGCTGCCAGCTGCAGACCCTGCGCGGGCTGACTGTCGGAGGCGGTTTCGGACGACTCCATCCGGAAACGCTCCACGCTCTGCTTCAGCAGCGAGGCGACCTGCGACAGGTCCTCCGCGGCGGCGAAGACCGTGTCCGCGCTCTCCTTCTGCTCCTCCACCACGCCGGAGACTTCGGAGGCGGAGGCGGAGACCTCCTGAACCGCCGCGCTCATCTCCTGCGCGCCGGCAGCTGTCTCCTCGCTGACCGAGGCGACCGAGGTGATCGCTCCCGAGACCATATCCGACTCGTGCGCCATCGCCTCCACCTGACTCTCATTTTCGGCAGCCGCCTGTCGCACGCGGGAGACCGACTCCTGCACCTCCGAAACCGCCGCCGCCATTTCGCGCGCCGCCTGCGTCAGATGATTCACCTCGCCGGTTACGGTCTCCATGCCGCGCAGGATCGCCTCCAGCGCTCTGCCCGCCTCTTCGCTGTTGGCGGCTCCGGCGGCAACCTCCTGGCGGCTCTTCTCCATCGCCTGCACCGCCTGCTCGACGCCGGAGCGGACGCCGGCGATCAGCGTGGTGATCTCTTTGGTGGCGGCGGCGGAACGCTCCGCCAGTTTCCGCACCTCATCGGCGACAACGGCAAAGCCTTTGCCGTGTTCGCCCGCGCGCGCCGCCTCGATCGCGGCGTTCAACGCCAGCAGGTTCGTCTGTTCGGCGATCTGGGAGATGGTATCGGCGATCGCGCCGATCTCCTGACTGCGCTGTCCGAGTTCGGTCACCTTCTCGGAAGACATCTCGACCTGCTGCTGGATGCGGCTCATGCGGGTGATGGTCTGCTCCACCGACTCTCCGCCGGAGTGGGCGGTCTCGCTCGCCTTCTGGACCGCCTGCGCCATCTGTTCTGCGGAGGCCGTGACGGACTGCACCACGCGCGCCGCCTCCTGCATTCCCTGATCCGCGTGCGACACCGCCTCCTGCTGATGCCGGCTCTCCCGCTGCACGTGATCTATCGCCTGATGCAGCCGTTCCATCGCTCCCGCAGCATCGGTCGCCGACCGCGCCTGCTGCTCGCTGCCCCGGGCGATCTCCTGGCTGGAACGGGCGGACTGCTCCGTCGCCGCGCTCATCTCCTGAATGGAGCGGGTGATGGTGTCCGCCAGATTACGGCTCTTCTCCGCCTCCACAGAGAGCGATTGCGTCGCCCGCGTGACCGCCCCGACGTTCTCCATGATCTCGCCGATCAGTCGGCGCAGGTCCTGAACCATCCGCTCCAGCGCCTGTCCCAGACGGTCGCGGTCGGACCTGGCATGCATCTTGGTAGTCAGGTCGCCGGCGGCGATCGCCTCCGCAACCTGCGCCATCTGCTGCTGATAGGCGATCATCTCCCGGAAGGAGTCGGCGACCAGCCCGACCTCATGTCTGCCCTCGATGGCGATCTTCTGGTCAATGTCGCCAACCGCCAGATTCTGCGCCGCCTCTCGCAGGCTGGCAAGATCCCGGCTGATCCGACGAATGATAAAGTACGACATCCCGATACAGAAGAGAAGCGCCGCAACGACTGCTCCGAACATGTTTCTTTTTGCGATAGCGAGAGTTGCAGCGCTCTGTTCAACCATCCGATCGTTGTAGTTGATGATCAGGTCGCTGATCTTCTCCTGCTTGACCTCCATCTCGGAGAAAGCGGCGTCGAACGCCGGGAGCTTCTCCCGCACCTTTTCCGGGTCAGAGCCTGCCAGACGGGCGATAGACTCCGCCTGCGTAATATACCGCTGCAGGGACGGCTTTAAATCTTCGAGGGCGGTTTTGATTTCGCGGGGCAGCTCCAGCTTCTCGTTGGCGGCAAGGGCAGCTCGGAACGACTCTCCATGTTCGTTCGCGGCCTGCATCGCAGCCTGCACGCCCTGTCTGTCCTTGCGTTCGGATGCGGACAGAGCCATGTAGACATCGCCGCGCAGCCCCTCATGCATCATGTCGCCTTCCATGTGATGGTGTATCGCCTCGGAAGCCGTCATCGTCTGCACCTGTGCCTGGTAGATCTGATTCAGTCCGCGAATCCCGAAACCCGCCACGGCGAGCATGAGCAAGCCCCCTGCGGATACCAGCCCGAATAACTGGAATCGAATCGTCATATTTTTCAACATCTACTTACCCCCCCGGGTAACGCTGCGCGCCTCCCTGAGCCGCAGCCAGTTGTCTGCAAAGATAGCCAGAGACCTCTCTGGCGGGCATACCGGTATTATCGGCAGATGATCGTTATAGATCTTAGCGTGGTTGAATGTTGTCTCCCATGAAAAACAGAGCCGGCGGGAGGGGCGGCGGCTCTGTTCTCATGGAGCAAATAAAGTGGTCTACGGCGGATCCTCTCCCCGGTTTCGCTAAGGCGCAGGGGCAGAGTGTGATCGGGCTTCAGCGCTGCCGGGTTCCGAATGCGTCGGTTATGCATCCGGGAACCTCCCTTGCACTGAAAGTGAAGTCCTCATCCACCGCGCAGATCACGTGGATGCGCTGCGATTCCGTTCCCGCTTTCAGGGCGAGGGCGTCTTCCGTACATCGGGATAGACGCGCAGACAGCAGAAGCGCAAGCATCGCCCCGGCAATCATCAATCGCTGCAGCATGGTGATCTCGCTTTTCATCATCAGAAATGTTATTATGTTCCGCAGCAGTCGGTTCAGACCATGATAGGATCCATTCATCCTCTTCTCCATCTCGCTATGTCCCGAGTGGGTGGGTCTGATGAGCCGACAGGATACCGCATGAACACGCTCTTTCGCTGCCGACGCGCCGCGCCCCTGCTTCTGAGTATGCTGCTCTCTGTCCCGGTCGCTCCGATCCTCGCGCTGACGCCGCCGGGAACGCGACCGCTGACGGCGCGGGTGGACGCCTCCGGCGGCGCGCCCCGCCTGCTGATCAACGGGATGCCCCGGCGCGCCCGGATCTTCTGGGGACAGCCCGCCTCCCGCCCGATCCGCCTTCCCTCGCAGGCGAAGGTCATCGCCTTTGAGTTCTCTCCGATGCAGAGCGTACCGGCGACCGCCACCATGCACCTGCGCTTCGGGCAGGCTCCCGGCGATCTCTATCTGGACTCGATCCGGGTTACCGATCTGCAGACCGGCAGGGAGGTCTTTCCAATCTGTGAGTTTGAGGGCGGCGACGCCGACTTTGCGCGCGACTGGAGGGTCTGGCCCCCCGCCCCGCAGAATACCGTGGGTGCGGTGAGGGTGGCGCCGGGAGAGGGGCAAAACGGCTCCTGCGCGCTCCATGTTCGCCTGCAGTCGCCGCCGGACGGTGTCTGGCCCGACTTTCACCTCTACTTTCGTCCCGAACTGGCGCTGGAGAAGGGGCGTCGTTACCGGGTCTCCTTCTGGGCGCGCGCCGAGCCGGAGCGCAATCTGACCGTCGCCTTCTACCGTCCCGGCTCCACCTATGTCTATCTGGGCGGTCCTCCCGGTTCCTTCGAATCGCAGATCCGGCTGGCAGCGCGCGCGGGAATAGACCTGGTCAGCTTCGAGATGCCTCTGCCCTGGGGCGCGCCGGGAGAGCCGGAGAACTGGCAGGGGGCGGAGAGCGTCTGCGAGACGGTTCTACGCGCCAATCCCCGCGCCCTGATGATCCCGCGGATCGGACTCTATGTGCCGGAGTGGTGGAAGCGGGCGCACCCGGACGAGTTGATGCGCTGGGAGGACGGGCTGCATCAGGGGGTCGCCTCGCCCGCCTCGCGCATCTATCGGCGGGACGCCTCCGCCCGACTCGCCGCGCTGATCCGGCATCTGGAGGCGAAGTACGGAGACCGCATCGCCGGATACCATCCGACCGGACAGAACACCGGCGAGTGGTTCTACATGGATTCGTGGGAGCGTCCTCTGAACGGCTATGCGCCTTGCGATGCGGCGGCGTTCCGTCAGTGGCTCCGGCAGAGGTATAAGACGACGGAGGCTCTGCGCGCTGCCTGGCGGGACGACACGGTAGATTTCGCCTCCGCGCAGGTCACCTCGCCGCAGGCGCGTCATGCCGCGCCCGGAGGCGTCTTTCGTATTCCCGACTCTGAGCAGTCCGTGATAGACTTCACCCTGTTTCAGCAGGATTCGATGGCGGAGTGCGTTCTCGACCTGGCGCGCACGGTGCGGCGGGAGACGCAGGGGCGCAAACTGGTCGTCTTCTTCTACGGCTACGTGTTCGAGTTCGGCGCGATGCCGACCGGACCGGGGTCTTCCGGTCACTACGCGCTTCGGCGCGTCCTGAACAGTCCTGACATAGACATTCTCTGCGCGCCCATCTCCTACCATGATCGGGGGAAGGGACAGAGCGCTCCCTCCATGACGGCGGCGGAGAGCGTCGCGCTGGCGGGAAAGATGTGGCTGAACGAGGACGATACGCGCACACATCTCGCCCGCGAGTCGAACTTCCCCGGCGTGGAGCATATTCTGAACTCCCTGCAGGAGACCAACGGGCTGCTCCGGCGCAACACGGCGCAGGCGGCGATGCGAAACTTTGGCACATGGTGGATGGACCTTCCCGGATCGGGCTGGTTCGACGATCCCGGCATGTGGGCGGAGATGGCGCGGCTGCGAAAACTAGACGACCCGCTGCTGAAAAGCCCGCTGCCCTATCGCCCGGAGGTCGCGGTGATCATAGATGAGCGGAGCATGGCGGACGTTGCGGAGGGGGGACATGCGGTAACGCGCCCCGCCGTCTATGAGGCACGCGCCGCGCTGGGACGCATGGGCGCGCCGTACGGGCAGTATCTGCTGGACGATGTGGCGCAGGGGCGGGTGAAGGCGAAACTCTACATCTTCCTCAACGCCTGGAACCTCCCGGCAAAGACGCGCGCTGAGCTGCTGCGCGCAACACGGGGCGCATTTCGAGTCTGGTGCTACGCTCCCGGATTTCTGGAAGGGAGCCGCTATGCGCCGGAGGCGATGCGCCATCTGACCGGCTTCACGCTGCAAGCGGTCTCGCCGGAGAGAGCGCAGGCGGCTCCGACCGCCGTTGGGCGCAGAGCGGGGCTGACGCCCTTCGGGAGTTCACTGCCGATTCGACCGCTCTTCGCTGCTTCGGACGCTGCGGATCAGGAGACTCTGGCGGTCTACCCCGACGGATCGGCGGCGATAGCCCTGAAGCGGACGCCCGAAGGGGAGTCTCTGTTCGTCGGCGCGCCGGGATTGACGCCGGAACTGCTGCGCTTTGCGGCGCGCCGGGCGAACGTGCGGCTGTATACGGAGACCGACTGCTGTGTCTATGCAAACGGTCCCTTCATCGCCCTGCATGCGGTGAAGGACGGTCCGGTTGCTCTGCTCACCGGAAGCCGCGCCGTTGTGCGGGACGCGCTGACCGGGCAGACGGCGGGGAGGGGACCGCGCCTGACGATACCCATGCGGCTCGGGGAGACCCGCATTCTGCGGCTGGGAGCCGCCGCACCCGTCTCCTCCCGCCGCGAAGAGAAGAGAGGAAGCCGATGAGATTCACGCTTCCGAGAAGGTGGATGACCATGATCGGTCTGATGGTCGCGCTCTCAGCCTCCGCCCACACCCTGGCGGAGAGCCTCGATCCCGAAACGCTGCTGCCCGAGCCGGAGTGGCTGACACGTCTGTTTCCGTATACGGGGGAGCCGGGACGGCGGGAGAACCGCCTGCGCCGCATCGCCAGTTCGGAACTGGATGTGAACGGTCGCAGGGCGGGGTCGGTGATTGTGGAGTACCGGTATCCCGGAATAGACGGACGGGATGAGATCAGCCGCGCGCGCATCTTTCTGCCGCCGGAACTGCGGGACGACCCGACCCGCCGCGTTCCGCTCATCCATAACGCCGGATATGAACTGGATGAGAACGGCGCGATCGGGCTGCTGGCAAAGGGCTATGCGGTCTCTACTCCGCACGCGCAGCCGCTCAACCCGCTCGGGCGCAGCGTGATCCTGGACCGCGCCGTCCTGCACGCCATGCGTCAGCTTCCGTTCATTGATCCCCTGCGAATCTCCATTCAGGGCGGAAGCGCGGGAGGCTGGATGACCCTGATGCTGGCGGCGGACGCCTTCCCCCTCGTCTGGGTGAAGCCGGATGTTCCGCCGATCCACTGGGGCTACAACGCCGCGTTTCTCGGCGAACACAACGCGATGGCGGCGTCTCCGCCCGGGTCGGATCAGCCGCGCATGCCCTATCTGTTCATGGTGGGAGGTATCTCCGAACAGACGAAAGCCCTGTACGGGATGCCCTTTGACAGCCCGACCCTGTTGGCGATGTCGCCGCTGGCGCATCTGGATACCATCACCGCGCCGACGCTGGCGACCTTCTCCACCGCAGACATCCTTGTCCCGATAGATCAGGTAGGAGCCGATCTGGTCCGACCGTTCGACGCGAAGCTGCTGCCCGAAGGCTTCAACCCGGCGATGATGGAACGCTTTCCCGGCATAAAAGGAAAGCGCACCCTTCTGACCGCCCTGCCGAAGGACCGCTATGAACTCTTTGTCGTGCCGCTTCCCGACGATCTGCCGCGCGTGAAGATAGGCGGAACGCCGCCCGCCGGGGCGAAGCCTGTCGTGCTGCCGTTTTCAAAGCGGCGGGTCTGGAGCGTGGTGGTCATTGACGAAGGACCGATAGAGCCGGGCAACGCCCACACACGCTATATATTCGGAATGGATCACGAGCCGTTCCGAAGATGGGCGGAGGCGCAGGGCGTAACCGCCGGGCAGTTGACCGCGCCGAAGCTGCAGCGACTGATGATGCGCCTGCTGGGAGAACCCTGGCGTCCGATCAGAGTCCGTCCCGGCGGGAAAGGCGCGGAGATCGCCGGGAATATGCTGGACTATCCCGAGGCAGAGCGCGCCGATGTGCTGACGGGACTGCGCGCCTTCGCCGAAGAGGATACCCGCGCCCGCCATCTAGCGAAACTCTACGACCGTCTTCCGAAGCGGTTGAAGGCGCTGGGCGAAAAGCTTGGCGACGGCACGCCCGAAGGCGTTCGCGCCGCCCTGAAAGGTCTGGCGGAGAGGCGGTAACGCCAGACCGCCGCCGGAGAAAGAGGAGAGAAAGGTATGTATGACTACGACTATCCCGCCTCCCCGACCCTGAAGGGGCTGCAGGTGAATATGGTGGAGGACGCGATCCGGCTGGGAGTCGGACATGCCGCGCTAAACCTGAATCTGCCGACCATCATGCGCCCGGAACGCACGGATTCCACCATTGCGTTTACCAGCGGCGGCAGGCAGTACTACTTCGACGGGGAGTATCTGGAGAAGTTTGACCGCCGCGTCAAAGAGCTTTCCGATCACGGGATCGTGGTGAACCTGATCCTGCTCAACAGCCGGCGCTGGGACGGGGTCGAGATACATCCGCAGATGGAGAAGGCGCTGCTGCACCCCGACTACAACCCGGAGGGCTTTATCAGCGCGTTCAATGTCGTTACGGAGGAGGGGCGGCGGCACTACCGCGCGTTCGTGGAGTTTGTCGCGGCGCGGTACACGCGACCGGACGCCATGTACGGACGGGCATGCGGCTATATCATCGGCAACGAGGTGGACAGCGGCTGGATCTGGTGCAATGCCGGCGAGAAGACGGTAGACGAGTATGTGCGCGAGTATGAACAGGCGATGCGGATCGCATTCGAAGCGGCGCGATCCGTCTATGCGCGCGCGCGGGTCTATGTCTCGCTCGATCATATGTGGAACATCCCTTATCGGGAGGAGCCGACCCGCTACTATCGGGGACGCGACATCCTCGAGAAGCTGGCGTCGCTCAGCCGCGCCGGCGGCGATTTCGAATGGGCGGTCGCCTATCATCCCTATCCGGAGGATCTCGCCCGCGCCAGCTTCTGGGACGATCAGACTGCGCTCGACTCCTTTGACACGCCGCGCATCACCTTCAAGAACCTCGGCGTTCTCTCCCGCTATCTGGATCAACCGCACCTTCAGTACGCCGGACGAAGAAGGCGCATCATCCTCTCCGAACAGGGCTTCCACTCGGACGAAAACGAGGAGAGCGAGCGCATACAGGCAGCCGCCTACGCCTATGCCTACTGGATCGTGGAGAGGACGCCGGGGATAGATGCGTTTATCCTGCACGCCCATGTGGATAATCGGGATGAGTTCGGGTTGAACCTGGGACTCTGGCGGCGCGATAAGCAGAGCCTCTCCAGAAACGCCCCCGGCAGCCCCAAACCGATCTATGAGGTATTTCGCGACGTAGACGGACCGCGCCGCGAGGAGATATTCCGGCAGGCGCGTGCGGTGATCGGCGCGGATAAGTGGAGGTGAGCGGAGTGCGTCTGCGGGCGACAGGTCTGTAACGGGTGTCTGCCCCTTCTGTCATTGTGCGTAACTGCAGCGGTAGTGCCTGCCAGTTTGTCCTTGCGAGGGAGGCGACACGCGACCCCCTTCTGTCCTTGCGAGGGAGGCGCAAGCCGACCGAAGCAATCTCCTCTCTTCCCGATAGGTGGAAGACTGCCTCGCTGACGCTCGCAATGACAGACTGGGGGGCGTGAGACTTGTGACTGCGACGTTAGTGTCATTGCGCTCGCAGGGGCAGTGCGTTTCGCCGGCAGAAGACCCTCTTTTTTCACCTGAGTCTCGAGATACTGAAACCGTATGCAGGCGGAGAGAGTATTCCCGTCAGCAGAGTCTCTTTTATGAGCCTGCGGCGAGGCTTCGCAGGCTCGATCGGGGAGGAACGACCATGGGAATCACCATTGGAGATGCATTGACGGTCGTCTCGCTCATCGGCGGAACCTGCTTGGCGCTCTGGGCGATGATGGTCGGAATGGCGATGCTGTTTACACGACGTGCGGGACAGGCGGCGGCGCATCTGGAGCGCTCCCCTGCCGGCGCGCTTTTAATTGGCGCGGTGCTTACCTTCGCGGTGGCGGCGACGAATGTTGTTTTACAGCAAGCCCCGAACGGACTTGTTCGCCTGCTGGGATGGTCGCTGATCTACGGCGCGCTCTCCATCAGCCTGGTAGGAGCCAGCGGGCTGGCGATACTGGTCGGCGGGCGAATACAGCGCATGGACGGGCGGATGTCGGCTTTCTCCGGTCTGATGCGCGGCGCGGCATTGATTGTGATTGCCGGACTGCTGCCCCTGCTGGGCTGGTTCCTGTTCATTCCCCTGATACTGATGTTCTCGCTGGGCGCGGGACTGCAGGCAACCTTCTATAAAGGGCGTCCGACGGCGGTTCCGGCGCTGGGCAACGGCGCGGAGCCGCTCTCCACCGCTCCGCCCGTCTACAGCCCGGAGAGCGCATCGCCGGCGCAGAGCACCGTCGAGGCGGCGCAGAAATGAAGATCAACCGCCGCGACTGTCTGCGACTGGGCGCGGCAGCCGGGGCGGGCGCGCTCCTGACCGGATGCTCGCAGGCAGTTCGTCGTTTCGCCACACCCGCGCTGCCGGAGACGCTGGAACTGCCGTCCGATAACGTGGAGCCGATCACCCGCCTTGTCAACCGCGTCTCCTTCGGTCCGCCCCCCGGAGAGATCACCCGCGTTGCCGCCCTCGGTCGCGATTCCTATGTTGAGGAGCAGCTTCATCCCGGTTCCGGAGAGCCGCTGGCGGTCTCCGCCCGCCTGCGCGGTCTGGAGGCGTTCGAGGTCGGCGCGGGAGAGGTCGGCGATCTGCGTAAAGAGGAGATCCTGCGGCAGATGCAGATGGCGGCGATCATCTACGCCGTCTACAGCCCGCACCAGCTGCGCGAACGGATGGTAGACTTCTGGACCAACCACTTCAACATCTTCGCGCATAAGGGAGCGGGGGCGTTTCTCAAGCCGACCGACGAACTCAAAGTGATCCGCGCGCATGCATTGGGGAAATTCCCCGACCTTCTGCGCGCCTCCGCCCACAGCCCGGCAATGCTCTCCTATCTGGACAATCAGGTGAGCCGACGGGGCATCCCCAACGAGAACTACGCTCGTGAACTGATGGAGCTTCACACGCTGGGCGTTCACGGGGGATACACGCAGCGAGATGTGCAGGAGGTAGCGCGCTGCTTCACCGGCTGGACGGTGGAAGAGGGCTTCCTGAAGCCGCGCGGCAGATTTCGCTTCGATCCGGACCTGCACGACGACGGTCCGAAAGAGGTGCTGGGACAGACCATCCCGGGAGGGCTGGGCAAAGGACAGGGAGACCGGGTGCTGGAGATTCTGGCGCGGCATCCCTCGACCGCCCGGTTTATCGCCTCCAAGCTCTGCCGCTACTTTCTGGGCGACGCCGCAGAGTCCTGGATCGAGCGCACCGCGCAGACCTACCTGCAGACCGACGGCGACATCAGAGCGATGCTGCGCCCGATCCTGCTGTCGCAAGAGCTGCTCGACTCTCCGCCGATCATGAAGCGTCCTTTCGACTTTATGGTCTCCGCGCTGCGCGCCCTCAACGCCGATACCGATGGCGGCAAGCCCCTGCAGGAGCATCTGACGCGCATGGGGCAGCCGCTCTATCAGTGGCCCATGCCCGACGGCTACCCCGACCGCACCGCCGCCTGGACCGGGTCGCTGCTGGCGCGCTGGAACTTCGGGCTGGCGCTTCTGAGCGGCGGGATCGCCGGCACCTCAACAGACATTACGGCGATCCTGCGCGCCGCACGCGCACAGACCGGCGCACGACGCGCCGATGCGCTGGCGGAGGTCGTGCTGGCGCGCCGCGCCGATTCGGAGGCGATGCAGCCGCTCTGCCGATCCCTGCGCGCCTATATGGAGCGCATGCCGGCGTCGGCGGACGGCTCCCATCCCCTGTTGAACGAGACGGCGGCGCTGGCGCTGGCTTCGCCGCTGTTTCAGTGGAGATGATAGGAATATGGAGACCAGAACGGGTATCAAAGGCAGAGGCGACTGGTGGAGCTGCGACGGCAGAGGGTTCGCGCGCCCTGAAACAAAGAGAGAGACGGAGCCGCGTGACGCCTGCGAAACCGTCTCCCTGCTCACTCCGACACGCAGGCAGGTGCTGCTGGGCGCGGCGCTGGCGCTGGTCGGATGGGCGGCAAAAGACTCGACCGCGCTGGCGGACCTGACCATTACGCCCGGCAAGCCCGCTGAACGCGCCGACATCCTCGTGGTGATCTTTCTGCGGGGCGGCGCGGACGGCTTGAACATCGTCATCCCTTACCGAGAGGACGACTACCATCGCAGCCGCCAGAATATCGGGATCGCCGCGCCCGATGACCGGCGGGCGGCGGCGGCAGACCGGGCGATAGACCTAGACGGCTTCTACGGCATGCATCCCGCGATGGCTCCTCTGCGCCCGCTCTACGAGCAGGGGCTTCTGGCGTTTGTCCATGCCTGTGGCTCCGGCGATCAGACGCGCTCACACTTCGAGGCGATGGCGACGATGGAGCGGGGACTGCCCGACGAGAAGACGGGGCTAGCGAGCGGATGGGTAGCGCGCTACCTCAGCCAGACCGAAAACGGCAACCCCTCTCCACTGCGCGCGGTCTCCTTCAGCAGCGTGATGCCCGACTCTCTGCGCGGAGCCACCGACGCCACCGCTCTCACCTCCCTGAGCGAGTTCCGGCTGGTACTGCCCTCCGGAGGCGGTTCGGAGAGAGAGGCGGCTCTTCGCGCTGCGCTGGAGTCGCTCTACCGGGAGGGAAAGGACGCCGTTGCGCTTGCCGGTCGGGAGACGCTGGCGGTGCTGGAGACGCTCAACCGAATAGATCCCGCCAACTATCGCCCTGCGAACGGCGCGACCTATCCGGACGGCGAACTGGGGAACGGCATGCGGCAGGTCGCCTGCCTGATCAAAGGCAGAGTCGGGCTTGAGGTCGCCTGTCTGGAGCGGGGCGGCTGGGACACCCATGTCGCACAGGGCAGCTCCGGCGGCTGGCTGGCGTCCAATCTCGACGAGGTGAGCCGATCGCTGGCAGCCTTCGCCGCCGATATGGGAGCGGAGATGAGCCGCATCTCGGTGGTCGTGATGACGGAGTTCGGACGGCGGCTGGTCGAAAACGGCGGACTGGGAACCGATCACGGGCGCGCCAGCGTGATGTGGCTGCTGGGGGGCGGCATCGCAGGCGGAAAAGTCTATGCGCGCTGGCCCACGCTGAAGCGAGAGCAGTTAGAGGAGGGTCTGGACCTGCGGGTAACGACCGACTACCGCGACGTCCTGGCGGAGATCGTCGCCCGGCGGCTCCTCCACAGCCGAGCCGCCGCGATCTTTCCCAACTATACGCCCAGAATGCTCGGCGTGGCGAAGGACAGAGCCTGAGCCGCCGCGCCGCACACGTCAAAGGGGAGGCGAAGACCTCCCCTTTGACGTTCACAGCTTCTGTCTGACCGACCGCTCAGCGCACTCCGAGCAGCTCTACCTCGAAGATGAGGGTCGCATTCGGAGGAATCACGCCGCCCGCTCCCCGCTCGCCGTAAGCCAGGTTCGGCGGAATGGTCAGCTTGCGCTTGCCCCCGACCTTCATACTCATCACGCCCTCGTCCCAGCCCGGGATCACCTGTCCGACACCGATGGTGAACTCAAACGGCTCGCCCCGATCCCGGCTGCTGTCAAACTTTTTCCCGTCGGTCAGCGTGCCGACATAGTGCACCTTCACCATCTGCCCGGCTTTGGGGCTTGCTCCTTTCCCGACGACGATGTCCTCATACTTCAGTCCCGATTTTGTGGTCACCACTTTTCCTTTCGGCGGCGCCGGTTTTTTGGGCGCCGGCTTGGTCTTTGGGAGCGGTTTCTGTCCCTGCGCCTGCGCAGAGACGACGTCTCCCGACATCACGCTCCCCAGCAGGCAGAGCGCAGCCACTGCAACAAAAATCCTCATGCTTGGTCTTCTCCTTAGAAACAAGATGGAGCGTCCCTAACTTCAGAGATACGGCTACATTGTAGCACCTCTTCCGCGACTGTCTGTGCGATCTCCGGCGAAACCCCACGATTGCGGTTTTCTTCACACATCCAGAACGAAAAATCCTCAGAAGGAGCTTCTGTCTGCTTGAATTATCAAGGGGGGCGTAGATTAGAATAGTAGAAAACCTCTCTCTTTTTTCAGCGATGACCGCGCCGCTCTAAGCGTAGGCTCGTTTTGAGAGGCGTATAAGGGGGAAGAACCATGACACCAACGCCTGGCTGCCGCTGCAACAGGTTGGAAGCGTTGCGGTTCGCGGCAATCCTGCTGCTGCTTCTGCAGTCCATCCGCCCTGCCGCCGCGCAGAACCCCATTCCGCTGCCTCACGACCCCAGCCTCGCTGCCTGCGTCTCCGTCAGCGATAACTTCCGGAGCGCCAACACCGGCGAGGAGCGCCATCTCCTGATGCGCTGGGAGGAAGCTCTCAAGCAGAAGGGACGTTTTAAGTTTCCCGACCTTCTGGAGATGGCGCAGCTGACAGACCCGTAGCTAGAGACCCTGGCGCGTGTCCTGCCGGCGCCCGTCGCACTCGAGCATCCGCACAATCGGACGGCGCTGCATGGGCGAGGCGAAGCCGGGATGGGCGTATCTCGGACCGAAGGACGGAGGCTGACCGCGCCTTATCCGGGAGGATCGCAGAGCAGCGCGAAGGGACGTCCGCCGATCCGCGTGAGGACCAGCACGATCGGACGGTCTCCCTCCGTCTCCAGATCGCGCTGCGCCTCCTGCGGCTCCAGCGCAGCGCCCCGCCGCTTGACCGCCGTCAGCCGCCCCCCGATCTGCCGCAGCCACGCCTGCACGCGCTTACGGTTATAAGGCATCTGCGCCAGCAGCCGGTAGCCGGTCGCAAACGGCGTTGCGACCTCGCAGTCGGAGGTCAGGTAGGCGACCTGAGGCGCAAGCAGATCGGCTCGCAGGATCGCGGCGACCTCCGGCAGCAGATGGGCGCGTATCACCGCCGGATCCGGCTCGTAGAGCCAGGCGCGGGGAGGGACGACCTTCAGCGGCGGCACGTCAGGGTCGGCGGTCAGCGTGTCCGCCTCGATCCGGTCGAATCCCGATCCCCGCAGAACCGCTGCCGAACGCGCCGCCGCCGGTCCGATCTCGCCATACCACAGGATCGCCTCCCGGCACTCCCCTCGATCGGAGACAAACTGCACGCGCCCGCCCGCCCGCTCAAGCGTCTCGTCGTCCAGCGCGGGAGAGACCTTGACAGCCAGGTTTCCGACGGCGGCGCGAACCTCCTGCAGGAACGAGAGCGGAGGCGCGTACTGTTCTGCATCCCGCAGTCTCCGTCCCTCTTTTCGGCGCGAAGGATCCAGAAACGCCGCCTCCGCCTTCAGGCGCAGCCGGGTCGCGTCGGCGCAGGCGACCCGTACCGTCTCCCCTGCCCCGTAGACCTGCGCGTTCCATCGCGCGCACAACGCCGCCGCAAGATGGACGTCAAACGCCGCCGTCGGTCCGCGCAGCCCGAAGGCGAGCGCATCCCCCCCGCATCCGCAGCAGAGATCGAGAACCGATGCGCCGGTTGGAAACTGCGCCGCCCGCCAGCGCGCAATCCTCTCGCCGGAGGACTGCTCCAGCCCTTCCGGCGTGAAGAACATCTGATCGGCGCGGGAGAAGCGGGAGCGGGCGCGCGCGCGCAGTTCAAGCAGCGTCATCGCCGCGCTCGCCTGCTCCGGAGGGGCGATGCGGCGCAGGGCGGTCAGGCGGGAGAGCAGATCGCCGGAGAGCGCGGAGGCGGTCGCAAGCAGCCGCGCTCCCGCCTCCGTCTGGAGAAAGGCTGTCTGCGCCGCATCTAGCATCGGCGCCGCCTGCGCCTCGCCCGACGGGTACGGCAGCGTCCCCCGCCGGAAATTACTCGCAAACATACCGGAATATATGGCACGGTTTTTGCAGGATAGCAGGGTACTAGAAGCACGGGAGGTATGGGTGTGCTCCATTCTGTCCGAAAGAAGCTGTGGATCGCCTCCGCTGTCATCATTGTGATCAACGTTCTCGATCTGATCTCTACCTATCTTGCGACGCCAGACCTGTTGATGGAGTGGAATATTCTGGTGCGACTCCTGAATCTGGGATGGCCCGGTCTGATCGGCGCGAAGCTGATAGGCGTCTCGCTGGCGATCTACGGTTATCACTACTACCTGCTGCATCGTACGGACTGCTATCCGGCATTTGAAGCCAGCCCGCGAGAGTTCTGCCGGTTCCTCTCGTTCGGACGCTCCGACACCACCTACACCACCGCCAACCGCAGGCATCTGTGGGTGAACGTCGGCTATGTCTGGGCAGGACTGCAGCTAACCGTCGCCTGGGTTACGCTGGATAACTTTCTGCTCTACTTCACTCACTACTACTTTCCGCTGCGGTTTCATTCCGAATGGGCGTATCAGTTTCTGCAGGGGAGTCTGGTCAGTACGCTCATTCTGGCGCGGTTCTATTCCGGCAACTACTACCGATACCGTACGCTTTTTGGCAGCGTCGCCCGTATTTCGCTGCCGACCCATGCTGAAATCGCTTCCAGCGAGTCGAAAATTTGACAAATCTTCCCGTTTTTGCTAGTCTTATGGAAAGAGTCCGGGCAGGGCGTCAGGACGGGTTCTGTTTACGCCAGGCGCGCAGCCGCTCGAGTTCCAGCGCGACCATGGTGGAAGCCACATCCGCGCTGCTGGCGACCCGGTCAATCACCCGGGCGAGCTGCCGCTCGATGAACTCATCGGCGTTCTCCGGATAGAGCGTCTCCATCGCGTCGCTGATGGCGTAGAGCATCTCGCTCATATAGCGCGCCTTGCCCTGCGGAAGCTGCCGATAGGGGGCGCTGGAGTAGGCGCGGGCGACATAGTCGTAAAGGGTATCCCAGGACTGGGCAGCCGCCTGTTCGCGGTCCCGCCGCTCGTAGGAGGCTTCGCGCATCGCCGCCACCCGGGCTTCGCGCTGCTTGGTGTTTTCCCAGTCGGTGAGGGTCTCCCCCTCGATGACGCGCAGCTTCAGGGGGCGTCCGGCATGCTCCGACAGCGCGCGCTCGATGGCGTTGCGGTGTTCGGACACGTTGAGATGTCCCGCAAGGTTGAAGATACGCGCACTCAAGCCGATAATCATGGTATCGTTCTCTATGGTTATGGCGACGGTCTGTTCCATCGCCTCCCACAGCGAGCGATGATTGACGCGATGTTTCACCGTATCAACCGTCTTTGCCCATATTTCGGGCGCGGGCAGATTGGCAGCAGTCATGACGACATTCTCCGTTCGCAAGGCGTTCTGGATGAGGATTATACTGCCGCCGCCCTCGGAAGTCAATAAAGAACGCAGCCGGGAACCATGAGGGTTCCCTTGAACCTGTGCAGGGAGGAGTGTATATCCATGCGCCTATTCGTTTCAGGCTTTGTCGTGGCGTCTCTGCTGGCGTGCTCGGGCGTGAACCGGGCGGGCGCGCAGCAGCCGCAGGGGGGAGGGCGCGCCGAAGTTCCCCTGATCGCCATCGGAGGCAGCGAGGACTTTGATCCCGCGCAGCCCATCAAACCGGGCTTTCAGCTCTCCATCGCGGTTACCTCGGCAGGCGGAGTCCCCGAACAGGACCTGACCGGCGTCTTTCCGGTTGACACCACCGGCAGCGTTCAGTTGAAACTGGTCGGTCTGGTGCAGCTTCGCGGACTGACGCCGACCCAGGCGGCAGATAAGATCGCCGTCCAGCTTCGCCCCTATCTGCGAGAGCCGAAAGTTACGGTAACCATCGTCTCCGTGCCCAAGCCCGTCGTCTTCCTGAGCGGCGCGGTCTCCCGTCCCGGAGCCATCCCCGTCAACGACAACACCACGCTGGCGGAACTGCTGACCATCGTCGGCTTCACCGACAACGCCGATCTTAGCCGCGTGCGCATCACCCGCCGGACAGACAAAGAGAACCGCACCATCACCGAGTACAACTTCATTCGCTGGCTCAAACCGGGTCCTAACGAAGCCGCGGATGAGGCGAATAACCCGGTTCTCGCCGACAAGGACTTCATCTTCGTCCCGCTGAAGGTTCTGCCGGGAACCGGCAGCATCACCGTCGAGGGCGACGTGCTGCGTCCGGGGGTCGTGCCGATGCGGCAGGGCAACACGCTGCTGCTGCGCGAGGCGCTCTCTCTGGCAGGCGGTCCCTCACCGACCGCCGACCGCCGTCAGGTCTCGATCCGCCGCGCCGGCGCGGAGCGTCCCATCGTGGTGGACTACGATAAGATGGAAGCCAACGATCCCGCGCACAACATCCCCGTCCAGACGGACGACATCGTCTATGTGCAGCGACTGGGCACCGACCAGTACATCAACCTCAACGGCGCGTTCGTTCGCCCCGGCAAACTCGCCTACGCCAAGCCGATCACGCTGACCCAGGCGATCGCCGAAGCGGGCGGCTTCGCCCCCACTGCCAAACTGAAGAAGGGGCGCGTCTTCCGTCATGTCGGAGGCGCAGACCCGACCAAAACCCAGATTTTCGCTTTTGACTACATCAAGATTCGCGATAACCGGCAGCCGGACATCCTGCTGGAGCCGGGCGACACCATCGAGGTGCAGATCGGCGACGCGCCGCGTCCGCCACTGGAGCCGCTGCAGGCGGCGCAGAGCCTCCTGAGCATCGCGCTGATCCTCGACCGGCTGCTGAGCGGCAGATCCAATCGCGGCTTCTGATCCGGACCCGTCACCGCAAACAAATCGGCAGGGAGATCGCTCTCCCTGCCGTTCCCTTTTCGCCTCCGTCGCGGACTATGCCAGCAGCTTCTTCACCACGTTGCCGTAGACGTCGGTCAGGCGGAACAGACGTCCCTGGAACCTGTAGACCAGGCGGGTATGGTCTATCCCCAGCAGATGCAGCATCGTGGCGTGCAGGTCGTGCACATCCACCGGGTCTTCCACGACGTTATAGCCCAGCTCATCGGTCTTCCCCAACGTGATTCCGGGCTTGATCCCGCCTCCCGCCATCCAGATGCTGAAGGCGCGCGGATGGTGGTCGCGCCCCGGAAACTTTGAGCCGTCGCGCCCCTCGTTCATCGGGGTGCGCCCGAACTCTCCGCCCCAGACGACCAGCGTCTCGTCGAGCATTCCGCGCTGCTTCAGGTC
This sequence comes from uncultured Chthonomonadales bacterium, assembly GCA_938005745.1. Classification (GTDB taxonomy): domain Bacteria; phylum Armatimonadota; class Chthonomonadetes; order Chthonomonadales; family CAJBBX01; genus CALLMM01. The sequence goes on along the minus strand of CALLMM010000010.1, from coordinate 302,730 downwards.
CATGATGAGCGCCGCCGCGCCCTGATCGGTCTCCCGGCACAGCCGCGGAAGACCGTTCATCAGGTCGTTGTACTGCGACTCGCCGTGATGATCCCATCCACGATGATAGAGCTGCACAAACCGCACGCCCCGCTCCACCAGCCGCCGCGCCAGCAGGCAGTTGTTGCTGAAGGTCGCCTTTCCCGGCTCCGTACCGTAGAGCTTATGCACCGACTCCGGCTCGCTGCGAATATCCATCAGTTCCGGCACGCTGGTCTGCATCCGGTAAGCCAGCTCATACGAAGCGATGCGCGTGGCGATCTCCGGGTCGCCGACCAGTCGAAACCGCTCCCGGTTCAGATCGCGCAGCGCGTCCAGCGATTCCCGGCGCGCCTGGCGACTCATGCCGGGCGGATCGGAGACGAACAGCACCGGGTCGCCCTTCGAGCGAAACTCTACGCCCTGATAGACCGTCGGCAGAAAGCCGCTGCCCCAGCAGGTCTTGCCGCCGTCGGGGTTGTTGACGCCGGAGAGCAGCACCACAAAGCCCGGCAGATCGCGGTTTTCGCTTCCCAGTCCGTAGGTCAGCCAGGCTCCCATGCTGGGACGCCCCGGAAGCTGATGCCCGCAGTTCATGAAGATCTGCGCCGGGGCATGGTTGAACTGCTCCGTCTTCATGGAGCGTATGATCGCGATCTCGTCGGCGATCTTCGCCGTCCAGGGCAGCAGGCTTGAGATCTCCTGCCCGGACCTGCCGTGCTTTGCGAAGGAGTGGGGCGATCCGAGCAGCTTCGGAGTCCCCTTGATGAAGGCGAAACGCTCTCCCTGCACGATCTCCTCCGGGATCGGCTGCCCGTCGTACTGGTTGAGCTTGGGCTTGTAGTCGAAAAGGTCTACCTGCGAGGGCGCGCCTGCCATGAAGAGAAAGATGACGCGCTTCGCCTTCGGGGCGAAATGGGGGCGTTTCGGCGACAGGGGGTCGGGGCGATTCGCGGTCGGCTGCTGCGCGGGAGCAGCGAGCAGCCCTTCCTCCTGCAGCAACGCAGCCAGCGCCATCGTTCCGATGCCGTAGCCTGCCCGCTGAAAGAAGTGGCGGCGGGTGATCGCCTTCAGGTTCTCCGACACGGGGTCGAACGGTTCCATTCCGCTACTCCTTCGTAATCGCCTCATCGAGATTGAGCATCACGCTGGCGACCACCTTCATCGCCGCCAGTGCGGGGTTCTCCGGCTTTTCGGCTTCCGCGCCGAGAAACGCCTGCGCCGCCTTCGGATCCGCCTGATAACGGCGAAGCTGCTGCTGATAGAGCCGCTCCAGACGGGCAAGCTCCGCGGGGGTCGGGCGGCGCGCCAGACAGCACCGGAATCCATAGGCGATCTGTTGCTGGACAGTGTCCCCGCCCTCCCGGCGCATCCGCTGCGCCAGCCCCCGCGCCGCCTCCAGATAGCCCGGATCGTTGAGCAGGGTCAGCGCCTGCAGGGGGGTGTTGGTGCGTACCCGGCGCGTGGTGCAGAACTCCCGGCTGGTCGCGTCAAAGGTCATGAACGCCGGATAGGGAGAGGTGCGCCGCCAGAAGGTGTACAGGCCGCGCCGGTAGCGATCCTCGCCTTCGCTGAGCGTCCAGCGGTCGCCGCTGTAGGGAACGTCCCAGACCCCCTCCGGCTGATAGGGGAAGACGCTCGGACCGCCGATCTTGCGGCTGAGCAGTCCGCTCGCCGCCAGCGCATTGTCGCGGATCATCTCCGCCTCCATACGGAAACGCGGTCCCCGCGCCAGCAGGCGATTCTCCGGATCGCGCTCCAGCAGGAGGGGCGTTACCCGCGAAGACTGCCGGTAGGTCGCCGAGGTGACGATGAGACGATGCAGCGCCTTCATGCTCCAGGGGCGCGCGCCCGGCCTCTTTACGGACGGCTCCATGAACTCCACCGCCAGCCAGTCGAGCAGGTCGGGATGGGTCGGCGGGCGTCCCTGCGTGCCGAAATCGTCGGTCGTCTCCACCAGCCCCCTGCCGAAAAACTGCTCCCAGGCGCGGTTGACGGCGACCCGCGCCGTCAGCGGATGGTCGCGGCTCGCCAGCCAGTAAGCCAGCCCCAGCCGGTTCACCGGGCGGTCTTTCGGGAAGGGGTTCAATACTGCCGGGGTTGCGGCGGTCATCTTCTTGCCCCGGCTCAGATAGGCACCCTTGATGCGGTAGTAGGTGGCGGGAGGACCGCTGCCCGGCTTCTCCTGCATCACCAGCGTGGTGGGCGGCTGAATGGCGGCAAGCTCCTTCCGAACCCGCTCCAGCCGATCCGCCGCCTCTCTGTCCTGTGCGTTCGCTTTGACCCTCTGCTCCAGCACCGCCGCCTCCTGCTGCAGATCGGCGCGTCGCTTCGCCTCCTCCGGCGAGATCAGCTCCAGGGTCGGCTCGTCGCTGTTATCAAAGAAGGCGAAGAAGCGGTAGTACTCCTCCTGTGAGAAAGGATCGTACTTGTGATCGTGGCACTGCGCGCAGGCGAGCGTCGTGCCCATCCAGACCGATGCGGTCGTCGCCACCCGATCCACGATGGTCAGCCATCGCTGCTCCTCGCGGTCTACGCCCCCCTCCTCGTTCAGCATGGTGTTGCGGTGAAAGCCGGTCGCGATCCTCTGCGACTGCGTCGCGCCGGGCAGCATGTCGCCGGCAAGCTGTTCGATGGTGAACTGATCGTAGGGCATGTCGCGGTTGAGCGCGTTGATCACCCAGTCGCGATAGAGCCAGATGGAGCGGCGTCCGTCTTTCTCATAGCCGTTGGAATCGGCGTAGCGCGCCAGATCGAGCCAGGGACGCGCCCACCGCTCGCCGTAGTGCGGCGAAGCCAGCAGCCGATCCACCACTTTCTCGTAGGCGTCGGGCGACCGATCCTGCAGGAAGGCGTCAACCTCCTGCGGAGAGGGCGGCAGACCGATCAGATCGAGATAGACGCGCCGGATCAGCGTCGCCTTGTCCGCCGGCGGCGAGGGGGTCAGTTTCGCTCTCTCCAGCCGCGCCAGCACAAAGCGGTCTATCGGGTTGCGAACCCATGCGGCGTTTTTTACCTCTGGCAACGGGGGGCGCGTCGGTTTCACATACGCCCAGTGCTTGCGCGCCGTCACATTCTCGCGCCATGCCGCGCCCTCCTCGATCCATCGCCGGATCAGCGCGGTCTGCCGGTGGTCGAGCGGCGCGAAGCCCATCGGCATGCGGGGTTTGCCGCCCTCGCCGAGAATACGCTGCAGCAGCAGGCTCTCCTTCGCCTTTCCGGGCAGAATGGACTTTCCGCTCACGCCGCCCCGGAACGCCGCCGCCCTGGTGTCCAGCCTCAGCCCGCCCAGCTGCTGTTCAGACCCATGACAGGGATAGCAGGAGGCTTTCAGGATCGGCTGCACATCGTGAACGAAGTCCACCTTCGCCGATTTTGCAGGCGCGGGACGGGCGGGCTTCTGCCGCGAGGACTGAGCGTTCGCGGCAAATAGCAGGCTGCCGGCCAACAGCAGCGCGGTCATCCCGAGAGGGTATTGCAGAAAAGAGTGTTGCAGTCGCATATGCGCCGTATTTCTCCGTTTAACCGTCGTATGCGCGAACGTCCTATTATCCGATTTTTAGCGTCGAAATGCAACTCCCTGAGGATAACAGATCGAGAGAAAAGATTGCTTCGCTGCGCTCGCAATGACAGGCTGGGGGCGGGTTGCGCGTAACTGGAACCGTCGAACGTCCCCTTCCTGTCATTGTGAGAGAGGCGCAAGCCGACACCCTTCCTATCATTGCGAGGGAGGCGACAGGCGACTCCCTCCTGTCGTTGCGAGGGAGGCGCAGCCGACCGAAGCAATCTCACACCCGCTACCCTGACGCCATCCGCCCGCGAAAAAGTTTTCGTTCCAGACGCAAGAAATCGTCTGCCGGACAGCAAACTTTATTGTAATCACTCTATTGTAATCACTCTCCAATGAGGCAACGACCATGTGGATCGCGATACTGGGAGCGTTAACGATGCAGACGACTGCGGAGGTGAAAATCACCGTCGAAGAGCCGCCGCGACGGATCGTGACGGACGCGGGCGCGGGCGGCTATCAGGCTTTCCCCGACATCTGCCGCCTGAAAAACGGCGACCTGCTCTGTGTCTTCTACGCCGGTTACGACCATGTCTCCCATCCCAACGAGCGGCTTCCCGCTGGCGGACGCATCTGCGCCGTGCGCTCCACCGATGATGGAAAGACATGGAGCGCGCCATGGGTTGTTGTGGACACGCCGGACGACGACCGCGACCCCTCCGTGATGTGCCTGCCCGACGGCACGCTGCTGTGCAACTTCTTCACCTACGACCGCAACACCGCCTGCGACACCTACCTGGTACGCTCGCGAGACGGCGGAAAGACCTGGAGCGAGCCGGAGGTGGTTCTCCCCGGTTTCGCCACCTCCACCGCGATTCGCCGCCTCCGTTCCGGCAGGCTGGTGCTGCCGGTCTATACGGTAGACGGCAATGGCAAACGCGCTTATGCCGCCGTCTGCCTGTCGGACGATCGGGGAAAGACATGGAGCGCGCCACGCCCGATCGGTCTCAAAGCCGGTAAGACGCTGGATGAGACCGACATCTTCGAGCGAAAGGACGGCACGCTGCTGGCGGTCATGCGCGAGGTGATGTGCGGCGCGGAATCGAAAGACGGCGGCAGAACCTGGGGTCCGGTCTATGAGCTTGGCTTTCCCGGTCACTGCCCCTGCCTGCTGCTGACCCCCGACGGCGTCCTGCTGATGGCGCACCGCCTTCCCGACACCTCGCTGCACTACAGCACGGACGAAGGGCGCACCTGGCACGGTCCGGTGCTGATTGACCGGGTCATCGGAGCCTATCCGAGTATGACGATGCTGCGAGACGGTCGCGTGCTCTGCGTCTACTACGAAGAGGGTGAGCGTTCGGCGATCCGGGCGGTAACGCTGCGCGTTGAACGCATCCCCTAGGAAGAGACCATACCGAAACAGACCATCACCCCGCCCGTCGTGCAGGTGGCGATAGATGTATTGACCGTAGACGAGGCGCTGCGGATAGCGGTGCCGCGAAAGGGGATCCCGGAAGGGTGAGGCGGGTCTGCCTGTGCAGAAGTCACGCAACAATCACCGCCACATCCATCACCTGCAGGCGGCGCCCCACCAGTCTCCCGTGCGTCCCGCGCAGCGGCTCCAGCGTTGCCTCCAGATAATCGCCGCGCTCCTGCAGGGTCAGCCCGCCGATCATGTTTTCGGGATCTATTCCGCTCAGGCTCAGCTCCGTCACTTCGTGCCATCGCAGCGTAACGTTGACATGCTCATCGGGCTTCCGCTCCGACCACTCGGTCAGGCGCAGCCCGATGGTGACGGTCGGACCGCTGCGGTCCAGACGCAGATACAGGATCTGCGCGCGCTTAAACCGGGGCCATGCTCCCCATAGACCGGTCAGCTTACGCGCCCCCTCGATGCGTGCCAGGATGCTCTCCTCCATCCTCCTCTCCCCTTCCTTGCATAGACTGTCTGCCGCAGACGACGCTGACGACCGCGCGTCCGGGGCTACCGGAAGACGCCCGGCGCGCCCCCCGTGTGCAGGAAGATCACCCGCCGCCCCGAAAACGCGCCCTGCCGCGCCAGCGACAGCAGTCCGCTCATCGCCTTCCCCGTGTAGACTGGGTCGAGCAGAACGCCCTCCTCCTGCCACAGAAGCCGCATCGCCTCCTGCCCGGCGTCGGTCGGCTGCCCGTAGCCCTCCCCCACGTAGTCGGCGTTCATCGGCGCGTCGGCGGGTGTGAAGCGGTCAGGAATGCCCAGACGCTCCGCCAGCGCGCTGGCAACCTCGCAGATGACCCGCTCCGGCTCCGGGTCGAGGTCTACCCGTATGCCCAGCAGTTCCACCTCGGAGCGCGTGAGAGCCTTTCCGGCGAGAATGCCCGCATAGGTTCCGCCGCTGGAGGTTGGAAAGAGCAGGACGGTCGGTTTCGCAGGCAGCGCCTTCAGCTGTACAGCCAGCTCCTCAAAAAAGGCGGCGTATCCCATCGAGCCGACCGCGTTGGAGCCGCCGATGGGGATCACGTAGGGGCGGCGTCCCTCTTCGCGCAGCTTCGCGGCATCCCGCTCCATCGCCGCACTGCGCTCCACAGAGGTCGGCACGCACTGAATCTGCGCTCCGGCGAGCCGGTTCAGCAGCAGGTTGCCGACGGGAGGATCGGTCGGCTGTCCGGAGAGATAGAGGCGGCACTCCATCCCGAAGCGGCGTGAGACGCTGGCGATAACGCGGGCATGGTTCGACTGGACGGCTCCGGCGGTCAGCGTGATATCCGCCCCCTGCGCCCGCGCATCCGCCAGCAGAAATTCGGCTTTTCGCACTTTATTGCCGCCCATCGCATAGCCGGTCAGGTCGTCGCGCTTGATCCAGATATCCTGCCCGACAAGCGCGGAGAGACGCTCCAGCGGATGCAGGGGGGTCGGGAGCGTTGCCAGTTGAAACGGGCGTTCGATCATCGGTTCACTCCTGCGGCTCTGGCGGCGAGGTCATGCCTCCAGATAGCGCACCTCCTCCGGCGTCAGAGAGATCTTCAACGCGCCGAGCGTGTCGTTCAGCTCCTCCACCGTGCGCGGACCGACCAGCGGAAAGACCGGGAAGGGCTGGTGCAGCACATACGCCAGCGCGATCTGATTGGAGGTCGCGTTTTTCTGCGCCGCCAGTTCGCGGGCGCGGCGCAGCCGCTCCCAGTTGGTCTCATTGTAGTAGACTCGCACCACATCCGGGTTGTCTCGCGTCTGCGGCGAGTAGCGTCCGGTAAAGAAGCCGCTCGCCTGACTCGACCAGGGCAGGAGCGGGAACTGATGCTCCCGGTGCCAAGCGTGATCGGCGGGAGTGAGCGCGACGCACTCGCTCCAAGTCGGCTCATTCTGTATCGCCAGCCCGAAATAGGGACTGCTGGCGCAGAATCCCTGCAGACCATGCGCCGCTGCGTAGTCGTTGGCTTCCTGGATGCGCGCGGCAGTCCAGTTCGAGCCGCCAAAGGCATGGATCCGCCCCAACGCCCTGTGCTCGTTCAACGCCTCGACAATGGGACCGACCGGGACGCTCGGGTCGTCGCGATGCAGCAGGTAGATGTCAATATAGTCGGTCTGCAGACGCGCCAGCGAGTCGTGAAGATCGGCGGCGATATCGTAGGGCGTTACCCGTCGGCGATCCTGATTGTGATGCGCCCCCTTGTCTATCAGGACCACCTGCTGACGATTGCCGCGCTCCTTCATCCACAGTCCGAGGGCGCGCTCGGTCTTTCCTGCGCCGTAGACGTGCGCCAGATCAAAGCAGTTTCCGCCCGCCGCCACAAAGGAGTCGAGCAGCAGGGCGGTGAGTTCCATGTTATCGGTGGTGCAGACCATCGTTCCCAGTACCAGGCGGGAGATCGGCTTTTCGACGCCTGCAATGTGACCGTAGTCCATCCTTTTCTCCTTTGAACGAAAAGACCGGAGCGCCGCCTCCCGGCATCGCTCCGGTCTCCCTGTGTCAGGGCTGCCCCGGCTGCGCACTGCCACCCAGCAGGAGTTGGAGCAGACTGGGCTGCGGCGGCGCGGGCGCGCCGATCATCTGGCGGGCATCCAGCGCGCGGTTGATCCGCATCAACGCCTCGTCCAGATGCAGGCGGGTGTAGGTGTCGTATCCTCCCGATCGGCGCGCCGCGCCGATCCGCGTGCGAAGCTGGCGCAGTTGATCCCATGCCAGCATCCGGGCGTCGTCGGGAGTGTTGGCGGGCGGATTGATCACCATCTCAATCATCAGATCGAGATGGCTGCGCTGCAGTGCGCGGCGAAGCGCCGGAACGCTCCTGCCGCCCCCGACATCCGACCAGACCGTTCTTCCCACCGACTGATACAGCTCCGCCAGCGTGAACGGGTTGTTGCTCTCGCCGACCTTGAACTCGTTGTTGGCGATGCGGCGCAGCACCGCCGTACTGAACAGCCGGCGCAGCGCGGAGCGCTGGATGTTGGAGAAGGTGTCCCGCACCGGAAAGTCCGGCTGCGCGCTTCCGGATACAATCGAGAGCATATCTCCATACGGCTCGGTGGTCATCCGCGTGAAGTAGCTGGCGGGGAACGAGAAGGCTCGCTCTGAGAAGATGTAGGTGTTGAGCAGGTTCATCGCCCTGCGCTGATGGCTGCTGTCAACCGGAACCAGCGTCGGCTTCTCGCGCTCATCGCCCCGATGGTTGCGGTTCATGTTCAGTCCGCCGATATAGCGGGTCGCGCTGGCGGCGGCGGAGGCGTAGGCGTTCAACAAGCCGTTGAACTGGCGCGTGAACTCCCAGTAGCTCTCGCCCTTCTTCGGCACGCGGCTTCCCAGGTTCATCAGCAGGAAGCGGGTCGTCTGCAGACGGCGCGTATAGTACTCCATCGGGTCGCTGCCCAGATCGAAGCGGACGATGGCGGGATCGAAGGAGTCGGCGTACTCGTCGCCCTGCCAGGCAAGACCGGGCAGGTTGGTGCGCGAAGCGATCCTCTGCAGCGCCGGCAGCTCCTCCTGCGGGGTCTTTCCGGGAAGCGGCGTATAGCCGTACTCAATGGCGAACTTATCGTAGGGACCGATGGTCGGCGAGAAGAAGGGAACGCCCTTCTGCCGCAGCGCGAAGAGGTTGAACGGGGCGTACTCCATCACCGAAGCCGTAACGCCCGTCTCCTGCAGCCGTCGGCTGCTGCGAAGCTGATCCGGCGTGTTGAGGGTACTGGCGATAAAGTTATGCCGCAGTCCGAGGATGTGCCCCATCTCATGCGCGACCATCTCGCGCAGAAACGCGTGTACGAAGACCTTCTCATCCGCCTGCGAGACCGGCGCAAGCAGGCTTAGTGCGCTCCATCCAAGCCACGCCTCCTGCGCCGCCATCAGCGCATGGTTACACCGGCGCGGATCGTTGCAGGCGTGAGTCTGCGGTGCGTCCATCTGGTCGAAGTAGGTTGCCGGACTGACCTGCACTCTCCGTCCGTATTTGGTGGTGCGCGTCGCTTCCGCGTCAATGGTGATGCCGGCGTTGAGGATCTCCCCGGTCAGCCGGTTCACGCGGAACAGCGCGATGGCTCCGTAGGGCGAGCTTTCGGTGGTAGACCAGCGGATCACGTTGTAGCGCATATCCGCGTGATCGAAGTCGGCGTCATCGGGCATCTGTTTGACGACGATCGCGTCCCGAACCCCGATCCGCTCGAACGCCTTATTCCACATCAGAATCCCTTCGCGCACCGCCTCGCGATACTCGGTCGGGATCGCATTGTCCATCCAGAAGACGATAGGCTTCTTCGGCGGAGAGAGCTTTGCGGTGGGATCGGCTTTCTCGATGTGCCAGCGGTAGATGTAGCGCACCTTCCGGTCCATGCTGGCGTCGCTGGTGTAGTCCTCATACTCCGTGTAGAAGTAGCCGACGCGCGGGTCCGCCAGACGCGGACGGAAACCGTTGTCCCGGAGAGGGAACAGGTTGTAGTTGACGCGAATGACCGCGCTGCGACTATCCGGAAGCGTCCCGCCGCCTCCCAGAATGCTGCCGATCCCCGCGCCTCCGCCGGTGGAGCTAGTGAAGTTATACTCCGACTGGATGAAGAGGTTGTCCGGGAAGACCTTGATCGCCACCACCGAGGTCTTGTCGCGGTCGAGGGAGTAGTTTGCGCCTCGCTGAAGCCCCTGGATCGGCAGCGAGCCGCCTCCGCTTCGGAACAGCGCGCTCACCTGCGCGATGTCGCCCCGAAAGAGATCGCTGACGTTGATCAGCAGGCTCTTGCGCTCCGGCTGCCGGGCTTCGATCTTGAACGCCTCCAGGATCGATTCGGCGAAGGCGCGATCCACCGAACGCCTGATCGGCTTGCCGTCGGCGGCGCGGAAGTTGATATTCGGGAGGACCAGATAGAGACGCTCCTCGTTGGCGCGCACGAACTTGAAGAGAATGTCGTTGATCGGGTCGCCCGCCACCACCTGATCGGAGGTGCCCGTGCTGGCGGTCGCCTGCAGCATCATCAACTGATTGAGCTGCTCCTCCTTCAACTCCAGATAGATCGTATCGCGTCCGCTCTCGCGCTTGCGGTAGAGGATGAAGACGCCCTCCATCTTCTCGAAGTCCTTGACCGTCTCGTCAATGGTCTTCTCCTTCTTCGGCTCCGGTTTGGCGGAGGCAGTCTGCCCGCCTTCTGCCGGCGCGCCGCCCAGCGGGCTGCCGCTGATCCGCTCGCCGGTCCCCTTGCCGCTGGCGGTTACCTTCACGCCGGCGAACTCCAGGATCAGGTTCTCCACCTCCGACTCGCTTTTGAGCGTATCGCCGGAGGACTTCTCAATCCAGAACGTGCCGCGCGCGATCATCGCCGGAGAGCCTTCCGACTCCTGGTAGGTCATCTTCACCCGCACCGCGTCTATGCCGTTGTACTTCTCGAAGCCGAGCACCTCGTACTCCGCCCTGCCCGCGCGCACGCCGATCTCCTCGTCGGCTTTCGTCTCGTGCGTCCACTTATCGCCGACCCCGACCGGCTTGTCGGAGAAGATCACGGTGCTGGCGGCGTAGAGGCGCGCCGAGATCTTCGCCTGCTCCGGCTGCGCCGTGGATTTATAGGAGACCAGTGCGCCGTTGGGGCGGATGACGATGGTCTCTTTCGTCTTCTCGTTGTCCGAAGGAACCGACTGCCCCTCGATGGTAACCTCCGAGGACTCCTCCTCCTTCTCCAACGTGATCTCGCCCGACGGCGACACGGCGGTGAAGGTAACCTTCTCGGTCTGCTTCTGCTCCTGATTGATCTTCTGCCCCATGGCTTCGATCGTCAGCTTGCCCTCGGAGCGATAGCGAACCGTCTGCCCGACCTGCGCCTTGTACTGGAGCAGCACCTTCTCCTGCGCCGTCGCAGCGACGCTGACCAGAGCCAGGAACAGCGTCAGCCCGATCAGCCTCATACGATTTCTCATAAACATCATCTCCTGAAGAATGGATGCGCCGTTGCGCGTCCGAAGAGTCGCGCCGCCGGCTCTTCGAAACCGCGACGAACTGAATACTCCCTATCATTACGGGGCAAGGTTAGATTCCGTGTCCTCAATCTCCTGCCGGCACGCGGGAAATTGTGCGGCTTCCCCATGTGTTGGAGTTTCCGGCGATCTATGATATAGTAACATTGTATGCATATCAACCCGAACCCGAAACAGCATGTTCTCCTACCTGTTTGGTCGCGCTTTCATGCGCTGGCTGGAAAAACTGGCTGATGAGGAGCCGCCGGAGCCGAAAGCGGCAGACTACCGCCCGGGACCGACGCCAAAGGTCGCGCTGACGCAGCCCGCTCCCGTCTCCAGCACGCCCGCCTCTGACCCGCCGACCGCCGCGTCGGAGTGGGTCTTTCCCCGCGTACAGCGCGCCGCGATGGGCAGCCTGTTCGAGATCTATCTAGCGGGCAGAGAGCGGGAGATGCTCATCGGAGCGGCGGAGGAGGCTCTGGACGAAATAGAGCGGCTGGAGCGGCAGTTGAGCCACTATCGCGAGGACAGCGACATCTCGCGCCTCAATCAGCACGCCCCGCATCAGTGGGTCCGGCTGGAGCCGCGTCTCTACCATCTGCTGAAACGATGCGCCGCCCTCAACCTGCAGACAGAGGGCGCCTTTGATATTACGACCGATCCTCTGACCCGCCTGTGGGGGTTCCGCCGGGGCGAGGGGCGGGTTCCGTCGGAGGAGGAGATCCGCGCCGCGCTGGAAAACGTCGGGATGTACCGCATCCTCTTCGATGACGAGGATCACCTGATCCGCTTCACCGCGCCGCAGCTATCGCTCAATCTGGGCGCGATCGGCAAAGGGTATGCCGTAGACGCCGCCGTGGAGACCCTGCGGTTCTACCACGTCTCGCGGGCGGTTGTGCACGGGGGACAGAGCACGATCTACGCGCTGGGATCGCCCCCCGACGCCGAGGCATGGGAGTTCACGCTGCGCGATCCCCGCGACCATGAGACGCCGATCGAGACGCTCTCTCTGCGCGATCAGGCGCTCTCCACCTCCGGCAGCTACGAGCAGTTTTTCGAGTCGGAGGGCGTCCGCTACAGCCACATTCTGGACCCGCTGACCGGCAGTCCCTCGCAGGGCGCGCTCAGCGTCTCGGTGATCGCTCCCGCCGCAGCCGACAGCGACGCCCTTTCGACCGCCTTTTTTGTGCTGGGACCGGAGGGGGCGCGCGACTACTGCCGCGCCCATCCCAACATACGTGTTATAATGATGCATGAGCAGGCAGATCGAACTCTGGAGATCACCCGCATCGGGTTCGACTAGCGCCGTCTTCGCCGCAGACGGATCATCGGCGTCCACGCAGTCTATGAGACAGAAGGAGAGACGAGGATGCGACGGATCGCGTTTCTGATAACGCTGGCGATGCTGGCGTTGCCCGTCTACGCGCAGAATCCCTCCGGCAGCAGCGCGGACCTGCAGTCGCTGCTGTCCGGCAAGACGTTTCCGCTCACCCGGAAGATGAAGGATCTGAATGCGGACTGGACACGCATCACCCTCAGCGGAGCCGGCGACACCGGGTTCTACGCGGCGATGCTCGGCGGCATGATCGGCGGCAACGTCTACTACACGCAGGGGCAGATGGTAACGATCGGAACGGAGACCTACCTGGTCGCCTATCGCGCCTCCTCCCGACCGACAAACTTCGCCGCCCTGATGCGGGGCGGACCGGAGTCGCTGCCAAAGCCTGAGCCGCTCACCCCGGAGACGACGCTTTCGCTGTCGCTCATCCATCTCAAGAGCGCGGGGCATCTCAACGACATCCGCGCATTCGATCTGGAGCAGGAGATCGCCGAGCATGTCGAGGCGAGCAAGCCCGCGGTCAATGAGACCTCCGAAAACAATCTCAAACAGATCGCGCTGGGCGTGTTGATGTACTGCCAGGACTACGACGACGTCTACCCGCCGATGAAAAACAGCGAGGCGGTCCGGGAGGCGGTGATGCCGTATGTCAAAGATCAGGCGGTCTGGATGCACCCGGAGACAAAAGAGCCGTATCAGCCGAATCCCGCGCTCTCGTTCGCGCTGTCGCCGGGAGTGGAAAGCCCCGCCGAGACGGTGATGTTCTACGAGATGAGCGCAGCGCCGGATAATACGCGCGGGGTGGCGTTTGCGGACGGGCATGTCCGGCGCGTGCCGGAGCCGGAGTGGCAAACGATGGCGGCGGCAATGAAAAGGCAGCGATTCGAGGCGCGACCGCCCAGGCTTCCCAGACCGCAAACTTCGCCGAAAAATCCCGCGCCTCCGCGCAAGCCCGGTCCCAGATAGTACAAGGAGAAGATTCGATGACCCAGGATCGCCAACCGCAGATCACTCTGGCGGACAGCGCAGTCTCCCGCCGCGACTTCATACAGGGAGCCGCCGCGATCGCCGCCGCCATGGGCGTCTCGCTGACCTATGCGGCGGAGGCGCAGGAGAGGCGCGAAGCCGCGCTGAAAGAGAGCCGCCCGGTCAACTGCGGCATCATCGGCGTCGGCACGCAGGGCTACGGTCAGATTTTCAAATCCGCCCTGAGCGTGCCGGGCGTGAAGATGGTCGCCGTCTGCGACATCTACGAGCCGAACCTTCAGCGCGCCCTCAAGGACGTTCCTGGAGCGCAGGGCTATAAGGACTACCGCGCCCTGCTCGACCGCCCGGATATCGAAGCCGTCCTGATCGCGACCCCCCTCTATCTGCATGCTCCGATCGCCATAGACGCGCTGAAGGCGGGCAAGCAGGTCTTCTGCGAGAAGATGATGGCGTATGATATTCCGTCGGCGAAGGCGATGGCGCGCGCCGCGCTGGACGCAAAGAAGATCCTGCAGATCGGACATCAGCGGCGCGCCGACGTGCTCTACAATCACGCCTGGGAGATGATCCACAGCGCGAAAGTCTGCGGCAAGATCACGCATATCCGCGCCCAGTGGAACCGCAACGGCTCCTGGCGGCGCACGCCCGTCCCCAAAGATACCAACGACCGTCACTGGAACTGGCGTCTGTATAAAGAGTACTCGCAGGGACTGATGGCGGAGCTTGGCACGCACCAGATACACGCCGTTAACTGGTTTTTGGGAGCCGTGCCGACCGCCGTCATCGGCATGGGCGGCATAGACTACTGGAAGGACGGACGCACCGTCTACGACAACGTAATGGTCCTGTTTGAGTACCCCAACAACGTCCGGTTCGCCTACACCTCCCTGACCACCAATCAGTACGACGGCTACTACGAGCAGTTTATGGGCGACGGAGGCACCCTCATCATCTCGGAAGACCGCAAGGTGAGCAGCGCCTGCTTCCGCGAGCCGCGCGCGCAGCAGGAAGACTGGATGAAGAGCGCGGTCAACAAAGAGACGGGACAGCGCGGACAGTCCGGGCTGAAGCTCGACCCGGAGGCGACCAAAAAGCTCAATCAGTCCGGCGTCAAGGTCGGGGAGAGGACCCTGTCCGGCAGCGTGGCAGGCAAGAGCAGCTACCTGCTGGAGCTGGAGGACTTCTTCAACAGCATCCGCACCGGCTCCCCGGTCACCTGCGACTGGAGGGAGGCGCTGGGCTGCACCGTCGCCGCCTGCCGCGCCAACGAAGCCATCGCCCGGGGCACCCGGATCGAGATCAAACCCTCCGACTACACGCTCTGAGTTCTGCCGCGACGCGGAGAGCCGTGCGCCGCCTGCTCTCCGCGCTCCGCTCCCTCCATGCTCTCCACGCATCGGGAATCCCTGCGGCGACGGACAACGTTTTTTTCCGCGGAGGTGTAACCCCGCGAAAGCGCGTATCGTCCAAATGTCAGACAGGCGATGGAGGAGAAGGCTCCTGCCGATCCTCGCGCCGCTCCGCGACAGCCGTCGTGGCGTCACGGGCTGTCTTTCGCAGGCGGAACATCATCCGTGAAGATTTCATGCAAATTACCGACAAAAGGAAGGAATTCGGCGCGCAAAAAGCGTAAAATGAATGCAGGACTATTCGACCGGATTTCTTGCCTTACTCTCAGGAGGGATACTCAATGCGACGACTTATTGGCGGAGCCGCGTGCCTGGCTGCAACCGGTCTGTTGACACTGGCCGCGCTCCCGTCTTTCGCCCAGGCGCGCCCGGAACGCGAGCTTCTCGGCGTTCGCATTATGCGCCCGTGGAACGAAGTACTCAGGCTGCACGGTCCGCCGACCCGTATTGAGGTAGGCGCGGTTTCGGGTCTGGAGGGCGGACAGACCGGCGGGAGACAGCAGGGCTTCGGCGGGGGCGCTCCCGGCGGCTTGCCTGGACTGCCTTCCGGACCGCCTCCCGGCATGGGCGGCTACAGCGGCATGATGATGGGTGGCGGTATGTCCGCGCCTCCCGGCATGATGGGCGGCGGACCGGTGACCGGGCCTCCCCCCGGACTGAACTACGGCGCCTTCTCCGGCATGGGCGGCGGCATGCGCGGCGGTATGCCCAGCATGGGCGGCATGCCCGGAATGGGCGGCGGCATGCGCGGTGGACGCTTTGGCGATGACGATGAAGGGATCGGTCCTATGCCCGGCGGTGCGATGTCTGGCGGCGGGATCGGCGGCAGCGTGGGAATGGGCGGCGCCTCCAGCCAGAGTTCGCAGGGCGACGGCGAGGTAACCTGGGTCTATGAGCGCGGACAGAACACCTACATGTTCCTGTTCAACAAGGACGGGCGCGTTATTCAGATCCAGTCGTTCGGCTATCGCCCGGCGGGGATGCGCGGGGATCGCACCTCCCGCGGCGTGATACTGGGCGACACGGCGGAGAAGATCTACCGCCTCTACGGCTGGCCCGATTCGGTCGTCAAAGAGGGTGACAACCTGATCCTCGACTACAGCACCAAAGCCAAAGTCGCTTTCCAGCTGCTGGATCGGCGCGACGGCAAGGGATCCCGGGTGGTGGGCATCACCATCGCCGAGACCGAGCGTAATCGCCCGAACCTGATGATCCTGCGCGGCGCAGGCGCCACCGGCGGCGGCGCGGCGGCTCCCGGCGGCATGCGCGGCGGCATGCCCAGCATGGGCGGCATGCCTGGAATGGGCGGCGGGATGCCCGGCATGGGCGGAATGTCCATGCCTCCGGGACTGAGCGGCGCTCCCAGCTCTCCCATGCGCGGAGGCTTGAGCGGCGGTCGGTAGTACGCCCTGAGGCTCAACGGGGAAGGGGCGCTTGTCAGCGCCCCTTCCCTCTTTTTCGCGTATTCGTCTTCGTTCATCGGGAGGAGAGTCTATGCGGGCGGACAAAGACGAAATCCGCGCGCGCAGCGACATCGTGGAGATCATCGGAACCTATGTCTCCCTCAAACAGAAGGGACGCAACTGGCAGGGTCTCTGCCCGTTCCATCAGGAGAAGACCCCCTCCTTCTATGTAGACCCCTCGACGCAGACCTTCAAGTGCTTCGGCTGCGGCGCCTCCGGCGATATCTTCACCTTCATCTCGCGCTACGAGAACATGTCGTTCGTCGAGGCAGCCGAGTGGCTGGCGCGCCGCGCCGGACTGGAGTTTGCACGGCGCGGACAGGAGGAAGAGGCAGCGAAGAAGAGCGCACGCGACCTGATCTACGAGATCAACGCCGTCGCCCGCGACTTTTTCCGCAAGATGCTGGAGCGGGTCCCCGCTGCAAGAGAGTATGTGCAGCAGCGCGGACTGACCCATGAGGCGCTGACCCGTTTTCAGATCGGGTATGCGCCGGACAGCTGGGACGCTCTCCTCTCCTTCCTGACGGCGCGCCGCTACAGCCTGCAGATCGCCGAGACCGCCGGACTCGTCGTCCGCGCCTCCTCCGGCGACCTGATAGACATGTTTCGCCACCGCATCATCTTCCCGATCCACGATGAACAGGAGCGGGTCGTCGGCTTTGGCGGGCGCGCGCTGGGCGATGTGCAGCCGAAGTACCTGAATACCGGCGAGACGCCCGTCTTTGCCAAAAGCAGGCTGCTCTATGGACTGCCCTTTGCCCGCAGGAAAATCGCCGCCGAAGGGCGCCTGCTGCTGATGGAGGGTTATATGGATGTCGTCGCCGCCCATCAGGCGGACTTCTCCAACGCCCTCGCCACCCTGGGAACCTCTCTAACGGAGGAGCATGCCCGCAAACTCGCCCGCCTCGCTCCGGTCGTTACGCTCGTCTACGACGCCGACAACGCCGGGATCAAAGCGACCCTGCGCGCCTCCGAACTGCTGGAGAAGGAGGGCGTGCAGGTGCGGGTCGTGCGGCTGCCGCCGGGCGATGATCCCGATTCGCTGCTCCGGCGCGGCGACTCGGCGGCGTTTCAGCGCGCCATAGACTCGGCGGTGGGACGGGTGGAGTATCAGTTAGAGCGGATCGTTTCGGAGGCGGATCAGACGACCGAGGCGGGGCGCGCACGGATGCTGCGGCAGATCGTGGCGATCCTGGCGTCCGTGCCGGTGCGGGTGGAGCGGGACGCCTATATCGAAAAGGTCTGGCGTTTCCATCCGATGAGCGGCAGAGGTCCGGGCATCGCCAAAGAGATGTTTCATAGAGACGCCGAGGCGTATAACGCCCGCAGGCGCGGCGACGCCCCGGCTACGGCGCAGGAGCCTTCCCCGCCTCCGCCTCTGCCGCCCCCCGGCGTCGGATACCGGGGCGGGAGCGACGCAGAGAGCGGCTACCGACGCAGAGATTCCGGAGAGCCGCGCCGCGAGCGGTACCGGCGCGCCGAATGGCGGGAGCGTCCCCGACCGATGGAGCCTCCCCCGGTCGCCGAGGTTGCGATGACGCAGGAGGAGCGCGCCGAACGCGAACTGATTCGCGCGCTGGCATCTCCCCTGTGGCGCGCCGTAACGCTCAAATACGCCTCCGCTGACGACTTCCTGACCCCGCTGGCGCGACGGTTCTTTCTGTTCGTGCAGGCGCGCGCGCAGAAGCTGCAATCCGAAGAGGCGAACCTGGTAGAGATGCTGATCCGGGAAGAGGAAGAAGATTTTTCTACCGCCGTTCGCCAGCAGTTGCAGGAGTTCAATACATTGATGGCGAATGTGCCGATAACGGAAGCCCTGATACAGGGCTGTGTGGAGACCCTGCGAAAACATCGAAAGCACGCTCGGCTCGCGGAACTGGCGCAGTCTCTGCAGAGCAAAACTACATTGACGGAAGAGGATCAGGAGCGGCTGAGAGAGTATGATCGGCTTCTGAAAGAGGTGAAGCGTCCCCCGTCACCGCCCTCCTGACAGACAACAACGCGCTGGCAGGAAGAGGACGGGGCGGACCGATCGTCGGACGCTCATGGCGAAACAGGCGTTGTAAAGGGGAGACGGCAGCGTGGCTCTGGATCAAGTGAGAGAAAACAGCGAGTTTCGAAGGCTGCTCGATCATGGCAAGGATCGCGGCTTCCTGACCTACGACGAGATCAACAACTCTCTGTCGGAGGAGGAGCTTGACGCGGAACAGATCGAGGAGATGCTTCAAGCCTTTGCCGATGAAGGCATCGAAATCGTCGTCAAAGGTAAAGAGGCTCCCCTCCCGCTGGAGGAGGGGCTTCCCCATGACGACGTCGGGATAAAGGGCGGCGAGATTCCGACCGAGGAAGACCTGGGCGTCATGGACGGCATGATGGTCGAGGACTCGGTGCGGATGTGGCTGCGGGAGATCGGCAAGACGCCCCTGCTCTCGATGGACGCCGAGATCGAACTGGCAAAGCGCATCCAGCAGGGCGACCAGCGCGCCAAAGACACCCTCACCCAGGCAAACCTGCGGCTGGTGGTCTCCATCGCCAAACGCTACACCGGACGCGGCATGTCCTTCCCCGATCTGATCCAGGAGGGCAACATCGGTCTGATCCGCGCCGTTGAGAAGTTCGACCACAGCAAAGGCTATAAGTTCAGCACCTACGCCACCTGGTGGATTCGCCAGGCGATCACCCGCGCCATCGCCGATCAGGGGCGAACCATCCGCATCCCCGTCCACATGGTCGAGACGATCAACCGCCTCATCAAGACCAGCAGCCAGCTTCTGCAGGAGCTGGGACGCGAACCAACCCTCGAAGAGCTAGCCCGCGCCCTCGATATGCCCGTCGAGCGCGTCTCCGAAATCATCCGAATCGCCCCTGAACCGCTCTCCCTGGAGACCCCCATCGGCGAGGAGGAGGACAGCCATCTGGCGGACTTCGTGGAGGACCATGAAGCCGTCTCGCCGGCGGAAGCCGCCTCGCACCTGATCCTGCGGGAGAAGATCGAAGAGGCGCTGGATCAGTTGACTCCGCGCGAGCGCGAGGTGCTGATCATGCGCTTTGGGCTGGAGGACGGCTGCTCGCGCACGCTGGAGGAGGTGGGGCGTCACTTCAAGGTAACCCGCGAGCGAATCCGACAGATCGAAGCCAAAGCGCTCAAAAAGCTGCGCCACCCCAACCGCAGCCGCAAACTCCGCGACTATCTCGAATAGAGCGGCGCCGCGCTGTCTTTCGGAAGCTTCTGAATGCCGCCCCGTCCGCCGGCATCTCCCGGCGCGCCTTCCGCATGAAACCGCGTCCGCCTCCCGTTCGTACTCCCAACGGCGATGGCTCCGGAAAGCGGAGGGAGCGCGCCTCCGCTGCCGCCTCCGCCCGCCGCAACAGACGCAATCCTCCGCTCCCGAATGCGAGACGCGGGAGAGCGCCTGTCGCGCCGCAGCCTCTACCTCTAAAGGCAAGGAGAGATCGGTGAAAACCACATTCAGATGGACGCTGGCACTGCTGCTGCTCTCTGTCGCATATGGAGTGTCCGCCGAGACGCTCCGGATGAAGTTCACTTTTGCAGATGCGGAGGTGGGAACCAATGTCTTTGAGCGCAAAGAGGACGGAACCTTCACCTCGCGCTCGGATATCACCATCGCGGGAACGCAGATCGTCAGCGATCTCAGCGGCAAATATGCTGACGGGAGACTCATCGAATATACGCTGAAGCAGAAACTGATGGGCACGGAGGTGACCGTAACCTATGCCGGCGGCAAGGTGAAGGTGAGCACGGCAGGACAGTCCCGCGAGGCGGAGGTGAAGATGGAGAAGGAGCTTTTCTTCGCCAACTACCATCCGCAGATCGGGGGCGCGCTCCTGAAGGCGATCGGCGGACAGACTCCCGCTGAGAAGCAGCCGATCATGATCATGGACAGCGGCACGATCCTTCCCATCACCTTCACCGTACAACCGGGGCGCGTCGTCCGGCGCGGTAACGCCAACGTAACGGTGAACGACCTGAAACTGGACTTCGGGACTGTCGCCCTGACCTACGCCATAGACGCGCAGGGGCGCGTCGCCGGCTGGGATGTGCCGACCCAGATGTTTCGGGGAGTGCTGGAGGGCTGGTCGGAGGTCTTCTCCGATCCGACCGCCAGATACCCGGAACTGAGTCAGGCGACGTTCAAGACGCGCGTCGAACGCGGCGTGAAGATCCGGATGCGCGACGGCGTGGAGCTGACTGCCGACCTCTTGCTGCCGGAGGGAGAGGGGAAGTTCCCGACAATCCTGGTTCGCACTCCCTACGGGCGCGCTAACGAGGCGATCAAGGGCGAGTGGTGGGCGAAACGCGGCTACGCCTACCTCGCGCAGGACTGCCGGGGGCGTCATGACAGCGGGGGCGAATGGGACCCCTTTATGAACGAGCGCAAGGACGGCTACGATACCCTCGACTGGATCGCAAAGCAGTCCTGGTCGAACGGCAGTGTCGGGATGATCGGCGGCAGTTATGGCGGACTGGTGCAGTGGACGGCTGCCGTAGAGAGGCATCCCGCCCTGAAAGCGATCGTTCCGCAGGTCGCTCCGCCCGACGGCTTCTACAACATCCCCTACGATCACGGCATCTTTTTTCTGTGGGGAAATCTCTGGTGGGCGAATCTGGTCAAGGAGCGGCAGACCCGCATGGAACTGGCGGGAAGACCCCTGCCCGGCACGAGCAAGCTCACCACGCTCCCGCTCTCCAAGGTGGATGACGAGGTGCTGGGCGTCAATATCCCTTTTTTCGATAAGTGGCTGGAAAGAGACCGGCCCGCCGCCTTCGCCGGGTTCAACTATCAGGCGGACATGCCCCGCGTAACGATCCCCGCGCTGCACATCAGCGGATGGTGGGACGGCGATGGGATCGGCACCAAACGCAACTGGGAGATCATGCGGGCAGCGAAACGAACCAACCAGTGGCTCATCTACGGTCCCTGGTCCCATGCCTTCAACTCCTCCTCCCGGTTCGGCGATCAGGACTACGGACCGGACGCCATTCTGGAACTCGATTCGCTCTACCTGCGCTGGTTCGACACCTGGCTGAAGGGCAAGCAGGTAGACCTGCAGAAGGTTCCGCGCGTACAGGTCTTCGTCACGGGAGCCAACGAGTGGCGCTTCCTGCAGGACTGGCCCGATCCGCGCTCGAAAGAGAAGACCCTCTATCTCGGCGCGACGGGACCGGCGAACGGCAAGACCAGCATGGGGCAGCTTCTCGAAAATCCCGTCGCCGATGCGGAACCCAGCCGATACACCTACAACCCCGCCAGCGCCGTCATCCCGGAGGAGATACTCAAAGCCAATCCTACCGACCCCTCCGCCTCCAGCACCATCGTCAAGATCGAGGATAAGGATCAGGACAGTCTGGTCTACCGCTCTGACCCCATGAAAGAGCCGATGGAGATCGGAGGACCGATCTCGCTGGACCTCTACTTCTCCACCTCCGCCCGGGACACCGACTTCTTCGCCATGCTCGTGGACATTGACGAGAAGGGCGTGATGGGGCTGATCGGGATGCCGGGCAAGATCAACGGACGGTTCGTGCAGGGATGGAAAGAGCCGAAGCTGCTGACCCCCAACCGGGTCTACCGGACGACCATTGATCTGTGGGACACGGCGCACCGGTTCAAAACGGGGCACCGGATCGGCGTGATCCTCACCAGCAGCATGTTCCCGACCTTTGCGCGCAACCTCAACACCGGCGAGCCGATCAAGGACGCGGTTCGCATGGTGGCGGCGCACCAGACCATCTACCACGATAAAGCCCGTCCGAGCGCGCTGCGTTTCCGCCTCCTGCCCCCCAGATAGACGGACGATGATCCAGACCGACAGCCTCTGCAAAACCTTTACCGACCGGAAGCGCGGCGTGATTCACGCCGTCGAAAACGTCACCTTCTCCTGTCATCCCGGCGAGATATTCGGCGTGCTCGGTCCCAACGGCGCCGGCAAAACCACCCTGCTGCGGATGCTCGCCACCATCCTCGAACCGACCTGCGGCTCCGCCTCCGTGGCGGGTTTCGATATCCGCGCGCAGGCGCAGCAGGTGCGCCAGAGCATCGGCTTTCTGACCGGCTCCGCCGCGCTCTACGAACGCCTGACCGCGCGGGAGGTGGTAACCTACTTCGGGCAGCTCTTCGGAATGGAGCCGAACGCGCTGAGCCGACGGATCGAGGAGCTTTTCACGGAACTGGGCATCCATGCGTTCGCGGACAGCCGCTGCGACAAACTCTCCACCGGACAGAAGCAGCGCGTCTCCATCGCCCGCGCCATCGTCCACAGCCCGCCCGTCATCTTCTTCGATGAGCCGACCAGCGGGCTGGACATCGTGGCGGCGCGCACCGTCATGCGCTTTATTCGCCGCTGCCGGGATGAGGGGCGCACCGTCGTCTTCTCCACGCATATCATGAGCGAGGTGGAGGCGCTGTGCGATCGGATTGCCATCATCTATCAGGGGCGGATCGCCGCCATCGGAACGCTGGAAGAACTGCGGCGGCAGACCGGCAAATCCGCCATCGAGAACGTCTTTTTGAGTCTGATCGGGGAGAGTGAGGAGTAGCGGACGCCATGCGACGGCACATCTGGACCATCTTCTGGAAGGAGTTTCGCGACATCTTTCGCGACAAACGCACCACTTTCGGCGTCATCATCTCCCCCCTGCTGCTGACTCCCGTGCTGCTGGCGTTCATCGGCTCGTTCATCTTAGGGCAGGCGAAACAGGCGCAGGCGGAGACGCTGACCGTCGGAATCATCGGAGCGGACGCCTCGCCGGCGATCCTGGAGACCCTCAAAGGCGTTCCCAACCTGAACCTCCGGCTGGAGACCACCACGCGGGAGACCGCCGAAGCCCGCATTCGCGACCGGAGCCTGCGGGCGGTGGCGGAGCTGCCGCCCGACGCACAGCAGCGGCTGACGGCGGGGCAGACGGTCCCGGTCAAAATCCTGATGGATGTCGGCAACGATAAATCGCGGCTGGCAGGGGAGCGGCTGAAGGCGGGATTCAACGCCGCCGGAAGCGTCGCGCTCACCCGGCGGCTGGAGGCGTTGAATCTTCCGCCGGAGTTCGCGACCCCTTTCAAACTGACAGAGGAGCCGATCAAGACGGGGGGCAGCGCGGGAACGCTGGTGATCGCCTCGCTGCTGCCCTACATGCTGGCGTTAGCCTGCTTCAGCAGCGGCATCTACGCCGCCAACGACCTGGTGGCGGGAGAGAAGGAGCGCGGCTCGCTGGAGACCCTGCTGGCGTCGCCCGCCTCGCGCCGGGACATCGTCCTCGGCAAGTTTCTAGCGGTGATGAGCGTCTGTCTGGCGGGAAGCCTGCTCTCCATCGCCGGGCTGATGATCCCGTTCTTCAGCGGTCTGGAGGTCTATGCGTGGCTAGTGCGCGGGGGACTGCAGTTGAACCCGATGGGGATCGGGGTGACGCTGTTGATGCAGATACCGCTGGCGGTGCTGTTCGCCGGACTGCTGATCGCCATCTCCACCTTTTCGCGCAACCAGAAGGAGGCGCAGTCCTATCTGGGACCGCTCCTGATCGCGATCATCGTTCCCGCGATGATGTCCATGTTTCTGGGCGCGGAGGTCTCCCGGACGATGGCGCTGGTTCCGGTGCTCAACGCCTCGCTCATCATCAAACAGGCGCTCCTCAACAGCTACGACACGGCGTTCATTCTGATCGCGCTGGCTGCCTCCGCCCTCTATGCCGCGATTTCGGTGCTCTTCTGCACGCGCCTTTTCCAGAAAGAGTCGGTGCTGATCAAGTCTTGAGGGAGGCTCCCCTGCTGTGTCTGGATAAGCAGGGGAGCCTCTTGCTACGCCAGTCCGTAGAGCGCGCCAAACTTGGTCTGCAGGTAGCGGGTGAAGTGTTCCGAGGAGAGCGGCGCGCCGGTCGCCTTCCGGATCACCTCGTTCGGCTCGAACTTGCTGCCGTATGCATGGACGTTGGCGCGCAGCCACTCCAGCAGCGGCGCAAACTCTCCGCGCTCAATATGCGCCTCCAGATCCGGGATCGCCCGCTGCGCCGTGTCCCACAGCTGCGCCGCCAGCAGGTTCCCCAGTGTGTAGGTCGGGAAGTAGCCCACCAGTCCTGCTGACCAGTGAATATCCTGCAGCACACCCCGCCGGTCGTCCGGGGGAGTGATGCCCAGATACTCCTCCATCCGGGCATTCCAGACGGCGGGAAGATCGGCAACGCGCAGCCGCCCGGACAGAAGCTCCCGCTCAAGCTCAAAGCGCAGGAGGATATGCAGGTTATAGGTTACCTCGTCCGCCTCAACGCGGATGAAGGAGGGGCGCACCCGGTTGACGGAGCGATACAGCCGGTCAACGGTAACGCCGGAGAAGGCTTCGGGGAACGCCTCCTGCAGGCGGGGCAGCAGATAGATGCAGTAGGCGCGGCTGCGCCCGACCAGATTCTCCCACAGCCGCGACTGGCTCTCATGCACGCCGGAAGAGACCCCGCCGGCAAGCGCCGTATTCTCGTACTCCGCCGGAGACCCCTGCTCGTAGAGCGCGTGCCCGGTCTCGTGGAGCGTGGCATAGACGCCCATCATCCACTCGTCCTCTTTGAAGCGCGTGGTGATCCGCACATCGTCGCGGGAGAAGTTGATACAGAACGGATGCGGCGCCTGATCCTGTCGCCCGCGCGTATAATCGTAGCCCAGATCCGCCGCCAGCCGGGAGGTCAGCGCATTCTGGTCCGCGATCGGGAAGTGACCGGTGATCGGCTCATCCCCGCTGCCGGCGCGCTCGGCAATCGCGCGCGTCAGATCAATCAGATGCGGCTTGAGCGTCTCAAAGATCGCCGATACCTCCGCCGTCTTCATCCCCTTCTCGTACTGATCCAGCAGCGCATCGTAGGGATCGTTCTCATACCCCAGATGGGAAACGATCTGACGCACCAGCTCGAGGTTGCGCTCCAGCGACGGGGCAAAGGCGGCGAAATCGCTCTCTGCGCGGGCGCGCGCCCAGATCTCCTGAGAGAGGGTGGTCTGGCGGGCAAACTCCGCCGCCAGCGATGTCGGTATCTTCACCGCGCGGTCGAAGCTGCGGCGCAGGTTGCGAACCATGCGCGCCTCGTCGCTGTCGCCGTCCAGCGAAGCCGCCTCCGCCTCCGCCTTCGCCAGCAGATCCCCGGTCTCCTCGGCGGTGAACATCTCATGGGTCATGCGGCTGATCAGCGCGATCTGCTCCGAGCGCGCCGCCGCGCCGCCGGGAGGCATATAGGTCTGCAGGTCCCACTCCAGCACGCCGGCGATACGCCCCAGATGCCCGATCTCCGCCATGCGCTCCTTGAGCGCACGGATGCTCTCGCTCATCTATCTTCGCTCCCTGATATCGGTTCGTTCGCTGAAATGTACCTGTCGCATACGGTTCTGTCAATATCCATGTG
The DNA here is from genome assembly GCA_938005745.1 of uncultured Chthonomonadales bacterium. Lineage (GTDB taxonomy): Bacteria > Armatimonadota > Chthonomonadetes > Chthonomonadales > CAJBBX01 > CALLMM01. Next base: position 277,206 of record CALLMM010000010.1, on the reverse strand, counting down.
ACGTATTCCGCAGAGGAAACGGGCAGGAGAACCGCAGAGTCTGGTAGTATAGAGAGGATAAGATGGCGGAAGGGAGTCCGAAGCGGCTCTTTCGCTCCTATGGAGAGTGCGGGCGCTCCCGTCTGATGCGCGAGTAAGGAGAGGAGACCATGAGAGAGTTCGACCTGGTTTCGATAGACTGGGATTCGGTGCGGATTCTTCAGGCGGGACAGTTCAAGCAGGAGACCTTTTTCCATAAGGAACTGGTGCGGTGGGTGCTGCAGCGCGGCAGAGTGGTCGGGGTGATGCACCTGGAGGACGACGGGATCAGCCGCCCGATCCAGGAGGGCGAACGCTCCTTCCGGGTTACCGTGCGGGGATGTCTGGCGGTCGCCGAGAGCGGTCATATCATCGAGATCCCGGATGATGAGGCGCTGGCGCTGGAGGGCTATCTGGAAGCCTACGCCGCGACGGTTCCGCTGTTTGTGGGCGTCTCCAAAATCGGCAGCGCGCGCGAGCCGGAGATCTACCCCACCATTGACACAGGCTTGCTGCAGTGCGGCGGTCTGCGCTCCGAATACCGCCTCGCCTCCGACGATAACGACGACAGCTACGACTGGCTGCAGATCGGACAGTTCATCCGCACCGCCAGCGGACTCGCCCCTGATCCCAACTACATCCCGGAGTGCGTCTTCCTCTCCAGTCACGCGGGACTGTGGAGCGGACAGAAGGAGATCCAGCAGCTTGCGGCGCAGGCGATGGACGCGCTCGTCAAAAACTCGACGAAGTCGGTGCAGGCGGTGGCGGTCTACTCGGTGGCGGCGGCGCTGGCGGGATCGCTGGGACCGGCGTCCCGCGTTGTGCACTCCACCATGCACCCCCGCGCCTATATTGACCGGCTTGCCGGCATCTTCGCCTCCCAGCAGTCGCAGCTGCTCGCCCTGCCCAACCCGAATCTGGCGATCTATCAGCAGACCCTCAACCAGCTGCGCGACACGCTGGACTATCTGGAAGACCCCTCCTGGACCCTCGGGCAGGCGATCCTGATGGCGAAGGAGTGCTTCAACAAGCTGCTCAACCTCTATCCGCCGCTCCTGCAGAGCCTGAGCGCGATGCCCGGCGTCACGCCGACCCAGCGGGGCGACTGGGAAACCGCCATTCCAGCGACGCCGCCGCCCGCCGGGCAGCCGACGACCGGCGCCGTTACCCCCTACGGAACCCAGCAGCCGGAGAAAGACAGAAAGGGATTCTGGCGGCGATAGACGCTCTGCGCCCGACCCGCCGCTGTGGTTAACGCTCTGGAAACGATGAGGTGGAACGCATGAGGTCTGCATACGCACAACCCTCCATTCTCTGCGCGGGGATCCTGGTCGCCGATATCTTTGTCCCTCCGCTGCCGCAGATTCCGCCCGCCGGCTCGCTCAGCGCAACCGGGGACTTCCTGTTGGAGATCGGAGGCTGCGCCGCCAACGTTGCGGTCGGGCTGGCGCGTCTGGGCATCCCGGCAGGGGTTACCGGGCTGGTCGGACAGGACGCCTTCGGCGACTTCCTGATCCAGAGCCTGACCCGCAAAGGCATCGCCACCGAGGGCATTCACCGCACCGAACAGGGCGGAACCTCCAAAACCGTGATCCTGACGGTTGTCGGCGAGGATCGCCGCTTCATCCACACCTTTGGAACGAACGCGCTGTTTCGTGTGGAGGAGATAGATCTCACGGCGCTCCCGGACGGCGGGATCCTCTATCTGGGCGGCTATCTGGTGATGCCCGAAGTCCATCCGGAGCCGCTGGCGTCGCTCTTCCGCGCCGCCCGTCAGCGCGGGATACGCACCGTGCTGGACGTGGTGGTGCCCGAAGGCGAAGGCGGCAAAGGCATGGAGGCGCTGCGCCCGGTGCTGCCCCATACCGACTACTTCCTCCCCAACGACGAGGAGGCGCACGCGCTGACCGGCGAGAAGGAGCCGCGCCGGCAGGCGGCGCGCTTCCTGCAGGAGGGCTGCGGCGTCGCTGTCATCACACAGGGCAAACGCGGCACGCTGCTGCAGACGCTCCGCGAGACGCTGGAGATGGACGCCTATCCGATCGAGTTTGTGGACGGCTCCGGATCGGGAGACGCCTTCACAGCCGGCTTCCTGCTGGGACTGCTGGAGAACTGGTCCCTGCCCGATACGCTGCGTTTTGCCAGCGCCGTCGGCGCCTCCGCCTGCACCCGTCTCGGATGCACCACCGGGGTCTTCACGCGCTCCGAAGCGGAGGCGTTCATCGCCGCTCATCCGATGGAGGTCCGCATAACCCCCTGCCAAGAGAGATAGAGAGTCCGACCTGATGAACTTTGAACGCCACCTTGAGGAGCTGGAGGAGCAGGGATACACGCTTGTCCCCGGTCTGATAGACTGCCGCGTTACCGCCAAGATTCGCGCCTTTATTGACCGAACCATCCGCGACGGGCATCAGAAACAGCCGGAGCGAGGCAGTTCGGAGTTTCATCACCGTATCTGCCACCCCATCGAGGACCCGATCGCGGCGCGTCTTGCCTCCGACCCGGTCCTTCTCGATCTGGCGGCGCAGAGCCTGCGCGCCGACAACCTGCGTCTGCGGCAGCAGATGTTTATGATCACCTATCCGTGCGGCAAGCCGCCTCCGGCAACGCCCGACGGCTTCCACACCGACACCGTCTTCCTGCCGGAGGAGTGGCACGATACTCCGCGCAAAACCTTTGTGCAGCTCTTCTACTACTGCAACCCGATACGTCCGGGCGGAGCCGCCACGATGGTGGTTCCGGGATCGCATCGCCTGACACTGGAGGCGGTGCGAAAAGCCGCCCCGAAGACGGAGGAGGAGCGGTGGGCGGTCGGTCGGGAACTGGTCAGGCTCTCCGGCGCAGACCTTTCGCAGGCGGTTGAGCTGACCTGCGAGGAGGGCGATATCGCGCTCTTCAGCCCGATGCTGCTGCACTCCGGCTCCAGCAACGTTACCGATCAGCCCCGCTACGTCTTCCACTGCTCCTTCCACGACGCCTCTGCCGGACGCATTCGCCACCTGCCCGCCCCCACCTTCTACGACACCTTCCCGGAGTCCATGATCGCGGCGATGCCGCCGGAACGGCTCCCGCTCCTGGAGAGATAGATGCCGCTGCAATCCATGCAGACGATGATGCAGCGCGCCCTGCATGAAGGTTACGGTCTTGGCTACTTTGAGGCGTGGGACACCTACTCGCTGGAGGCGGCGCTGGAGGCGGCGGAAGAGGAGCGTTCCCCCGTGATTCTGGGCTTCGGCGGCATGATGGCGGATTCCGCGTGGCTCGATCGGGGAGGCGTGCAGCTGCTCGGCGCGATCGGCAGCGTCCTGGCGAAACGGGCGCAGACGCCGGTCTGCCTGATCCTGAACGAGGCGCAGACGCTGGATCAGGCGGTGCGCGGGATCGAGGCGGGCTTTAACGCGGTCATGCTGGACACCTCCGCGTGGGAGTGGGACCGAGCGGTAGAGACCGTCCGGCATCTGGCGCAGATCGCGCATGCGCGCGGGGTTACGGTCGAGGCGGAACTGGGACGCCTGCCCGACGCCACCGACGAGGGGATTGACGACTCCGCCGCCTACCTGACCGACCCCGAGCAGGCGGCGGCGTTTGTGGAGGCGTCCGGCGCGGACTGTCTGGCGGTCTCCTTCGGGAATGTGCATCTGCTGACCGACCGCTATGCGCCGGTGGACATGGAGCATCTGGAGGCGATCCGCCGCCGGGTTTCGGTTCCGCTGGTCATTCACGGCGGAACCAGTTTCCCCCCGGAACATATCCCGCAGGCGATTGCCTGCGGGGTCGCCAAATTCAATGTCGGCACCGTCCTGAAGCAGACCTTTCTGCAGGGCGTGCGGGAAGTCATGCGGAGCTGGGGAGACCGCGTGAATGTGCATGACGTTCTCGGCTCGCACAAAGAGACCGATCTCCTCCACGCCGGAAAAGCGGCGATGAAGACGAAAGTAAAGGAACTGATACGCCTCTATGGAAGCAGCCATAAAGCCTGAAACCGACGGCGCGACGCTCCTCGATCTCTACCGGCAGATGCTGTTGATCCGCCGCTTCGAGGAGCGGTGCAACGCCCTGTTCATGCAGGGCAAAATCCCCTCGACGCTGCATCTCTACATCGGTCAGGAGGCGGTCGCCGTCGGGGTGTGCGCCGCGTTGAAGCCCGATGACTACCTCACCAGCACGCATCGTCCGCACGGGCACGCCCTTGCCAAAGGGGTCAGCGCGCGCGCGATCATGGCGGAACTCTATGCGAAGGCGACGGGATGCTGTAAAGCCAAAGGCGGCTCGATGCATGTCGGGGATATGGCGGTCGGGATGGTTCCCGCCATCGCCATCGTCGGAGCCGGCGCGCCCATCGCCGCCGGGATCGGTCTGTCGGCGAAGATGCGCCGCAGCGGTCAGGTGGTCGCCAGCTTTTTCGGCGACGGCGGCGCCAATGAGGGGGCGCTGCATGAGGCGATGAACATGGCGGCGATCTGGAGACTGCCGGTGATCTACGTCTGTGAGAACAACCTCTACGGAGCCTCCACGCCGGTTTCGCAGGTGATCGCGGTAGAGCATATCGCGGATCGCGCCGCCGCCTACGGGATGCCCGGAGTGATCGCGGACGGCAACGATGTGCTGTCGGTGCGGGAAGCCGCCCGGGAGGCGGCGGAGCGCGCCCGGCGCGGCGAGGGACCGACGCTGATCGAGTGCAAGACCTATCGCCTCTGCGGGCACTCGCGCAGCGACGCCTGCGGATACCGCTCCCGCGAGGAGGAGGCGCAGTGGCGGGAGAGAGACCCGCTCCTGATCCAGAGCAGGCGCATTCTCGCCATGAACGCCGCGACGCAGGAGGATCTGGACCGCATCGAACAGGAGGTAACCGCAGAGATTGATGACGCGGTCGCCTTCGCCGAGACGAGTCCCTCTCCGCGGGCGGAGGACGCGCTGAAAGATGTCTTCTGGGAGGATCGTTGAGATGGCGCAGATGACCATTGCGGAGGCGCTGCGAGAAGGCATTCGCGAAGAGATGCGCCGCGATCCGGCCGTCTTCTGTCTGGGCGAGGATATCGGCGTCAGCGGCGGCTTTGGCGGCGCGTTTACGGTAACGCTCGGTCTCTCCGACGAGTTCGGACATGAACGGATACTCGACACCCCCATCTCGGAGATCGGGATCGCGGGGGTCGCCATCGGGGCGGCGATGACCGGCATGCGCCCCATCGCCGACGTGCAGTACGGCGATTTTCTCTTCTGCATGATGGATCAGCTTGCCAATCAAGCCGCCAAGATGTGCTACATGTCCGGCGGAACCGTGAAGGTTCCGATGGTGATGCGCGCCCCGGTCGGCTCCACCCGTCGCGGGGCACAGCACGCGCAGAGTCTGGAAGCCTTCTTCACCCATATCCCCGGTCTGAAGGTGCTGGCTCCCTCCACCGCCTACGACGCCAAGGGGCTGCTCAAGAGCGCGGTGCGCGACGACAATCCGGTGCTGATCTTTGAGCATAAGCTGCTCTACGGCAGCAAAGGGGGACGCTCGGAGAAGGGCGCGCTCAGTCCGGTGGGCGAGGTTCCGGAGGAGGAGTACCTGGTTCCCATCGGCAAGGGGATCGTGCGGCGCGAGGGCAAAGATGTAACGATTGTCGGCAAGCTGCTGACGGTCTATCGCGCGCTGGGCGCGGCGGAGCGTCTGGCGGAGCAGGGCATCGAGGCGGAGGTGATTGATCCGCGCACGCTCGTGCCGCTGGATCGGGAACTGATCCTGCAATCGGTGCGCAAGACCGGGCGGCTGGTGGTGGTAGAGGAGGATAATCGCACCCACGGGTGGGGCGCGGAGATCGCCGCGATGGCTGCGGAGGAAGCCTTCTTCTATCTGGACGCCCCGATCAAGCGCGTCTCCGCCCCGGATACGCCGCCTCCTTTCGCCCCGGTGATGGAGGAGTTCTATCTTCCCGGCGAAGAGGATGTCGTGCAGGCGGTCCTGTCTCTATTCTGAAACGGCGAACGGAAACCATTATGCCTGTAGATGTGCTGGTGCCCCCGGTGGGCACGAACGTGGATACGCTGATACTGGTCGCCTGGCACCGTCGGGAGGGAGAGACGGTTACCCGGGATGAGCCGCTCTTTTCGGTGGAGACCGACAAAGCGGTGCTGGACATCGAGGCGCCTGCCACCGGGATACTGCGGCAGGTCGCCTGTCCGGAAGGATCGGAGGTAACCGCGCTCAGCCGCATCGCCGTGATCGTTACGCCGGAGGAGACGCTCACGGAGACGGATGCCGCGGACAGCCCCGCGCCGGACACTGCCCCCTCCGTTGCTGCCGCGCCTGCGCCTGCTCCCCTCTCCCCGCAGCCGCAGACCCGTCCGACGCAGGAGACGCCCCCGCGACGATCTATCTCTCCCCGCGCCCGGAGGCTGGCGGAAGAGAACCGGATGGAATGGAGCTCACTGTCCGGCACGGGTCCCGAAGGCGCGATCGTCGAGCGCGATATTCAACAGGCGATCGCCGCGCGCGCCAACGCCCCCGCCGCCGCGTCGGCAGTCTCTGAGGAGGGCGACATCGTCGAGACGATCCCGGTTTCGGGCGTGCGCGCCGTGATCTTTGAGCGGATGGCGCGCAGCTCCTCCGAGACCGCCCCGGTTACGCTTACCGCCGAGATCAACGCGGATGCGCTGGTCGAACTGCGACAGCGTCTGCGTTCCGACGGCGTCCCGGCGTCTTACAACGATCTCCTGCTGGCGATTCTCGCGCGCGCCCTGCGAGAGCATCCGCGCCTGAACGCCTCGCTGGAGGGCAGTTCTGTGCGGGTCTGGCGGCGCATCCATATCGGGCTGGCAGTAGATACCGAACGGGGACTGCTGGTTCCCGTGATCCGGGATGTGGATCGGAAAGGGCTGGAGGAGATCGCGCAGGAGACCGCTGCGAAGGCGGAGGCGGCGCGGCAGGGCAGGCTATCGCCGGAGGAGATGCGCGGCGGAACCTTCACCCTGACCAATCTGGGGATGTTCGGCATTGACGCCTTCACGCCCGTCATCAACCTGCCGGAGTGCGCCATTCTGGGCGTTGGTCGGATCAAGCCGCAGCCCGCCGTTGTGGAGGATCAGATCGTCATTCAGAAGCGCATGTGGCTGAGCCTGACCTTCGACCATCGTCTGGTGGACGGCGGTCCGGCGGCGCGCTTCCTGCAGCGGGTCGCGCAGCTCATCGAGAAGCCGCACCTGCTGCTGACCTGACCGACCGCGCCGGCTACATCTTCACCGGGTCGTTGCGCAGGCGCGCCAGCTCCACCAGGATCTTATGCTCCAGGTTGCTGATCTGCTTCGGGATGGAGACTTTCGGGCGAACGTACAGGTCTCCGGGGGGACGGTCGCGCAGACCGGGCAGCCCCATCCCGGCGATCTTCAGACGCTGTCCGCTCTGCGTTCCTTCCGGGATGACCAGCGGCTTCTCTCCCGCCAGCGTCTTCACCAGCGTCTGACCGCCGAGAACCATCACCGTATAGGGCACCTCGACCTCCATCACCAGATCGCTGCCCTCGCGCTCGTAGACCGAATGCGGCTTGATCCGCACGGTCAGGTAGAGGTCTCCCCGCTGTCCCTGCGCATTGACCGGACCCTTTCCCCGGACGCGCAGCTTCGCACCGTCGTAGATACCGGCGGGAATGCTGACGGGAACCTCCTCCTCACGCCGCCGCGTGCCGGCTCCCCGACAGGCGGCGCACATCTTCCGATCCGCCATGAAGCCCGCTCCCCGACACTCAGGGCAGGTTACATAGGTCTGCACCTTATGCGTGCGCGCCCCGCCCCCGAACGCCTCTTCAAGCGTTATCTCGAGGATGAGGTCGCCCTGTGAGGCGGCAGCGCTCCGTCCGCCTCCCGCAGGCGCAGCCTCCTCATCCGGCGGCGGCTCTGCGCCGCTGCGGATCTTTTTGATCGCCTCGTACGCCTCTTTGATCTCGATGAACTTCTGCTGCGCCTGCTGCGGATTGTCAGGATGCTTATCCGGATGCCACTCCCGCGCCAGACGTTTATAGGCGGCGTCTATCTCCTCATCGGTCGCCGTCTCCGGGACTTCCAGAATCTGGTAGTACTTGCCTCCCGGCGGGGTCTTCGGCGCAGACGGTCGCGCTCCCACTCCTCCCGCTCCCGGTCGCGCTCCGGCAGGACGCTGTCCGGCTCCTCCCGCCGCCGCGCCGCCGAACATCCCTCCCAGAAAACTGCCCAGATCAAACGGCGGGGTCGTCCCCGGCGTGGTGCGCTGCTGCCGTCCCGCGCCGGGAGCGGTTCCGGGGCGTCCGGCTCCGGGAGGGGTCTGCGGACGCTGCCCGCCGCCCTTGCGCGCCTTCTCATACTCGGCGCGCCGTTTCGGGTCGGACAGCGTCTCATACGCCTCTTTGATCTGAATATACCGCTCTTTCGCCTCCGGGCTGGGATTGACATCCGGATGGTTCTTCGCCAGCAGTTTCCGTCCCGCCGACTTGATCTCCTCGTCCGTCGCGCCGGGCGTCAGTCCGAGAATCTTGTAGTAGTCCTTCACGCACGGCTTCCCTTCGCCAGCAAAGGGCGCGAATGATCGCGCCCCTGCGGAATGGCTCCTCTGCGCGGACGCAGCGTCCTGCGCCCGTCTACTGCCTGCGGCTAGTTCGCATCAATGACGTCGTCCTGCGCGCCGGCGGTCGTTCCAGCCGTCCCCTCCGGCGGATCGGTCGAGGAGGGCTGCTGGCGGTACATCGCCTCCGTCAGACGGTACTGCGCCTCCTGCAGCAGCGTGGTCAGGCGCATGATCTCATCCAGATCGTTTCCACGCAGGGCGGTCTTCAGGTCGTTGAGCGCGGTCTCCACCTCCGCCTTCTGTGCGCTGAGGTTCGGATCGGTGATGTCGTTCAGGCTCCGCTCCACCGCCAGCACCAGCGCCTCCGCCTTATTCTTGGCTTCGGCGCGCTCGCGCTGCCGGCGATCCTCTTCGGCGTGTTCCGCGGCTTCGCGCATCATCCGGTCAATCTCCGACTTGTTCAGATTGGAAGAGCCGGTGATCGTGATGCTCTGCGCCCGGTTGGTAGCGCGGTCTTTCGCTGTGACGCTCAGGATGCCGTTGGCGTCAATTTCGAAGGTCACCTCGATCTGCGGAACGCCGCGCGGAGCCGGCGGAATTCCGCTCAACTCGAAACGTCCCAGAAACTTATTATGCGCGGCGATCTCGCGCTCGCCCTGATAGATCTTGATGTCTACGGAAGACTGGTTGTCGGTCGCCGTGGTGAAGACCTCCGACATACGGGTCGGGATGGTGGTGTTGCGCTCGATCAGTTTGGAGAAGACGCCGCCTAGGGTCTCCAGTCCGAGCGACAGCGGGGTTACGTCCAGCAGCACCACATCCTTCACCGAGCCGCTCAGCACGCCCGCCTGAATGGCGGCGCCCACCGCCACCACCTCATCCGGATTGACCCCCTTGTTCGGCTCCCTCCCGCCGCCCAGCCTCTTCACCAGCTCCTGGATCATCGGCATACGGGTCGAACCGCCCACCAGAACGATCTCATCCAGCTGGCTCGCGGTAATCTTTGCATCGCTCAACGCCTGATTGAACCTGACAACGCACCGCTCGACCAGATCGCGGGTCATGTCCTCGAACTTCGCACGGGTCAGCGGAAGCTCCAGATGCACCGGTCCCTCCGCTGTCGCCGTGATGAAGGGGAGACTGATCGTTGTCTGCGTCACGTTGGACAGCTCGATCTTCGCCTTCTCCGCCGCCTCCCGAATGCGCTGCATCGCCTGCCGGTCTTTGGAGAGGTCTATCCCGTGCTCCTTCTTGAACTCGGCGACGACATAGTCCATGATGCGATGATCCCAGTCATCGCCGCCCAGCATCATGTCGCCAGCGGTGGACTTCACCTCGAAGACGCCGTCCCCGACCTCCAGAATGGAGACATCGAAGGTTCCGCCTCCCAGATCGAAGACGAGGATCGTCTCGTTGCTCTTCTTATCCAGCCCGTAGGCGAGCGCAGCCGCCGTCGGCTCGTTGATGATGCGTTTGACCTCCAACCCGGCGATCTGTCCGGCGTTTTTGGTGGCGGTGCGCTGGGAGTCGTTGAAGTACGCCGGAACGGTGATCACGGCTTCTGTGATCGGCTCGCCCAGATAAGCCTCCGCATCCGACTTCAGCTTCTGAAGGATCATAGCGGAGATCTCTTCCGGGGTGTAGGACTTGCCGTCAATGGTCACGCGCTCGCTGGTTCCCATCTTGCGCTTGATGGAGAGCACCGTGCGCTCCGGACTGACAACGGCTTGCCGCTTGGCGGCGGCACCGACGATGCGCTCGCCGGTCTTGGTAAAACCTACCGCCGACGGGGTTGTGCGGCTGCCTTCCGCGTTCGCAATGACGGTCGGCTCACCGCCTTCCAGCACCGCGACGACGGAGTTGGTGGTTCCCAGGTCTATCCCTACGATCCTTCCCATGACGCTCGTGTCTCCTCTGACGAATGGTTGTCCGATATCAGATAACAGGCGGCGATAGTCGCCGCAAAAAAGACTGACTTTAGATTTATATGCTGCCCTGTGAATCTCCTGTCCCGGCGCAGAATTTTCATGCCGGGAGGCTCCGACCGCGCGCCGTCCGCCCTGCGCAGAGAGAGTGATCAGCGCACTTTCGCCATGCGCTCTGTCCGGGACCAGTAGACATCTACCGACAGATCGGGCTTGAACATCAGCATCATCTCCTCGCCCTCTATCAGTGTCTCGTTTGCCAGCGCCACATCGAATCGCACGGTCAGGATCATGCGGCTGTCCGCGTCGTCGTCCGGGTCCGGCATCGGGTCCGCCTCCGCCGAGGTTACCCGCAGAATGCAGTTGGGGTTCGGGGGCGTATAGGTTGCCAGCGCGTGCCGGATCACCTGGATGAAGTCCTGCTTCTTCCAGCCCTGCAGCTCCGAAATGATTTTACCCAGATTGCCGGGAAAGTCGCGCGCATCGAAAACATGGGACCAGTCGTAGAAGGACTGATCTTCGGTCAGTTCAATATACATCGTCTCCGCTCCCGACGGCTCAGGGAAGCGCGCCGTCCACGCAAACCACCTTCACGCGATCCAGCTTCCCCTGATCGTGAAAAACCCGCACCGTTTCGATGCGCACCCTCTTCTGCGGGATCGCCTGCAGTATCCTCCCGGCGGTCTCGCACTCTTTTTCGTTGCTGGTTCCTCTGCCCTGCGTGCAGCCGGGCCAGATTTTCGACGCCACCTCCGTGACCCAGGGGATCGTTCCCTGCACCACTCCCGAGGCGTTGGTATGACGCGGGCTGTTGTTGGACTTGGCTTCGATCACCACCAGATTACCGTGCGCGTCCTCATAGACCGCGTCAAAGCCCTGCGGTCTCTCATTGGCGTCCTTCCACTCCAGCACAGGGGTGTAGCCCATCTGTCTGGCATACGCCTCCGCGCCCGCCTGCGCCGCCTTCTCTCCGGCTCTCTTGCGCTCCGCCGCCTTGAAGTTGGCGATCGCCTCCTGCGTGCTGGGGATCTCCCCCTTCGCCGCCTTCTCCTTCGCACGCCGGTCTATGGACTGGAAGTCTTTCTGTCCCTCTTCCAGTAGCCCCTTCTGATTCTCCAACCCCTTTTGCTCGAAGGCCTCCGCCGGCATCTTCATCTCGGCAGACCGCTGCTGCGTCCCCACATCCCGGATCAGCCGATCGGGATCGCGCCTCTTGCCTATGCCCCTCACCGGGGAGACATCGGTTCCTTTCGGAAAGTCGCCGGCGCAGCCTCTCTTTCCGATCGTCTGTCTGCTGCTCTGCTGCGCATCCTTCACGACCCTCTTCTGCTGCGGCGGGGTCATGGCGGCGGGATTGGGCTTGTTGGTCCTCACCTTGTTGCGGGTGGGAGGGGGCGGAGCCGGGGGTTTTCTCCTGTTCGCTCTGCTGACCGCCATACCGAGCGGGTCGGTCAGGTTGACGGGATCGTTGTCCGCATAGGCGAAGAAGTGAACGCCCTCGGCAAAGTCCCTCGGATCCGCGGACAGGTAGCGACCGACCGCCGGACTGTAGTAGCGGGCGCGGTTGTAGTGCAGTCCCGTCTCCGCGTCGAAGTACTGTCCCGGAAGACGCAGCGCATGGGGCTGGTCGTTGACGCGAAGACGCGCCTGCCCGAAGGCGCTGTAGTCCGCCATCCAGACCAGGTTTCCCTGCCCGTCCGTCAGGCGGGTCGGCGCGCCGCGATGGTCGGCATGCACGCAGAAGGTTGCGCCATTCACGCGGATTGCCAGCGGCGTCGGGACCTCGCCGGGCAAGTAGAGATAGTCTCGCATCTCCTCGGTCGCGCCGGTCGTCTCCTCATGCACCATCGTGTCGCCCGCCCAGAAGTAGCGTGTCTCTGCGCCCCGATGCCTCTTGAGGATCCGCCTGCCGAACGGGTCGTAGGCGTATTCGACGACCGCGCCGTCGGGCAGAGCGGCGCGTATCAGTTGATTGCGGGCGTTGTAGGTCAGGCGCAGCGCGCCCTGCCCCTCCACCTCCAGCAGGGTTACGTTCCCCCGCGCATCTGACTGACACCGCACGCCCGGACCTCCCTGCAGGCGATTGACGTAGTCGTAGGAGAAGCCGGTTACTCCCGCGATGGCGGTCAGGTTGCCGCTGGCGTCATAGGCAAACTGTTCGCTCCGGTCCGGATCGTCATGCTGCGCCTCGATCAGCCGTCCCGCGCCGTCATACCGATACAGCACGCGCCCCAGTTCGTTGTCGGCGATCTCGGTCAGGTTGTCGTTGCCGTCGTAGCGATAGACGCAGAGCGCGGTCGGACGGGGATCGCGCTCGCGTCCGACGCCCACCTGCACGGGCAGCCCCAGACGGTTGTAGGCGTACCGGGCGATCATTCCGTTGGGGAACCGATGGGTTTTGATCTCGCCGGTATCGGTATACTCGAAGAGATGCCGCCGCCCGTCCCAGTCGGTCAGTGCTGCCAGATTCCCGTTGGGGTCATACTCATAGACGATCTGCTCCCCGCCGGGAAGCTCCAGACGCGCCAGCTGCCCGTTGTCGCCATACACGTAGCCGACGCCGACGCCGTCCTGCTCCTCGCGCACAATCCGCCCGTAGCCGTCATAGGCATACGCCGCCGTCGCGCCGCCGCCGGAGGCGCGGATCAGCCTGCCGTTTCGATCATAGGCGAACTCCAGCCTTCCATCCGCATACTGAATGGCGGTTACGCGACCGTCGGGGTCATAGACAAACTCGCTGACCAGTCCGCTTCGATCCGTCAGTCTCCGAAGCTGTCCGGCGCGATCGTACTCGAAGACCTCCGATAAGCCGTCGGGATAGAGAATGCGCTGCGGGCGTCCAAGATCGTCGTAGTCGAAGACGATCTCGGCGGCGCGAGCGTCCACAATCTTGCGCAGATGGTTTGCCCCGTCATACTGATACCGCACCTGCTGACCGAGCGGGTTGACCACCGCGCTGAGCCGGTCGAACCCCTCGTACTCGTAGCGGTAGGCGCGCCCGTTTCCGTCCACAAAGTGGCTGAGTTCGCCCTCGCCGTGATAGTGGAACTGGAACGCGCTCCCGCCCTCGCGCTGAATGCTGAGAACGCGCCCCATCGCATCATAGACAAAGCGGATCACGGCTCCGGTCGGATCTATCACCGCCGTCTGATTGCCCCGCGCATCGTACTGGTAGCGATACCTCTGCCCCATCGGGTAGACGATCTCGATGACGCGATCCGCCTGATCGTAGACATACTGCGTCAGGTTCCCCGCCCCGTCGTCCACCGAGACGGTTCGCCTGGCGCGATCCATCATGACCTTCTCCAGCGGCGCGGGCGCGTCCTGAAGCGCAACCGTCAGGCAGTCTTCCGAGCGCTGCCGGATAAGGACGCTGCCCTCTCCATCGGTCAGTACGACGGAGCCGTCGGGACCGTACTCCGCCCTGCTCTCGCATCCTGCGGGAGACTTATATCCGGTTATCCGCCCGAACTTGTCGTACTGATACTCGGCGGCGCGCTCCAGCGCATCCGAATATTTGGTCATCTGCGTTCCGGCATACTCGAACGTCTGCACGTTGCCGGAGGCGTCCACGCTGCGCGTAACCAGACCGAGCATATTGTAGTAGTAGCGCGTCTCGCGATTCTGCGGATCGCGCACAATGGTAACCGCCTCGTCTCCCTCCACGGCGTAGACGAAGGTCTGATCGAACAGCCCGTCCTGCCCCCACGTGCGCGTACAACGGTTGAGGGAGTCGTACTGAAAGAAGAAGGCGTAGCCGTTGCGATCCACCTTCTGGATCAGGCGGTGATGCTGGTCGTAGTAGTAGCGCGCCGTCTGCCCGACCGCATCGGTCGCCGCGGTCAGGTTTCCGCTCGAGTCGTACTCAAACCGCGCCAGATAGATCTCTTCGGTCGCGCTGGCGGCGCGAAACCTGACGGCATGCAGCGACACGCCGTCCAGCGTCTCAAAGAGGTACTGATTGCCGAAAGTATCGGTCAGGCGGCGCGGCATGCCGCCCTGATAGTCCAGCCGCAGAACGCGATAGGAGGCATCGCGTATCTCTTTCAGGCGGGCGGTCTGCATGCCGGGCGGACGCTCAAAATGCAGGGTATTGCCGTCGGGCAAGAGCAGCTCGTAGAACTCCAGCGTCCGGCTGAGCGCGATCTGCTCATCCAGATGGTGAATGGTCTCATCCAGGGCGATATGCGGGAAGAGGATGCGCCGTCCCTGCCAGTTGACATAGACTAGCGCCTCTTCGCGTATCTCGATCCGCTCGCTCAGGCTGCAGTTCCAGCCATAGCCCGCCATGGTGTGTTCGGGCGCGTTGCTGGAGCTGTAGAACCGGCGAAACGTGAAGGCGGGCGATCCGGTCAGCGCAAAGTCCTCCGTGAAGAAGACCATCCGCCCGGTCGCTACATCTACGGGGTCGCCTTCGGTGGTGCACCGTTGAATGTCGGCGGCGCCGTTGCCGACGCCGGCGGTGGCTGCCGGGGCGTCCGGAGAGGGGATGGCGGGCACGCCGGGCATATCCATGCCGGGAGCCTGCGGCATGGTTACCATGGCTCCCCCCCCGCCGCCTCCGCCGTCGCCGATCAGCGTCTTCATCGCCCCCTTGGCGATCTGATCCGGCGGACCGACGCAGATGCACTGATCCATGATGCGCGCGGCAGGCAGAAACTCGATAAAGACGGTGAAGCTGCCCATGATGATCGGTCCGCCGACATGGGGAACGGGCGGCGTTCCCGGCGTCTGCATCGGGCAGGTATGCATGTCGGTTACACGCGCCGCCGGAAGCATCTCGATCATGGTGCGCGCGGCTCCCGGCGCGGTGATCACCCCGCCGTGAACGGTCATGTCTGTCAGGCGAGCGGCTGGTTTCATGGGATACCTGAACTCTCCGCGTAAAGCGCGACAGGACGACGTCAGCGGCGCGTCATGCCGGCGTTTCTGTATTATAGCACCCGGCGCGCGGGCGCGATCTGCGCCCTGCGCGCCCGCGTCCGTATTTGCTGGTCCGGCGTTCGTACAGGGACAGTTAGATATACCGGATTTTTTCCGTTCATTTTACGGTCTCTTGCGCTGACAGCAGAAGGTGCGAAGCGGAGAGCCGCGCAAACGGATATCGTGTGTAGAGCAGTGCACACTCCGGGTGTGATATTCGTTACTTGACACCCAACATACACCCAAGTACAATGAAAAATGAGAGAGATCTGTTCTCTATTTGCGTCAGGGGGCGCAGTGTGCGAAGATGACCATGAGGCGATTGCACAGACTGATTACGGCGATGATCTGCCTAGCGGCGCTGATACCGGGAGGAGGGGCGGCGTTCGGGCAGACCGGCGCTGCGGACGATCCGGGAACGACGGCGCTCGACCGTTCGCCGGGATGGGTCATTATTCTGGCGGCAGACTACCAGGGACCGGATAAGGTAGTCTACAAGTCTGTGCAGCAGGATGCTGTCCGCGCCTACCGCTCCGCCGTCGAGGTGATGGGAGTTCCGCCGGATCATATCTTCCTGCTGGCGGAGGGCGAGGAGATCAACAGGTTCACGCGCGCCTCGCTGAACCGGGACGCCGTCCGTCCCGGCGCGCTCTCCACCCTGAGCATGCTGGACAGTATGCGCGCGCAGCTGGGCGACAGCCTGCTGAAGTTTCGCCGCACCTTCTGGGAGAAGGGCGGCAGCGGACGCACTACGCCCTTCCTGGCGGCTCCGACCGCCGCCAACTATCGCCTCGCGCGCGATCTGGTCAGCAGACTGGCGGGACCGCACCAGTTTATCGCCCTGATCGTCTCCTCGCACGCCGAGATAGACCGCTCCGTGCGCCCGGCGCGACTGGTCGTGCTGCCCCGCGGAGCCAAAGACGCCCAGAACCGGCGCATCGCCGCCAACACTCTGGTTCCGGAAGATTTCCAGCTGCCCAACTCGCGGGCGCGCTACCGCCTCCTGCTTATTGACACCTGCTACAGCGGCAAGCTGCTGCAGGACTATGTGCTGGCAACGGGACGCTCCGGCATGGTGGAGCGCGTTACCGACATTCAGGAGCAGCTTGCCAAGACGGCGGAGGAGGCGGGCGCGGAGCAGCGCGACATCGTCCCGATCGTGATGGCTTCCAGCACGATAGATCAGGTCTCGGAAGCCTCCCTCACCGGCAGCGGCAGCCTCTTCCTGCAGTCCTCCTTTGAGGTGCTGGAGGACGAGAAGAAGCAGCAGAACAACAACCTCACCCTGGAAGAGTGGTTCGAAAAAGCCCGACAGCGCACACAGGAGAAGGCGCGCAGCCAGTCGGCGCAGGTGCAGGACATACAGCGTCCGGTGCTGGGAGCCAGCGAACAGGAGAAGCGAACTCGCGTGGCTTCCTTCACGCAGGAGCCTCCCCGCGTGGACGAGTACCGCGCCGGCAGGAAGCGTCTGCAGCAGTTTGCCGCCACACTCGGTCCTCGCGCCGTCCAGAACCTGAGCGCGATCCTCTACCGCCACTGCTACAACCTGCGGCTCACCAGTCTGGAATCGGATATCGCCCGCTGGCTGCTGGACCCCAGACAGACGAACGTCAGCGACCTGCAGGCGCTCATCACTCGCATGACGAAGACCTCCGCCCGGCTGGTCGAGAGCCTGGACTATAAGACCTACATGGACGCCTCGATCAAAAAGCCGACCTATGAGCTTTTCCTGGGGTCCGCCAACCGGCGCGTGCCGCTCGTGCGGATCTTCACCGATCCCGGCGGCTATCCCCCCGAAGAGCGCGTGAAACTGGTCGAAGAGCGGTTCAAGAAGCTGCGCGACGCCAATCCGCTCTGGTTAATCGAGATCAAACCGGCGGTCATCAACCGGCAGTGGGTGGTTGCCGCCCCGATCCCCGGCGGACACATCATCACGGTGGATGAGGAGTTCGCCCGCTACTACGACCGCTCGCCGCAGGAGTACGCCTCCGAACTGTCGGAGAAGATTCGCCACTCGCTGGCGACCTATGAGATCGGCACCAACGGACGCGGCGGTGACTCGCCCTCCGACCTGCTGCGCAACGGGATGGTCGCCTACTCCGAAGCGCTGGAGAAACGCAAGTCCGGCGAGGAGGAGGACGCCCTAGACCTGTTGAAACAGGCGATGAAGCACTACGAAGCCGCTCTGGAGAAGTCTCCGCGCTACGCCGAGGTCTATCTTCAGCTTGCGGGCGTGCAGGAAGAGCTGAAACAGCCGGAGCAGGCGCGTAAAACGCTCGAACTGATGGATGAGCGATGCGGCGACCTGATCACCCGCGAACAGCGCAGACGCGCCGAAGAGATACGCAAACGCCTGATGTAGTCTGCCGCACTCACCCGCGCGCCGACCTCGCGCCATGCCGTAAACACCATCCGCCACAGGGGCGACGCCGGTCGCCCCTTCTGTTCGTTTTGCTGAATATGGAGCGCAGACACGATGGACTCCACCTCCGCCGGCATCTGCTGGCCCAGCCGTTACCTGCTCAAGTGGCTCTTTATCTTTTTCGCCTTTCTGGTGCTCGGACTGGTGATCGCCGCCCTGATGCCGCGCTCAGAGCGTCTGACGCAGGCGTACATCCTTGTCGTCAACCGGCAGGGCGAACCGATTCGCGCCATCGTCTATCTGGCTGCCAGCAAAGACGAGATGAAACCGAGTAAATCCTTCCCGGTGGAACCGCGGCTGACCCCGCGCACACAGGGAGCGGGCAACCCGATAGATTTCATGGTTCAGCCGGTGGATGAACAGAACAACCCGACGGGCGAACCGGAGCGATGGCGCGTCAACTGGCCCCTGAAAGAGGGAGAGACCCTCCGCTATGAGTACAGGGGCGCGGGGCGGGGCGGCTCTCTCTCTGCGCCGTCGCGGTCCGGGCGGCTTCGCGGTCTGACAGGGAGCGTATAGAGATGGCTGCTTCTACTGCGGGTATCTGCTGGCCCAGCCGCTACGTGATTAAGTGGCTGACGATCTTTCTGATCGCGGTCGTCGCGGGCGCGATCCTGGCGGTGCTGACGCGCAGACCGCCTCCCACGCTGCAGCAGTATATCATCATCAGCAATCGTCAGGGCGTCCCCATCCGGGCGAAGCTCTACTGGGCGGGCAGCCGGGAGGAGATGAAGGAGGCGCGCTCGTTCTATGTGGACTCGAAAAAGGAGGGAGCCATCTCCCAGTCCGCAGGCGCGCGGGTCAAATTCATGGTGGAGCCGGTCGGCGCGGACAATACGCCCATCGGCGAGGCGGAACTCTGGGAGCTTCGTTGGCCCCAGAAAGAGAACGAGACCCTGCGCTACGAGTATAAAGGCTCACTCCGCGAAGACTCCAGCCGCACGACGCCCCCGCGCACGCGCCCCCGGCAGAACCCGCCTCCCCGCACTACCGGGACCGGCGACCGACCGGGGACGACCACCCCGCGCGGCAATGTCACCGTCGCTTCCGACGACAACTATGACTGGCTCTCCACACGCGCCGTTACCGAGCAGGATTTGCAGGGAAAGACGAAGGAAGAGCTGCGTATCATGCGGAATTGGTTATTTGCACGCAAAGGCTATATCTTCTCGGACGCCCGGCTGCAAGCCTACTTCCGCCGACAGAGCTGGTACCAAGCGAAGACGCGCAGCATTGCAGACTCGGACTTCACACAGATCGAGCGCAGCAACATCGCGAAGATTCGGGACAGAGAGGATTCCCTGTAGCGCACCCTAGAGACCGGGAGAAGAGCACAAATACCATGTTGCACTGGATTCTGAGCATGCTGGGCGTCACCCCCTACCTGCCGCCCACCTCCTCCTTTCGCGGCACCGAGGGAACCGCTCCAGATGCGGATGGCAGCGTTGCAGTCACCTATCAGCCGGGTCAGAAGAACGCCTTCTCCCCTGCAGAGGTCGCTGAGGAACAGGATCACACCCGAAAAAGCGTTACGGATAAAGATCTGGTCTGGCCCGGCAAGGTGGAGACGATCCACATTCGCAACGAGGAGCAGACCGTCTTCCGGTACGATCTGACCATCACCGACCTAGACCCCTCCTTCTATGTGCGAAAGCCGCCGGCGGGGGGCGTGATCCAGCCCGAAGGCGGCGTGCTGCTTCAGCCCGGCGAAGAGGCGGTCTTCGAGATCGTCTTTGTGCCCCAGCCCAATGCTGAGAAGGCGCGCGTGCGCACCTTCAGCTTCGTCATCACCCGGTTCGATCCGCGCCGCATCTCCGATCACGGCGAGATTCTGGGCGACCTTCCGGCACGCTGGGTAAGCCTCCCGACCGCCGCCGACTTCAAGCTGGAGGCGCGTCCCCCGCATCTCATCATTCGCCCCTGGCGGCGCAGCGCGGTCTTCAAACTCGACCTGCTGAACCGCAGCAACCTGCCCCCGACCATCAACCTGAAGGTGGTGCGCGCCCCCACTAAAGAGGCGCTTTCGGAGAAGCCGGAGCCGGTCGGACAGTGGAGTCAGGCGCTGGAGTCGCGGCGCAACAGCGGCTGGCACTGCCTGCTGCAGTCCCCCGGCTACCGCAACTCCTACTTTGCCACGGTCAACGGCAGCGCGCGGATCGCGGACGGCATGGAGCTGCCCGTCGCCCTGCCGCAGCCGATCTTTGTCCGCTACGTGCCCTGGCTGCGCGCCGTCAAAGACTGGATATTCCTCTTCTTCCTGCTCTTCTTCATAATGTGGGCGGTGTGGGGCATCCCGGTGCGGAAAGCGCCGCTGGTACGCGCCAAACTGGAGATGCCCGGCGGCATCCCCGACGGCGGCTACCTGAGCGATCTGGAGATGGAGCTGGTTCCCAAAGACGACCGGGGACGCCTGCTCAATCCCATCAAGGGACGCCTCGACGGGGAGGAGTTTGTCTTCGATACGCTGCCCTCCCGCTGGCTCGGATATCGCTGGCCCCTCGGCTGGAGCGGATGGAACCAGTCGCCGATGGGCTACGTCCTGCGGGCGCAGTTGAAGGATGAAGAGAAGAAGGACATCTTTGAAGCCTTCGACTTCCGCGAGCTGCGCTCGGAGATGGACGGGGGCGATAAGGACTTCACCTTCCAGTTCCGGGATGCCAGAGGCGAGCGTCCGGTGTTCGGTGAGTGGGTGGAGCGCGTCACGGTCTACCCGAAACGCCGCCGCAGCATCCGCATCAACCTCCAGAGCAAAGACCTGGGATACGCCACCGGAAAAGCCGATACCGTGAAGATCGAGTGGGAGATTGACGGACGCAAATCGGAACAGAGCATTCCGGTCCCGAAGAAAGACAGGCTGTCTGTCGAAAACTTCGATCTGAACGCCAAGCCCGGCGGCAAGCGTCTGCTGCGTATCCGGGCGATCACCTCGCCCTATCAGATCATCTCCGAATGGTGGGTCGGCGACGTCGAGCCGAAGACCGAGGCGAGCACGATCACCCTGAAGTTCAGCCCCGTTGCGCCGAAGATCACCGTCTACATCCCGCCGATAGGCGTTCCCTACTACGTCACGATCTCGCATCCGAAGGTCAACGGCAGAGTAGACGTGCCGGACGGACGCGAGGTGAAGCCGCAGTTTGAGATCGTGGAGGAGGATATGGCGGTGGACGTGAACGTCTACACGATGGACGGCAAGCCGCTCGGCGGACAGCAGTTAACCATCAAATCCTCTCAGGCGGGACAGACGATCCAGATTCCGGTTACTCCCCCGCCTTCGGGGATTCCGCCGACAGGACCGGAGGGACAGCCGAATACCACTCAGCCGCAGCCACCTCCTGACGACCCGGACGCCTAGTCAGACGGAAGCCGCCCTGCTCTGCCTGAGCGGGGCGGCTTCTTCTCCTCTGCGGGGATCAGCGCGCCGGCTCTGCGGAGACCTCCGTGATCATCCAGGCGTCTCCGCGCTTGCGCAGCATGAAGGAGACCAGGAACGCCCGCTCCGAGCCGTCCTCGCCGCGCAGAATGTGCGCCCCCGAAACGCGCCGCCCGCCCGCCGCCGCCTCGACGCGATTCAGACGGTAGCGCACGCTCTTCATCGTCCTCATCGCCTCGCTTGTCATCTGCAGATAGTCCGCCCCGGAGATGCGGGAACGGACGCGCCCGGCAGAGGAGAGCGACAGCATCTCATTCGGGCTGACATGCCACTCCAGCAGCGAGACATCGCCGGTGCGAAACGCCGTCTCGATATTGGCGACCGCCTGAGCCAGCGAGGGATCGCGCTGCAGCAGAGCGTTCGCGCCGTTCGAACGCAGAAGATAGTAGTCGTCTGCTCCCCCCGCATCGCGATAGGCGAAAGGACGATCCTCGCCGTTTGCCGGCACGTAGACCGGGATTGGAGGAGACTCGCGGTAGCGATCGGGAGCGACATACCCCTGCGCCGCATATCCCGACGCCTGCTGCGCCTGCAGGCTGTAGCCTCCGAACCGACCGCTGTAGGAGATGCGTAAGCCGGAGTAGTCGTTCCGAATGTAGCTCATCGGGACGTAGTAGAAGGGAACATAGCAGGGAACGCTGTTATGGATGATGATTACCGTTGAGCCGCCTCCGCCGCCGGAATAGAGGATTCGCTTGCGCCAGTAGCTCAGCGGATCGGGCGCGGGCGTGCCGGGAGCGGGATAGGGAACCGGACGATTGCCGAGATTGCGGGTCCCGAAGTAGGGCTTCGGACGCGGAAGCAAGCCGGGGTCCGCCGGTATCGTCTGCGCGCCTATCGGCGCGAGCGCGGCAGCCAGCAGTCCCCCCGTCAGCGCGAAGAGGGATGCAGCACGCGCAGCCGGGCGCAGCCATGCAAATCCAGTCATCAGAGACCTCCTGTGATTCGATGCTTCGGAGGAGGACGCCGCATGCAGACGCCGCCTCTCCGCCCGCCTGATGCGCTTTCGATTTTCACGCCTCCGCCGCGCCTTCCGGAAAAGACAGCGTCCTCTCCTTCGGCTCTCCACACCCTTTAGACGAATCCGCGTCCGGCGGCGTGACTCCTATTCCGCCGCCGGATAGGAGCCGAGGATCGTTACGAAGAGCGCATGCTCCCGAAGCTGCGCCACCGCTTTGGCTACCTGGGGATCGCGCATGTGTCCCTGCACGTCTATATAGAAGACATACTCCCATGCCGCCACTTTGGCGGGACGGGATTCGATCATAGTCATATTGACATCGTACTTCTCAAACGCAGCCATCGCACGGAACAGCATTCCCGCCTTGTTATGCACCGAGAACATCAGCGAGGTCTTATCGTTGCCAGTCGGCTCCGGCTCGTTGTAGCCCAGGATCAGGAAACGGGTGCGATTGCTGGGATTATCCTCCGTATGGGTTACCAGCAGGGGCAGGTCGTTCAACTGCGCCGCCAGTTCCGGACAGAGCGCGGCGGCGCCCTCCTCCTGCGCCGCCATCTCCGCCGCCCGCGCGGTGCTGGAGACCTCGACGATCTCGACATTCGGCAGGTGGCTGCGAAGCCAGATGCGGCTCTGCGCCAGCGGCTGCGGATGGGAGTAGAGACGGCGGATCTCCTCCAGCGATTCGCAGCGGGTCGCCAGATTGTGGACGATCGGGACGAAGATCTCGGAGACGATCCGCAGGTTGGTCTGCATAAAGGTATCGAGCGTCTCCGGGATCGCGCCCGCCAGCGAGTTCTCGACCGGCACGACGCCGTAGTCGCACCCTCCGCGCTCCGCCTGCGAGAAGATCTCGCCGATGGACGCGACAGGCACGAAGTTGGCGGAGGAGCCGAACTTATTCACGCACGCCTGATGCGAGAAGGTGCCGGAGGGTCCGAGATAGCAGACCGTCAACGGCTTCTCCAGCGCGCGCGAGGCGGAGATGATTTCACGATAGATCGCGCGAATGGCAGCGGCGTCCAGCGGTCCTTTGTTCAAAGAAAGCAGCCGTTTATAAACAACCTGCTCTCGTTCAGGGGTAAAATAGTGTGAGCGAGACCGAGTTTTGTGGTGACCGACCTCCTGCGCCAGTTCTGCGCGGCGGTTGAGCAGCGTGATAATCTGCTCGTCAATCTGATCTATCTGCTTGCGTAGTTCGTTCAGGTTCATCTCTCTACCCAGGTTGATGTCCGGTGACGCGAGACGTCATCCATCACTGTTCTGACAATGTTTCTGCATGTCGTGTGCGATCTCCTCTCCATGGGCGTATCCCCCGGCTCTCAGCACGCATGGAGGGGCGCACGGAAGGAAGTTACCCATGCCCCGTAACGGGTGGTTCAGTCGCCGTTCACGCACCGCGCGCGTTATGGAGAGCGTGCCGGACGGGATAGCGACCAAGTGCGTTAAGTGCAATGAGATCCTCTTTGCGCGCGACTTTGAGCGCAATCTCAAGGTCTGCCCGAAGTGCGGACACCATCACCGGCTGAACGCGCGGGAGCGGCTGGCGATCACGGTGGACGAGGGTTCGTTCGTCGCGATGGATGAGGGGCTGACCTCACTGGACCCGCTCGGGTTCCCGGAGTATGCAGAGAAGTTTCAGCGCGCCTGCGCCAACACCGGACAGACCGAAGCTATTCTCACCGGAACCGCCGCCATCGAGTCGCATCCCTGCGTGATCGGCGTCGCCGACTTCAGCTTCATGGGCGGCTCCATGGGGTCGGTGGTCGGCGAACGGATCGCCCGGGCGATGGAGACGGGGCTGGAGCGTCGCCTGCCGGTCGTGATGTTCACGGCGTCGGGCGGCGCACGGATGCAGGAGGGGCTGCTCGCGCTGATGCAGATGGCAAAGACCGCCGCCGCCGCTGGAAAACTGGATCGCGCCGGAGTCCCCTATATCGTCGTGCTGACCGACCCGACCACCGGAGGCGTCTACGCCTCCTACGCCTGTCTGGGAGACATCATTCTGGCGGAGCCGGGAGCCATCGTGGGGTTTGCGGGGCGGCGCGTCGCCAATCAGGATATGGGAACGCGGCTGCCGGATAACTTTCAGACCAGCGAGTTTCAGGCGGAACACGGCATGGTGGACCGCATCATCCCGCGCAAAGAGATACGCCCGGCTCTGGCGAACCTGCTGTCATTCTTCGCGGAAGGCAACGGTCATGCAATCTAATCCCTCCGATATTGATCGCACCATCACCGAACTGGAAGACATCATCGCGACCCTCAAAAGCCCGGCTAACCGCTCCCGCGCCATCGCGGAGGGCATTGATATTGACCGGGAACTGGTTCGGCTGGAGGAGGAGCTGCAGCAGGTTCTGGCGCAGCGCTATGCCAGCCTCTCCCCCTGGGAGAAGACCGTCCTGGCGCGCCATAAAGACCGCCCCTACTCGCTGGACTATGTGCGCCTGATCTTCGACGAGTTTTTTGAACTGTGGGGCGACCGGCTGGCGAACAACGATGAGGCGGTGATCGGCGGGCTGGCGCGGCTCAACGGCGAGCCGGTAGTGGTGATCGGGCAGCAGAAGGGGCGCGATCTGAAAGAGCGGCAGCGGCGCAACTTCGGCAGCGCGCGGGCGGAGGGGTTCCGCAAGGCGCTGCGGCTGGCGAAATTGGCGGAGAAGTTCCATAAGCCCCTGATCTCCTTCATTGACACCGCAGGCGCGGCGGCGGACCTGCGCGCCGAAGAGCACGGGGTCAGTGAAGCCATCGCCCGCAACCTGCGGGAGGTCGCCCTGCTGCGGACGCCGATCCTGATAGCGGTGATCGGCGAGGGAGGAAGCGGGGGCGCGCTCGGTATGGCGGTCGGCGATCGGATCCTGATGCTCGAACACGCCATCTACTCGGTCATCTCGCCGGAGGGGTGCGCGGCGATCCTCTGGCACGATAAGTCGCAGAGTCCGGAAGCGCAGAGAGAGAAGACGGCGCAGGCAGCCGACGCGCTGAAGCTGACCGCGCAGAACGCCCTGCGCCTGGGGGTAGTGGATGAGGTGCTGCCGGAGCCGGTCGGCGGAGCGCATCGCGATCCCGTCGCCATGGCTGCCACCATCAAAAACGCCCTGTGCAGCCATCTGGGCGAGCTGTGCCGCCTCTCCGCCGATGAGCTGGTAGACGCCCGCTACCGGCGGTTCCGAAAACTGGGAGCGTGGGCGGAGCAGGAGGATTAGCTCTCCCGCGGGAGAGCCGGAGGCTTCGGCAGGAGCGGGCGCAGGACGAAGTAGAAGAGTGTCGCCAGTATCCCGCCGAGAATCCATCCGCCCAGCACATCCGACGGATAGTGGTAGCCGAGATAGATGCGGGTATAGCCGATGATCAGCGGGATCAGCAGCCAGAGCCACCGTTTTCTTCCCGCCGTCATCCAGACCCCGACCCCGCCCAGAGCCGCCATGTTCGCGGCGTGATTGGAGGGAAACGACTTCGACCCCGGACACTCCCCCACCAGCCGCGTCTGCGGGAACGCCATCGCTCCCTCTGCCCCGACGCGGTGACAGGGACGGTCGCGGGGCAGAACCTCTTTGAACAGACGGTGGGCGCAGAGATCGCTTGCCCCTACTGCCAGCAGCGCGCAGACAACCCACACACGCCCCCTTCTCCCCCCCTTCCACAGCGCCCATCCGCAGGCGAGCAGCGCAGGAACCAGAAACCAGACCTGTTTATGCAGGTTGGTCAGCGTCGGCATGATCGCATCGAAGAGCGGATTGCCGACCCCGCGATTCAACAGAGAGAAGAGAGACTGGTCGAGAGACATGCTGCGCCTTTCCGGAAGCCCGGGGTTCAGGCGGTCAGGGCTTCCGGCGGCGGACGATCCCTGCGCCCTGAACGGTTACTTCACTTCCCGCGTGGACTCCATCAGCCTCTTCACGTTCTCCGTCGCGAAGCCTCTGGCATCCGGGTGTTTGCGTTGAATCAGCTCATGAATGACGCCGGTCTCCGGGATCGGTCGGGAGAAGATCTGGATCAGGTCGTCATTCTCAATCTGTTTCTCCGAAAGGAACTCGACTCCCTGCCTGCGCGCCTCCTCCACCGCCGCCGCCAGATCGTCCACCGCGTAGGCGATATGATGCAGCGCGTTGCCGTGTTTCTTGACCCACTCGCGGACCACGCCTCCCTCCCCGATCCCTTCGGACAGAAAGATCTGGATCGAGCCGGCGTTGAGTGCAGCGCAGCGCGCCTTCGTGCCGTCCTCAAAGTCCACAAAGAACCGATCGGCGATCTCGCAGCCCATCACCTCCGTATAGAACCGGATCGCCTTCTCTAGATCCTCCACCCGAAAGGCGATATGGTCAATCCGCGCCTTCATGCATCCCTCCCTCTGTCTGAAATATGCCCGACGCACGCCAGACGCATCCGCCGGGCAGAATCCGCTATCTCTGTACGGTCGTCGTCTCTGACAACGGTATCCCGCGCTGAATCAACGCCTCCACAAAGGGCGCGCCGGGAATCGCCTGCTCCAGCGGATGCGCGCCCGGGGCGACCAGACCGTTCATCTGCATCTCGCAGACGATCGCCGCCGAGAAGCCCGTCATACGCTCCATCGCGCTGAAGCCGGTCGCCTCGTCATGAAAGTCGAGGATGTCCATCTGGCGCGTGATCGGCTTTCCGCCTTTCATGCCCCGGCAGACGGCGCGCACCACGACCAGATCGCGATCCTCCGGGAAGCGCAGTCTGGGAGCCGCCACCCGATGGAACAGTTCACGCGGAACCACCTGCGTATCGCCCACCTGCACCGGCTCCAGATCGAGCAGCCCTAGGTCTTTGATCGCCTTGAACTTCGCATGATGTCCGGGATAGCGCACGGTCTTGTACTCGTACTTCTCGATCTTCCCCTCGAATGTCAGCGGCGCAGTGGAGGCGCCGCCGGAGGTTACGAATGCCTCGCAGCGCCCGACCGGCTCCGGAAACTCGATCTCCTCCAGCTCCGTGAAGGTGTCTATCTCCACCACCTTGCCGTCGCGCAGAATGTGGGCTCTGCCGGAATACTCCACCGTCAAGCCGCTGATTGCAAAGACCAGCTTATAGTCTAGCGGGGGACGCGGAACCTGCGGCAGACCGCCGCAGCGAAGCTGCACCTCGCGGCAGACATCCATCCCCTCCATGCCGTAGACCGCCAGCGTATTGACCAGTCCCGGAGCCAGCCCGCAGTCGGGAATGAGCGACACGCCCGCCTCCTCCGCCTCCTCGCTCAGAGCCAGCACCTTCAGCGCGACGCCCGTATTGCCGCCCAGATCGCACATATGGGTTCCCGCCGCCACCGCCGCCGCCGCCACCGATGGGTGCATATGGTAGGGAACCGCGCTGAGCAGGGCACGCACCGGCTTCAGGAACTCGACCAGCGATTCGGTATCTCCGGCGTCAATGCACGCAAAACGGACGCGGTCCGCCTGCTCCGGCACAAGCCGCTGAAGCCTCTCGGCGGCACGGCGCGCCGTCTCTTCATTCGCGTCCGCAAGCCAGACCGTTTCGGGTTCGCCGAACTTCAGAAAGTCGTAGGCGGCAGCGGTTCCCTGCATCCCCGCGCCCAGCACGGCATAGACACGCCTCTTTTCAACACTCCTCATGGAACAGTCCTTTCCTGAGAATCAAAAACGCCCGACACCTTCTTGATGGTGTCGGGCGCAGCCAAACGCAGACGACAGCGGATCAGGCAGGCGAACGCAGACACGACACCGGATGGCTCGCCTCCCGCGTCGTGTAGGACGACATAATGATGGTCACCAGTTCGTTATGCACGCCTGTTCCGCTCGCACAATCATATTTTTCTACGACTCATTGTACCATTCACGCCCGACGATGTCAAGGATAGAATTGCCAGTTTTGATCTTCAGGGCGCGGCAGGAGTCGCGCCGGGGCGAGGCGAACAGAAGGGGCGGAGGAGACACCGTGCGATTCGATCCGATACAGGTGGAGGTCTGGAGGCATCTCTTCTCCTCGATTGCCGAGGAGATGGGCGCAACGCTGGAGCGAACCGGCTACTCGCCGAACATCAAGGAGCGGCGCGACCACTCCTGCGCCCTGTTCGACGCCGGCGGCGCGCTGCTGGCGCAGGCGGCGCATATCCCGGTGCATCTGGGAGCCATGCCGCTGATGATGCAGAGCCTGCTGCCCGCCGTTCGCTGGTCGCCCGGAACGATGTGGCTGTGCAACGACCCGTCGCACGGCGGCACGCACCTGCCGGACCTGACGCTGGTCGCGCCGGTCTTCGTTGAGGGGCGGAGCGTCGGATTTGTCGCCAACCGCGCCCATCACGCCGACATCGGCGGTCTCTCTCCCGGCTCGCTGCCGCTCAGCACGGAACTCTTTCACGAGGGGCTGATCGTGCCGCCGGTGCGGCTGGTCGTGCGAAATCGTCTGCAGCCGGATCTGCTGTCGCTCCTGTGCGCCAACTCCCGAACCGGCGCGGAGCGGCGGGGCGATCTGGCGGCGCAGGTGGCTGCCAACCAGATCGGCGTCCGACGTTTTCAGGAGCTTGTCGCGCGCTGCACGCGGGAGGTCGTCGAGCAGCGCGCCGCTGAGATGGCGCGTTATGCGGAGGCGGTTGTGCGTGCCACGCTCTCCCGCGCTCCGGAGGGCGATTACGCCTTCACCGACTATCTGGACGACGACGGCGTCGGAGGCGCAGACCTGCCCATCACCGTGACAGCGCGGCTGCGCGGCGGGCAGATCGTCTTCGACTTCGCCGGAACCGCCCCGGAGACCGCCGGATCGGTCAACGCGACGGAAGCGGTTACCCGCTCCGCCTGCTACTATGTGATCCGCTGTCTGGCGGAGGAGGAGATCCCGATGAACGCGGGAGCCTTTGCGCCCGTGCAGGTGATCGCGCCGGAGGGGACGCTGGTCAACGCCCGATTTCCGCGCGCGGTCGCCGCCGGAAACGTGGAGACATCCCAGCGGATTGTGGACGTTCTGTTGGGCGCGCTGGCTCCCGCCTTCCCGGATCGGATCCCTGCCGCCAGTCAGGGAACGATGAACAACCTGACCATCGGCGGTGAAGACCCGACGCGGGGAGCGCGCTTCGCCTACTACGAGACGCTCTGCGGCGGCGCAGGCGCCGGACCGGGACGCCCCGGAGCCGACGCCGTCCATTCGCACATGACCAACACCCGCAACACGCCCATCGAGGCGCTGGAGTGGCACTACCCCCTGCGCGTGCGGGAGTACGCCCTGCGAGACGGCTCAGGCGGAGCCGGTAGAGAGCCGGGCGGCAGGGGCGTCGTTCGCGCCATCGAACTGCTCGCTTCGGCGCACGTCTCCCTGATCACCGAACGTAGACGGCATGCACCGCCCGGACTGGCGGGCGGAGGAAGCGGCGCGCCCGGTCGCAACCGACTGCGCCATGCCGACGGACGCGAGGAGGAGCTTCCCAGCAAGTTCAGCGGACGCTGCGAGGCAGGCTCCGTGCTGATTGTCGAGACGCCGGGCGGAGGCGGCTACGGCGTCTCCTGACCTTCTACGAACTCTCCCTCACGCGTTGCAGGCAGAGAACCGAGGCTCCCTCAAACGGCGCAGAGACCACATGCCGGGTTCCGCCCCGCATGGTTCCGCCGTCAAACGGCTCGCCCGTCGCCGGATTGAGCCACTCGGCGGCATACACTTCCCTACCCAGCGGACCTCGCACCCCAGCCCCCACAGGTGACCGGTGTCGGCGAGGATTACCTTGCTGCCGTCCGCCGGCGGCGGAGTGTAGCGGTACTCAAACAGCCGACCCGGCGACGGCGAGATCCAGTCGGCGGAGGTGGCGAAAAGCTCCGCGTTGTCCTGGTCGCCCCCCTCCGCCGTGATGCCGACCGGATGCCGCTTCGGCTTGCCCCGCTCGTACTCGTGGATATACCGGCACAGATGCTCCGACCACTCCAGCGCCTCGCGTGTGTGCGGCATCTCGTTGCAGATCTCCCACAGCACATGGTCGAGGTCGTTGAGCGTGTCCACGACTTTCCGCACATACGCCTTCTGCCACTCCAGAAGCTGCGGACAGCGCAGCGAGAAGAGGTTGTAGGCAAGCCCTTGCTCGTCCAGCGGGTTGTCCGTGATCCCGTTGACGTTGTTGGCGGGGTTCATGGGGTGATGAAGCCACGCATCGGCGGTCGGGGTGGACCATCGGATCGTCCACGCCTCAAACAGCATGACGCCGACGTATATTCCGCGCGCGCCCGCCTGCTCCACCCGTTCGCGCAGACGGACGAAATAGGCTTCGTTCCAGACCGAGAGGTCGAACTTAGGCAGCCCGTCGTTGGCGGCGCCGGGACCGGTTCGGGCAAAGGGCTGCGGGTCAAAACAGGTCGGCATCTCCGACCAGCTCCCGTTCTTCGTATGCATCCACTGCCAGAAACGCAGGAAATTATGCCCGCAGTCCTCCAGCATCTGCAGGAAGCCGGCATAGTCCATATTGCGGCGGGGCGTCCCCTCCAGCCACATATCCTGCATCACCGCCCAGGTGTGCGATCCCGTCAGATAGATCGCCTCGCCCCGATCATCGGCAAAGTAGCGCGGATTGACCGGACTGACCCGCAGAGGTCCATGAAACGCGCTCATGCCTCTCCCCTCCTGTCTGCTTTCAGAGCTTTCCGGCGCACCATCGAATGCCGCGCGCGAGCGTCTCGCGAAACTCCGGGCATCTCCAGGTCAGATCGTCGTGTCCGGACTGGAAGCAGAAGACGCGGGCGTTGCGATGCTGACGGGTCCAGGCGAGGGTCTTCATGCTCTTCGGGTGATCGGTGGTCAGCAGCACGTCGCAGTCCGGTCCCGCGTCGGGCATGGTGTAGGTCTCGTCGGTCATCGTCCAGGAGGAGATCCCCCGCGTGATCGGATGGTTCGGGTTGGCGACATCTACCCGGATCTCCTGTTCGGGGTAGTAGCCGAACGTCCGGTCGGGAGCGCCGCATATCTGCGCCCAGAGACTCCACTGAAGCCACGCCAGGATGGCATGGTGCAGCACAACGACCCCCTGCGGCGTCTCACCGATCTCAGCGATGGCGTCGGCAAACGCGCCTTCCGGGGTCGCTTGATGGAAGTGATAGAAGACCAGCGCATCATAGGACCTGCGGACTTTCCCCCAGTCGTGGACAAAGTTCTCAAAGTCCTGCACATAGGCGTCTATTCCGGGCATGGCGCGAAAAAGACGATGGAAGCTGGGCACGTCGAAGGGATGTCCTCCGGTGATTACCGCCACCTGGAGTCTATCATCCGATGTCGTCTGTGTCATGACTGAAGTCTCCTGTATGGTATGCGTTTCGGTCCGCTCATCCGCCGGTTATCGAGCGTCGCTCTTACAGACAGAGAGAAGATTGCTTCGGTCGGCTGCGCCTCCCTCGCAATGACAGGGAGGGGGTCGGCTGCGCCTCCCTCGCAATGACAGGGAGGGGGTCGGCTGCGCCTCCCTCGCAATGACGGCATGGCGGGTTCTACCGTTCCAGAGACGCGCACCTCGCCCTCAACCTGTCAGCGGCATATGGTGCATTGATGCTATGTACCATGCCCGGCAGAGAGAATCCTTGTGCGCGCGTTTGCCTCACACAAAACAGAGCGCCTGCGAAAGACAGCCTCTTCCCAAATCGTCTTCAGAAAGAGGGTCTATCGCAGGCGCTGCAGAGGCTGAAACGCTCTCCGGCAAAACCGGATGGTTTTCTCGGCTGTCAACCGGGATCTATTCTACTCAGAAAAGGGGCGTTCTGTCCATCGGCTCTCCGGGAGTTATCGCTGCCGTCGGGCTGCCGGAAGCCGCTCCGACGCCGGCGCGGCAGGCGGATCGGTTTGCGTCCTCTTCGCCTCGCTCTTTTCGGCAAGCTCAAAGGAGAACTGCAGATAGGTCTCCCGCTGCCCGCCGTCGTTCTGCGGGGCGATCATTCCGCTGACCACAATGCTCTCTCCCGGACGAACGTTCTCTCTCTTATCCAGACGATAGAGCACGCGCAGACCGCCGCCGGCGGAGGAGGACGCCGGCTTCGCGCCGCCATTATCGGTAGCAGCCTGATAGACGGTCATCGAGAGAGAGCCGTCCTTCTCCAGCTTCACCTGCAGCGGGTAGTAGAGAGTACGGGCGGCGGTTCGGATCGTCACCATGCCGGTCTGACCGGAAGCCAGCGTGACGGGCGCAGAGTCGAAGGCGCGGAACTGGCGCACGACCTGATGGGAGCCGGCGCGCGTCAACTCCAGGAGCTGAGCGCGCACTATCAGAAACGGAGTGTCGCTGGCGTCCGGGTCGGTCGCCTTCACGATGATGCTGTTATCAACCGGGTAGGCGACAATGGCTTCTATGCCGCGCGGAACCAGTCCGTTCAGATTGCCGCCCCGCCCCTGCTGCCTGCCCTGACCGCCCTGACCGGTCGGAAGCCCCTGCGCCACGGTAAGAACGGGCAGCGCCGCCAGGACTGCCGCCCATCCGAAAACCATCTTCCATCGTCGCATCGCTGCTCCTCCGAAACAGAATTCACTCTACCTAAGGGACGACTCCTAAGGAGAGCAGGTTACGGGATGACGCGCTATGAATATCAAAAAAAACGGGCGCTGCCCAGGGGAGAGAGTGCAGTGCCCGAATAGGTTGAAAGCGCTGAACGGATGGTTGGTACGGCATCACAGAGATATTGCGCGGACCCCGGGGCTGGCAGCCGATAGCGCTGTCCCTGAATGCCGCGTATATTATCCCTGTTTTTTGCAGGGCGCCCCGTGAAGCCTTTCACAGGCAGGCTGTGATGTTCGTCACGCGCAGGCGCACAGACAGAAGGAAAACGGGAGAGGCGGGGCGAAAGCGGAGGCATGAGAGACCACATGTCGCGCATCTGGCGTTACGGAAAGCGTATCGCCGACGCCTATCAACGCCACAACGGTCCGATGATGGCGGCGGCGCTGGCGTTCTACGGGGTGCTCTCGCTGGTTCCGCTCCTCACGCTCGGTCTGACGCTGCTGGCTCTCTTCCTGAACGGCTCCAACGGCGCGCACGAGCAGCTCCGCCGCACGATCTCCGACTTCTTTCCGGTCAGCGGCGGGCTTATCTATGAGGCAATCCTCTCCATTCAACGCCAGAGCGGTTTGCTGGGCATCCTGAGCCTGATCGGACTGCTCTTCACCGCCAGCGCACTCTTCGCCAACCTTGAGACCGCCCTCAACGTCATCTGGGAGGTTCGGAACGCGCGCGCCTGGCTGCATCTTCGACTGCGCGCCGTTGCCGTGACCCTGCTGACCCTGCTGCTGCTCTCTCTCTCCATCGGAACCTCCGTTCTGATAACCTACGCCCTGAAGATGCCGCAGCTCTTCGGCAGCATCGGACCGTGGCATCAGATACCGGGGCATCTCCTCTCCGCGCTCTTCTCCGTGCTGATGTTCACGCTGGTCTACCGCCTGATTCCCGCCTGCCCGGTAGCCTACCGCCATGCGCTGCGGGGAGGAGCTGCTGCCGGGATCGTCTGGGAAGCCGCCAAACTGCTCTTCACCCTCTACCTGAGCAACTTCGGTGCGTATGACCGCGTCTACGGCTCGCTCGGAGGGATCGTTATTCTGCTGGTCTGGTGCTACTATTCGGCAAAGATACTGCTGATGGGCGCGGAGATGGCGGCGGACAGCCGATGCGCGGTCGCGACGGAGCAGGGCTAGGAGGCGCGATCCCGCGACAGGATGCGCAGACGCTCCGGCTGCCGCTGATGCAGGTGCTCCATCAGAACGGCGTGCGCGCGCTCCAGTTCGCGGATCATCCGGCGCAGACGCGCCAGCGCGTTGCGATCCAGATGCCGGTACATATAGGGGCAGACATAAGTAGTGCAGCCGAAGGGACGCAGGTCTGCCGGGAAGGTGCATCCCTGCTCTCCCAGATGTTCGCAGGGAACCGGTGTCTCCTCCTCCGGCACGCCGTCGAACACAGCCTCCGTCATCTGCTCCGCCGCCCGCTGCACCGCATCCTCACCCTCCGGCGCGGGGATGCGCGGCGTCCATCCGACGCCCTCCGCCAGCAGAATGTCGGTTGGCGCGATACGCGCCGGACGCACGCAGCAGGGGGTCGGGCAGACCGGGCAGTAGACCTTCGTAAAGGAGTCGAACTCGCGGCGTAAGGCGCGCTGCAGCCGACGATAGGTGTCCAGGGGATTTCGCATAGCGCCCTCTACTTCCGTATGGAGCCGGAGAATCCCTCTTGCGCCCGATAAAAAAAGGTCTGCCGGAACCTGTCCGGCAGACCCTGCCCAAGAGAAAAGGAGGGTAACAACCTACGCTGAGAACGACCGGAACGGGAGGAACTCGCTCCAATCTGCCTCTATTATTCCACCTGCCGGTGAGGAAGAAGACTGGTAATCCTCCCGGAAAACTTCCTGCCGGATCGCTTTCCGGTTCTCGCGTCTGTGGGGAGTAATCGAGTACGAAGAAGGCTTGCCACAGCGGAAGAAAACGCCGTATAATCTATCTCAGCCCGCCGGAAAAGAGCGCCATGTCCCGTCGAAAACGAATCCCCGGTATCGAAGAAATTCTCGCCCCGAAAGGTCGGCTGGCAAAGGCGCTGCCCAACTACCAGCATCGCGCCGAACAGATCGAAGCCTGCCGCGCCATCGAGCAGGCGCTGACCGCCGGGCGTATCTGCCTGGTGGAGGCGGGAACGGGGGTCGGCAAGACCCTCGCCTATCTCATTCCCGCCATCCGCGCCGCCGCGGAAGGCAAGCGGACGGTCGTCTCCACGCACACCATCAATCTACAGACGCAGCTTGTCGAGAAGGATATACCGCTCATCACCGCCCTCTTCCCGGAGGTCGAGATCACGCCGATCCTGATGAAAGGGCGCGGCAACTACCTGTGCCTTCAGGATCTGGATGTGGCGGAAGGCGATCTGTTCCACGCCGCCGACCCGCTCTTTCGCGAACTGAAAAACTGGTCGCGGCATACCGAAACGGGCGATCAGGCGGACCTGCCGTTCCTCTATCCCTACTGGCACGAGGTGGCAGCCAATCAGGACACCTGCCGGGCGCAGGAGTGCCGCTACTATGAGCGATGCTTCTACTACCGGATGCGCTGGCGCGCCGCCGAGGCGAACCTGATCGTGGTCAACCATGCGCTGTTTTTAAGCGATCTGGCGCTGCGCGCCGCCGATCCACAGTCCGGCATCCTTCCCGCCTACGACTACGTGATCTTCGATGAGGCGCACCATCTGGAGGATGTGGCGACCGGCGTCTTCGGGCTGGAGATCGAGAACCGGCGCATTCCGCGCTATGTGGAGCGTCTGCGCCGAATGCGCGACCTGGACATCAACTTCGATCGGCTGGACGCACTGGATAACCTGAACACGATCCTCTTCTCCCCGTTCCAGGAGGGAAGACAGGAGTTCTTTCTGAGCGATGTGCTGGATGAGAAGGCGCAGGGAGCGTTTCAGGAGGTCGCCTCGCAGATATGCGTTGCGCTCGGCGAGGTGGAAAAGGAGCTTCTGGAGAAGGCGAAAGACGCCGAAGGAGCCGAGAAAGACCGCCTGCAGGGACTGGGTCGCATGGGCGGACGTCTGCGGGAGGAGCTGCAGACCCTCATCTTTCACAACGATCCCGACTATATCCGCTGGGGAGCGCGCATCCCTCCGCGAGAACGGGAGGGAGAGACGTTCCGCTCTCGCCGCGCCGAACCGCGCACCGCACTCTACTACACCCCCATCTCCGTCGGCAAACTGCTGCATGAGATGCTCTGGAGTCAGGTAGAGGCTGCTGTCCTCACCTCCGCCACGCTCGCCAACAGCGGCGGATTCTCCTATCTGCGCTCCCGGCTGAACCTGCCGGAGACGGCGATGGAGAAGATCGTCGGTTCGCCCTTCGACTTCAAAAAACAGGCGCTTCTCTATGTCCCTCGCGGGCTGCCGATCCCGCCGAAAGGCGCGGTGGCGGAGTATACGCAGGCGGTCGCCAAAGAGATCGAGCGGGTGGTGCGCCTGTCGCAGGGACGCGCCTTCCTGCTGTTCACCTCCCGGCGCATGCTCAACGACGTCTACGACTGCCTGAAAGAGCGGCTGGAGTTCCCGCTCTTGCGGCAGGGCGATCAGCCTCCAGGCAGGCTGCTGGAGGCGTTCCGCCAGAGCGGCAACGGCTGCCTGTTCGGCACGCAGACCTTCTGGGAAGGAGTGGATGTGCAGGGGGACGCCCTGAGCGTGGTGATCATTGACCGCCTGCCCTTCGCCGTCCCCGACTCTCCGGTTACGCGCGCCCGCGTGGACGCCATCATCGCCGCCGGAGGCGACTGGTTCAACGAGTTCAGCGTCCCGCAGGCGCAGATACGGCTGAAACAGGGGTTCGGGCGTCTGATACGCACTGCTACCGATCGGGGCATGGTCTGCATCCTCGACACCCGCCTGCTCACGCGCAGCTACGGCGCAGAGTTTATCCGCTACCTTCCCCCCGCCTCCCGCGCCAGCGTCTGGAGCCGCGTGGAGCAGTTCTGGAGAGACGGCGCGCAGCCCGCAGACGACGCGCAGCCGCTGCCGCTGCCGACGGCGCCCACCCCATGACCGACTTTCGCACCGACGCCTGGCTTCAGGCGCGTCTCCGCACGCTGTGGGAGACCTATTTTCGCGACGCCGAGACGGGATACCCGATACATGCGCGGTTCGGCGTGCGCGCCCGCTACCGCTTCGGCTCGATCTCCGCGCGGCAGGGCGTCTGCCTGATCCGGGTCAACGGTCTCTTCGCGCATCCCGACGTTCCGGAGTATGTGGTGGACGCCACGCTGGCGCACGAACTGGCGCACTACGTGCACGGGTACGGCTCCGGACTGAAAAAACAGCACGCGCATCCGCATCGCGGAGGCGTCATCGAAGAGGAGATGGCGCGTCGGGGCTGCCTCTTTCTGGAGGAGAGAGCCGAACAGTGGCGCCGTCAGCAATGGCAGGCTTTCTATGCGGAGCAGTGCCGGGATCGCCTGGCGCGAAGCGGAGAGCGGAGGCGCAGAGCGGAAGAGAGATGGCAAGCCTACTTCGCGACGCCCGGCTTCCGCTCCGAAGCGTGGCTGCAGGAGCGTCTGCAGCCCCTCTCCGCCGCCTTCGGTCTGACCGCGCCGCCGTTTCGCGTCGCCTGGCTTCGCGCCACACTGCGTCAGAAGGGCGTCTCCTACTACTTTCCGCGCGAAAAGACGGTGCGTCTGCATGGACTGCTGGCGGACCCGCGTGTGCCCGAAGCGGTTCTCTACTATGAGATCGCCTACTGGCTCGCCTATCATCAGGCGGGCAAGGAGTGGGAGCGCATCCTGACGGCGATGCGAAAGGCGGGGCTTTCGGATACGGCGCAGCGGGCGATCTCCTGGCGCAGCCGCGCCTGGAGCCGCGCGCTTCGCTCACGCCATCCTCTGCGCACCGACTGACCGGTTTGCCAAAAGGGAGGCGATTCTGTTACAATAGTGCATTCATACCTATCGAGATCAGGAATATGACGACCACACATTCACAGACAGACCGGCAGGCGCAGGGACTCCTTCGCAAAGCGCGCACCAGCGACGCGCTGGCAATGCAGCGACTGATCAACGGCTTTGCCGATCAGGGGCTGATGCTTCATCGCAGTCTGGGAGAGCTGTACGAGAACATCCGCGACTTCTTCGTGATCGAAGAGGAGGGAGAGGTCGTCGGGTGCGCCGCGCTGCATGTCAGCTGGAAAGACCTGGCGGAGCTGAAATCGCTGGCGGTATCGGAAGCCTCGCAGGGTAAGGGCTACGGGCGCAGGCTCATCCTCGCCTGCACCGAAGAGGCGGACGCGCTGGACATCAAGCGGGTCTTTGCCCTGACCTATGTGCCGGAACTGTTTGAGAAGATGGGCTATCAGCGCGTGGACAAAGCGCTGCTGCCCCGCAAGGTCTGGACCGAGTGCGTCTACTGTCCCAAGTTCCCGGACTGCGGCGAGATCGCCGTGATCCATCAGCGCCCTGAAACGGATTCCTGATCCGTTGTTTGCTTCCGTGTTGAGTCGTCTTCTGCCCTCCCTCTATCAGCGCGCCTTCACCGATACGCTCTCCCTGGCGGACAATCCCATCGCCGTGCGGGAGATGCGGCGCGACCATCGCCGGCGAGAACCCTTTCTGCTCGCCCTGATCACGCTGTTGACCCTGCTGACCGGGCTGATCCTGACCATGGCGCTGGTGAAGTGGCGGCTGGAGAGCGTCGGTCTGCGTCACGGAATACCCTCCTGGCTGGGCGGCAGCTACGGCGCGCTGCTGCTGGCATCCGTCTCCGCAGTCCACGTCTGGTTTGTGATGCACGCCTCCCGGCGGCGCACCCTCTCGTTCTTCCTGCAGGAGTACCGTCAGAACACACTGCCCGCTCTGTTGATGACGCCGGTCCCCCCGTTTCAGATCATCCTTCAGGCTTCCGTTCACCCGTTCCTGCAGGGAGTGCTGATGGCAGCCGCCGGACTGCCCTTCTACGCCTTTGCCGTCAGTCTGGGCGGGGTTCGCCCTCTGGACATCCCCGCGCTCTACCTCCTGTTCGCCATGATCGCCTTCGCTCCACCCCGCTGGCTTGTGCCGGTCTTTGGCGGATTGGAGGCGGATGCGATCCAGAAGCGCAAACAGGGCGGCAGAGGCAGCGGCTCGATGGACACCCTCATAAGCTGGCTGATCATTCTGACCTCCCTCTCCCCCTTCACGCGCTGGATATTCGGCGGGTTCGGCATGATCAACCTGCTGATCGTCCTGTGGCAGTCGCTGCCGCGAGACCTGGGGCTGTTCCTCCTGCCGTTTCCGCTGACCTGGGTGGTCTGCGCGGCGCGATGGCTCTATACCCCCTCTCCCTTCTACGCCTTCACGCTGCCTCCCGTGCTGCTCATCCTGCCGCTCTTTCTCTTCGCCCGAACCCTGCGGATGTGGGAGAGCAGCATGTACCTGCGTATCGGCGACAATGAGCAGATCTATGCGCTGTGGGATACGCCGATCTACTGGCGCGCCCGCGCCGCATACGCCGCGCTCCTGGCATTCACGCTGCTCGGTCTCTTCTGGAAGCCGTTTGTCGCCTCAGAACTGACCGCCGCGATGGTCAGCCTGCTGACAAAGAGTCCGACGCTGAGCCTGATGGGACTGATCTGGCTGGGAGGCTGGTGGATCGGGCTGACAACCTGGGGACGCCTGCGAACGCTCCACAGCCCGCTGTTTCAGCAGGCGGTCGCTCTTTCACAGAACGCGGAGACATCGCCGACCGACGCCTCCGCGATACGGCGCGCCGGCGCGCTCTACCTCCTGTCGCCGTTCCTGACGGTCCTCTGCCTCTATACGATCGCCTGCCTGCTGGGGATGAGAAACCCCTTCCCGCTTCCCGCGCTGAAGATGTGGGGACAGATCGCCCTGGTAACCCTTCTGGGAGCGGTTCTTACCTGCGCGCTTGCGCCGCATAGAGCGGGAGCCTACGCCGCGCTGCTGCTCATTCCGCTGGCGGGGTTCTTCAGCCCCTACCCGCCGCTGAACGCGGCTCTCTCCGGACTCTCCGCGCTCAGCCCGCTGACCGGCATCCTCTGCCTGACTCCCCACACCCAGCGTATCGCATCGCAGGCGGCGCAGAGTCTCTCGATCCAGGCAGTCGTTCCCTCCTGGAGCAGCTATCTGCTCTGGGCGTCGGGGCTGACGCTCCTGTCCGCGCTTCTGCGCCTGCGTCTGCCGCGCAGCGCGGCTGTCAGGCACAGCCGGGAGGCGGACGCATCCGCTTCCGGCGAGGAGCCGATCACGAAACCGGAGAAGGAGAAGCGAGACTATCCTGCGGCGCTGCGTCTGATCGCCTGGATTCAGAAGCGCACCGACAATCCGGTGCTGATCAAGGAGGCGCGCGTTCTCTTTCGCGGACGCCTGACTCCGGTGGACATGACGCTGATCGGGCTGATGCTGACGCTTCTTCCCGGGGCAGCTTTCTACTACGCGGATGCGTCGCGGTTCTTTCTGGAGGGGATGGCAGAGCTGTTTTTTGGCGACAGCGTATTCGGCTACGGCACGATCTGCGGCGGGCTGATCGCCAGCGCGATGCTGCTGATGGCGGCAGTGAGCCCGTTTCTCGGGGCGTCGGTCTGCGGGGCGGCATTCGGCAGGGAGAGAGACCGGTCCACGCTGGGTTTCGTGCTGGTCTCGCCGCTCACCACCGCAGAGATACTGATCGGGAAACTGTTCGGAACGCTCGCCCCGTCGCTGCTGACCTTTGTCCTTCTGATCGCCTGGAGTCTGCTGCTGCTGCCCGGCGTGTTCCTGTGGGGCGGATCGCCGATCCGGGTCCTTGCCGGCTACCTGCTGCTGCTGATCCTGCCGATGATCCTGCTGTTGATGAGCGGACTGATCGGGCTGACCTGCGCGACGCTCCTGCGCAAAGAGGCGGACGGGGTCGGTCTTGCGGTGCTTCTGAGCATAGGCTACGTGGCGGCGATCTTCATCACCTTCTTCCATCTCCCGGTTCCCGCGTTGCTGCCCCTGCTGTCGGGTCCGGCAGGCTGGGTCTTCTGGGAGGCGCTCTACGCGCTGCTGCTGCTCCCGATCTGTCTGCTGGTGATGCGGTGGCGG
Organism: uncultured Chthonomonadales bacterium; assembly: GCA_938005745.1. Taxonomy (GTDB): domain Bacteria; phylum Armatimonadota; class Chthonomonadetes; order Chthonomonadales; family CAJBBX01; genus CALLMM01. The sequence goes on along the minus strand of CALLMM010000010.1, from coordinate 236,517 downwards.
ATGCAGCGCGCGCGGCGGGGGGATGTGGCGTTTGAGAGCGTGAAGACGCAGGCGTAGGGGCTACTCTTCGACGCGGAGCCAGTTCTCTATGGAGGCGACGACCGGCAGGGCGTCAATCTGCTTCAGGGCGGCGCGCATATTCGACTCGCGGACCCTGTGGGTTACCCAGATGATCTCCGCCTGCTGATGCGCTGTCGCTTTCTGCACCACCGATTCGATGGAGACCTCGTTTTCGCCCAGCACTCCGGCGATGGCAGCCAGCACGCCCGGCTTATCCAGCACCAGCATACGCAGGTAGTACTTGGTCTCGACCGTATCCATCGGGAGCATCTCCCGCTGATCGAAGCAGGTGCAGGGCGTGCGTCCGGTTGCGCCGCGCAGGAGGTTGCGGCAGACATCAATGATATCGCCGACCACCGCGCTGCCGGTCGGCATCATCCCCGCGCCCCGCCCGTAGAACATCACGTCGCCGACCGAATCTCCACGCAGATAGATCGCGTTGTAGACATCGTTGGTGGAAGCCAGCGGGTGGTTGACCGGCAGCAGCGCCGGGTGGACGCGCGCCTGAATGGCGTCGCTGCCGACCCGTGAGCCGATCGCCAGCAGCTTGATGACATAGCCTAGTTCCCGCGCGCACTCGATATCGCGGCGGGTGATATGGGTGATCCCCTCCACATAGACCTTCTGCAGCGAGACGCGGCAGGTAAAGGCGATAGAGCTGAGGATCGCCAGCTTATACTGCGCGTCGAACCCCTCTATATCGCTGGAGGGATCGGCTTCCGCATACCCGAGCGCCTGCGCCTCCCGGAGCACGGCGGCAAAGTCGGCGTTCTCCAGGGTCATGCGGGTCAGAATATAGTTGGTCGTCCCGTTCACAATGCCCATGATCTCCTGAATGGCGTTGCCGGACAGGGCGTTCTTCATGGGTTGAATGATCGGGATGCCGCCTGCGACCGAGCCTTCGAACTGAAAATCGAGCTGCCGTCTCCCCGCCTCCTCCATGATCGCGTGCCCCTCTTTGGCGATCATCTCCTTGTTGGCGGTAACGATATGCTTGCCGTTGCGGAGGGCGCGCAGCACATACTCCTTCGCCGGGCTGACCCCGCCGATCAACTCGCAGACGATATCTATTTCGGGATCGTCCAGCACCTCGATGGGATTGCTGGTCAGGAGGCTGCGATCCACCTCCACCGGACGCCGCTTATGGATGTCGCGCACGGCGATCCGGCGGATATTGAGTCGCGCGCCGACCTTGCGCTCGATGATCTGCCGGTTCTGCTGCAGCAGCGCAACGGTTCCGGAGCCGACCACTCCCAGTCCCAGTATCCCGATGTGAATCACGTCTTTCATATCTTGCAACGCAGAGACGACGCCGCTATCTTCTGTCGTCTACCTCCAGATAGATCAGCGGCTCGCCGGTACGCACCAGCTTCCCATTGGCGGCGACGATCTCCGCCACGCGCCCCGCATGTTCGCAGGGTATCTCCGAGAAGACCTTCATCGCCTCGATCAGACCGATAGGCTGCCCGACTTCAACCATATCGCCCACCTCTACGAACGGGGGCTGATCGGGACCGGGGGATCGGTAGAAGACCCCGATCATCGGCGCTTCGACCGCGACGCGGCTGCCGCCGGACTTCGCGCCTGTCTCCGGCGCGGGGGGAGGCAGATAGAACGCCTCCTCCTCTTCCACAAACGGCGCATCCTCCTGCGGAGCCTGCGCCGCTGCGGGACGCGGACGCGCCGCATATCCGGCTCCGCGTATCCGAATGCGCGTTCCGCCCTCCTCTACGATCAACTCCGTCAGGTGATGCGTCTCCACCAGCCGGATCAGCCGCTCGATCTCACTCAGTTCATCATCCGTGTCGGACATGGTTTTGCGAAGACACTCCTGATTGTTGGCAGTTACGCGCCTCTGCAGAAGAGCCGGAACGAAATTCGCCTCTTCGGGATCGCTCCGGACATAAAACAAGAAGGGCATAGCAGCCTACGCCCCTCTACCTGCGGCAAGTATACCACTGCGCCCGCATACTGTCAAGAATGCGGGGTCTGCGGCGCGGTCAAGCCTCTGCACAGATATGCAGATAGATCCATCGGCGCTCCCCGTTCCAGCAGAAAGGGATGAAGTCCGCCGCCCGGGCGTCGCGCGGCTTATAGAAGAGAGGGTTCATGCCTGCTCCCGGAACGCTCAGCGTTCCACCGTGTCATAGGTGAAGGTACGGATCGCCCAGCGCGCCTGTCCGTTCTGGATCGCCTCCAGCAGCGCGCGCAGGTGCGCCAGTTCCGCCTTCGAGTAGGCGGGATCGTCGTCCTGCCACTCTGTGCCGGCGGGCGGCTCCAGCGACGGCAGCGGCGCGGAGGATACGACCAGCAGCGCGCGATTGATGGTCTGTCCTTTTGGCGGCAGCACCCGGATTCGGATGCCGCTGCTCTCGGGCCAGCGCGTCGCGCCGATCTTCACCCGGTTATTCGGCGCAGCCGGCGCGGGCCAGAGCAGATGCACCAGCCCGTTGGGGTCCTGGTTGAGAATGTAGAGGTCTCCCTCGACCACCGATTCGATCTGGATCACCAGCGAGTCGCTCTGGCGCGGATTGTTGACGTCGGCGGCGTACTCGGCTCTATCGGTGCGGACGCTCCACTCGCCCGGCAGGTTCTGTCCGGTCTCCGCCATGCGGTAGAGCTTGAGCACATACGCCTGCCGTTGAATATAGTCCGCGAGTCCGCCCTGCATGACCTCCGCGATGTCTCTGCCCGACGCCGTCTTCAGCCGAACGTCCTCCACCTCCGTCCCTTTCAGCTTGGCGGAGAGGCGTCCGCGCGAGTAGTCCATGATCTGGATCACGCGGTCGGGACGGGCGGCTCCCGGAGCCACCAGCATCACCCCCTGCAGGTTATCCGCGAGGTAGGTTTTCAGCGGCATATAGAGTTCATCCAGGATCCGCTTGCGCTCCTGATCGCTCACATCCAGCACATCCAGCGAGACCCGCAGGTTGCGATCCATCTCTTTGCGCTCGTCAAGCACCTGCTTGAACTCCTGCTGCTGCTGCGGGGTCGGCGCGGTCGTCGGCTCCGCGGGCGCGTGTTCCGGCGTAAAGATGGCGCGGTCGCGCAGATCGTAAGCCAGATCGGCACGCGCCGGAGAGGGGATCTGTCCGGGCATGTAGTCGCGCGCCTTGGAGAGGAAGAAGCGCCGCACATCCTCCACCATCTCGCCCCAGGTCGGACGCTCCGGAAACCGCTTTCCCGCCGCGCAGATCAGTTCGTAGGTGAAGGCTCCGGACCATCGCCCGAAGGTGAGTTCCCACTCATAACTGCGTCCGCGCGCCGTCGTCGCTGTCAGGCACAGTCCCGGTCCGCGGTATATCTGCTCGCGCGGCACGCCCTGCCGGACGACCGAGCGGGGCACGTCCCGCCAGGGGCGAAACTCGCCGGACTTGCGGGCGTCGCCGACAAAGCAGGTGTCCAGGATCACCGTGACCGTTACGCCCTTGCGCTCTAGCCGGGTCGCCCACTCCTCCACGCGGCGGATGCGCATGTCGTTGCGCGGCGTCTCTCTCACCCCGTCAAAGGGGACCAGCGTCGGCTCCATGTTTCGCGGATCGTTGTTATTGCGGGGATCGGGAGCCACCGACCCGCGCCCGCTGAAGTAGAAGACCGCCTGATCGCCCCGCTGCGCCTTCGTCTCGATCCGCCCCATCTCCCGCAGGATGTCGGCGCTGCGCGCCTGCGAGTTGCGCAGCGCGATCAGGTTCTTGAAGCCAAAGACGCCGAGCATTCGCCGGGTCAGCTCCAGATCGGTGGAGGCTCCCCGCAGACGATCCCGCTCCGCTGTGATGAAGGAGTACTGATCTACCGCAACCAGCAGTCCGTAGCCGTTCTGCCCGGAGGCGGACAGCGCAGGCAGCATTATGCAGATCATTGCGGTGAAAACCGCCCGGTAGCAGAGTCCGCGCATAGTCGTTTACCTTGTCTTTCTGGCTTTCGGATCCTGCGGCTCCAGAGCCAGAATGGGGATCAGCTCGCCGCGCGCAAGCATCTCCGCGTCCACCTTGCCGGCAAGCCACTGCAGATCGTCCATCGCATCCGCCGCGCGATTGGCGCCCCGCACGGTGTAGCGGTAGATTCCGCCCAGATAGCGTCCCAGCATCGGGTCTACGGTGACGGTGTTGTGCGTGCTGTTACAGTGGACAAGCGCGTGCTGCATCCCCCGGAAGTTGCCGATATAGATGCCGGTATGGTAGCTGGATTTGGACTGAAAGATGACGCGATCCCCCGACTGCAGCGGGAGGTAGGCGACCGTCTGCGGGCTTTCAAACTGGCGTCCGAAACGCTCATAGGTTCCCTGTTTAATATGGACGATATTGCCGAAATTCTGCATATTGCGCACCGGAGGACTGGGAACCGGCTCGCGCACGCGCGCAAAGACGTTCGCCACAAAGTGGGAGCAGTCCACGCCCCCGCCCGGCTCCAGACGATTGCCGCCCCAGACATAGGAGACCACCCTCTCCCACTTCAACGCCTCCACCACCGTCGGGTGCATGCCCTGCCCCGTTGTGGGGATATTGACCAGGGTCGGACGGCTGATCGTATTGGACGGCACATAGCCGGTTACGCCGCTGGGCGTTCCGACCATCGCGTACTGGCGGTTTCGCGTCTGACCGAGCACCACCACGCGCTCTCCGGAACGCACCTGCGTCATCGCCGGTGCGTTCGGACTGCTGGTGTTCTGGCGGAGCGTCACCGTGCGGTTGGTGGTGGAGATGCCGTAGGTGCCGGTGATATTGGGCTGCGGAGCCGTCGGCGGAGGCGGCTGATTGAGCGGCTTGATCAGCCAGACCAGATCGCCGGGACGCACCGGCTCATTCAGCGGGATCGCCATCGCGTTGGCGTTGCGAAACTCCTGCGCGGTAACGCCGCAGCGCTGCGCCAGCGTCTCGACATTTTCGCCCGGCTGCACCTCGTACATCCCGACCACTTCGTAGTTCACCTGCTGTGCCTGCCGCACGCGCGCCTCATCGAAGCCTGTCATCACCACGAGCATCTGAACCCCGCGCAGCGTGTCGGTACGGGAGAGACCGTTGAGCGTCCGGAGAAGCCCCTCCGCCATCCGATACCTCAGCGCGACGCTGGCGACGGTATCCCCCGGCTTGACATCATACGGCTCATACAGCACCAGACTGTCGCGCACGCTCTGACGCAGCCCGACAACCGCAAACTCGTCCGGAGCCAGTTCGCCGCTGTTGATCGCCTCGATCAGGTTCCGGTACTGCGTATCTCTGCGGGACATCACGGCGACATAGGAGCCGTAGAGCTTCTCCCCGTTGAGTCCGTAGAACTGGGTCTGCACCCGGACGGGGCGGTCGCGCGCGCTCTCCCAGACCCGCTCCTTCTCCACTCCGCCGCGCGGCTGCGTAACCGGCGTCTGGACAAAATCGTTCCAGCCCAGCATCGGCTCCGGCGCGCCGCCGGACAGTTTGTATATCTGCGCGTAGACCCGGGCGGGAGGACGCAGCCAGATCAGCAGACGCTTCGCCGGAGGCGAGATGCCCATCTCCGGGATCAAGCCCAGATTCTTGAAGGTGCGTCCTTCGGTCGCCTGCGGGTTCAGCCCCAGCTGCCGACACCAGTACTCCGGCGTGAAGAGCGAGATCTGCGCGTCATCCACATCCATCGTGATCCCGAGCAGCGCGGTGATCGTCTCCAGGTTCACCATCAGCAGACGCTGCCCGCCGGGAAGCTCCAGCCACTGCGGGCGCGAATAGGCGTATCCCGCCGCCTGACGCCCGTTGACGATCGGAAGGCTCCCCGCCGATGGATCAATAGGAAGCTGGATCACCGGTTTTCCTTCGTAGCGGATGGTGTAGAGTTTCGCGGTATCCCGGTCGGGCTGCGCCTTTCCCCCCGTCAGGACGCGCACCGCCTGTCCGAGCGGAACCATATAGTCGTTCAGGTGCAGCACCAGCGGCTTGATCGCTGCCGGCTGATCGTCCAGGATGATCCTCCTTTGCTCCAGCACGCGCCCCTGCGCGCCGGCTGCGGACGACCAGACCGACAGGAGCATCACCCCCGCCAGAGCCGCAAGCCGCCCGACGCGGACGCCGTTTCGAGTGGAACCGCGTCTAGAGTGTAACCGGATCATTGGCTTCCTCCACGCCATCTTCATTCATTGCCGCCCAGGGATCCACCAGCCGGATCCCCTGTTGAAAGTCATGCCGCAGGTAGGACGGGCGATCCAACCGCGCCACCGCCTCCTGCCAGACGACTTCGGCGCGGAAGCAGACCGGCAGAAACAGGCGGATGACGATCTCCAGCTTCGCCTTCGCCCGCGCCGCCGCCTCATCCTCGTCTTCCGAGAGCGGCACGAAAATCACGACCCCCGGATAGTGCAGCCATCCCTGCGCCCCGAGCGCCGCAGTGACTCCGGGCTGCACAAACAGCGTCTCAAAGCGGCTGGGAGCGCAGACCCACCGCGTCAGCTCCACCTTCACCTCCGGGTGAACCAGACGGCGCGCTGCCGTCTCCAGCAGCAGGATCGGGTCGGGCGTATCCCGCCGCCAGGCTGCCAGCGACCAGAGTTCCCGCTTCTCCGCTTCACTCAACACCCCGATATCCAGGCGGCTGCGTCCTCCCGCCTCCTCATACTCCGCCTGCGCCGGGGGACTGCCGACTCCCAGAAACGTCCCCTCCTCCGCCCATCGCGCCATGATCGAAGCCAGCATGGTGCGATGATCCAGCCCGCCGGTCTGAGACAGCACGTAGCCGTCGCGCTCCGTTCGCCCCGGATTGGTGCGAAACTCCGAGATCCGTCCGTGTATCCAGCCGACCCCCCAGAGATAGTCTGATACCGCAACGGAGACGAACGACTCGGTGGTCATGATCTCGATCAGTTCCCGGACGATGCGGGCGCGCTCTATCTCATTTTCATACGACAGCCTTTTCTGAAATTCCCGGATCAGCGTGCACAGAATATCGCACTTCTCCTCGTCATAGGAGGCGATCAGAAAACCCAGCTCCTGCGCCCGAACCGCCGGATCGGGAATGAACAGCGCGCCGCCCATGCGCTGCAACTCCTCGATTGCGCCGCGAATCCGGTCATCCGCAAGCCCCTCGATCTCCTGGCGGGGAAGCTTCTCCGTCATAAGCTGAAAAGCGTCCCGGACGGGAACGATATCCGGTTGACGGGCGAGCGCCTGCAGCGTCGCCTGCACAAAGGGCGCGCGGCGGGCAGGCTCCTTCTCAGAAAACGCCTTCCACAGGCTGTCGGACATGCGCTGCAGCGCGTCGGCGACTTCGGGGTCCAGCCCCTTCATCAACTCCGGATAGCGGGCGCAGACCTGCCGGGCGATACGCGCCAGAGGACGCTCCTCCGGGAGCCAGTCCGCCGCCGCCTGCTCCCTCTCCTCCTCCTCCAACAGGGGCAGCCCCGCCAGCAGGGGAGCCATGAAGTGCTCCAGCCGTCCCCGCTGCTCATCCCGAATCCCGACCTCATCGCCCAGATCGTTATAGATGTACTGAAAATGCCGGTCCGAGCGGATATTGACCTTCAGGCGCGGAACGACCGCCTCCGGGTTCACCTCCTGCACGACGATGCTGCGCGTGCGGCTGTCGTACATCGGTCCCTGCGGATGACGCAGCGACATACGGTCCGAATCGGGTTCCGGGTCTTCGTGCACCGGCTCAACAAAGACCTCCGGCTCCGCGAAGTGACAGACATCCGGCAGGAAACGGATATTCTCCTGCGGGACGCCGAGATTACACAGCTTCATGAAGACCTGCAGCACATAGCTGGGATAGTTCTGTCCGTGCAGGTGCGGGAAGATGACTCTGTCTGCCATGAGACGCCTTTTCTACGAGAGATCAACGGCGAACGGTTCGGACCGGCTCTGTGATTTCTATACGAGTCTGCCCTCCACGCGGAAGCAGGAGAAGACGAAATACTGCGAGAGGATCGAAGCCAGATAGTTGGCGACGTCCGTCAGCAGAAAGTCCGGGACGACGCCCGCCGCCGGACCGCGCCCGAAGGAGAGGCGCAGGCTCTGGATCAGCGGGATGTAGTTGGCGGTCGGAATGCCCTCGTAACGCGGGTCGAAATGGGACTCTCTGGCGATGATGGAGGGCCAGAGGTAGGAACGCCAGTGCGTGCCGCCCTCATCCGGCTGGTGAATGATCTCGCGGGTGGAGTAGCGGAAGTTGATCAGGTTCGACAGTCCGCCCTGCGTGTAGTGCTGAATGATCTCCAGAATGTCGCCCTGCGTCAGAAGCGGGGGGCGCAGTACGCTGTAGTACCAGGCTTTTCGCATCCACTCGGTGCGCGAGGACTCTCCCGCCGACGGAACCCGCGCCCGTGGCGCGCGCACCGTCGCCCCGCCGATCACGCGGTAGGGAACCTCAAACCGGACCGGGGTCATCTCCAGCGAGGAGGGCGTATCGCTGCCGTCGGGACGCTCCTGCCCCACCGAGCCGTAGTAGAGCTTGACCATCGCCACATTCGGCTCGACGTGCGCGAAGCGCACCTCCACATCGTCCACCTTCGCCTGCGGGTCGTTGCTCGGCACGCGCAGCATATAGGCGGGGATCGGCGCGCCGTCGGTGTAGACGACCGCTCCGAACAGATCGAAGACCCCCGCCATCCGCAGGTTGATCTCGTTGCTTTCGGTGCGCGGAAAGCGCGGAAAGAAGGCGTTGTCCTGCATGGCAGACTGAATGACCGGGACGGGGTTCAGCTGCACCAGCGGAGTGCGCGCGCGGCTGTCCAGACTGCGCAGAAAGGCGACCGCGCGCCGATCGGGATTTCGCAGGATGCCGATGAAGCGGAAACCGTTGTAGAGATCGGGCATCCAGCTCATGTCGGGCGCGTCCGCGCGCTGAGACCCCGCCTCCGCGTCGGCAGCCAGGCGCAGACAGACGATCTTCCGCGAATAGGGGTGAAACGGCGGCAGCCACAGATCGAACTGCCGCTGATCCATGCGGGCGGTCTGCATCTCGCGCTCAAACGCCATGTAGCCGTCGTAGCGTTCAAGGCGTGCCGGACGATACTCCTGTCCGGGCAGCTTCGCCCACCACTCGCCCTGCTCCATCGCGCTCAGGACATCCTCGCTGGCGGCGACAAAGGCGAGCTGCCCGCGCTCCAGGAGCGGCTCGAGACGCCCGTTTCCGACGAAGTCCCCGTCCACCGCCAGCACCGCATTCCGATCCACCCACTGGAAGGAGGCGTCGCGCAGCGCGGTCGGGTGCATCCACCCCTCCCCGGTAGTGATCCAGGGGCGGCGCGCCGGGTCGGTCATCTCCGCGCCAAAGGCGACCTCGATGGTGCGCTCTGCCGCGCGGGAGGGAACCGCCAGCCCCTGCGGCGGGAAACGCCAGTCGCCCAGCGGGAAAAGCTCCTCTTCCAGGCGTGCAACGGCGGAGTCCTGTCCCTGCGCGAAGTGGCTCTGCACCGCCCCTTTCCAGCCGGCAAGCATCGCCAGAAACGGCGCGTAGTGCGTCTCATAGTCGGTGATGACCTGCTGCTGCATCTCGCGCGGCATATACTGAATGATGGGCCGGACCTCCTCCGGCAGTTCTTCGATACTGTGAGCCATGCCTGTCGCTTTCTAACCCTGCTCCTCCCCGCGTTACGGCTGGCGCGTCAGACAGAACAGCCGCCGATGCGAGGCGATCAGCAGCTCGCCCGTCGTTGTCAGGAGGGGCGGCGTCGCAAGGTGTTCCCCTGCAAAGTTATGCAGCACGCGCCGATTTCCCTGCCCATCCAGCACAAGGAGATCGTCACCGGTGCCGATCAGAAGCTGCCCGTCGGCGGTAACCGAAGCCCCCGCGAAACGCCCCGGCAGGGCGTGCTCCCATCGTTTCATGCCGTCCGGCGCGACCGCCGCCACCGTATCCCCGATCACCAGATAGACCGTATGATCCCAGCCGATAATCGGGGGCTGTTCCCGAACGGTCGCGCCTTCGGGAAGGAGAAAAGCGGTCTGACGCTCCCCGTTCTGTGTTACCACCCAGAGCGCGGCGCGCCCCTGTGTCCGGACAATCAGGTAGATCCGTCCCGCCTCGTCCAGGCTCATCGCCACGGGCGTAAAGTCGCCGGTCAGGTCGGCGCGGATGGTCAGGTCTCGATCCGCCAGGAAGAGATGACCCGGCGCCGCGATCACGGGCGCGTCGCCGTTCAGCGCGACCAGCATCGGGATCGTTCGGCTCGACAGGTTCGTCCGGTCCGCATCCGATGTCAGATACCCCTGCTCGTCTCTCTGGATCGGATCGCCCAGGTCTTTCAGCTCCAGGATGGTCAGGTCGGGAACGCGCACCCGCTCCGGCTCCGTCTCCGGCAGTTCAAAAGAGTGCAGCAGCATCTGCGAGCCGCGCCGCGCCAGCGCGGAGCGCCGATACCCCTCGCCGTAGAGCGGCAGGAACGAAAACGCCTCCTCTCCGTCCGCCAGCCGCCGCGCCTGCACATAGCCGGAGTGCTTCACATGGTAGAAGAGTCCGTTCTCGGGATCGAGCAGCAGATCGCCGGGCGCGCGCCCGCCCTGCCGGATCGCCTTTCCCTCCAGATCGAGCAGCAGCCAGATCTCCGCGCCCTGCGCCAGGATCCGGCTGCCAGACTGCATTAGAAACTCCGGCGCGAAGTCGGGGGGAAGCTCGCTCTGCCAGCGCACCCGCCAGTCGCCGGCAGGCAGCGATCCCGCCAGCCGCGAGTTCAGGCGGGCGTTCGCATAGGGTCGCAGGCAGGCGTCTCCCGGCTGCGGCTTCGCGTCGGCAAAGGGCGCGCCCGCCTCGTCGCGTATCGGGGCGGGCGTCGCCCCGATCTCTATCGGGCTGTTATCCGGCAAACGAAAAAAGATTGAGTTCATGGTACGCTCTCCTGAGCGGCTCTCCGTCCGGCGCGGAGAGGGTCTGCGAGTTCCGTTATGCGCTCCCTCCGACAACAGCTGGCAGCCGGGCGTCAGGATCGCCAGCCAGACCGCGGCGATCCCGAACACAGGGCTGACGCCCGTCCTACAGCGTCTGTGTCGCGCCATCGGAAAAGATCAGGCGGGCAATGGGCAGAAAGCTGTTGACATCGAACGTTGCGCTGCTGACTCCCGCCATCTGCCGGAAGAAGCGCGCAAAGACGCTCGCCGGCTGATCCAGCGGAAAGTGCAGACGAAACTTCGAAGCAAACAGCCCCGAATCCCACTCCGGCGGACCGCTGGCTTTAGTGGAGACCCTGATATGCTGATCTGTATCTCGGGGGTCTGCGTTGGAGTAGTGATTCGACCAGTAGCGCGGACTGAACAGCAGCAGCACGCGATTGTAGGCGACCCCTCCGAAGGTTCCCCGATAACAGAACCTGTAGTTGAGTTCGTCCCGAATGCGCGCATTCCATCGCTGCAGGGTGGTGTGGATAGTGGTCGCGTTGTCTATGTGGAAATCGAACTTCATCTTCACCACCACCACCAGCAAGCCGTCAAAGGGCGCGGCGGATCCGGAAGGCGTGCGGTTGGGCAGGATGGAGGCGCTGTAAGCCTCCAGTCCCAGCGGATAGAAGAAGAGGTCGAACCTGCCGTGATCGCCGATCTCGACATTGCGCCGTGATCTCAGCGGAAAGTTCACATGGGTCTTTGCCGGAGCCTGCGGGTGCGCCGCGATCCGGTATCTCCGGGAGTTGTGCTCCACCTCAAACGGAAATCCGGCGATAGAGCGCATCCACTCGGCGACATGCCAGAAGTTTCGCGCGCGCTGATCGAGGTTGCCGTTCATCATCGCCCGATCGTCAAACATATACGGAGAGCCGGGAGAGAAGGAGTCGAAGCCGGGCATGCGGGGCGCGGGCAGGCTGCCTCCGGCGCCGTCTGTGGAGGCGGTCTTCTCCACATACTCATCTCCCAGGCTTCCGCCGTGTCCGGTCTCATGCGCGGAGACGAACCAGCCGCTGGCGTTGGGTCCGTTGTCGGTCTTATCCAGCGCGCCGATGCCTCTGTCCGACCCCATATAGCCGCGCACCCAGGTCTCCGGGGGCGTCGCCTCGAAGACCCCGATCTCATAGTGCGAGATGTTGCGGGGCAGGTTCTGAGCGAACCAGACGACGCGCGACTTTAACTTATGCGCCGCTGTGTCCTGCGCAACGACAAACGCCGGACCGGGATTGAAGGCTCCGTCTGGTCCGGTCCAGCGTCCCGGTATCTTCTTCAACGCCTCGTTGACCCACTGGTCACGGTCGGGGGGATGATGCGGCACCGCCGTCTCGTTAAAGCTCGCCTTGAAAGTGGGATCGAAGTTAAAGAAGAAGCGGAAGTAGCACAGCCCCACCCCGATCTCGGTCTGCCCGTCCGAGTCTATATCGCAGCAGCGCAGCCAGATCAGATCGAAGCGTCCGGTGCCCCGCGTATCCGTCTCGGAGGAGCTCCACCACTTATCGTGCTGCTGCTCATAGAAGGGCTGAATGTTGAAGAAGGGGCTAGGACGGGAGACGGCGGGACGGGTCGGGTTGCTTCCCGGCGCGCTGATCCCGGCGGAATCGACCCAGCACACCGCCGCGCGCGCGCCGCAGACGGTATCGCCCCGATCCGGGGTGCGCTTATCGAACACATCGAACAGGTTGCCCCGCACGATCACCAGCCGCGTCCAGTCGGGATAGTCGGCGATATAGTTCACGTTGGCGTCGAGCCGCTTCACCAGTTGACTGAAGTAGGAGAAGTGCCTGCCCCCCTGATCGTCGGGCTTGTAGGGACCGATATTGCCGGGATTGGGACCGTTCAGGAAGGTGTGGCTGAAGATCGCCGGGCGGTCGGTATTCGGCATCCAGGTGAACAGGTCCATATTGGGGTGCACCAGCACCATATCGTCCAGCGAGAAGAGATGCGGCTGAGAATTGGAGGTCGGCGTCGCCGCGACATCGGCAAAGACGTTCTCCGTGAAGCCGCCGCTCCCGTTTGACATCCGCACAAAGTAGCCGCGCGATTTCCAGATATCCGGCAGGTCGTAGTAGCGCAGCCGGTCGGCGGAGGGAACGGACATATCCACCGTAACGCCCTCGCCGCTGTTCAAGCCGGGGTCTTCGACGCTGCGCACGCGGGGATCGGGCGCGGTTCCGCCGCCGGAGGGAGCCTGCACGACCGTAACCAGCCGACGGGAGTTATCTCTCTGCGCCTCGATGAAGGTCTGCGAAACGCACCGCAGACGAATCAACACCTGATTGTTGGGACGCGGATCGTCAGGGGTCGCTGGACGCGCCGGGGGAGCCGCGCCGCCCGAGCCGGATGAGCCGCCCCCGCCGGATGAGCCGCCAGCCCCCGACGGGCTGCCGGAGCCGGACGCCGCCGGCGCGCGCCACTGGATCACCCACGGCAGACATTGACAGGCTTCGGGGTCGGTCGTCCAGTTGCTGCGCGTGTCCGGCGCGCCGCCGGACGCCGCAAGACTGCGAAATCCTTCGACCATCACCGGAGGCACGCTCAATTTCTGTTTGAGCTTGCGGTCGAAGTAGAGGAACTTCATGTAGTGCCAGTGCGGGTTGAGGGTGAGCTGAGCGGGCGCAGCGGGCGTGCCGATAGAGGTTCCCGGCTGATCGAGGTTCACGAAGTAGCTGTTCTGAAAGTTGGACGCGCCGGAAACCGCCCAGTCGGAGACCGCCAGCGACCACTGCCGAGGCAGGCTCCAGACCCGATACCCCTCATCTATTCTGCGCTTTACCTCGGGCGCATAGAGAAACAACTCCGCCGCCGCGCCTCCTCCTCCGCCTCCGGATCCGCTGCCGGATCCGCCGCTGCCGGAGCTGCCGCCGCCAGAACCGCCGCCAGAACCGGAGCTGCCGCCGCCAGAACCGCCGCCAGAACCGGAGCTGCCGCCGCCAGAACCGCTGCCAGAGCCGGAGCTGCCGCCGCCAGAACCGCTGCCAGAGCCAAAGCCGCCGGAACCCGACGAGCTGCTGGAGCTTGCGGGAGGCGTGGCGAGAAAGATCTCACTGGAGGAGGAGAAGTCCAGAGTGAACGCCCGCCGGGTCTTGACGGCATTGAACGCCAGCAGACCGTTCTCACCAACGGTAACCTGCTCCGTCTCGCCGGTGATATAGCGCACGGTCACAGGGAAGTTGGCGGGGAAGGGATGCTCCTGGTCCATCGGATCTTTCCAGACCAACTTCAGGTAGACGCGCAGAGGACGATGCAGCCCCAGCCAGCCCACATCCTCACAGGGGGAGCCGGTCGCGATCCGATGGTAGAAGCGGCAGGCGAAGGTGTCCTGTGTATCCTCAAATCGGCGTCGGGCAGTCGCCTCGCGGCGCGAACGTCGCTGCTCACCGTCCGACCAGAACCGTTTTCGACAGTTCGCGATCCCCTCTTTCGCCAGCGGACAGGGCCAGACGCCCGGATCCACCCGTGTGCCCGGTCGGAAGAGAAAGACCATCACTCGGCGATTGGGCGCGTTCTCCCGGTTGCGCCGCTCGCGATTGGCGGGCTGCGACAGCTCCTGCTCCTCCTGCTGACTGAACAGAAGGAGCGGATTGAACTCTCCGCACCCCTGAAAGTCGCCCTTGCCGTTGGGGTCGGCTCCCTGCGCCAGAAAGTGAGTCCGCTCCAGCCGGAACTCGGGCGTGCAGAGGAAGTCCATGTAGGCGAGGAAGAGCTTCTCGCGAGTCGCCCTGTCGGAGGCGTTCTGCCGTTCGGCATAGCCGGTGGCGGGAGAGAGATTCTGATCGGTCTGGAAGCGGCGGATGGCGTCGCGGGTCGCCTGATCCATCGCGCCCTCGGTATTGCCGGGAGCATAGTTCAACGCTTCCAGCATCTTCTGGATTGCACGGACGCCCCACCGATCGCCGGAACAGGCGCAGGCGACCCTCCCCGTCTGACTGAAGAGGTCTTCCCACAGGTCGGCGCGCCGGGTCATCAGCCCGTACACCGATACCGCCCTGCGCCCGCTCAACTGCTTATTGTAGGTATCATCGCCGATCGGATCGGCATGACCGAACATCGCCAGAGGAGGATAGAAGTCGCCGAGCTTATGCTGCTCGCGCAGATCGCGCAGGGTCGGTATCTCCTCCCTCACCTCCGGCAGCAGGAACGACGAGTCGAAGTCAAAACGAATGTCTTCCACCCGCCAGCAGGCAAGCGGGATCAGTGCGGCGCGCACCGTATTGTGATCGTTGTTGTACTGCGGCGCGACCAGCGCATCATCGCCCGGCAGGATCGGGTGTGTAACCGCTGCGCCGCCTTCCGTCACCTGGAAAGAGGTCGGTTCAGACATGGGAAACCCCTCCTCTACACGATCAGCAGCCGTGCTTTTCGATCAGCTTGCGCTGTGTGTCGGCGTTGCAGATTCCGTTCACCGTCAGGTTATTGTCGCACTGAAACTCTTCTACGGCAGACCGGAAACGCATCTCATCCTCCGAACTGAGGCTGCCAGCGTTATAGCCCAGATTATTGAGCCGCGCCGCCTGCCCGGAGCGGGTATCCGCCGGATCGAGATGACCGATCCGAATACCCATCTCCGTCTGATAGGGCAGGTTCGGGTCTCGGACCAGCAGCGTACCCTCATGCGGTCCGCGAATGGCGATCTCCTGCTCGATCGCGCCGTCGCCCCCGCTGGTCAGCCGGAATACCTGATTCCCCTGCGACCGCCCGCCCAGTTCCAGCACGCACTCCGCATTCGGAACGGGACGGCGGTTCACGTCAATCAGAACGATCTTGATCTTCACGCGCCCCGACGGAGCCTGAAAGTTATGTGTGGCGCCCGTCGCGCGCCCAGCCTCTTTCTGCTGGATGTCGGGAATGACGATCAGATCGCCCGGCGCCAGAATATTGGGATTTCTGCGCCTCTCCCTCAACTGCCGGTTGGCGGGATGGTTCCAGATGGTGTTATAGTCGGTGAAGCCGTACTGTAGAGCGATCTTCTGCAGGTACTCCCCCTGCGCGACTCGATGCGTTCTTGACATCGTCCTACTCCTCCTGCGTCTCCCGTGCGCGCAGACGCGCCCGCGCCGCCTCACGCACGAGGGGCACCTCATCCTCCGCGAGCGCAGGCAGCGCCTCCCGCAGCGCGCCCGACTCCGGCGCATGTCGCGCGCAGAAGAGCCGCTTCTCCCAGAAAACGCTCCGCGCATCGTGCCGCAGCCAGGAGGCGCGATCCTTCGGCAGCTCCTCCAGCGCCGCCTCCCAGGCTGCCGCCAGATCGCCCGTTGTTTCGCCCAGCAGCAGCGTCTCGCCGGAGCAGAGCACCTGCAGGGCGCGATGCAGCCCCTCTCGACAGCGCGCAGCCACGTCCCAGCTCAGCATCCCGATCAGAAATCCCGCCTCGCGTTTGCGGTTAAGGTTTGCCAGCGCGCAGGCAGCCACATAGAGCGTTTCGGCGTCCTCATGCTCGTTCACCAGCACATCGTAGAGGGTGGGAGCCGCCTCCTCCTGTCCCAGCATCCCCAGCACGCGGATACAGGTTGTCCGTTCACACCGCAGGTCGAGCCGGTCGCGGGTCTGCGCGTAGAGAAGCCGATCCTCCTCCGTCGGCTTCTCCTCCTCAATCACGCGGCAGAGCGCGTAGAGGAGCAGCGGTCGCTTCTCGCATCGCTCCAGCATCCGCATGCGCTGCGCGGCGTAGCTCTCCAGCGGAATCGAGGTCAGACGGGCGTTGAACGCCATCTCCAGCATGGTGAGCGCGGCGCGGTTGAGAGGGTTCTCGGTCAGGAAAGACCGGGAGCGAAGCAGACTGATCATGCAGGCGCCGGGCGTCTCCTCCCAGCCCGCAAACAGAGGATCGTCCGTATAGGCGTAGTCGAGAAGCGTTTCGCGCGACGCCTCCACCCGGGCGTCGGCTTCGCTGCCCCAGCCCGGTTTCAACACTCCTGTATAGTCGCCCCGCTCGGTGCGCCGCAGCGCTGCGAAGGCGTTTGCCTCATACAGACGCCAGAACTCTTCTGCCGATAGCCGCATCGTCTTCCCCCGCCGCTTCCAGAATTCGGAAGCGACTCACAAGAAACAGAGGCGCGAAAGCTCGCGCCTCCCGGGTGTCTGCCTGTCCTGCGCCATTGAAGGCGCACCCAGATGCCTCCGCGCTGATTATGCCGGACGCCACTCATTGGCGTCAATCTCCGGGAAGCAGACCTGCGCGGTTCCGGGTTCGATGTCGTCCACGCGGGCGCGTCCGTCGGCATCCAGCCGCCCCTCCTGAATGGTTCCGTCGGGCAGCTTGATCCGATAACGCTCTCCCGGCATCGGATTGCCCTGATCGTCTTTGAGCGTAATCTCGATCCAGGTCCTCTTCTTCTGCGACTCCTGATCCTGCCCGGACTGCGCCTTCGCCGTCGTCTCGGCGGGCGTCGGAAGCGAGCGCTGCTTCTTCGGCTTGGTGCTCATCTTCTTCTCTTCGTACTTCTGCACCTGCAGGGGCATTGCCGGCATCGGCACGCAGTTGATCATGACATTGGGCGCGCCGTCAATGTTCACGTTGCCGCCGGACGCCTTCACCTGCACCATCTGCCCTTCCAGATGCAGCTTCATGCCCGCCTTGACGGTGATATCGCCGCTGCACTCGATATCTATGCGCGGCGGTCCCGCGCCCTTCTGAATATGAATGCGGTCGGCATCCGACTCGCCGGGCGTGATGTAGACGGTCGCATTGGGACCGCTCATCTTGCCCTCAAAGAATATCTTGTCCTTGCACCGGATGCGCACCACCTCGTCCGATCCGTCGGTCGTCAGCGTCACCTCGTTGCCGGAGGGGGTTCGCCAGCGTTTGGTGTTCTTCGCGTTGAACATCGGGTTGACCGACTTGTCGCGTACCGTCCCGATCACCACTGCATCGGAGTCCCAGTCGCCCAGAAAGTGCACCAGCACCCGCTCCCCGACCTCCGGCAGCGAGTAGAAGCCGTTGTACTCTCCCGCCTTGCCCTGACTAGGGCTTTTGCCGCCGCCGTAGGGCGTCAGCGTGGGAATCCAGCAGCGGTCGCTGGAGGACTGCGGATCGAGCGGCTCCCACTCAAACTGCACCTGAATGCGCCCCGACTGCTCCGGGTCGTTTTCGTTCTCGGTCACATGCGCCCAGAGCGTGCGCGTATGCCACTTCGGAACGCGCCGGTACGGGGTGTAGGGCAGCGTATAGGGCTGCAGCTCAAACTCCTGCGAGACCGACACCTCCTGCGGATGTCCGACGATGCGTACGCGGCGGATCAGGCAGTCCTGATTGTCGAACTTCACCACCTGCCCGGTATCGTAGGGCAGCACCGCGCTCTCCAGCAGCAGGCGATAGTGGGCGGTGTCCACCTGCGAGTTGACCCTGCTGACCCGTTCACGGATATCCTTCGCATCGGGAATGGGGAAGTAGTCGGCGGCTTTCGTCTTCAGCTGTCCGTTGAACTGTCCCACCTGCCCGCGCGCGGCGCTGGTCGGTCCGCTCCCGCCGCTCTCGCGGTGCGGCAGCGCCGCCAGCATACCCGTAAAGGTTACCTCTGACCATCCGTAGGAGATGTCGGGGAACTCGCCGTTGGAGTCGGCGCCGCGCGCCCCGAGCTTCACCTGCCCCGTCTTATCGTCAATGGACATCGGCAGTCCCCAGGCATGCAGCATCCGCCCCAGGTACTCAAAATCGGTCTCGCCGTACTGCACGCTCAGGTCGAGATCTATCTGCAGATCGCTGGCTTTCTCGATCTCGATCAGCGGCTCGGTCGCCGCCACCTTCTGGCAGATGTCGTGCAGTTTGCACGCCTGAAAGGCGCGGTAGCGGGGGATCAGGTCGGCGCGCTGGCTGAAGGAGACGCACTCCAGCACCAGCAGCGACCCCTGCGGATCGCGTGTGCCGCAGACCCGCTCCACATAGCCGTGAAAACACCGGATATTTTCGGTCAGATTGGCATCTTTCCACTCGACATCCACCGTGCTGTTGAGCAGCTTGGCGGCGATATTGGCGGTCTGCCGGTCGCCATAGCGCTTCTGCTCATCCCAGCGCAGTGTGATGCGGGCGCGAGAGTGCTCATAGACGCGCCGATCTATCACGATCTCGGTCACCAGTTGCAGTTTGGAGAGTTCCGGCATTCCGGCGACGACGATTTTGAACATGGCAGCAGCCTTCTAAAAAAGCTCACAGTGAGCGGGCGTCTCCCGCGCAGAGACCGCCCGGCAGCAGGACGCCGCAGAGAGTTTCAGGCGACCGACTCGGCGCTTCCCCGGGTTACCTCCAGGATGAGCGCCTTCTTATAGTCCGTCTTGCCCAGATGCTGACCGCGAAGCACCAGCTGCACATAGTTGCCCTGATCGGTGTCGCTGCCGACCCCGCAGGGGAACTCCACCTCTTCGTAGCGATGGACATAGCAGTTCTTCATCGCCCATCGGAGTTTCGTGCCGGCGGAGCGGTCCTGAAGCGCCAGTTCCACCGTCTTATAGCGGTCTGCGCCGGGAGGAGCCAGCGCCCACTTCGCGATCATATCCTCATGCTCCAGCGGCAGCGTGAGGGTGAACTGCAGGAGAGGGGTTCCCCGCAGTCTGCCCCGCGAGTCCTCATTGAGGATCTCCACGCGCGCGCTGTGCACGCGATGGATGACCGTATCGCCAATCTTCAGGTCAGGCATGGTCTCCCCCCTAAACAGGCTTCCACTCATTGGCGTCCACGTTGGGGAAACTGACGCGGCAGGAGCCGGGCTTGATGCCGTCCACGCGCGCGATTCCATCCGCATCCAGTCTTCCGCGCCGTTTCGTCCCGTCCGGCAGTTCCAGAATGTACTCTTCGTTGGGAACGGGATTGCCTCTGCTGTCCTTTAAGACAATCTCGATCCAGGTCTTCGGCTCCTGATCCTGTTGCTGCTGCGGAGCGGGCTGCTCCGCCGGCTGCTGCCGGGGAGCCTCCTCCTGCGGAGGAGCCTGCTGCCGGGGAGCCTGCGCCGCCTCTCCCGCCGCCGGCTCGGGCGACCCGGGAGCGACCTCCAGAATCGCACCGAGTTTGTAGTCCTCCATGCCGGTATTCACCCCGCGCACCACCAGTTCCACGAAGTTGCCCTGCGAGTCGCCGCAACGGGAATCCGGCGGGAACTCCACCGCGCGATAGCGGTGGACAAAGCCCTGCTTGAGGGTCCAGGTGTGCTTGACCTCGCCGGAACGCCCCAGGGTCTGCAGCTCCACCCGCTTATACCGATCCGGTCCGAAGGGAGCCATCGCCCAGTTGGCGATGAGGTCGCTGTGATCCAGCGGCAGCAGGAGGATAAACTGCATACGGGGAACGCTGCATGGCTCCGCCGCATCCTCGTCATGCTCGATCACCACCCGCGCCCCGTGAACGCGCTTGATCTCATCAGAGCCGATTTTGAGTTTAGGCATCTGTCTCTGTCCGTGAAAAGGAAGGCTCTAACGCTGGCTGCGGGAACCATTCCCGCCAGGGAACGGCTCCCGCAGTCAGACGCCTGCCGTTACAGGCGGATATCCTCCGAACGCAGCCCGGGAGGCGCGGACTATTCGGTTCCCGGCTCCGGCTCACCCGCGACCAGCTTCAGGATGTTCTGTCCGTCGTAGTCCAGGTTGTTGTGCAGCAGGGTTCCGCGCACGACGATCTCGTAGTAGGTTCCCTGATCGGTTTCGCTGCCAGACTGGGGCGGGAACTCCACCTCGCGGAAGCTGTGCACATAGGCTTTGTGCAGCGTCCAGGTGTGATTGACCTTGCGGGAGCGGTCGAGGGTCTGAAGCTCGACGGTCTTCCAGCGCTTGGGTCCATGCGGAGACAGCGCCCACTCGCCGATCATCACGTCGTTGTCGGTCGGGATCTGAATCACAAACTGCATGATCGGGATCTGCATCGCCTCGCGCGCATCGCCGTGCGTGATCTGCACTTCCGCGCTCAACACGCGATTGAACTTCTTGCCTTGAACAGTCAGGTGAGGCATCTTTTTCTCCTTCTCCTTACTGCCGCTGCCCGCAGCGGCTGGCTCTGTGAGAGCGGGCTTTCCTTTCGCGCGGTTGCGCGCGGCGACCTGCCCGGAATGTCTTCCTACCAGAGTTACCGGACAGTGCGCCGTAGATTACGGACTGCCCGGTAACTTTCCGGCAGGTTTTTGCTAGAACTTGAACTCCAGCGCGCCGCTCATTCCGGTCTCGAACCCGAGCGCCACCTTGAAGGTGTTGCCCGTGGTGCGCTGCACCAGGAACTCCTCTTTCTCTCGCAGCTTGCTGGGGAAGGAGTTGACGAACTTGTCCGGATTGTGCCATCCCGTCCACTGGCGGATATAGTTCAACACATCCATGATCTCCGTCTCCGCCGCGGCGGGATCCATCGGCAGCTCAGGGCTGAACGCCAGCGCATACGCCGCCTTCACCAGCCGGTTCAGGTAGACCAGCTGCCGGAACTCATAGAGGTTGCGGTAGGACTGGCTGCCGTCGCTCAGCGGAACCCGGCGCATGGTGCGCGGAACCGACAGATAGGGCGACATGCCCGACACATGCGTGAAGACCAGGAACGGCATCTCCGGATTCAACAGGTCGCCGACAATCCCGTCGTTGAGGAAGTGGTCGGTCGGCAGGTTGGTCTCTCCCAGATAGCCGTATTTGGCGAGGTTGATCCCGACGCCCGGCAGGTCCATGCGCACCATCGCGGGATCCTTCTTCAGCTTCATCATCTTGCGGCGCAGATACTCCGGAACGTCGTTCGCCATCAGACGTCCTGCCGCAATGAAGCAGGCGCGCACGTTCAGTTCCGGCACGTCCACGCCGACCTCCAGCGTGCCGTCCGCCGTCTTGCCGGTGATCAGCTTGCCGTCCGGCGGCATGATCACGAAGTCCGGCAGACACAGGATCGCGCAGTCGGCAAAGTCCTTATCCACCACCTGCGGAATGGCGTAGGCGTCGGACAGGTTGAGCATATCGTCGCGCTTGGTGCGTCCCGCGCGAACCCGCTCCTCCGGAGAGAAGAGCACCTGGAAGCCGTAGTCCTGCCCCCACTCCATCATGCCCATCATCTCGTCAATGAAGGTGACCCGTCCGTAGGTCTCCTCATCGTCGCCTGTCGCATCGCCGATATCGAAGATGTCCGAATCGTCCAGGCGCACCGCCTTCTTCTGCTTCTTGGGACGCTTCTTCTTGAACTCCGCCACGTTCGGCACGATCACGAAGGAGATGGCGTCGCGGAACTGGTTGTTCGCCTGCGCGTTGGCGATCTCGAAGAACTTCTTCAGCTCCTCCTGCCGCGTCAGGAACAGATCGGGCAGATCGGCGTTGGCGATGATCAGCTCCGGCATCATCTCTTCCGGCAGGCGGACATCTGACGGGAACTCATTGAACAGCAGGTAGATGCCCATGATCGTCTCGAACAGGGGCGTAACGGTCTTGAGGAAGTCCTCGATGGCGTTGCTGTAGACGCCCAGGAACATATCGTGGAAGTACTCGACATCCTTGATGTCCGGGCTGAGCAGCGCCAGCTCCTTCGGGTTGTTCAGGACGGTCGCCACCATGTTCCCCATCAGCGGGGCGATCGAGCCTCCCTCGATGACCCGGTCCATAAACTTGGCGAGGACGATGGGGAATCGCTTCTCCTGCGGGATGGTCGCCAGGTCCTTGCCCGCCAGCTTGTGGGACTCTTCGCGGATCTTGTCGAGGGCGTTCTCGACGGTGCGTACCGCCAGCGCGGTCTCGGTCGTCTTCTCCGCCTTCGCCAGCTCCGTGCTCGTATCGCCCTCTGCGCCGCCCTCCAGCGCCTTCGCCTCCGCCGATCCCGCCTCCAGCGCCGCCGGTCCGCCGGCTCCCGTGAGCTGCGGAAGCTGCTGCGGTCGCGCCACCAGCGCGCGCTTGGTGCCGAACTCGATCTGATAGACGTTGGTATCCACCGGACCGCCTCCGGGCGAGAGCTTCTTCATCTCTTTGGCGGTCTGCTCCAGACCGTAGACGACGGTCGGAAGCACGCGGATCTGATCCTCCAGCGCCCCCTGAAACTCGGACGCGGCTCCGTTATAGGCTTCCAGCGCGCGGCGATGGTCGGAGGATCCCTTTTTACGCCTGGCTTCCAGCGCCAGCTTCTCATACTTGACCTGCACGTCCTCCGCCAGCTTGCGCATCAGCGCGCGCTGAGCGCGCGGACGAAACGCGAACAGGGAGGCGTCCACGTCCACGCGGAAGGTCGCGATGTCCTGGCGCACGCGCTTGCGGATCAACTCGGTCAGACACTTGATATAGGGATGGTCGGCGGTAATGCTCACCTTCTTCCATCCCGGTCCGCCGGTCAGCGCAAACTCGAGCTGCGGGGGAGGAGGCGGAACGGCGCTCTCGGTAGACTCGACCTCAACGCCCTCCGCAGTCTCATCGCTCTCGGCTTCGCCGCCGGCATCATAGGTGTCCTCGTCATCGGTCTCTTCGACCTGCGGCGGACGCACCCGATAGTAGAATCCCGGCTGAAATTTGTCCAGAAACGCACTGAATGAAGTTACGGTCAGCTTATCCCTCACCTCATCCAGGAATGCTCCTTCCTGCGCATCCATCACTCTGGCGAGCATGTCCGCCAGAGAAGGAGTCATCTCCTGCTCCTCTTCCGGGTCGTCCGGATTGAGCACGGAGTCAAGGTTGACCTTCGAGAAGAGGATCGCTCGATTGGTCTTGCCCAGCATCCGCTTATTGGCTTCTGCGAGCTTCTCCTTGATTGCTTCAGCGGCTTGGCCCATTCGTTTCTCCTTTTACAGTCTAGACTTCAGACCAGCGACACAGACAACCTGCAAATCGGTTCTGACCTGCACAGACGGGTGTGCGCCCCTCCGGATCGAGAACCGATGTAAATGCCTCCGGCAAAGTCCGTTCAGCGCAGTCCCAGAATAAACCGGAGCAGGACAAAGCCGATCAACAGACCGGCGGCAGCGCCCACGACATACAGGATGCGGGGCAGCCACGAAGTGCGGGGACGAAGCGATAGATTGGCGTGCGGGGGAAACTGATCCGGTCTGTCCTCCCAGGCGGGCCACAGTCCATAGTCCGCCAGAGAGCGCGTCCGCTGGAGCCGCCTGCCGCTGTTGTCGCACATATCGAGGCAGCAGGGACGCTCCTCGCGGCTGGCAATCTTCTGGATGACCAGATCAATTCTGGCTTCCGCGTTGAGATAGGTGTACTCTATGCCTCCCTGAACCAGCGCCGCCGGTCCGATCCGATACCAGTCTCGCCGCAGAACCAGAGAGATCTCCGGGTTGCCGGTCCCTCCGCTGCTTGCGCGGGAGAGAGCATCGGCTACCGGCTGCGTGCGCCGCATCATCCTCTCCTCGCACCAGAAGTGCCGGGAGGCAGGAAGGCTGGTCAGAATGCTCCCTGCCTGAACGACCCCGGGATGATTGACGCACTCCTGATATAACTCTTCAAAGGTGTGGTGCGTTCCGTAGTTGCGAATCCAGAAGGAGCCGATACGCGGCTCTTCCGGTATGCTGATCTTCACATCAACTGTCTGCACACCGCCGGCTTGCCGGTCCATAGACGTCACACGCGGTCTCCTTCATCAGCGAGTAGTGTAGCGGCGGGCGCGGATCGAAAAGCGCGAGCCGCTGTCGGCATTCAGGAGACCCCGACCAGACCCGCCAGTTCTCGACCGCGCCTGCGCGATTGCGCCCTGACCGGGCTCACCCCGATATCGCACCCGGAGGCGTGACAGCCGGCGCATCCAGCAGAGGAGGCAAGACATCCCGCCGCGCTCTCCGCCGGGCGGGACTCCTCGATGAGCGCCATCAGACAGGGCAGATTATCAATAAACGCGCGTCTCTCCGGCTGAACCTTATCCACATGCGCCAGCAGCCCGGGAATGGCGCGGAACATCCGGTTCAACAGGGTCTCGACCCGCGAATAGACCTGCCGGGGGGCTGCCGGCGCCTCCGGCTGACCTCCCAGCGCGTCCACAATCTCCGCCGCAGAACGCCCTTCGTAGATGTAGAGCCGCAGAAGCTCCCGATCGATCGGCATCTGGGTGTTCAGCCATCGCTGCACCGCCGCCTGCGCCTGCTCCAGCCACCAGCGCTGCTCCACCGTCAGCCCTCCGGCAGCCACCTCGCGCTCCTCCATCTCGTCGCCCTGGTCGGAGACGAAGGCGCTGACGACCGGGTAGGTCATCAGCCGCTGCCGTTGAAGCATCTCGATGTAGGCGTCCCAGTCGCTCTCCGCCAGAAGCGTATGCAGCGACTCCACACGCTCGCGGGTAACTGCCATGCTCACGCGCAGAGCCGCGGAGATGTCCTCCAGACTCTTTCCGCGGCAGACCATCCGGTACAGTTCACGCTCTTGCGGGGCGGCGTGACGCAGGCACTCCGGAATGCGCGGTCGCGGAACCCGAATATGCAGGTGCGCTTCACCGGAGCACATATGTCCGGTGCGCGCGAAATCAATCCGGCGATGCGTATCCCCGGCAAGATCGCGCAGCGAGCGGATACACCACTCCGTCAAGCCTGTCTCGCCGGTGTATCGGCGAAGGATGGCTGGCAGATGCTTTTTGACAATATGCAGGTAGCACGCAATCACGCAGTCGCAGTCGTCGGCAAGCAGACGCCGACGGATCGCGCCTTTCTGGCGCAGAATGCCGCAGGTGCCGCGCGCGCAGGAAGGAGCGCACCAGGAGACGCCCACCCACAGGATCGTATCGGTAACGCGATCCAGAAGCGTCTCCCACAGCGCCTGATTTCCAGACTCGATCTCTCGGGCGCAGGCTTTGTCATCCGTGAATTTGATCATGGTCGGGTACTATTGGCGACACACGGGGTATCAGTTCATTCTGCCCCGCTCACACATTCCATAGACCCGTATATTGTAACAGTTGTTCGCCTGCGCGCTGTGAACTGCACTACAGCCGCGCTGTGACATTTGTCACAGCGCCCCGATTTTCTTCCTGATTGTATCGGGAAGGCGGTCTTCCCGCACCCTTTGCCGTATCGTAATGAATCGGGTATACGACGAATCCGCGGCTTTTTCCTTCTTTTGCCGCGAAATGCTCCCCTGCCGAACGGTTCTCAGTTTCTCGGCTGATAGACCAGACTCAGGTTGGCAGGATCGCCGGCAACCTGTCTCAGCTCCTGCGCCTGATACGGCTTGTTCGGCAGGTTCGCCTGCTTCTCTTTCGCCCGGTTCACCAGCTGCTGCAGGCGTGCGCTGGCATCGGCAAGCACGTTGCCCAGGGTGAGCGGTCGCTGCCCCTTCCGAAGCTCATCAATACTGTTCAGCAAAGCGTAGGTGAAGAAGCCGTGATTGATCCCCAGAGAGTACTCCCGGTTCGCGGGATCGCTCAGATCCTCGTTCGACTGCTGCCCCGGCAGACAGGAGGCGATGGGCTGAAAGATCGTCTGCTCCACGGTGGTCGAGAGTTCCGCTCTTCCAAAACCCGCCTCCACGCTGCGACAGGCATCGAACAGACCGATCACCACCGGAAGAGAGTCCTTTCCTCCGCCTTCCCCCTCCCGTGAGCGTATCCCTGACATCGTCAGCAGGGTCTCCTGCGTCCAGTAGACCGCCTGGATCTCTCCCCCGTCCGACGCGATGAACCAGTCCTGCGCCACGCGGCTCTCCTTCCCTCTGCCGTTTCTGCCATGTCCGGCGAAGAAGAGAATGGCATGACGCGCGCGACGCTGCTTGATCAGCTTCTGGAAGCGGCTGAACGCCTGATCCAGGGTCAGGTTATCCGCCGACCTCCCTCCCAGCTCCTGCTCCTCCTGGTTCTCAGACAGGGCGTTCGTCACCAGCTTCGGCGATACCGAGGTGATGCGTCCCTGCGCATCCGTCTCCGCCTTGTACTCGCTGGCAAGAAAGATGATGTTCTTGGGATCGTAGCCCAGATCCAGCAGCTTCTGACGAAACGCCTTCGCATCGTCCGCCGGATGACGCAGCAGCTGCTGCCCCGACTCCAGCGAGTAGTAGTCTATGCCGACCACAAACGCCACTCCCAGTCCCACCACCCGGAAGGAGTACTCCCCGGTAGAGGGGCGGCAGTCCTCCCGCCGCTCCGTATCCCACACCTGCGCCTTCACCTGATAGGCGCCCGGTCGCAGGCTGCCCTTCGGGATGGTCAGTCGCCCCTCCCCGCCGCTGAGGGGCTGCGTCTGCTCCGCGATCACCTCCCGACCGCTCTTATCCACCACCCTCCAGGCGATGCCCCGCGCCTTCGGGGCGTTGAAGGTGATCGTGATCTCCGCCGCGTTCGTTCCGGATGCGTCGTCAATCACCGCCGATGTCTCTGTAGAGGGAGGATTGAAACGCGCCTCCGAGTCTTTGACGAGGGTCTGCACCTGGAACGTCTTCTCGACCCGCAGCGGCATGCCCGGAATGTCGGAGACCTCCGCCGTCAGCTTCAGCGGCTGTCCGGGCATCGGCTTGCGCTCCAGTTGGAACCGCACGCCGCGACGACTGCCCGTCAGCTCCTCCGCGCCGACGCTCATCTCCGCGCTGTCCGCCAGGCGCACCTTCTCGCCCCAGGTATAGACGACGATCTCGGCGTTGACCAGCGCGCCCGTTGTCGGATCGCGGAACAGGGTATCCTCCTGCCGCTGTTTGTTATAGAAGACCTGTATCTCCGGCTGGAGCGCATCCACCAGCGCGCTCATGAGGCGATCCAGATCGGCGGTATCCGCCTGCTGTCCAATCATCTCCGCCAGCCGCTGCCTATCCTCGCGCGCCCGTTGAATGCTCTCATAGGTTCGCTGTACCGTGTCCTTCTGGCGGTTCATGCTGCGCACCTGCGCCAGATTCGCGCCGGCTGCCTGTAGGCTTTCATCCGCAAGCTGGCGCATCCGGCGCGCCGCATAGGGCTGAAGCCAGACCGATTCGCCGCTGAGCTTCACCGTGCGCGGGTTCTCCAGCGCGGCAAAGTCCGACTGAAGCCGGTCCGGGAGCTGTCCGGCGGCGGAGAAGGTTCCGGCATCGCTCAGGCTCACCGTCGCGCTGGCGGGACGCAGCGGCGCGTTGTTCTCGGAGACAGCCACCTCCACCTGAATGCTGTCTATATTGGGCGCGGCGACCAGCAGCAGATGGACTTTCGCCGTGTCTGCCGACTGGCTGACCAAACGGTTGAGCGCGCCGGCGGGAACGGGCACCGTCTGCGAATCGCGCAGGGTGATGCCGCTGACGGCGCGCTTGATGGTCGCCGTAGAGGTCAGCCCCGTCACCTCAAACTGCACCCAGACAAGGCGCGTCTGCGGCGAGAACGCTGTTTTGACGTTCCGGATCCGCACGGCGACATTCTTTCCGGCGTTGACGATCCGCTGTGTCAGATCCGCTTCCCTGCCGACGGCGCGCGCCAGCGCGCGCGCCGCCTCCAGCCGCTCGACATCCTCTTTCGGATCGCCGGGAACCGTCTCGAAGCGCAGCACATACTCGAACATCTCCCGCAGCGTCTTCTCCGCCTCCTCCCGCCGCGAGGAGTCGCCGTCGCGCACCTGAAGATACGCCTCGACCGCCTGACGAACGTCTCCCTTCGCCAGCGTCTCCTGCCCGGCAACGCCCCCGACCTGCTCCCGCAGTTTCGGATCGTCCGCCGAGATGGTCTCCGGTCTCTCCGACAGGCGCACCGTGACGGATCCGGAGTCGCGCCCCTGACTGTTGCGCGCCGTAACCGTTACCGCGCTGCGCCCGTTGGCGAGGATCGGCACGAGATAGACGGCGCGGTCGCGCTGCCCCGCCGCGCGGACGATCTCCGGCTTGACCGGATAGCGGACGCCGTCTATCAGCACCTGCTGTATCGGAGAGTAGTCCGACGCCTCCACCCGCGCCACCAGCACCTGATCGTTCAGCTTCAGAAGCGAACCGGTAACGACGGGGCGGGTCTCCGAACGGACGGTGAGCGTCTTTTCGCCCACATCTCGATCTCTGCGGCGCACGCGGATCTGGATCGGGGTCTCGCGGTTTGGCTCCACCAGAAACTTCGGAACGGTAAAGAGCGCGTCTCCGGCTTCCTGCGCCTCCTGCCGGAAGATGGGATCGCCTGCCGCGCCCGGCTGCTGAACGATCACCACATCCTCTTTCCGCAGGCGTCGCACGCGGAACTGAAGCCCCTCCACCTCGCGATCGGCGATCATGGGAGGATCGTCGCCCTCGATAATCGCCGCCGCCAGGTTCTCAAAGCGGAAGGTCTTCTCCGGGTACGTGATCTCGAACTTTCCATCCACCGGGTCTTCGCCCAGTATCACTAGTTCGACATCGCGCTCCTCCCCCTGATTGAGGGTAAAGGAGAAGTTGAACGCCCCGATCACCTCGTCCTGACGCGCCAGTATCTCGCGGGACTTCACATCGCGCGCCGCCACCGTCACCGGGATCAGCCCCTCAATCGCTCCGGTCACCCGCTTTTCCGGGACGTCGGCTTTCCACAGATCCGGCTCCTGGATCGGCTTGAAACGCGGGGGCGTCCGGAACTGCCGGATCAGCTCTTCCGTCTCCTGACGAATACGCGCGATCTCCCGTCCCCGCACCACCTCGATCGCCTTCAGATCCACAAACTGTCTCGCTTCGTCGTTCTGGGATCGCTCACTATCCTGCTGGCGAATGCGCGCCCACTCCTGGAGCAGGTCTCGCGCCGACTGACTGTCCACCACGTCGCGGCTCTGTCGCAGGAGCAGACCGCTGGCGATCACCATGCGGCGAATGAGGGGGGTTTCGTAGATGCGGCTCAGGACGGCGCGGCGGCTGCGCCCGCTGCCGGTCTGCGCGGTGAGCGCGCCGGAGACCGCCAGCGAGTCGAAGGTCTTGCGGTAGTAGAGGATCTGACGGTCGCGGCTGGCGGTCTGCCGCGCTGCCACCCAGTAGCAGTATCCCACCGCCAGACGCGGGTAGTAGGAGAAGAGGATCGGGTTGCTGCCGGGGTCTCCCGGAGGACGGATGACGCCCTCCCAGTTCTCCGCCTGAAATCTCAGGTTGGCTTCAATCGCCAGCGCGATCTTCACAAAACGGTCCGCCTTCTCCTCCCCGTCCGGAAGCTGCCGGGCTGCCTCCATGCGGCGCAGAAAGGAGTTCCACTCATCGGCGGCGGCGCGTCCGATCAGCCTCTGATCTCCTCCCTGCGCCCGCGATCCGCCGCCACACATCAGCAGCAGAAGAGAGAAGATCGCCGGGATGAGCCGCGCGCCCCCTCCCCGCGTCAACCGGGATACCGTACCGACCATTCGTCACACCTCGTTTTGTTAGATCGCCTGCGCGAGCGTAAAGCGGTGCAACCCCCTCCCGATCCGGGAGGGGGTTGAGCGTTATCGTCTACCAGCATTATACGACAGAAGCTGCGGGAACGCGGGCTAAAAACGAACAATCCCGGTCAGCGTCCACTGAAAATCGCCCGTTCCGGTCAGGATCTCGAACGCCGGCTCCAGGCTGGTGATCAGGTTAACGCCGTCTTTGCGCTGCAGCGCGAAGCCCAGCGAGACCACGTTATCGTAGTTGGTGTAGTTCTTGGCGGCGTTAGCATTCGTGCGGAAGCCGAGCCGCACGGCGTTTATCGAAGCCACGCCCGGTATGGTGAACAGGGGTCGCTCCGGCACAAACTCCATCCCCAGGTGGAAATTGGTGATGGCTTTGCGCTCATCGGTCTGACCGGGCTTGTTGGCGGAGGAGAAGAACTGCCCCTCCGTGCTGACGATCAGCAGATTGCGCTGGATCGGGAAGTTGTAGGCAAGACCGATGCTGAGGCGATCCGGGACCTCGTTGCCGAACCCGCGTCCGACGTCAGACAGTCCGCCGATCGTCGCGCCGGAACGATAGCAGATGCCCAGATACCAGGGAGCGTCCTCCTGGTTCAGTCGCGGGCGGTAGGTGAAGCCGATCAGGTAGCCGTCCGCATCCCCCTTCTCGCGCTCCCGCGTCTCGGTGCGAATTCTGCTGCCCTGATCCGGGATGGTTTCGTTCACGGTGATCCGGCTCTGACTGTGGTTGAGGCGGTAGTAGCCCAGCCCCAGCCCGACGGTTGCGCCGCCCAGCGACTTCGGATTGCCCTGTATCCCGTAGCTGACCGTGATATACTCGTTGCGGATGACGTTGTTGAAGGTTCCGGTCTGAACGGCGCGTCCCAGCGCAGCGGCGCTGTTGCCGCCGCCCGTATCGTTGATGCTGGTCACCAGCTCATAGTTGAAATAGCCGCCCAGCGTATAGCTGAACCCGATGGTTCCCCAGTTGCGGCTCACCTTGCGCTCCGGATCGTCCGGAGTGGGTGAGGAGCGCACCTGCACCAGTGGATAGACGAAGCTGACAAAGGACAACTGCGGATCGGCGACAGAGGTCTTTGCGGGAATGCCCAGATTCGTCTGACTGGCGCGGCTGTGCACCACCGAGCGATAGTCCAGCATAAACTGACGCTTTTGAATAACCGAAAGGCGAGCGGGGTTCCAGAAGGTGGCGCTGGCGTCATCGGCAATGGCGGAGTAGGCGTTGCCCATCGCCACCGCGCGCGAGCCGACGCCGAGCGTGTTCAGGAAGTCCGGTCCCAGCCGTTCGCTGAGAGCCTGCGCAGAGGACGCCGTCGCGGTCCCTGCCAGCAGAACCACAGACGCCGCGCAGCTGCGCCAGTATGTTTTCAAACCCATCGGTGCTCGTTCTCCTTTTCAAACGGTGTTACGGCAGAAGCCGGCGGGAGGCTTTGCCTGCCTCCCGCCGGCTCTCTGCGCCTAGTTGAGGCTCACCCGGAAGCGGCGCGTGCGTCCCGCTCCCTGCGGACTGGCTCTGTTGCCGACAACATCCCGTACGTTGTCAATCGAGATCTCAAACGTCTGCCCGTAGGGATAGCTGGGCGTGATCGGGATCTGCCAGACGACGCGGTAGCGGTCTGCCGTAACGTTGGACACGGTCGCTACGCCGGCTCCATTGGCGTCGTTGACGTTGGTGTTGCCCAGCGCTTGCGACAGGCTGTAGGTGAAGTTGGCTCCGCCTCCCACCTGTCCGATACGCAGCTTCACGTCGTAGCTATCGCTCGGCGTCTCCGTTCGCGGCACAAAGAGCGGCGAGTGCACGTCGCGCTGCGCGATGCCTGCCGGAGCCTGCGGGTTCGTCGCCTCGTAGATCACGGTCAGGATCGCCCCCTGCGGCAGAACGTAGGGATTGCCATTGGGGTTGACCGGCGCCTGCAGAGCGAAGTTCGGCTCGACGTTGTCAAGGACGATGCGCAGACGCCCCGCCACCGTGATCTGGTTGGAGTTGTTGGCAATCAGCAGCAGGCTGTGCAGCGGGTTGACATCGCCGTCAATCGTGCGCTCGAACTGGAAGGTCGGTCCGGCGACATTGGTGCGAAGGTCCAGAATGCCCCGGCTGTCATCGCTCAGCCGCACGCGCGTGCCATCGAAGTTCTGGATAATGCCGCGTACCTGGAAGCTGGAGCCGCCCACATAGATGTTGGAGCCGCCCGTATTCGTTGAGGAGACGACGCCCGGAATCAGAATGCCGTTGATGTCGAACGCCGGAGAGGTCAGCAGGCGAAGCCCGACAATCGGCGTGTTCGTGTCGTTGACCGTTACCACGACCGAGTTGGTCGGCTCCACGTTGTTGGGACGGTCGCTGCTGGCGTTCCCCGCCTGGTCTACGGCGGTCATGCGGATCAGGATGCGTGTGCCGACCGGCAGCCCCTCCGCATCGAGCGCCGTGCGAACGATCGAGCCGCTCCCCGTGCGCGTCCCCGCCTCCAGCCGACTGTTCAGAGAGCCGCCGTTGGTCAGGTCGGTCGCATCCACCGCCCAGGTTCCGGGATTCAGATCGTCAATCGCGCCGGTGATGCGAACCGTTCCCGCCACGAACTCGCCGTTACGCGGCGTGGATACGACCGGGATGGGAGGGATGTTGTCCACCACCACCCGGAAGAGGTTGCGGGCAGGGCTGTTCTCATCCAGGTTCTCCTGATTGGGGTTGCCGGCGCGATCTCGCAGCACCAGCCGGAAGGTGTGCAGTCCCTCGCGGTTCGTCGTATTGTACGGAATGGAGATGCTGGTGACAGGCGTGCCGCTGGAGGTGATCGTAACGCCGTTATCAATCAGCACGTAGGCGCAGGGTTCGCTGAAGGTCGCGGTGATCGTGCGCGATCCCCGGACGAACCTGCTGATCCGTCCGTCTATGTCGAAGCCGCTGACCGTCGGGGCGGTGTTATCCACCGTCACATTGACCGACGAGTCGGCGCTGTTGTCCGCCTGATCGGTTACGCGCAGAACGATCGGACCGGCGGCGTTGACGCCCGCTGTATTCCACTCGAAGTAGACATCGGCGGTTGTCCCCTCCGCGCCGGGGATCGGCGAATTGTTGAACAGAAGCTGCCATCGCCGGATATTCAGCTCGGTGATGCTGCCCGAGATCTTCACGCGCTCGCCGACGCCCTTTCCGCCGATAAACTCGCCGCTGCGCGGAGTGTTGATCTTCGATACCGGCGCGATGTTGTCCACCGTGATGGTGAAGACGTTACGGTTGACGCTGGCTTCGTTGGGAACCTCGACATTGACGTTGCCGGCGCGGTCGCGCACCACCAGACGGAAGTTATGTCTGCCCTCTCTGTTGGCGGTGTTATAGGTGACGTTGAGCGCATTGACCGGCGTTCCGCTGGAGGTGATGCTCTGTCCGTTATCGAACAGGACAAAGGTGCACGCCTCGCTGAAGGTCGCCGAGATCGTCCGGGAGCCTTTGACGAAGCTGCCGTTGATTCTGCCGTCTATATCCAGATTGGAGATGGTCGGCGGCGTATTGTCGGTGGTGACGGAGAGCGAGGTCTCGTTGGTATTGCCGGCGAGGTCGGTCGCCCGGAGCACCAGCGGTCCGTTATTGACGTTCAGCCCCGTCGTATTCCAGGAGAAGTCCACCTCGGAGGCGCTGCCCGTCGTCAGCACCGCTCCGTTGTAGAGCAGCGTCCACTCCTGCAGGTTCGCCTCGCGAACGTTGCCGGTAACCCGGATGGTTCCGCTGACAAACTCGTTGGGTTTCGGCGTGATGATCGTGGGTATCGGGCGGTCATTGTCTATGATGACCGTGAAGGAGCCTTCCACCGAGTTGTTGTTGGGGTCGGTAGCGATCACGCGGAAGGTGTGCAGTCCGGCGGTGCGCCCGGCGGTGCTGTAGGGGATGTCAATGCCGTTCTGCAACGAGGCGGACTGAGTGAACAGGTCGCTGTTATCGAGGATCTGCCAGTTCACTGGCTCGCTGAACTGCGCGGTGATGCGGCGCGTCCCGCGGACAAAGTTGCCGTTGGTCTGACCGTCCATGGTGAAGGGGGTTGTGATGGTCGGGGCGGTCCTGTCCACCACAAAATTGGAGCTTCCGGAGACCGTCCGATTGCCTGCATTGTCTATGACGGTCACGGTATAGCTGTAGGTCCCCTCCGGGTAGGAGGCGCTGGTGTAGTCGAAATCGAGCGACCAGGAGATCTGGCTGAAGGGATTGTCCCCGTAGACCAGATGCGCCGGGCGGATCTCCACCTCCGTATTGCCTGGCTTGGAGATGGCGACCTCGACCCGCGCAATGCCGCTCGCAGAGGTTCCCCGATCGCGTGCGGTTCCGCTCAGCCGCGCGATGCTGCGCACCGGGTAGGAGGCGGCGCCGACAGTCTGTTCCGGAGCGGTCATATCCACCAGGACGCTGCGCGTGTAGACAGCGGAGACGCCGAGCGCAGTCTGGAAGTAGCGCACCCGCAGCGTTCGCACCCCGTCCGTCAGGTTGCTCAGCGTGAACGAGGCGGGGATGCCGGAGGTAACTTTCGGGTTGTCGTTGGGGTTGGCGGCGGGGTCGTCGCTCTGCACCCGCTCCAGCGTGAAGTTCGCCTGCTGCGTCGCCGAACCGGACTCGGACATCTCGGCGCGGATGACGTTCTGCCCGGCGGCGGTCGTTACAGCGCGCAGCCCGATCGCCAGCGACACCGATCCTCCCGGCGTCGCGCCGGAGGCTCTGCCGACATAGATGTTGGAGATGACCGAACTGGGAAGCAGCGACAGCGTGCCTCCGGGACTGCCTCCCTCGACCACCACGCTTCGCGGAGGAATGAACGCCCCCTCTCGTCCGCCGGAATAGACGCGGATGCGAACGCCGTAGGTTCCGTCCGCCAATCCTGCGACGTTCCACAGATACTCCCATGCGCCGCCGTTGACGATGGCGGGAGCGTTATCCACGACCACGTTGAACGGCGGGCTTGCGCGTTGAACGGTTACGGTCACGGAATCGGCTTTATGGCAGGTTCCGTTCATCAGATAGACGGCGGGCTGAATGATCTTGCTGATCCGATCATCCGGCTGCGGGTTCAGGATGGTCGCCTGCGTCTGAGACCACGCAGGACCGACCACGCAGAACGCCGCCACAATGCCCGCCGTCGCGCGGAGGAGGCTGGACGCGATGTTCCGACGCACAGACCTCACGGTGACATTTAGCAGCATGGCATGCCCTTTCTACAAAATCTGAGAAAGTGAACGTCAGTTCGACAGGCAGTACGGAAGCATCGTCCGAGCGGCAGGCGAATGCAGGTTGAAAAAACTATCCCTGGTTGGCATGTTCTCTGCTAAACAGCCACACTCCTGCTTTCCCGCACGCATCGGACAGGCATATTTTTTCATGCTCGTATCGAAGCGTCTCCCGTAGTCATCGGAGAGAGAAGGTCTAAGTAGACCTAACGGATGTAATGCAGAAGTTTACAACCCGCACGTGCAGCTGAAGGAAAAAATGAGACTGCTTCGCTGACGCCCGCCATGACAGGATGAGGGCGTGTAACCCGCGACTGCGACGGTAGAACCCGCCAGATTGTCATTGCGAGGGAGGCGCAGGGGAGAGAATCCGGTGTGTAGGGAGGAAGGGTCTGTTTCCGAGGGACCTGAACCCGACCGCTCCGCGTCTGACATCGGACGCGGGGCGGTCGCACATACGCCATGCGTGAGAGGGATCAGGCAGCCGGAACCGGATTCCGGCTCTTGAGCACGGAGGCGATCGCCTGACAGATAGCGCCGATATTGCGCCGGTTCATCGCCGCCACGCAGATACGCCCGCTCTCGACGATATAGAGGCTGTGCTCGGCGCGCAGATGGCGCACCGCCTCCACTGACAGCCCTGAGTAGGAGAACATGCCGCTCTGCCGGGCGATAAAGCCAAAGTCCTGCTCGACCCCCGCCTCCTGCAGCGTCTGCACGAAGAGCGAACGCATCGCGTGTATGCGCTCGCGCATCTCCCTTAACTCCTCCTCCCAGCCGGCTCGCAACTGCGGATCGGAGAGCACCATCGCGACGATCTGTGCGCCATGCGAGGGCGGGCTGGAGTAGTTGGTGCGGATGACGCGCTTCACCTGACTCAGGACCCGCTTCGACTCTTCGGCGTGCGAGGTCAGGATCGTCAACCCGCCAACCCGCTCGCGATAGAGCGAAAAGGTTTTGGAGAAGGAGTTAGCGATCAGGCACGGAATTCCCGCATTCGCAAAGGCGCGCACCCCGTAGGCATCCTCCTCCAGCCCTTCGCCGAACCCCTGATAGGCAAAATCTATAAAGGGGATCAGATTGGAGGACCGGAAAAGGTCTATCAGCGTATCCCACTGCGCGCGGCTCAGGTCTACGCCTGTCGGGTTATGGCAGGAGCCGTGCAGCAGCACGATACTATGCGAGGGCAGCTTTCGCAGCATCTCGACCATCCTCTCGAAGTCTACAGAGTGCGTTCGCTCATCGTAGTAGGGATAGGAGTGCACCTGAAAGCCGGCTGCCTCAAACAGAGCGCGGTGGTTCTCCCAGCTCGGGCTGCTGATATACATCCCGGCGCCAGGGAAGAATCGCTTGAGGAAGTCCGCCCCGATCTTCAGCGCGCCGGTTCCGCCCAGCGCCTGCACCGTCACGGCGCGTCCCTCCGCCACTACCGGCGAATCGCTGCCCAGCAGCAGAGTCTGTATCTGGCGATTGTAGGCGGCGACGCCGTCTATCGGAAGGTAGCTTTTGGAGTCCTCGCACGCCTTCCACAGCTCCTCCGCCTTCTGCACCACCTTCAGCACAGGAACCCTGCCGTTCTCATCCTGATAGACTCCCACGCCCAGGTTCACCTTGTTCGGGTTAGGGTCGGCGTGAAAGGCTTCGGTCAGCCCCAGAATCGGGTCGGGCGGAGCCAGCGCAATCGGCGCAAAAGGAGAGCCGGTCATGATAGATATTCCTCCGGAAGAGAAGTCGAGCAACGGAATTCGCGCAGTCGGGGAGACCGTCGGCATCGGATGTTACGCAGACCGCGCAAGCCCTGCCGCGCCGGTTCACCGGGTGTTATTCCCTCTGTTACTGCAGAGAGACGCGATTCCCTTCCCTGTCATGGCGGAAGGCAGGCAACGCCTCCTGATCTCTCATGGCGAGAGAGTCGGCAGCATCTTTCCTTCTGTCAATGCGAGAGAGGCGCACGCCGCCCACCCTCCCTGTCATTGCGAGGGAGCGTGAGCGACCGAAGCAATCTCACAATCCGCACAGCGTGACGGCAAGATCTCTGCGCTCGCGCGGCATAACCTCCGCGGAACCCTGTCTGTCGCTTAGACGGATATTATACCACCCTCCTGCAAGCCGCGCGGAGCTATGCCAGCCGCGACCGCAGCGCCTGAAGCTGCTGCAGGTAGGCGCGCTCGCGCTCGGCGGCAGTATAGTCCGCCTTCTGGGTTCCATGCTCGATCCGCCAGCGGTGAAACGCCAGTTCGCTGGCGATCTGTAAGTAGAGCGTCTGCGTGCGCCACCTTCCGAACCCGCCCCGCGCCAGAGCCTGCAACGAACTCTGCAGACGGCTGAGCACCCCGCTGATCTGTATCACCTCCGCCGGCGTCATCAGACCGCTCTGCACCTCCGGCTGCAGATGCTGCCGCAGGATCGCCCCCTCCTGTTTGAGCGAATAGGCGACGACGCCCAGAACGATCAGCAGCGCGGGAACCATAAAGAGGATGTAGACAGCGATATAGAGCAGCCCGTGAATGGAGGCGGAGAGGTTCCAAAGACCGTGCAGAAACATCGCCATCCCCAGCCCGACGAAGGGAGCCACCACCCGGATGGCGGGGTTTTTCGTCTGGCGCGACCAGCCCAGTCCGATGCCGGTCATGCTGGTAAACAGCGGATGGGCGAACGGACCGACGATGCCGCGCATGATGAAGGTGATGGTCAGGGCGACGGCTCCGCCCTCTCCCGCAATGGCGCGACCGTAGTAGAGGAAGTTCTCCACCATCGCAAAGCCCAGCGCGACCATCGTGGCGTAGACAATGCCGTCCACAATGCCGTCGAACTCATCCTTGCGGGCGAAGTAGAAGATGATGAGAATGAGGGCTTTGGAGCCTTCCTCGAAGATGGGAGCCGAGATAACCGCGCCCAGCACGGAGCCGAGTTCCGGTCCGAACAGGGAGGCGGCGATCGTGGCGTTGAGGGTGTTGAACAGGAGGGAGACGAAGACCGAGACGCTTGCCCCCCAGAAGAACGCCACCGCCAGCATCCAGGGCGGCTCCGCCTCGATGCGATCCAGCCACAGAGCCAGCATGATATAGATCGGCACAGGCATCAGCGCGACGATCATGCCGATGATCAGCCCCAGAAGCCCGGTCTCGCTGCCGATAATTGCCAGCACCAGCAGCAGCAGGAACAGCCCCGCCATCACTGCGCAGCCGCCCCCGACCCACCAGAACGCCTGATTGTAGCCGGAGGGGCGCGCCTGATAGGGCACGGGCGGATAGGGAGAGCCGGGCGGCGTGCCCGAAGGTGGCGGATGGTTCGGATCGTTCACAGGCGTACCTCAACAGGGTGAAGCGTCAGGTGAAGACATCCTCAACGACTGCCGTCTATTAAGAGAAGGCGAGCGCGGGCGATCCTCGCCCGCGCTCGCGCCGAACTATCGTCCTCTTCCGCCGCCGCCGCCCAGAGGCACGCCCGCGCCGCCCAGAGCCGATCTCAGCCCGTCCAGCGCTATTTTCCACCTGCCGTTCACGTTCTTCAACCGCGCGGAGGTGTTCTGAACCTGCTCGCCGCTCCGCCCGCCCGACAACGCCGCAAGCTGCGACGACATCTCAACGGTTACCGTTAACTCCACGGTGGCGGTCTCGCCTTCGCGCGTCACCTTGCCGACCTTGAACTCTTTCACGGTGATCATATTGCCGACAAGCTGCATCGCCTGCGTGAACTGGCTTTCGGTCAACTGCCCCTGCATGTTCTCCGGGACATCGAGCATATCATAGACGCCCTTCCAGTCCTTCTTCTGGAAAGCCATCATGAACTGCTCCACCGCCACCGCCGGAGCGCGCTGCTGCTGATAGAACCAAAAGCCCGCTGCGCCGCCGGCGACCAGCAGCACCAGCGCCAGCACAATGGCGACCGCCACTCCCCCCGACTTCTTCGGCGCAGTCTCGGAGTAGGAGCCTCCCGGATAGCTCGCCCGGGCAGGCGTTACCGGACCGGGTCCGGGACGCAAGGTTGTCGGACCGGAAGGCATCGGCGGCACGTTCCCCGCGCCCGGAGGAGGAGGCGCGCCCCCCATCGGAGGGACGACCGGGCGAAGCGGAGGAACCGGCGCGCCGCCGGACGGCGGTCTCGCGCCGGGAGGCGTTCCCATCGGCGAGGCGGGACGTGGTCCCTGCGGGGTTGGAGGCGGAACCTCGACTACCTCGCCGGTCAATGAGACCCGCACCTGTCCTCCGAGACCGGGCTGCTGCGGCATCAGGTAGGGATTGTCCCCTGGAGGGGTATTGTCAATGCCCGGAATGCCGACGGACGCCTCCTGTATCTCCTCCTCCGAAAACGGCTTCTTCTCCGTCGTCGCGCCTGCCGCC
Source organism: uncultured Chthonomonadales bacterium (assembly GCA_938005745.1). Classification (GTDB taxonomy): domain Bacteria; phylum Armatimonadota; class Chthonomonadetes; order Chthonomonadales; family CAJBBX01; genus CALLMM01. The sequence goes on along the minus strand of CALLMM010000010.1, from coordinate 196,905 downwards.
GGGGTCATCGGCGCCTTGCAGATCTGACAGGTATCCCGTCCATCCGGCACGCCGGAGCCGCATCGTAAACACTGTTGCATCGTATATCAACCTTTCTGAGCGCTCAGCGCCGCGAAACCGCCTTCAACGACTCCAGCTTCGACTCCTCCAGCACAACCTTCCAACCGTCAGCTTCGCGCCGCAAAACATACCGGTCCTTGTACTCTTCCGTTCCCGCCTGAAGCAGCGACTCTTCGCCTACCTTACGGATCACAATTCGCACATCTCCTTCCCAGCGGTCCGGCGTGGACCTGAGGGTAACGATGTCGGTGCGCGCAATACGCGCCGCCAGTCCATGCGCCAGCGGAGAATCCTTGTCATACGCCTTGTCGCTGGGAAAGAATCGCGTCCGGGTGCTCTCCGCCAGCATACGATACTGCGCCTCGTTGTTGCCGGAGTTCACCGCTCCCAGAAAACGCCCCAATGCGTACTCCGGCGACCGCACATAGATAAAGAAGTACCAGTAGCCGGCTCCCACCAGAGCCGCGCCGAGAAGGATGAAGATGAGCGATTCGGAGATCAGCGTGCCGATCCCCCTGCCCTCTTTGATACGCGGACGACCTACCATTCGAGCCATCGTTCTCCTCCTCCTCTTCGCCGGTAAGGCAGCCTGGCAGGTAACTTGCAGGCGAAGAGATAACTGTGCTAATATTAGACGCAGAGCGGCTGCTTCCTGCCGCCATTCTTGATCGCGAGGACGCCTGCATGTCCGCGAACCCGCCCGCTAAACGCCAGCCGGTTGTTCTGGACACCGATATCGGCACAGACATTGATGACGCCTACGCGCTGCTGCTGGCGGCGGTCTCGCCGGAGCTGCGGCTGCTGGGCGTTCTCACCGTCAACCATGACGTGACCCTGCGCGCCCGGATCGCCCGGAAACTCCTGAACCTTCTGGGGCTTCCCCACATTCCGGTCATTCGCGGCGTCGGTCCCTCACTGACCCCCGACGAGACTCGCGGCTGGGGCGGACATGAGGGCAGAGGCATCTCTCTGAACGACATCCCCGACTCCGATCTGGGCGAGGACGCCCCGGGCTGGCTTGCCCGCGCCGCGCAGGAAGCCTTCGATCGCGGAGAGCCGCTGACCCTGCTCACCATCGGCGCGCTGACCAATGTCGCCGTCGCGCTGGAGCGGGAGCCGGAGAAGATGTCCAGGATCGGGCGCATCGTCTCGATGGCTTCCAACTTTCAGGGCTACGGCGAGGAGAATGCGCGCGGCGAACACAACGTCGCCTGCGATCCCATCGCGATGGAACGGGTGATCCAGTCGGGCATTCCCCTCACTCTCGTCGGTCTGAACGTTACCAGTCAGACCGTAATGCGCCGCGCGCAGGTAGATGAGATCGCCGCGCACAAGAATCTCCTGGCGCAATACCTGACCGGGATGCACTACGAATGGTTTCGTTTTATTCAGCGAGACCATTCGCCGATGCATGACGGTCTCGCGGTCGCCTTCGCCTTTCGTCCCGATCTGCTGGAGACCGTTCCCGTGGTTGCCCGTGTAGACCTTCAGGCGAAGGAGCCGGGAACCATCGTCTACAACCCGCCCCTGCCCGATCAGGTTACCCGCTGCCGTATCGCCACCGCTGTCAACGCGGATGCCTATCATATTCTACTACGCGAACGAACAATTCAGGCTCTATTCGCCGCCTCACACCGCCACCCCTCGGAACCGTGAACCGGCAGAGCGACGGATGAGCGAAGGAGAAACGCACCCATGTATGTCGGAATATTGACCGCCCCCTTCCATGGAGAGCCGCTGGAGCATGTCGCCGCATTCGCCGCCGAATACGGGTTTGGCGGTCTGGAGGTGGTGGCGGCGCCCGGCAGCAGTCATGTCAACCTCGATAACTTCACGCAGGAGGACGCCGCCCGCATCCGCGATCTGATGGAGCGGCGCGCCCTCACAATCACCTCGCTGGCAGCCTACACCAACAACACCCACCCCGACCCCGACACCCGCAAAGCCAACAACGAGGTCGTCCGCAAAGCGATTGACGCGGCGGTGCTGCTGAATGTGGATGTCGTCTGCACGCTCGCCGGTCACCCCGTTCCCGGCAAGAGCAAGATGCAGACCATCGAGGAGGAGTGCACGCAGGTCTTCCCGCCCCTGCTGGAGTACGCCGAGCGCAAGGGCGTCCGGATCGCGCTGGAGAACTGGTACGCCACCAACATTCAGCACCTGGGACACTGGGACCGGCTGTTCCAGCTGGTGCCGCACGAGAACTTCGGCTTGAATTTCGACCCCTCGCACCTGCTGTGGCAGGACATTGACTACATCAACGCGGTGCACTACTTCGCCGCCCGCATCTTCCATACCCACGCCAAAGACACCGAGGTAAAAGAGCATCGCAAGAGCTGGGTGGGCAATCAGGATGGCGGCGGCTGGTGGCGCTACGTGATCCCCGGACTGGGCGGGGTGCGCTGGGGCGAATATATCTCCGCGCTGCGATCCAACGGCTACAACGGCGTCCTCTCCATCGAGCATGAGGACGGCGCGGTAGGACGCGAAGAGGGCTTTCTGATCGGCAAGAAGTATCTGGAGCAGTACTTCATTCCCGGCGTTGTCTGAGACCGGACCGGCGCACGACCGGGCAGGCTGTGCGCCTGCCCGGTCAGAGCGTGATAACCTTCCCGGCTTCCGCCATCAACCCGACAATCTCCGCCATCGTGCCGATCTCGCCGACCGCCGCCTTCTCCGTCAGTCCATAGTGATCCAGACAGGTGCGGCAGGCGACCAGACGCACGCCCAGCCCCTCCATCAACCGCAGCGCCGGAACCAGCGGCGAGTCGGCGCAGACCGCCTTTACCCCTTCGGTATAGAAACAGATCGCCTGAAAGCTCTCCGCGCGCGACTCGCAGGCGTGCAGAAAACGCTCCAGCATCTGTACCCCGAACTCTTCATCTCCCTGCGCTACCGCGCCCATGCCGTTGCGGGTCACCAGCACGACGATTTTGCCTTCCATGTAACACTTTCTCCTTATGATCTGAGCGGACATCTGCTCCGGGTTGAGATTGCTTCGGTCGGCTCCGCCTCCCTCGCAATGACGGAGCGGGACGTTCAACCCTTCCAGTCACGCGCAACCCGCCCCCAATCCGCCATTGCGAGCGAAGTGAAGCAATCTTCGCCAGTGAATCACCACCGTATACGAGCAGCGCTGACATGTGAGTCATCTTCGACACGGCGATCGGCAATAACTGTAGTTAATGTAACTTTAACATTCGCTTAACCCTTCCTTAATGAACCTGCGTATATACTAGTTTTAACATGGATACCCCGAGATTTCCACTTGAAAGGAGCAGTTCATGAAACGACAGGGCTTCACGCTCATTGAGCTTCTTGTCGTAATCGCTATTATCGCAATTCTCGCTGCGATCCTGTTCCCGGTCTTTGCACAGGCGCGGGAGAGCGCGCGGCAGACAACCTGTCTCTCCAACCTCAAGCAGATCGGTCTGGCAGGTATGATGTACCTGCAGGACTACGATGAGACCTTTGTACCGGTAGGCGGCACTATCGAGCAGCCCTGGCCCAGCGCCGACACGCGCCCGGACCAGATGCAGCGGCTGACCTCCAACGGGTATAAGCCTGTCAACGGATGGTCGCTCAACCTGCTGCCCTATATCAAGAACCGCGAAATCTTCCAGTGCCCCTCGATGGATAAGGTCTTCGCCGGCGGCGGCGAGTGCGCTCCCTTTAACGGTCAGCGCATGACCAACCACTATGCCTACAACTACTGGCTGGGCGCAGACGACACCTATCCCTTCGGCGACTACTATCGGCTGCCGGACGGAACCATCTTCGACCGACCGATCACCCAGGCGGCGGTGGATCAGCCCGCCAACACCATCATGCACTTCCACTCCGGTTCGGTGCCGCCCTACGGCTTCACCTGGGGCTGCGTCTATGTGACCATCGAACTGCCCGACTTCTACAACAAGATCCGTCCGCGCATCCGCCACAAGGACGGCGACAACATGGCTTTTGCCGACGGTCACGCCAAGTGGTTCCAGATGAAGGAGCAGGACTCCGGCGGACAGCGGCGCAACATTCAGATCTGGGCGTCGCGCGGTATGTGGATGTATCCCTACTATCCGGGCCGCACCGGCGGACTTCGGGTCTTCTAAAACGGTCCGGTTTACATACGGGGCGGGGAGCATCTCCGCCCCGCCCTCTTTTCTGTACAGCTTCTCGCACCTCTGAGTCCCATTTTCACGACCGCTTATTTCCGCCTCGCGCGTTTCGGAAGGAGGCTTGCCGCCTGGCGGGGAATAGAGAGACATCGTCCCATGCCTGTTTCCGCCCGCCGATGCGCACCGCTCTTTCCCTTCTGTTCAGGAGATCGTCATGAAAACCTTCCTGCTGCTTGTAAGTCTCAGCGTTCTGACCCTTCTTCCCGTCAACCGAAAGCCTGCGCAGGTCGGACCGGCTCCCGACGGCGGCTACCTTGTCCCGACACAGCAGAGAATTCGCCCTGCCGGGGTCGCGGTCTCCTTTCTCGGACGCCCGGTAGACCTGACCCTCTCCCCCGACCGAAAAACGGTCTATGTCAAGGACAATCGCGGGCTGGTCGTCATTGATGCGGAGACATGGAAGATCCGGCAGGAGTTAAAGTATCCGGAGGGCGGCAGCTCCATGCACGGGCTGGCGGTCTCCCGCGACGGCACGCGCCTCTACGCAACCACCGCGCAGGATATGCTCTGGGAGGCAAAGGCGCAGACAGGCGGCATGCTGGAGTGGGGGCGCAAGATCGCGCTGCCGGGTCCCGGAGGGAAAGGGGCGTCGCACGCCTGCGGACTGGCGTTTTCGCCGGACGAGAGACTGCTCTACGTCTGCCTGTCGCTCAACAATTCGCTGGGCGTGGTGGATCTCTCCGAAGGCAGACTGATTCGCGAGATACCTGTCGGGGTGGCTCCCTTCGATCTGGAGTTGAGCCGGGACGGGAAGACCGCCTACGTCTCCAACTGGGGAGGACGCCGCCCGAAGGCGGGCGAACGAACGGCGAAATCCGCCGAAACCGATACGCTCGTAGATGAGCGGGGCGTCGCCTCCAGCGGAACCGTCTCCTTCATTCACCTGGAGACCGGCAAAGAGGAGGCGCAGATCGAGACAGGACTGCACCCCTCCGATCTGACGCTGAACGCGGACGGGTCGCGGCTCTATGTCGCCAACGCCAACTCGGACACCGTGAGCGTGATTGACACGCGGACGGCGCGGCAGAAGGAGGTGATTCCCGTCCGCCCGGACGCCTCCCTGCCGTTCGGCAGCATGCCCAACGCGCTCGCGCTCAGCGCGGATGAGAAGACGCTCTTCGCCGCCGTCGGCGGCAACAACGCGGTGGCGGTCATCTCCCTGCGCGAAGGGGGCAGCGTAGTACAGGGATTTATCCCCGCCGGGTGGTATCCGGGCGCGGTGGCGACGGACGGAAAGCGGCTCTATGTCGCCAATATCAAGGGCATCGGTTCGCGCACACAGGACCCGCAGCAGCGAGGATGGCAGGTCTATCGGTACGCCGGCACGGTGAACCGCGTCGAGATCCCCTCCCCGGACACGCTGCGCCGCTACACCGCGCAGGTGCGCGCCGACGGGCGTGTCCCGCAGATGCTGCGCGCCTGGGAGAGGGGGCGCAGCGGCAGAAAGCCGGTTCCGGTCCCGGCGCGGGTCGGAGACCCGTCGGTCTTTGAGCATGTCGTCTATATCATCAAGGAGAACCGCACCTACGATCAGGTCTTTGGCGACCTGCCGCAGGGAAACGGCGACCCGCAGCTATGCATCTTCGGGCGCGAGGTAACCCCCAACCATCACGCGCTGGCGGAGCAGTTCGTCCTGCTGGACAACTACTACTGCAACGGCGTGCTGTCGGCGGACGGGCACTCCTGGGCGACCGAAGGCAACGTCACCGACCATCTGGAGAAGTCCTTTGGCGGCTTCACCCGCAGCTACACCTTCGGCGACGATCCCCTCACCTACTCCTCTACCGGGTTTATCTGGGATAATGTGCTGGCTGCCGGTCTCTCCTTCCGCAACTACGGCGAGATGGACTACGCGGAGCCGATCCCCGCCAGCGCAACCTTCAAAGAGATCTATGACGACTTTACGCAGAAGACCGGAAAGATACGCTTCTCGCAGAAGATCGGCATCGAGAAGCTCAACCGCTATAGCTGCCCGGACTATCCCGGCTGGAACATGCGTATTCCGGATGTTCTGCGCGCCGACCGATTTTTGAAGGAGCTGGCGGAGTACGAGAAGAACGGAGGTCTGCCCAATCTGATCATCCTCTACCTTCCGCAGGATCACGCCTCCGGGACGACGCCGGGCATGCCCACGCCTCGCGCGCACGTCGCGGACAACGATCTGGCGCTGGGGCGGATCGTGGAAGCCCTCTCGAAGAGCCGCTTCTGGTCCCGAACCTGCATCTTCGTCAACGAGGACGATCCGCAGGACGGATTTGACCATGTAGATGGGCATCGCTCGCTCTGTCTAGTCATCAGCCCCTACACACGCCGCAAAACCGTCATCAGCGAGTTCTACAATCAGACCTCCGTGCTGCACACCATACAGCGCATCCTCGGTCTGCCCGCCATGAATCAGATGGACGGCGCGGCGAGCCTGATGACCGCCTGCTTCACCGACAAGCCCGACTTCACCCCCTACACCTGCCTGCCCAACCGCGTACCGCTGGACGAGTTGAACCCGCCCCTCTCCTCTCTGCGCGGCAAACAGCGCTACTGGGCGCAGAAGAGTCAGCAGATCCCCTGGCATATCGTGGACGGCGCGGAGGAGGACACGCTTAACCGCATTCTCTGGCACGCCGTTCGGGGTGTGGACGCCCCCTACCCGTCGCACTACGCGGGCGCGCACGGCAAAGGGCTGAAAGCGCTGAACCTCCGTCTCACCCCCGCAAGAGACGACGATTAGACTGATCCAGCTCATTCCCTGCCCACAGTCCCGCACACACCCGGGAAGTGTGTGCGGGACGCCCTCACAGTGTCCCCCATGAGCGCCCGCGGATCCGCGACTCCTTACCTGCCATCCACACAGAGATACCCCGGCAATGACTGAAAAACTCTCCTCACAGCCAAACACTGTTAACAGAACGATTTAACAATTCATTAACTGAGACTTAATTATTATTTAATCTCCCGGCAGTACGATAAAGACAATGAATTCTCTACATGTGCCAGGAATGTCCTTGCGAACCGCTTCACATCTCCTCGAGGAGATGTGAAGCGCCTCATCCGTCAGCCCTGTGAACGCAATGATCCTCTTCTCTGACGCAGCCAGCATATAACGGGCACTGACTCACAGGCACCTGCTGCACATCTCGTCAGAGCAGTTTTTTATGAACTATATCAAAAGGAGAACATCATGCCGGCAAACCGAATTGCGCGCATTCTGACCAAGCGCGCCTTCACGCTTATTGAGCTTCTTGTAGTCATCGCAATTATCGCTATTCTAGCAGCGATACTCTTCCCCGTCTTCTCACAGGCGCGCGAGAAGGCACGGCAAACCAGCTGCCTGTCTAACGCCAAGCAGATCGGCACCGCCATCCAGATGTACACGCAGGACTACGACGAGATGATCGTGCGCAACGCTTACGCCGACCCGCCCCGCGTGGCGGAGGGAGCCCATTTCGTGGACTGCTCTACTCCTCGCTGGATGGACGTGATTCAGCCCTACGTCAAGAATGTCCAGCTTTTCAACTGCCCCAGCGATCCGTTTGCCGACATCACCGGGCGATTGGTGACAGGTCAGCAGCATACGCTAGCGGGAAACAAGCGCTACGTCTACCAGCCCTACACACCGGACGGCTCGCAGATCTACCGAGAGCCGGACTGCGGCGATGCGTTCGGTCAGACGAACGTCGGGCGTCGCTTTGGCAGCTACGCAATCAATAATATGTACTATGCTGCGGGCGACCCTTTCACGCCCCCCAACAACATGCCGCTGGCTGCTATCGCCCTGCCGGCAGACACCGTCCTGATCGCCGAGACGCAGGGCTACGGACAGAGCGCCGATTTCTACCGCCGCGATCCGCTCGACCCGCAACCGACCACTCCCAACGAGACCTTCCCCTTCCCGGCTCTGTTGAATCGGCGCAATAACGGCGCCATCCTGGGACGGCACATGAAACTGAGCAACGTGGTCTGGTGCGATGGTCATGCCAAAGCGATGCGTCTGGAGAGCCTGGGCGAGACGCACACAGTGGCAGGCTTTACCAACGTCATGCACCGCTTCACCATCGAAGAAGACTGACCCTGACCCGCCCTTTTCCGGCAGCGCCTGACGCAGGCGCTGCCTCTTTTTTTCCTCGCGATGCAAAGCTTCTACTCTCCCGCAGACGCCTCGCCCGAACCCGCGCGATTGACATTGCCTGCGTGAAAATGTATACTTTCAACAGCACTTATAACAGTTATCTGGCATTCTGCCCCGCAAGCCAGATTGGAGGGCGCGCTTCTTTGGAAAAGATCATCATCTACGGCGGCAAACCGCTGTCGGGCAGGGTCCGCACGAGCGGCAGCAAAAACGCCACGCTGGCAATTATGGCGGGAGCCGTGCTAGCGGAGGGAAGAGTTACCCTGCACAATGTGCCGCGCATCGGCGATACCCTGACCATGGTCGAACTGCTCAACGGTCTGGGCGCGGCTACGCACTTTTCGGATCGCAATACCGTCGTCATCGACTCGACCCATATTCACTGTCTGGAGGCTCCGTATGAACTGGTACGAAAGATGCGAGCCTCCTTTTGCGTACTCGGTCCGCTTCTGGCGCGCTTCGGCTACGCGCGCGTGCCGGTCCCCGGCGGATGCGACATCGGCGCACGTCCGGTCAACTTCCATATTGACGGCTTGAAGCGTCTGGGCGCCAATATCCATATCGAACACGGCGTCTATTCGGCGGAGTCACGTCGTCTGCGCGGCGCAAATATCTATCTGGACTTTCAGAGCGCGGGAGCCACCCAGCACCTGATGACCGCCGCCTGTCTGGTTCCCGGCGTCACCGTCATCGAAAACTGCGCCACCGAGCCGGAGATCGTAGACCTGGCGAACTTCCTGAAGACCCTCGGCGCGCAGATCGAGGGAGCCGGCACCGGCACCATCACCATTCACGGCGTGGAGCGGCTGAGCGGCGGAGAGTACAGCATCATCCCGGATCGTCTGGAGGCGGGAACCTACGCGATCGCCGCCGCCATGACCGGAGGCGATATTCTGATCGAGAACGCCGTCGGCGAGCACCTGCGCCCGGTCATCAGCAAACTCGGCGAGGCGGGCGTGGAGGTAACCGAAGGCGCAGAAGGGATGCGCGTGCGGCGCGTGGGACGCCTGCATCCCGTAGACATCAAGACCATGCCCCACCCGGGCTTTCCGACCGATATGCAGCAGCCGTTCGGCGCGCTGCTCTCCATTGCGGACGGAACCTCGGTCATCACCGAGACGGTCTACGAGAGCCGCTTCCGCTATGTCAACGAGATGAACCGCATGGGGGCCGATATCCGGGTAGAGGGACGCACCGCCGTGATCACGGGCGTAGAGCGTCTGACCGGCGCGCCCGTTACCGCGACCGATCTGCGCGCCGGCGCGGCGTTGATCTGCGCCGGCATGGCGGCGGAGGGCAGCACCGAAGTGTCCGGGATCGAGCATATTGATCGCGGCTACGAAAATATCGTCCATCGGCTGCAGGGGCTGGGAGCGCAGATCGAGCGCAGCGTGCCGGAAGAGCAGTGAGGCGTTTGATGTTCAGCTTAACCCCGGAACTGGGGATTGACCTCGGTACGGCGAATATTCTGGTCTATATGCGCGGCAAGGGGATCGTTCTGCGCGAGCCGTCCGTTGTCGCGATGTCCACCTCCACCAAAAAGGTGCTGGCGGTCGGCGAGGAGGCGCGGATGATGATCGGGCGCACGCCCGGCAATATCGTCGCTATCCGCCCGATGTCCGAGGGGGTCATCGCCGACTACACCACCACCCAGCGCATGCTCGAACACCTGATCAACAAGGTGATCGGGCGCAAGCGGATCTTCAAGCCCCGCGTGCTGGTCTGCGTCCCCTCCGGCGTTACCAGCGTGGAGCGGCGCGCCGTGCTTCAGGCGGCGCGGGAGGCGGGCGCGGGAGAGGCGTATACCATCGAGGAGCCGATGGCGGCGGCGATCGGCGCGGGTCTGCCGATCTCCAATCCGGGCGGCAATATGGTGGTGGATATCGGGGGCGGGACGACCGATATCGCCGTGATCTCGCTGGAGGGCATCTGCATCTCACGCAGCCTGCGGGTCGGCGGCAACAAGATGGACGAGGTGATCATGCGCCACATCAAAAGCGCGCATAACCTGATGATCGGCGACCGAACTGCCGAAGAGATCAAGATCAAGATCGGCTCCGCCTACCCGCTGGAGGAGGAGATGACGATGGATGTGCGCGGGCGCGACCTGGTCGCCGGACTGCCCCGCACGGTGCAGGTAACCTCGGTCGAGATACGGGAGGCGCTGGCGGAACCGATCACACAGATCGTGGAGCGCGTCAAGGCGGTGCTGGAGCAGACCCCCCCGGAACTCTCCGCCGACATCATCGAGCGCGGCGTCTGGCTGACCGGCGGCGGCGCGCTGCTGCGCGGGCTGGACAGGCTCCTCTCGGTCGCCACCGACATCCCGGTGCACGTCGCGGAAGACCCGCTCTCCTGCGTTGCCATCGGGACGGGGCGCGCCCTGGAGGAGTTCCCCGCCATCCGCCAAAGCGAGGCGCGGCAGTTCGTCTCCGGCAGTTAACGCAATACGGACAGGTTTTCCAGGAAAGGATCTCTTATGCGGTTTGCAACCACTCTCGCCCTGACGGGCGCGGCGATACTCCTGGCTCTGACGGCGAACGCGCAGACCCTGCGCGATGTTCCGAACGGTCACTGGGCGCGCCCGGCAGTCCTGGAGGTGGTGCGCCTGAATATCATGGGGGCGCCGGGCGGAAAGTTTAACGGGACGCGCACGGTTACGCGCCGGGAGCTGATCGTCATTCTGGAGCGGCTGGCGAAGTCGCTGGAAGCCGGAAAGTGGCAGAAGACCGGCGCGCCCCGCGTGAACGAGAAGATCAAGGCAAAGAGCTGGCGGGACCGCCCGGTCACCCGGTATGAACTGGCGGCGGTCATTCACCGGCTCGCGCTCTATGCGGCGCAGGGACTGCCGAAAGCGACCGGCAAGGTCTACAACACCTCCGAAGCGCTTCCGCCTCCGGTCACGCTGACGGACGTTCCCCGCAGCGACCCCTCCTTCGCCTCCCTGGACTTTCTGGCGAAGAACCGCATGATCTGGCCCGGTTCGCCCCTGCTCAAACCGGGAACGCAGCCGGTAACCGGCGCGCAGACTTCGCAGGCGCTGTCGCAGATGATCAGCGGACTGAACGCCCGCCTGACCGATGAGCCGCAAAACCGCGAGGAGATCGGTCCGCCCCCGCGGCGCCGTTAGCTGCTCCGAGGCGTGATCACGCCGTCCGCCCGCGCAGGGTCGCCTGTCCGAAGAGGAGCCGATCATGGACCCGTCCTGTCTGCAGTATCGTCTCACCGCCGAAGAGAGGCGTCAGTTTGAAACGGAGGGATACCTCATCCGGGAAGACGTTCTGATGCCGGAGCAGGTCGCCGCGCTGACCGAGGCGACGGATCGAATCTACCGACGCGAACGGGAGAGGGGATTTCCGGCGAACAGCGCGCTCTTCTTCCCCAACTTTATCCCAGAAGACGACCTCTTCGTGAACCTGGTGGACTATGAGCGCATCCTGCCCGCCGTCTGGGACATCCTCGGCTGGAACATCTACCTCTATCATGCCCATCTGATCGTCACGCCCCCCTCCGGACAGCCGGAAGATAACCGCACCTTCGGCTGGCATCAGGACAGCGGGCGGGTCAACGTCGAGATCGAGTGCCATCCGCGTCCCCGCCTGTCGCTCAAGGTCGCCTACTTTCTGTCGGACGCCTCGCAGCCCGGACGGGGCAACTTCTGGATCATCCCCGGCAGCCATCTGCGCGATACGCTGGAGCGTCCCGCCGACGGCATCGGACAGCCGGAGGGCGCGATCCCGGTCTGTGTGCGTCCGGGAACGGCGGTGCTGTTTGACCGCCGCCTGTGGCACACCGCCAGCCCGAACTGGTCCTCCATCACTCGCAAGGTGCTCTTCTACGGCTACGGCTACCGCTGGATACGCACCAAAGACGACATGACCGTCCATCACCTGTGGGAACGCTCCTCCCCTATCCGCCGCCAGCTGCTCGGCTGGGGCGTCAACTGCAACGGTCACTACACCCCGACCGACGCCGATGTGCCCCTGCGCGTCTGGCTGCGTGAACACGCCCCTGATGCCGCCGGTTAGCCTCCGCTCCTCCCGGATTCTCCCCGCAAACCTGCAACGAGTCTGCCGCCATGCCCCGTATGCGTAAGAAAGGCGATCTGCCGGAGAAGATCTGTCCGATCTGCGGACGCCCCTTTGCGTGGCGGCGAAAATGGCGCGCTGTCTGGCAGGAGGTGGTCTACTGTTCGGAGCGATGCCGGCGGCAGAGCCGCGCCCCCCGTGAACGAGAGGAGCCGCCTTGAAGACCCTGAGGCTTATTCTGGGAGACCAGTTGAGCCGGCAGATCAGCAGTCTGCGCGACCTGGACGCCCGCTCCGACATCGTGCTGATGGTCGAGGTGCATGATGAGACCGTCTACGTACGTCATCACCGGCAGAAGATCGCCCTGACGCTCTCCGCCATGCGCCACTTCGCCCGATCACTGCGGGAGGAGGGCGTGACCGTAGACTATGTTACGCTGGATGCGCCGGGCAACGCCGGATCCTTCACCGGCGAACTGCGCCGCGCCGTGCAGCGTCATGCTCCGGATCGGGTCGCGGTTACGGAGCCGGGAGAGTGGCGCGTGTGGGAGCAGATGCGGCAGTGGCAGACGCTGTGCGGCGTCCCGGTCGAGATCCGCGAAGACGACCGCTTCCTCTGCTCTCGGCAGGAGTTCGCGCAATGGGCAGGCAGCCGCCGCCATCTGCGCATGGAGAACTTCTACCGCTACATGCGCCGGAAGACCGGCTGGCTTGTGCGCAACGGTCAGCCCGAAGGCGGTCAATGGAACTACGACCGGCAGAACCGCAAACCCCTCCCCCGAAACATCGCGCTGCCTCCGCCCTGCCGCTTCGCTCCGGACGCCGTTACCCGGGAGACGCTCGCCCTGGTCGCCGACCGGTTCTCCGATCACTTCGGCGAGCTGGAGCCGTTCGGCTGGGGGGTTACCCGCGCGCAGGCGCTGCAGGCGCTCGACCGCTTCCTCAGCGGGTCGCTGCCCTTCTTCGGGGACTATCAGGACGCCATGCGCTCCGGCGAGACGTTCCTCTTCCACTCCGCCCTCTCGCCCTACCTCAATCTCGGTCTGCTGCTTCCGGCGGAGGTATGCCTGGGCGCGCTGGAGGCGTATCGGCAGGGAGCCGCGCCGCTGCACGCGGTCGAGGGCTTCCTCCGGCAGATCGTCGGGTGGAGGGAGTACGTGCGGGGCATCTACTGGCTGAAGATGCCCGCCTATCGGGACACAAACTTCTTTCAGGCAGACCGCCCGCTGCCCTCGTTCTACTGGACCGGCGACACCGATATGCGCTGTCTGAAGGAGGCGATCGAGACGACCCGCCGCCACGCCTACGCGCACCATATCCAGCGGCTCATGGTTACCGGCAACTTCGCCCTGCTGGCAGGGATCGCCCCGCAGGAGGTCGAGGAGTGGTATCTGATCGTCTATGCCGACGCCTATGAGTGGGTGGAGCTGCCTAACACGCACGGGATGGCGCTGCACGCCGATGGAGGCGTGCTCGGATCCAAACCCTACGCCGCCTCCGGAGCCTACATAGATCGGATGTCCGACTACTGCTCCCGCTGCGTCTACGATCCGAAGGCGCGGACAGGTCCCGACGCCTGCCCCTTCAACTATCTCTACTGGAACTTCCTGATGGCGCACGAGACCCGTCTGAAACCAAACCCGCGCATGAGCCTTCCGTATCAGTCGCTGGCGCGCCTCTCGCTGGAAGAGAGGGAGCGGATCCGCTGGCAAGCGGAGGCGTTTCTCTCCTCTCTCTCCCCGTCCAAACTCCCAGACGGACAGGACGCCGGATAGAAAGGGTCGTTTCATGCTTCGCTGCAAAGCCCACAATCACGAGACTCTGCTGCGCTGCGGCAGATGCGAGCAGCCGATCTGTCCGGACTGCATCGTCATGGGACCGGTCGGGGCGCGCTGCCGGGAGTGCGCCTCGCTCCGCTCCTCCCATATGTTCCAGATCGATTCCGGCAAACTGACGACGGCGGCGGGGATCGGGCTGGCGGTCGCGCTGGCGGGCGGCTATCTGGTTGCGCTCGCCTCCGCCGCCGGGGGCTTTATTCAGTTCTGGATGGCGGTGGCGATGGGCGCAGCGGTTGGCGAGACCGTGCGCCGCCTCTCCGGGCGCAAGCGGGGCTTCACGATGGAGGTCGCGGCGGGGCTGTGCGCCGGGCTGGGCGCGGCGGGAGGGCTGGCGCTCTGGCTGGCGCTGCACCGCGTTCCGCTGCTGCTCATGCCCGCCTCGCTCTTCTTTCATCTGCTCTCGATGGCGGTCGCCGTCTTCTGCGCCGTCAGTCGCATCCGCTACCTCTGAACGCTCCGGAGGCGCAGGAAATCGGCATGCCGGGTCTGAATTGCCGCTGACATATGATACAATGCATAGATAACCCATCGGGCGGAGGAATGCCAGTGACCCTGATCAATACCTATGCAGAAGCGATCACCCTGAACCAGATCGAGCAGTTTCAGCAGGAGTTTGAAGAGGAGCCGCGCAACCGCATCGCGCTCAACGCCGTCACAAAGACCCCGGTGCGAAATGTCGCGATGAACCGGCGCGCCGTCACCCGCCACAATCACACCTTCTCGCACATGGTCAAAGCCGGGGCGTCCACAAGCCAGAACAGCAGCGGGCGATGCTGGATGTTCGCCGGGCTGAACACCTTCCGCATGGCTGCCGCGCAGCAGATGAACCTGGAGGACTTCGAGCTTTCGCAGAACTACCTGATGTTCTGGGACAAGCTGGAGAAGTCCAACTACTTTCTGGAGAGCATCCTCAAGACGCTGGACGAGCCGACCGACAGCCGCCTGATCTGCTGGCTGGTGCAGGACCCGATCCAGGACGGCGGACAGTGGGATATGTTCGTCAACCTGATCAAAAAGTACGGCGCGATCCCCAAAGAGGCGATGCCGGAGACGGAGAGCAGCAGCAGCAGCGGCGCGATGAACCAGAACATCACTGCCAAGCTGCGCGAGTATGCGGCGCGCCTGCGGCGAATGCATCGCGAGGGCGTTCCGCTCAGCCAACTCAAGAGCCTGAAGATGGAGATGCTCAACGAGGTCTACCGGATGCTGGCGATCCATCTGGGCGAGCCTCCCCGCGAGTTCCTGTGGCAGTGGCGGGATAAGGACCGGGAGTTCCATCGCGACGGCGTGATCACGCCGCAGAAGTTCTTTGAGCGGCATGTGCCGGTAGACCTCGATTCGCTGGTCTGCCTGATCCACTGCCCGCAGGCGACCAAGTCCTACAACACCCTCTACACCATCGAGTATCTGGGAAACGTGGTCGAGGGGCAGATCATTCGCTACCTGAACGTCGAACTGGAGGTGATGAAGCGGGCGGCGGTGCGTATGATTCAGGACGGGAAGTCGGTCTGGTTCGGCTGCGATGTGGGCAAGATGTTCGACCGCGATCTGGGCTTGATGGATATGGAGCTTTTCGACTACTCCGCCATCTACGGCACCGGGTTTGGCATGACCAAGGCGGAGCGGCTGGACTACGGTCAGAGCCAGATGAACCATGCGATGGTCTTCACCGGCGTAGACCTGGACTCCGACGGACATCCCCGCAAGTGGCGCGTGGAGAACAGCTGGGGCGATAAGGGCGGCGACAAGGGCTTTATGGTGATGACCGACGCCTGGTTCGACGAGTATAACTACGAGGTCGTCGTCGAGAAGCAGTACCTCGCGCCGGAGCTTCTGGCGGTTCTGGAGACGGAGCCGGTCCGACTGCCGCCCTGGGATCCGATGGGCGCGCTGGCGCGCGCCCGATAGACGCCCTCTGAGGGACAGATGAGACCATGTCCGGCGATCCTCTTCACAACGTGCTGATCGGGCTGGCGGCGATCTGCGTCGCGCTCTTTCTGGCGACGCTCTACTACAAGCGGAAGGTGGACGCGCTTCAGGAGCGGCTGGAGGCGGCGGAATCGCGTCAGCGAAGCCTCTCCACCGTCTACGGACGCATCTCCGAGCAGTGGTTCCCCCTGATGGACCGCTACCCCTACGACTCACAGTCGTTCCGGTTTCTCGGAACGCCTGTGGACGGCGTGCAGTTTGAGGAGGATCGCATCATCTTCTGCGAGTTCAAAACCAATCAGTCGGAACTCTCCCCCATGCAGAAGCGGATCAAGCAGTTGATCGAGGCGAAGCGCGTCTACTGGGAGGAGTTCAACTTCCGCGCCGACTGACCGCCGCCCTGCGGGATCGTCCCATGCTTATCATCGGCTTGATGTCCGGCACTTCGGCGGACGGCATTGATGCCGCCCTGACGGAGATCTCCGGCGAAGGACGGCAGACCCGGATCACGCTCCGGGGCTTCCTCTGTCTGCCCCACACTCCCGCGATGCGCGACGCCATTCTGCGTCTGTGCGATCCGCGCGCCGGAGCCGTCCCCGACCTCTGCGCCCTCCATTTCGCGCTGGGCGAGCGGTTCGCGGAGGCGGCGCAGGCGGTCGCACGCGCCGCCGGCATCTCGCTGACGCAGGTGGACGCCATCGCCTCGCACGGTCAGACTGTCTGGCACCAGCCTTCCCCCTGCCTCATCGCCGACACCGCCGCGCGCGGCACGCTCCAGATCGGCTGTCCCGCCGTCATTGCGGCGCGCACCGGATGCGCGGTCATCGCCGATTTTCGCCCGGCGGATATGGCGGTCGGCGGACAGGGCGCGCCGCTGGTCCCCTACGCAGACTGGCTCCTGTTCGCCAGCGACGCCGAAAACCGCGCCGTGCAGAACATCGGCGGCATCGCCAACGTCACCTTCCTGCCCCGAAACGCCTCCCTGGATTCGGTGATCGCGTTCGACACCGGTCCGGGCAATCTGCTGATAGACGGGCTGGCGCGCGCGCTGTCCGGGGGAGCGCAGCAGTTTGACGCCGGAGGCGCGTGGGCGGCACAGGGTGTCGCGCGGGAGGGTCTGTTGAGATGGCTGCAGGACGCTTGCCGCGACTATCTGGAGGCGCCGATCCCCAGAACAACCGGACGCGAACGGTTCGGGGAGCCGTTTCTGGCGCAGGCGCTCCGGCAGGTTCGCGCCGAACAGATCTCCGACGCGGACGCGCTGGCGACCGTTACCGCCTTCACCGCCGAAACCATCGCCCACGCCTACCGGGTCTGGCTGGATCCGCGGGGCGGCGTGCAGACGGTGATTGTCGGAGGAGGCGGCGTGCACAACGCGACCCTGATGCGGATGCTGCGGGAGCGGCTCTCTCCGGCGCGCCTGACGACCCATGCGGAGTTTGGAATTCCGGATGACGCCAAAGAGGCGGTCGCCTTCGCGCTGCTGGGTTACGCGACTCTGCGGGGACAGCCCGCCAATGTTCCGAATGCGACCGGCGCATCACGTCCGGCGATTCTGGGCAGCATCACGCCCGCTCCGCGATAAGAGGAGCCGCTTTAGGGCTGATAGCGGTCGTAGAAGAGGGTGTCGTAGAGGAGCTTGCCGAACCAGAGGACGGCAAAGACCCCGACCAGCCCGTTCTTCAGACGCAGAGGGATGGCTTCGGTCGGACTGGGCAGCAGCGCCAGCGTCCATGCCGTCAGGATCAGCAGACAGACTCTATACAGAAATGAGCGCACCATCAGACTTCCAAGCCATCATAGCAAGCACGCCCTGACGCAGAGAGACCAGGATCGGCTCTCCGGGAAGGATGAGAGGAGTGCGGGCGGTCCGCCCGCACTCCGGTCTTTATAGATCGAGTCTCTTTTTAAAGTACGCGATGGTGCGCTCCAGTCCCTCCGCAAGCGGCACTTTCGGCTCCCAGCCCAGCAGCGTCTTTGCCCGGGTGATATCCGGCTTGCGCTGTTTGGGGTCATCGGAGGTCGGCAGCGGCACAAAGACGATCTCGCTCTTGCTATGGGTCAGCCGCTTGATCTCCTGCGCGAACTCAAGCATCGTGCGCTCATCGGGATTGCCGATATTGATCGGTCCCGTGTGCTCGGACATCATCAGCCGCCAGAAACCCTCGATCAGATCGCTGACGTAGCAGAAGGAGCGGGTCTGTTTTCCATTGCCGTAGACCGTGATCGGCTCGTGGCGCAGCGCCTGCCCGATGAAGTTGGGGACGACGCGCCCGTCGTCCAGACGCATCCGCTCGCCGTAGGTGTTGAAAATCCGCACAATCCGCACCGGAATGCCGTGATAGCGATGGTAAGCCATCGTCATCGCCTCGGCAAACCGCTTCGCCTCATCGTAGACGCCCCGTATGCCGACCGGATTGACGTTCCCCAGATAGTCTTCGGTCTGGGGATGCACCAGAGGATCGCCGTAGATCTCCGACGTGGAGGCGAGGAAGAACCGCGCGCGCTTCGCCCGCGCCAGCCCCAACGCCTTATGCGTTCCCAGCGCGTTGACCTTCAGAATCTGAATGGGCTTGGTCGGAAAGTCCACCGGACTGGCGGGAGACGCCAGATGGAAGATATAGTCCACCGGACCGTCCAGAAAGATATACTCCGTCACGTCGTACTTGATGAACCGAAAGCGGGGGTTGCCCATCAGATGGGCGATATTATCGGTGCTGCCGGTGATGAGGTTGTCGAGAACTACCACCTCCATCCCCTCCGCCAGCAGTCGGTCGCACAGATGCGACCCCAGAAATCCGGCTCCCCCCGTCACCACCGCACGCGGCATTAGTGTACTCCTTGTAGGTTTGCTGACTGAATCCTGCGGCGTCGGCTGCGGCGTATCCGCGACCGATCCGCCGGGTAGATTATCGGCACGGATGCCTGCGGCTCTGTATGCGGCGCGCCCGACTATCGCTTGCTGGCAGGATCGTCCAGGAAGCGCAGAGCGACCCGGCAGAAAAGCTCGACGCCAACCCGCAGCGCGCGATCCTCAAAATCGAAGGTCGGCGTGTGGATCGGAGCCGTCTCCCCCAGTCCCAGCCGGAACATCGCACCGGGCGCATAGTCCAGATAGACGGCAAAATCCTCCGCGCCCATCGATGGGTGCGGGATCGTGAGGACGTTCTCCTCGCCGAGTGTCTCCCTGCCCACCTCGGCGATCAGGTTATTGATCCCCGGATCGTTCATGACGGGCGGCGTTCCCTCATGATAGGCGAACTCGCAGGAGGCGCGCGCCGCTGCGCAGACGCCCTCGACGACCCGGCGGATCCGATCCGGCATACTGCGGCGCGTCTCGTTGGAGAGCGTGCGCACGGTTCCCGCCAGATGCGCGGTTCCGGGAATGATATTGTAGGCGGTACCGGCGTGAAACTGCCCGACCGTCACGACCACCGGATCGTTGGGATCGGTCTCCCGGCTGACGAGCGTCTGCAGCGCCGTCACCACCTGCGCGCCGACGACGATGGGATCCACCGACAGATGCGGGTAGGCGGCGTGCGCTCCCTGCCCCTGGATGCGAATTTCGAACGTTTCGGCGGACGCCATCATCGCGCCGCTGCGCACGCCGATCTGTCCCAGACCGATCTGGGGCCAGCCGTGCAGGGCAATGACGGCGTCCACCCCGTCCATGACCCCCGCTTCGCACATGCGGTGTGCCCCACCGACGACCTCCTCCGCAGGCTGGAAGATAAACCGCACATTCCCCGCCATCTCTCCCCGCAGCGCCGCCAGCGTCTTCGCCGTTCCCAGCAGTATGGTCGTATGTCCGTCGTGTCCGCAGGCGTGCATCACGCCCGGCTGGCGCGAACAGTAGGGCAGACGGCTCTGCTCCTGGATCGGCAGCGCGTCCATATCGGCGCGGATGGCGAGCGTTCTGCCGGGTCGCGCCCCCTGCAGCGTCGCCACGACCCCATGCCCGCCCACTCCGGTCTGTACCGTCAGCCCTAGTTGACCCAGCCGCTCCGCCACCAGCGCGGCGGTCTTCTCCTCCTGAAAGCTCAGTTCCGGATTCTGATGGAGATGATGCCGTGTCTCGATCATCTCCGGCTCGATCGCATCAATCGCTCTGCGCAGGGTATCGGGCATGAACGCCTCCTCAATCTCGGTCTGATTTAACTCTACCCCAAGTTACGGTCTCCCGCAAACGGTTTCTCCGCCCATGGGGTAACTCTTTTACGACCTGCCGATAGTATGGACAGGAATGACCGCGCTCCTCTATCGTGCTGACTCAATTTTCGAGTATGATTTTTACACAGCAGCGGATCATACGAGGGAACCATGCGCTATGTGATCGGAGTAGACGGCGGGCAGACCAGCACCACCGCCGTGGTAGCGGACGAGCGGGGAAGACTGCGGGGCGTCGGCTATGGCGGACCGGCGAACCATATCCATGAGCCGGGAGGCGTTGCGCGCATACAGCAGTCGCTCGCCGACGCTATCGCCGGAGCGCGCGCCTCCGCCGGTCTGCCGGACGCGCCTCTTGCCTGCGCCTGTCTGGGAATGACCGGCACCTCGCCGCATCTGGAGGAGGTCTGCCGTCTGGCGGTACCGGCGGAGAGGATGGTACTGGGACACGACAGCCTGATCGCCCTCTACTCGGTGACCTTCGGGGGTCCGGGCGTCGTGGTGATCGGCGGCACAGGATCGGTGGGGTTCGGGCGCGATTCGCGGGGCAGAACGGCGAAAGTCGGCGGCTGGGGCTACCTGATGGGAGATGAGGGAAGCGGATACTGGATCGCCCTGCAGGCGCTCAGCGCCGTCACGCGCGCCGCAGACGGACGCGCTCCGCGAACCGGCATCGCACGCTGCCTGCTGGAGCAGCTCAGCCTCTCTTCGCTGGCAGAACTGCATCGGCTCCTCTATGCGGGCAGCCTCTCCCGACCGGACATCGCGTCGCTCTCGCAGAGCGTGAGCCGGGCGGCGGAGGAGGGCGACAGGATCGCCCGACGCATTCTGCGCGACGCCGGCAGAGAACTCGGGCGGCTCGCCGTCGGAGTCTTCCGCGCGTTAAAGCTGCGCCGGGAGACCGTGGAGGTCGGGATGGCGGGAGGCGTCTTCCGGGCGGGCGCGTGGGTGGTCGCGCCGTTCACGCAGACCGTCCTGCGCCACGCGCCGCAGGCGCAGATTCTCTCTCCACGCATCCCGGCGGCGGCGGCAGCCTGCCTGCTGGCGCTGGAGGAGATCGGCATTGCGGTCAACGAGGCGGTCATCGCGCAGGTGCGCGACTCTCTCCCGCACATCGGAACCATCAAGGAGTAGGCGATGTCTGCATGGATCGAAACGCTGCGCGGCGGACTGATCGTCTCCTGTCAGGCGGCTCCGGGCAGTCCGCTGGACTCTCCGGAGATACTGGCGGCGATGGCGCGCTGCGCCGAGATTTCGGGCGCGGTCGGCATCCGCGCCAACTACGCCCGCAACATTCGCGCCGTCGCGCAGGCGGTGCGGCTGCCGATCATCGGCATCCAGAAACGCGAGGTTCCCGGCTTCGAGGTCTATATCACGCCGGAGTTTGAGGATGCGCGCGAGGTGGCGCAGGCGGGAGCGCAGATCGTCGCGCTGGACGCCACCGCCCGCCCCCGCCCCGGCTCCGACGACTTCGCCGCCCTGACGCAGCGCATTCACCGGGAACTGGATCGGCGGGTGATGGCGGACATCGCCACCTATGAGGAGGGGATCGCCGCGGCGGAGGCGGGGGCGGACATCGTCGCCACCACGATGAACGGCTACACCGTCCAGACCGCCGACCGCAGGGGGCGCGGTCCCGATCTGGAGCTTGTCGCCCGCCTCGCCGACGCGCTGAAGCCGCTGCCGGTCATCTGCGAGGGGCGGATCCACACCCCGCAGCAGGCGCGCGCCGCGATCGAGGCGGGCGCGTTCGCCGTGGTGGTGGGAACCGCCATCACCGCTACCGACTGGATCGCGGCGCAGTTCGCGCAGGCACTGTCCGGTTAGCCCGGGGCGTCCGGTCGCTCCTCCATCATCCAGCGGTTCTCCGCCGCCCGGCGGCGGCGAGGAGCGATCAGCCCCATCGCCTCCGCCAAATCGGAGGGCTTTGCGTTGACTACCCGCACCTCGCGTCCGGTCTCCCGGCGAATATCCTCCACCGTGTAGTCGTCCAGAAACAGCCGGTCGTCGCGCAGGCAGATGGAGGGCAGGTAGAGCGTCTCGCGCGCCGGGAACTGCGCCAGATGCTCCAGCAGGTCGGCCGCGGTGATCAGCCCGGCGATGTTGATGCTGCCGCCGAAAAAGCGGTTTTTCACCACGCAGACGTTCGTCTCCACCCCCTCGATCCGGTTCAGCCGTTCCGCCAGCGCCCCCACGATCTGCGCCGGCAGCTCCGCGGTAACCAGCGTCGCGGAGACGGGGGTCGGCGCGCGATCGGGCAGCCGTCGCTCCAGCCTCGCCGCGTCGTCCAGAAAGAGCCGCACCGTCCCGATCCCGTCCTCCAGCTGCGGAAACTCCTCATAGTGCGCCGACGCGGGGAACGGCTTCTCCGCCAGAAAGTACCACTCGTCCGACAGCCAGGCGAAGCGCGTGCCCAGTTCCCGGCGGAAACGGCGCGCCGACCGGTCTATCTCGGCGATCATCTCGACGGCGTAGTCGCGGCTTGCGGTCGTCAGCTTCGGCAGCCGTTCCCGAAACTGCGTGACTCCGACCGGCACAATCGCGACCGAACGGACGCCGCACCGCTTTCCCGAACGCGACGGATGCAGTCCCGACAGCTCCTCCAGCGTCTGCCGCAGGCTCTCCCCGTCGTTGAGACCCGGGCAGAGCACGATCTGCGCGTGCGTGTCAATGCGGCTGTCCGCCAGTTCGCGAAGCTGCGGGAGAATGGGGGCGGGTTCGGGACGACCCAGCAGCCGGGCGCGAAGCTCGGGATCGGTCGCATGCACGGAGACATAGAGCGGGGAGAGCTTCTGCTCCTTGATTCGCTCCCACTCCTGCGGGGTCAGGTTGGTCAGCGTCACATAGTTGCCGTGCATAAACGACAGCCGGAAGTCGTCGTCCATCAGGTAGAGCGTTTTGCGCATCCGCTTCGGCATCTGATGGATAAAGCAGAAGACGCACCGGTTGTTGCAGGTATGGATCTTGTCGCCGAGGTCGTGCAGGAAGGTTAAGCCGGGCGTCTCTCCCTCCGGCACGCGCACCGCCGCCACGTATCGCCTCCCCTCGCGCTCCAGCACGACCTTCAGGCGGCTCTCGGCAGAGTGGAACTGGTAGTCGAGAATATCCAGGATCGGCTTGCCGTTGATCTCGCGCAGGAGGTCTCCGGGCGCGATGCCGGCGCGCGCCGCCGCGCTCCCCGGCTCCACCGCCTTCACGATGAGCGCGCCTGGCGGGTTTTTCACAAGCAGTTCAGACATAACGGCTCATTATAGCACGCAAAGGCGGGAGATGCCGGCAGGAGATGCGATATGCAAGGATAGACAGAACGGATCGTCCTCGCGTAATTAACACTTCTCAATATTCGAGAGACACGATTTTACGGTGGTTATGGCAGGCATTTAACAGCGCTTCTTTTCGAAGACATGGCAAGAGGCGTACGAGATACATCTCTGTCACGCCTCTTCGCCTTTTCGCACTGTCGGAGCAGCTAGATGAAAAAATTGTTACTTTACAGGACAGCCGTCGTGCTGATCGGGTTGGTCGGAACGCCCCTGTCCGCAGAAAGCCAGGCGTTCATTCGATCAGAGTCGCAGAGCGGTCCCGAACTATTAACGGGATATGCCATTATCGCTATCGCACAGAACCCATCTGTTTGCCCCAGTTTTCTTCGTCGTGACGATAGTCAGGATCGCGGGCGGTTCGCATCAGAATACAGTCCTTGATCTCCTCCAACCCCGACGGCTCCTCCGGTCGCTGCCAGCACAGGTCAATGCTCCACCGCACCTGATCCGAATGGTTCTCCGTGCTGCGGTGCGGGTTTCCCTGCCGGAGATGCGCCTCCGCCTTCCGCTACGGCGCAAGATGCACGACACGGGTGTTCCAGTTCAACACCTGCTCGCGACCGGAGACTGGCGGCTTTTCGGCGAGGATCTGCCCGAACGACCAGCGGTCGCCTCCGGGCAGGTTCGGGCTGCTCTTCGGCGGCTTCCACCCGAACCAGGTGACGGCGGGCGCGCCGACACGGCTCTCTCTGCCCGCGCTCCACTGCACCGTCGCCGTCAGAACCGCGTCCCCCTCCGGTCGCTCTCGCTCCAGCCCCCGCTGCCAGTCGGTCGCTGTCTGCGCGCGGGGAATGAGCGGCGCGAAGCGGGGCGCGCGGCTGACGCGCAGATACGCCATGCAGTGCGCCGCGATCCCACTGTTGGAGTGGACATTCGCGCCCACCGGCAGGATCGCCGCCAGACGCTCCGGCGGCTCATGGAGGACCAGCGAGCGCAGCCGCACGATAGAAGGCAGAATATGCGGGTCATCCAGCGTGTTCTGGCGTCTGGTCGTGAAGGCGCCGGAGGCGAGCAAACCGTCAAGTTCGGCGCGGTTGAGCGCCTGCAGATGGTCGCGGTGGAAGCGCGCTACGTCCGGGTCGCCGAATCGCACCCAGCGGTTCTCGTACTGCCGCTCGCCGGTCACCGCCGGATAGGTCGGTCCGTCTATCTGCCAGCCGGCGATGTCGCCCCAGAGGTTGGTCAGGTAGACGTTCGGAGGCATCCGCTCCAGACTGAAGAGCGGCTGATGGCGCACGAAGTAGGCGGCTCCGTTCTGCATGACGGCATGGTGGACGAGTTCACGGGCGAAGATGTAGGCGGCGAAGGCGAAGGTCTCCCGATCGCCGACGAACCATGCCAGCCGCGCCATCGCCAACGCGGGAGCCGCCTTGTCGCCCATCTCGGCGATTGTGTCGCGCCCGAAGCCTCGCCACGTAGTTTCGCGAGGCGTGATAAACAGCTTCCTGACCAGGTCCCACCGCTCTTTGATGAGCGCGTAGTCGCCGGTGTAGCGGGCGTAGGTCCAGAGGGTCAGGATCACGTTGCTGGAGAACTTGCCCGCGTCGTCGTAGCCGCCCCATGCGCCGATGCCCGGACCGAACAGCAGCAGCTTCCCCCGGAAGGGTTGATAGCGGCGGGGCTGCAGGATCCAGTCGGCGAAGTAGCGGCGCAGGCGGGGCTTCGCCTTCTCACGCAGTTCGGCGGGCAGATAGGGCAGAGCGCGGCAGTAGTACTGCGCGCTGACGACCGCCCAGCAGGTGTTTCCGTTCTCGTTGTCCTGCTCCTGCGGCGGTTTCGCGAAGGTCGGCGGGTCACCGAAGTCCTGATGAAACAGCCCGTCCGGACTGCTGAAGCTTTCGGTCATGGCGTTCAGCAGCCGGCGGCGCGCCTCCGCCACGACCGGGTTGGAGAGGTCGGGCGACGGCTCCTGCTCCGTCTCCACGATGTAGCGGAGGATCGGGAACGAGACGGTGTAGCGGTCGGCGTTGAGCACGCCCATGCAGGGACCGAAAGCGGTAACCACCTGAGGGTCGTGCAGCGGCGCGGAGAAGCGCATCGGCATCAAGCCCCCCTGCTTCGCCAGCGCCAGCGTCGGAGAGACGGGCGCAAATTTGAGCGGGGGCGTCCGCCAGTCGTCTTTGATCTGTCTCCAGGTGAAGGCGTTCTCGATGATCAGCGCGTCCTGCGCCGGGTCTATCCGGAACCGCTCCCGACAGTAGAGCGGATAGAAGCGCAGGACGCGCGACCAGAACCGGCAGCGCTGGATCACGTCGGCGGGCGGCGGATTCCAGGAGCGCGTGTCCGGCTTCCCTAGTCCGTACAGGGGCATCAGGGCGATGTCGCCGAGCGGCTCTCTCGCCTCCGCGCGCAGACCGTTCTCATTCAGCGTCAGGGCGGTCGGATTGCGCTGCCAGACGATCAGCCAAGGCGCGTCCCACGCCTCCCAACCCTTCGCCCCGCGAAACCAGACCAGCGTCCAGCCCTCTCGGAGCAGTCCCTTCGCGTCCGTCCAGCGTTTTGTGCTCTGCAGACGACTGAAGGAGCCGGTCTTCTCGCGCAGAGGCAGGAGGATCTGCGCGGGCGCGCCCAGTCCCCACGCCTCCGTACTGGCAAAGAGCGAGAGCCGTCGTTCGGTTGTCGTCACCAGCACGGCGGGCGACAGTTCGGTGGTGGTGATCCGCATCTCCGCGGCAAGCGGTACGGACAGCGCACAGAGCAGCAGTGTGAGAAAACCCGTTTTCATCTGCGTTCTCCCGTCGGGGATCGCTCCGCGCTCCGCCGCGCTATTTCGGCGCGGGGTTCGGATCGGGAGGCGGGGGCTGGAATACGATCTCCAGATTGCCGGAGACCTGAACCTTCGCCGGAGGAGCGGCGCGGTTGATAATCGCCTTCCCGGCAGCCGTCTCGATCGTATTGCCCTGCGCCAGCGCAGAGGCGATCCTTCTCTCTATCACGATACCTTCCGTCGTGGACTGCAGATGGCAGCCCGTCAGTGTTACGCGCCCGCCCGTCAGGTGAACGGCGGGGAATTGAAACTTCTCCATCGGGCGCAGCAGACTGCAGCCGCTGATCACCGTATGGTCGGCGCGGCGCACCTCCACCGCGGGCGCGCCGTTGGACTTGAGTTCCGCGCCGGCGACGCGCACGCGCGCCCGCTCCCCGTCCACGATCAGGCTCTGATGATGGTTCCAGTAGGTCCCGCCGCCGACGCTGACGGTATTCTCGCCCCGCACCTCGATCCCGATACTGCAGTAGTCGGTCGAGCAGCCGGTCAGCACGCCCCAGGTTCCTCCCCTGATTTTGCAGCCCGGTATCTCGTCGCGCAGCAGGAAGCCGATGTTCATCGCGAAGACGAAGCAGTCGGTCATGCGGATCAGGTCGTTCTTGCCCAGATCGAAACCGATGCCCTTCTCCAGGGCGCGCGGCACCGGTCCGAGGTTCCAGACCTCCACATTCGTCACCGTCGGCACATCCCACGTCCCGGTAACGCGCACCCCGATATTGCGGGGCGCAACGATGAAGACGTCGGCGATGTTGAGCCTCCCGATGTTGTTCTCTCCATCCGCCATGATGCCGTCCCAGGGGTACATCAGCTTCAACTGCGACAGGTAGGCTCCGATGCCGGTTACCAGCACCGCCGGGGGACCCGCCTCCGGCTCTCGCTCCCAGTCGTAGCGGATACTGACTCCCTTCAGGCTGGCGCCCGCCTTCATCACGATACAGGGCGCGTCGCGCTGCTGCGGAATCAGCACCGGCAGCGCATCCGTGTCGGCGACCCACGCGCCCGGGTCGGGACCCCGCATCCCGATATTCTCCAGGGCCAGCGGCTTGCTGAGACGATAGGATCCCTTCGGCACAAACACCGCGCCCTGTCCGGCGGCGGCGCGCCGGATCGCCTCCTCGAAGGCGGGCGTATCGTCCGCCTTTCCGTCCCCTTTCGCTCCCAGCGCGCGCACGTTGATGGATTCGCCCATCGCCGCCTCCTGTCCGGACCCCGCCTGTCCGATCCCAGCGAAGACCGCCAGCGCGCACAACAGGCGCAGGATGCTCCTTCTGTAAAACTGCATGCTGATCTCCCACTCTCTGCAGCCGCCCCGCCGTTCCCGGCGCGTGCATTTGCGCGGGGTGCCGATTTGAGATTGCTTCGGTCGCTGCACTCCCTCGCAATGACAGGGAGGGGTCGGCTTACGCCTCCCTCACAATGATGAATCCGGAAGTTTTTCCGCGGGCGGTTGTTCACCTGCTGCGTAATATTCAGTTTCTCACTGCGTGCGATCCTCTCCTGCCAGAAAGCAAAACGCCCCGTCCGGGTCTTCCCGGCAGGGCGTACTGCGGCGTGAAATGCCTGTCCCTGTGAGCGCAGCTGTCTCCGAGACCGCTACCCCAGCGTCTGCAGGATACGGGCGAAGAACGCCGTCTCGTCATCCACCGTCAGGCGCGCGGTCAGCGCATAGAAGGGCAGCGGGCGACCGATCGGGGGCAGCTTCACCGCGTCCTTCTCCGAGACCAGGATCGCTTCGGCGTGCGCGGCGCAGGCTGCCTCGATCACGGCGTTCAGTTCGCCCATCGTCGGCGCGTGATGATCGGGGAAGCGCGCGCGATGAACCAGCATCCCCCCTGCCCGCTCGATCTGCTCTTCGAAACCTGCCGGATTGCCCAGCGCGCAGAAGGAGGCGACCCTGCGTCCGCTCAGCCAAGCGGGCGTCTGATCACCGGAGCGATCCAGCGCGCGCAGGGCGCGAATCGCGTACTGCGCCGTGAAGAGCGGCTTGCTTCCCGTCCACTGCCGGATCAGCGCTTTCAGCCGCTCCACGCGCTCCGGCGCGATCCGGTCGGCATTGGTAATCACCACGCACCCGGCGCGTCGCAGATGCGAGGGAGGCTCCCGCAGCAGACCGCGCGGAAACGTCCAGCCGTTGTCGAATGGACGCTGCGCATCTATCAGCACGATCTCCAGATCGCGATGCAGCTGGTAGAACTGCATCCCGTCGTCCAGCACGATCACCTGCGGCTGAAACTGCGCGCAGGCGAGCGCGCCGCTCTTGCGGCGATCCTTGCCGACCAACACCGGAACGCCGGGCAGCATCTGCGCCAGCAGGTGCGCCTCGTCTCCTGCCGCCGCCGCGTCCAGTTCCACCCGCTTCGGGGTCGAGACCACCGCCACGCCATGCTCATTGGCTCCGCGATAGCCCCGGCTCAGCACGCAGACCCGCAGACTGCGCGCCTGCAGAAATTCGCAGACATACTGCGTCATCGGGGTCTTGCCGGTTCCGCCGACCGTCAGATTCCCGATGCTGATGACCGGGCAGGGCAGCTTCGCCTGTTTGCGCAGTCCCACCTGATAGGGCAGCAGGTAGAGCTTCAGTCCGCCCGTATAGACCCACGCCAGCCCGGAGAGCGCGCCCCGCAGCAGAGACGCGCCCGCTCCCTGCCGCTCTCCGCGAATCACGGAGAGCAGATAGACTTCGCGTTGCGTCTGCGGGTTTTCGGTCTTCATTCTCTTTGCCTATCTGTTCAACCGTGCGGCGTCTCTCATCTGTTCGGAGATTGCCTCCGCATACCGCGCCGAAGCCCCGCGATTGCGCCGCACCAGTTCCACCGCGCGCTCTGCGATCTCCGCCAGCCCCCCCCGATCCTGCAGCAGCGCCTGCATACGCACCGCCAGTTCATCGGCATCGGCGACCGGGAAGCCGACCCCCGCGCTCTCCGCCTGCGCCGCAATATCCCGGAAGTTGGTCATATATCGCCCGTAGAACGCCGGCTTGCCCTGCGCGAACGCCTGCAGCGGGTTCTGACCGCCGCCGGGCGGGATCAGGCTGTTACCCAGATAGGCGACATCTGCCACCGCATAGATGTTTCCCAGCTCCCCGAAGGTGTCCAGAACGATCTGCGAGACCTTCCCGGAGACATTCGCCATCTCCGTGCGGCGCACCGGATTCAGACCGGCATTGCGCATCATCTGCACAACCTCTTCGGCGCGTTCGACATGGCGCGGCGCGTGGATCAGCGCCAGATCGGGGAGAGTCTCGCGCAGCTTCAGATAGACCGTGATCAGAAACGCCTCCTCCAGCGCAATTCGCGTGCTGCCGATCACCCAGACCGGCGCCTTCGGAGGCAGTTTCAGGTCTTTTCGGAGCCCGGCGATCTGCGCCTCGCTCAGCCGATCCGTCGCCTGATCGAACTTCGTGTTGCCGAAGACCTCCACCCGCGACGGATCCGCCCCGATCTCCCGCAGACGCTGCGCATCCAGCGGGGTCTGCGCCAGCAGGCGGTCAAACAGGCTGAGCGTCCAGCCGAAAATCGCGCGAAACCGCCGGTATCTGCCGAAACTGCGATCCGAGATCCGCCCGTTGATCAGCAGCAGCTTCGCGCCGGAACGGCGCGCATGGAAGAGCAGGTTGGGCCACAGCTCCGTCTCCATCACCGCCAGAACGTCGGGCTTCACCAGATGCAGGACGCGGCGCACCACCGGAGGAAGATCGAACGGCGCATAGAAGACGGCGGTGAGCGGGTCGCCGATCATCTTTGAGGCGATCTCATGCCCGCCGGGCGTGATGACGCTGACGACGATCTCATGATCGGGATGCAGCGTATGGTAGGCGCGGATGACGGGGGTCGCCGCCATCACCTCCCCGACGGAGGCGGCATGCACCCACAGACGGGGCGCGGAGCGGCGCGCCAGCGTCTCCGGGAGCCTCCCCCACCGCTCGCCCCACCCCGCCCGCGACTTGCCCCGCAGCAGGCGGACACACAGCACAACGAGCAGAACAGGCGAGCAGAGTATCAGCAGCAGGTTGTAGAGATAGTAGATTGCCAGTGCGGTAAACTCAGCGCGTCAGGGATCGGTCGGCAGGGTCAACCGGTATAATGATACCCCGTTTGCCTCATAAAGCCTCTGACCGGAGCGCGCCGCCAGCGCGGTCAGCGCGCGCGTCTCATGTGCCTCTCTGCCGGAGCAGACGTAGCTCTTCGCGCACCACGCCTCCATCGGGCGAAGCACCAGATGCGTTACGCCCAGACGCCGCAGGTCCTGCGTCAATCGCTCCGGCGTATCGTAGTGAATGGAGTCCTGCAGCCAGTAGTTGGCACGCATCGCCATCGGGCGGTAGTAGGCGTTGCTCTCCTCCCACGTCCCGACCAGGATCCGGGCGTCGCGCGGCAGATTCCGATTGACAAACTGAACCACCGGGTAGTCCGACAGAGCCTCCCGGAGATACGCCTCCCGCGAGGTTCGCCCGACCGCCACCGAAAACGCGGTGCGCAAAGGCGGCTCGCAGCGACGCTCCGCCCGCACCGCCAGCAGCAGCGACAGCGCGCACATCACAGAGATTCCGGCGCGCTCCCTGCGCTGAAAAAGGGCGCGGGCAAGCGCGATCGCCGCCACCGGATAGGCTGCCATCAGAAAGCGCAGATTATAACCGCTGCCGGTCAGCACCAGCGTGATGAATACCGACGCATAGCGCGCTGGGATCGCGAAGGAGGAGCGGCGCGTCGCCCGAAACGCCGCCAGACAGAGGATCAGCCCGAAGAAGAGCATCAGCCCGCGCGCCAGCAAAAGATTCGAACGGGTCGGGGGAAGACCGGGAAGGGTGCTGAGCAGCAGAAAGTAGTGTTGAATGCGAGACCACCCCTGCGCCGTCCATTCGCGCCCGCCGAACAGGTCAAAGAACATTGGGTAGAAGGGATTGCCGGTTACCAGCGCGGCGCGAACAGACCAGGGGGCAGCCACGCATCCGGCTGTCAGTGCAAACAGCAGCGCGCTGCGGGCACGATGCCGGATCAGGCCCTTCTCCCCTTCGGACGGGGTCAGCAGCAGCGCCGTCGCCAGCGCGAGAATGACCATCACGCCGGTCAGCTTGGCGCAGGCAGCCAGCCCCGCAAAGAGCGCGGACACCACGAACCACCGGCGGCTCAGCACAGCTCCCTCCGGCAGGGAACGGCTCTGCAGGAGCGCAAAGACCGCCAGCAGCGCAAAAGCGGCTAGCCCGACATCCACATGCGCCTGCGACATCTGGTCGAACAACTCGGTGTAGAGCGGCAGCAGCGCCAGCGTCGCCCCTGCAACCGTCCTGCCGTACAGCCGGCGCGCCAGCAGAAACGCGCCGGCGCAGAGGATCAGCCCGAATGTAAACTGAACCAGCCCCGCCGGAGCCTCCGGATGCATCGCCAGCAGCAGCGCAAACAGCGACTCGATCCCCAGGGTCCAGTTGGTATAGGTCAGTGTGGGCAGGTAGTGGAAGCGTCCGGCATCCAGAAACCGCACGGACGCCGACAGATGATAGGAGAGACCGTCGTCATCGGTAACCGGGCAGAGGGCGCGAAAGAAGACCAGCAGAACCAGTATCCCGAACACGCCGAAGACCCACCGCTCCCAGCCGGCGAGCCGGCGGCGAGTCTTCCATGCGCTCTGAACGCCCCGCAAAACGGCGCAGATGTCCGGCATAAGCGCGACCGCGAGGATCGCAACGGCTCCCCGTATCACCGGCGGCTTGCCGATCCCCGACAGAAAGAGGAGAAACGGGAGGAACGATAACGCTCCCATTCCCAGCCCGCAGGCAAACAGCCCCCGCTCCCATCTGTCCGGAGTCTCGACGCGAAGCCAGCGAAGCAGTCTGCGCCCCAGCGCCAGAGAGAGCAGCAGAAGCGCGGAGAGCAGCGCCGTCCCCAGAGCCAGCGGAGCCATGGAGGTCTCTCGGAGATGGGCAAGCGGGTTACTCCGTGGGGTATTCGGTCGGATAGGCGAAGCCGAGCATCTCCTCCGCGCGCTTCTCCGCCGCGTTCAGGCGTCGCTCAAGCTGCGCGGCGGCCTGCTCCCTCTCCGCCTCGTCCAGATCGGCGGGCACATAGAACGGCTCGCCGACCACCAGCGCGGCGCGCGCAAAGGGGAGAGGGATCATGTAGGAGTCCCAGCTTCGAAGCAGCCTGCGGGGACGCGCGCTGATCCCCAGCGGCAGGATTGGACAGCCAGATCGCTGCGCCAGAAAGATGGTTCCCGGCTGCACCCGATGGGTCGGTCCGCGCGGTCCGTCCGGCGTAAACGCCAGCGACGCGCCCTCCCGGATGATCCGCGCCAGCTGCAGCGCGGCGCGCACGCCTCCCCGTCCCGTTGAGCCGCGAATCGTGTTGAAGCCAAAACGGCGAAAGACGGCGTTCTGCACCTCGCCGTCCCGCGACAGGGAGATCAACGCCCAGATGCCCCGATGGCGAAAGACGTTGACCGGAACCAGCGAGCGACCGTGCCACAGGACGATGATCACCCCTTCGCCCGACCGCAGATGTCTCTCCAGCGTCTCCCGGTTCTCGCTCCGCAGCCGCAGCGTCATCCCGATCAGACGCGCCGCCGCCCAGAAGATCCATCCCAGGACCTTCGCGCGGCGATCCGAATTCCGCTCCCGCTCCTGTTCCATCTCTCACAGACCGACCGGGGCAGTCAATCGCTACTCCTGAAGCTCTGCGCGAAACTGCCGCTCATAGAGCTGCGAGTAGAGACCGCCCGCGCCAAGCAGCTGGGCATGTGTGCCCGACTCGACGATGCGCCCCTTATCCATCACCAGGATCCGATCGGCGCCGAGAATGGTGGAGAGGCGGTGCGCGATCACCAGCGTTGTGCGCCCCTTCATCAGCTGATCGAGCGCCTCCTGCACCAGCGCCTCCGAAGAGGCGTCCAGCGAGGAGGTCGCCTCGTCCAGGATCAGGATGCGCGGGTTCATCAGGATGGCGCGCGCGATGGAGATCCGCTGACGCTCGCCGCCGGAGAGCCGGACGCCCCGCTCGCCTACCAGCGTATCAAACTTATCGGGCATCCCGTCAATAAAGTAGGCGTTGGCGGCGTAGGCGGCGTTTCTGATCTGCTCGTCGGTCGCCTCGCGGTTGCCGTAGGCGATGTTGTCGCGCAGGGTTCCGGCAAAGAGCCAGGTCTCCTGCGGCACGATGCCGATCTGCCGGCGCAGCGAGTGCAGCGTTACATCGCGAATATCTATGTCATCAATCAGTATCCGTCCCGACTTCACATCGTAGAAGCGCGGGATCAGGTCTACCAGCGTGCTCTTCCCCGCGCCGCTCAGCCCGACCAGCGCGATCACCTCGCCCGGTTTCGCCTCGAAACTGATCTCGTGAAGCACATCCTCGCCCTCATTGTAGGCAAAGGAGACGTTTTCGAAGACGATGCGTCCCTCGATTGGCGGCATCGGGCGGGCGTCCGGCTTCTCCTGTACGTCGCTCTTCTGATCCAGCACCTCGGAGAAGATGCGGCTGGCGGCGGCGAGCGCCTGCTGGCGGGTATTGTTGATGCCGCCAATATCGCTGACGGCGCGCGCCACCTGCTGCAGCAGCAGCACGAACATCGCCAGCGCGCCGGTGGAGGTCATGTTGCTGATCGGGGGCAGCCCCTTGCTGATCAGCTTGGCGTTATACGCCACCTCGTTGCCCCCCAGAAACAGAACCAGCGCGATCCCGAACGCGCCGATGAACTCGATGATCGGGCGAAGCTGCGCGCTCTTCTTCACCCCCTTGATGACCGTCAGAAAGGTACGCTCATTCTCCTCACTGAAGCGGCGGATCTCGTGCGTCTCGGTCGCGAACGACTTGATGATCCGCACGCCCGCCACCGTCTCCTCGATGATGGTGGTGATGTCGGCGAGCTTTACCTGTACCAGATCGGAGATGCGCCGGATCCGCTTGCCGATCTTGGAGATGACCAGTCCCATCAGCGGCACGCAGATGATCGCCGCCAGCGTCAGCCGCCAGCTGATATAGAAGAGCAGCGAGAAGCTGGCGATGATCGTCAGGGGCGCGGAGACCACATCCCGGATGGTCATCGTGGCGTTCTGAATCACCGGGACGTCGTTGGTCAGGGTGGACATGATCGCGCCGGTCCGCCGGCGGTTGAAGAAGGAGAGCGAGAGGGTGTGCAGATGGGCGAAGATGTCATCGCGCAGGCGCGTGGTGATCCGCTGCGCCACCAGCGACAGGAAGTACGCCTGCCCGTAGGTAACCAGCCCCTTGACGACAAAGACGACCACCACCACCATGCAGATAAAGTTCAGGCGCCCGACCTCTCCCCGCTCCATCGCATTGATGGTCAGCTTCACCGCCCAGGTCAGCAGGGTGGTGATCCCGCTGACGGCGGCGGCGCACAGCAGCCCCGCCACTATGGTCATACGGTGCGGGCGCAGGTAGGCAAGCAGACGCCGCTGGGTCTGCATCTCCTGTTCGCGTGTCGTTCTATCCGGCGATTGGCTCATCTTTTGGCAGGTCCTGTCTATCGTATCATCTCGCAGAGCATCTCGGCGACGCGCCGGGACGCGCCGGGCGCGCCCAGCGTCTCGCGAACCCTCTCCAGCGACCTGCGGACGCGGGCACGCGCCTCCATATCGGTCAGAAAGGTCAACGTGCGCTGCGCCAGCGCCTCCGGATGGGCGTCGTGCTGAATAAACTCCGGCACAATCCGCTCGCCGGCGATGATGTTGGGCATCCCGATATGCTCCGGGCGCACCCGGCGCAGCTTCGCCTCCATCTCCATCAGGCGCGAGCCGCGATAGAGGATCACCATCGGCGTGCCCAGAATCGCCGCCTCCAGCGTCGCCGTGCCGGAGCAGACCATCAGCGCATCCGAATGCGCCATCACCTCGTAGGTCATCCCCTCCGCCAGCACGATCGGGGGCAGTGCGAAGGGTTCGGCGCGCTGCGGCAGCGATTCGCGCCACACTTTGCAGGCATCCGCCGGCAGCATTACCCCCTCCGGCGTCACTAGCAGCGGCTCCGCCCGACTGGCGGCTTTCTCTCGATCCTTCGCCTGTTCGCGCAGCGCGGATTCTCGGACGGCGGATCTGTGCGCCCGCTGCGCTTGATCCTGCATCTGCCGGAGCTGATCCTCGACAATCTGCCGCGCGGTCGGGGATGCCAGCCCGACCACAAACTGAACGCCCGGCAGGCGCCCGCAGAGCAGACGCGCCGCGCCCAGCATCGCCGGAAAGTTATACGTTACCTCGAAGCGGCGGCTGCCCGGCAGCAGCCCCACCATCGGTTGACCGGCTTCCATTCCGAAACGGGCGGCAAACTGTTCGCGGGTCAGGGTCGGACGGACGATCTCCAGCAGGGGATGTCCGACAAACTCGACATTCGCCCCGACCTGTTTCAGCCGCTCCGCCGACCAGGGGAACGGCGTGGCGATCCGATCCGTGATCCGTGCCAGCTCCTCCGGAACCCTGCCGGTCCTGCGCCACGAGCCAGGAGGGAAGTAGTAGAGCGTCGGAACGCCCCGCGCCCTGCACCAGCGCGCCACCTTGACATTGAACGCGCCGAAGTCTATCAGCACAACGGCTTTCGGCTTGCGCTCTTCGATCTGCTTCAGCAGGCGCGGATAGACGCGGAAGCGCAGCTCCGGATAGACCTTCAGCGCCTCTACGACGCCGATAGCGCTCCACTGCGCGCTGTCGTAGAGCAGCTCGACGCCCGCCCTCTGCATATGGCGGCTGCCGATGCCCCAGAGCCTGATATCCGGTCGCAGTTGTCGCAGCGCGCCTGCCAGCGCGCCGCCGACCAGATCGCCCGACATCTCACCGGAGAGTATGGCAATATTCGAATGCACTTTCGTCTCCGGGCGCTGGTCCGGCTCCGACGCATCGCGGCGAGGCGCGACGGGCGGCGCACAGACCAGCCGTGTAGTTGGCTACCCGCGCGGCAGATCGTTGCCGCGCCCGCCGAAACCGCCCTGCGTGCCGCGGATAAAGTTGAGCAGGTAGTCCAGCTCCTCGCTCGGCTCCAGCTCCTCTTCGATCCGCTCCATCGCCTGAGAGTAGTTCAGGTTGGAGCGATACAGCAGCTTGTACGCCATGCGGAGGGTGGCGCGTATGTTGGGCGGAACCCCGTAGCGGCGCAAGCCGATCTTATTCAGGTCGAGCACGCGCCCCGGTATGCCGTCCGCCAGCATGAAGGGCGGGATGTCCTGATTGATCTTGCTCAATGCGCCGACGATCGCCAGCTTCCCTACCCGGCAGAACTGATGGATGCCGCTCATGCCGCCCAGCACCACGTGGTCTTCCAGCGTCACGTGCCCCGCCAGCCCGACGTAGCCGGAGATGGTGTTGCCGCTGCCCACCTCGCAGTTATGTCCCACATGGGCATACGCCATGAACATATTGTCGCTGCCAATGCGGGTGGAGGCGCCTTCGCCGACGGCGCGGTGCAGGGTGACGCACTCGCGAATGATATTGTTATCGCCCACCGTCAGATAGCTGCGTTCGCCCCGGTACTTGTGATCCTGCGGAGGTCCGCCGAGCACGGCTCCGGGCCAGATCGAGCAGTTTTTGCCGATCCGCGTGCCCGCCTCGATGACGACATGAGAGACCAGCCGGGTTCCTTCGCCGATGTGCACATCTTCTCCAATCAGGCAGAACGGACCGACCGAGACGCTGTCCGCAAGATAGGCGTCGGGATGAATGATAGCGGTGGGATGAATGTTCCTCGACATCGGTTACTCCTTCTTTGAGAAGCTGTTTCGCTCAATCAGTCCGAATGTCATCTCACACGTCGCAACGATCTCTTCATTGACCCGCCCTATCATCTTCACCTTCCCGAAGGAGCGTCGAAAGAAGAGCACCTCGACCTCGGTGATCAGGGTATCCCCCGGCACCACCGGCTTGCGAAAGCGCGCATTCTCGATGCCGCCGATTACCGGAACCCGCGTCTGGTAGGAGGGCAGCGACAGCATCAACACGCCGCCGACCTGCGCCATCGCCTCTAGAATCAGCACCCCCGGCATCATCGCCTGACCGGGAAAGTGCCCGTTGAAAAACTCCTCATTGATGGTGACGTTTTTCAACCCGACCGCCCGCTTACCGGGTTCGATCTCCAGAATACGATCTACCAACAGCATGGGATACCGATGCGGCAAGTAAGAGCGTATCTGTTCAATATCGAACATAAAGTATCTCCTTTATGACATAGTCCGATGCAGCCCGGTCATGCAGATGCAGCGGCTCGACGCGGTCGGGAGGCTGTTCGAAAGGCGGCTTATTCGCGCCTGTGCCCCGTCGCAGGCTCACTCCTCGTGCGCGCTCTGCGCCTCCCGGCAGAGCAGCGCCGCGAAGGCGACATTGGCGCGGTGACCGGGGCGGATCGCGGTGACGGCGGCGCACAGACGGCTTCCCGCCAGAGAGAGGTCTCCCCAGAGGTCCAGCGCCTTGTGTCGCAGACACTCGTCGGGAACGCGCAGCGGCAGGGAGAAGCGATCCTCATAGATAATCAGCGCGTTCTCGAGGGTTCCTCCCCGCGCCAGTCCCGCCTCGAGAAGCGCCTGCACTTCGGCAAAGAAGCCGAAGGTGCGCGCCGGGGCGATCCCGGCGGCGTAGTGCGCCGGATCGTCCTCGAACGTGTCTGCCTGTGTGCCCAGAAGCGGATGATCGAAATGAGTGACGCAGGTCAGCGTAAAGCGATCCGAGGGGGTCGCCACCAGCCAGGAGTCGCCCTCGCGCAGCGCGAC
Source organism: uncultured Chthonomonadales bacterium (assembly GCA_938005745.1). GTDB lineage: Bacteria > Armatimonadota > Chthonomonadetes > Chthonomonadales > CAJBBX01 > CALLMM01. The sequence goes on along the minus strand of CALLMM010000010.1, from coordinate 158,805 downwards.
CGTCCGGGTCAGGTGCAGCGGTCGTCCCTGCGCCTGCTGCGGCGCGATCCCGACCGACTGTATCGCCTCCACCCAGGGCAGCGCGCTGCCGTCCAGGATCGGCAGTTCCGGTCCCTCGACCTCGATCCGGGCGTTGTCCACCCGCAGCCCTCGCAGCGCCGACAGCAGATGCTCTACCGTGTCCACGCGCACCCCGTCGGTTCCCAGCGAGGTGCAGCGACGCGCGCTGACGACGCAGGCGGCGCTTGCCGGAAAGGAGGCGCCGCCTGCATGAAACAGGATACCGGTGTGCGGATCAGCCGGGTGGATCGTTACCTGCGCCTGCGCGCCGGTATGGATGCCCGCGCCGCTCACGCGCACCGATCCGCCGAGGGTGGTCTGCTGAAAGAGGGGAGCCTCACGCAACGGGTCGTCGGAGGAAGCGGGACGGGTCACCTCACTCCTCAATCTCGATGCCCAGCCTCTGCACCAGGGTCTCTACCATCTTCTCCAGCCGGGCGTTGCGCTGCGTCAGTTCCCGGTTCGCCTTCTCCAGTTCGCGCACCCGCTTCCGAAACTCCGGCAGGCTGGCGAGCGCCGCATCCATCTTCAGACGCTCGCGGTGCGGACGCGCCGGGTAGCCGGAGTAGATCGCTCCGGCGGGAACGTCGCCAAAGACGCCCCCCTGCGCCAGCACCACCGCCCCGGCGCCGATGACCGTATGATCCTTGATGCCCGCCTGCCCCGCCAGCATCGCCCCGCGCTCCAGCTGACAGCTTCCCGCAATGCCGACCTGCGACACGATGATGCAGTCTTCGCCGATCTTGCAGTTGTGCGCGATCTGAACGAGGTTATCTATCTTGGTGCGCGCCCCGATCACCGTTGCGCCGGTCTTGGCGCGGTCAATGCAGCAGTTGGCGCCGATCTCCACATCGTCGCCAATCTCCACTACGCCGATCTGCGGGATCTTATAGCTGCGATCCCCGATACGCATATAGCCGAAGCCGTCCGCGCCGATCACCGTGCCGCTGTGGATAATCACGCGGTCTCCCAGCGTACACCCGTGATAGAGGGTTACATGCGGATGGAGAATGCACTGTTCGCCGATCTGACACTCATCTCCGACGAAGGCTCCGGCAAGCAGCACGGAGTGATCGCCGATTCGGGCATGATCGCCGACCACCGCGTGCGGTCCGATGCTGACGTCTTCGCCCAGATGCACCCCCTTGCCGATGACCGCCGTCGGATGGACGCCGGGCGGCGCGTTCAGCCGGGGAGCAAACATCTCCAGAATCTTGGCAAAGGCGTAACGGGGGTTATTGACCTTGATGAGCGGCTTATCGGGGGTAGTTGCATCGAGAAAAGCGACGATGGCGGAGGCGTCGGATTTTTCAGCCTGGGAGAGATAGCGGGAGTTTTCCGCGAAGACGATGTCGCCGCGCTGTGCGTCTTCAATACTGGAGACGCCCATGATGCGCGCTTCCAGATCGCCTTCCACCGCGCCTCCCACGCACTCCGCCAGTTCCCGGACGGTCATAAAGGGAGGATGCCTGCCGATCAGGCTGTTCGAGTTCATTCTGGTCGTTATCATACGCTTGCGCTTTCGTCTGAGATCTTCTATTTCAGTCTACCCTCTGCGAGACCTCTCTGACTCGCTTTCTCCTCCATTCCCAGGAAGTCACGGGAGATGACAGCGATTGTGACAGCACAGTTTACGGTTTCCAGGTCCCCTGAAGCATCTGTGCGACCGTTGCCGTCTGGTCGGCGGCTCCCGGAGCATCCGGAGGGACCAGGTTCCAGCGGTTCTCGACGGCGAGACGCTCTACATGATAACGTGTATCTTCTTCGATGGCTTGCAGCAGGCGGGCGCGCTGCTGTCGGATCGCCTCCAGCGTCCGGGAGGCATCCGGCGATGGGGGCGCAGGAAGTCTGCCGCCGGTCTGCGCCGGAGAGGGCAGACGCTCCGCCGGGAAGAGGGGACGTGCAGGCGCAGACGGCACCGCCAGCGGCAGACGCGCCTCCAGATTCTCTCGCAGTGAATTGCGATACGCGGTCAGCGTCTCCTGCGCCTCTCGCTCCAGACGGGCGCGGATCGTCTGCAGACGACGCTCCAGATCCGTCTCGCGCTGCTCCCGATAGTCGCGCAGCCTCTGCGCGAAGGCGTTGTCCGCCTGCTGAAGCTCCGCCTGATAACGGCTCTGAAGCTCCCTGAGCTGCGCCTCCGTTTCGGCAAGTCTGCGTTCGACCTCCCGAATAGCCGTCAGTCCCACCACCAGAGTCTGGCTGCGATAGGCGAGCGTCTTGAGCATCAGGTCGCGGATCATCGGGTCGTAGACGCCGCGCACCCGCGCCTTCTCGTTCCATCTCTCCTGAAGCAGAGACTCGCGCCGGCGCCGCAGATCGGTCTCGATCTCCTGCGCGGCGGCGCGCGACTCCCGGCGAGAGATCCGGTCATTGCGAGACCGAATGACCTCGCGCAGGGCGTCCAGACGCTCCAGCGCCGGCTGCAGCGCTACCTGTTTCGAGGAGTCTGCGCTCGGAGGACGGATCTCCGGCGCGGAGAGGCTGCCGGGCAGAGGAGCCTCCGGCATCGCCACGCGGCTTGCCGCCGCCGGCGTGATCGGACGCGCAACCCGATCTGCCAGCCTGTCCAGACGCTCCAGATCCCGCCATGCCGGATGCATACGGTAGAGCGCGTCCATTCGCACGGAGACCGGCAGAGGGGGCGGAGCGGGCGTCCGATTCCTCCCGCAGCCTGCCCCGCTCAGGTAAACCCACAGACAGGCGGCTCCTGCAAAGGCAGCCCGTCGTCCCGCGCTACTTCTTGTTGAGTTCGCCCAGGACCGGCTGCGTAATATCCACGCCCGCATACAGGGCAACCTCGCTGTTGAAGACGATGGCGACCCCGCGCTGCTCCGCGACTTTGGCGATGGCGGCGCGTATCTCTTTCATCAACGCCTCAGACTTGGATACGCCGTACTCGCGGATCTTGCCCTCCAGCTCATCCTTCAGCGCGGCGTACCTCTGCTGCGTGCGCACCAGCGCCGCCTCCAGCTCCTGCAGCCGCTTCTTCTCCGTGTCGCTCAGGTCCTTCTTCTGCCGCAGCGTCTGAAGCTCCTCGGAGAGCTTTCCGCCTTTGGTCTCAAAATCCGCGATCTTCTTCTTGTCGTCTGCGGTCTGCGCCGTGCTGTCTTTCTCCCGCAGAGCATCCAGTTGAACGTGCTCCTCTTCCGACAGGCAGGGCATCTCCGCGCGCCGGGTCAGGCGTCCCTGAAAACGCGCCTGCATGTTCGCCAGGTCGGTCTCCACCGCCTGTTTGGCTTTGTATTCGTTCGAAATCTTCTGAAAATCTACCGTCGCGAAGACGGTTCCCGACCTCTTGTCCTGCCCGGATGCGCTCACGGCAAAGACGATGCACAACACAATGGAGGCTACGACCAGCCCGCGCCACCATGTTAACGACTGCGACATAGAATGCTCCTCTCTGGTCTTCAACCAGGCTTGATTATAGCACGCCGCTCCCTTTCAGAACAACCGGTACGTAGGGGTGTAACGCTCGATCCGCCGTCTAGAACACGTGTCCAATACTGAAGTGCGTGCGTGATCCCTCGCGCCCGAATCCCTGATCTATGCGGATCGGTCCGATGGGCGTCACCACCCGCAGCCCCAGTCCCACGCCGTAGGAGGGGCTGAAATTGGAGTGCTGATCGAAACCGGAGAACCGCACCCCCTCATAGGGTCCGCCCCAGGCGTCGCCGAAATCGGCGAAGATGACGCCGGTCAGCGCATTCGCCAGCGGGGTTCGGAACTCCATGGACCCCAGCACCATGTTTTTGCCCCAGAACCGGTCCTCCGCATAGCCGCGCAGCGTCTCCGCCCCGCCCACAAAGTACTGTTCGGAGAAGGGCAGCGTCCCGGTCGAGGTTCCCAGAAGCATCCGCAGCGCGAAGATATTGCGCCGGTCTTTGGGGGTTTTGCGCCGTCCCTGCGGGCTGAAGTAGCGGCGGACATCCACCTGCAGCTTCTGGTAGTTGACGTTGCCAAAGACTCCCGTCGGCGTCTCGCCGTTCGCCGTGCCGACAGGTGACAGGTCGGCGAACCCGAAATCCATACTGTAGATCTCAAAGCCGCCCCATGCCGGCTCGATGTCCACATCGCGGGTGTTGCGGGTGGCGCGCAGGCTGAAAGCGGTCAGAGGACCGTTCTGCAGCACCGCCGCATCCTCCAGATTCAGGCTCAGCGCGGGAACCTTGACATTATCGTGCCGCACTCCGACGAAGCCGCGCCAGTTGTTGGACAGCGGACGCCCCAGCGTCACCGAGCCGCCGGTATGGGTCTCAAAGTAGTCGGTGGAGGTTCCGACGGTGGTGCCGGAACCGCTCTCGATGCTCTGCCCGAACCGGTAGACCGTCTTATCGTAGAGGCTGACGGAGATGGAGGTGTTGTTGCGGTCCAGCCAGGGTTCGGTGAAGTTCAACTCAAAGCTGTTGCGGTTGGCTAACCCTCCGGTCTCCCACAGCAGCCCCGCCTCCAGCCCGCGCCCCAGAAAGTTCGAGTCGCCGATCTCAGCGCGCCCTACCAGTTTCCGGCGGTTGCTGTAGCCCACGCCGACCGCCACCGTTCCGGTGCGTTTCTCCTGCACGTTCAGGATCACATCCACCTTGCCCGGCTCCGGGAAGCTGAAACTGATATCCACATTTTCGAAATGGTTGGTGTTATAGATGCGGGTGATGTCCTGCTCAAGCTGCCGCTGACTGAAGTAGGAGTTGGCTTTCAGGCGCATCTCGCGCAGCACCACGCGCTCCTGGGTCTTCTTCAGCCCGGTAACGCGGATGCGGTTGACGGTGGCGACCACGATGGGGATGGTCAGGATGCCGTTGCTGATGCCGATGTCGCTGGAGACGAACGCCTGATAGCCTTTGCTCGAATAGTGCTTCTGAATACGGTCTATATCGCCCTGCAGCACGCTCATATTCAGGATGACGCCCTCTCGGGTACGCAGCAGTTCCCGGATCTCCGAGACCGGCAGCGGACCGGTACCGGAGATGGTGATCCCGCTGACCAGATCGTTCTCGTCCACCTCGATCGTTACTCTGGCTTCCTCTCCCTGCACTTCGGCGGTGATCCGCACGGCGTCTTCCGGGTTCTCCGGGCGGCGCGCGCCGTAGTTGCCGGTCAGCAGCAGGTTCTGCCTTGCCTGATCGAGAGCCGCTCTGGTCAACGAATCGCCGACCTTCAAGCCCGAGACGGCGATAATCGATTCGCTATTGAGCACTTTGTTGCCGACCACCGTGATGGAGACGATTTTCGGCGTCGGCTCCTGACCGTAAGCCGACAACGACAGCCCGAACGCACAGACCAGCGCCGTCAGCAGGCAGAGATACCAGCGATGTGCACGATTCATCGAACGTTTTTACCCCTTCTTGAACAGGACGCCGGGCGCAGGGCGGACCCCTCGAAGGCGATCCTGTGGTCATCCCTCTCGATAGTACGGTTCCAGTTTACGGCGCAGCATGGCGCGGGCGCGCGAAAGGCGCGTCTTCACGTTATCCAGCGAAAGCCGGGTAACATCCGCGATCTCGTTGTAGGAGAGTCCCTGAATCTCGCGCAGGATCATCACCTCGCGATACTCCTGCGGCAGCGATTCGACCGCCTGCAGGATCTTCTGCCGCATCTCCTTCTCTTCCAGCACCGTCTGGGGCGCGTGGGTCAGGTCGGGCACCTCTCGCCGGAGGGAGCGGTCCTCATCCTCCCCGTGAAGCGGCTGATCCAGCGACTCGATCTGCATGGCGCGGGCGCGCCCGCGCTGACGCAGGCGGTTCCGGCAGTGGTTGATGGCGATCTGATACAGCCAGGTGTAGACTTTGGAGTCGCCCCGGAAACGATCGAACCCTTTATAGGCGCTGATAAACGTCTCCTGGGTCAGGTCCGCAGCCTCTTCATAGTCGCCCAGAAAGCGGTAGATGACATTAAAAATCTTTTTTTCGTAGGCGGCGACCAGAGCGTCAAAGGTCAGGATTCTTTCCGTGTTGTCCGGCAGCGGCTCCCCCATCAGCCGGTCCTTGTCGCATGTTCCTCGCCGTCAGTTGTCCGCGCCCGGTCGCGCTTTCTGTCCTCCGCGCCGCCCGAAAATCGCCAACTTTCAGCGTTTATAGTTACTCCTAGTACCTGAAGACTCCTTCCAGCAGAAATCCGTTCGTACTTTGGTTATCCGTTGTCCAGGAAAATTGGAGGCGGCGATTCAGCTTCAGACTCAGCTTCATCTCCCACAGGGTCGGCTCCAGGCGATAGGTGAATCCGGTCGCTCCCAGCCTCCGCCAGTAGCTGATCTGCAGAGGACCGATCAGTTCACTCGCCAGCCGCAGCGTGAACGTATCCAGGCGGCTGTAGTCTACGGTCAGCTCCTGCAGCCCCAGCGCCTGCGCGATCTGCGAACGCTCCAGCAGTTCCGGGAAGACGGTCGCCGACAGCAGGTCGCTGAACTGATCCCGCAGAAGCGCGCCGACCTGATTGCTGGCAAACTGCTTCTCGATCGCCTCCTTGCCGCCCAGAAGCCCCAGAATGCGCATCTGCAGTCCGCCGCTGCTCAACGCCAGGTCGGGAGGATCGGACTTGAAGGTCAGCGTCAGCCCGCGCTCGCCGCCGGCGATCCCCTGCGTCTCCTCCAGTCCCGCAATCGCCACCGGGGCGTCCGCCGTCAGCGGACCGCGCACCTGCACCGTGATAGTATACCTTCTTCGCTCCTGGTTCACCGACACGGCGGTCAGGCGCGTGGTGGCGTTCAGGTCCACCAGCACATTTACCTGCGGGTCTGTCAGCAGGTCCGAGAGAATCGGGACGCCCGCCAGCGGATTGTAGCGAATGGTCACCCTGCCCCCGGGCTGAATGGCGAAACGCCGGGTCGGCAGCCGCAGCGCCCCCCCGTCAATGGTCAGACTGCCCAGCACCGACGGCTGCGCCAGTGTGCCGCGCAGCCGGATGGGTTCCGGCGTCCGCCCGGCGAGGACCGCTCCCGGCGAACGGACATCCGCCACCAGATAAGGGTTGCTGATCCGCACCTTGTCCTCCACATAGAAGTCTATATGGAAAGCGGGATTGAACGCGGGCGTCCGCCGCGGCGTCGCCGTCTCCTCCAGCGGCGTCGGAAGCCGGATGTCGGTGCGCCGCAGGTGCATCTCGCCGGAGATTCGCGGCGACAGCAGCGTGCCCTCCATCGTCAGCAGCAGACCCGGTCTGCCCGGCTCCCGCGCCGACAGTTCGCCGACAGCGCGCCCCGAATTAAACACCGGCAGAGGCGCTTCGGCGAAGAGAATCTGTTTCGCCTCCAGAGTCAGCGGCTTCTGGACGCGCGCCTGATCGTGCAGCGCAAGCTCTCCGGAGAGCGAGAGCGGGCTGCGCGCCACCGCCGTCTCTCGCTTCAGGTCAAAAACATCCACGCTGGCGGAGAACGGCTTTCCCTCCGGATTGGGCGCGACGCTCAGCGTATCGCCATCGAACTTCAGGTAGGCGTCCACATCGGTCAGGGCGGTCTTCATGTTTGCATAGCGCAGCCGCTTCCCCTGAAGCCATATCCAGCCGATAATATCGGGATGGCTCTGCTGCTCTCGCGCCGTCTGCTGCGGCTTGATAAGCTGTTTCCAGGTTCCCGAAAACTGCACGTAGCCCTGCAGGCTGGCGTCCAGTTCCGCGTTCAACCGGGGCAGCACCGCGTTCAGGAAGCGCAGGTTCTGGCGCGGGACGCTCGCCTCCAGCCGCACCGGCGCATCTTCCGGAAGATAGGGAGACTGCCAGGAGAACCCCGCACTGCCTCTCAGGCGTGCAAAGTAGCGTCTTCGCGCCGGGGCGTTCGATTCATCCTGCTCCGCCTCCGCCGTCTGCCGGCTGGAGCCCTGCGACAACGCCGCCGCCCGCGAACGCTCCGTCTCGCTCGAAGGCGCGCCCCCGTCCGCCGACTTCTCCGCCTCCGCCAGCGCGCCCTCCGGCAGCGCTTCACGAGGCTCGGTCAACGAGACGACCATCTCCGTGATCTCCGCCTTCCCCTCCGCCAGCGTCGCCTTATCCACGCGCAGAGCGTATGTCGGCAGAAAACGCCCGTCCAGCCGCTTTCCCTGCGGGTCCTGCCACTGAATTCCGCTGATCAGCAGCGAGGCGGTCACCTCCGGCGCAGAGGGCGCGCCCTGCGCGTCTATGGTGATCTTCTCGATCGTTCCGGCGGTCATCCCCTGCAGAAACTCCCTGTCCGGGAACCACTGCAGGAGCAGGCTGACCGGCATATTGCTCAGTTCCAGCGTGCCCTGCAGGGAACTGCCGGCAATCAGTCTGCCGCTGGCGGTTACCTGTGTGTCGCCCCCCTCCAGAATGGTGTCCTCCTTCAGCTCGACCTCTCCCCGGGTGAACGCCACCGTTCCGCGAAACTGCTTGATCGCCTGATTTGCGGCCTGCATCTGCGGACTGTTCCAGGAGATCGTCGCGCGAGGATCGCGCACGCTGCCCTCCATCTGTATCGAGGCGTCCAGAACGCCGCTGAGCGGATCGAAGATAGGGTTCAGCCACTCCGCCGCCACCGATTCGCGATTGTTCAGAACATAGGGGCTTTTGCTCAGAACGCTGTGTATCTGCTCAAAGCGCAGCCCTCGTCCCTCTCCCTCCAGCGCAAGCGTCTCCGCCTCCCAGTCGTACTCCAGCCGCTTCAGAGCCAGTCCGTTCTCTGCGGTTCCCAGCAGAACCGGGGGCAAGCCTCCGGACACAGAGCGCGCCAGCAGGCGCGTGCCGTCCAGCGAAAAGACCGCGCTCAGATCGCCGAGAGGTTCGCCGTTGAGGGTCAGACCGGAGGCGGTAGAGGCGACAAGGGTTCCCTGAAGTCCGGAGGGCTTCCCATTATCAATCGTTCCGGAGATATCCGCCGATAGTTCGCCGCTGCCGCGCACCAGCAGATAGTCCGACAGCAGCGGATCGAGTATGTTCAACGGGACGCTGCGCGCGCGGGCGTGGGCGGAGAAGGAGCCGTCGCGTCGGTACGAGGCGTTTGCGATGAGGGTCGCGCCGGAGTAACGCGCCGTCAGGTCGTCCAGATGCAGCGTGCCTCCCCCCTCGAGACCATCATACCGAAGCTGCGCTGTGAACGCCTCGAAGGTGTAGTCGCCGATGCTCGCCTGATCCACCGTCAGATCGCGAATCGCTACCTGAGGACGTTTCAGGTCGCCTGACGCCTCCAGGCTTCCCTGCGCCGTGCCGGTAACCTTCAGGCGATCCAGCGCGCTCTCTCGACCCTCCTCCGGCATATAGCGGGCGGCGATCTGCGTTACGTCCTTGAGTTCCAGATTTTCAAACTCGCCGGAGAGCGCAAGGATCGGGCGCGTCGAGAAGGGACGGCGCACCGCTGCGCGAAAAGTCACCCCTGCCGGCAGGCGCAGCAGCCTCCCCTCCTCCAGGATCAGCCGCTCCCGCGTACCCCATATCTGCGCCTCCGCATAGTCCGCCTGCGTTCGGTCATCCCCGATGCCGAACCCCTGAATCAGTCCGGAGAAATGCGGGCGTTCCCATGCTCCTGCAATGCGTCCGTCGCGCAACGAAAGGATTCCGCGCAGAGGGGGCGGCGCGTTCGGCTGGGCGGACGAGTTCTCCAGCGGCAGCTTCTCCAGCGCGACATTGTCCGCCTCCACTCCCAGATCGAGCGTGCGTCTCTTCACATCTATCTCGCCGGTCGCAAGGACAAAGCCCATCTCGCTCTCGACGACCAGCGGCTCCAGCAGCAGACGCTCTCCCTCCGAGCGCAGGCGAACGCGCACCGAGCGCGCCGTATAGCGGTCGTACTGCAGCCCGCGTATCTGCGCCTCCGCCGCGCCGACCGGCAAGCCGTCCTCCAGGCTCCCCGACGCCGCCACATCGGCATTCACCACTCCCCGCACCGGTCTGTCGTCTCTCCAGGGGATGGCGGAGAGGTCTCCTCCCCGCAGCCGCGCCTCTACCCGGTAGCGACTCTTCTGATCCTCCAGCGTTACCAGCGCGCGCCCCGATACGCGCCCTTTTGCCGCCGTCCCCTCCACCTCGGCGACGATCCTCCGATCGGCATAGACAGCATTCACCCGGACATTCTGCGCCTCATAGTCGCGGTAGCGCAGGCGCGGGAGAGCGCCGCTCACCTGCGCCTTCAGCCGGTTCGGAGATCCCTGCACCGCCGCCTGCAGCGTTGCGCCCTCCGGGATCTCCAACCCCTGCGGCAGTCTACCCTGCAGTTGAATGGGACCGGAGGCGCGCAGCGACAGGCGGTCCAGCGGACCGCTCACCTCCGCGTGCAGGTCTCCCCGCGCCTGTATGCCGCGAAGATCGGGAAACCGTCTCTGAAGATCCAGGGCGGTCAGGACGCGCTGCAGGGAGACCCCCTTTCCGGTGATGGAGGCTTTCAGTGACGGCTTCGCGAAGCCGGTGACCGTCGCGTTCGCCTTCAGGCGGCTGCCCAGAAAATCGGCTTCCAGTTCGCCGGAGGCAGCCTTTCCGGTGAGAAGAACCTGCCCGGAGATCCGGCGGATCGGCTCGCGCGCGGCGCGTACCGTCAGGGAGGCGTCTTCCACGCGGACATCCGCCTGATAGTCTATGTCTCTTCCCTGTGAACCTGTACTTTTCTCGGGAAAAACCAGCGTCACCTGCCCGGACGCCAGCCCGGAGAGAATACGCATCTCCTGCGGCAGCGGGTTCGGCAGCAGCGAGGATAAGAAGGGGAGCGAGGCGCGATTCGCCTCGATTCGCAGAAAGAGTCGCCCGGTATCGGGAGGGAAGACCCCCTGAACGACGGCGGTTTGAAGCTGCCCGGAAACACACTGACCGGAGAGCGTCCATCGGCTGCTCCGGTCAAAGCTCTGTAACAGATGCCCCTTCAGCGCGTCGAAGCGCGCCGACACTGGCGGAGGCGGAGGCTGCCCGGCGCGAGGTCGTCGCAGGGCGGCATCTTCATACTCCAGCGCGCCCCGAACGATCTCGATGCGCCCGGCGGTCGGGCGCGCCATCCGTTGCGGGCGCGGCTTCAGCAGGTCGGCAAAGTTCCAGCGTCCCGTAAAGTCGCGGGTAATGCGTACCGACGGGTCCTCCACCGTGATATGGGCGAAGAGCGGAACGCGGGGGTTCTTCTCCAGCAGGATCGTTCGCAGGTCGAAGTCGAGGATGATGCGTTTCGCGGTAAAGAACGGCGGACGCCCCGGCAGGCTCTTCTCCTCGGCGATCTGCACCTCCTCCACGTAGGCGTGCTTCCCCTGAAGGACGACCTTTCCGATCCGCACCTCGCGCCCGAGTTGCCGGGTCGCCTCCGCCGCCAGCAGACTCGCCAGATTCTGCTCCGCCATCCGATAGTATCGGCGCACCATCCCGACGCTGAGGGCGGCGAGGATGACGAGCGGGATCAGAAAGACGAGTGCGGTCAGAGTGCGGCGCAGGGTAGGCATAGACAGACTTTCGCCGAACGGGGTTGGCATGCCGGCAGGGATCAGGAGACGCCGACAGAAGCCAGTCGCTCGCTCAGGATACGTTTGGAGAACTCCACCGCGTTGTAGGAGCTTCGGATGAACGGACCGGAGGCGACAAACAGGAAACCCATCTCCATGCCGATCCGCTCATATTCGGCGAAGACCTCCGGACGGATGTACTCCTGCACCGCCAGGTGGCGCATGGTCGGGCGCAGGTACTGCCCGATGGTGACGGCATCCACCCCCGCGTTCCGCAGATCGCGCAGGGTCTGGATCACCTCCTCCTGCGTCTCGCCCAGCCCCAGCATCAGCCCGGACTTCGTATAGATGGAGGGGTCGGCGTGCTTGACATACTGAAGCAGCTCCAGCGTGCGGTGATACCGCGCCCCGACGCGCACCTGCGGAGTCAGCCGCTCCACCGTCTCGATATTGTGATTGTAGATGTCCGGTTTCGCATCGGCGACGATCTTGATGCACCACCGTTTGCCCTTGAAGTCGGGGGTCAGCACCTCGATGATCACATTGGGGATCGCTTCGCGCAGCGCATGGATGGTAGCGGCAAACTGCCCCGCGCCCTCGTCCTCCAGTTCATCGCGGGCGACCGAGGTCACCACCACATGCCGCAGGCGCATCGCCTTCGCCGTTTCCGCGACCCGTTTCGGCTCGTCAGGGTCTACCGCGGACGGTCTGCCAACCTTGATGGCGCAGAAGCCGCAGCTCCGGGTACAGATATCGCCCAGGATCATGAAGGTCGCCGTCTTTTTCGACCAGCACTCTCCCAGGTTCGGGCAGCGCGCGCTCTCGCAGACGGTGTGCAGCTTCTGATCGCGCATCATCTGCTCGACCTCGCGCACCGTCTGCGGGTTCGGAATCTTTTTAATTAACCAGGGTGGCAGCGTTCTATTCACGTTCTGTCCTTGACCGATGAGATCACGGTTCCAATATACCGCCAACAGGCGCGATGCGTCAAGCAAAAGCCCCGGCTTCGTCAAGTGAAGCCGGGGCGGACGCGCCCATCTGCGCTGAGCGCTACAGCTTCACCGGCGCGCCCGTCTCGGCGGAGCGGTTTGCCGCCAGAGAGACCGCCAGCGTGCGCACCGCATCCCGATAGGGCGAGCGTATCTCGCTGCTGTCTCCGGTCTGAACCGCCTGAATAAAGATACGGTCCTCTTCGGCGTAGGGGTTGTTCCCGCCTTTGATGATCTCCTCGCGTCCCGCCTGAAGGGCGCGAAACTGCCCGCCGTCCACCTCCACAACTATCTCCGGCGTCACCACACGCAAGCCGACGATGTAGCCAAACCCCTTGAGCAGACAGGTGTTGGAGATGGTGCCGACGGCTCCGCTGGCGAACTTCACCGTCATGGTGCCGACATCGGTTACGGTGCAGTTCTCTATGTCGCCCGAGGCGCGGGTGGACATCGCCGCATAGACCTCGACGATCTCCCCGCACAGGTCGCGGGCAAGGTCAATGATATGGGTCGTCTGCTCCACCATCTGACCGCCGGAGAGATCCTGACGACGCCACCAGTAGACGCCGGGCATCCCGCCCATCCAGTACCCCAGCGCCATACCGATGGTCTTTCCGGCAAGCCGCTCCCGCGCCAGTTGACTGTAGGTCATGTACCGCCAGTGGTAGCCGACCGAGGTGAGCAGCCCCGCCTTCTCCACCGCGGCGGCGATAGACTCCGCCTTCGCCAGCGTGTTGGCGATCGGCTTCTCGACAAAGAAGGGTATGCCGCGCTCGATCAACGCCTCCTCCTGCCCCACGTGGGCATGGGGCGGGACACAGATATAGACCGCCTCCAGCTTTTCGGCGTCGAGCATGGCGTGAACATCGGTGTAGGCGCGTCCGTTGTAGGCGGCGGCATGGCTCTCGGCGCGCTCCCGGTCCACGTCGCAGAACGCTGCAATCCGAACTCCCTCCATATGTCGCAGCACCTGCAGATGGGCGTTGGCTATCCCGCCAGCCCCGATAAACCCGACGCGAACAGTCATAGCTTGCCTCACTTTCCTGAACTTTTCGTCAACAAAAACCTGCTCGACGAACGCTGCCTGCTCTCCTGCTTCGAGAGACCGAAGGCAGCCTCTTTATCCCTGATACTCCTCTCCGGCTCCATACTGCGCCACGATTTCGGCGATCTTCGCCTTTGCCCCCGAGGCGATCTCCTGCGTGGCGGCGACCACCTCCCAGCGCGCCAGCCCGTTCTCGCTCTGCGACACCCGTTGGCACACCTGCAGCCAGTCTGCGGCAAGCCGCGTATCCGCACCTATATTGAACGGAATGCCCCGCCGCATCATGGTCGCCTCCAGCGCATACCCGTTGGGCATATGGGTCATCGCCTGCGCGCCCTGCGCCGTAAAATATGCCTGCACCGCCTCCAGCGCGCCCGCGCGCAGCGCGTCGTCCGGGAACTTGTATCCCCATTCGCGCTCGCGGCAGGCGCGCGCCTGTATCTCAAACAGCGCATCGAAACGCGCCGGATCCTCCCTCCAGACTCGCGCCGTCAGCAGCGCGATATAGAGCGTGTTCTCCGTGCAGTAGCGGCAGCCGTCTAGCGGAAACGCCTCGTAGAAGTGCGCCGACTCCTCCACCGTCCCGAACATCGCCGGATCATCGAACATCGCGTTCTTGATCTGGGAGTGCCCGTTGCGAATCACCTGCACCTTCACCCCGGTTTTCGCCATCTCCATCACCGCCAGCGGATTGGCTTTCAGATCGGCAAAGACGCCCATCCCCGCGCCGGGAAAGCGTTTTCGTATATCTTTCAGGATCGCAGCATAGACAAAACTGGAAGAGAGATAGGTCCCGTCGCCCCGATAGAAGTCTATCCGGTCGCCGTCGCCGTCAAAAAAGGTGCCGAACAGGTAGTTCCCGGAAGTCAGCCGTTTCAGCCCAGAGCGAATGACCGTCTGCTTGACGGGATTGGGGTCTCCGAGCGGAAAGCGTCCGTCGGCGGCGAAGTGGAGCGGGGTCAGATCGGCGCCGGCGCGCTCAAACGCCAGCATCATCTCGCGTCCCGCCGCGCCGTTCAGGTAGTCATGAAACACGCGCAGTCCGCGCAGTCCGCCCTCCGCGACCCCCGCCAGCCGCATGCTGTAGTCCAGATACTCGTCCGTCGGATCACAGGCGTAGATGCGCCCGGACGCAGACGCAGAGGGCAGAGAAGCCCCCTGCTCGTACAACGCTTTGATCTTATCCAGACCGCCCTCCGGTCCGATCTTTTCGGCGATAGGACGCACGCCGGGTCCCAGGATCTTCTGCCCGGTATCTCCCGCCGGATTGTGCGATGCGCCGAACATCACCGCCGCATGCTGCGGATGGCGCATGGCGGCATAGTAGAACTGCGAGGTCGAGCAGACGCCGGGCACAACTACCACGGTCAGTCCGGCTCTGGCAAACTCCTCCGCCGCGATCTGAAGGTAGTGCGGTCCCGATGTTCGCGCGTCGTGCGCGACCACCACCCCGCAGACCCCCAGAGTCTCCCGAAAATAGACCGCCTCCGCCCGTGTCAGGCGAACCGCCAGATCGTCGGTCAGCAGCTTCGCGGGCGTGCGAATATCGTAAGCCCGAAACATCGAAAGGTTCAGATCCGACATCTCCCTCTCCAGAAGGCTCGCGCCCCCTCTCTCACAGTAGTACAAAGCTGATCACCGCCAGGAGCGTCAGCGTCAACAGCAGCAGCAGTCCGTAGCCTGTCATCAGCAGAAGTAGTTTCCATACGGTCTGGAAGATCCCCTGCTGATAGACGACGCGTATCGCCTGAAACAGATAGACAGCCACCACCGCCAGATAGGTCAGCGTCAGCCAGGCGGCATCCCAGAACAGCACCGGCAGCGTGATCAGAAACAGAAACGCATGCAGATGCAGGGCGAAATAGAGATGTTCAATATAGTACCGTTGCAGATAGAGAACCTTCAACATGCCGGCGAACAGCGGCACCAGGAAAAAGACGACCTTCGACGTCAGATCCATTAGCTGTTCATAAAACTGCTTGACTGCCTCTTTCTCCCCCAGTTGACGAATCCGCGTCAGCTTTCTATCAAACCACTGTTCGACTGGATCGGGGCGTTCCGACGCCTGCGGCTGCGCTGTCGCGCCTTTCCCTGAAGCAGAGGAGGATCCGCCGGAAGGGTTCTCCACTTCAAAGTGAAAAGCCGACTGCGAGGACGGCTTCTGCAGATCCCGGCGCGCCGCCTGCAGAGAACAGAGGAAGAAGAGCGCGCTGGCAAACAGAAACAGCTTGAAAGGGGCGATGTAGCGGACGCGCCTGCCGGCGATATACTCTTTTGTGAGGAAACCGGGTCGGAAAAGCAGCGGGAGAAGGGTCTGGAGGATCCGGGAGTCGAGCTTGAGGAACTCCTCTGCCAGGTCGCGCAGCAACAGGCTTGCGCCGACGGTGTGGTCTGTCGTCTCCTGTCCGCAGGCGGGGCAGAAGTTCTCCTCAACCGTTCGTCCGCAGTTGAGACAGTGTGTAGTTCTGGGGAGCCGATGCGCCACCGTCTTCGACCTGCAGGCGTCGTATCACGCCGACGCGCCGGTGTAGAATTTGAGACCAAACCGCCAGAAGAGCGAGGAGAGCGTCGCCGCCGCAGCCGCCACCAGCACCGAGATCCAGACGAATCCCCCGTCCAGACGCCCGGTCAGCGCCTGCGCGGGGACCGTGATGATGAAGGCGACCGGGACGGCGTAGGTCAGGGTGCCGCGCAGCCATGCCGGGTAGATCTCGATGGGGTAGCGTCCGGCTTCAAACGCCTGCCAGACCACCTGCTCGATATTCTCCAGACGGACGAACCAGAAGGTGAGGGTTACCAGCGAGAGCCAGAAGGAGTAGACGACGACTAGCCCGCAAGCCAGCGTGATCGCGAAACCGAGCGCCTGCGAGACGCCGACCGTCAGCGAAAGCCGGCTGATTGCCCAGGAAGCCAGCCCGATCCCGACCAGCACATTGACGATCCGCCAGATATTGACCGTCCGGAACGACGCCATAAACTGCGAGCTGACCGGCTTGAGGAGCACGAAGTCGAGGGTTCCCTCGCGCACCTGCCCCATCACGTTACGCATATTCGGGGCGATAAACATCTCGATCAAACCGTCCATCAGGTAGTAGACGGCGATCAGCACCAGCGCCTGCGCGAACGACCAGCCCTTGATATGAGAGGTGTAGTTATAGGCGACCGACAGCGCGCCGACGGTGGTGAGCAGCCCCAGCAGACTGGCAAGCACCCGCGTAAAGAAGTCGGCGCGGTACTCCATGTCGGTCTGCACACTGGTGCGAAAGAAGACCTGAAACAGATGAAGGTAGCGCATGGCAGGAAGTCCGTAATTCAGACAACGCCGTGCTGCGGCGACGGGAACGCTCGCACGGACGGATGACGGACGCGGGCGAGAGAATCTGCGGCAGGAAGAGACGCTCTTCCTGCCGCCCGGAAGCGAAGACGAACGGATCAGGCGATAATATCGCGCACGACGTTGCCGTACACGTCCGTCAGTCGGAAGTCGCGTCCGGCGTAGCGATAGGTCAGTTTCGTATGGTCGAAGCCGAGCAGATGCAGAATGGTGGCGTGGAGGTCGTGCACATGAACCTTGTCCTGTTCGGCGCGGAAACCAAACTCGTCGGTCGCGCCGTGCACGTATCCGCCCTTGACGCCTCCGCCGCACAGCCACATCGAAAAGCCGTGATGGTTATGGTCGCGTCCGTTCTGTTTGCCGGCATTGGCGCCGGGCGTGGGCAGCTCAACGGTGGGCGTGCGCCCGAACTCGCCTCCCCAGATGATGAGCGTATCGTCCAGCATTCCGCGCTCTTTCAGGTCCTTGATAAAGGCGGCAATCGGCTGATCGCACTCACGGGCAAGCTGTCGGTGCGCCACCTCCAGATCGTCGTGATTGTCCCAGGGCTGCCCGGCTCCGTGATAGAGCTGAATAAAGCGCACCCCGCGCTCCAGCAGCCGGCGCGCCATCAGCGTCTGTCGGGCGAAGACGCCCTTGCCGTAGGCGTCGCGCACATGCTGCGGCTCCTTCTCGATGTCGAAGGCGTCGGTCGCGTCTATCTGCATCCGATACGCCAGTTCAAACGACTGTATCCGCGCCTCGAGCTGCGCCTCCTGCTGCCGCTGCTGCTTGTGCCGCTCGTTCAGTTTCGCCAGCAGATCGAGCTGAGCGCGCTGCTCCTCCAGATTGACGTAGTTGTTCTTGATATGCTGGATCAACTGCTCCAGGTTCGTCTTACTGGGGTCAATATAGGTTCCCTGAAAGATGCCCGGCAGAAAGGCGTTCTGCCAGTTCTGCGTGTCCTGGATCGGGTAGCCGCGCGGGCACATCACAATAAAGCCGGGAAGGTTCTGGTTCTCCGTGCCCAGCCCGTAGACCACCCAGGAGCCGAAACTGGGACGTATCAGGCGCGCATCCCCGCAGTTCATCAACAGCAGCGACGGCTCATGATTGGGCACATCGGCGTGCATGGAGCGGATGACGCAGAGATGATCCGCGTGCTGCGCCAGATTCGGAAACAGGTCGCTGATCTCCAGCCCGCTCTGCCCGTACTTCTGGAACCGGTAGGGGGAGCGGAAGCAGGTTCCGGTGCGCCGCTCGGTGGGCAGGTTGGCGTAGGGAAGCGGCTGCCCGTGATGCTTATCCAGCATCGGCTTGGGGTCGAAGGTGTCCACATGGGACGGTCCCCCGTTGGCGAAAAAGAAGACGACCCGCTTCGCTTTCGGAGTGAAGTGCGGCTGCTTCGGGGCGAGAGGGTTCAGCGACGCCTTCTTCCCCTGCGGAGCGGTCTGCGCCAGCAGTCCCTCCGCTCCCATCAGGCTGACCAGCCCCAGGGCAGCCATGCCGTTCCCCATGCGCGTCAGCAGTTCCCGCCGGGTCAGTGCCATATCTACAATACGCGGACGGTGATCGTACTCGGACATCCGGTCTCCCTCTCTGTTCAGGTCAATCTGCCATCGCACGAGACGGGCAGGAATCTACACAACAGTGTAACATAAAACGCCGTTTTTCGGGGCGACATCCGGTTCTTTTTACGGATAACGTCTCCTATTCTGTGTCAAAATGGAGAGGATTGTTACAACAAATAGTGAGCGGCGATAAAGAGAGTGAGGCAGCCGCGCCGCCTGCCGGACCGATCACCGAAAGGAAAACCGATGTTGAAGCTACATTCCCTGCCGGGAGTCCTCGCGCTCAGCCTGCTGTTTGCCCTCCCCACTGCGACGCAGGAGAAGGAGTCGGAGCCGAAGCCCCAGGCGCAGACGAGGATAGACGCCCGCGCCAAAGCCGCTCTCGACGCGATGCCCGCCGCCTACAAAAAGCTGAACGCCCTGCATGTCCGCTACTCCTCCAAGATTGAGGGCAGTCCGGAGCCGTTCAGCTTCGCTCCGCGTTCGCTGGAGATGCGCTACCAGAAGCCCAACCGGATCCGGCTCGAGTACACAATGGAGGTGAACGGCAAACCCAGACGCACGATGATCGTCAGCGACGGCAAGACCCTCTGGTCGTGGGACAGCCTCTCCAATCAGTACGCGAAGCGGCAGGCGCCCGCCGCCTTCAAGTCCTCCGACTTCCCGGACTCGCCGGGACCGGAGTTTGAATACCTGTTCGGCGGCGAAAACCCCTTCGAGAGCTTTCCGCCCGGCATCAACGTCAGTATCGGGGAGGAGAAGTCGGGAGCGACGACGCTGGACGCCGTGAAGATGGAGGGCGCGTTCGGACAGGAGAAGTTTGAGGTGGTTCTGCTGCTGGACAGGAGCGACCGAATGATACGCGGGATGCGGATGACCATCTCGAACGCTCCCGATAAGACCGCCGCCCTGCAGATGACCTATTCGCTGTTCAACCCCTCCCCCGCCTTTACAGCGGCGGACTTCAAGTTCACCCCGCCGGCAGGCGCAAAACCGAAGCCGTAGCGCACAGCCCGAACAGGGATCCCCGGCAAGTATGTCGAAAAGAGACCCGGTCGCCGGGCGGCATCGCCCGGCGGCACACCCACTGAAAGAGGTTCGACGTTGAAGATAGGATTGCGGATGCCGGGAACGTCGCGGCAGATGGAGTTCACCGCCTTCTGCCGCTGGTGCAAAGAGAACGGCTTTGAAGGCGTGGATGTGGGACCGGTTACGGCGGAGATCAAGCAGGCGGTGGACGCAACGGGGCTGGAGATCGGCACCTCCGACCTGATGACCTTCGGCGGGCTGTTCGGAACCGACGCGGAAGCGGAGAAGGCGCTCGCCGACAGCAAAGCCGTCATAGACGCGGCGGCAAGCCACGGCGTGACGAAGATGTTCAGCGTGCTGCTGCCCCCCGATCCCTCGAAAGGACGCGCCGCCAACTTTGCCCGCCTCAAAGAGACGTTCGGTCCGGTGGTGAAGTATGCCGAGGAGAAGGGTGTTCGGATCGCGATCGAGGGCTGGCCCGGAGGAGGTCCACACTACGGCGCGCTGGCGGTGACCCCGGAGACGGTACGTGCCCTGCTGGAGGCGTTCCCCTCCCCGGCGCTCGGTCTCAACTACGACCCCAGCCACCTGATCCGGATCGGCGTGGACTACCTTCGCTTCCTCCGGGAGTTCGGCGCGAAGGTCGTGCATGTGCACGGCAAAGACACCGTACTGGACAGCGAGGCGCTCTACCTGCACGGCAATCTGGGACCGACGTTCGGTCATCCCAAAGCCTTCGGCGAGGACTGGTGGCGTTATACCATTCCCGGCGAGGGGCTGGCGGACTGGGCGAAGATCTGCGCCCAGCTGGACGCGCTGGGATACGAGGGCTTCATCAGCGTGGAGCTGGAGGACTTCCGCTATCACCGCACCTGGGAGGCGGAGTCGGAGGGGCTGGTGCGGGCGCTCAGACATCTGTCGCTCTATGTGTAGCCTCTTCACACGGCTGTGAGCATCTAGCCCCGGGCAGGCGTTTCCGCCTGCCCGATTACCTCTTCACCAGTCCGGAAGCTCTCTACTCCCTCCCCCATAGCTCCCCGATCAGACGGTATCCCTCGTCCACCCGCGGAACCCGCTCCTGCAGGGCGCGCTCATCGTAGGGGATGCGGTTGGAGCGGGAGCGGCGCGAGTCGAAGAGCAGGTAGGGAACTGGACCCACTTTGTGCCCTCGGGTCGCGATAGGGGTCGCGTGATCCGGGACGATCAGCATGCGGAAGTCGTCCAGCTTCTTGAGACCGCTCAGCATCGTGCCGACCACCAGCTGGTCTATGCTCTCGATGGCTTTGATCTTCTCGTCAATGCTGCCCAGATGCCCCGCCTCATCCGGAGCCTCGATGTGCACCCAGACGAAGTCGTGCCGGTTCAACGCCTCGACCGCATAACGCCCTTTGGCGTAGTAGTCGGTGTCGAGGTAACCGGTGGCGCCCGGAACCGCAACCACCTCCAGCCCGGTCAGCCGCCCCAGTCCGCGCACCACGTCCACCCCGGCGATCACCGCGCCGGTCTTTCCGTGCATTCGGAAGAAGGAGGGAAGCTGCGGGGCGCGTCCCTGTCCCCAGGGCCACAGCGTGTTGGCAGCGGGCTTCCCCTCATCCCGACGACGGCGGTTGTAGGGATGGTCGTTGAGCAGGTCTATCGAGTCCCAGATGAACTGCCGCAGGCGATGGTCGCCGTCGCCGACCGGCAGAATCTCGTAGAGCGGACGGTTCATGTTCTCATGCGGGGCGAAGGTCTTCACCTCCAGCGGACCGTTGTTCCAGAGCAGAATATGCCGGTAGGAGACGCCGGGGAAGAGCCGCATCTGCCGGGTGCACAGCTTCTGCGCCTCTTCGATCAGCAGGCGCGCCTCCTCCGTCGAGATATGCCCCGCGCTGTAGTCCAACAGCCGCTCGCCGTCGGTGGAGATCAGGGAGCAGCGGAAGGCGACATCCCGGGCATCCATTGAAATCCGCATCGCCGCCGCCTCGATGGGACCGCGCCCGGTGTAGTGCTCGCGGGGATCGTAGCCCAGCAGCGCCATATTCGCCGCGTCGCTGCCCGGATACATATCCGGCGGGGTTACCGCCACGCCGCCGACCACGCCTCGCTTCGCCAGATCGTCCATAAAGGGCGTTCGCGCCGCCTCCAGCGGCGTGCGCCCTTCCAGATCGGGCAGCGGATCGTCCGCCATTCCATCCGGCACAATCAGAACATACTTCACGGCTTCTCCCTTTCCAGACGGACGCCCGCCGCCTCCTGCCACTCGATTCGCAACGCGCGATCCCTCGCCCGCCTCTGGACGGCATCCACGCGCCGCGTCGTTCCGTCCGGCAGCAGCAGAATCACCCGCCACGCACCGGAGGGCGGCGCGATGAAGCAGGGCTTCTCCGAGACCCCCTCCTTTCGCACCTCGATAGATTGTCGGTCGGCGCGGATGGTCAGGATCAGGTTCTGCCAGCGAATGCGATCTATCGCCAGCGAGGTCCACTCTTGCGGAAGCTGCGGGTTCAGGCGGAAGCCGTCGGCGGCAGGCTCAAATCCCAGAAAGCCCCGCAGCATCGTCTGCGGAACCAGCACGCTCTCAAAGAACTCCTGATCCAGCCCCAGACCTCCCGCCGTTCCGCCGCCCTGCAGCGTGCCTTCCCGCTGTCCGTTGTAGTAGGCGCGGTAGCCGCCCGCCGCCTGCACCTCGTCGAACCAGCGCACGATCTCCTGCAGCCGTCTCCAGGCGTCGTCCGGTCCGCGCACCTTCAGCCGCGCCATCAGATCGTGATACGAGAAGCCCAGCACCGCCCCTCCGTCCTGCACCTGCCCGCCCCAGGGGATCGCCTCCGGCGCGTTCCAGAACCAGCCGTAGTATTCGAGATTGCGCCGGGTGGTGGCGCGGGGCGCAAACCGCCAGTGATAGATATCCGCCCCCTTCGCCGTATCTCCCTCGACGATCCGCTCCCCCGAGAGCCACTGCAGGATGGAGCGCGCATGCGCCGGCGTCGCGAAGTCGTAGGCGATCGCCTCGCAGTTGACGAAGGTGAACCCGTAGTCGTGCATCTTTCCGTCCGCATCTACCCCCGCCGTAAACCGCCCGGTCTTTGCGTTCCAGAACATCCGGTTTCCAGCCGCCTTCACCTCGGCGGCGTGCCGGCGTAGAAACTGCGGCGTGAAGGAGAGAACGCCGCGCGGGACATCCCACTCCGGATGCGCGGCGATCTCCTCCTCGATCTGCGCCATGTATCGCAGGGCGTCGTAGTAGTGGATCGTGGCGTAGGAGTCCAGATGCCCGAACGGGAGCAGGTCCCAGTAGTTGTTGCCGATGCCGACCCCGTAGAGCAGCCTCTTGGAGCCGTCCGGATTGCGCTGAATACCGGCACGCCCGTCATGCCCGACCCAGTCGGTAAAGACCACCTTTCGCTCCAGCGCCTGATGCTCGGTCATCACGTAACGCAGCGCAAGGCGCATGCGGTTGATATTGCGCCGCAGAAACTCCAGGTCGCGGGTCCACCAGAAGTAGGTCGCGCAGCCTCGCACAAAGTTCTGGCTGTTGATGTTGTGGCGCGTATCGTACTGGGTGAAGAGCGCCTGAACGACCACCTGCGCGCCGGGCTGCGGATTGCCAAAGCCGATCCGCAGCTGCGCGATCTCCTGCCCCTTCCAGCGCGGATGGCGATAGCAGGGAATCATCGTGTAGTGCATTGTGGACGCGCTCTCGACCGGGGCGAAGTAGATCCGCTGCTCCGGACTGAACGCCGGCTGTCCCTTCGTCCTCCACTCCAGATAGGGCTGACCGCTCCCCAGCCCTACCGCACGCCAGCGAAGCTGAATGAACGGCGACTGAAAGCTGTCTATCGTCCGGGCGGGAGCGGTCAGCGCGGCGTTGGACGCGGTCAGCTTCAGGCTCCATCCCTCCTCGCCGATCCCCGCGTCTTCGGCTCCCGTCAGCGTCCAGCCTTCGCGTGTGCTGAGGCGATCCGTGCGCCAGGGCGGACCGACCGTATCCTTGAAGGAGAAGTGCCAGCCGTAGCCGCCCTGCCCCTGGTTCCAGAACGGAAAGGGCCATCCCAATTGATGGGCGATAGAGGCGTGCTGATGCGTGGCAACATACCCCTCCGGATCCATGATCCGCTCGCTCAGGACTCTGCTCCACTGCTCCCGCATCACGTTGGAGAGATTCACGTGGAAGGTAGCGGGCCAGAGTCCCGGCGCGGAGAGCCACTCATCCCAGAGGGTCGCTTTCGGTCCGGCGCCGGGATAGTGCAGCCAGTGGAGTTCGCGCAGGCTCTGCATCGTCTTTTCGTATCCCGGAACCTGAAATCGCGGAAAGTCATCGGGTATATTCATGGCTGTCTGCCCCTGCGCCGAGAGAAGAGAGATGCTCAACCATAACAGCAGGAAAAAGAGGATTCGCATTCTGTCGGCTCCCGTAGATGCCTGCGCGCTCCGGAGAACGGTCAGTGTATGCACTATTTCGGCTTTTGCCCCGTTTATCCTGCCCGCTTCGCCGGCGTGCGCGGGGGACGGCAGTTTTGATCGAATCGGCGCAGGAGTCTGGCGCGCGATCGTGAATATCATACTGTCCGGGCGCGGTAACGCCGCACAAGTCGAGACGTACCGTCCCTGAAAAACGTAGATAAAGCAGAAGACGCAGACGCCGATCGCCGCCGACAGCAGTCCGCAGCGATCGGCGTCATCAACCTGTAACTTTCAGAGAGGAGAACGCGATGGTATCCACAGCCTACGAGGTCATAGTAGTTTGCAGCAACTGCGGACGGACGGTTAGCCGGAGGCGTGTGGATGGAGGCACCTTCATTCGTCTTGCCCGTGAGCAGGATGGAGCCTCCTACGACAACGACCCGGAAGCCGGTCCGGACGCAACCGGAACGGTCGAAGAGGCGTTGGAGCGTCCCGTCGAAGCGCTGGTGCGCTACACTCCCATCTGCCGCACCTGTCAGGCATCTCTCTAGCGACGCTCCGCGCCGCAGGAACGCTATGAAACGGTGGACTGCATTCGTCTCTGTCTGCATCACGGCGGCGACGCTGACCTCCTGTTCTCACCGGGAACAGAGTCCGCCTGCCGGGAAAGAGAGCGCGAAGATGAGTATCACCTTGACCAGCGCCGCCTTCGCCGAAGGCGGGAAGATTCCGTCGCGCTATACCTGCGACGGTGCGGATGTCTCGCCGCCGCTGTCGTGGAGCGGCGTCCCCGCGGAAGCCCGCAGCCTCGCGCTGATCTGTGAAGACCCGGACGCGCCGTCGGGAACCTGGTCGCACTGGGCGATATACAACCTGCCCCCGACCCTGACAGGGCTGCCGGAGGGCGTCCCCAGAACCGCCGCGACCACCGACAACGCACGGCAGGGCAGCAACGATTTCAAACGGCTCGGATACGGCGGTCCATGCCCGCCCCCCGGAAAGCCGCACCGTTACTTCTTTATCCTCTATGCGCTGGATGTCCCGCTCGCGCTGGAAGCGGGGAAGACGCGGGCGGACCTGCTGCGCGCGATGGAGGGGCATATTGTGGCGGAAGGTAGGCTGATGGGAACCTATCAGCGCAGCCGGTAGCCGTTCGCTAACGGAAGAGAGAGGGCTCGTCGGCATCGAGCGGGCGCAGACACTCCGGGCTGTCGTTGGCGGGCGAATTGACGAGCCGCGAGACCGGATAGTACTCCATCTCCTCCGCAGGATAGGGCGTCAGACACGACAGCAGGCGCGCCAGACTCTTTTCGCCCGGATCGAGCCAGACCGACTCATTCTCCGGAGTCAGGATGGCGGGCATCCGGTTGTGGATGCCGGCAAGCAGCGCGTTCGGCTCGACGGTGATGATCACGCAGGTGCGGCGCACCTCGCCCTCCGGCGACTCCCATGTCTCCCAGAGTCCCGCGAAGGCGAAGAGCGCGCCGTCCCTGCGGCGGATGTAGAACGGCTGCCGGGAACGCCCCTCCTTCTTCCATTCGTAGAAGCCGTCGGACGGTATCAGGCAGCGGCGGCGCGTCAGCGCATGCTTGAAGGCGGGCTTCTCCGCCAGCGTCTCGGCGCGGGCGTTAATCAGGCGGCTGCCGATCTGCGGATCACGCGCCCAGAAGGGAATCAGCCCCCATTGAAACGCCTCCAGCATGCGCGTGCCGTTCTGCCGGACGGCGGCGACGATCTGCGTCGGCGCGATGTTGTACTGCAGGGGAAGCCGGAACTGCCCGGCGTCTGCGCCGAAGCGCTGCGCCACTTCATCGGTGGCGCGTGTCAGGGTAAATCGTCCGCACATAGCCTCTCTCCGCGGCAAATGAGCCGACGGGAACATCCGTTCCGCCTCATCTCGATACGAAGATACTCCTCCGGCGGCTTGCAGACCGGAAACCGCCGGAGCATGGGGAGGTCGCCGAAAGCATCGTGTACGCCACCTTCGGGCAGGAGTTCTACCTGCGAGAGACGGCTGCCGCCGCGGGGATCATCGCGCAGAGCGGATCCTGGACGCACAGAGACGGTCTGACCGCGCAGGTTGCGCAGAGGCTCGCCTACCCCTCCGCCACGATGCGTGCGCGGGTCGCGGAGAAGCTGCTCCAGCGACTGTCGGCGGGCAGCCGCGATTCGGAGCGGCGGTTCGCCTTTGCGCGGCTGGTGGCGGAGATCGGCGACTCGGAGGCGCAGCGCGAACTGATCTACTACGCCGTCTCGCGCGCCGACGGGCTGATCGGCGCGCTTGCCCGCGACGCCCTGACCCCCTACTTCCTCGACGGACAGCCGCCGCGCGGCGCAACCGAAGAGGCTCTGGCGAAATACAACACCGGGCGGCTGCTGACCATCGAGCCGATGCTGACGCTGCCCTTCCTGACCTGGTATGCCCGCGAGGCGTTCGGCTTCCACAGCGAACGCACCGTCGCGCTGGCGATGCGCATTCTGCGGCAGGCGGGCATCGTCCTGTCGGTCTCGCTGTCGGGCGCGCCGAAGCGCACCCTCGCCTACACCCTTGCGCCGCATGGTCTCTCTCTCGCCGCGTTTCTCTGGTGCCTGTACGACGAGTTCGCCTGCGATTCTTTGCCTCCGTCTACCGATCGGATCGAGCAGGCGGCGTTTGCGCGCACCTTCGTCGTTCCCCCGGCGGTAATCGGGGCGCGTCTGCGCGAGGCGGAGCGCGAAGGATGGGTTCAGTTCGCCACCCTTGCCGGCGCGCGGCGCGTCTCTCTGCCGCTCTCGACCGAACAGCTTCTGGACGCGCTGCTGCCGCAGTGAGCCTCCCTGCTCCCGCACGAGGTCAGGGCGCGATCATCGCCTCGCGAATCAGGCGCGGCTGCACCGAGCCGAACGCGAGAATCTGGTTATGGAAACGGCGCAGATCGAAACGCGCCCCCTGCCGCCGCTCCAGTTCGCCGCGAATCTCCATGAGCGCGCGTTTGCCCATCAGATAGGTCATCGGCTGAGTCGGCGAGCCGGCATACCGCCAGACCTCGGCGCGCGCGTGCGGCTCCTCCAGAAACGCCTCCTCGACCAGAAATCGAACCGCCTCCTCCACGCGCATCCGCCGGGTATGCAGGCTCATGTCCAGCACGACCCGGCAGGCGCGCCATAGCTGATCCTTCAACTGCATCAACTGCACGCGCGGATCGGAGTAGTATCCCTGCTCCCGCATCATCTCCTCGCAGTAGAGCGCCCACCCCTCGATCAGCAGGCTGCTCTGCCCGAAGTGCCGGCGGAATCGCGACGGCGACTGATTGGCGCGGGTCAACTGAAGATGATGCCCCGGATAGCCTTCATGCACCGCGATCACCGGGATCCGAAAGTGGCCGTGTCCCTGCAGCCGCGCCTCCCGCTCCTCCGCCGGCAGCGCGCCGTCCACCGGCGTTACCCAGAAGACCCCCTCCTGCCGCGCCTCAAAGGCGGCGGGCGGCAGATAGGCGGCATATGGCAGCGAGGCGCGCGCGAAGGGAGGCGTCTCCCGTACGATCAGCGACTCTCCCTCCGGCAGCTCCGCCAGCCGCTTCAATATTACGAACTCGCGCGCCCGCTCCATCTCCGACCGATAGCAGTCCACCAGCGTCTCCGCCGGCGGGTGGAGACGCTTTATCTGCGCGACCTGCTCCTGCCAGGAGCGCGAGGGGTCTATCTGCGCGCTCAACGCCGTCATCTGCGCCTGCGTTCGCGCCATCTCCTCGCGCCCGATCTCCAGCAGATCGTCGCCGCTCTCCTCCAGCATATGCCCGACGCGCAGGTAGTAGTCGAATATCTCTCTGCCGAGGGCGAAATCCCCGTCCGACTGGGGCAGTATCTCCCGCTTCAGATACTCCCCGTAGGCATGCAGATGCTGAAGACCTTCCCGGCAGGCATCCAGCGTCTCCTGCCGGAGCGCGCGACTGTCCACCTGTTCGACAAACGCCGGGATCGTCTGCAGAAACAGCGAGGCTCCCTCCTCCACCGTGCGTATGCCGAGTTCGGTGAAGATGCGCGGGGGATGGGAGAGATTCTCGCGCGCGTTCTGAAAGAGCTTCGGCAGAGCGCGCAGCCGCCCTCTCAGGGAGAGCGCGCGCTCCTCTGGCGGGGCAAAGTCGCGCACCGCCAGAAGATACAGCCCGAAAAGCGCGGTCTCCGCGTAGAGATGCGGCTGCCGCTCCAGCGGTCGCTCCTGCTCCTGACGGGAGATGCGAATCTGACTGTCGGCGCGCGCCAGCCGATAGTCCAGCCGGTTGTCCGGACTCATGCGCGCCAGCGACAGCCGATCTATCTCATGCAGGTAGGCGCGCGTGCGGCGCAGTTCGTCCGCCATGGAAAACCGGCTCAGGTCGGGCAGTTGATCGTCATAGTCATGGACGCCCATTGCGGTCGCCATGACCGGCTGCGAGGCGTACAGATACGCCAGATATTCGGTTGTTACCTGCTCAAAGCGGGCATTGTCATCCACGAAAGCAACTCCAGAGGTCAGGTTCCGCCGCATCCCGGCGCGGATATGCCGGGATCGAAGCCGCTACTTTTTTTTGACCTGCGGCATCACCACCGGCGTCAGATCAATGCTGGCGTAGACCAGCGCCGCGCTGTCAAACACCTGCGTGAACCCGCGCTCCTTCGCCACGCGCCCGACGATCTCGCGCACCTCCATCTGCGCCTGCCGCATCTGCCTGCCGTCCTCCTCATTGACCATCTGCTGGTAGATCTGCCGCAGCCGCTCCATCGCCTGACGCTGCTGATCGCGCAGGGTGGTCAGTTCGCGCAGACGGGTGCGCGTCTGCGGCGTTATCTCGTTATCTTTGAGGACAGAGAGCTTCTGGAACTCCTCGGCGCGCTTGCCCGATTCGGCTTTGATCGCCGCCAGACGCTGCTTCTGCGCGTCTGTCTGCTTCTCCGTATTGAGGATGTCGCTGTATTCGAGGATCTCCTCCGGGGTCAGAAACGGGGTCGCCGCCACCTCGTCAAAACGCTGCCCCATCTGGCGCCCATACTGCATGATCCGCTCTTCCGCCGCCCGGCGCGCATCGCTCTCGATAAAGAGACGCTGCATATCCACGTTGCCGATCAACTGACCGGGCGCGTTCTGCGTTCCGCCGGGACGCAGCAGGTAGGGTCCGCCCCCGATCAGCAGGGCAGCCGTTAAGACCAGTATACTCACTACGGGGCGTCTGGACATGGAAGGGTTCTCCTGTTGCAAGTGTTCATGGCTGTAACGTTACCGCGCGCTACTATACCGCAGCAAAAGGGAGAAGTCAACGCCCGGACGCCATGACGACGATACGTAAAATCCTGCCGTCTGAATGGACGGTCACCGCCCCGTCCCGGTCCGTGCGAAACACCGGTATCCCCCGCGTCTTCAGACGCCGCATCGTCTCGGCGTGAGGATGCCCGTACACATTGCGCGGACCAACGGAGACGATCGCCGCCTGCGGGCGTACCGCCTCCAGAAACCGCTCCGAGGTCGCCGTCCGGCTGCCGTGATGCCCCAGCTTCAGCACATCCGCCCGCAGATCGGCTCCCGAGCGCAGCATCGCCTCCTCCGCCTCGCTCCCCGCGTCTCCGGTCAGCAGAAACTCGGTCTCTCCGTAGACGATACGCAGCGCAAGGCTGTCTTCGTTGTCGGAGGACGGGTCGGAGAGGAGATCGGACGGCGGATTGAGCACTTCGGCGCGGACGCCGTCCCGAAAAACGAGCCTCTGCCCGCGCGCCAGCGTGACGATCTGCGCGCCCCGCCTCCGCGCAGTCTCCAGCACGCGCCGATAGCCGGGCGCGTCCGACGGCGCGCCGTTGATAAAGAGGCGGTCTACCGGTATCTGCTCCAGGATCGAGGCGGCTCCGCCCGTGTGGTCGTCATCGGGATGCGTCAGCAGCAGTCCATGCAGGCGGTTGATGCCCTGCGCGCGCAGAAACGGAACCACGGTTCTGCGCCCCTCGTCCCCCTCCGGCGTCGAGCGTCCGGCATCTATCGCCATCACCTGTCCCGACGGGGTCTGCACCACGATGGCGTCCCCCTGTCCCACATCCAGAAAGGTAACGGTCAGGCGCGGAGGAGCGGGGCGCAGCGCAAGCCACCAGACCAGCAGAGCGCACAGCGCAAGCAGGCTGTTCATCGCATGGATCAGAGGGCGGGAGACGGGTTCCGCGGAATCAGTCACGGCTGAGGTCCGGCGACCCCGCATCGGGCGGATCGCTGCCGCTGGAGGAGCCGCCGCTGTCCGGAATCGTCGTGCCGGACTGCACGGCAGGGTCGGTGTCCGAAGAGCGGCTATGACGGCGGGAGCGGCGGCTCTTCCGGCGGGACGACACGGCAGAGGAGTCCCACTCTGAGGCGATCCGCGTCGGACGCAGCGGATCGTAGGCGATTTCGGCTTTCTGGAGATGATCCAGGGTCCGCAGATCGGACGGCGGCTGCAGATTTCCGCGTACAACGATGGCATGGGGAACGGGACGCGAGGGTATATCGGGCGCGGTGTGCCCGGTCACGATAATGCGGTTATCGAAGATCACCGAGGTCGAGAACCCGGAGTCGAGCAGAACGGCTTCCGCGACACCGGCGTCCGCCGCCGCTCGCGCCAGCATCCGGGTCGTAACGACCTCCAGGGATGCGCCCAGCACGATCTCGCCGGAGTCGGTGATCCCCAGAAAGGCGCGCCGGCGGGGGTCCTTCGCGTCCCGCACGCCGAACGCGGCGATCTCCTCCTGGGTGCGCGCAATGCCCTTATGCACGATCCAGGCGCCCGCCAGAAACAGGTCGGTAAAGTCCGGTATCACCGTCCGGAAGGCGTCGGCGTTGTTCATCCATCCCGGCTGAAAGTTAAACAGGGCGAAACGCTTCTGATTGAAGACGACGACCGGACGATTGATCAGACGGGGCAGGATATCGAGCGCGGTCTCCGGATAGAAGACGCCATCGGAGCCGGTCTGCGACGGACCGATCAGCGTGTTGCTGGTTCCGCTCAGTTTCGCGTCCACAAAGAAGGTGCCGTTGATCCCGGCAGCCCCCTGCGCCTGATAGACAAACTCCCCCACGCTCTGGCGGCTGTACGAGCGAAGGGTGGCGGGAAAGCCCCCGCGCACCAGCCCAATCTTGATCCCCCGATACTCCGCCACCTCCAGACGCACCGGCGTATCGGCGATCTCCTTGAGCACAAACGCCGACGGCGCGTCATACAGGGCGGTCTGGCGATCCTGCCACGCTTTTTCCAGCTGCGTATGCACATACCGGTTGACCGCCAGAATGTCGGGGGACTCCTCCGCCAGCCCGTTCTGCATGGTGAAAGCCATCGTATAGCCGATCTTCCGGGCAAAGTCGCGGCTCAGCAGGTCGTTCTTTCCGCCCGGGTAGGCGAGAAAGGTCACGGTACGCCCCAGCTCCTTCTCCAGCGTCTCTTTCGAACGCGCCAGCTCATCGTACTGCTGCGAGATCGTCAGGGCGCGAATATCGTCGGGATGCGAACGGGTGTGCGAGCCGATGGAGACCAGCCCCTCCCGGTCCAGTCTCCGGAGCGTCTCCCAGTCCATCTTCGGACGACCGCCCGATCGGTCGCCGACGCGGCTGGTATGCACGAAGACGGCGGCGTGCCAGCGGCGGCGTTTCAGCACGGGGTAGGCATGCTCATAAAACCCCTGATACCCGTCATCGAAGGTCAGCGCCACCGCCCCTTCGGGCACAGCGTCCCCGCGCACCAGATGCCGATGAAGCTGGATCAGCGAGATGGGAACCGCTCCCTGCTGCGCGAGCCAGTCCATCTGCTGTTCGAACTCCTCCGCCGTGCAGTCGCCTGGCGCGGAGTCGCGTCTCCGCTCCTTCACGATATCGTGATAGACGATCACGGGCACGCGATTGGTCAAGGATCGGGGGTGGAGAGGAAGACAGGTGGCGGGATCGTAGGCGGGCAGTGGGTCGGTCGGCGGCGGAAAGACGCCCTCCCAGAATCGCCTTCGCTCCGCCCAGAGCAGGGAGGTCGTGAAGACAACCAGAAAGAGGAGGATACGCAGCGCACGAAAAAGGATGCCCGACTGGTTGTTCACCCTGTGTTCTCCAGAAAAGAGCCGCCCGGTCCAGGCGGCTTCCATGACGATACCTGACGACGCCGGCAGTCTGGCAAGGCTCAGCGCGGGGGAGCGAAGCTGCCCGGATTGCCGCGCGGCGCGACGCCCCCGCCCCCGGAGGGACCGACGCGATTCGGCGTAGACTGCCCGCCGCCTTCCGCCCGGAAGCCGGGCAGAATGTCGCGTTCGGTCATGTAGAGGCGCAGCAGCACCAGCAGCCACGCCGCCGCGCCGATCGCGATCAGCCAGAGGATCTTCTTGCGGTGTACATTGACGACGGAGCCGGTTCCCGCGCACTCGACGCAGGTAACGTGTCCGGTTCCCTCGCAGGTCATGCAGGCGTGCTGCTCGCCGTGAAACTCGATCCCCTGCTTCCCCCTGCCATGACAGCTTTCGCAGAGCGTTCTGCCCGTCGAATCGCACTCGCTGCAGGGCAGGGTCGGCTTGAGAGAGATGGCGCGGCGGGCGCGCGTCCAGCGCGAGAGATCGGCGCGCAGCTTCGCCTTGACCTCCTCCGCTCCCTCTCGGAACGTCTCATGATGTCCGGGCAGATGTGCGCTCATCGTCTCCACTCCCTAAAACGAGAACGGATTTCCTTCCGGCAGCCCCCAGATGCGGGCGCGGAACTCCGCTTCCGGCATATTTTTCACGTGACCGTCGAAGTAGAGAATGTTGTACTGCTGTGGGTGCGGCGCCCAGCCTTCATACCACGCCCAGCCCGAGGGAACCGGGTTGGCGACAGCGAAGGAGGTCAGGTAGCGGTAGTCCCATAACAGGACATACTGTGTTGCCGCCGGAACGGAGGCGTCGGAACGCCCGGAGGCAAAGCCGTTGTAGACATAGCTCAGACCGGGCTGCGAGGTGTCGGAGTTCTGCGTCCAGCCCTTGTTGGATTTGCAGGCGTAGATGCCGATCTCTTTGACATAGCCGTAGATCGCTGCCGCCCAGTTGGCGTAGGGCGAGCGTTTCCAGTCCGGCACGCCGTAGGCGACATCCATCCAGAAGGGACAGCAGGGGTCTATGTAGAGATGATCCTGCGTCGGATAGACCTCGCTGTAGTCGCCGGCGTACATCATCAGCGCCTGTCCCAGCTGGCGCATATTGGAGACGCAGACGATCTGACGCGCCTTTTCACGCGCCTGCGCGAACACAGGGAAGAGCATCGCGGCCAGAATGCCGATGATCGCGATGACAACGAGCAGTTCGATCAGAGTAAAGCCCCGGCAGACACGATGCCTCATGAAAATCCCCTTCACGGTCATTTGTTGGGATTATACGAACGAATAGGCAATACGTCAAGGGAGAGTTCGCGCGTTCTGCGGAGCGGGGAGGCTCCGCAGAACGCGCGTCTGCTACTTCAACGGTCGGTAGCGAATGTTGCGGTACTGTATCGCGCCGTGATCGCCCTGCAGCATCAGCGCGCCGGGCGTGCCCTCGGCGTCATCCAGCGCCGCGCCCGTCACGCCCTCGATCTCCTTGCGGTCAATCACGCGGATCCCGTTATGCACGACCGTAACCACCGCCTTCTTCACGATCCTGCCGCTCGCGTCGCGCTGCGCCTGCCGGAAGCGAATATCGAACGCCTGCCACTCTCCGGCGGCGCGGCTGGCGTTCTCCGAAGGGGCGATCCGGTCATAGATGGCGCCGGTCATGTACCTGCTCGGAGGCGTGCGGTAGGTATCCGCTACCTGCACCTCATATCGTCCCTGCAGATAGACGCCGCTGTTGCTTCCCGGCGGCACCAGAAACTCGATATGCAGGTCGAAGTCGGTCATCTTCTGGGTCGTTACGAGATCGGTACTGGATTCGGAGTTGATCAACACGCCGTTCTCCACCTTCCAGGCGTTTTTGCCGCCCTCATGCCGCAGCTTCCATCCGCTGGTGTCTTTGCCGTTGAACAGCGAGACCCAGCCCTGACTATCCAGGTCCTCCTGGGGAAGCTGCGCGGCGCGCGGAGCGGTCGCTGCCGCAAAGAGAAGCAGCGCGGCAGCGGACAGACCAATCAGAGACAGTCTATGCATCCTCGATCATCCTCTCTATCTGTGTACGGAGTTTTGCTTGGCAGACGGGACAGCGATCTTCTCAAAAGCTATTTTACGCTGCCCGTAGTGAATGGTGACCCGGTAACGCAGCAGAAAGTCGTTGCCGATGATCCCCATCTCCGGATCCATTCCGCCGGTCTCCTCGCCCTCCAGGAACAGCGCCTGCATCTCCTTCAGTTTCGCGTCGCCGACCGCCAGTTCGCTGAGGGTCGCCATCGCCACTCTGCCGGTCTTGCCATCCGGAAAGGTGGTCGTCAGCGTGGCGGAGGGAGACAGCTGCAGATCGCGCCCGACTCCGCGGGGCAGCAGCGTCAGAAAGGCGCTGGTGTCCAGCATCGCGCGAAATCGCCGGCTGTCGTTGGCTTTCGCCTCGATCCAGAGCCTGCCGTCGCGTATCTCAAACGGGACGACCGCCGCCCGGCGCGGCAGGGGGCTGTTCGGAGGCGCGAAAACGATCTCCTGCTTCTGGGGATCAATGGTGATCACGAAGGCGGCAAGCGCCGAGTTGCCGATCCACACCATGGGCGCATCGGGAGCCGCCTTCGAGGAGAGCTGCGCGTAGAGGTCGAGCACGCCCATCGGCACGCCGGTCAGCACAATGTTCTGGATGCGAACCATCTGCGGACGGACGCCCGCCAGACGGATCGTTCCGTAGATTCCCTCCAGACTGCGTATCCCTTCGGAGGCGATGCGCTGCTGGGCGGCTAACTGCGGCGTCATCAGACACAGGGGAAGGCTGATGTGCAGCGCCGCCTTCTGCGCGATCCCCTCCCCCACCGTCGCCTTCACCACGATCATGCCGTTCCACATCTCAAACGGGACGGAGACAGGCAGCAAGGTAACCGGAGCGATCTGTCCGGTTGGCAGGGGCGGCGAACCCTCGCCCGGTCGCGGGGGAAGCTGCGCGCGCGACGGCGCACAGGTTCCGACCGGGAGAGTCCAGAGCAGTAACAGAATGGGCAGGAGACGCTTCACATCCGGTATTGTAACACAACCCGCCGCAGGGCGTCAAAAATGCGCGCGCCCCGTCCGGAACCGGCTCTCGCAAAACGCGCCCCCCTGCCCCTATTCCGGCAGCGGCTTGCCCCGCGTCTCCGGAGCCGCCAGCAGCCCGATCACCCCTATCACATAGACGCAGGCGACAATGGAGGCGGCGACCCGCAGCCCGTGCGTCGGGTCCTCCGGTCGGTCGAAGAGGGCGGAGAGCTTGCCCAGGGTGAAGGGGGCAAACGCCGCCAGGATCCGCGCAAAGTTATAGCAGAACCCGACCCCGGTTGCGCGCAGGCGCGTGGGGAACAGTTCGGGGAAGTAGACCGCGTAGGCGGCAAAGGGAGCCAGCGAAAAGAAACCGAGTTGCAGCGCCAGCAGATAGGCGGTGAGCGGGTCGCGCAGGAAGCGGAAGGTCGCCTGCACAGAGAGAAACGCCATGAAAAAGACCAGCAGCATGGCGGGCTTGCGTCCGATCCGTTCGCTGAGCGCGGCATATCCGAGCATTCCCAGACCGGCGCCGATCATCTGCACCAGAAAGACCAGACTGCGGTACTCCTTCAACTCGCGGGCAATCGCGCCCGCCTGCTCCGCCGCCGGAAGCGCCACAACGGCGGCGGACTGGCTCACCAGCGGGCGGAAGGCGGCGTTGACCAGATCGGGAGAGAAGAAGCCGACCCCCCAGGCTCCCCCGACGCCCGCCGTCGCCAGCAGCACGCCGGCGAGGGTGTTTCGTCGCAGAGTCGGATCGTGGAACAGCTGCGCGATATTGCCCAGTTCCCGCCGGGAGCCGTCGTGCGTCGCCTCCGCGCGGGCGTGCTGCCACTTCTCCGGCTCCTTCACGGAGCGGCGGATCCAGAGCACCAGCAGCGCCGGAAGCGCGCCGACCGCAAAGATCCACCGCCAGCTCAGATCGCTCAGAAACAGCACGGTGAGCGCCGCGGCGATGTTGCCAACGGCGGAGAGCGCCTGCAGCGTGCCCAGCGCCATCGCCCGCGACCGCTGGGGCCAGACCTCCGCCACCAGCGCCGCTCCCGCCGCAAACTCGCCCCCGACCCCCATCGCGATGATGAAGCGGCAGACGGCGTACTGCAGCGGCGTCTGCACCAGCCCGTTCAAGCCGGTGAAGCAGGCATAGATCAGAATGGTGATCATCATCGTGCGCGTGCGCCCCAGACGATCTCCCAGAATGCCGAACAGGAAACCTCCTGCCGCCCAGCCCAGCAGAAAGATGGCGGTCAGCTGCGCCCCCACCTCTTTGGCG
The DNA here is from genome assembly GCA_938005745.1 of uncultured Chthonomonadales bacterium. Taxonomy (GTDB): domain Bacteria; phylum Armatimonadota; class Chthonomonadetes; order Chthonomonadales; family CAJBBX01; genus CALLMM01. The sequence goes on along the minus strand of CALLMM010000010.1, from coordinate 122,695 downwards.
GTACGATCCAGCGCGGCGGCGACGGCGTCGCTCAACGCCTTCGGATCGCCGGCATACTCCGGCCTGAGCGCAAGCTCCGCCCGGTACGGTCCCTCAAAGTGCGCCCGCATCACATCCTTGACCGAATCCACCCGCAGCAGCGTGAAGAGGTGCTGATCGAAGGTGTCGAACATCCAGCCGAGGGCGGCGATCAACAGCACCACCCAGGCGTAGCGCGGGATGCCCTGAAACCAGCGCTGGGATGGACGGGAGACGGATTCGGAGGTATCGCTCATGGAAGGCTCCTTGCGCGCGCAGGCGCGCCTGACAGTGCGTGCGGATGGACCGGATTGAGATTGAACCGGCGGCGGAGGATGCCGCCGGACTGTCTTTGGAAACCCCTCTGTCCCGCCAGAACAGAGGGAGAGACTACCGCCGGATCGCCTTCACCTGCGGCGGATCGGAGTAGGCTGCCCAGACCGAGGCGATATCCGCGTCGGCGGCGGTTCCCTTATGGAAGAACAGGCGATAGCGGAAGGTGAGGCTGCCGCCTGCCGGGATCGTATGCTCGCCCGCATTCGGAGCCTGCCCCCGCTCGAAGTCGTGAATGCCGAACGGATTGGCGGCGAACAAGCCGTAGTCGCGAACATGCCAGTAGGTCGGATGACGCAGGTTCTGCGGGTGGTCGAGAATGGCGACGCCCATCACTTCGCCCTCCACCGGACCGTAGTAGTCCACCCATTCGGCGCGCTTTCCCCACGCGGCGGCGTCCCGGACGCCCCGGGAGTTCTCGATATGTCCGCCCCCGCCCCGCACGCGCATCGTGTCCGGAAGACGAAGCCCGAAGGTTCCCTCTTTGGTATCGCCCAGCGTTACCGGTCCGGCGACCGCCTTCAGGGTGATCTCAAAGTCCATCAGGCGACCTTCGGCGACGTTGTAGACGCGCACCTCCCGGACATCCTCCGCCGCCGGTTTGCCCTCCTTCCCGATCCAGTCGGTGACGGCGCGAAAGTATCCGTAGACCCTGCCGCTGGCGACCTCCTCATATTTTCGATGGACGGTCTTAGCCGCGTTCGCCCCCTCCGACCAGTAGTCCGCGCCGTTGACGGCTCCATGCGTGAACCAGAGTCCCCGATGGTGCGGATGGTCTTTGGTCTCCCCGGCGATCTCCTCCAGCGGATAGCCGCGCACGGCGCGCTTGCCGCCCGCGTGAAACAGTGGATAGAAGTAGGGCTTATTGGGACCGGAAACGGTATCGTAGCGCGTAAAAAGCTCCTGATTGATGCGGATGTCCAGATTCTGCCCGTTGCGGTCTATGATGACGCCCGAGACCGGCACGCCCCGGCTGACCCGCTCAAAGACCAGTTCGTAGCGCAGCGTCTGCCCTTTTTTGAGATTGCGAACGATCCAGCAGACCTCGGCTCTGCCTCCGACCAGCCGCGCCTGCGAGGGGACCGTCTGACCGTTCTGCAGCAGCGCCGTCCCCGCGAAGTCCTTCGGGGCATCCACCAGAACCCGCACCGGCGCCTCCCGGTAGTCCCGGTTAGGCGCGCTGACGGTAATCGAGTAGCTGAGCGCGTCCGCGCCTGCCGCGAAGAGAGAGAGCAGCAGGACGCACTGCCAGACGACGCCCCGGACGGAGGCTCTGCCCGACAATCCAGCGGTAAAACGCATCTTCTCCCTCCAGTAAAGCCCGTCGCGCTACTTCGGACGCGGTCTGTCCAGTTCCCGCTCGATCAGGGAGGTCAGCCTGGGGTTCAGGGGTTCCACATTGGAGCGAAATCGTTCAACCACCTCGCCCTTGCGGTTGACGAGGAACTTGGTGAAGTTCCATTCGATCTCCCCGGCGAACTGCGGGTTGGTGGCTTTGTCGGTCAGGTACCTGTAGAGCGGATGCTGTCCTTCGCCCTTCACCACGATCTTCGAGAAGATGGGGAAGGTGACGTCGTATTTGCTGGTGCAGAACTCTTTGATCTGTTTGTCGCTGCCCGGCTCCTGCGCGCCAAACTCATTGGCGGGAAAGCCCAGCACAACAAAACCGCGATCCTTATACTGCTGATACAGCTTCTGCAGACCGGCGTACTGCGGAGTATAGCCGCAGAAGGAAGCCACGTTGACGATCAGGATCACGTCGCCCTGATAACGCCCCAGATGGACCATCTTGCCGTCAATATCCTTCATCCGGAAGTTGAGCAGGGGCGCGACCGTATAGCGCGGATAGGCGGGATTGGTCGGGCGCGCATCAAAAGCCATGCTGTTGGGCTTCACTCCCGCCATCCGCGCCTCAAACGCCTCGTCAAACTGGGCAAAGGAGTACCTGTTGGCGGCATAGTAGAGACCCCGGAAGTTGCGCGCCTGTCCGGGCTGCACGTGGCAGTAGACGCACTCCTTCTTCTCTCTCTCCGCATAGGCGGGGGTGGCGTTCGCGCCGGCGGGAGCCAGCAGCAGCGCGCCGCAAACGGCAAGCAGAGCCGCTCCAGCGCGCACAATACGATACCTCATAGCGTTCTCCTCCCTTTTCTTTCCCGGCAGGCTGCCTCTGCGCCGGTTCCATATCACAGATTACAGGAGCAGATTCACCGGTTCCGGAAGGCGATTCCTCCTCCTGCACAAAAAAAGAGGGTTGATGCCGGATGGCATCAACCCCGCGGGTCTATCGTAAGCGTTCGTGCGACGACTTTCGGATCGTTGTGTTTAACTGAGATGTCTGCTCGCAAGCTGCTGGATCTGCACCCAGGTGTTTTGAAGCCGAATGTAGCAGGCGACCCGACCATCCAGGCTGGCGGGCAGATAGTCCTCCCGCTCCAGCTGAACCTGCCGATTCGATCCTACCTGCCTATAGGTCCCTGGCGGAACGCGCTCCCCTGCCAGGAACAACTCTTCTGGCAATCGGTCATTATCCGGTTGTTGCCACATGGAAAGGCACCTCCTTCAGGGAAGGTTCACTTTTCAAGCGTACCGATGCAGGGTACGCTGCCACCGGATACCAAGCAGGGGCTTACTGCCGGCGACGGAACGTCAAACGTTTTCACTCAAAGCGCAGTCCTGTTCCTCTCCAAAGGGATCACGAAAATCGCCGCCATAACGCGCTTACAATAGCGATGGGGAATCGTCCCCCTGTTTGACCGCATAGAGCGCGATCTGCGTCCGGTCGTTCAGGTTCAGTTTTCCGAGAATACTGCTGACATAGTTTTTGATGGTAGAGTAGCCCAGATGAAGCTCATGGGCGATCTCTTTGTTGGACAGTCCCTGTGCGATCAGATGAATGATCTGCCGCTCCCGGTGCGTCAGGCTGTCCGGTCCGACGGCGGATTCCCGGGAGATTGGATGCGCCGCCCGCAGATGCTGCTGCGCCAGACGCGAGGAGGTTCCCGGCTCGATCCAGAAACAGCCCGCGCAGACGGCGTGTATCGCCTCTTCGATATGATGAAAGCTGCACTGCTTGCGTATCGCGCCCTGCGCGCCCATCTTCAGCGCAATCTGAAGACAGTCATCCAGCGTGCTCGCTGCCGTCATGACAGACTGAGACGACTGCCGGGAGAGGGGAGCGGGGCGGTTGAGGATCACGCAGCGATCTTCCGGACACCTCACCATCACAATGGTTCGCACCATCGGACAGGCGGTCAGCAGACGCTTGAACGCCTGAAAACCCGCATCCTGCATCTGAAACACATCCAGCAGCAACACATCCGGCGGATCCGCCTGCAGGTCGGTCATCGCCTCGTTCAGATCGCCCCAGCTTCCGGCGCAGGTCAGCCCTTTTCCCGTGTTCAGCAGGGCAGCCAGCCCTTCTCGCAGCAGGGTGTCTCGATCCACCACTCCGACGCGAATAACGCCCTTTGCCTCCTCTGGCAATGAGACGCCGGAAGGTCTGGCGTCTCTCTCCGGGTCACTCTCCCTCTTCTGCATCAAACTCACCTCAGGCTCCGGGAAGTTGAGAAGAATGGCAACTTATTCTACACCCCTCTCCCGAGTACCTGTGACGCAGAAATAATTTATAACTGGAATAACCATGCATTGCACAAATCGTGCCACTCTACACAGATAGGTAGAATATCACAGGATTTGCTTCCCGTCAAGGAGGTAAAAAGTACCGTTGTCGCTCCGCGGAGCGGCTCTGGGGGCTACTCGATCTCCGCCTCCTCTTCCGTCTCTACTGGGATCGGCGCGGAGAAGAGCCAGTGCTCCAGAATGCGCAGACAGGGGCGCACCATCAACAGATCGTAGACGGAGGTCAGCGCATGCACATGCGCGCCCAGCCGCGCGACGGCGAACGCCAGATCGTCCATCCCCTCCCGCACGCTCAGCTCCAGTCCCGCGCTCTCGATCTCGCTCAGGCGGCGGCGGACCTGCACCAGATAGACCTGCAGCCGCGTCAGCCGTCCCAGCAGATCGCCGGCGGTCTCGGGGCGCAGTCCGCGCTCGATCACCAGCGGGGGCGTGTCCCAGACGTCGCTGAGCAGCCCGAGGGCGCGCTGTACCAGCCGCTGCGTCTGTTCGTCGCGATGACTCTCGCCCGCCTGCTTCAGCGCCGCCCAGAGCCGGCGAAAGACGCGCCCGCAGTCGTCCTCCCAGGCGCGCCCCCGATCCTCCGTCAGCAGGCTGGCGCGCACCGACGCGACATCAAAATAGAGATTGAGCTGCCGAAGCGCCTCGTTCGTATCCAGATAGTCCGCAGGCATCGTGTGGCGTTCCTTTCCCCGGCGTCGTCCGCGCCGAACATCCCTGTTCCTTACATTCCCCCCGTACAGACGGCAGTCCTTCTGTCGGCGCAACACCCCATCATACGGACGAGACAGGTCTCTATCCGCCGGTCTCTGAATCGGCAGGCTCTACGCCCTGTCCGACATGACCGGGCATGGAGACCATCTCCTCCGAAGCGTCAAAGCGTGAGTGGTTAACGCAGCCTCCAGCACAACAGACCCCGTCAAACGAACGCAGAGAGATCAGATTCCTTCAATGATGTTCTAAAATTGTGATTGACTTTTAGTAAAAAAAATTGTAATCTTTAAGTCCATCAAGAAGATCTTAATTACAGTATCATGGAGGAACAAAGTGAAGCACATATTCCCTGACACCTTACTGTGCTTACTTCTGAGCGTTGTGTTTTCTGTTCCGGGCAGATCTCAGGTGATCACCGTCAATGCGGAGATGGAAAATCCGCATTACAACAATCAGTACTTTTACTGGTGGGAAGATATCGTCGTAAAGACGAAGAACCAGTGGGTTCAGGTTCAGCACACTCCTTACAGTCAACACTACATCTCTTATGGTTTCAGTGTTGTGGTAGATCATGATCCGAAAGATATAGAGTCTTTTTCAGGCAGCCTCATCATTCCAGCAAGCGGTAAATGGAAACGTCTTGCCTGGGATCGGGGATATTGCACCTATACTATCCCAAAGAAGTTTCAGAATATCACGCATCCTGATCGCCACACATGCTACCCGCACTCACTGATCTTCTATAACGGCGAAGACATACCTGTAGAAGATACCTCCCCTCAAATAGAGTTTTATCATGTCATGAACCCGATACAGCCATGAAACAATGGCACTACCGACTCAGCGGATGGATCCTGTTCGGCTTCCTGACGCTCCAGTATGTAACGGCGGCGGCGCAGCACGCCTCTGAGCCTGTCCCCGCGTGGCTTCGGCAGCCGGATTTGCGCCTGGAGCAGCGGTTGCGCGTAGAAGGAACGCAGGTCTGTATCGGCGAGCTGCTGTATGCGTTGACAAAAGCAAGCGGTGTCGCGCTGGATGCCACCGAAAAAGTCGCCGATTTCACCGCGTCTCTCAATCTCCTTGACTCTTCTCTGCTGGATATTCTGGAGGGAGTGCGCTCCCTGTACAGCAACCGGGGCGCAGAGTGGAACTGGCAGCAGCAGGAGGTCTCTCCCGGGGTCTACCGCTATACGCTGGTACGCAGTCCGGGTGCGCGCACCCTGGGAGCCAGACTGCGCGACGAGATAGAGCGGCGTTTTGCCCAAAACCTGGACGACCAGATCGCCTGGCTGTCCGCCGATGCACAGGAGCGCATCAGCATCGAGATGCGCAATCCTGAAATTGCACCCCTGGTCAGAGATGACATCCTTCAGGGAGGAATTCGCGTTCTGGCGGGACATCTCTCCTCGGAGCAGAGAAAGGCGCTCCTGCATTTTGATCAGACGGGGCACGGATCGGCAAAGATAACGTCTCTGGAGGTAGAGCGGCTCAGCGAGTCTGAACGCCAGTGGCTGGATGGCATCCGGGATCGAATGTTCCGCGGGCAGGCGCATCCTACCTCCTATCCTGCATGCCTGACCATATTCTCCGATCGCAGTGAGAGAGACATCTTTCCCTGTCTGTGGATCAGTATCGGGGACGCGGGAGCCTACGCATATGTTGGAGGAATCCAGATGGATAGCTTCTATGAAGCGCGGGCAGCGGCTCTCTGGAGACGTGAAGAGGAGCGTATTGTTTCACCGCTGGCAGATCGGAAGATCGAGCCGCCGAAGAACCTGGAACAGGCTCCCTCAGGAGATCGCGCGCCGCGTCTGACTTCCTCTCTCACTCTGAGCCAGCGTCTGAAGGAGGTGGCGCGTCTCGCGCAGATCAATATCCTGTCAGCCTGTACAGACATGCAGATCAGGGAAGGAAGCCCGCAGCACTATGGCAGGACCCTGCGCGAGTACCTTGACATCCTGGACAAGCAGAGCAAAATCATGACCAAGACCAGCCGCGGGATCGTGCTCTTTCAAGAGAAGGCATGGTGCTGGAACCAGCAGGAGGAGAGTCTGATCCCCTGGGAGCAGGTGCGTCATTGGCGCGCCGCGCTGCAAAAAAACGACGGATATTTCACTCTGCGCGAACTGGAGCAGATGACTTCCGTGAATGAGAAACAGGCAGAGCGTCTACGTGCAGAATTCCCAGAGATTCAGGGTGTCATCTCACAGCCTCTCTTCCGCTTCTGGGCGTCGCTGCCTCCGCTGCAGAAGCGCGCCACACAGACGGGCAGAGGTCTGCGCCTGAAGGATGTCTCTGCGGAGCGTCTGGCGATTCTCTCCGGCGAAGCTCCTTCCATATCAGAAACGTGGCGATCCGCCGTGCTGAGGATGGTGTCCGCTCCCATCGAAATTCAGACACCGGACGGCAAGAAGATACAGGGCATGCGGTTTGAAGCGATGCTTGAGCGCCCCCATGAGCCGTCGCTCTACGCCGGTGTCTTCTTCTCGCGACGCACTCCGGACAGGCGTAACTTCAACGCCGCAGCCGTACAACTACTGACGAACCGATAGAAAGAGGCTCCGATCCGGCAATGCCGGATCGGAGCCTCCCGCTCTACCTGCCCCTCACAATGCCGTTTCCTGCGCAGAGGTCTCCTCCGCCCTGCCTCCGAGATACTTCGCGAGGAACCGTTCCGCCGCCGCATAGAACTTCAGGCGGTTCTCCGGGCGGGCAAAGCCGTGCCCCTCATCCTCAAAGAGGAGATACTCGACCGGCTTGCCCCGCTCCCGAAGCGCGGCGACGATCTGCTCGCTCTCCGCCTGCTTGACGCGGGGATCATTGGCGCCCTGCGCGATCAGCAGCGGGCAGACGATCTGATCCGCTTTATAGAGCGGAGAGCGCGAATCGAGGAACTCCGGCTCCGTCTCCGGGTTGCCGACGCGCACCGTGAACATCTTCTTGAGCGGCTCCCAGTAGGGAGGAATGGAGTTGATGAGCGTGCGGAGGCTGCTGGGACCGACGATGTCCACCGCGCAGCAGAAGACCTCCGGCGTGAAAGCCGCCCCGACCAGCGCGGCGTAGCCGCCGTAAGAGCCGCCATAGATCGCCACGCGCTTCGGGTCGGCGATCCCCTCCGACACCGCCCAGTTGACGGCATCTATCAGGTCGTCGTGCATCTTCGCGCCCCATTCGCGGTCTCCCGCATGCAGGAACCGCTTTCCGAACCCCGCCGATCCCCGAAAGTTGACCTGCAGGCAGGCGTATCCCCGGTTGGCAAGCCACTGCGCCTCGGGGTCATATCCCCAGGTGTCGCGCCCCCACGGACCGCCGTGCACGTTCAGCACCATCGGCAGACTCTTCGGCTCGATGCCGGGGGGCAGGGTCAGATAGCCGTGAAGCGTCAGACCGTCGCGCGAAAGGATCGAGACGGGGCGCATCTCTGCCAGCGTATACTGCTGCAGCTTCGGACGCGCCGAGAAAAGAAACTCCCGCTGCCGGGTCGAACGATGGTAGAGGTAGTAGGCGGCGGGGGCGCGATCCTGCTGATAGAGGACGATCCAGGTGCGATCCGCCAGGTCGCGGCTGACCAGATGCGGCTCGCCCGGGTCCGCCTCCTCCAGCGCCTTCAGGTCGTCGGCGATCTCCGGGTCGAGCGCAGTCCAAACCAACCGATGCTTGTTGAAGCCGACCACCTGCACGCGATGCTCGGTCGGGTGGAAGATAATCTCACCCAGATCCACCTCCGGATTCGCGGCAAGGGTCTCCTCCGCGCCCGTCGCCGTATCGAGCAGCCGAAGCTCCTCCGTATCGGCGTTGAGGCTGCTGCCGATATAGAGACTTCTGCCGTCCGCTGTGAAGCCGTAGGCGGTTCCCTCCTCATCGGGTCCCCAGACGACCAGGGTCTTCCATGGGGCGTCCGCGCTCTCGCGCACGCGCAGTTCAGTGCCGCCGTCCGGCGTCGCCGCCTGCGCCCCGCGGATCACAAACGACGGGTCGGCGATCCAGCCCACCACATCGCCGGGGTTCTCCACTTCGGGAACCAGCGCGCCGGTGGTCAGGGAGAGCCGGTAGACATCGTGCACACGGGCGTCCCGCAGGTTCAGCCCGACCAGAATCTCCTCCGGGAACCGGGGGTCCATCGCCACAAGCTGCGCCTGCACGCCCAGAAACGGGGTCAGGTCGCGGATCGCGTTCGTCTCGAAGTCCACCGACCAGATATGCCAGTTTTCGTCTCCGTCCAGGTCCTGAATGTAGAGCAGGTGTCTGCCGTTGTACGCCCAGGCGTACATGCGGATGCCGCGCTTGCGGTCGCGGGTTACGACACGGTCATCGGTCTGTCCGACAGTGCGCACCCAGACGTTGAGCACGCCCTCGTCGGGAGCGATGTAAGCCAGCCGCGCGCCGTCCGGGGAGAGCTTCGGAGAGGTCTTCTCCGGGTTCCCGAACAGGTCTTCGCGGGGAATGATCGGCGGTAAGGCGAGGCTGAGCATAGCTACTCCTTTATAATGATTTCGTCCGGAAAGACCTGCTCCCCCGCGAGCCAGCGTTCCACAATGTCGCGCGTGTTCAGCGCGACGTTCAGCGCGGAGACCAGTTCCAGATCGTCGTTCTGCAGGGGCGTCTGATCTATCCCGCTCTGCACTCCGACGCGCACGCTGGCGGCGATCTCTTTGAAGAGCCGGTAGTAGGGAACCGGGATCGGCGTCTCGCCGGGCTGTTCGACATTCATCCGGCAGATATCCGCGTCTTTCGAGGTCCATCCCCGACACATCAGCGGGCGCGCCGCATAGACGGAGCAGCCGTTCTGCTTCAGAAGCGGGCAGAAGAGACGCAGCGCCTCCTGCGCGTTCGAGTCGAGTCCGCGCCGCCGTTCTGCCGACTGCGCGGTTCGCTCCTTCAGCGTCTCGACCTCCTCCGGGGAGAGGTTCGCCCGGATGAAGGCGGTCAGGAAGACCACTTCGAGCGTAGTCACGCTGACGTAGGAGGTGCAGCACCAGGCGCAGCCCTTCGCGCAGGCGATCTGCGGGTTGCGAACCCGCAGCACCTCCGCCTGCAGACTCTCCGTCTGGGCGTAGATGTTTTCAGCGATGCGGGTAACGGCGCGGGGCGAGATCTCCTGCAGGAAGCCTTCCACGATGATGTTGTGCGTCGCCGCGATCAGCGTATCGTGCAGATGCAGCGTCTCGCCGCTGCCATCCTCCACACGCATCTCTCTACTCCTGCTCCTCCCGGATGAACGGAGGCAGATACTGCATGGAGCGTATTGCGTTCAGATCCGCGCCCCGGCGCACCGCCACCAGTTCCGCCGCAATCGAGACGGCGATCTCGCCCACCTCCCGGTCTCCCAGCGCAAGCCCCATCGGAGAGTGAACCCGGCGCAGCGCCTCCTTCGTCGCCAGCCCCTCGCGCAGCATCTCCTCATAGATGACGGTGATCTTGCGCTTCGAGCCGATCATGCCAATATACTTCGCGCGGGAGTGAATGCACTCGCGCAGCACCTGGGCGTCGTGCCGGTGACCGCGAGTTACAATCACAATGTAGGTATCCTCGGTGATGGGGAACTCGCGCACGAAACGCGGAATCTCTTCCACGACCGCTCTATCTACGAACGGCAGACGCTGCGGGTTGCACAGATCCGGGCGGTCGTCCACGATCACCACCTCAAAGCCGCACAGTGCGCCGATCTGCCCGACCGCCGCGCCGATATGTCCCGCGCCCGCAATCACCAGCGTCGGACGGGGCAAGATCGGCTCCAGGTAGACCGAAACGCCCTCCGGGAGCGCGACCACCCTCTCGCGTCCGCTCTCCAGCGTCTCAGCAACCGCCGCGCGCAGCGCCGCGCGCTCCGGCTCTCGCTCCAGCGTCTCCGGCTTCGTCAGAACCCGTCCCTCCGTATCGAGCAGCAGCGCGGTTCCCGCCGGGGGCGTCTCGCCCTGCAGGACGGTACAGAGGACGACCTTCTCCCGCCGGGCGGCGGCATCTACCGCCGCGCGGTAGACCGGCGCGGAGCGTTCGGGGTACGGATTGATAAAGATCCGGACGCTGCCTCCGCAGATCAAGCCGTCGTCCCAGCCGAAATCGTCGTCCAGCCGCAGGTCAAATAGCTTTGTGGTCCTCTTTCGCAGACACTCCAGCCCGATTCGCCGCGCCTCCGCCTCCATGCATCCGCCGCCGATGGTCCCGATAATCTGACCATTGGGCAGAAAGAGCATCTTCGCCCCGGCGTTCTGGGGGCTGGAGCCGGAGGTGGCGACCAGCGTCGCCAGCGCGCAGGAGCGTCCCTGCGCCAGCAGTTCCGTCAGACGTTCGTAGATCAGCGTCATCTGTAGTACCCTTTATCGAGCGTTCTCCGAGGAGAGGGGCGGTCGGAGGCTCCGGGCGGATCCTGCGCCGCCGCTATTACCGTATACGATTCCGATACGCCGCTGCCGTTTCCTGCTGGAAAGAGAGCTGGAGAAAAGCGCGTATGCAGCAGAGATCCGGAAACGCCTCTTGTCCTGACCGATAGAACGTAGTATACTGCCCCATCATCATCTATCGGATCGCTTCGATCCCGTAACCGGATGCGAGGAGTCATCATGGCTGATCTGAACATATCCCAGTTTCTCGCCATGCGTCTGCGAAATGCTGCAGACGCGCTGCACGCGGCGTGCGAGCGGATGCCCGATGAACGGCTGCTGTGGAAGCCGGATCCGGAGGGTCATGCCGGACGCTCCGCGCTGGAGCAGGTGTGCGAGTGCGCCTATCTGAATCAGTGGGGGGCGGCGATCTTCCGCAGCCACGCGCTTGTTCCCTTCGATCGGGCGGACTATGAGCAGCAGATACAGGCGCGCTGCAACCGCGACGCGCTGTTTTGGCTGTTGGAGGCGTCCAACGCGCTGGCGCAGGCGGTCGCCGGATTTCCCGCCGGTCAGTGGGGAGCGGCGCTGACCCATCCCCTCACCCATCAGCCTGTAAGCTGGGCGGAGTTGGCCGACTTCTTCTACTGGAATACGGTCTACCACGAGGGGCAGGTGAACTATATCCAGACGCTCTATGGCGACAGATCCCGATGACCCTCCCGCGGCAGCAGTCCCTTGCATTTTCATCCGCCCTGTGATATAACAGCGCCGAAAGTCATCGGGATGAAAGAGCGGAAACGTGAAACTCTTCTGCAGGCGACGCAGCTATCCTCGGATCCTCTGCACAGGCGGCGCAGTCTCGATCTGGGCGCAGCAGCCCGGTCGAAAGATGCGCCGGGGTCGCCCGCGTCCGCTGCGAGAGGGAGACCGCGCCTGTCTGCCGTGATTCGTTTCAATACCCACCGTGCAGAAGCGGCGGCTCCCGGATGCCGGGAAGCCGCCGTTATTGCGTCTGCAACCGACGCAGGGAGAAAACCGTGAATCTGAAAAGTCTCTGTCGCCCCATCGGAGGGGGGTGCTATCTGCTGGAGGAGGGCGTTCGCATTCCGGTGCGCATCTTTATGAACGAGACGCTGTTTGCCGAGGCGGAGGAGGCGCTCTTTCAGCAGATCAAGAACGCCACCGAGTTTCCGGACGTGCGGGATGTGGTGATCACCCCGGACGCGCATACCGGCTATGTGGTTCCGGTCGGCTGCGTCATCGCGACGGAGCAGACGCTGTGCCAGGCTCCGGTCGGCTACGATATTGGTTGCGGCATGATGGCGTTTCGTTCCGACGTGGACAAGGGCAAGGGACTCGACGACCGCCTGCGCCGCCGCTTCTCCGAAGAGGTGATGGATCGGGTTGCGCTCGGAGTGGGCGAGGGCGGCAAGTATCCGGTGGACGAAAAGAAGTTCGAGGAGATCGTCCGTTTCGGCGCGGAGGCGCTGGGCTATGAGCGGGGAAACGCCTCCGAGCGCGACTTCATTCCGGTAGATGACCGCTGGAAGATCCCGGCGAAACCGAAATCGCGCGGCATCCATCAGCTTCGCAGCCTCGGCGGCGGCAACCACTTTATCGAGCTGCAGTACGACCAGGAGGAGCATCTGTGGGTGATGGTGCACACCGGCTCGCGGGGCTTCGGGCACGGCATGGCGACCGAGTATATCCAGCGCGGCAAGGAGTACCTGCGTCAGAAGGGCATCCGGCTGGCGGGTGGCGCGGAGGCGACCTACTTCTCGCCGGACAGCCCGCTCTGGTTTGAATACAAGAACGCGGTGGCGGCGGGGGCGAACTTCGCCATCGCCAACCGCCTGCTGATCTGGGAGGGCGTCGGCAGAGCGTTTCGCAAGGTGTTCGGCAGCGAGCCGGAACTGGTCTATGAGATCAGTCATAACCTGGTGCAGGAGGAGGAGGTTCCCGCGCTGGGCGGAAAGTTCTGGGTGCATCGCAAGGGCGCGACCCGCGCCTTCCCGGCGGGACATCCGATGCTGAAGGGAACCCGCTGGTACGAGACCGGGCATCCGATCCTGATCCCCGGCTCGATGGGCGACAAGAGCTATATCCTCTACGCGGAGCCGGGCGCGGAGCGCAGCCTCTACTCGGTCAATCACGGGTGCGGGCGGCGCATGTCGCGCAGCGCCGCCAAACAGCAGTTCACGCAGTCGTACGTGAACAGACAGATGGCAACGCTGAACGTGATGGTCAATGCGGGCGGCAACGTGCCGATTGACGAGAGTCCCGGCTGCTATAAGCCGGCGGAGGATGTGATCGCCTCGGTGGTCGGGGCGGGACTGGCGCGAGTCGCCTACGTGCTGACGCCCATCGCCAGCATCAAGGGCAACGACTGAATGGAAGACGGGTCCGGCAGCCCCACCTCCGCAGGGGGTGGTCCGCCGGATCAGACCTCTCCCCAGAAGCGCGCCAGCAGTTCGGCGGTGGTGGCGAGGTCCAGCAGGTTGTGGCGCAGGATGTCGGCGAGACGGGAGGCGTCGCCGGTGCGGACGAACTCCCGGTAGGCGGGGGGTATCTCAGCGCCGGGAATGTCGTCGGCGCGCGCCCGTCCGCAGAGAGATCGCTCCAGAGTCTGCAGCTTGCAGTCGGGCAGATGGCGGCGATAGCGGCTCCGCGCCTCCAGCAGCAGATCCAGATGGGCGGCGATGCGGGGAAGCGGAATGCCGTGCGCGGCGGCGCGGGCGCGCAGCATCGGCAGGTCGAAGCCGCTGCCGTTGAAGGTAACCACCAGGCGGGTCTCGCGCAGCATCTCGCAGAACGCCTCCACCACGCTCGCCTCCTCCTCGTCGGAGCGCGCCAGCAGTTGATGACACCAGAGCGCGCCCTCCGCCTCCACCCGCAGCAGCCCGATCAGAAACAGGGGCGCGTTATGCAGCCCCTGCGTCTCCAGATCGAGAAACAGCGTGCGGTTCGGCGCGAAGCCGGTGGAACGGCGCAGACAGGCGGCGAGCGCGTCGCTCTGCAGGGCGGAGCCGATCTGCCCGCTCAGATTTTCTGCCCAGGGCGCATGATCGCCGACCCGCCGCTGCACATAGTAGAACAGCCCGCCTCCGGGCGCAATCCGCACGGCTCCCGGCAGGCAGGCTTCCAGATGAGAGGAGACGGGGAGAGCGACCGGAGGATCGGTCGCCGCGTGCGGGGCGCGCTGCGAGGCTGCCGCGCTTGCGGCGCTGCCGCCGTCTCTGCGCCCGCGTCCGGTCGTCTCCGGCGGACGCGCCTCCTCCGGGGGACGATGGACAAGCGGTCCCCCGTTCAGGGCTTCCAGCCGTTTCCTCAACTCTTCCGACGGCATTGCCTGCTCCCTGCGGATCTGCTGCGTTCTATTGTGGCGGGAGGGGCGGCTATTCCTGCCTCCGGGGAAAAGACGGGTGGAACGGGAAGCGGGCGCACAGCCGGCTAGCCGTTGTCCAGATCGCTCTCATATCCGCGCAGCTGAAGGGTGCGCCGCTTGACGATCTCCAGGCAGTGCCCCTCGCTGACAAGGAGCCACATGGTTCCCTCCTGCCTGCCGATGATCTCGAAGGAGGCGGCAGTCTCCGCGTCGCGAAACTTCAGCCAGGCGCGCTGCGCCTTGTGGAGCGCGTCGCGTTTCGGACCTTTCAGCCGTTTCATCAGCCGACCGTAGACCCGGTTCATCTCCGCGTCCCACTTCCGTGCGGCTTCGCGAATGGCGGCGCGCATCCCATGCGTGGAGCTGTCCTTCTCCATCGCCTTCTCCAGCCATATGTCAATCGGGTCTCTCTTCTCCTCGCTCTGTCCGGCATACGCCGGCAGGCAGAGGCAGATCAGCAGAGCCACGCACAGCGCCGTCCCGCGAAACAGACCGGATCGCATCCCCGTTCGCCCCCCTCCTCTCAGCGCATCTCCTGACCGCCGGTAACGTTGATCGCCTGCCCGGTCATGTAGCTCGCCTCATCCGACGCAAGGAATGTCACCACGTTGCAGACATCCTCGTAGGTGCACCCGCGACCGAGCGGAACCTGCGACTCGTACTTGCGCCGCACCTCTTCCACCGTGATCCCCTGATTGCGCGCATACTGCTCGTAGAGGCTCTCCTGCCAGAGCGTCCCGTCCAGCAGGTTGCCGGGACAGACCGCGTTGACCCGGATGCCGTGCGGAGCCAGATCGAGGGCGATGGACTGCGTCAGCCCAATGCCCCCGAACTTGCTGGCGGCATAGGCGGAGTTGCGGAAGCTGCCCTTCTTACCCGATTTGGAGTTGATCTGAATGATGACCCCGCGCTTGCGCGGAACCATGATCCGGGCGGCGGCGCGGGCGGACAGGAAGTAGCCGAACAGGTTCACGTCCATCACTCTGCGCCAGGCGTCGGCGGGAAATTCGGTGATGTCGTTGGCGATCAGAATGCCCGCGTTGGCGACGAGGATGTCCAGCCCGTCGAACATCTCCTCCGTCGCCTGCGCCATCGCCTCGCAGTCCTCTTCGCGGGTAACATCCACCTTCAGCGCCAGCGTCTTACAGCCGTGCTTTTCAGCGATCGCGTCCGCCGTCTTCTGCGCCTGCTCCTGCCGTATATCCGCGATGACGACCGCCCGGCAGCCCTCCGCCGCCATCCGATAGGCGATCGCCTCGCCCAGTCCCTGCGCCGCGCCCGTCACCACTGCGACGCGGTCTTTCAATCGCTCCATCTCCGCTCCTGCTCCTTCGCTCATTCGCTCTGTTTCCGGCGGCGCCCGTACTGCCGCCTACCCCAGCAGTTTTGCCAGATACTGCTGCAGGGCGTCATTAAAGCGTCCCTGCGTCTTGAGGATCACCTCGCAGACCTCGCGCACGGCTCCCTCGCCGCCGCTGCGCTCCGTGATCAGGTCCGCCAGCCCCTTGATCTCATTGACGGCGTTGGGAGGGACGATCTTCATGCCTGCCAGCGAAAAGGCAGGCAGGTCGTTCCAGTCGTCGCCGATGTAGGCGACCTGCGCCGTCTCCAGTCCGTAGGACGCCATCAGTTCCGCCATCGGCGCGGCTTTATTGGCGACGCCCTGATAGAGATGGGTTATGCCCAGTTCCTTCGCGCGCCTCTCCACCGCCTCGCTGACGCGCCCGGAGATGATGGCGACGATCAGACCGCCGTAAACAGCCAGCTGCAGCCCCAGCCCGTCCGCGACCGAAAAACGTTTGGTCTCCGGTTCGCTGCCGGTGTAGTAGATTCCGCCGTCCGTCAGCACGCCGTCCACGTCCATCGCCAGCAGGCGGACTGCGGCGAGACGCTCCGCAAGGGGCGGGGTGTTGGTTGATTGGGTCATAGGGTCTTCGTGTTTCCATCCAGGTGCGTCGCGGAAGAGGATGCGCCGCTACACAATGCCGGCGCGCAGAAGGTCTTTGAGCATAATCAAGCCGATGGGTCGCCCTTCGGCGTCCACCACCGGCGCCTCGCCCGGCTGTCGGGGCGAGTCCTCCAGGATTGCCAGCGCCTCCGCCGCCAGCGGATTGCCCACGATGGCGAGGGGATCGGGGGTCATCGCGTCCCGGGTCGCGCGGCGAAGCGCGTTCTCATCCCGCAGCAGCGCGCGGCGAATGTCGCCGTCTGTCACAATGCCGACCAGCCTCCCCTCCGCATCCACGACAAAGGCGCATCCGGCGCGCGCCTTCGAGATGCTGAAGAGCGTGTCGTGCAGCGGGGTGTCTCCGGTGATGACCACCATCCGATCCCCGGTACGCATCACATCGGCGACGCGCAGAGTCAGACGACGACCGAGCGCGCCCGCCGGGTGGTAGAGCGCAAAATCCTCTTTTGTGAAGCCCCGCTCCTCCATCACGCAGATCGCCAGCGCATCGCACAGCGCGAGCATGGCGATCGCGCTGGTGGTCGGAGCCAGTCCCAGCGGACAGGCTTCGCCCTCCACAGAGACCTCCAGCGTTACCTGTGCGGCGTTCGCCAGCGTGGAGCCGGTGTTGCCCACCATCGCCACGATGCAGGCGCCGATCCGTCCGATGGTCGGCAGCAGGCGCACCACCTCGTCGCTCTCGCCGCTGTAGGAGAGCGCCAGCACCACGTCGTCCGCCGTAACCACGCCGAGATCGCCGTGCACGCCCTCCGCCGGGTGCAGGTAGAGCGCAGGCGTGCCGGTGGAGGCGAGGGTCGCGGCCGCCTTGCGGGCGATCGCTCCGGCTTTCCCCACGCCGGTCGTGATGACGCGCCCCTTGCAGTGCAGGAGCCGATCCACCGCCTGGAGAAAGCGATCGTCCAGGCGGTCTGAGAGCGCGCGGATCGCCTTCGCCTCCTGCTCCAGAACGGCGCGCGCGCGGTCTAACACGTTGGTCTGCATAGTGAAGAGATTGTAGCAGGTAATCCGGGAGCCGTTCAAGTAGACGGTTTGCCGCGAGGCGCAAGCCGACCAAAGCAGTCTCACAACCCGCACAGCGGGGACTACAGCGATGGACTGAAGTCCATCGCTGTAGGACTCTTCTGCGTCATAGTAACTATCCTGTATGCTGCATGCGCCGACACCCGGCATCCGCACGATGGAGAGCGTAACAGACGTGGCGAAAGATTTCCGGGAACATTGCAAAAAAGTTTTCCGCTTGTAAAAGCCCGGGACGAGTGGTATACTAACGCGGTTCAAAAGAGGGGACGCTCTGCTATCCCCGACGGGCGCAGCCCGATCACTTCCTGTTCCGGGAGAGACCGGAACCACCAGACCGAGGGAGGTATCTATAAGACCGTGCGACACTATGAAGCGATGTACATTCTGGATCCGGAACTGACCGAAGAGCAGTACGCCGCGATCATCGAGAGGTTCCAGAAAGTCGTCACCGACAGCGGCGGCGTTGTCGGAGAGACCGGCAAGTGGGAGCAGGGCAGACGCCGCCTTGCCTATGAGATCAAGGGCAGGCGCGAAGGCTACTACGTCCTGATGAATTTTGAGGGAGGACCGGAGGTCCCCAGCGAACTGGACCGCCTCTTCCGGATCAGCGACGATGTCCTGCGACACATTATCGTCCGCCAGAACGAAGACGAAGAGTAGCGCTTTTGGGGATGCGGCGACACCGAGCGCCGCATAGAGATCATATCCTTTGAGGACCGTTGTCCGCCGAGGGCGGGCATCAGGGAGGAGAAAACCATGTTGAATCGTATCGTTTTGATCGGACGTCTGACCGCCGACCCGGAGACGCAGTACACTCCCAACGGGGTCGCTCTCACCAAGTTTCGCATCGCCGTGGATCGTCCCACCAAGGACCCGGAGACCGGCGAGAAGGAGACCGACTTCATCAACATCGTCGCCTGGAGACGCACCGCCGAGTTCGCCGCGAACTATCTGCGGAAGGGGCGTCTGGTGGCGGTCGAGGGGCGCCTGCAGATTCGCTCCTGGGATGCGCCGGACGGCACGAAGCGCTACGCGACCGAGGTGGTTGCCGACAACGTCGAGGGGCTGGATCGCCCGCGCGAGGGAGAGGGAGCGCCGGCGGAGGAGAGTTACGGCTACAACGCGCCGCGCGCGACCGCAAGCCCGGCTCCTGCCGCGCCGCGCCCTGCCGCCAGCGCGCCCGCGCCCGGACGCAAGTCCCCCCCGCCCCCGATGGACGACCTGGACGACACCGATCCGTTTGCCGACGACTAGAAAGGATGAGAGATGCCTGCTCCTGTGCGCAAACGCGCGCCCGGAAAATATAAGAAGCCGCGCCGTAAGGTATGCACCTTCTGCGTGGAGAAAGCCGACAGCATTGACTACAAGGCGTTCTCCAAGCTGCGCAAGTTCATTACCGAGCGCGGCAAGATCGTCCCGCGCCGTTCCAGCGGAACCTGCGCCGGACATCAGCGGCTTCTGGCAGACGCCATCAAGCGCGCGCGTCATATCGCTCTGCTTCCGTTCGTTGCCGAGTAACGCGACCGGATGCGGACTGCAGAGACCGGGAGGGGATCGGAGCGAAACGGCTTCGATCCCCTCCTCTTCTGTTCCCGCCGCGCCCGGAGACGGTTAGAAGTTATACTTGTCTATGTTGCTCTTCTCGAAGATCACGGGCGGACCGGTGATCACCACGTTCTTATCCCGGAAGGAGCGTTCGCCCAGAGATCCCGCCGTAAAAGAGACCCCTGGCGCCGGCTTGATCGTCCCCTTCACCAGTCCGTCTATCAGGTAGGCGCAGAGATAGCCCATATCCTTCGGACTCCAGAGGGCGAACTTCTGCACCGTGTTGTTCTGGATAAAGCGGCGCATCTGATTGGGCGTTCCCAGCCCGGTTACCTGCACGCGATCGGCGGCTTTCGCCGTCTCGACCGCCTGCGCCGCCGCCGCTACGCCGACGGTGGTCGGAGCGATGATGCCCCGCAGGTTCGGGAAGCGGGTCAGCAGGTTCTCAGCTTCGATCAGGCTCTTCTGCGGGTCGTCGTTGCCATAGACGATGGCGACCAGCTTCATCTCCTTATATTTAGGCTCCTTCAGCGTCTCCTGCATCCCCTTGATCCAGTAGTTCTGGTTGGGGGCGTCCGTGGTGGCGGAGAGGATCGCGATCTCGCCCTTATAGCCGATCAGGCTGCCCATCAGTTCGATCTGGCTCTTTCCGGTCTCGTCGAAGTCCATCGGCAGCACGGCGGCGGTGCGTCCCTCCTCGTGTCCGGGCATGTCGGCGTCCACGCAGATCACCTGAATGCCTTTCGCCATCGCCTCCTTCAGCGCGGGCTTGATCGCATCCGGACTGTTGGGCGAAATGGCGATGGCGTTGACGCCCCGCTGTATCTGCTGCTTGATGAAGGGGATCTGCGAGGCGGCGTCCGCTGACGCCGGAGCGACCGTATCGAACTCAAATCCCAGCTCTCCCGACGCCTGCCGGAAGCCGGCGATAATGTCGTCGAAGTAGGGATTGCCGGTGTTTTTGGGTATGTAGACGACCCGGTACTTCTGCGCGGCTGGCGCCGCGTCGCCGGTCGCGGGTCTTCCGGGACTTGCGCCCGGGGGCGGAGCCGAGGGCTTCTCCTGTTTGCAGCCCGCCGCAAAGACCGCTATCAGACCGACCAGCGCCAGCGCGGCAGGCAGTCGTCTTCTCATGGGTGATTCCTCCCGGATGGGGTAGTGGGTGAAGGTTACCCCTCATATTTCTGCGCCGCGCCGTCAACTCCTGCGCCGCTGCAGCAGGTTCGGAAGCGCAATCGAGACGATCAACAGCGCGCCGATCACCACAAGCTGCTGTTCGATCTTGATATTCGCCAGTCCCATGCCGCTGCGCAGAATGCCGATCAAAAAGAGCGCGAGCGCGGTTCCGAAGATCGTGCCCCGTCCCCCGAAGATATCGGTTCCGCCCAGAACAACCGCCGTGATCGCGTCCAGTTCCAGTCCCATCGCCATATCGTAGCGCGCCACATTCAGGCGCGACGCCATCATCAACCCGGCAAATCCCGCGCAGAAGCCGGAGAAGACAAACAGCGATACGGTGACGCGCCGCACCGGAACGCCGCTCAGGCGGCTGGCGGTCGGATTGGCTCCCAGGGCGTATAGCCAGCGTCCGACAAGCGTGCGGTGCAGAATCAGCGCAAAGAGGATCGCCAGCGTCAGAAAGATCAGCAGCGGCAGCGGAACCGGACCGATCATCCGGTAATCCATCCCGACGAACCACTCCGGGAATCGGCTGATAGACCGGTCACCGAGGAGTATCTGCGCGATTCCGCGATAGAGCGCAAAGGTTCCGAGCGTGACGGTCAGCGAGGGCAGACGGAAGCCGGCGATCAACAGCCCGTTGATCAGTCCCAGCAGCCCCCCCAGCAGCAGCCCGATCGGAATCGCCGCGCCCATCGGCATTCCCAGCCGCGCATGCAGCGACGCCGTCACGCAGGCGACGAGTGCCATATTCGAGGCGACCGACAGGTCAATATTGCCGCTGATGATGATGAAGGTGAGGGCGAGCGCAACGATGCCCGCCTCCATGTACTGCGAGGTGTCGCTTAATAGATAGGCGGGATCGAGGAAGTAGGGCGATAGCCGGGCGTTGATAAGAAACGTCAGCGGCAGGAGAATCACCACGACGAGTTCGCGCAGGTAGCGAAAGCTCAGGACCCGTCTCATCAGGCGGTCTCTTCGGCGGCGCGTCCCAGCCGGCCGCGGATCAGCGAATCGATCAGGAGCGCAGCGAGGATGATCGCGCCGTAGACCGCAAGCTGCCACTGCCCCGACAGTCCGGTGATGGTCAGGGCGTTGCTGACGACCGCCAGCAGCATACAGCCGAACGCGGTTCCGACCGCCGAGCCGACCCCGCCGTAGACCTGTGTGCCGCCGATCACCGTCGCGGCGATGACGCTCAGTTCAAAGCCCGCGCCGGTCTGCGCCGGATTGACGAAGCCGAACCGCGAGGCGTACATCACTCCGGCGAACCCGGACAGCCCGCCCGTCGCCACGAAGGTAAAAAAGATCGTGGCGTTGACTCGGATGCCGCTCAGCCGCGCCGCCTCCGGGTTTCCTCCAACCGCGTAGATGGCGCGCCCCCGGCGGTGATAGCCCAGAAACAGGTAGACGGCGACGGTGATGGATAATGCGAAGATCACCAGCCAGGGTATCCCGATCGGGGAGGTCTGCGACAGGCGGATCAGCGCCAGCGGCACGTCGTTGGGGTCTACCTGCCGCCCGCCGCTGATAAGGAAGATCATGCCCCGATAGGCGCTGAGCGTTCCGAGCGTGGCAATGATCGCCGGGACGCGCAGCCAGGTGACCAGCGTTCCGTTGACAGCTCCCATCAGCAGACCGAGCAGGATGCCCAGCAGCACGCCCGGCGCGACGGGAAAGCCCGGGTAGTGCTTGAACAGCATGCCGACCGCCATCCCGCTCATTCCCAGCATCGCGCCGACCGAAAGATCAATGTTGCGGCTGATGATGACCATCGTCATGCCCATCGCGACGATCATCAGCAGCGGGGTATCCAGCAGAATATTGCGAAGATTGGACGGGAGCAGAAAGCGCGGCTCCACCAGAGCGGTTACCGCCGCCACCAGCGCCAGAAATACCAGCACGCCCACCTCGCGAAACCGCGCGAGGGAGCGCACGCCCGAAGACCTCTCCTGCGCCGTAATTGAAGGCGCGCCTGGAAGCCTCCGCGCTGATGATGAAGCCGGCTTGTCCTGCCTGGCTGGACGGCTCTGCACGCTCTCCGCTCCTGTCGAAACCTGTTCTTCCCGCCGGGAGCCGCCGACTGGCGGCTGACAGGCAGTTCGCCGCGCCCCGCCGCGACTCCTGTCTTCTGCCGGGCGGCTTTTTCGCTATCAGCGCGGAGGCGTCCAGGCGCGCCTTCAATAATCCAGATCGAAGATCGCCCGGGGAGCCTTGTACTTCTGGGGCCAGTCCACATACGGCACATCGGTCGCGCCGTGCACGTAGGTCAGCACCTTCCACCTGCCGCCCTCTCTCTTCAGCAGCGCCATCACGGTGTCATCGAACATCCCTGCATCAATCGCCTTCTGTATGGGCGTTCCGCGATAGTTGATCGGCTTGCCGTTGGGCTGAAGCGGCTGCGCGGCGATAAACGCAAAGCCGTCTTTCAGTTTGAGCCGGTCTATCTTGAAGATCACCTTCTGCTTCAGCCGCTTCTGAATGGGAACGCGCAGCGCGTCTACGATCGCCTTCCGCTCCGGGCTGCCCTGTTTGGGCGTGGTTGTCCCCTGCGCCTGCGCGCCCGCGCACACCGCTGCCAGCAGGATCAGCGTCAGCAGCCATCGTACTCTATACATGATCTCTCCTCTCCTTCCCGCATCTGTCCGCCGCCGGCATGTTCATGCCCCTGTTTTCGACGCGCATCCCCCGACTGCCTCTTTTGCGATCCTTGCGGCGACGAGGTTCAACGGTGGTGGTCGGGCATCTGTCTCTCGTCGGTCGGACTGAGATTGCTTCTGTCTCCTGCCGTCTCCCTTGCGAATGACAGACCGGGGAGCCCCCAGTTCGTCATTGCGAATGACAGACCGGGAAGCCCCTAGTTCGTCATTGCGAGCGAAGCGAAGCAATCTGCCGATAATAGCGATAGACATCTTCGATTTCATCGGGGCGCGTTTTTGAGGTCGTGTTGACTTGCTAAATAACCGTTGGGTATACTAATTGCGAAATATTACACAGACTCAATGTATGCCGGGGCAATGAACCAGAAAACCGCTATAAATCATGTCTTGTTTGAGCGCGAGCGCGGAGTCTACGCTGTGGAGGTGACGCCCGACGTTGCCCATATCGCCGTGCACGTGCGCGCCGAACAGGGACGCACGGAGGACATTCTGCGGGTCTTCCGGACGCTGGCGTCCGCCTCCATCCCCATCTTCCTGATCAAGCTGCATCGCGCCGCCGTCTCCTTCGCCCTGAACGCGCAGCAGCTTCCCGAGGCGGAGCGATGCCTGCAGGCGGCGCAGTTCGCCTACTCCGTCCGCCCCGATCTGGCGGTCGTCTCGGTGATTGCCAGCAGCATGCGCGACCTGACCGGCGTGATGGTCACTATCGCCGACGCGCTGCAGGAGGCAAAGACGCTGATGTACGGCGTCGGCGATGCGCACAACTCGGTGCAGTGCCTCATAGACGGCGAGCGCGTGGAAGCCGCCGTCTCCAGTCTGAAGCAGACCTTCGCTCTGGAGGAGGCGGCGCATGGGTAAGATTCTGGTTCAGAAGTTCGGGGGAACCTCGGTAGACCGCGACGCGCACCGGCGGATGGCGGCGCGAAAGGTGATCGCCGCGCGGGAGGCGGGCTTTGAACCGGTGGTGGTGGTCTCCGCCATCGGGCGCGCCGGCGCGCCCTACGCCACCGATACGCTGGTGCAGGAGCTGAAGAAGATTGATCCGACCACGCCGCCCCCTCCCCGCGAGATGGATATGATGATGGCGTGCGGCGAGATCATCTCCACCGCGGTAATGGCGGTTACCCTGCAGTCCATGGGCTGCCCCGCCATCGCCCTCTCCGGCGGGCAGGCGGGCATCATCACCGACGGCGTCTACGGCAATGCGCGCATCCTCAGCATCCATCCCCACTCCATCCTCAAAGCGCTGGAGCGCGGGCAGACGCCGGTCGTCTGCGGATTTCAGGGAGTAACCACCATCACGGAGGAGAGCGAGCACGGCAGCATCACCACGCTGGGGCGCGGCGGCAGCGACACCACCGCCTCCGCGCTCGGAGCCGCCCTCAACGCCTGCGCGGTGGAGATATACACCGATGTGGACGGCGTCAAGACGGCGGACCCGGATATGGTTCCGGATGCCCGCACGCTGAAGGAGTGCACCTACGCCGAGATCGCGGAGATGGCGCATCTGGGCGCGAAGATCGTGCATCCCCGCGCCGCCGAGATCGCGATGGACTACGGCATTCCGCTGTGGGTGAAGTCCACCTTCAGCGATCATCCGGGAACCCGCATTGTCGGCGACGCCGAGGTCTCGGAGGAGACGCGCAAGCGGATCACCGGCATCTCCCATACCGGCAAGCTGGCGTTCATCCGGCTGGAGATCGAGAACGAGGCGCACAAGCCCATCGTTCAGCAGGAGGTCTACCGGCTGATGGCGCGCGCCGGGATCAGCATCTTTCTGGTCAGCTTCAGCCCGACCGCGCTCTCCTTCGCCGTATCGCGCGACGTCTACCCGATCGCGCGCGATCTGCTGGACGGAATGGTGGTGCCGGTCGCGACGAATCCCAAGTCTCGTCCCTTGAGCCATTTCTACATCTTCAAGTTTTCGGAAGGCCTGGACCTGGCGTATCGGAACCAGCGTCCCCTGCTCCATTCACTGGAAGATTTTATCGAGGTGGTGGATGTGCCCGGAACCGCCTTCGAATATGGTACACTGGTCTCCGTAGTGGCGGGAAATCACCGTCAGGTTCCCGGCGTGATGCTGGCGATCTACGAGACGCTGACCGGCGCGGGTATCCCCATCTACCAGGTCGCCGACTCCGAGATGTCGGTCTCCTGCCTGGTGCCGGAGAACGAGGCGGACCGCGCCGTGCGCCTGCTGCATGAGCGGTTCGGGTTGAGCGGATCGTAGCTCCGCTCCTGCGGAGATCGAACCGATGTCAGAAGAGAGAGAGAGCCGCGAGGAGAGCGCAGAGGAGGAGATTCCTCTGCCCGAAACGCCGCCCCTGCCGGAGCTTCCGGAGGTTCCGCAGTACCGTCCGAACCTCCCGCCCTCCGAGAGGCGCACGCTGAGCGAGAAGCAGGTTCTCTATCAGCGCATGGGAATGGCGTATATCATTCCCGCGACCCTCATTGTGCCGATCATACTGTTGACATTGCTGGGAGCGTGGCTGGATACGCGGCTGGGCAGATCGCCGCTGTTCACCCTGATCGGCGCGATCGTGGGGTTTGCCGCCGGCGTTCTCAACATGATGCGGATTATAAACAAGCTGGACAGGTAAAACAAAAAGAGATTACAATGACAGACGAAAAGTTGCCATATCGCGCGGTGCGGACCACCTTCTGGGTCGCGGCCTGGTTTGCGCTGATCTTCGGGCTGCGCGGACAGGCGGATATCTCCGTCGGGCTGGCGATCGGCGCGCTGCTGGGGATGTTCAGCCTCTGGAGCCTCGCCTGGGCGGTGCCGCGTCTGGTGTCGCCGGAGCGAGCCGGAGCCAAATTCTGGCTGGCGGCGCTGCTTCTGCTGAAGCTGCCGCTCTATGCGATCGTGCTGCATCTGGCGATCACCATCGCCGTCCATCCCCTGGCGCTGTTCGCCGGGATCGGTCTGACCCCGCTGGTGATCTGTCTGAAGGTGGTCAGCGGACAGATGTTTCAGAAATCCAACACGCCGGTTGGAGGGTAACGGATGCCTCAGCCACAGGATCGTCTCCAGATCGCTCAGGGCGATAACGGTCATTCGACCGGTCAGGGACACACCGCTGAACCGGGACAGCACGCGGGCGAACAGACGCACGCCACCACCGAACACGGGGGCAAAGAGCACGGACACAAGATCGGCGAGGTTCCTCCCGCGGGTCTGCTGTTCACCAACGGCATCGTCGTCGCCCTGATCATGCTCGCCTTCGGCATCGCCGCCACCCGGAAGCTGGCAGCCGTGCCGCGCGGCGTCCTTCAGAACTTCGGAGAGTTTCTGGTCGAGACATTCGTCAACTTCACGCGCGGCGTCATCGGTCCGGGCGGAGAGAAGTACGCGCCCTTAGCCGGCACGCTCTTCTTCTTCATCTACCTGAGCAATGTCATCGGTCTGGTTCCGGGCTTTCATGCGCCGACGGCGAACATCAGCACCACGCTGGCGCTGGGTCTGATCGTCTTCGTCTATGTGCAGTATGTGGGCATCCGGAGCCGGGGGATCGTGGGCTATATCAAGCACTACATGGGACCGATGCCCGCGCTGGCTCCCCTGATTATGCCGGTGGAGATCATCGGAGAACTGGTGCGCCCGTTCACGCTGGCGATGCGTCTTTTCGGCAACATCTTCGGCGAAGATACGGTTATCATCGTGCTGGCGGCGCTGGGCGTGATGCTCCTGCCCGCGTTTCCTGTCATCCCGCCGCAGTTCCCGATCATGGTGATCGCGATGATCACGACCTTTGTGCAGGCGCTGGTCTTCACGCTGCTGACCTGCATCTATATCTCGCTGCAGACGCATCACGACGACGATCATGCCGAGCATGCGCACGGCGCAGAACATGCGCCCGCGCACGGTCACTGATCGCGGCGAAACCGCTATACCAAAATAACACTGTCTGACACCGTAAGAAAGGAATGTGACAATGCTCTATCTTGGACTTCTGGCGCTGGCGGTCGGCATCGGACTTCCGGTAGCCGTTATCGGCGGCGCGCTGGCGCAGGGACGCGCGGCTTCGGCGGCGCTGGAGGGCATGGCGCGACAGCCGGAGGCAATCGGCAAGATTC
The DNA here is from genome assembly GCA_938005745.1 of uncultured Chthonomonadales bacterium. Lineage (GTDB taxonomy): Bacteria > Armatimonadota > Chthonomonadetes > Chthonomonadales > CAJBBX01 > CALLMM01. Next base: position 95,836 of record CALLMM010000010.1, on the reverse strand, counting down.
AGACGGCGATGATCCTGGGTCTGGCGTTCATCGAGTCCCTGGTCATCTTCACCTTCGTCTTCCTCTTCCTGATGAGCAACCGCCTGCCCGCAGACATGTCTGCGCTGGAGAAGCTGATCTCGGCGGGACTGAAGTAGAAGACCGGAATCTGCCGACACGGCGTTCGACGGCGGCAGACAGCCGCCTGTTCTGTGTGAAAGGTCCGTCATGCTCGATGCCATTCTCAAGAGCCTGAATATTGACCCGACGATCATGCTCTACAACGGGGCGCTGTTCATCGCGCTCTTCCTCATCCTCAACCAGGTCTACTGGAAGAGGATGATGAAGCACCTGGACAACCGCCGCGCTGAGATCGCCCACGCCTATCAGACCGTCGAAGACTCGCGTCATGAGATGGAGAACATGCGGACCGAGTATCAGGCGCGCATGGCGAAGATCGAGGCAGATGCGCGCGCGCGAATCCAGCAGACCGTGCGGGACGCGCAGGCGCAGCGCGAGGCGATCCTGGCGGAAGCCCGCACTCGGTCGGAAGCGATACAGCAGGAAGGGATGGCTGCCATCGCGCAGGAGCGGGAGAAGGCGCTCCACGCTATGGAGCGGAGGCTGGCGGACGTTGCCGCGCATGCCATTGAGAAGGTCATCGGCAGCGCTCCCGATCCCGCTCAGAAACGGCTGGTAGAGCAGTATATCTCGGAGACGGTGGCGCGTTCCTGAACGCAGAGCGCGATCGAGCGGCGCGCTCTGCGTTGATGGACACGCCATCCGTGCACATATGGAGTGGAGCGGATGTACTTTCCCTGGGGGTTTAAACCGCCGCCCGACGTCAGCGTATTCCAGTGGGCGGTCGTATTAACCGCTGGATTTATCCTGTTTGCTCTGGTCTACGCGAAGGTGATCGGACCGATCATTCGTTCTCTGCTGCGGGAGCGGCAGGAGGCGATTATCGAGACCTACAACCAGGTGGAGACGACGCGGCGCGAGACGGAGCAGCTGCGCAACGACTACCGGCAGCGTCTGGAGCATATCGAGGACGAGACCGAGGCGCGCATGGCGGAGGCGGTGCGAGAAGCGGAGACACTTCGGGAGCAGATCCTCGAAGAGGCGCGCCATAACGCCGCGCTGCTGATCCAACGCGGACACGAAGAGGTCGAGCGAGAACGCGCCAAAGCCCTGGTGCATCTGCGAACGGAGTTCATTGACGACGTGATCCGCGCGGCGGAGTTTGCCGTGGAGAAGTCGCTGGATCCCGCCCAGCAGAAGCGCATGGTACAGGAGTTCGTACAGAAGGTAGGGACGCCATCGTGAGCCGATCCACAGACCTGAAAGTTGCCAAGCGTTACGCGCGCGCCCTGTTCAATGCCGCTCAGAAGATCGGCAGCCTAGAGGCGGTGCAGAACGACCTGACCCTGATGGATACGCTGTGGAGACAGACGCCGGCGCTGCCCCGTCTGCTGGAAAGTCCGCTGGTTCCCGCGGAGAAAAAACGCGAACTGCTGGACAAAACCCTGTCCGGGCAGTTGAACGCGGCGACCCGCGCCTTTCTCTACCTGCTGATCGAGAAACGCCGGGAAGAGATACTGCCGGCGGTGCATGAGGAGTTTTTGCGTCTGGCGGACGACGCCGCCGGACTGATCCGCGCGCAGGCGACGGTCGCTCTGCCGCTGGATGAGTCGGAGCGGGCGGCGCTGCTTGCCGGACTGCAGCAGCGCACCGGCAAGCGTATCGAGCTTCAGGTGAACGTGGATCCCGCCATTCTCGGCGGGGTCGTCGTCCGCATGAAGGATACGGTGATAGACGGCAGCGTGCGAGGCGCGCTGGAGCGGCTGCGGGAGCAGATGCTGCACGAGCGGCTCTGACCGCAGGGGAGGCTCTGAGCCTGTGCGGGCGGCTCTGCAGAGGAACCGCGCATGAGAGAGGGTAACAGCCGGTCGGCAAGCGGAAGGAGAGTACGCGGAGGAGATCGGAGCCGCGCCGCCTTTCCTGTCGCCCTGTCCCGGCTGGTCGGGTGTCTTGCGGCGGGCGTCATACTGGTCGGGTGCCGGGCTTCCGCGCCTCCGCCTGCTCCCCCCGTCACCTCTAACCCGTCTCCGTCTGCGCCTCCCGCAGCGCCCGCCGAGACGCCGCCGGGCGCGCCGTCTCCGTCGCCGGGACAGACGCCGGGTAGTCCCAATGCGCCGGGTCAAACGCCGGGAGGCGCGCCCCCTGCCGCCGCGCCGGACGCCCGCGAGCTGCTCTTTCCGCACGCCCTCGGAGATACGTGGGAGTTGACGACAAAAGAGGCGAAGAGCACGTTCAAAATCCGCCGAACCATCGTGGAGACCCGCAAGGATGTCAGCGGGAAGACGACCTTTGTGGTAGAGCTGCAGCGCGATGGAACGCCGGTGCACCGCGAAGAGTACGTAATAGACGAGTCGGGAGTCAGTCACACCGCCTTCGGGATGCAGAGCGAGATCCGCTTCGATCCGCCTCTGCCGATGCTCCGGCTGCCGTTTCAGCCCGACTCGACGTGGGACTGGATGGGAACCTACCGCTCCGCGGAAGGGAGTGTCCCCTGCAAGGTCTTCTTCAAGCTGACCGGACCGGAGCCGATCAAGACGGCGGCGGGCAGCTTCTACGCCTACCGACTGGATCAGCAGTATACGGAGCAGGCTCCGGAGGGATCGCGCACCTATACCACCGCGCAGTGGTATTCGCCGAAAGTCGGGCTGGTCAAACAGGTCATCCGGGAGAACAACAGTCAGACCGTTGCGGAGCTGACCTCCTACAAAGTCGCGCCGTAGCGCACACACTGCGCTGTCCGCGCACACGCAGAGAGCACCAGGCAGAGAGCACAACGCGCTGCGCGGCGTTGTCTCTCGCGGCGCTTCAGAAAGACAGGTATTCATGAACAGACGATGGTTTCAGCGCGGCATGGTCGCGCTGTGCGCATGCGCGGTCGGCGTGACGGCGTCCGCTCCGGCATCCGCACAGAGCATCGCGCAGTTGTTCCCGACGAAAGCCGGCAGCACCTGGCAGTTCACCGGTTCGATACGCGCCGCGAATCAGAACCAGCCGCTGAATCTGGGGGCGAAGATCGCCTCCGTGAACACGGCGGGCGGCAGAACGACGGTCGTGATCGAGTGGACGGCGAATGGCAGCGTCGCGCAGTCGGAGACCTACATCGTTACCGGCAGCGAGGTGCAGCGGTCGCGTTCCGGACAGGGCGGCTCGGGCGTCATCAATCCTCCCGTTCCGGTGCTGCGAACGCCGATCCGGATCGGCAACGCCTGGAACTGGAAGGGCACGATCACCACCGGCGGGCAGACGCTCAACGGAACCGCGAACCTCAAGATCGCGGCGCGCGAGCAGCTGAAGACCCCGGCAGGCACTCTCGACGCCTTCCGCGTGGATATGACGCTCACCATCTCTCTGCAGGGGCAGAACCAGAAGACGACCAACTCCTACTGGTTCGCGCCGGGCGTGGGACTGGTCAAGCAGAGCACAGGTCTGACCGGACCGGGCGGACAGAAGATCACCGTCGAGGCTTCGGTCTCCAAGTACAACACGAAATAGGCGGACGGCAGGCGAACGTCATGCCGTAAGACCATACACGGAGAGAAAAGTGGCTATCAGACCGGAAGAGATCACCTCTATCCTTGAGAAAGAGCTTCAGGCGTATCAGCGGCAGATACCGGAGGTCGGCGTCGGCACGGTGCTGCAGGTCGGAGACGGCATCGCGCGCATCTACGGGCTGGAAGACTGCATGGTCGGCGAGATGCTGGAGTTTCTGGATGAGAAGGGCAACCCCATCACCGATCGGGAAGACAACGTCATCCGGGCGATCGCGCTGAACCTGGAGGAGGACAACGTCGGCGCGGTGATCCTGGGACCGGACACGAGCATCCGGGAAGGCACCACCGTGCGCCGCACCCAGAACATCATCTCGGTGCCGGTCGGTCCGGCGATGATCGGGCGCGTGGTCAACGCCGTCGGCGACCCGCTGGACGGCAAGGGACCGATCGTCGCCTCGGAACGCCGCTATATCGAGACCCGCGCTCCCGGCGTGGTGGACCGCCAGCCGGTGAAAGAGCCGCTGCAGACCGGGATCAAGGCGATTGACGCCATGATCCCCATCGGGCGCGGTCAGCGCGAGCTGATTATCGGCGACCGGGGAACCGGCAAGACCGCCGTCGCGCTCGACACCATTATCAACCAGAAAAACTCCGGCGTCATCTGCATCTACGTCGCCATCGGTCAGAAGCAGTCCACCGTCGCCAACGTGGTGCGAACGCTGGAGGAGTACGGCGCGATGGACTACTCCATCGTGGTGAGCGCCACCGCCTCCGACCCCGCGCCGCTGCAGTATATCGCCCCCTACTCCGGCGTTACCATCGGCGAGTATATCCGCGACAACGGCGGGCACGCCCTGTGTATCTACGATGACCTGTCCAAGCACGCCGTCGCCTACCGGCAGGTATCGCTGCTGCTGCGCCGCCCCCCCGGACGCGAGGCGTTCCCCGGCGACGTCTTCTATCTCCACAGCCGCCTGCTGGAGCGCGCCGCCAAACTGCGGGAAGACTATATCATCGTTCCCAAAGGCTCCCCGAAAGAGACGAAGACCGGCGTGGACGGCAAGGTCTACCAGGGCGAGCATGGCGAGAAAGAGGCGAAAGGCGTCGTCAAAGAGATGCCCAACGGGGAGGGGATGGAGGTTCGCCGCCTGCCCGGAACCGGCGGCAGCCTGACCGCGCTGCCCATCATTGAGACGCAGGCGGGAGACGTCTCCGCCTACATTCCCACCAACGTCATCTCCATCACCGACGGGCAGATATTCCTGGAGACCGACCTGTTCAACTCCAACATCCGCCCGGCGATCAACGTCGGCATCTCCGTCTCCCGTGTGGGAGGCAACGCGCAGATCCGCGCCATGAAGTCGGTGGCGGGACGCCTTCGCCTCGACCTGGCGCAGTATCGCGAGGTGCAGGCGTTCGCGCAGTTCGCCTCCGACCTGGACCGCGCCACCCAGCAACAGCTTCGACGCGGGGCGCGCATGGTCGAACTGCTGAAGCAGCCGCAGTTCGCCCCGATGCCGGTGGAGCTGCAGGTGATCTCGATCTTCGCCGGGTTCAACGGCTACCTGGACGATCTTCCGGTCGAGGCGGTCGCCCGCTTCGAGTCGGGACTGCACGCCTTCCTCGCGGAGAAGTACCCGGAGATCGCCGAGACGATCCGGCGCACCAGCGCCCTCAGTGATGAGACGTCGGCGACTCTGACCCGCGCCATCGAGCAGTTCAAGGCGGGCTTCCAGGCGTAAGCGGAGATCTCTGACCGAACTCCCGGGACGACGGCGGCATCCTGCCGCTGTCGTCCCTTTTTTGCGGGCGGCTTTTCTCGCGGGAGACGGCAGGAGACCCGACGGCAGGGCGCGAAGAGAGAGGCGTTATGAAGGAAGCAACTCCCTCTCACAACGCCGGTTCGCCAGCTCTTCCTACCTCCCGGCTGAGCCGGCGTACCTTTCTGAAGGGCGCGGGCGTCGCCGCGGCAAGCGCGGCGCTGTCCGGCTCCTCCGCCCTGCTCTCGCCACCCGCCGCGCCGCAGTCCGCCAGCCGCCAGATCGTGCTGGCGACCATCAGCGCCAACTACCGCGAAGGCTTTGAGCAGGTGGCGCGGGAGTATGAGGCGAGGAACCCCGGCGTGCGGGTCAAAGTGCAGATCATGCCCGCCAACGGCTACGAAACCTGGCTGCGCACGCAGATCCCCGGCGGCGGCTCCGGCGCGCCCGATCTGTTCAACGCCAACTACGCCTGGGGCATGTATGAGCGCGGGCTGACGGTCAACATGTCGCCCTTCATCGAACAGCGCAATCCCTACACCGGGCGGATCTGGCAGGAGACGCTCAACGCGCAGTTTCTGGAGAAGTTCAAGGTCGGCGGCGACGTTACGTTCGTGCCGATGGACTTCATCGAGATCGCCTTCTACTACAACGCCGACATCTTCCAGAGTCTCGGCTTGCAGCCCCCGCGCACCTGGGAAGAGATGCTGCGCCATGCCGAACGAATCCGCTCCGCCGGAATCATCCCCTTCGCGGTTCCCGGCAACGCCGACTCCTATTGGGCGGGCACGGTCGGCTGGATGGCGCGCTTCTTCTCGGACGCCTACACCCGCCATCTGGTTCCGATGTTTCTCTCGCAGCCGGGCGACTGGGACTACGATGCGAAGAAGAACGCCGGCTTCAAGCTGAACCTGAACGATCCCTATAACGACGCCTACGTGGTGGTCAACGGCGAGCGGCTGCTGCAGGCGGTACAGTCCGGGAGACTGCGCTTCGATGATGCGCGTTTCGGAGAGATCTACGCACATATCCGGACCTTCTCGCGCTACTGGCAGCGCGGCTTTCACGGGGCGAATAACCAGACCGCCTATCACCTCTTCCTGACGCGCCGCGCCGCCATGCTGCTGGAGACCTCCGCCACCATCGGACAGATGATGCGCGATATGGAGGACCTTCCCCCCTCCGCCCGTTTCCAGTGGCAGACGTTTCCCATTCCGCCCCTGACCTCCTCGCAGTTCCGCATTCCTCCGTTTCGGGGCGTGGGCGGACCCGGCACGGTGCTGGGCGTAGTCAAGAAGAGTCCCGAGCAGGTGAAGCTGACGATGGACTTCCTGATGTTTCTGACCACGCCGCACGCAGCAAAGATACTGGTCGAGCAGGCGGTGCGGAACCGGCGCCCGCTGATCGGTCCGATGCTGATCCCCGGCGCGGAGATTCCCGATTTTATACGCCGCTACTTCCGTCCGTTCGAGGGACGCGGCTTTGAACGTATGTCATTTCGGGGTCTGATGGATGAGCAGCAGTCGGTCTGGGAGTGGACGGTCTGGGCGCAGCGCTATATGGACGGGCGTCTCACGCTGCCGGAGTTCCTGCAGCGCTATCAGAAGCTGATGATCGAGGCGGTTCCCCGCGTCATCGCCATGCAGAAGCTGGACATGAACCCGAAGACCCGGGATCGGGTGGATTCCGCGAAATGAGGCGGATCCAACGGCAGGAGAACCGGAGCGCCGCTCCGAAGAGGTGTGCGGGGCGCATCTGTCAACGCGCTCACGGACGAGGAAGAGAGTAAATGAATCGTGGCCGCTCCTCGTGGGCGCTGGCGCTCACCATGCTGCTGCCCACGCTGCTGCTGCTGCTGCTATTCAACTATCTCCCGGCGATGATCGGGCTGTACCGCGCCTTCACCCGCTGGGAGACGGGCGAGCCGCCGCGCTGGACAGGACTGACCAACTTCGTGATGATGGCGCAGGATGAGTTCCTGCGGATCAGTCTCAGCAACCAGCTTCTCCTGCTGATCGCCAATCTGGTGAAGACCCTGACCATGCCTCTTCTGGTGGCGGAGCTGCTGATGTCGCTGCGCTCCCCGCGCTGGCAGTATCTCCTGCGCACCGCGTTCATTCTGCCGATGGTCGTGCCGGGCATGGTGACCATGCTGCTCTGGGCTTTCATCTACGACGGCAGCATCGGCCTGCTCAACCAGATTCTGGAGCTGTTTGGCGGAGGCGGTCTGACCCGCGCCTGGCTGGGCGAATCGAGCACCGCGCTGCTGGCGATCGTCGGGGTCGGGTTTCCGTGGGCGGGCGGACTGTCGCTGCTGATCTATCTGGCGGGACTGACCTCCATCTCCCACGATGTCTGGGACTCCTGCGCGCTGGACGGCGCGACCGGCTGGCGGCGGGTGCTGATGGTGGACCTGCCGCTGCTGCGACCGCAGGTGCGCCTGCTGATGACCCTGACCATCATCGGCACGCTGCAGGATTTCGGCAGCATTCTGATCTTAACCGGCGGCGGTCCGGGACTGGCGACGCACGTCCCCGCGCTGCATATGTACTTTCAGGCGTTCCGGTTCGGGCATCTAGGCTACGCGGCGGCGATCGGTCTGACCCTCTTTGTGGTGATCTTCACGCTGTCGGTGTTCAACCAGCGTCTGGGACGCAAACGGGAGGAGAGCCTGTGAGCCAGATGAGTGAGACCCGCCGAAGACCGATTCCCTGGGGGCAGGGCGTCGTCCTTCTCCTGCTGCTTCTGCTGCTGGGGCTGTCGCTGCTGCCCCTCTTCATGATGCTCCTGCTCTCCCTCAAGAGCAACGCCGACATCTTCACCAACTTCTGGGGGCTGCCAAAACCTCCCCGCTGGGACTTCTACGCGCAGGCGGCGGGCGCGCTCTGGCGCTATCTGCTGAACACCGGGATCATCATCCTTGCGGTGGTTCCGGGCGTGATCCTGCTCTCCTCCCTGGCAGGCTATGCGCTCTCGCGGCTGCAGTTTCCGGGGCGCGACCTCATCTACTTCGGGGTGATCGCGCTGCTGATGGTTCCCGGCATCCTGACGCTCATCCCGACCTACGCGCTGGTGCAGTCTTTCGATCTGATCAACACGCGCTGGGCGTTGATCCTGCCCTATCTGGCAGGCGGTCAGGTGCTGGGCGTGGCGCTGTGCCGCACCTTCTTCTCCGGACTGCCGGAGGAGCTTTTTGAGGCGATGCGTCTGGACGGCGCGAGCGACTTCACCATCTACCGCCGGCTGGCGCTGCCTCTGTCGCTGCCGACCCTCGCCACCATCGCCATCATGACCACGCTGGGCGTCTACAACGACTATATCTGGCCCCTCGTAACCATCAGCGACAACGCCATCCAGACCTTCACGGTGGGCGTAACGCGCTTCTCCGGCGAGTTCAATCTCGACTACGGTCCCACGCTCGCAGGCTACGTGATCGGCAGCATTCCGCTGGTGATGCTGTTTGCCGCCGGCATGCGCGCCTTCGTACAGGGCGTCACGGCGGGAGCCGTCAAGGCGTAGCCCGCGCAATTGCGCGCCCTGTCACACAGAGAGGTGATCCATGAAGATTCAGTCCATTCGCTGCGTGCAGATCCGGGTTCCCGAAGGCAAGCCGCGCCCGAAGCCGACCCGTCCGCCCTGGTCGGACGAGGCGGAGGTCGCCAATCCGATGTCGAAGTTCCCGCGCTACAAGCGGTATCGCCCCTCCTGGCTACCCGACCGCTGGTCCTCTGTCTGGGTGCAGGTTACCGCCGAAGATGGAACCTACGGGCTGGGAATGACCTCCTTCGGACGCGCATGCGCGGCGATCATCGAAGACCACTTCGCCCCGCGCCTGGTCGGGGAGGAGTGTCTCGCCATCGAGAAGTGCTGGGACATGATGTTCCGCATGAGCAAGCCCTACGGAACCGTCGGGATCGCCTCCTCCGCAATCAGCGGGGTGGACCTGGCGCTGTGGGACCTCGCCGGGAAGCTGCAACGCAAGCCGGTCTATGAACTGCTCGGCGGGGCGGCGCGCGACCGTATCTTCGCCTACGCCACTGGCAACGATGTGGACTGGCAGAAGGAGATCGGGTTTCGGGCGGTGAAACTCGCCTGCCCCTACGGTCCGACAGACGGACTGCGCGGGCTGGAGGAGAATGAACGGCTCGTGGCGCGGGCGCGAGAGACCGTCGGCGACGAGATCGAGATCATGCTCGACTGCTATATGGCGTTCGACGTCGAGTACACGGTTCGGCTTGCGGAGCGTCTGCGCCGCTACCGGCTGAAGTGGATGGAGGAGTACCTGATCCCGGAAGACCTGGACGGGCATGTGGCGGTGCGCGAGCGGATTCCCTGGCAGACGCTGGCGACCGGCGAGCATATGTATACGCCGTTCCCCTTTGCCTTTCTGGCGCAGCGGCGCGCAGTGGACATCCTGCAGCCGGACATACACTGGGTCGGCGGACTGACCGCCTGCCGGAAGATCTGCGCCATCGCGGAGGCGGCGGGTCTGGAGGTGATCCTGCACGGAGGCGGCTTGACGCAGTTCGGTCTGCACCTGACGGCGGCGATGCCCAACACGCCCTGGGCGGAGTACTGGGGTCCGCCGCCCGGCATTCGTCCGGAAGACTACACGACTCCCTGGGGTCCGGCGGTGATGCAGGACAGCTGTCTCTTCCCGACGCCCGGTGACGGCTTCGGCTTACAGATCGAAGAGTCCTGGATCGAACCCTTCCCGATGTAGCCCGCCGCCCGCCGGCGGGGCGAGAGACACCTTTTGAAGCGTTTCCCGTCCTGCAGGCGTAGAGTGTAGTATGAACAGTATCCTTCTGGTGATTGTCTATGTGGCGGTCGGGCTGGCAGTCTGCGCCTACCTGATCCGCATGGTGCTGAACAGCAAGGACCGTCTGGATCAGCGCATCGAGGAGTTCCGACAGGAGCAGGAAGCCAATCAGGGGAAGGCTTTCAATCCCTACATGGCGCTGGCGGAACTCTACGCGGAGCAGGAGCGCGAAGAGGCGGAGCGAAAGAAAAGGCGCAGGAGGTCCTGAAACCGGTCTCCTGCGCCAGACACGTCCCGGGCGTCTCTGCGGCGGCTAGTCGTATCCCTCGCCGCTGTCGCCGCCTATCTCCTCGTCATCCAGCTCCTCTTCCTCGACATCCTCCGGCACATCGCCCGGATCGCCGTATACATCCCCGTCGTCTATTCGGCTGCGGGGTTCCACATCGGGAAGCCCCGGCACACGCGGGTGCTTCTGACGACACTCCTCGCACTGAAACTTCACCTTAACCCCCGAAAGCCACTGCGGGATGGTGGGAATGGGCTTGTCACACTCGCAGCAGCGCACCTCATTCAGGGTCATATCTTCCGTCATAAAAGCTCTCTCCGATCCGCGCCCGGCAAGCCTTCTACTTCTGCTCCGCCGGCGCGCTCGCCTCGGTCTCTGCGGGGGCAGCGGACTTCTGGCTCTCCCGCTTCCTCTGCTCCTGATTGCGCGCATTCCAGATCGAGACCGCGCCGTTGACCAGCATCAGCACCGCCGCCCCCAGATACTCCAGCCAGGCGTAGTGGTTGATGGGCTGTCCCGGCTCGGTCAGCAGCGTGTTGCCCGAGACCAGTCCGGCGATGCTGATGAACAGCAGGATGACGCCAATCAGAATAAAGCCGTTCAGGAATCGCATCCGACGCGAGGCTCCTCTTCAGTCTTTGAAATGTTCCCTATGATAATACCCGACTTTGCGCCGAATAGATCCTTTTGCGGCGGGATTTCTCACGGAACCCAGTCCGCCACGAAGACATTGGTGGAGCGGTTGGTCATGTTGCGGTTGGAGCACCAGACCAGCCGCTTGCCGTCCGGGCTGAACATGGGGAAGCCGTCAAACTGCTCTCCGTAGGTGATCCTCTCCAGCCCCTGCCCGTCAATCCCGATGATGAACAGCTCGAACTTGCGCCGCTGCGGATCGTGCCAGTTGGAGGAGAAGATGATATGCTTGCCGTCCGGCGTAAAGAAGGGGGCGAAACTGGCGGCTCCCAGACGGGTTACCTGCCGTGGATTGGAGCCGTCCGCATTTGCGACCCAGATCTCCATCTTATTCGGGCGCACCAGGTTGCGGCTTAGCAGGTTGAGGTAGTCGGCTTTCTCCTCCTCCGACTGCGGATACCAGGCGCGCCAGACGATCATCTTGCTGTCCGGCGAGAAGTAGGGTCCGCCGTCGTAGCCGACCCGGTTCGTGAGCCGCTTCACGTCCGTGCCGTCGGTCTTCATCGAGTAGATCTCTAGGTCGCCGTCCTTCGACGAGGTGAAGATGATCCGCTTGCCGTCGGGGGAGACGGTCGCTTCGGCGTAGTAGGCGGTCAGCACGCCCGGCTTGACCTCTTTCGGATAGAGCGGTCGGGTGTTGGTTCCATCGGCGTTGGCGATGTAGATCGCATAGAAGGGATAGACGGGCCAGACATATCCCAGCGAGCGATCCGGCGGGGTCGGCGCCTCCGGGCTGTAGCCGTGCGTGGAGGAGTAGATGATCTGCCGGTTATTCTTCAGAAAGTAGCCGCAGGTGGTGCGCCCGGTCCCGCTGGAGACCATCTTCTCGCCGGTTCCGTCGGCGTTGATAACGAACATCTGATCGGCTTTCATATCGCCGCGCTTCGCCTGAAAGATCAGTCTCTTCCCGTCGAAGCTCCAGTAGGCTTCCGCATTATCGCCGCCAAAGGTGAGCTGCCGCACGTTCGCCAGATGCTTCTCGCGCGGATCGCGCAGCGCCATCAGATGATCCGGAGTCTGCGCGGGTCCCTGCGCCGTCATCGGAACGGCAACCATTGCCGCGCACAGCCCGATAAGTACGCCTCTCATATCTCAGACAACCTCCCTGAAAGACGAAATAGTGTAGAGCGCCTCTTCTGCCAGTTCTGCAGTCGTCGGCTCTTTTCCTGTTGAATCTGGCGCGCTCTGGCAGGAGGAAAAACGGGACAGGCTCGCGAATTGTCCGGCGTCATTCGACGCGCAAGGGAGCGCATTCGCACCGGCAGCGACTCTACTGAAACGAAAGCGAGGAACCTCCCTGTGTCGCAGACAGCTCTGCAGGAGGCGGCGTCCCAGCATACCCGCACCTACAGATACTATGACCTGATTATGGCGGCGTTCGTAACCGTCCTGCTCTGCTCCAACCTGATCGGTCCGGCGAAACTGTGCGTGCTGTTCGGGTTCACCTTCGGAGCCGGCAATCTCTTCTTCCCGATCAGCTACATCTTTGGCGACATCCTCACCGAGGTCTACGGCTACGCCCGCAGCCGCAAGGTGATCTGGGCGGGCTTTGGCGCAATCATCTTCGCCTCGTTCATGAGCTACATCGTCATCAACCTCCCCTCCGCCGGCGGCTCGCAGTACCAGAGCGATCTGCAGAACGCGCTGGTCATCGTCTTCGGCAGCACCCCGCGCATTATCGCCGCCTCGATCCTGGCGTTCTGGATCGGCGAGTTCACCAACTCCTTCGTCATGGCGAAGATGAAGCTGCTGACGCGCGGACGCTTTCTCTGGAGCCGCACCATCGGCTCCACCGCCGTCGGGCAGGGCGTGGATACGCTCGTCTTCTATCCGCTGGCTTTCTGGGGCATCTGGACCAACGAGCAGCTTCTGCTGGGAATGTTCGCCAACTACGCCATCAAAGTCGGCTGGGAGATCGCCAATACCCCCGTCACCTACGCCATCGTCGCGTTCCTCAAACGCGCCGAACATGAGGACTACTACGACCGGGACACCAACTTCAATCCCTTTTCGCTGAAAGATTGATCCCGGAGAGGGAAGCTGCCGGCGCAGGTCGAATCCTTTCCTGTCGCGGATCGGCGTCGTCCGATCCCGGAGCAGTGTCTGAACCGCTTGCCAAAGGAGACAAGGATGAAACTGTCGTGTCAGGAAGGGCTGGTTCCCGGCGCGTCGTTTGCGGAGAAGCTGAAGAACCTGGAGCAGTACGGCTTTGAGGGCGTGGAGCTGAACGGCGGATATCTGAACGATCCGGCAGGCTTTGCGGAGCGCAAGGCGGCGCTCGCCGACAGCCCCGTGAAAGCCTCCTCGATCTGCGGCGGCTACCCAGCAGAACTGGTGCATCCCGATCCCCGACGCCGCACCGCCTGCGCCGACGCGCTCCGACGCCATCTGGACTATGCGGCGGAACTGGGAGCCGTCGGTCCCATTACCGTGCCGATCTTCAACAATAACGATCGGGTTCCCGATCTCTCGCCCTGGAGATCGCGCCCGCAGATCGAGCGGGAACTGCTGCTGGCGATGCTGGCGCCGCTGGCGGAACATGCGGCGAAAGTCGGCGCAGCGGTGCTGCTGGAGCCGCTCAACCGCTACGAATCCAATGCGCTGCCGCAGCAGAGGGACGGCGCGAGCATCGTGCGCGAACTCAACAGCCCGGGCGTGCGCCTGATGTCCGACGTCTTTCACATGCATATCGAGGAGACCAACTCCCCGCAGAGCCTGCGCGAAGTGGGAGACGTGATCGGTCATGTTCACCTGGCGGACAACACCCGTAAAGAGCCGGGAACCGGAGACATTGACTATCGGGCGATCTTCGATGCGCTGAAAGCGGTCGGCTTTACGGGCTATATGGCGTTCGAGTGCGGGCTGTCTGGTCCGGCGGAGACCGTCCTTCCGCGCAGCGTGGCGTTCCTCCGCGCGCAGATGTAGCGCGTCCGCAGCCTCTTCCGCCGCTGCGCGGATGCACGACAGGAGATTGCTTCGCTGCGCTCGCAATGACGGTTTGAGGGCGTGTTGCCCCCGAATGTTCTGGCAGTCCGGCAGGAATTTTGCTTCGCCAAGTAAAATAGGCTGACGTTGGCGATGCGCGGGACGCGCCCTCGCCGACCACACGGGACAGGAGGATCCCCGCATGAGCGTGCTCGCAACGGCTCAGTCGGCGCTGCGAACGATCTATAACCATCCGCAACTGGTACAGTGGTACTTTCGCAATAAGTTTCGTGCCATGAGCCTGACGCCGGAGCAGCAGACGGCGCAGGGCTACAGCAAACCCCCGCTCGGCATCACCTTCAAGCCGACCTTGAGCTGCAATCTGCGCTGTAAGATGTGCAGCTTCGTCGCCAACGGCGCGGTCTTCACCAACCCGAAGGACAGCCTGCCGCTGGAGGCATGGAAGAGCGTCGTGGATGATGTCAGGCACTGGAAGCCCTACATCTGGTTTACCGGGGGCGAGCCGACGCTCTACCCCGACTTTGTGCCGCTGGTGCACCATATCAAACGGCAGGGAATGCTCTGCGGCGTCACCACCAACGGGACCACGCTCAAGCGCAAGGCGGAAGCGCTGCTGGAGAATCCGCTCGACATGATGGTCGTCTCGATTGACGGCAAGGGCGGCATTCACAACCACGTGCGCGGACACGAGCGCGCCTTCGAGCGCACCACCGAGGGCATCCTGCACCTTCAGGAGCTGAAGCGGCAGAAGGGACTGCACAAGCCCGCCGTCATCATCAACTGCGCCATCACCCCGGACAACTACGAGTATATCACCGACATGGTCGGGGTCGCCGAGATGGTGGGCGCGGAGGCGTTGAACTTCCAGCATCTGTGGCAGATGACCCGCTCCATGATCGAAGCCCATAATGCAAAATGGGGACAGTGGCACAGAATGTCCTACGAGGACTGCGGCGGGATAGACTATACGCCGATGGATGTGGAGCGCGTGATCGAATTAGTGCATGAGGTCAAGCGGCAGCCGAAAACGATCCCCGTTCTGTTTCACCCGGACATCCCGGACGAGGATATCCGCGTCTACTACAACTCGCCGGAGACCTTTGTCTTCCGCAAACCCGCCGCCTGCGGCTGGCTCAACACCGATATTCTCCCCAACGGCGATGTCTCGCCCTGCTTCGAGGTGGTCTGCGGCAACATTCTGGAAGACCGCTTCACGAACATCTGGAACAACTACCTCTATCGGGAGCATCGGAAACGGCTTCAGGTAGACGGCGACTTCCCCATCTGCGCCCGCTGCTGCGCCTACTGGCGGCGCGATTGATCCGGCGGGCGGTCGGCGAAACGAAATTCGCCGTCAGGAAGTAGTATGTTGTTGAGGGTTGCGCGAGCCGTCTGCCGCCGCAGCGGGAGCGGCTCAACGCTCCCCGGAAAACGCTGAAGCCCGACATGGTTCCCGCTTTTCGTTATCATCTCTTAACGCTGGTCGCAATCTTCCTCGCCCTCGGCATCGGCATGGTGATCGGCAGCACCTACGTGCAGGGCGCCATCGTCGAACGCCTGACCCGGCGCCTGGACGAACTCAACGCCCGCTTCACGACGGAGATCGCTCCCCTCCGGGAAGAGAACCGACGCAAGTCGGACTTCATCACGGCACTGGTTCCGGTCATCCTGCAGAACAGGCTGACCGGCGCAAATGTCGCGATTGTGCAGACCGGCGACTACCCGGAGACCACCTTCAAAGTCCGGGAGACGCTGACGCAGGCGGGCGCGACCATCAACAGCACCACGCTCATCCATCGCGATTTTCAGGATCGGTTGAGCGACAACCTGCTGAACATGCTTCCCAAACTGCGCGCGGCGCATCCCAACCTGACCGCCGACAGAAGCTCCGTCATCCGCCTGCTGGCGACCATGCTGGCGAAGGGCGCGCCGGCGAGCGACCTCAAAGCGTTTGCCGAGGCGGGACTGCTGGAGTACGAGGGAGACTTCACCCGCGCCAACAACTTTGTGGTGCTGGTCTGCGGCGCCTCCGAAGAGAACGAAAACCGCGCGGAACAGGTGGACAAGCCGCTGATTCAGTCGCTGAAGCCGATGGAGATCACGGTGGTCGCCGTTGAACCGGAGAAGGTCGGCATCTCCTACATCGCCGCGCTGCAGGAGAGCGGCATCACCACCATTGATAACGCCGATACGGATATGGGGCGCATCGCGCTGGCGCTGGCGCTGCGGGGAGAGCGCGGCGACTACGGAACCAAGCGCACCGCGCGCAGCGGTCTTCTCCCTCCCCCCTCCTCGCGATGATCTCCGCGGTCATTCCCGCCTTTAACGAGGCGGAGCGGATCGAAAAGACCCTCTGCGCGCTCCGCGAAGTCCCCGATCTGGAGGAGATTCTGGTCGTGGATGACGGCTCTGCCGACCGCACCGCGACGATTGCGGATCGGGCGGGCGCGACGGTTCTGCGACTGCCGGAGAATCGGGGGAAGGGACACGCGCTGACGATCGGCGTGAAGGCGGCGCGCGGCGATATTCTCCTGCTGCTGGACGCAGACCTGCAGGAGAGCGCGGCGGAAGCCGTCAAACTGCTCGCCCCGGTGCTGAGCGGCGAAGCCGATATGACCATCGCGACCTTTCCCGTCATTCCCGGCGCGGGAGGCGGCGTGGGGCTAGTGGTGAGGCTGGCGCGTTTCGGCATCCGGCGCATCACCGGCAGAACCATGATCGCCCCGCTCTCCGGTCAGCGCGCTCTGCGGCGCGCCGTGCTCGACAGGACGGAGGGCTTTGCCGGAGGGTTCGGGGCGGAGGTCGGTCTGACGATTGACGCGCTCTGCGCCGGGTTCCGGGTTCTGGAGGTCCCCACCGAGATGACCCATCGGATCACCGGGCGCGACATCGGCGCAGCGCTGCATCGCGCCCGGCAGTTTCTGGCGGTGCTGCGCGCCCTGTGGGCGCGCCGGAGAAAACGATGCAGCGACTCCCCTCGCTGATCCTGGCGGCGGCATGGCTCTTCAGCGTCCTCCGACTGACCCCCTGGCTGCTTCAACGTCTGAACCTCTGCCGGGAGAACTTTCGGGGCGACTCCATCCCGACCGCCTACGGGCTGGCGATCCTGCTCTGGAGCGCGCCGGTCCTCCTCGGTCTGCACTTCGCGCTGCCCCGACAGGCGCAGGAGGCTCTCGCCTTTCTCTGCCTCGTGTGCGGGATGGGCGCGCTGGGGTTTCTGGATGACTATCGGGGCGATCGGAGCATCAAAGGGCTGCGGGGACACCTGCGCGCGCTCTTTCGGGGACGGATCACCACCGGTCTGCTGAAGGCGGTCGGGGGCTTGCTGCTCTCGCTGCTGGTCTGTCGGCTGATTCTCGGCTATGCTCCGGGACAGACGCTCGTCGGCGGTCTGCTGATCGCGCTCTGCGCCAATGCGCTCAATCTGCTCGATCTTCGACCGGGGCGCGCCTGCGCGGTCTTCTTTGCAGGCGCGGCGATGGTGATACTCTTCCGATCCGGGACTCTGATCGCCGCCCCTCCGTTCCTCCTCGTCATCGTCCTGCCCGCGCTCTTCGTCTATGCGAAGGATCGGCGCGGCGCGGCGATGCTGGGCGATACCGGCTCCAATCTGCTGGGAGGCGCGCTCGGACTCGGTCTGGCGCTGGCGGCTCCCTCCATGGTCGTTCAGGGCTGCCTGCTGATCGGTCTGGCGCTGCTGCACCTGCTGGCGGAACGCCGCTCCCTGACACAGATCATCGAACGCACTCCTCTGCTGCGCCGTCTGGATTCCTGGACCGGCGTGCGTTAAGGTGTCAGGAGATCCACCTGAACGGTGCAAGCTACTCTGGATGTATGCCGCGCCATGTTTTCATCAAACGTCAGCAGAACTGAACCTCTGTCCGCAGCCAGCGGCTCTGCCAGAGCGATGTAGATGCCGTCAGCAGACTGACGGCAGGAGCGGGTTCCCCGGATCTCCTCCCGCGAGTGCCCCCTCACGCCGCCTGCGGGAAGAGCGGTTTATTTCTGTTCACACGCTCCATGACTGCCCTCTGCTCCTCTTCGGTCAGCGGCGTGAACCGCTCGGCGAAGTCCAGCGCCATGCGAAAGATCTCGGGATCGCCGGGAGGGATCGCCGCCGTGATCGGCAGGGAGAGCGTCCAGCGCAGCGCCAGTTCTCCCTCGACGGGATCGGTAAACGGCTCATACCAGCAGTTCTTCTGCTTCCGTTGCGCACCCTCGGGCCAGGGTCGGCGCGCCATCGCCTTCAACGCCAGACGCGCCGCGCCCCGCTGCTGCGCCTTCTCCAGCACCTGCGGACCGAAGTCCGCCTGATAGTAGGTCGTGTAGTTGAACGGAAAGAGAATTGAGTCGAAGTCGAAGCGATCCATCGCCAGAAGCGCGGCTTCGGCGGAGTGCGCGCTGAAGCCCAGATAGCGCGTCAACCCCGCCTCGCGCGCCTCCGCAAATGCCTCCATCGCGCCGCCGGGACCGAAACAGGTCTCCACCTCCTCCACGCTGCCCAGCGCATGAAGCTGATAGAGATCAAAGTGATCGGTCTCCAGTCGGCGCAGCGACTCGCGCAGCTCCGCCGCCGCCTCCGCTTTCGTGCGTTTTGCGGTCTTGCAGGCAAGGAATATCCGGTCGCGCAGTCCCCGGATCGCCGGTCCCATGCGCTCCTCGGCATCTCCGTAGGAGGGAGCCACATCGAAATAGTTCACACCCCGGTCAAAGGCTTCGCGGCAGATGCGATCGGCGTCGCTCTGCTCCATGCCCATCACCACCACCCCGCCGATGCCGACGATCGAGAGGTCAATCCCGGTGTTTCCGTAAGGTCGTCGTTGAATCATAGACTGCTCCTTTTTCCGATCAGGACGCTGCGGCGTTGGGACCGATCAGGTTCGCTTCCAGCATGGACAGCAGCGCAGAGTCTTCGGTCGTCAGCGGCAGGTCTACCCGTCCGCGACGCCGGCTGGACTCGTAGGTTGCAAAGATCACCTCGGTGGCGTGAATGGCGTTGTCGCTGGAGAGCAGAGGACGCTCCCCTGAGTCCAGACAGGCGACCAGATCGGCGACAGCGCGGTCTATGCCGACCGAGTCGTGAATGCCCTCGGCGGTCTCCACCACGCGCCACTCCGTATCGCCCTTTCCCCGCACACGCAGCCAGGGAGCCTGCCAGCCGATCTCGATCATCCCCTCCTCGCCGATCAGTCGGTTGGCGCAGCCAAGATCGGCTTCGTAACCGCAGATCAGCAAGCCCCGCACGCCGTTTTGAAACTTGAAGTGGCAGATCGCCTGATCCTCCAGCCGCACGCCGAAGACGCTGCGCTCCGTTCGGCTGTCAATCTGCCCGATCACCCACTCCGGCGGCGTCTCGTCGTTGTAGAAGAAGAACATATCGAGCCAGTGGGTTCCCCAGTCGTAGATATTGTCGCAGGTTCCCTCGATACGCTTCAACGCGCCGATGACGCCCTCGCCCAGCAGCGCCTTCGCCTTCTGAAACGGCTCCAGAAACCGCCGTTGATGGTTAAACGTCAGCTGTACGCCATTGGCGGCGCACAGCGCGTGCATCCGCTTCGCCTCGCCCCACGTCGCCGACATCGGCTTTTCGCAGTGGATTGCCTTCACCTTCGCCTGCGCGCATGCCGTCACCATCGGCTCGTGCAGATGGGGCCAGGTGCAGATGCTGACGATATCCAGGTTCTCCTCCGCCAGCATCGCATGATAGTCCGTATAGGCTCCCGCGCAGCCGTACTGCTCCGCAAAGGCTTCCGCCAGATCGCGCTTGATGTCGCAGACCGCCGCCAGTTCGCAGCGACCGGTCTTCTGGTACCCCGCCACATGGCTGTGCGCCATCCCGAACCCGGTCGCGCCCTCCGTTCTCCAGGGCTTTCCGGTTCCGATCACTCCTACACGATAAGGTGCGCTCATCGCCTTACGCTCGCTTTCTGAATGAGAGAATGTCTCTGCCGATAGATTGGACATCCTCCCGAAAAAGCCCTGCTCCCGGCAAATATTCCGCAGGCGCAGAGCGGCGGCAGGATACGTTTTCCCCGTAAAGCGAGTACAATAGTAGCATGCACGCGATGATTGACCTGCGAAGCGATACCGTCACCCGTCCGACCCCGGAGATGCGACGCGCGATGGCGGAGGCGGAGGTGGGCGACGACGTTCTCGGCGACGACCCCACGATCCAGCGCCTGGAGGAGATGGCGGCCGCCAGACTGGGCAAGGAAGCCGCTCTCTTTGTCCCCTCCGGCACGATGGGCAACAACATCGCGATCAAAACGCACACCCGCCCCGGCGATGAGATACTGCTGGATCGAGAGGCGCACTCCATGTGCTATGAGGTCGGCGGACCGGCGGCGCTGGCGGGCGCGCTGACGCGGCAGTTTCGCAGCCATCGAGGCGTTCCGGACCTGCGGGAGATCGAGGAGTCGATCGTTCCCGCCACGCTTCACGCCCCCGGAACCGCGCTGATCGTGCTGGAGAATACCCACAATCGCGCCGGCGGAGCCGTGATCCCCCTCTCCATCCATCGCGAGATCTACGCGATGGCGCGGTCGCGAGGCGTGCGCGTACATCTGGACGGGGCGCGCCTGTTCAACGCCGCCGTCGCCTCCGGGCACTCCGCCGCCGAGTTCGCCGCGCAAGCCGATTCGGTCTCCTTCTGCCTCTCCAAAGGGCTGGGCTGTCCGGTTGGATCGGTGCTGTGCGGAACGCGCGCCTTCATCGAGCAGGCGCGGCGCGTGCGCAAGCTGCTCGGCGGCGGAATGCGGCAGGCGGGCGTGCTGGCAGCCTGCGGCATCGTCGCGCTGCAGACGATGGTGGACCGTCTGGCGGAGGATCACCGCAACGCCCGCATCCTGGCAGAGGGCATTGCCGACCTGCCGGGCATCTCTCTGGACCTGCTGACCGTACAGACCAACATGGTCTACTGCGACACGCAGCGTCCCGCAGAGGAGATTGTCGCGCGGCTTCAGGAGCGACAGGTGCTCTGCCTTGCGCTGGGAGCCAACCGCATCCGGCTGGTGACCCACCATGACGTAGACCGCGAGGACATCGAACGCGCCATTCGGGCGTTCGAGTCCGCTCTGTGTCAACAGACCTGACGCTCCCTGCAGAACCGCCGGTATCGCGACGATAATAACGGCGGGTCAGGGAACGGCATATCGGGTATAACCGTATCATAACGAGAGACGTTTTCGAAGGGGAGTAGCGACCCCGACTCATCGGGGTGGCAGATCGTCAGGACGAGGCAGCGCGCCTCCGGTCTGTCAGTAAAAAAGCAAGACCTTCGACCGTGCCTTCGGCAGTCTGCGGGCATGGTCGAAGGTCTTGTCTTATATTTTCCCCTCGGTCAGACTTCTGCGCAGAGGAGGACGGGGTTGAACAACACCATTCTTTGGATCGCCTTCGTCGGAGCGGTCGTTCCACTGCTCGCTCTCGACCTGGGCGTCTTCCACCGGAAAGCGCACGTGGTTCGATTCAAAGAGGCGCTTGTCTGGAGCGTCGTCTGGATCACGCTGGCGATGGCTTTCGCCGGAGGCGTCTTCTACTATCGGGGCACGGAAGACGGCATCAACTTCCTGACCGGCTACATTGTGGAGAAGTCGCTGTCGGTAGACAATGTCTTTCTCTTCGCCGTCATCTTTACCTACTTCGCCGTTCCCCCGATCTATCAGCATCGCGTGCTCTTCTGGGGGGTCATGGGAGCGGTCATCATGCGCGCTATCATGATCACAGGAGGAGCCGCGCTCATCAAGCAGTACGGATGGATTGTTCTGATCTTCGGGGTCTTTCTGATCTTCACCGGGATCAAGATGTTCCTGCAACGGGAGGAGGAGCCGGATCCGTCGAAAAGCCCGCTGCTCGGCTTCCTGCGCCGGCGTATGCGTGTTACCAACCACTACGACGGGCAGAAGTTCTTCACCCATATAGACGGAAAACGATATGCGACCCCGCTCTTCCTGACGCTGGTCTTCGTGGAGTTTACCGACCTGATCTTCGCGGTGGACAGCATCCCCGCGATCTTCTCGATCACCACCGACCCCTTTATCGTCTTCACCTCCAATATCTTTGCCATTCTCGGACTGCGCGCGCTCTACTTCCTGCTCGCCGGAGTGATGGATCTGTTCCGCTTTCTCAAGGTCGGACTGTCGGTCATTCTGGTCTTTGTCGGCGTCAAGATGCTGATCGGACATATGGGAATCGTAATTCATCCCGGCGTCTCTCTCGGAATTATCACCTGCATTCTGGCAGCCTCGATCTCCGCCTCCCTGCTGCTGCCGCACAACGGGAAGCGCACGGATGAGGAGACGCCCCGCCATCCCGATGCGCGGGAGCCGATCCCGGTCATTGAACCGTCGAAGCATGTCAACGGATAGCCTCTGGGACTGCGCGTTCTATTTCGAAAGGAGTTTTCCATCATGAAGTGTCCGATATGCAATATCGAACTGAAGATCGCCGAGCGTTCCGGCGTAGAGATAGACTTCTGCCCCCAGTGCCGGGGCGTCTGGCTGGATCGGGGAGAACTGGACAAGATCATCGAGCGCGCCGGCATGAGCGCGCCGGAGCGGGATCACGTCCGCGTCGGTTACGAAGCGGAGCCGCGCCGAGCGGACTACGACGCTCCCCGCCGAAAGCGGGACTACGACGATGACGACGATGACGATGACTACCGCCGCCGCGGAGGCTACTATCCGCGCAAGAAGAAGAAGTCCTGGCTGGACGAGATCTTTGACTTCTGACGCTGACCGTCTCGCCGACCGCTCTGCGCCGCACGGGCAGAGCGGTCATTTTTCGGCGCGGCGGCGCGTCCACTCCTGAAGATAGTCCCAGTCCGTCGTATCGTCAATATCAATGGGGAACTGCGGGGCGCAGTCGCGCACAAAGCGAAACTCCAGCCCGGCGACCTGCGCGGCGCGAGCTTCCACCTGTTCGACCGTCAGCAGGCGCAGCGCAAAGCGCAGGACAAAGAGCGGTCCGAGCAGGCGCGCCATCTTCCACTTGCTTTTGCGCGCAGCCAGCGCCCGCTCGACCGCCCGGCGCAGTTGCGGGACGGCGCGCCCTTCAATCAGGATGCAGCCTCCCCCGATCCATACCCCGTCTCGCAGCGCGATCGGCACATTGACGGCTCCCGGAAACTCCTCCAGAAACTTCGCATGGGGCAGAATGGGATAGGCGACGGCGGCTTCCGCGGGAGCGCGCCGCAGGAAATCGTCGAAGGCGGACGGGCTGAGCAGGGGATTATCGGAGGCGGTAATCAGGGCTTTGCCCTGCGGCTGCAGCGCCTCCAGCGCCGTGAAGAGGTTGGTGGTGAGCGAGTCGCGCTCCTGCAGCAGCAGATCTGCCGCAGACAGCGCCGGGATCCGGCGCAGCTCCGGCGGTCCGATGACCGCGATGCGCCCCACCCGTTCACAGCCGCGCACCGCCTGAAAGACGCGCTCGACGAAGGTGCTGCCCCGATAGGGAAAGAGAGCGCGCAGCGGCGTCCCGGCGCGCTGCGCCAGCGCGGCTTCCGCGCGACCTCCGGCGAGGATCACGGCGTCGCAGCGCGTCGGCTCAGAGGACGGCATCACTGCCACCCGAAGGTCGAGCGCAGCGACAGGCGCAGCGTGTTGAAGAGGGTGCGGAAGAGGGGCGACTGCGAGGCGATATAGCCCAGCGGAAAGAGCGCCGCCGCCACCAGCAGGAGGATTTCGCGGGTCGCCGGGCGGCTGCGCTGCGCCCACAGCCTGCCGATCCCCTTCGCGTCCATCAGTTTCGCGCCGATCCGCAGGCGCACCAGAAAGGTGCTTGCCATGCCGCTGCGCCCCTTATCCAGAAACTCCACCAGCGAGAAGTGCGTCCCGACCGCCACAATCAGCGACGCCCCCTTCTCATCCGCCAGCAGCATCGCGATATCCTCGCTGGTTCCCGGCGCGTAGAAGACCTTTGCCGACAGTCCCAGCTTCTGAATGCGCGCCAGACCGGGCGCTTCGCGATTTCCATGCGTGTAGCCGTGCACGATCAGCTCCGCGCCGCAGCGCAGCGCAGCATCGCTGACGCTGTCCATATCTCCGATAATCAGGTGCGGCTTCAGCCCCACCTCCAGCAGCGCATCCGCCCCGCCGTCCACCCCGATCAGCACCGGGCGCACATCGCGCAGATACGGCTCGATCGCGCGCAGATCTTCCTTGAAACCCTCTCCGCGCACCACCACCAGCACATGCCGTCCCTGCATCGGGACCGAAATTTCGGGAACGTCCACCGGGTCGAGCAGCAGCGACTTCTCTTCAACCAGATACTCCAGCGTATTGCGGGCGAAGGCGTCCAGTTCACGGCTGAGGTTGGCGCGCGCCGGCTCCAGCTGCGAGGCGAGGCTCTCCTGCGACAGGCGATGCCCGGTCGCGCAGGTTCCGTCCGCCAGACGGATCCGATCGCCCTCCAGCATCGCCGCGCTGCCCTCCTTCCGGCACGCCTGCTCAAAAAACTCCTCGCCGACGGCGTCCAGCAGCGGAATGCCGGCGTCCAGCAGCAGCCCAGGACCGCGATTGGGGTAACGTCCGGAGACGGAGGGAACCGCATTGACGACCGCGCCGACCCGGCAGTCCAGCAGAGCGCGCGCCGCCGTCGCGTCCAGATCGGTGTGATGGATGACGGCGATATCGCCCGGACGCAGTCGCTTCACCAGTTCTTTGGTGCGTCGGTCCGCGCGCAGCGTGCCCTGTATCGCGACCATAGCCTGTTTCCTGCTCCTTGCCGGTCCGATATCTGCCGGAGAGGCGGTGAAATAGCGGCGCGTCTTCCGCGCAGAGAGGGGCGGTTCACACTCTGCGCGCACGATGCTGCTGTTTTATACGCGGCTTCCGCCACATCGGTTTCATCGGCGCCGTTTCACCGGCGGTCCGCTTCGCGCTCCGCATCCTTCACGTCCACCTCCACGGTCAACTCGTGATGAGCAGGTCCGCGGTAGACGCCGCGTGTCGGGGTCACGTCGGAGTAGTCGCGTCCGACGAACGCCTTGACGTAGTAGTCGTTTACCAGCAGGCTGTTGGTCGGATCGAAGCCGCACCACCGCTCCCCCGGCATCAGGCACTCGATCCAGGCGTGCGACGCCTGCTGCCCGCGGATCTCCAGCGTCTCGTATCCTCCGTAGAGATAGCCGCAGACGTAGCGAGCGGGTATCCCCTCGCGGCGGCAGACCGCCAGCATCAGGTGCGCGAAATCCTGACAGACTCCCCGCGGGTTCTCCAGAAACTGCTCCAGCGTGGTATGCACATGGGTTGCGCCAGGCTTGTACTCTAGCAGACGGTGCAGCAGCCGGGTCAGGGTGTAGAGAAAGGAGGCGGCGCTGACCCCCGCCTGCCGCCGCGTGAGCTGCGCAATCCGTTCCAGTTCCGGATGAAACGGCACGGCGCGGGTCGGCGCCAGGTACTCGGCGTAGCGCTGGCGGATATCCTCCCGCGCATAGAAGCCCCAGTCGTCCTCCACCCAGTTGAGCCGCTCGAACGGGTCGTGGCGGTAGGTCTGCACCAGCGACTCCGCCAGGATCACCAGTTCGGTATGCGGGACATGGATATTGAAGTGGCTGACGATGCCGCCTGGCTGCTCATAGGAGAAGACGCGCGCCGGAGGCGACAGGGTCAACTGAAACTCCAGGCGCGTCTGATCCTCATCCGTGAGGGGATGCAGACGCACCTCGTTATGGCTCTCCGTTACCGGCGCGGAGTAGCGATAGGTCGTTTTATGATGAACGCGCAGGAGCATAGTAGAGCCGATGATGACGACGCGGTTCCCAGTATCGGGCGGCGTGGTCCCGAACCGACATGTTTTCCCGGCAGATCCTCTCCGGCTTGCCGCGCGGGTCAGTACTGCAGATAGGTTGCGGCAATGGCGCTTCCGATCTCGTTACACTGCGCCTGCAGATGCCCCAGAAAGAGATGCAGTTCGCGGGCGATCATCTCATCCGGGGTCAGGTAGGTCAGCTCGCTGTAGAGCCTGCCGACGGCGCGTTCCGCCGCATTGGAGGGAGTCGGTTCGCGGTTGCCGCTGATCCGCCGCAGACAGCCCTCCACCCGCCCGATGCTGTGCCGCACCGACGCCGGGAAGCTGGGATTGAGGATCAGAAACGCCGCCACGCGCGCTGGGGTCACCCCTTCATGGAAGGTCTTGCGGTACGCCTCATACGCCCCGACCGACTTGAGCAGCGCAATCCAGCCGTGCACATTGACGATCTCCTCCGCGCCGGCAGGCGTCTGCGCCCGGGAGTTGGTCTCCTCCGCCAGCCTCATCAGGTCGTGATAGCGCACATCCAGAATGCGCGCAGTCTGACCGGCGCGCTCCAGAAACCGCCCCGCGTCCAGAAAGTCCCGGCTCTCCCCCATCATCAGCGTGCGGTTTGCGATCCCCTGAAACAGATGCGAGGCGTCCTTGACCCACTGGAAGAAGGAGTGCGGCGAACGCTCATAGACCCGCTCCACGCTCCATTCGCGCAGATCGAGGTAGGTGGTGTTGATGCACTGCCACATCTCCGAGGAGATCTGCTCTCGGATGGCGCGGGCGTTCTCGCGGGCGGCGCGAATGCAGGAGAGAATCGAGTTGTAGTTGGTCGTATCGAAGACGAAGAACTGAATGATGGTGCGCTCATCCTCATCGGCGTAACGCAACTGATACTCCTCCAGATCGCCGGAGATGGAGAGGATGGAGCTCCAGCGCATCGGCTCGCTCAGCCACGCGCTCTCCAGCCGGAAGTGATAGTGCACATCAATCATCCGCGCCGTCGCTTCGGCGCGCTCGATATAGCGTCCGATCCAGAAGCAGGAGTCGGCGTCCCGGCTTAACATGGCGCGCCTCCTGTCCGGGGCGAAGACGCCCGCCCTCTCTGCGACTGCGACATCGCGCCTCCAGCGCGCGGCATCGCCTGCTGCATCGCGGACGCCCCCTCCTCCTCGCCGCCGTTGCGCAGCACCCAGGTGTCCTTGCTGCCGCCGCCCTGCGAGGAGTTGACCACATAGGAGCCTCGCCGCAGCGCCACGCGGGTCAGACCGCCCGGAACCACCCGTATCTCCTTCCCGCAGAGCACGTAGGGGCGCAGGTCCACATGACGCCCCTCCAGCCTTCCGTCCACAAAACAGGGGCAGCGCGACAGGGCAACCAGCGGCTGCGCGATATAGTTGCGGGGATCGGCTTTGATCTTCTCCGCGAATTCGCGGCATTCGGCGCGGCTCGCCTGCGGTCCGATCAGCATTCCGTAGCCGCCCGACTCGTTGGCGGCTTTGACCACCATCTGATCTATATGCTCCACGATATACTTCAGGTCGTCCGGTCTCCAGGCGAGATAGGTCTCGACGTTGGGCAGGACGGGGCTTTCTGCCAGATAGTACTCGATCATCTTCGGGACATAGGCGTAGATCACCTTATCGTCGGCGACGCCCGTGCCGATCCCGTTCGCCAGCCCGATATTGCCTGCGCGGTAGGCGTTGACCAGTCCCGGAACGCCCAGCGCTGAGTCGGGGCGGAAGGTGACCGGATCGAGAAAGTCGTCATCCACCCGCCGGTAGAGCACATCCACCCGTTGCGGTCCGCGCGTGGTCTTCATGTAGACCATATTCTCGTTGACAAACAGATCGCGCCCTTCGACCAGTTCGATGCCCATCTGCTGCGCCAGAAAGCTGTGCTCGAAATAGGCGCTGTTGTAGACGCCGGGCGTCAGCAGCGCGACGGTCGGATCGTGGCGGTCGGGGGGAGCCAGTTCGCGCAGGTTCTCCAGCAGCAGCGTAGTGTAGTGATCTATGGGACGCACGGCGTTCTGCCGGAAGAGCGTCGGGAAGACGCGCATCAGGATCAGGCGGCTCTCCAGCATGTAAGAGACGCCGGAGGGCGTGCGGCAGTTGTCCTCCAGAACGCGGTAGGTTCCGTCGCGGTCACGCACCAGATCGGTTCCGCAGATATGCACGTAGATGTCGTGCGGCACGCGCGCGCCCTGAAACTCGCGGCGATAGTGCGCGGCGTTGACGACCAGTTCGCGCGGGATGACTCCGTCCCGGCAGATCTTCTGGTCGTGATAGACATCCTGCAGAAACAGATTGAGCGCGCGTACCCGCTGAGTCAGCCCCCGTTCGATATGCTCCCACTCGTGCGCGGGAACGATCCGGGGAATGAGATCGAGCGGGAACGGCTTCTCGATGCCCCGCTCATCGCCGTAGACGGTGAAGGTGATGCCCTGATGAATAAGGGTCAGCTCCGCCAGTTCGCAGCGCGCCTGAAACTCCTCCACCCGCATCCCCTGCAGCGTGCGATAGAGCGGTTCGTAGTGCGGTCGCGGCGTGCCGTCGGCGGCAAACATCTCATCATAGAAACCTTCGGTCTGATAGTCGTCGCAAAGCCCCATACCGGCGTCAGTTCTCCCCTGAAAAAACAGATAGAAGGCAGGCGGACGGGCGTCGGTCGGTGACACCGTCGAACAGACGAAAGAGAGCGACGCTGCTTTCGGAGAGGTAACGGCTAGAGGGTCATTATAACCAGAGTCCGGAGGTTTGTAAAGACCCGGCGACAGGCGCAGAGCGCGCCGCTCACTCCCACCGGAAGAGCCGCGCCGCCAGAAACAGACTGCCCAGCAGCCATGCGACGATCACCGCCAGATCGGTCGTGAGCGAGTGCGCGGAGGGCGCGCTGAGCATGATGGCACGCAGAGCGTCCGCCAGATAGGTCGCCGGCAGCGCCTGCGAGACGGGCAGCAGATAGCGGGGAATGAACTCCATTGGAATAAACAGTCCGGAGAGGAACATCATCGGCAGGTTCACCAGCTGCACCAGCGAGACCCCGCTCTCCTGCGTGCGGGCGATGCTGGCGAGGATCGCCCCGATGCAGATGAAGGTCAGCACGCCCAGCACCACCACCCCCATCAGCGCCAGCCACG
The DNA here is from genome assembly GCA_938005745.1 of uncultured Chthonomonadales bacterium. Taxonomy (GTDB): domain Bacteria; phylum Armatimonadota; class Chthonomonadetes; order Chthonomonadales; family CAJBBX01; genus CALLMM01. Next base: position 66,957 of record CALLMM010000010.1, on the reverse strand, counting down.
AGCCGGAGACGCGGAAACGGTAGAGAAACATCCCGATGGCGATGATCGTGAAGGTCTGGATCACCCCGATCACGAGCCGCTGCGCGATCTGACTGGTTACCAGCGTCGAGCGCGGCAGGGGCGTGGCGCGCAGACGTTTGAGAATCCCCTTCTCGCGCATGTTGATGATCGGGATGGCGGTAAACAGACCAAGCTGCATGATCGTCATGGCGAGGATGCCCGGCAGCAGGTAGTCTATGCCGCGCAGGTTCAGCTCCCGCGCTCCGTCCGGCGCTACCGGCATCTGCCTGACCTGCAGCAGGGTTGGGGAGCCGCTCAACCCTTTGTCTATGCCCGCCAGCACCTGTTCGACGATCCCGACCACCGTCCGGGAGGTCTGCTCCTGCGCCGGATCGTAGTAGACCTGAATTTCGGCGGGCTGACCGATCTGAATATGATCTATCAGGTCGGGCGGGAAGACCACCACCGCCCGTCGGTCGCCCCGGATCAGCGCGCGCTTCTCCGCCTCCAGCGCGCCCTCATGCACCGTGAAGACCGGAACCTTTTTGAACACATCGGGGATCCAGGCGGCGTCTATCGGCAGCCCGGTCGTTACCAGCCCGATCTGAAAGCGCAGGCTCTGATCTCGATTGCCCGCGCGTCCGAAGACGGAGCCAAAGATCACGATGAAGAAGACAGGGAAAAAGAAGCTCCAGAAAAGCCCGGATCGGTCCCGCAGGAACGACTTCAGTCCGGCTTGCGTCATTTTCAAAAAGGCGGTCAATCGCGTATTCTCCGACCTGTCAGCTTGATGAAGACATCCTCCAGCGTCGCCCGCCGCAGGTGAATATCATCCAGTTCCATTTTCTGCGCCGCCGCCCACTCCATCAGGCTGCTCAGCGTCCTCTGCACCGTCTCCGAATAGAGCACCACATCGCCGTTCTCGGTCACAATCCGCAGAACTCCCGGAACCTGCGCAAAGAGCGCGGGATCCACCCCCTCCGGAATCGTGAACTGAATGGCGCGCTCGGTGAACTGCGCCTGCACCAGACCGCGGGGCGTGTCCATCGCCAGAATGCGCCCGTGATCCATGATGGCGATCCGGTCGCACAGCCGCTCCGCCTCCTCCATGTAGTGCGTCGTCAGGAAGACGGTCTTCCCGACGCGGTGCATATCGCCGATCACCTCCCACAGACTGCGGCGCGCCTGCGGATCCAGTCCGGTCGTCGGCTCGTCGAGAAAGACCAGTTCGGGGTCGTTGATGAGCGCGAGGGCGACTGCCAGGCGCTGCTGCTGCCCGCCGGAGAGCGTCTGCACCCGGGCGTTTCGCTTCTCCTCCAGTCCCAGACGCGCCAGCAGGTCGTCGGGAGAAAGGGAGCGGGGATAGAAGCTGCCGAACAGATCGAGCAGCTCCCGGGCGGTCAGATTGGGCATCAGGGTCGCGGTCTGCAGGGTGACGCCGACGCACTGCTTGATCCGGCTGCCGTCCCGGCGCATGTCCATGCCCAGCACTTCGGCGCGTCCGGAATCCGCCGCGCGCAGACCCTCCAGGATCTCCACGGTGGTGGTCTTCCCCGCGCCGTTGGGACCCAGCAAGCCGAAGATCTCCCCCTTCTCCACCGTGAAGCTGACGCCGTCCACCGCGCGGACGCCGTTGTAGGTCTTCACCAGATTTTCGACGAGAATGGCGGTCATGGCAGCGCAGGGTTCTCCTGAGGCGATATTTCGACAGCAGAGAGAGCAGGGTTACACGCTCCGCGTAACATCTCTTAACGAATCTGACCGAACCGCGAGGGGGGCCAGAAGATCAGCACGGCTCTGCCGACCAGCCGGTTTCGATCCAGCATTCCCCACCGATGGCTGTCGTTGCTGTGGTTGCGGTTATCTCCCAGAACGAACAGCTTTCCCGGCGGCACGACCATCGGCGGCATATCGTAGTCTATCGGCTCCTGCAGGAACGGCTCGTTGAGCGCGTGATTGTTCACGTAGACCCTGCCGTTATGGACCTCCACCACCTCTCCCTCCAGCGCGACGACGCGCTTCACGAAGGTCTCATCTTCCGGCGAGTCGTCGCCGAACGTCGCCTCCTTCGGAGCGTTGAATACAACCACCTCATTGCGCTGCGGCGCGCTGAAACGGTAGCTCAGCTTGTTGACCAGAATGCGGTCATCCAGCTGGAGCGTCGGGGTCATGGAGTGTGAGGGAATGTAGAAGGTCTGAACCAGAAAGGGGCGGATCACCAGAAAGACGATGACGACCGCGATGATAAACGACTCCAGGATCTCGCCGGTCGTACGCAGGTTCGGATGGGGCTTTTCGGCGCATCGCTCCGCGATCGAAAGGCTCATCCGCACGCAGGTCATCGCGATCAAAAATAGAACGGTCCAGAGCATGAGACGGGTCTTTTACGCTTCCCTGTCAGGCGAACCTGACACAGTTCAGACAGTTTCTTCCGTTATTATACGGCTAATCACCGGCGCGGAGAACCCGCGCCGGCGTTTTTTTCGCCTCTGCTGCGGCAGTTATGTGTTACTGGACCCTGCCCTGTCATTGCGAGCGAAGCGAAGCGATCTTCCACCTGCCGGAACGCGGGAGATTGCTTCGGTCGCTCACGCTCCCTCGCAAGGACAGAGGGGGTCGCTGCGCCTCCCTCGCAAAGACAATCCGATAGGCGCTACCGTCCCAGTCACACGCAGCATGCCCTCAGACGCAGCGAAGCCATCGCGCAGGCGTCTCCTGATGCTACCGACGACGCAAACGCAGCACGTTTTTCATATACTTGACATATATATATTCCCTGATATATCATAGCGTTAAGGAGATGCCGATGCGAACAGAGGACCCTTTGATCTCAATGGAGGTGCTGGAGCGCGTCGCGCCGATCATTCGCAACGCGGCGCATCCTCTTCGCCTGCGCATCCTGGACTATCTGCAGCATGAGGACGGACCGCGCACAGTCTCGCAGATCGTGGCGGCGTGCGAGGCGGAGCAGGCGGTCGTCAGCCAGCAGCTTCGCATCCTCAAAGATCAGGGCGTCCTCACCGCCAGACGCGACGGCAACTACATCCTCTACTCCATCGCAGAGCGCAGTATCCTGATGCTGCTCGACTGTATCCGCAAACATCAGGGACGGCGCGCCTGAGCCGCCCGATCGTCAGAACGCCGGAGGCGTGCGGCGATGCCACTCGGTCTCGCGCTGAAACGCCATGCCGAGCGCGATCAGGGTCATCTCCTGAAACGGCGCGCCGATCATCTCCAGTCCCAGAGGCAGGTTCTCCTTCCCCGGACGCATCGGGATGGAGAGGCTGGGCCATCCCAGCAGGTTGCCCGGACCGCCGTTTCCGCCCATCCCGACCCAGCTTTCGTTGAGGCTCTTATCCGCCGGAGGAGCGACCTGCAGCAGCGTCGGCGCGATCAGCGCATCGAACTTCTCGAAAATCCGGACGGCGACCGGTCCCGCCATCTTCCGGATCCGCATGGCGCGCAGGTAGTCCGCTCCCGGCGTTACAAGCCCGGCAAGCAGCCCCGCCTGCTGTGATCGGTCCGCCAGCAGTTCCAGCCGGGGACTGCGGATCAGCTCCTCAAAGGCGGACGCCCCCTCCACCTCGATGATCGTTCCCGCCGCCGTCTCATAGGGGAATCCGGGCAGCTTTGCCTCACCGACCGAGTGCCCCAGCTTCCGAAAGACCTGTAGCGCCTCCTGAAAGCTCTTCTCCGCCTCCGGAGCCTTATTCGCCTTGAAGTCGGTCGGCAGGACGCCCAGACGCAGTTTTCGCCCGGCAAATGCGCGCGGCTGAAAGACGAACCTGCCGGGAGCGCAGGAGGGATCGCGCGGATCGGGACCGGCAATCGCCGCCAGAATCAGCCCGCAGTCCTCCGCCGAGCGCGCCATCGGTCCGATCTTGTCCATCGTCCAGGAGAGCGCCATCGCGCCGTAGCGCGAGACCCGCCCGTAGGTCGGGCGCAGTCCGCAGACGTTGCAGAACGCCGCCGGAACGGTGATGGATCCCCAAGTCTCCGTTCCGATGGCGAACCCGACCGTTCCCGCGCCGACCGCCGCCCCGGAGCCGCTGGAGGAGCCGCCCGCCCAGCGCGTCTTATCCCAGGGATTGAGGCAGGGTCCGTGCAGACTCGCCGAGGCGAACTCATAGCCTCCGCCGCCCGCCAGTTCGATCATCGCCAGCTTCGCCGCCAGCACCGCCCCCGCCTCGCGCAGCCGGACGATGACCGTCGCATCGTAGGGGAAAACCTGCCCCCTGTGCGCGGGCGATCCCCACTGTGTCGGAATGCCCTTTGTCGCCAGCAGGTCCTTCGCGCCGTAGGGAACGCCGTGCAGCGGACTGCGCGGCTTTCCCGCTCTGATTTCACGATCCGCCTGCGCCGCCTGCTTTAACGCCAGATCACGGGTCAACTCCGCGACGGCATTCAGTTCGCGCCCCCGATCCTCCAGCTGCGACAGATAGATCTTCGTCAGCTCCACCGATGAGATCTCGCGCCGCCGGATCATCCGCCCCAGCGCCGCCGCCGAAGAAAACGTCAGCGTAAAGTCCCCCATCTGCTTCCTTCCCCCTCCTGCCCGCTCATCCCGCCGTAGCGTCGCGCTCCCTGCGCCGCGCTCCGGCGCGTCCCGCCATCCGCTGCTGCAGGTCGTCAAACAGCGTGTAGAGCGACGGGATCACCACCATCGTCAACAGCGTCGAGACCAGCAGTCCGCCGATCACCACAATCGCCATCGGCGCGCGCAGTTCCGCCGCTCTCCCGAACCGCAGCGCCACCGGCAGCATTCCGAAGATCGTGGCGAGCGTCGTCATCAGGATCGGGCGCAGGCGCGTCGCGCATGCCTCCACCACCGCCTCATTGCGGGCATAGCCGCGCGCGCGCAGCGTGGCGGTATAGTCTATCAGCAGAATCGCGTTGCGCCCCATCAGCCCGGTCAGCATAATGACGCCGATCATCGCCACTAGCGACAGCGACTCGCCGGTCAGCGCCAGCGCGCCCAGCGCGCCGGTCAGCGCCATCGGCAGCGTGAACATGATCACGAACGGGTTCAGCAGCGAGTTGAACAGCGACGCCATTACCAGATAGACCAGCACCACCGCCAGCCCCAGCGCCAGCCCGAAATAGAGCGCGTTCTCCTCCAACGCCTCCGCCTCTCCGCCGTAGGCGGTCTCGATCCCCTCCATCGGAACCTGCGCCAGGATCTTCGCGATGTCCGCCTGCGCGCTGCCCAGCGGATAGCCTTCGGCGAGGTTTGCCGTTACGACGACCATGCGCTGCCCGTTGACCCGCTCGATGCCCGCCGGACCGCTGCCCGGACTGAGCGTCGCCACCTCGCGCAGCGTGACGGCGCGCCTGCCGGCATAGCCGACCGTCAGATTTCCCAGATCGCCCGGCTCGTTGCGGTCTATGCCCGCCAGCTGGATGCGGATCGGATATTCGCGTCCATTCTCCACGAAGGTCGAATCGGCGTCTCCCTCCAGCGCATACCGCAGATTCAGCCCCGCCGACGCCGGCGGCACGCCCAGCGCGGAGGCTTTTGCGCGATCTATCCGCACCTGCACCTCCGGCTTGCCGGTACGCAGCGACAGATCGGGATCGAGCAGCCCCGGCATCTGCGCCATCCGATCCCGTATCTGCTGCCCCGCCCGCGCCAGTTCGTCCAGATTCTGCCCGCGAAGCTGCAGCTGCACCGCCGGTCCGACGTTGGCGACCGTGCGCACCGGACTGACCACGATGCGCGCGCCGGGAATATCCTTCAGACGCTTCCGAATCTCCTCCGCCACCGCGTTGTCTGTTCGTTTGCGGGTTCCTCCCGGATCGCCTCCAAAGGTCAGAAGCTGTCGGAGCAGGTCGGGGCGATTCTCCAGCCGTACATTGATCTGTGCGAACTGCGAGCCGCGCTGCGGGATCGCGCCGAACCCGCTCAGGATTTCGCCGACGTTGGTCACGTAGTTGTTCACATCCGGCACATCCGCCAGCCGCCGCTCGATCTCGCGCGCCATGCGGTCGGTGCTGGCTAACGAGGCTTCGGGAGGAAGTTCCACCGTGATGGCGATCTGCCCCTGATCGCTGGCGGGCAGAAACTCCGTGCCGATTGAGGGCAGACTGACCAGCAGCGCGGACGCCAGCCCGGTCGCGCTTGCGGCGATCACCCACCACCGATTCCGCAACGCCCGGCGCAGCGCGGCGCGATACCACTCCTCCATCTGCCGGTAGAGACGCTCCAGCGGCGCGAATATCCCCTGCCCCGCCTCCAGGTTCTCGCCGCGCCGATACCAGCGCGACGCCAGGCTCGGCGTTACCGTGAACGAGACCAGCAGCGAAAACAGCGTCGCCGTCGCCACTGTCAAGCCAAACTGCCGGAAGAACGCCCCCACAATGCCGCCCATGAACGCAATCGGCAGAAAGACCACCACATCCGACAGCGTCAGGGTGATGCTGGCAAAGCCGATCTCCGTGCGTCCGTTGTACGCCGCCTCCTCCGGCTCCTCGCCCCGTCCCAGATGGCGCGTGATGCTCTCCAGGACGACGATGCTGTCGTCCACCAGTATCCCCACCGACAGAGAGAGCGCGAGCAGGGTCATCTGGTTGAGCGTGAACCCGGCGAAGAACATCACCAGATAGGTCGCCACCAGACAGGCGGGCAGAGAGATCGCCACAATGATCGTGCCGCGCAGATTGTGCAGAAAGAGGAAGACGACCCCCATCGCCAGCATCGCCCCCAGAACCAGCGTGAAGTTCACATCCTCCAGCGCATCGCGCACCACCACCGATTCATCGCGCGAGGTGAATACCTGCGTGCCAGGAGGCAGCTGGCTGCGAAACCGCTCCAGCTCCCGTTGGACGGCGTCCGCCACCGCGATCGTGTTGGCGTCGGCGGTCTTCATCACCACGAGTCCGACGCTCTCCCGTCCGTTGACCCGGGTCAGCGTGGTCGGCTCGACGAAGGTATCGGTGACGGTCGCCACATCCCCGACGGTCAGAGGCGCGGGCGTGGAGGGACGCGACGCGCCCGCGTAAGGAAACGGGAGCGCGGGTATAAAGTCCGAAGCCATCAGCCGCAGGGAGAGGATCTGCGCCGAGCGAATATCCTCCAGACGGGCGAAGGCGCCGAGCGTGCGCACGCCGATGTCGCGGTCTCCCTGCACGATGCTTCCCGCCGGGATGTTGCGGTTGGCTCCTCGAACCGCGTTCACCACATCCTCCATCGTCAGCCCGTACTGCTCCAGACGCGCCGCTTCCACTCGAACGCGAATCTCGCGCTGGCTGCCGCCCGTCACCGTGATCGCGCCGACCCCCGCCACCCGCGCCAGTCTCGGTTTCAGGCGGGCGTCCACGATCTCGCGCAGAGAGCCTGCCGCATCGGAACTGGAAAACGCCAGATAGAGGATCGGCTGCGCGTTGATGTCGAGTTTGGCGACCATGGGGGCGAAGGCGCCGGGAGGAAGCTGAGCGCGCGCCGCCTCCGCCTTCTCCCGCACGGCGGCGAGGGCGCGGTCGAGGTCGGTTCCCACCGTGAAGTCCATGCTGATGATGGAGACCGACTCCTGTGAACTGGAGAAGACATCGTTGACATGATTGACCGCGCCGACGGCGTCTTCCAGAGGGCGCGTAACGAGCGATTCGATCTCCTGCGGTCCGGCGCCGGGATAGATCGTCGTCACCACCAGGGTCGGGATATCCACGCGGGGATTCAGCTCCGCCGGCAGCCGCAGATAGGAGACGATGCCGAGGATGGCAAGCGCAACCAGCGTCATCCAGATCACCACCGGTCGCGTAATCGCCAGTCGGGTCAGCCACACCGTTTCACCACTCCCTCATCCATGGAAACTATTGTACCCGCCTTCACAATCACAGGTGAAAATACCGGCGCAGGATGGAAAGACCTTCCTGTGTGAGGAAAGTCACACCCGATCTCGCAAACCTTCGTGACGCCCGATTTCCGCCTGTCTCGTAGGAGAAATGAGTGTAACAGAGGGGCATCCGATACGTCTAACACGGGTAGATCGAGCAACAGGAGGGGCAGCAAATCTGCCGCGCAGTTTTGTTCGTTCGTCCGGTAAAAAACGGGAACCGCTCCCGGGATACAACCGTTGTTTGATGTAGAGAGATGACGTTATGCAACTGCTCAAGAGAGAAAGGAAAGCCAACATGAACAGCCATCTGGCAAGCGTGATGCTGGAGTTTCCGTGTATGCCGACCCCTTATCGGGTGAACGTCTCGTTCCGTCAGCTGGCGTTTCTGGATCGAAACGCCGAGCGGCGCTTTGCGGAGGATGGAACTGTCATCTACACCCTGCCGCATCGGGCGTTTTTCGATCTCTACCCGACCGTCGGGCGGCGCTACAGCATCCCCGAACATACCGCATAAGAGATGCATAAGAGATGGGAAAGCGATGAACCATTCCACCTGAGGGCAGGCAGCGCAGCCTGCCCTTCTGTGTTGTGTGCCGAGCCGCGCTCTCCCTCTCCTGCGCCTCATCCGCGCGCGGCAGTCTCCTCCGCCTCCAGCCTCCGCGTCAGCAGAGTCCCCCCGGCGACCAGTCCGGGCAGCAGCAGCACATTCACCACCGGCAGCAGACTCAGCAGCCCCGCCGTCAGCGCAAATCCCAGACTGCTCCGCCGGAAGACGCGAGACCACTGCGCGCCGAGCGTTCTCCCCCGCCGCAAATATGCCGGAGCGGTGAAGTCCAGCAGGCCCAGCAGCGCGGCTGCCAGCAGAGGCGCGAACGGACCGGTCACGAACGCGCAGCCGAACGCCAGCATTCCGACGCATAGAGCCAGCGCAAGCCGCTTCAGAGCGTCCAGGATCAGGGCGGAGCGCGGGAGCGGAACCGCCGGCGCGCCGCCGCCGTCCAGTATCTCCACCTGCTCCGTCAGACGATCCCACAGAAAACTGGAAAAGAGACTGGAGAGCAGCACAAAGGCGTAGGAGAAGAGCAGCAGCCACAGCGCAAGGATCAGGAGGGAGACCAGAATTCCCGCGAGCCACTCCGCGCCGCTGCCCCACGGCAGCCGCCGGATCAGCAGCGGCACGACCAGCAGCCAGACACCCGCCCCCAGCGCCACATAGACCGCCAGCGCCGCCAGCAGCGGCTTCCAGCAGTAGCTCCAGAGGCGCGGAACGCTCAGCACCAGCCTGATCCCCTGAAAAAACTCCATCTCAGGCAGACCTCTCCTTCGACCTCGTCTCCGGAGGCGATCCTGCGTCCCGGTCGCAGTCGGGAAGGATGAGCCGCGCGCTCCGGCTGTAGGTGAAGTACGCCCATGCCCACTGCGTCAGCACCAGAAGCCGGTTCTCGAAATCAATCAGATAGTAGATATGGATGATGAGCCACATCAGCCAGGCGAAAAAGCCGCTCAACCGGAATCGCCCCACCTCTGCGATGGCGAAGGAGCGTCCAACCGTCGCCATATTGCCCCGGTCGCGATAGCGAAACGGCGGAGGCGCGGGTCTGCCCTCCAGACGGGCGCGGATCACCCCCGCCACATACTTGCCGCCCTGTATCGCCACCTGCGCCACGCCCGGAAGCGGCTTGCCGTCCTGTTCGCGCAGCGCCGCGTCGCCGATCACAAAGATCTCGGGATGTCCGGGAACCGACAGGTCCTCCGCCACCTTCACCCGACCGTTGCGGTCGGTCTCTGCGCCCAGCCACTTTCCGACGGGCGACGCGGCGACCCCCGCCGCCCAGATCACCACTCCCGTCGGGATACGCTCGCCCTGCGCCGTCACGCTCTCCCCGTCCACCGCCTCTACCCGCGCGCCGACCCGCACCTCCACGCCCATCCGCTCCAGCGCGGCTTGCGCCTTCGCGGACAGGTTTTCGGAGAAGGCGGAGAGCAGGCGCGGTCCGGCTTCCAGCAGAATGATCCGGGCGGCGGTCGGATCAATGCGGCGAAAATCCTCCGCCATCGAATGGCGCGCCAGCTCCGCCAGCGCGCCCGCCATCTCCACGCCTGTCGGACCGCCGCCCACCACCACGAAGGTCATCTGCGCCGCGCGTTTTTCCGGGTCGTCTTCCGCCTCCGCCCGCTCGAACGCCGTCAGGATCCGGCGGCGGATGGCGGTCGCGTCCGCGAGGGTCTTCAAGCCGGGGGCGTGCGGCTCCCACTCATCGCGCCCGAAGTAGCTGTGGCGCGCGCCGGTCGCCAGGATCAGGTAGTCGTAGGAGAGAGCGGTGTCGGCGAGGAGCACCCGCCGGGCGTTGGCGTCCACGCCGACAACCTCCCCCATCAGCACCGTCGTGTTGCGCTGCCTGCGCAGGAGATTGCGGATCGGGGCGGCGATATCCGCCGGAGAGAGTCCCGCCATCGCCACCTGATAGAGCAGCGGCTGAAAGAGATGGTGGTTCGTGCGATCAATGAGGGTGACGCGCGCATGCGCCTTCCGAAGACCTCGCGCCGCCTCCAGCCCTCCAAAGCCGCCGCCAACGATCACCACATGAGGCTTCTCATCCGTCACGGTCTACTTCGCTTCCTCATCTTCCGGCGTCGGCTTCCATTCGACCCCCTCGTCCTCCGAAGCCTCCTCCTCTTCCAGCGTCTCGCGCAGGATGGAGGTATAGACGGCATGGATCACTTCGGCGGGCGTGGTGATGCCCCGGCGGATCTTGTCCATGCCGTCTTCGATCATGGTGCGCATCCCCTGATCGCGCGCCGCCTCGAACAGGTCCATCAGGGGGGCGCGCCGGGTGATCAGTTCGCGGATCTCATGCGTGTTCATCAGCAGTTCAAAGACGCCGGTCCGCCCCTTATAGCCGGTATGCCGGCAGCTATCACAGCCCGCGCCGTGATAGAAGGTCTGCCGGTTCGCCTCCTCCCGGCTGAGGTTCAGCGCGTACAGCTCCTCATCGCTGGGCTGATAGACGCGCTTGCACTGCGAGCAGATCACCCGCACCAGACGCTGACCGAGAATCGCCACCACCGTCGAGGCGATCAGATAGGGTTCGCCCCCCATGTCCATCATGCGTCCCAGCGTCTCCACCGCGTTGTTGGTGTGGAGCGTGGTCAGCACGAGGTGCCCGGTCAGGCTGGCTTGAATGCCGATCGAGAGCGATTCGGGGTCGCGCATCTCGCCCACCATCATCACATCCGGGTCCTGCCGCAGGAAGGAGCGCATCACGCGGGGAAAGGTCATCCGCTCGGTAACCTGCACCTGCGTGATGTTGTCCTGAAACTCATACTCGATGGGGTCTTCGACGGTGACGATGTTGCGCTTGACCCGATCCAGTCGGTTGATGGAGGCGTAGAGCGTGGAGGTCTTCCCGGAGCCGGTCGGTCCGGTAACGACAATCATGCCGTAGGGGGTCTGGATGGCGCGGCTCCACTTCTGAAGGATGTCCGGCGGCATCCCCAGATTCTCCAGATTGATCCGGACGTTCGCTGGGTCCAGCAGTCGGATGACGACCTTTTCGCCGTTGAGGGAGGGCAGCACCGAGACGCGCGCGCTGAACCGCCGCGCCTGATACTCCATATCTATGCGCCCGTCCTGCGGCTCGCGCCGCTCGTCAATGTGCATGCCGGCAGCCAGTTTAATGCGCGCCAGCACATTCGGGGCGTACTCGTTAGAGTAGTTGCCCAGCTGATGCATCACGCCGTCTATCCGCAGGCGGATGCGGGTATTGGCGCGCTCCGGCTGCAGGTGAATGTCCGACGCGCCCGCATCCAGCGCCTCGGTAAAGATCTTGTCCACAATCTGCACGCCGACGGTGGACTCCTCGCCCCCCATCTCGCGGGCAACGCCGCCCTCGCGCAGAATCAGTCGAAAACGCCTGCCGCTGTTGCCGCCCGATGTCCTGACCTGTGTCATGCTCCCCTCCCGCTCTGAACCCGAAACGTCGGCGCGCGAAAGACGCGCAGCGACGGCATTATAACACGCCCGCCCCTGCCTGTCGAGTGGCGTCATACAGATCAACGGGGAGAGCCGTTATGGAGTCAGCGGCGTAAGACCGAAAAACCGAAATTGACACAGCCATTTTCATTACTGAAAGAGGGCTGTGCTCCGTGCGGGCTATAATAGAGGTGAGAGACAGAAAGGCATCTCGAAATAACGCGCTCTTCCTCACCTATCTATGACCGATCACTATATCGTCTGCGGCATGGGAAACGTCGGTTACCGGATCGTCCGGCTGCTGTGGCGGCTGGGCTTGCCGGTAACCGTCATCACGCTGGGACAGCGCGAAGAGTGGAAGCGTATCGGGGAGGAGGAGGGCATTGACCTGATCCAGGGCGACGCCCGCGATGAACGCCTGCTGGCGCAGGCGGGTCTTCAGCATGCCCGCGCCCTGATCATCGCCACCGATCAGGACCTGATCAACATCGAGATCGCCTTCGACGCCCGCCAGCAGCGCGCCGACCTGCCCATCGTGATGCGCCTCTTCGACCAGAACCTGGCGCGGCAGATGGAGTCGGGGTTTGAACTGCGCCGCGTCCTCGCAACCTCCGCCCTCTCCGCCCCCTCGTTCGCCGTCGCCGCGCTCAGCGAAGAGGCGCTCTGCGCGTTTCAGCAGAACGGCGTCCTCTATCTGATACGCAGCCTGATGGTGCGGGAGGGGGACGCGCTGGACGGAAAGACCGCGCGACAGATCGCGGACTGGCAGTTTGTCACCCTGATGCTGGAGCGCGTGGACGAATCGCCCCGAATCGCGCCCGACCCGGAGACCCGCTTCGCTCCCGGCGACCACGTAACGCTGATCGGCAGAAAAGAGGACTGGGATCGCCGCTTCCCCTCCTGCAGACGCGCCGCGCATACGCCCTCCCCCCTGCAGCGCACCGGACGCTTCCTGCGTCAGCACCTCGCGCCGCGCCACATGATCGAGTTCGTCCAGAAGATGTGGCGCAGCACCTCTCTGCCGCTGCGCGCCGTCTTCCTCGCGCTGATCACCCTCATCATCCTCAACGTCTTCATCTTCCAGTACGCCATGAATCTGCGGTTCGTGGACGCGCTCTACTTTATCCTCAGCATGGTGACGGTCGCCAGCTACGGCGACATCAGTCTGGCAAACGTCTCCGCCCCGCTGAAGCTCTACACCTGTCTGGTGATGCTGCTGGGATCGGCGACGATCGCCGTCCTCTACACCATCATCACCGACTTCGTCATCACGGCGCGGTTCCGGCAGATCGGCGGACGACAGTGGATCCCGGAGGAGGGACATATCGTGGTGGTCGGGCTGGGCAACGTCGGCTACCGGATCGTCGAGGAGCTTGTGCGAGCGCAGGAGGAGGTGGTCGCCGTGCAACTCAACCCGGACGGACAGTTCGTGCGCTCTGTGCGCGATATGCAGCGGACGCAGGTGATCATCGGGGACGCACGGCTGCCCGACACCCTCAAAACCGCCAACGTCGAGAAGGCGCGCGCCGTGATCGCCGCCACCAGCGACGACGCCGTCAATCTCAGCGTCGGCTTCACCGCCCGACAGATGAACGCGCAGGCGCAGATCGTCCTGCGCCTCTTCTCTCCCGACTTTGCGCGCAAGGTGCGCGCCACGACCCAGATCCAGGCATACAGTCCCGCCAGCCTTGCCGCTCCCGCCTTTGTCGCCTCCGCGCTCCATGAGGGCGTGCGCGCCGCCTTTGTGATGAACGACCGCCTCTTTATTCTGCTGCAGCGCGCCGTCGGGGAGGAGTGGCACGGCTTGACGCCGGATCAACTGCGTCAGCGGGAGGAGGCGGTCATACTGCTGCATCGCCGCGAGGCGGGCGGAGAGTTCCAATGCCCCGCCGGGAGCGCGACGCTGCACAGTTCGGATCAGGTACAGGCGCTCGTCTGGCGCAGACTGCGACCGGAGGAGTAGAGATCGCGGACAGGAAGGAGTCTGGGCGCGGAAAGGCGAATCGCTCGGAATATTGTGCCGCGCGCCAGACGGCAAAGGGGAGGAGACCCGCATGGAAGAGACCGCAGCATCCGCGCAGAACGCGCCGCTCGAAAGCCTGGAGGAGTGGGAGGAGTTTGTCAGGAGCCGCTACCCCGAAACCGACGGCAAACCGGCGTTTCAGGCGACCAATCCCCACAAGAGGCGCGAGGAGTTTCGCAACTACGAGGCGGATGCGCGTCCGAGTGTGCGCGCCTTCTACCGGCTGAACCACCGGCATCAGACGCTGGAGTTCGTGCGGGCGAAGCGGAGGGAGTACCTCTCTCTGGATCGGCGGCGCATGGGCGTCTGGGAGGCGATGGAGTATCTGAACACGCTGGTGGACGACAGCGACCCCGACACCGACCTGAGCCAGCTGGAGCATCTGCTGCAGACGGCGGAGCAGATCCGCCGCGACGGTCATCCGCGCTGGTTCATTCTCGCCGGTCTCATCCACGATCTGGGCAAGATCCTCTGTCTGTGGGGAGAGCCGCAGTGGGCGGTGGTGGGCGATACGTTCCCGGTCGGCTGCGCCTACTCGCCGACGATCGTCTTCGCGGACTACTTCGCGGAGAACCCGGACTACCGCAACCCGGAGTATCAGACGCGGCTGGGCATCTACACCGAGAACTGCGGCTTGCAGAACGTCTATCTCTCCTGGGGACACGATGAGTATCTCTACCATGTCGTTAGGGACTACCTGCCCGAACCCGCGCTCTACATGATCCGCTACCACTCCTTCTATCCCTGGCATCGGGAGGGAGACTACGACTATCTGACCGACTCAAAGGATCGGGAGATGCTGGCATGGGTGCAGGCGTTCAATCCCTACGATCTCTACACCAAGAGCCATGAACGCCCCGACGTCGCCGCGCTGCGCCCCTACTACGAGGAGTTGATCGCCGAGTACTTCCCGCCGGTTCTGCGGTGGTAGGAGGAGAAGACCATGCCTCAAGACGATTCCGCAACGCCGTTATCCCGCCGGGAACTGGGCAGGATCGCCGTCGCGTCTCTGACCGGCGCGCTGGCAGCCGCCGCCCTGACCGAAGAGTCGCAGGCGCAGGCTCCCGCCGCACCCGCGGAGCCGCCTGCCGACACGCGCCTGGCAGTCTTGGAGAGCAGTCTGGGCAGGACGCTTACCGAAGAGCAGCGCAAGGCGGTCCTGGCGAACATCCGTTTCAGCGAGGATGCCTGGGCGAAATGCCGCAAAGAGTTCAAAGTTCCCGACGGAACCGAACCCGACTTCGTCTTTCGCCCGCATCCCCGCCGATAACCTCCCTCACACGGTATAAGGCGTCCAGTCCGGGTCTGCGATGCCCAGCAGTTCATACGCCGTCTGCCGGATGAGCCGCTCGCATTCGGGCGTAAACATCAGGTGATGGTAGTATCGGTTGGCGAAGCTGACCTCATAGCCGCCGTACGGGTAGTCCGCCGCGCCCGGCATATAGCCGTGAATGCCGTTGGTGTAGGCTAACGGAAAGACCGGCTGGTTCGCCTGCGCCGCGAAGTCGAGGGCGTACTGAACGAACATCTCGGCGGGCATTCCCAGAATCTGCGCTCCGCCGACCGTCAGCCGCTGGATTGCGAACGGGATCGTCAGGTCCGGTCTCTCCTGCAGCGCATACTGCTGCTCCAGTTTCGCATAGTGCAGCATCCCCTCGGCGTAGTGGATGCGCCCCGCCTGCCCGCTCTGACGCTCCTCTTCGAGCTTCTGCTCCCACTCCTGCACGCTCTTCGCGCACTCCTCCGGCGACGGCGGAGCCTGCACCGGGAGCGCCACCGTACTCTCCGCATAGTCGAGCGACAGGCTGTCCAGCGGACGGGCGTCCTGCATCGCCTCCACGGCGGCTGCGCCCAATCGGACGCCGATCCTCTCCGCCGCCTCGAAGGTGCTGCGCGGGATCGGGTTGATATTGCCGGCGCATCCCTGCAGGAAGAAGGGCATCACCTCGCCGTAGGTCTCCCGCCGCACATAGTCGCAGGCGTAGCCGCAGAAGTCGGCGGTGATCTGCAGGTTATCGCCTCCCAGCGTGGTGGGATGGCAGGCGTGACAGAAGAGCAGCGCGAACGGCTCGCCCCGCGAGTCGCGCACCACCAGCGCATCCACCCAGGGAGCCACCGGTCCGGCGTAGTTATGCCCCAGCACGGTCTGTCCGTCCGTCCGCACCTGCCGACGGTTCACCCCGATCTGCACCGGCGCGCGCCCGCAGGCAAGGGTGGCAGGCTCCATCTGGCTCGCCGCCTGCCTGCCGATCCCGATCAGCTTTCGGACCAGCACATCCACATAGGCGGGATCGCGCGGTCCCATCGCGTTGAACGAACGCACGCTCGGTCCGCCGTGCGTATGGGTGGCGTTGAGCATGATCGCCTCGACCGGCGCGCCGGTCTGCGCGGAGATCCCCTCCCGCACCTGCTGCACCAGATCGAAGTCCAGCCCGATCAGATCCATCGCCAGAAGGATCAGGCGCGTCTGCCCGTTATCCAGCGCCAGCGCGCGCGCGTACAGCGCATCATGGATCGCCACGCACCCGGAAGGACGGAACGCATACCCCGACATCCAGACCCCCAGCGGCGGCGTGATGTCTGTCTCACAGACCCCGGCATACAGCGGCATCGCATCTTCCTCCCTTC
Organism: uncultured Chthonomonadales bacterium; assembly: GCA_938005745.1. Lineage (GTDB taxonomy): Bacteria > Armatimonadota > Chthonomonadetes > Chthonomonadales > CAJBBX01 > CALLMM01. The sequence goes on along the minus strand of CALLMM010000010.1, from coordinate 50,498 downwards.
AGATTGAAACCTTAACGGCTCCGCTGTATGCGTTTTCGCGGCGGCGCGCGCCGCTTCCTGCCCGGCACAGAGCGCGCCGCCGTTACGTAAAGTAAGGTATAACATACCGATAGTCTGCGAGCCGGACGCGGATAGAGGAAGAGACACACAGCGATGGCGTATGAGAGTTTTCAGGAGTTCCTGAAGCGGCTGGAGCAGGAAGACGAACTGCGGCACATCACCGAGCCGATCAGTCCTCATCTGGAGATTACCGAGGTCGCCGACCGGATGATGAAGAGTCCCGGCGGCGGCAAGGCGCTGGTCTTTGACCGACCGACCGGCTACGACGTTCCCGTTGCGATCAATACGCTCGGCTCGCGAAAACGCATGTCTCTCGCGCTCGGCGTCTGCGACTATGAGGAGATCGCCGCCGAGATCGCCGACCTGATCAAGCCGGAGGTGCCCGCCGGGCTGGTGAACAAGCTGAAGCTGCTGCCCAAACTGGGGCGGCTGGCGACCATTCCTCCCCGCACCGTCTCCCGCGGCATCTCGCAGGAGATCGTTCTGACCGGCGACGAGATCAATCTGGACCGGATTCCCATCCTGCACTGCTGGCCCCAGGACGGCGGACGCTTCATCACCTTCCCGCTGGTCTACACCTACGATCCGCGCACCGGCAAGCGCAACGTCGGCATGTACCGGATGCAGGTCTACGACCGCCGGACGACCGGGATGCACTGGCAGCTGCATAAAGTGGGCGCCGAGCACCACCGGCAGAGCGAGGAGATGGGTCAGAAGATTCAGGCGGCGGTCGCGCTGGGCGGCGATCCCGCCCTGACCTTCAGTGCCATCGCGCCCCTGCCCCCCGGCATTGACGAGATGCTCTTCGCCGGCTTCCTGCGCCGCAAGCCGGTCCCCATGGTGAAGGCGAAGACGCTGGCCCTGCTGGTTCCCGCCGACGCAGAGTATGTTCTCGAAGGCTATATAGACCCCTACGAGCGACGCCCGGAGGGTCCCTTCGGCGATCACACCGGCTTCTATACGCCCGTAGAGCCGTATCCCGTCTTTCACCTGACCGCCATCACGCAGCGGCAGAATCCGGTCTATCCCGCCACCATTGTGGGGCGTCCGCCGATGGAGGACGGCTGGATGGGCAAGGCGGTTGAGCGGATCTTCCTGCCGCTGATCCAGATGATGGTTCCCGAACTGGTGGATATGAATCTCCCGGTCGAGGGCTGCTTCCACAATCTGGCGTTCGTCTCCATCCGGAAGCGTTATCCGGGACACGCCTTCAAGGTGATGAACGCGCTGTGGGGGCTGGGGCAGCTGATGTTCACCAAGATTATCTTCGTCTTCGATCATGACGTGAACGTACAGGACATCGGAGAGTGCATCTGGCGGCTCTCCAACAACATTGACCCGGAGCGCGATATGCTGCTGGTGCGCGGTCCGATTGACGTGCTGGATCATGCCTCCCGCGCCGTCGGCTTCGGCTCGAAGATCGGGTTCGACTGCACGAAGAAGACGGCGGCGGAGGGCTACGCCCGCGAGTGGCCCGACGCGATCGAGATGTCGGCGGAGGTGCGGCAGAAGATTGACGCGCTCTGGCCCCGGCTGGGTCTGTAGAGCCGCTCCGCTGCATGAACGCGCTGCTTCACGCCCTGACCGAATGGGATCGCGCGCTGTTTCTGGCGATCAACCGGAACCTGACCGGCGCGCCTCTCGACCGGGTGATGCCGTGGCTGACCGATCTGGGGCTGGGGCATGTGCAGGTTCCCGCCATTTTAGGACTGGCGATCTGGCTGGGCTGGCGCGCCGGAGAGCTGCGCGGCGTCGGACTATGGAAGGGGATCACGCAGGCGGTCTATCGTCGGCGCGTCTGGGTCGGTCCGCTTCTGGTCGCCTTTACCCTGAGCGGACTCGCCTCGACCGCGCTCAAGGATGTGCCCCGCGAGCGTCCCTGGTGGTACTACAACAAGTTTGCCTTCGGCGACGCAGAGGCGTTTCTCGCCGGAGGGGTCGGCGCGGCATGGTGGCTGGAGGCGTGCCGCCCTCTGGTTCGTCCCGATCCGAACGTCTATGTGCGGATCGTGCCGCAGGAGTATCCCGGCAAGGTACGCAGCTTTCCGTCGGGGCATACCACCACCTCGGCGGCGCTGGCAGCCGTCACCACGCTGCTCTACTGGCGGCGGCGGGACCGGCGCCCGCTGGTGCTGGGCGTCTGGTTACTGGCGGCGATGATCGGGTTCTCCCGCATCTATCTGGCGTGCCACTGGCCCCTGGATGTGCTGGCAGGCGCTCTGCTGGGGGCATCTGTCGGCGCGCTGTCGTTTGCGCTGTGCCGGCGTTACGCCGACTATCGTCAACGGCGACGCAATCAGCCATCCCATGTGTTACAGCAATCTGGAGAGAGTCATGCCACTACAACGCAAAGCGGATAAACGCGACTCGCTGGTAGGAGACGACGGCGAGGTAAAATCGGGGCTGGTATTGAATCTTCCGGGTGGTGCGCGCTTCACCATCACGAAGATCGAAGATACGCCGCAGACGGAGCAGAAGGCTCCCTCCCGCAGAAACCGCAAAGCCCGCAAGCTGACCCGCGCCGAGCGGCAGGCGCGCAGACAGGCGGAAGAGATGCGGCAGGCGGCGCTCCGGGCGCAGTCGCCGCCGCCGGTCTCGCTGGAGGAGCTGGAGAGGCAGGCGCACGCCGAGCCGCTTCTGGGCGGCGATGAGCGGGCGTTCCGGCGGCTCCCGTAGAAGGCAAGATCCATGGCATCTACCGGACGGCTGGTCGTCGCGCTGACGGGCGCCAGCGGCGCGATCTACGGGCTGCGCTTTCTGAACCAGGCGGCGCGCCACTTCCAGCAGATCTATCTGGCGGTCTCCGATCAGGCGATGCAGGTCATCAGCACGGAGATGGATATCGCCGTCAATCCGCGCAATCTTTCGGTCGAGAGACTACTGGGACGCCCCTGCGACAACATCACGCTCCTGGATCGCAAGAACTACTTTTCGCCGCCCGCCAGCGGATCGTTTCGACATGACGGCATGGTGATCGTTCCCTGCTCGATGGGAACGGCGGCGCGGATCGCCGGCGGCATCTCCGACGACCTGGTGACGCGGGCGGCGGACGTCTGTCTCAAGGAGCGGCGGCGGCTGATTCTCGTGGTGCGCGAGACGCCCTGGAACCTGATCCATCTTCGCAACATGACGCAGCTGGCGGAAGCCGGAGCGACGATCCTGCCGGCGGCTCCGGGCTTCTACTACCGACCGAAGACCATTGAGGAGTTAGCCGACACCATCGTCGCGCGCATCCTGCAGCAACTCGATATTGAACATAAGGTTGTCCCGCAATGGCAGTTCACCGAGAAGGAATAGGAGGTCCGTGGGGCGTCTGGGAGCGCCTCAAGACCATCCTGGAGATGATTAAGTTCGAGCATACGCTGTTTGCCCTGCCCTTTGCGCTGGCGAGCGCGATTCTGGCGGCGCGCAGCGCGCATCTGGAGCACTCCCTCCCGACCCTGCGTATCTCCGGCTGGATCATCGCGGCGATGGTCGGGGCGCGCAGCGCGGCGATGGCGTTCAACCGCATCGTAGACGCCCGTTTCGACGCCGCCAACCCCCGTACCGCGCAACGCGCCATCCCCGCCGGGCTGCTGACCATCCGGCAGGTCGCGCTCTTTACGCTCTGCGCCATCGCCCTGTTTGAATACGCCGCCTATCAGTTGAACCCGCTCTGCTTCGCGCTCTCTCCGGTCGCGCTGGCAGCCATCCTCGGCTACTCCTACACCAAACGCTTTACCGCGCTCTCGCATCTCGTTCTCGGCTTCGCCATCGGCATCTCCCCGATCGGGGCGTGGATGGCGGTTACCGGAAGGCTCGATCTGGTTCCGGTGCTGCTGGGGGCGGCGGTGATGCTCTGGATCGGCGGTTTCGACATCATCTACGCGCTGCAGGATGTGGAGGCGGACCGGCGGCTCGGTCTGCACTCGCTGCCGAAAGCGCTGGGCAACGCGAGAGCGCTGTGGGTCTCGCGGGCGATGCACCTGGTCATGCTCACGCTTCTGGCGGCGGTCGGCTGGCTGTCCGGTCTGGGACCGGTCTACTATATCGGGGTCGCGCTCGTCGCCGGGCTGATCGCCTATGAGCAGTCGCTGGTGAAGCCCGACGATCTGAGCCGGGTCAATCTGGCGTTCTTCACGCTCAACGGCTGGATCAGCGTCAGCCTGTTCGCCTTCGTGGTCCTCGATCAGGTACTGCTGCCCCGATGAGCGACTCCCGGACGCACCTCACCCGGCAGCCCGCGCCTGCGGCGCACCCCCCCCTGCTGCGGATCGGCTGCGTTCCCTACCTGAACGCCCGTCCGCTGATCGAGTGGTTCCATACGCCGGAGTGCGACGCGAACGCGCAGGTGGACTATGTGGTTCCCTCGAAGCTGGCGGATATGCTCCGGGAAGACCGGCTGGATGTGGCGATGGTCTCCATCATCGAGCTGTTCCGCAATCCGTCGCTGCGGATCGTGCCGGACATCTCGATCAGTTCCGACGGCGAGGTGAAGAGTGTCCGGCTCTTTTCGCGGGTGCCGCCTGAGCGTATCGAGAGCGTTGCGCTGGACACCAGTTCGCTGACCTCCGTTGCGCTGACCCGGATCCTGCTGCGCGAGGTCTACCGGCGCGCCCCCCGCTTTCTCTCGCATCCGCCCGATCTGGACGCCATGCTCTCCGTCTGCGACGCCGGGCTGATTATCGGCGACCTGAAGCTGTTCGACACGCCGGTTCCCTATGTGCTGGACCTGGGCGCGCTGTGGAAACAGCATACGGGGCTGCCCTTCGTCTACGCCGCCTGGCTCGCCCGCGCAGACGCGCCGGAGGCGCCCCTGCTCGACGCGCTCACGAAGGCGAAACGCTGGGGAATGGAACATCGGGGCGAGTATATTGAGCGTTGGGCGGCGCAGATGAGTCTGCCCGCGGAGCGCGTGCGCGAGTATCTCTGCCGGATCGTTCACTTCGACCTCGATCCCTCCAAGTGGGAGGGGATGCGGCTGTTTCAGCGCAAGTGCTTCGAACATGAACTGATCGCCTCTCTGTCGCCGCTGCGGGTCTTCGGGACGGAGTAACCCTCAATACCCTGCCGTCATCCTTTCCCAATGGAGCGCACGATGTCCGAAAGCGTCTATGTATTTCTGGATTTTGACAACACCCTGAGCGACGCCGCCGCCCTCCGCCGTCAGTACGTGCAGGAGCTTGCCTATATACTCAACCGCGACTTCGGCGGAGAGACCGCCGGTTGGGAAGCCGCGCTGTCGCCCGCGCTCGACGCCAGTCAGGCGCGCTATCAGGCGACCTTCGCCGGCAACCCGCTGGCGGGCTACGCCGACTGGCTGGCGCAGGAGCGGGTCCGGATCACGCAGGAGGTGTTCGCGGCGATGGGCATTGCGCCCCCGGTGGGCGAGCCGCTCGGCGACTTCGCCAGACGGGTGCAGTTTGAGGCGCTGACCGGCTGCAACGCCGCGCTTCCCGGTGCGGAGGAGGCGCTGCGCGGTCTGTTTGAGGCGGGATACCGCACGCAGATCGCCTCCGCCTGGGAGTCGGAGTATCTCTTTGCCGCGCTGATCGGAGCCGGGATTGAGAGCTATACGGAGAGCAAGTTCGGGGGCGATTTGGTCAACTGCGCCAAAGAGGGACCGGAGTTCTACGCGCGGATCTTCGCCGCCTGTCAGATTCGCCCCTCGCAGGCGATTGTGGTGGACGATCAGGCGTTCTGCCTGGACTGGGCGGAGGAGACGGGAGCCAGAGTGATCCAGGCGCGTCTGATGCCCGATGCGCCGGAGCCGGAGTTCCCGCTCGTTCTGACCCGCCTGACCGACCTGACACCGATGATCAACAGCCTGAGCCGGTGAGAGCGCACCCGCCGCCTACTGATCGAACGGCTTCAGGACGCCGGAGGCGAGCAGCGACAGAATGATCCCCCCGACCACCAGCCGGTAGAGGATGAAGAGATAGGTCGGGTGTCGGCGCAGGAACTTCATCAGCCAGTCAATGCTTGCCCACCCGACAAAGAAGGCGATGACGGTCGCGATGAGGGTCGGTCGCGCCAGCCCCCCCGCCAGGATCTCGTGCCGCGCCTCCAGCAGTTCAAACACCCCCGCCGCAAAGATCGCCGGCAGGCTCAACAGGAACGAGAATCGCGCCGCGGTGGCGCGCTCCAGCCCCATGAACAGCGCCGCCGTGATCGTGGTTCCGGAGCGCGAGGCGCCCGGGATGAGCGAGAACGCCTGCCCGATCCCCACCGCCAGCCCGTCCAGCCAGGTAACGGTATGAATGCCGCGCTGACGCCTATTGAACGCCTCCGCCGCCGCCAGCAGCAACGCAAAGAAGATCATCGCCCCGGCAACCACCCACAGGCTCCGCAGCGGTCCCCGAATGGCGTGCTTGAAGACGATCCCGCAGACGATCACCGGAATCGTGCCGACCACGATCGGCAGGAGCAGCCGCCGGTCCGCCCGCTCCTCGCCGGCGACGGGCTTGCGCAGCAGACTGGCAAAGATGTCATAGATATCTTTTCGAAAGTAGACCAGCGCCGCCAGCAGCGTCCCCAGTTGACTGACTGCGGTAAACGCCGATCCAGGATCCTTCCATCCGCACAGCTCCGGCACCACGCGCAGATGCGCTGTGCTGCTGATGGGAAGCCACTCCGTAAAGCCCTGAATAAATCCCAGAACGGCAGCCTGAAAATCGGTCAATCGCTTCTCTCCTGTCCCCTGCAGATTATCCGGAGGACGGCGCCTCCCCGGATTCCATCGCCCGCTTGCGGCGCACATCCAGCGAACGGGAATCCGGACCCAGAAACCAGGTCGCCAGCGCCGCCGCCATGATCGGTATGTTCTTGGCGATGGGCGCGGTCGGCTCCTTATAGAGATCGGGATAGACCGACGCGATCACCAGCATAAAAACCGCCATGACGACGATCTGCACCCATGCCAGCGGGCGAACCCACAGACCGATCAGCAGCATCACGCCGATCATCAGCTCGAAGGCGCAGATCAGGTTCAGCGCGGGGATCACCAGATCGCCGAACAGATGGGTTCCCCGCAGCAGCGCAAGCGAACGGTCGGGGTCGAACAGAAACTTCGTCCCCAGACTCTCCCATATCCAGATGAAAGCCAGACCGATCCGCAGCGTCAATACCGCGTAGTCCGCGCGTGTCTCCAGATTTTGTACGGTTGTCTTCGCCATTGCCCTCTCTGTTCCGCATACGCCTCCGGAACTCCTTCCGCGCAGGCTCGCCCTCTTGAAACGAGCGGCGAAAACCGACTATGGATAATGAACGGAGGGTACAGGCTCTCCTGCGCCGACGCGCCAGTCTGCGCCGGCGCGCCGATACGCGCCTGCGCCTGCCGTGTGTCCGTGAGGTAACCGAGCATGTTTTTCATCATAGGTCTGGCTGTGCTGTTCGGAAGCATCATCGTCGGCTTCACGATGGCGGGCGGCCAGATAGTCGTGTTGATTCAGATATCGGAGTTCATCGTCATTGGCGGAGCCGCGCTGGGGTCCATGGTGATCGGCAATCCGCCCTCGATGATCGTCAAAATCCTCAAAGCGGTCATCAGCCTGCTGAAGCCGAGTCCCTTTGAGAAGAAGTCCTACAACGAACTGCTGAAGATGCTCTACGATCTGTTCATGCTGGCGCGTCGGGAGGGCATGGTTGCGCTGGAGCACCATGCGGAGAAGCCGCATGAGAGCGAATTTTTCAAGAAGTATCCCGGCTTCATCGCCAACCACCACGCCGTAGACTTTCTGGCGGACACGCTCAAGGTCGTCATTACCGGGACAGTGCAGGCATACGATCTCGCCGAGATGATGGACGCCGATCTGGAGGCGCATCACAAAGAGGCGGAGATGGTCCCGAACATCATCGCCAAGACCGGTGACGCGATGCCCGGCTACGGGATCGTTGCGGCGGTTCTCGGCGTCGTGGTGACGATGGGTTCCATCGGGGGCAAGCCGGAGGAGATCGGACATCACGTCGCCGCCGCGCTGGTCGGAACCTTCCTGGGCATTCTCTTTGCCTACGGCATCTTCCAGCCTGTCGCGCATGCGCTGGAGAGCCGCCTGAATGCGGAGGCGCAGTACCTCTCCTGCATTCGCGCCGCGCTGCTCTCCTTTGCGCGGGGCGACGCTCCCCTGACGGCGGTCGAATTTGCGCGTCGCAACGTCGAGCCGGCGGTGCGCTGTACCTTCGCTGAACTGGAGAGTTCCCTGCGCAGCAACGCCAGCGCCTGAGGCGCAGCACAGACCAGAGATAGAGAATGAATAACGAAGAGCGTCCGGTCATCATCGTCAAAAAGAAAGGCGGTCACGTAGGGCATCACGGAGGATCGTGGAAGGTCGCCTACGCCGACTTCGTCACAGCGATGATGGCTTTCTTTCTGGTGATGTGGATACTCGGACTGAACCAGGACACCCGCAAAGCCATCGCCGCCTATTTCAACGATCCGATGGGCATGATGCGCTCGCACGCGGGCGGCAGAAACCCGATCGGACTGGGGCGCGAATCCTCCTCTCAGCCCTCCATCATGAAGTCGCAAGCCGCCCTTCTGCAGGAGGAGAAGGAGGCGGAGGGAGAGCGTTTCAAGATCGCCAAGGAGGCGCTGGAGGCAAAGATCCGCAAACTGCCGGAGTTCAAGCAGTTCCAGCAGTACATAGACATCAATGTTACGACCGAGGGACTGCGCGTGGAGCTTCTGGACGGTGTGCAGTCGCTCTTCTTCGAAACCGGCAGCGCGGTGACGAAGAAGCGCACCGAAGACCTGCTGCGGATGATCGCGAAGGAGCTGGCGGCTCTCCCCAACCCGATCATCCTGGAGGGACATACCGACGCGCAGCCCTTTGCGCGCGGTAACGCCGGCTACTCCAACTGGGAACTCTCTTCGGATCGCGCGAACGCGGCTCGGCGGATCATGGCGCCGATCCTGGCGCATAATCAGATTGTGGAGGTGCGCGGTTATGCGGACCGACGGCTGCGCAATCCGGAAAACCCGATGCACTTCTCCAACCGGCGCATCAGCATTCTGGTGCAGTACTCGCCGCGTACCACCTCCGCCGCGGCGCGGGAGGTCGGTCCGGAGAATGTGCACAATATGCTCTCTCCGCCCCCTCCGAACATCCGGCCTCCGTCCGGCAAAGAGGGCATCCCAGAGCCTTCTCCGAAGCCGGAACACCATTAATCGTCGCAGCCCGGATGCGTTGCGCATCCGGGCTGCTCTACGGTGAGCGGGGCGTCAGGCGGACACCGCCTGCCCCCCTCGGGCGAGCGCAATGCGGTTTTCGATCCGCTCCCCCGTCACGGCATTACGCAGCCCCGCCTGCGAATACTGGATAACATACGCCTTGCGGAAGCCCTGCGAGCGGTTGACGCCGCTCTTGTGCACCGTCAGCGACTGAAATGCCGCCATCGAGCCGGCGCGCACTGGAACCATCACCCCCTGATCCGGATCGTCCAGAGAGTGACACGCCAGACCGAGAGGGGTCTGCTGATGCGGACGCAAGCCTCCCTTATGCGAGCCGGGCAGCACCGAGATGCAGCCGTTCTCCGGCGTAGCGTCGTTGATGGCGAGCCAGAGCGTCAGATAGGGCGAGGGCGTCACCGGGGTATAGCCGTCGTCCTGATGCCATGGAAACTGCGCGCTGCCGTCCGGTCCCTTGAAGACCGACTGATTCCAGTAGAGATCCACATCCGGACCGAGCAAAGTCGTGGCGATATGAACAAACTCCGGACGCAGCACAAACCGGCGTATCCCCTCATCCTGCTCCGCCAGAAAGGCGGTGAAGGAGATCTCTCCGGCGCGGGAGATGCCCTCCGTGCCGACCTCCTTCAGACGCTGCTCGTGCTGCCAGTGATGCGCCTCGATCAGCCCGCCGAGCGTCTCCATCTCCTCACGGGTAAAGACGTTTTCAAGAACGAAGTAGCCCTTCTCGCGAAAGGCGGTTATCTGCTCCGGAGTAATCGTCGGGATCATGCCTGCTCCTCACGCTCATAGCCGACAAAGTCGCCCGCCTCCAGCTTCTCATCCGCGCCGGCGGTCGTTTTTTCCGCCGGGGTCGTCTCCTGCGCCTCTTCGGTCGCGGGCAGCTTCTCATCGCGTGGAACCGCCGCCTCTACCCGTCCGATTCGCCGCAGCGGGATCGGCTGTACAGGCAGCGGGTCCTCCTGTCCGGTCTCCGCCAGCCGTCGGCGCAGATGCTCCTCCATGAGCGCTCGCAGATCGCTCACCACCTCTGGATACTCTGACGCCACATTGATCTTCTCCTGCGGGTCGGTCGTCAGACGGTAGAGTTCGACCATCGGGAAGTTATGGATATCCGGCTCCAGCGAGACGATCAGCTTCCATGCATGCGTGCGCACAGCGCGCTTCTTCATCCAGGTGTTTTCGGTCAGATACAGCGCATCGCAGGTTCCGCGCGCGATATAGCTGCCGTTCGCCGGTATCTCGATCAGCGGACGCAGGCTGGTCCCGTCGAACTTCTGTCCGGGATCGAGCAGCCCGGAGTAGTCCAAAATGGTCGGCGCAATATCCTGCATCCGTGTCAATCCCGGCACGCGCGCCCCCGCCGGGATCCTGCCGGGCAGCCGCAGGATGAGCGGGATGCGGATGTTCGGCTCGTAGAGTCCGTGATGATCGAACCAGCACCCGTGTTCGTCCAGCTCCTCCCCGTGATCTGCCGTCAGGATCAGCAGGGTGTCCTCCTCCAGCCGCAGCTCCTTCAGTCGCACGAACAGATGCGCCAGGCAGGCGTCCATATAGGCGATCTCGGCGTCGTACTGCGCCTTGGGAAACTCGATATCGGTCACGCCGGGCATCCACTCGTTAAAATACCAGCGGAAGTTCTCAAACTGCCAGACCGGCTCCATCGAGCGGTTGCCGGGGTCGCGCTCGTCGCCCTCATAGAACATGCGGGAGAAGGGTGCGGGGGGCAGATAGGGGGTGTGCGGGTCCCAGTAGTGCAGAAAGAGGAAAAACGGCTTATCCTGCTGCGCCGCCTCGTTCACTACCTTCAGCGCGGCGGCGTTGACCTGCTCCGCCTTGCGCCATACCTTCATGCTGCTGGTGTCCCAGGAGTAGGTCTCGTACTTCTGAAACCCGCGCGTAAACCAGCGCCCCAGATTGTCGGCGGCTGCCGTGTAGTAGCCGTGCGCCGACAGGATCTCCGCCAGCATCGGGATCTGCGTCGAAGGCTCCGGCGTCGCCGACTGCCCGGTAACCAGATGGGCGTAGACATCCCGCCCCGTCATCATGGTGGTGTGTCCGGGGAAGGTGGGGATATGCGGGCTGTAAAAATCGGTGAAGAGCGCGCCGGCGGCGGCGACCGCATCTATGTGCGGGCTGGTAACGCGAGAGTATCCGTAACAGGAGAGGCGGTCGGCGCGCGTCGTGTCGAGGCTGATCAGAATGATGTTCACGATGGTTTCTCACGCAATGAGAGGTTCTCGGGCGCAGGAGCGGCGTCGCCGCCGCACTGCAGCCGGGATCATTATATCCGACTCAGGTGCTCCTGTACAGCCGGCGGATGAGAAAACCTCTTCCAGGATCGCCAAGCGGACAATTCTTCATGATACGATACAAGAAGCAAAATATTCCTTTGTTAGATGATCGTTACGACCTTGACAAACTACCTCACCTTGTGTTAGGTTTAAATGCACGTGTTAGATTCTCAAAAAGCTTATCTCATACTCTAGCTCCCTGTTGTGTATGCTATATGTGAGAACTGCCCGACTGCCGACTTTTGTCCAGATAGAGAGGAGATGAACCGTATGCCGATGGTCATTGGGGGGAAACCGGCCCGACCTTCCAAATCTGGCACCACGGGAAACTCGACTGTACCAAAGCCCCTGCTGATCATTCTGATCAGTGTTGCAACGCTAGCGATCGTCCTGTATGTTGCGCGCGCCCTCTTTTTCAGCCCTGCCCCGACCGATAACTCCACGCTGGTCAGGGATCCGACCGGACCCGCCGCAACACAACCCTCCGGTCCCAGCGCTGGAACCACTCTCGGCGCAGAGAGTAAAGATCTTGGGGTGGTTGAACCAACCCGCCCCGCTGAACCGACGTCCGGCAAAGAGAGCGGAGCCGGACATGAGACGCCGGGAGGCTAGAGCTGCCCTCTCTGGCGCAGATAGAGCGAGCTCTCAAGCAAAATTCGTTTTAGGAGAGAAACCTTGCGCAAATCCTCCGGTTTTACCCTCATCGAGCTGCTCGTTGTGATCGCCATCATTGCGATTCTTGCGGCTATTCTGTTCCCCGTCTTTGCCCAGGCGCGTGAAAAGGCGCGCGCTATCTCCTGCCTGAGCAACAACAAGCAGATCGGCACCGCGCTGATGCTCTACGCGCAGGACTACGACGAGGGATTCCCGACCTGGTCAGAGTACTGGTACATGTACTACGTTGATCGTCCCAACCGCGGCTTGGACACCTCCGACCGCTATTGGGATGCGATTCTGCTGCCCTATGTCAAGAGCGGCAACCCAGCGCGTCTAGACCGCGGCGGCGTCTGGCGTTGCCCGTCATCCGAGCGGGATGCGTCCTTCCGCAGCATGGGTATCAATCAGGCGTTGATCTACGACTTTGATCCCCGCAGTCCGTTCTACTACCGCTACATCAAGCAGCCGGAGATCGAGACGCCTGCCAGCATCGTCTTCGTTGGCGATGGCGGCACCAGCGGTCGTCTCGACCCGCCGCACTTCTTCCAGGGCTACGCCGAAAAGTACGTCTGGAAGCTGGGATACTACACCCGCAGCGCGCCCTGGCGGCATCAGAACGGCGCGAACTACACCTTCTGCGACGGACATGCCAAGTTCATCGCCGGAGATAAGTTCTACCCGCATCCGCCGCCTCCCAGCGCCGACTACGCGCTGGCGCGTCCCGCCGCCTGGTGCTCCGTCGCGCAAAACTTCGCCCCGAAGAACAACGAGCGCGAGTATTTCGCCAACCTGGCACGCTCCGCCGGATACGACTGCAACTACTGATCCGGCTTCCGGTTATCAAGGCGCATAACGACAGGGGGGCGGTACCGCCCCCCTGTCCCGCTCTCTACTGCCGCGATGACGCCTCAGGGCTTTCTGTAGAGGTCCTGATAGCCGGGCAGGCTCACCGAGATGACGGCGGTCTTCCGAAACTCCTCCAGCTTCCTGTCCGCCCCCGCCATGCCGCCGACCTTCTCAAACAGCGCCATGCGCCGCGCCTGCTCCTGAACCTGCTCCAGCGGCGGAATGTTCGCCTCCCGCTTCGCCAGAAGCCGCACAATCAGGAAGGTCGTGCGTCCTCCGGTTCCCGCGCTCTGCAGGGTAGGCGTCACCTCGCCCACCTTCAGCTTCTGAACCGCCTCCCGCACATAGCCGGGCAGTCCCGGATCGTTGACGCTGATGAAGCCCAGATCGCCGCCCCTCTGGCGCGTGTTCGCATCCTCGGTATACTTCACGGCGACGCTGGCGAAGGGCGTCCCCTGCTTGATCTCTGCCTGCGCCTTCTCGGCTGCCTGCGCGTTGGAGAGGCGGATCACGGCAAGCTGCCACTGCTCCGGCGTTCCGAACAGCGCGGGGTTGCGGTCGTAGAAGGCTTTCACCTCGCTCGGCGAGACGCTCTCATTGACGGTGGCGATGTTGTACAGCGCGCGCTGTACCCGCACCTCATAGCGCAGAAACTCCTCGGTGATCCGCTTGCGCTCCAGCGCCTGCGCCACCGCCGGCTGCTGCTTTACCCGCGGCATCTCCGCCTCGATTTCGGCGTCGGTCGGCAGCAGCCCGACCTTCTCAGCGTACTGCAGCGCCAGACGACTGGCGATCAGAGACTCGATCGCGATCTGTCCGGCAGACTCCGTTTTGAAGCGTAACGGGTTGGTGGAAGCCAGAAAGTCCTGGGCGCGCAGGTTCTGCAGGCGCATCTGCCACTCCGCTACCGTAATGGTGTCCCGGTTGACCGTGGCGGCAACCTCGCTCTGCGCCAGAGCGCCGCCAGAAACGAAAAGACACGCCAGCGCGAGGCAGGCGCGCAGGATCGAGCAGTACATGGGATGATACTCCTTGCCGAAACGTCCTAAAACCGCAGGGTATGCGTTACCTCCAGCGGCACGCGGTTCCCGTAGGCGAAGTTAAATGCGCCGTACCCCACCCCCACCGTGAAGCCTTTGGCGCTGTTGTAGCCGGTTCGCAGCGCGATCTTGCGCGTCGTCTGATACTCCGCTCCCAGGCGAAGCTGCGCCGCGCCATATGCTCGGGTCAGGTCTATCAGGTCGAGCGCGACCACCACGCTGTCGCGCTGCTGCCAGGCGGATCCCACCGAGATGCTGCGCGGCTGAAGGTCATACCGTTTGTAGGCTCCGCCTGCGTCCGTCCCATCGAAACGAAACGGCGGATCTATCAGGTTGGTGATCACCAGCGCGCCCGTGAAGCCGCTTCGATTGGCGGGGTAGACGATCAGACCGAAGTCTACGCCCAATCCGTCTTTCGTGAGGGTGGTGCCGCCGTTGAGTTCGGGAGCCGGGACCGCAGGGCTGTTGTTACGCAGATTATCGGCGCGCACCAGGTAGTGAGAGTAGAGGGCGCGCATCAGTTTGAAGCGCGCGCCCACATCCACCCGCGTCGGGCTGCCGTCCGGCGAGACCCTCTGCGCGAAGCTGACGGCGGGCAGAGCATAGATCGCCGCGCCGAACAGATCCGCCTGCTCCGCTCCGGTCAGCAGGTCTGTATTGCCCTCGGCGGTCTTCGCCCAGCGCTGAAACGCCGGATTAGGCAGCAGGCGCACGGTCGCCAGCCCGGTGGTGCGCGCCTCCAGCGGTCCGAACCGCAGTCCCCAGTCCAGATGCACGCTAAAACTGGAGTCGCGCTTGCCGAAATCGCGCGCCAGACCGACCGAGTCGTTCTTATCCGGGTTCCCGAAGAGGTGATCCAGCGCCTCGCCGATGGGAATGCCGCGCGCGCGAACGCCAAAGCCGGGATAGTCCGCCTGAACTTTTCGCTCCAGCATCGCCAGAGAAGCCGGGTTGACTGCGGTGGTCAGACCGGAACGATCCACCACCGCCAGCCCCGCCCCGCCCATCGAGACGGCGCGCGCGCTGCCCAGAAAGATAAAGTCGCCGCGCGCCCCCGCCGCCATACAGAGCAGCCAGAGCGCGCATGTCGTAACGATCCCGCCGCTCCTGTGTCTCATCTATCTTCTCCTCCCTCCCCGCTGTGCAATCATTCCGCCTGCGCCGCGCAGGCTCACCGGGACGGCTGCCTCTTCTCGCTCTCCTGCAGCAGATCGTGCGCCATCGCGCCCCAGCGGCTGCGGCGGTTGCGGGCGGCATACTCCAGATGCGTGCGCGCCTCCTTCTGCCTGCCCAGTGCCAGCAGCGTCCGCCCGTATTTGGCATGTGTCTCTTGCGACTCATTCTCCGACATAGTGTCGAGAGCTTTCCGGTACCACTTTGCCGCCTCCGTGTACTCTCTGCGCAGCTCGTACATCTCTCCCACCGTATCCATGATGTAGCCGGCGCGGGGAGCGCGCCGATGCGCCTCCATCGCCGCCTTCAGCGCCTCCTCCATCCGATTCTGACCGGCGAGCGCGTAGGCGAGCATATTCTGAGAATCCGGGTCACCGGGAGAGGCGTCGGAAGCCTGCTGAAAGAGCTTCGCCGCCTCCGCGTAGTCGCCCCGATAGTAGGCGTCAATACCCGCGTTGTAGGAGTTATAGAGCGGTATCCGCGAGCCGCGTCCTCGCGAGAATTCGGGCACGGAGAGCGAGGGCAGCCGCAGCCTCTTACTGCCGCTGAGCACGGGCCAGGTCATCGCCAGCAGAACGCACAGCAAGCCGGCTCCCACCAGTCCGGCGGTCAGCTGCGAGGCGAGGCGACCGGGACGCCTCGCCTCGGAGCCGCTCACGGGCGACTCCTGCAGCGCCAGATGCAGACGCGCCGCCAGGCGCACTGCGGAATCCCGCGCCTCTTCCTCCTCCTCCGTCTTCCAGAGGATCGCCTCTCCCCAGAGGGTCTGCAGGCGCAGTATCAGCGTGCGCTCCCGCTCCCCGCTGGCAAGCGTATGCTCCGCCGCCTGCAGAACCAGCCGCCGGAAGTCGTCTGTGCCGCCCCGCCGCCGTCTTCGCAGAAGCCAGAAGCCCCGCTCATAGAGATAGGTTCTCTGCTGCGGGAGGATCTCCAGCGACTCCTTCCACAGCAGCAGCCCCGACGCCAGCAGCAGCAGCGCGACGGCTCCCACGATCGTCGCGGGGCGCCACGTCTGCTCGGACACCGGCAGCAGTAGATAGAGCGCCAGCGACGCAACGCCGCTCAGAGCCGCCAGCCAGCCAGTCCGCCGATACCATACCGGCAGACCGAAGCGCAGTCTATCCGACTCCAGGGAGGTAAGAGGATGCATTTCAGGCCACACAGTGACAGACACAAAACAGAACGCAACGGTTTGCACCTCTATTTGCATCTGAAAGCGTGAATCTCCTGCTTGCGGGGGCGCGGGGAAAGAGGCGTCGGGGACAAGAAGAGAGGAGTCGTCGCTTTTAGAGATTCAGGCGGATCTGGAGCGAAGAGTCCCGCCGCCTGAATCTCTGAACAGGGAGCATCGGATCGGGATCAGAAGGCGATCCCGCCGACAGCGACCTGCGACGCCTGCCAGCAGGGCGGCATCCAGGTCGGGAAGGCGATCCAGACCAGAAACAGCGCCTCCTCCTCCGAGAGGAACACAGAGGTCAGCGGTCGGTCGTAGATATGCCTTCCATCGTTTCCGGAAGACTGTATTTTCAACGGGCGATCGTAGATATGGCGTCCGTCATTTGCCTGGGGTGTATCGGCGAAAGCCAGTCCGGCGGACATCACCAGCAGAACCGCCGTGATCCGCCAGAGGCGTCTCCAGTGCATCTCTCTCCTCCTCTACCGACGCAGGGGGGAACCTGCGAGAACCGCGAGCGTGCTTAAGACAGGCTGATTATCGGCATTTTTATCAGGCAGGCTCAGAGTGAGCGCGCCCTCCTACCCGGCGATCTGCGGGAAAGAGGGCGCCGCAGGCAGGAGAAGCGCAAGCCGATGTGTAACCTGCATGGGGAACGGGAGGGCTATCATGCTGCGGTTGCGCGGTACGCTTCCCACGCCGCTGACCGGTTTTGTGGGACGCAAGAGAGAGTTGCAGCGGTTGTCGCGGCTGCTGGGGGATCCGGAGGCGCGCCTGCTGACGCTCGTCGGACCGGGGGGCGTGGGCAAGACCCGGCTCGCCATCGAAGCCGCCCGACAGGCGGCGGAGCGGTTTCCGGACGGTCTCTTTTTTGTGGAACTCACCCGCCTGAGCGACCCCGCCCAATTCGGCGACCTCCTCTGCGAAGCTATCGGACTGCCCCCCTCCGCCAGCCCCGAAACGCTGGCAGCCGCCCGCGACGCCCTCCGTGACCGCTGCGCACTGCTGCTACTGGATAACTGCGAGCATCTGCGCGAAGCCGCCCCGGACATCGTGCGTCTGCTCCTGGACTGTCCGGGTCTGCGCGCGCTGGTCACCTCCCGGCTGCCGCTGCGAACGCTGGGCGAGACCGTGATGCGCATCTCTCCGCTGCCCGTTCCGGTCGCCAGCGAGCAGACCGACAGCGTGGAGCTGTTTGTCAAACGCGCACAGTCCGCCCATCTGGGCTGGAAGCCCTCCCCGGAGCGGATGGAGGAGATCGCCGCGCTCTGCCGCCGGCTGGACGGTCTGCCGCTGGCGCTGGAGATCGCCGCCGCGCGCATCCGTCAGCAGAGCGTCCGCCAGATGCTTGCCGACCTGGAGGCGGGACGCTACTTCCTTCAGGAGAGTCTGACCGGTGGCGTCGGACGGACGCAGTCGCTGGAGAGTGCGATCGCCTGGTCGTATGCGACGCTCTCCCCGACCGAGCAGCGCGTCTTCCGGTCGCTGGCGGTCTTTCGCGGCAGTTTTGATCGGGAGGACGCGGCGGCGGTCTGCGCCGGAATCGTAATTGAGCCGGTTCTGGAGACGCTCTGCGAGCACTCACTGCTGACCTTGGAGGAGCGCACGGGAGAGCCGCGTTACCGGATGCTGGAGATACTGCGGGTCTACGCCTGCCAGCGGGCGCAGTCCGCCGGAGAGTGGGAGGAGATCGCGCAGCGTCACGCCTCCCGATTCCTGACGGTGGCGCGCGCGGTCGAAGCGCAGATGCGCGCAGGCGCGCAGACGGAGGCGCTGGCGCGGCTGGCGGAATCGCTGGACAATCTGCGCGCCGCGATGCTGTGGGCGCAGCAGCGTGGTGAGTCGACGCTGACGGCGGCGTTCGGCGCGGCGACCGCGCGCTTCTGGCAGATTCGCGGACCGTTCCGCGAAGGCGCGGAGCACCTCCGCCACGCTGTGGAGGCAGCGCGCAACCTGCGGGAGAGCCGTATGCTGGCGCAGCTGCTGAGCGACTACGGGAGCCTGCTCTGTCTGCACGGCGAGCACGCCCGGGCGCGCCCGCTCTTTGAGGAGGCGCTGACCCTCTGGCGCGAGCAGAACGATCAGGCGGGAGTCGCCCGCGTCCTCAACAATCTGGGGAATGTGGCGGATGTGCTGGGAGAGCCGGAGGAGGCTGCCGTCTGCCACATGAAGAGCCTGGCACTGCGGCGCGCACTCGGCGACGAGCCGGGCATCGGCGCGACCATCAACAATCTGGCGCTGCTGGCACGCAAGCGCGGCGACTATGCGGAGGCGGCGCGTCTGCTGGAGGAGGCGTGGAGTGTCTACCAGCGGCTGAACGATCTGCATCGCGCCGCTATCGCCCTGAACAATCTGGCGGATGTCGCCACCGATCAGGGAGACCTGGAACGCGCCGAACAGCTCTACCAGCGCTGCGGCGCGCTCTATGAGCAGATCGGCGACCGGTGCGGGCTGGCGACCGTAACGGCAGGGCTGGCGGACATCGCCGCGCAGCGAGGAGACCGCGAGCAGGCGCGCCGTCTCTACGCCCGCAGCATGGAGGACTATGAGGCAGTCGGCGATCAACGCGCTCTGGCTTCCGCGCGCGCCCGGCTGCAGGAGATGGAGGGGGATCGCCCGGAGGCGGCTGCCCCGCCGACGGTCCCGGCTCCCGCGTATGGGGTCGCGGTGGTACAGACGGCTGCCCCGCGCCCGGCTTCGCTTCCCCCGTCCCAGCCGACGCGCGATCCCGCCTCCCCGCCCCGACTCTATGTACGTCTGCTGGGAGGCTTTTCACTGGAGCCTGCCGATCCATCGGTGCGCCTGCCGGGCTGGAGCCGCCGCTCCCATCGGATGCTGCTTCAGTATCTGTGCCTGCACGCCGACGTTCCCGCTCCGCGCACCCTGCTCAGCGAACTGCTCTGGTCTCATCTGGAGCCTGCCGCCGCACAGCACGCCCTGCGAAAAGCCCTCTCGGAGACGCGGGCGGTGCTGGCGCCGCTGGAGGAGACCGAGCCGCTGCTGAGCGTCAGCCGCGACTCGATCTGCCTGCACACGCAGGCGGGCATTCAGGTGGATGTGATCGCATTTCGCAGACTGGTCGCACAGACGACCGTTCAGGAGGCGACCGGATTCACCGACGCCGTGCAGCAGTCTCTTCTGCAGGCGGACGCGCTCTACCGCGGAGAACTGCTGCCGGAGGAGCGGACGGCAGAGTGGGTGGAGGAGGAGCGGCGGCGGCTGGCGGACCTGCATACGGCGGTGCTGCTCGCGCTGGCGCGCTACGCCCATCGCGCCGAAAACTGGTCGGAAGTAGAGCGATACACCGAACGCCTGCTGGCGGCGGACCCCTGTCTGGAGAGCGCATGCCGCCTGCGGATGGTTGCGCTGTCCCGACAGGGACGGCGCGCGGAGGCGCTGCGCGCCTTTGAGACCTGCCGGGAGGCGCTGCGCGAAGAGCTTGCGCTGGCTCCCTCCGCCCGCACGCTGGCGGTTGTGGAGCAGATACGCGCCCTGGGCGCAGGGGTCAATCAGTGATCGCTGACTGGACGTTCGCCCCGGGCGATCCCTCCGAAGGTCTCAATACCACGCTCGACCGCCTTCCCCCCGACCGCGAACCGGTCTCCCTGCCCCATCGTCTGCTCGCCCCCGACACGCCCTTCTGGTATGTGGCGAAGGCGCATCTCCCGCAGCCCTGCGTCCTGCAGATACGTGCGGACGACGGCGCGCAGGTCTACCTGAACGAGACCCGGATCCCGATGCGCGACGGGGTCTTCTTTCTGCCCGCCGTCTCGGAGCCTGCCCGCCTGACCGTCCGCGTGCTGAATAAGGCGATGTACGGCGGACTGGAGGAGGCGCGGGCGATCCCGCTGGACGAATATCTGCGGGAGCGCGAATCCGAAGAGAGGGCGCAGCAGGCGGCGGCAGCCCGCCCCGACTCTCCCGCGATCCTGGCTGGACCCTGCCTTCAGGAGCCGGACTCCTGCGGCGTGACAGTGGTCTGGGAGACCGATGTCCCCTGCGATACGTTCGTCGAATGGGGCGCGGAACGCGCCGAAGAGAGGATCACGCCGCCGCAGAGCGACGGCTGTCTGCACTGCGCCCGCCTGGAGGGGCTGTCTCCGGGAAGCGAAGGCGTCTACCGGATACGTTTCGGAGAGCGCAGCACGGAGGAGTGCCGCTTCCGAACGCTCCCCGAAAGCGGGGCGTTCTCCTTCGGGGTGATCGCCGATTCTCAGAATCGCTGGGAGACCCTGAGCCTCCTGACGGAGCGTCTGCGCGCGCGTGCGCCGGCGTTTGTAGCGGCGGTCGGCGATATGGTGGAGGAGGGAGACCGTCAGGTTCACTGGCGGAGCCTCCTGAAGACTCTGCGCCCGCTCGCCTCCGAAACGCCGGTGATCCTGCTCGGCGGCAATCACGAGTACGACAACTGCTTTGAGACGATGCGCTCTCCCTGGCTGGAGCGATACGCCCACCATCGTACCGGAGAGCGTTACGCCGCCTGGTCGTGCGGGAACGCCCGCTTTATCGCGCTCGATCCCAACCTGCACTACCCGACCGGCGTTCCCCCTGATTCGGAGCAGTACCGCTGGTTTCTCCGCGAAGTCCGGTCCCCTGCGTGGAGCCGCGCCGTCTGGCGGTTTCTGCTGATCCATCAGCCGCCCTACTCTCAGGGCTGGTTCGAATATCAGGGCGACCTGCCCATCCGGGAGATGCTTGCGCCCCTGATCGAACCCTGCGGCATAGACGCGGTCATCTCCGGACATACGCACGACTACGAGCGGCTGACCCTCCAATTCGGCAGGCAGACGACCCGCTTTTTTATCGTCGGCGGAGGCGGGGGCGGCATCGAAGAGGGTCCTCTCTCCGAAACGCCCGTCATGGACCGGGTGATCCGCCGCCATCACGTCGGCATCTTTCATCTCGACGGCGCGCGCCTGACGTTTGAAGCCGTCACCCCGGACGGCGAGGTGATAGACCGTCTGGAGGCGAGCAAAAGCGACGAACCCCTTGCCAATCGCGCAGACGGAGGGGTATAACCCTAGCATGCCATCCATCCGGACGAATGACTGAAAGGAACCCTGCCATGTCCACCGTTGTCCTCGTCTACTCAGGAGGTCTGGACACCTCCGTCTGTATCCCTCTGATGCGAGAAGAGTACGGCTTCGATCACATCATCACGGTAACCGTGGATGTCGGTCAGCCCGCCGAGGACATCCGTCAGGCGGAGGAGCGCGCAAAGACCCTGGGCACGGAGCACTACACTGTGGACGCCCGAGCCGAGTTTGTCGAAAACTACTGCTGGCTCGCGGTGCGCGCCAACGGCGACTATCAGGGATACCCGATCTCCACCAGCATCGCCCGCCCCCTGATCGCGCTGAAGGCGGTCGAAGTCGCCCGGCGCGCGGGAGCGCAGGCATACGCACACGGCTGCACCGGCAAGGGCAACGACCAGTTCCGCATCGAGTATATCATGCGGACGCTCACGCCGGAGATGCAGATCATCGCGCCGATGCGCGAGGGACGCCGCCTGCCGGACGGTCGCCGCGAACCCTGGACCCGCAGCGAGGAGATCGAATACGCCAACGCGCACGGTCTGAATATTCCACAGACCAAAGACCGGATATGGAGCATTGACGAGAACCTGTGGGGGCGCAGCATCGAGGGCGGGCGTCTGGAAGAGCCGGACTACGCGCCCCCGGAAGAGATCTTCCAGTGGACGCGCAGCCTCGCCGAAACGCCGGATGAGCCGCGCCTGCTGACCATTGGATTCGAGAACGGCGCCCCGGTCTCGCTGGACGGGGAGCGGATGTCCGGTCTGGAACTGGTGACCGCGCTGAATAAGATTGCCGGAGAGCACGGCGTCGGGCGAGTGGATATCATGGAAGACCGGATGCTCGGTCTGAAGGTGCGCGAGAACTACGAGTGCCCCGCTGCGGTCGTCATTCTGGCGGCGCATCGTGCGCTGGAGGCGCTGGTCAGCACGCAGGCGGAGCTGAAGTTTAAGGCGATGGTGGACCGGGAGTGGGGCGAACTGGCGTATAAGGGGCTATGGTTCGATCCTCTCAAGGAAGACCTGGAGGCGTTCATCAACAAGATTCAGGAGCGCGTAACTGGAACCGTCACGATGCGTCTCGCGAAGGGCAGCGCGGTGGTTGTCGGGCGCGCCAGCGAATGGGCGCTCTATAACGAGGACCTCGCCTCCTTCGACAGCAAGACCTTCGATCAGTCCGAAAGCGTCGGTATGGTCAAGACGCACGGCTTGCAGTCGCGCATGTACTGGTCGCTGCGGCATCGCAAGGGCTAGACAGCGAAACCGACCGCTGTCAGCCTCAGAGAGGAGGTTTCGATGGCGGAGATGCGAACGATCTACTATCTCTGGCGTCCGGCACGCGCCTTTCGCTCCGGACGAACCAGACCCGTCCAGAGCATCATTCTCCATTCGACGGACGGGCGGGAGGCGGGAGACGTGGCGACTCTGACCGGACCGCGCGTCAGCGTACACTGGTACGTGACCCGCGCCGGCAGGGTCTATCACTTTGTCCGCAACAGCGACACCGCCTATCATGCGGGAAAGGTGACGGCGGAGCGGTACAGCAACAGCGCGAGCCTAGGGATCGAGCAGGAGCATTTTGACGGTCGCGAGGACTGGACCCGCGCGCAGGTGGAGGAGGTCTCCCGCATCTGCGCCTACCTGATCAAATCCTTCGGGCTGAGCCGAGACGCCATCGTCTCCCATGCGCAAGCCGCCTCGCCGAAGGGACGCAAACAGGACCCGTTGGACTATCCCTGGGAGATGTTCCATCGCTTTCTGGATCAGAAGCTGCGCTATGACTGGAGAGCGGAGCAGATTCCGGAGTAACGAGAAAGGCGCGCCGGGAGAGATCTCTCCCGGCGCGATCATCCGATACGACCCATGACCCGGCAACCCGATACCCCCGAAAACGCCCCCCGCCTCTGGGGCGGACGCTTCCAGGGCTCGATGGACGAGATCGTCGAGCGGCTGAACAACTCCTTTCGCTTCGATGTGCGCCTCTGGCGCCAGGATATCGCCGGCAGCATCGCGCACGCTACCATGCTCGGAGAGGCGCAGATCATCCCGGCGGAAGAGGCGCAGCAGATCGTCTCCGGTCTGCGCGACATCGAACAGGGCATCGCCGACGGCACGCTGACCTTCGATCCCGCCGCCGAAGACATCCACAGCGCGGTCGAAGCGCTGCTGCGGCAGCGGATCGGACCCGTCGCCGGAAAGCTGCATACTGCCCGCAGCCGCAACGATCAGGTGGCGACCGATACTCGGCTCTATCTGCGCGAGGTGATCGGACAGGTGGACGCCCTCCTGTATGAGATTCAGCGGACGCTCACGCGGCTGGCGCGCCAGGAGCTTGACCCGCCGACCCTCCTGCCCGGCTACACCCATCTGCAGCACGCGCAGCCCGTGCTGCTCTCGCATCATCTGCTCGCCTACTTCTGGATGTTTCAACGGGATCGGGAGAGGCTGGCGGACGCCCTTAAGCGGGTCAACCGGCTTCCGCTGGGCGCGGGCGCGCTGGCAGGAACCTCGTTTCCCATCCGCCGGGAGCGCGTCGCGGAGCTTCTGGGTTTTGCCCAGATCGCCGAGAACAGCATGGACGCCGTCTCCGACCGCGACTACGCGCTGGAGTTCCTGTCCGCCGCCGCGATCATCAGCATGCACTGCTCCCGGCTGGCGGAGGAGTTGATTCTCTGGAACAGTCCCGAGTTCGGATTCGTCCAACTGGATGACTCGGTAACCACCGGCAGCAGCATCATGCCGCAGAAGAAGAACCCGGATGTGGCGGAACTGGCGCGGGCGAAGACCGGCAGGATATACGGCGACCTGCTTGCCCTGCTGACGGTGATGAAGGGGCTGCCTCTGACCTATAACAAAGACATGCAGGAGGACAAGGAGCCCCTCTTCGACGCGGTAGACACGCTGCTGCTGACCTTGCCCGCCTTTGAGAAGACGCTGGCGACCGCGCAGTTTCAGCGCGAACGAATGCGCGCCGCGCTGCGCGGCGACTTCTCGACGGCGACCGATCTGGCGGACCTGCTGGTGCGGCGCGGAATGGCGTTTCGCGACGCCCATCATCTGGTTGGACGCATTGTGCGCCACTGCATCGAGCAGGGCATCGCCCTGGAGGAGCTGGGAAGCGAGACGCTCGCCTCTTTCGCGCCGGAGTTCGGAACGGACGCAGGAGAGTACGCCACCCTTCTCGCCAGCGTCGAAGCCCGCCGCGCACGGGGAGGAACCGCGCCGGAAGCGGTCCGCGAACAGCTGCTTCACGCTGAGAAATTACTGGAGAGCATGCCCGCCTCCTGATCGTATTATGATATGAATGCTGTCGTCTATACTTCCACCTTCTCTGTTCCGGCAAGGTGGAAGATTGCCTCGCTGCGCTCGCAATGACGGGTTGAGGGCGGGTTGCGCCTGACAGCAACGGTCGAACGTCCCGGATTGTCCTTGCGAGGGGAGCCGAAGACGACCCCCTTCTGTCATTGCTAGGGAGCCGAAGACGACCCCCTTCTGTCATTGCTAGGGAGCCGAAGGCGACCCCCTTCTGTCATTGCTAGGGAGCCGAAGGTGACCCCTTTCTGTCATTGCTAGGGAGCCGAAGACGACCCCCTTCTGTCATTGTTAGGGAGCCGAAGGCGACCCCCTTCTGTCATTGCTAGGGAGCCGAAGGCGACCGAAGCAATCTCAAAGCAGACGGAGACGCAGACGCATCTTATCACTCTGGTTCGCGTTTCATACCTATCCCGGCCCCTGATGGCATGAAACGGCGTGGCAGTGTCGGGCGAGCGCCCTGTTCGCCGCTCATCCCGGAAGAGAGACGCCGTGAACCTCTGGTATAACAGACTGCTGAAGACCGAAGGAGCCGCCAACCTGCTCGCGCTGGCGACGGCGGCGCTTGCCGTCTCCATCGTGCGTCTCACCGGCGGATCCGCCTCTCCCTACCTTCCTCTGCTCTTCCTGCCCGTTATCTTCGCCACGATCCGCTGCCGATTCCGGTTCGTCCTCATGCTGGGTCTGCTGCTAGGCGCGGTCTGCCTCCTGATGGAGACGCCCTTTCTGGGAGGAAAGGGGCTGGAGATGGAGGAGGCGGTGCGCGCCGGGACGCTGATTGTCATCGCGCTGGCAGGCGGTCTCTACGCGCGCCAGGTCAACCGCGAGCGCGTCTCGCTGCAGTCGTCCGTGGCCGAAAAAGAGGAGCTTCTCAATATCTCTCAGATCATCAACTCCTCGGATAAGCTGGACTATGCGCTCGACTCGATCCTGCTGACCCTGCATAAGCTCTATCCGGGTCTGCAGAGCGCGGCGATCTTCCTGACCGGGGAGGCGCAGCGCTCGATGCAGATGATGGCGGTGATGGGAGCCGCGCCCGACGACCTGAAGTTCGAACGTTTCAGCCTGCGCACCCGTCATGCGGGATGGTCTCCCCACGACTCCACGCCGCTCTACATTCCGGATGTGAAGGGACACAGCCATGTGCGCCTGTTGAACCTCGATCCTCGCGCCCGCGCCGTCGCCTGCGTCAGCCTGCGCTCGCTGAAGGTCCCCTTCGGGATGCTCTACCTCTCCTTCAAGACCGAACAGCCTCTGGACGAGGCGAAGCTTCGCCTGCTGCGCCAGTTCGCTGACAGAATCGGGTTCCCCCTCTACAAGCTGCGTCTTCAGGAGGGGCTGCAGGACCTCGCCTTCACCGATGAGATGACCCGCCTCTACAACTTCCGCTTCTTCCGCAGGAGCCTGGAAGATGAACTGAAACGCTCCACGCGCTATAACCGTCCTCTCGCGATGATCCTGATGGACCTCGACGACTTCAAGACGGTCAACGACCGCTACGGGCATGAGGCGGGCAACCGCCTGCTGATCCAGGTCGCGGAGCTTCTGCGGCGCAGCATCCGCGAAGCCGATCTGGCGGCGCGCTACGGCGGCGAGGAGTTTGTGATCGTCTGTCCGGAGACCAGCGCCGCGGAAGCGACGGTGGTGGCGGAGCGCGTGCGCGCAGCGGTGGCGGAGACCCGTTTCGATCTGGGCAACGGTCTCTCCTGCGCCATGACCGTCAGCGCGGGGGTCTCCGACTTCCCCGGCGACGCCTCCGATGAGAATACGCTGATACAGACCGCCGACAACGCTCTCTATGAAGCCAAACGCGCCGGGAAAAACCGCGTCGTTCCTGCCTCCTCGCTCATCTCTCCCGCCATGCCGGAGGGCGGATAGTCGCTCCTCTGCCTTCGCACTCCCCCGACCGACTCGTCTGCCGCCGCCGCGCCTGTGTTATAATAGTCCTGTAAACCTGTTGCCAGAAGGAGTGTGCGCGGTGATGCGGATATGCGTGCGCCGGACGTTGTTGCTGCTGACATCTCTGCTCTGCATTGCGGTGGTCTGTGCGGCGGCTCAGGACGCCGCAGAGCATTTCCATAAGGCGGTTGCGCTCCACCGGGAGGGGAAGCTGGATGCCGCGCTGGAGGAGTTCGAGCGCGCCCGTGCCGCCTCTCCCAACGATCCGCTGATCTATAACTGGATCGGCTTCATCCGTCTGCGGCAGGGCAAGTACGCCGAAGCGATCGAGCCGCTGGAGCAGGCGGTCCGGCTGCGCGACAACTATGGCGAAGCCCATATGAATCTGGGGAACGCCTATCTGAACGCCGGGCGCGTGCAGGAGGCGATCGCCGCCTTCCGAAAAACCGTCTCCCTCCAGCCCGACTCCGCCAACGCGCACTACAATCTGGGACGAGTCTATATCAGAGTAAACCGCTTTTCCGACGCCATCGCCGCGTTCCGGCGCGCCGCGCAGATCAATCCCCGCGACGCCTACATTCAAAACAATCTGGGCTATGCGCTCCAGCAGAGCCGCCGCCCGCAGGAGGCAGTCGCCGCCTATCTGCGCGCCACGCAGCTTATGCCTGGCAATGCCGACTTCTGGCTCAATCTGGGGCTGGCGTATCTCGATCTGCGGCAGTACCCGCAGGCGCGGGACGCGCTGCGGAAGGCGGTCAATCTGGATTCGCGCAGCTACGATGCCCGCATGGCGCTGGCGGAGACCTATCAGCAGTTGAAGCAGGAGAAGGAGGCGATCGCCCAGTATGAGCGCGCGCTGGCGATCAGCCCGAAGGACTTCGCCGCCGCCTACGGTCTGGGAACGCTCTACGCCCGCAGCGGCAATCCCTCGCGCGCCATCGCCAGCTTCCGGCTCGCGCTGGAGACGCGCCCCGACAACGTCGAAACCCTCCACGCGCTCGGTCTGCAGTATTTTCAAGCCGGTCAGATGGAGGAGGCGGTGCAGACGTTTCGTCAGCTGGCGGAGATCGCTCCCGGCGATGCGGTCGCCTGGGTCAATCTCGGCACCGCCTATTCGCGCAAGGGCGATCCCGACTCCGCCGCGCGCGCCTGGACGACGGCGCTGGAGCGCGATCCCGCCCGCGCCGATGTGCGCCGCTGGCTTGCCGCTTACTACCTGTCAAAAAACGACCTGGACCGCGCCGAAAAGGAGTACACGCGCTCCCTGCAGAACGCTCCCGAAAACGCCGAGGCGCTCAACGGACTGGGGCTGATCTTCGACCGGCGCAACAACGTGGATGAGGCGATCAAGTTCTACCAGCGCGCCATCAAAGCCAATCCGCGCTACGCGTTCGCCCACAATAATCTGGGGGTCGCGCTGGAGAAGAAGGGCTTTACCGATCTGGCGGTCGCCAGCTACCGCCGCGCCCTCGCCATCAACCCCAACTACGCCGACGCCCGCAAGAACCTGGAGCGGTTCCAGAAGCCCCGCTAGCGCGCCGGCGGTTATGGCTGCGCTCTTCCAGAGGGCGCGCCGCCCGCTGACGATAGACTCGACCGCCACCGCCGCCACGATCAGTCCCATGATCCGGGTGCGGATGTTGATGCCGGTAGTTCCCAGCGCCGTCCCGATGGGCGCCGCCAGCCGCAGCGACACCCACGCGATCGCCCCGACGATCAGAATCACCCCGGCGACCGCCAGCATATGGGGACAGAACGGACCGGCATCCGCAAAGCGGATCACCGACCCGATGGCTCCCGGTCCGGCAAGCTGCGGGATGGCGATCGGCACGACCGCGATCTCCTTGCGTCTGCCGGCTTCCGCGCGTCAGGCGCAGAAATATCGGCGCCGCCCCGATCGGATTGACCACCACCATCAGCGCAATCGTCGTCTTCAGTAGAGGCGTTAACGCTTCCATACCATCCCTGACAACTGCGTAGTCTGGATCAACGGTTCCACTCAAACAGCCAGCTCAGGAATCCCCACGTCAGCGGCGTAACGACCGCGCCCAGAATCAGCCCGAGAAAGAAGGGGGCGAAGCGCAGGTACATGCCCCGCCCGCCGTAGCGGAACAGAAGCAGCTTGAACAGCCAGGCGATCAGGAACGCGGGCCAGTTGTATTCGACGGCAAAACACATCGCCAGCGCAAACCCGATGGGATGGAAGGGGAATCCGATGATGGTGTACTGCAGCTTGGCAAGCGTCCAGGTGATCACGGCTCCGACGCTCAGAAAGCCGACCTCCAGCCAGTGCGGACCGGAGGGCGTCAGCGTCCACTGACGGTAGCGGCTGACGGTCAGACCGGCGGCGGCTTCGCGCCACCCTCCCGTTACCCACTGATCCTCGCCCAGCCGGTATGCCCAGTGCAGCCCGGCAAGCAGGCAGGTTACCGTGCCGATCAGAAAGGCGAACAGCACCAGCCCGCCCATCGCGCGCGGCGGGACATGGCAGCTTTTGCCGACACGGAACGCCGCCAGTTGATGCGCCATCGGCTGCCCGCGATGATCGCGGTTAATCCAGTAGTTGAGGGAAAAGATCGTCCAGGAGCGGGGCGAGTCCCAGTGCGTCCCGAAGGTCGAGGTGATGAATCGCTGCGGGTCAATGAAGTAGAGTTCGAGGATCGGCGGACCGACCTGCGCGTAGATGCGCGTCATGGTCACATAGAGCATGAAGAAGAAGGCGTAGTAGGCGAGGGTCAGCCAGATGGACATGCCGGAAACGACGCTGAACCCGATCAGAAACAGCGTTCCGATCACCAGCCAGCGCGCCGCCCACCGGTAGGAGCCAGGCTCTTCAGAATCGTCCAGATCGGCGCGAAGACCAAAGCCCGCCCGGAAGACCCGCGCCAGATGTTTCCGCTCCGCCCAGACCAGCAGGAAGAAGAGGACGATCCACGCCCCCGACGCCTGCGCGCGGGTATAGGGGAAGCCGTTGGCATCCCAGCCCAGTTCGCGCCATCCCATCGCAAAGCCGAACACCTCCATCGCCTTGCGGAACAGATAGAAGAACCAGGAACTGAAGAGGATGTCCAGCGGAATGAAGTAGCAGATGCCGATGTGGAAGGGGTCCCAGGTCAGGATCATCGGCTCCAGGGCATTCCACGGAGCCGAAGCCGCCAGCAGCGCCGGACGCGCATCGTAGCCGGTCGGGATCGCCGGGATCGCGGGGATCAGTCCGTTGAGACTGGTGAGCGAGTTGAAGATGACCGCGAAGAGAAATCCGCCCCAGAAGAGCCGACCGCTCAGCATCCCGTTGAAACCTGCGGCGCGGCACATCTCCAGCGGAAGCTGCACGCAGGGGAAGACGAGGCGGTCGTGATCCATCCAGCGGCGGCGCAGGATCACGTTCCACGCCCAGATGGTTACCCCCAGCGCCATCGTCCAGACGATCCAGACGGCGACCGGGATCAGCCAGGGGATCAGAAACTGCGGATCCCAGAAGCTCCGGTTCCCCTGATAGTAGGGTTCGACCACCGACGGATCGCGCGGCGCGTACCACTCCGGGATAAATTTGCGAAACTCCCCCGAATCCCGGTTCTGCGCCTGCCGGAACGGATAGACCATCGTGGGCAGCAGATACTGAAGCTCATCCTGCGCCCCGATGCTCGCGGCGACCGTCACCATCCCGAAGACCACCGCAAACTCGCCCGGCAGAAAGACCGCCGACGGACGCCACCGCTTCAGCAGCAGATTGGCGACCGCCATGGCGAACAGGCAGAGCACCACGCCCGGAAAGAGCGTGGTTGCGCTCCCCAAAGGCAGGATCACGGTGTTAGGAGCCGCTTTGGAGACGACCTGCAGGATCACCACCCCCACGCCCCCCGCCGCCCCGATCAGCACGGAGCGGAGCGTCACCGGCGCGTATCGGCGGGCGGACGCGGCGTCGGATTCCGGCGCAGACTGCGGAAGCGGGACTGCGTTCATGAGAAAGCCTCGAAGTGTCGGGAGATGTCAGAGACGGCGAGAGCCGGGACGCGGGCTAGAAGATCGCCTGACCGCCGGTTACGGTGATGGTGATGCCGGTCAGGTAGTCGGCGGCATCAGAGGCGAGGAACCGAGCGACGCCCGCCACATCCTCCACAGAGGCGACGCGCCCGAAGGGGATCTCCGCCAGGATTCGCTCCATCTGAGGCTCCATGCGCGCGCGCGACATATCGGTCTCCACCCAGCCCGGCGCGATGCAGTAGGCGTAGACCCTCTCCTGCGCCAGCGCGCGCGCCAGACTGCGCGTAAACCCCACCAGCCCGATCTTGGCGACCGCATAGGCGGGCGCGTCGGTCTCCCCGCGAAATCCTCCCCGCGACCCGATGAAGATCACCTTGCCGCCGCCCTGCGAGCGCATCTGCGGCAGGGCGCAGTAGGTGGCGTTGACCGCGCCCATCAGATTCAGGTCCAGCGTGCGCTTCCAGGCATCCTGCCACTCCGCGTAACGCTCCATATGGAACGGCTGAAAGGCATAGACGGCGGCGTTATTGACCAGTACATCGAGCCGCCCCAGCGTCTGCGCTGCCTGCGCGACCATCGCCTGCGTCTGCGCGGGGTCGGAGATGTCCGCGGGGATCAGGCAGTGCCCCTCGCCGGGAAGCTGCGCGAGGGTCTGCCGCGCGCTGGCATGATCCGCCCGGTAGTTGAGGGCGAGACGCATCCCCTGCTCCGCATAGGCGCGCGCGATCGCCGCGCCGATCCCGCGGGTTCCGCCCGTGATCAGCGCGGTTCGACCCTGCAGTTCACGCATATTCTCTCCCCAGGCGCAGGTCTGTGCTATATCGTTTGAAGGTAGGCGGCAAGCAGATGCGCCAGAAGGCGCGGCGCATCGCGATGCATGATCTCATAGCCGTGCGAGTTTTCCAGAGGGAGTCCGAGGGTGATCGGGCGCGCCGCCAGACCGCGCGCCGCCGCGCAGGAGGCGTCCGATCCGCCGCGTGAGAGCGCCTGCCAGTGCGGGGCGAGCTTCAACTGCGCGCACAGACGGTGCATCTCCTCGATGTCGCGGGCGGACATGGCGGCAAAGCTGTCGTGAACCCAGATGGTCGGCTGCGCATCCGGGAAAAAGCGGCTCTCCGGGACGGTCGGACCGATCTCCAGCGCAAGACAGATATCCGGGCGATACCGCTGCAGCAGATAGAGCGCGCCCTCCCCCCCCACCTCCTCCGAGACGGTGGCGGCAAAGAGAACGCCCTGCGGGAAGGAGGCTCCCCGCAGCCTCTCCAGCGCCAGCAGCATCGCCGCTAGGTCGGCGCGGTCATCCAGAAAATAGCCGCATAGGTACGGACCGATCTCCCGCACGGCGCGCCGATCCCGCGCCAGCGCGACCCGCACGCCGGGACGCACGCCCCGCTCCTGCAGCTCCTCCGGCAGTAGCCCCGTGAAGAGATACGCCTGCTCCCACGTCAGCGGCTCATTGCGGGCGTGCTGCGCCACCGACAGAGGAGAGTTGGTGTGAATGCAGCCGAAGGAGATGATGCCTGGAACCGGCTCCGGCTGCGCCAGGATCTCCACCGGTTGCTCTCCCCACTTCCAGGGATAGAGTCCGCCCAGCGGGATCACCCGCACCGAGCCGTCCGGCTCCACCTGCGAGACCATCAGCCCCAGTTCGTCCAGATGCGCGGTCACGACGATGTGGGGCGTCGTCGCCGGCTCTCCGCCCGTCGGCAGCGGGATCAGCAGGTTGCCCTTCGCATCCGTCTGGCAGGCGTACCCCAGCGCTTCGGCATGCGCGCGCACGGCGGCGCAGACCGCCTCCTCGCCGCCCGGCGGTCCCGGTATGGCGGTCAGCTCGCGGATCAGTTCGGTGGTATCGAGCATGCCGTCTAGAAAAGCTCCCGGATCACCTTGCCGTCATTGGAGAGCCGCACCGGTCGCCCCGTTGGAGTGATGTACTCCTTCTCCGGATCAATGCCGAGCGCGTGGTAGATGGTGGCGGCAAGGTCTTCCACATGGATCGGACGCTCTTTCGGTCCCATCGCCCGCTCGTCCGTCTCTCCGATCACCATTCCGCCGCGGGTCCCGCCGCCCGCCATCACCACCGACATCGCGTTGGGCCAGTGATCGCGCCCCGGGTTCCGGTTCTTGTTGATCTCCGGCGTGCGTCCGAACTCGCCCATCCAGATCACCAGCGTGGTATCCAGCATTCCCCGCTGCGCCAGATCGCCGATCAGCGCGCTCATTCCCTGATCTATCGTCGGCAGCAGACCGTTTTGCAGCGCGGGGAAGTTGTTCTCATGCGTATCCCACCCGCCCTGCGTGATGGTCACGAACCGAACGCCCGCCTCCACCAGACGGCGCGCCAGCAGGCACGACTGCCCGAACGGGTTGCGCCCGTACAGATCACGCACCGGCGCCGGCTCCTGCCCGATCTCAAACGCCTTCTGCGAATCGGTCGAGGTAACCAGATTATAGGCGTTATTGAAGAATGTGTCCATAGATTTTACGGCGTCGTTGCTGCGCGCCAGCGTGTCGAGCGTCTGCAGCAGCGCGCGCCGGCGATCCAGGCGGCGGCGGTTGACGCCCTCCGGCATCGGCAGGTCCGGCACGCGATAGTCTCCGTCGTTGGGATTGCCCGCGAAGAAGGGGCTGTAGGAGCCGCCCAGAAAGCCCGGACCGTAGCCCTCTCCGTCGCGCCCCAGCAGCGTTACATAGGCGGGGAGGCTGTTCGCCATGCCGCGCTCGCGCGCCAGCACCGCGCCGTAGGAGGGGAACTCCATCGTCGGAATGGGGAGATAGCCGGTCTGCATATAGTGCTGGGCGCGTTCGTGCGCCCCGTCGCCGTGCGTTACCGAGCGCAGGATGCTGAACCGGTCGGCGACCTTCGCCAGTCTCGGCAGATGCTCGGACAGCAGCATGCCGGGCACGACCGTCTTGATCGCCTCAAACGGTCCGCGGATCGTCTCCGGCGCATCGGGCTTGGGGTCAAAGGTGTCCACATGGCTCGGTCCGCCCGCCATCCAGAGCAGAATGACGGAGACATCGCGGGTCGCCCCCCGGCTCTTCGGCTTTTGCGGCGTGTCCGCCCCCGCCTTCAACGCCAGGAACTCGGTCAGCCCCAGCCCCAGAAAGCTGACCGCGCCCACCTTCAGCAGCTGACGGCGCGTCAGCCCCTCGCACGTTCGATCAATATAGCTTCCCAGCTGCTCCAGCTCTCTTCTATCCATCCCGTTCCCCCTGTCGGCGCGCTTCGCGCCTCAGAATGTCTGCCCGGTGATGTGAGCATGTGTCGTTCACCGGTTCGCCGCCTTCACCGGGCGTCTGCCGCCTCCCTGTCTCGGTCAATCACCCGGAAGATCTCCCGCAGCTGCCTCTCGACATTGAAGTAGTCTTCACAGGACTGGCGCGCCGCGCACCCCAGCTTCAGGCGCAGGGAGGCGTCTTCGATCAGCATTGTCAGCCGTTCGTCCATCTGCTGCAGGTCTCCGGCGCGATGCAGCAGCCCGGTCTCGTTGTCGCGCACCATCTCCGGGATGCCGGAGATACCGCTCGCCACAACCGGCAGACCGGTCGCCATCGCCTCCAGAATGGCGATCGGCGTCCCGTCCGCCAGCGTCGGATGGCAGTAGATGTCCGCCTGCTCATAGAGCGACAGGTTCTCCGGCGTGTTTGCCCGGATGCCGACATGGATGCGCACGTTGGGCAGACGGGGCGCCAGCGAGCGGCTTGCCACCGCATCCTGCGCGGGATGCCCCATGATCTCATCCACCCAGTCCGGGAACTGCCCGGGCCAGGTGACGATATCCAGTTCCCAGTTCTTCGCCTGCGTCCGCTCCGCCCACTCCAGCAGCAGGTTTCCGCCCTTCAGCCGGAACCATCCGCCGACCATCAGCAGGCGCACGGGGCGATTCGCGGGGCGGTTTCGCCGATCCACGAAGTGCCACCGTTTCAGGTTCGCGCCCGGATGCGAGATATGCAGCCGCTCCCGCCGCACCCCGTAGTCCTGCGCGATCCCCTCCGCCGAGCAGCGCGACATGGCAAAGACGCCGCGCGCCGCCTGAAAGGTCCTGCTCTGGAGGCGGTTTTTGATCGCTCGCAGCAGGTTCCCCTCCGCCGGCGGATCGTAGCCCAGCGCGCGGATCAGCGAGGGAGAGAGGTCGTGATAGACATAACAGGGATGACGGCGAAAGAACGGCAGAAACTTGAACGAGACCGCCGCAAAGAAAAGCCCGTCCCACCGCCTGTGACGCGCAATGCCGGTCATGGCGTGCCAGCGTTGATGCCGCGAGTAGCGCCACTCGTGCGGGAGAAAGCGCAGACGACACAGCAGGTCGCCGGAGGAGTCGCCGTAGAGCGGAATCCACTCGGCGCGCTCCGCATGTTCTGCGGGCAGACACTCCTGAAAATTCTGAAACTGGGTCAGGTGACCATGCCCCATATGGAACAGGAATCCGACCTTCCCCTTCTGCGCAGCCTGCGCAGATTCAGCCGGTCTCTCTCTCTGCAAAGCTCCCTCGTTCCCGCGTTCCCGTCCGTTCCTTCCGTCTCAATGGTTGAAGATGAACTCCCGCGAGTTCAGGATCGCCCACATCAGGTCTTCATATCCCTCTTTTGGCGTGGGAGACTGCTCGATATACCGCAGACAAAGCTGCATCTCTCGGGCGTCCGGCAGGCGGCAGAGCGTCGAGAGGAAGATCTCTTCGATCACCTCCTTCGGACTCAACTGCGACTTCAGGAGCGTGGCGACCCGCCCTTCGGGATGTCTGATCCGGTTGTGGATGGTATCGCCGTTCATCAGATGCAGCGCCTGAGACATAGAGGTCGCTTCACTGCGCTCCTGCACCTGAAGCCGTCGGCTGCGCCCAAAAACATCTAGGAAATAGGAGGGCGTGTTGTTGTCCGGCAGATTGGTCGCTCGTCGCGCCACCGCGCCCCCGAAACTCTCCGGCACACCGGTCGCCGTTACGATCGCGTCGAACAGCACCTCCGGTCCCAGCCGTTTGCTGTAGAAGTAGGAGAAGTTTTTGGTGTCCCGTTCATTGGTCGGGTTCGTCTTATCGCTTAGCTGATAGGCGCGCGAATTGCAGATCGTGCGGATCAGATGTTTGACATCGTAGTTGCTGGTGATGAACTCCTGCGCCAGCGCGTCGAGCAGCGGCGCATTGACGGGGGGATTGGTGGCGCGGAAGTCGTCCACCGGATGCACGATGCCCCGCCCGAAGAACTGTTTCCAGAAGCGGTTGACCACCGCGCGCGCGAAAAACGGGTTATCGCGGGAGGTGATCCACTCCGCCAGCAGCTTATGCCGCCGCCCCTCCGTATCTGCCGTCCCCTCCGCCGCCGTCAACGGCTTGGGATGAGCGACCCGATTCGTGCGCGGGTTGACGATCTGCCCGTTCTTATCCACATAGATGGCGAACTCATCCCGCGCCTTTCCGGGCGTGTACCCGGTTCCCGCAAAGTAGGCGGCAAACCCGTAGAAGTCCTTCATCGTCCAGCGGTCAAAGGGATGGTTGTGGCAGCGGGCGCAGTCGAGGCGCACTCCCAGAAAGACCTGACTGGTCGAGGTGGTCAGCTCGGTCGGGTCGGCGGTCACGCGGTAGAAGTTGATCGGTCCGCTGTAGTGTCCGCTGGCTTTACGGTAGACCGCCTGTTCGGCGCGGGTCTGTCCGTCACGGCTCTTCTCGACCTGCTCGCGGGTATAGGAGACGCTGCCGATCAGGTCGCGGACGAACTGATCGAAGGGGCGGTTCTCCGCAAAGCTGTCGCGGATATAGGCGGTATACTGCCGGACGCCCGGCTCCTGCAGGAAGAGGCGGTTGACGCGCAGCAGTTCGCTCCACTGTATGGTCATCACGTCCTGGTATTCGGGACGCTCCAGCAGCTCGTCTATGAGCCGGGCGCGCTTGTCGGGGTCTTTCGAGGCGACGAAGTCGCGCACCTGCCGGGAGGTCGGCAGCACGCCCGCGATGTCCAGCGAAACGCGCCGGATGAACTCGGCATCCGTGCTGAGCGGCGCCGGGATGATGCCCATCTTCTTCAGTTTGCCGAAGATATGCCGGTCTATGAAGTTGTTTTCCGGGACCTTCGGATA
The DNA here is from genome assembly GCA_938005745.1 of uncultured Chthonomonadales bacterium. GTDB lineage: Bacteria > Armatimonadota > Chthonomonadetes > Chthonomonadales > CAJBBX01 > CALLMM01. The sequence continues at coordinate 13,788 of CALLMM010000010.1, read as the reverse complement.
GCTGGCGGGACGGGGCTGCGTCAGCACCATCAGGCGCGCGACGGAGGCTTTGCCGTGATAGCGCACCATAACGTTCGCCTCGCCGTGCCGCAGCGCGGTAACGACCCCCTGCGCATTGACCGAGGCGATCCCCTCATCATCCGAGAAGAAGCGCGCCATCGGCGTCACGTCCCGGACGCTGCCATCGGAGAAGCGCGCCGTCACCAGGATCTGATGCGTGGAGTTGGGCGCGGTGATGACGCGCTCTTCGGGCCAGACCGAGATCTCCTCCAGTTGCACGCCGGGTGCAGGCTTCTCGGGCGAACCGGCTGCGGCAAGCTGCGGCCCGCCGCCCTTCCCCGCGGTATTTGCGCCTCCCCGCGGATGCAGAGGACCGCCGGCGCGGATCCATGCCAGCAGCGTCCGGTACTCCGGCGAGTCCTTGGTAAAACGCCTGCCGCCCACATGCGGGATCACGCCCGTTGGCTTGAGCAGCAGCATACTGTTCGCCGGATCGCCGGGATTGATACGCCGCCCTCCATCCGCCGCCCAGATCGCTTCTCTGTCTTTGTCCGGCTCATACCCGAAGAGGGAGAGCTTGAAACCGGCTTGCCCGTGCTGCGCGCCGTGACAGGCGGCTCCGGCGCAGCCGTTTTTGATCAGGATGGGGGTGATGTCGTTTTCAAAACTGAGGGCGGAGTCGGTGCGCGTATTCCGAACCGTCACGCGCATGCGCGCGGTCTGACCGTTGTAGGCGGCGGTGATCTGCGCCTGTCCGTCTCCCGCTGGAAGTGCGACTCCGTTCACGATGCGGACGACGGCGGGATTGGAGGAGGTGAACGTGGCGCGTCGGGTGACGTCGAGCGCGCTTCCGTCCGGCGCGTTCACCACCGCGCTGAGGGTCTGGGAGCCGTAGCTGCCGTCAATGACGCTGGCGGAGGGCATCAGGATCAGCCGTCCGCCGACCGGCGGCGCGGAGGCGGCTTGCGCCTTTTTGCTCCGCTGTCCCTGCGCGCTCCCCCCCGTCCAGGTCGAGAGAAGCAGCGCGACGCTCAACAGACAGGCAGCAAAGAGCGAGAACGCCCGCAGACGCGCTCCAGCGATCGCTCTCTGTGGCTGAGACATACCCGCACCCCTCCGTCAGACAATTCTTATTGGCACTAAATAAATGTGCCGTACAGACGCCCGGTTACAGAGAATTCCAGGCGGATAGAGCCATTATAGGGTCTTTTCACCGTTTTCGCAAGACGCATCCATGCATCGCCCGAACTGAAAACCTTAATCAACCGTTAACGGTCAATTAATCTCCATTTAAAAAATCTTCATTATGATAGTTATTGGATGTGGACAGAATCCCGATCTCCTCTCTCGCCTCGTTTGAGAGAGCTTTCGCCTGGCGTATTCCGCCTTCTGTCTACAGAAAACTACCACGATCCAGAGAAAAAGGAGTGCGTGATGCAAAAGCGACTTACCGGTTTTACGCTCATCGAGCTGCTTGTAGTAATCGCTATTATCGCTATTCTTGCAGCGATACTGTTCCCTGTCTTCGCCCAGGCGCGTGAGAGCGCCCGAAAATCGTCCTGCCTTTCCAACACCAAGCAGCTTTCGCTTGCGCACCAGATGTACTGGCAGGACTATGATGAGACGACCGTCACCTCCTGGTCGTTCGGCTTCCCGGGCGAATTCATGTACTACCCGCAGCCCTACATCAAAAACCTGAAGATCCTGTTCTGTCCCTCCTATGCCGTCTCGACGACGACCATCGGTCAGGTCTGCAGCGCTAATCTGCTGCCGGGAGGAGTGGATAACCCGACGGGCGAACTGCATATGTGGGGATACGGATACAACACCGGCGATCAGTGGAACAACAACACCGGTCTGACGCAGGCTGTCGCCAATACCATCAATCCCGGCGCTCTCTATGAGATCAATTTTGGCAACAACGTGGTCGTGGCAAGAGTACGCAGCACGCTTCTGGTCGGCAAGCCTCTTGCGGCACTGGCGGCGCCTGCGGAGCTGATTCTGCTGGGAGATTCCGCGGACACAACGGTCAAAGGTCTTGGGCGCGGCGACATGACCCTGCCGGGACCGGGCGACAGTGCCTGCGACCGGGTACGCAAACAGCAATGGCCGCGACATAACGGGGGCTTAAACTTTGGTTTCGCCGACGGACATGCCAAGTGGTTCCGATACAAGGAGACGCGGCTGGCAGACGGAGATCCGGAGGTGGTGCCCAACGTCTGCATGTACTGGAGCGACTATAACGGCGGCAACTGCACAGATCTGCGCGCCATACGGGGGCTATAACTCTCTCTGTGAGGAGCCTCTCCCTGCTCTATCAAATGGAGAGGGAGAGGCTTCACCTCCGACATCCGCGCCTGCCTGATCTTCTCGTCATCTCCAGTGTTGTGTTATCGCTCCACGCTGCGATGCGCCGGGATAGTGCCAGGCACGGTTCGCACAGTTGCGCTACTCGCCCATCACCGTAAGATGAACCCTGCGCCTGCGCGGCTTGATGTCGCACTCCAGCAGAAAGATCTGTTGCCACGTCCCCAGCGGCAGTCCAGCATTGCAGACCGGCACGACCAGCGACGGTCCCAGCAGAGTCGCCTGCAGATGGGAGTGACCGTTGCCGTCATGCCATGCGCGCTCATGCCCGTAGTCGCGGCTTGGCGGCAGCAACCGGTCCAGAACCTCTGGCAGATCGCGCTCCAGTCCCGGCTCAAACTCGATGGTTCCGACGGCGGCGGTGCTGCCGATCACGAACAGGGTCACCGTTCCCTGTTTCACGCCGGATCGGCGAACCGCCTGCGCGACCCGTTCGGTCAGATCATGCATATCGCGATGTCCGCCGGTTTCGACGACCAGCTCTTCCTGATAGACCATTCTCTCACACTCCCGCAGATCAGATGAACGCATTGTACCCTGCCTCCATCCCCGACGCCCCCGGCGTCTATCAACTGCGCATCCGTCTGGAGACGGAGCAGCGGATCGCGGTCGGCAGGCTGGGCAGCTTTCTGTTTCCCGCTGGGGCGTATCTCTACACCGGCAGCGCGCTGGGCGGACTGAAGGGACGTCTGCAGCGTCATCTTCGCCCGGAGAAGCGTCTGCGGTGGCACATAGACTATCTGCTGCAGTATGCGCGGGTGGAGTCTGCGGAGTTTCTGCCGACGGAGGAGCGTCTGGAGTGTGAATGGAGCCGGCGCGCGCTGTCGCTGCCGCAGGCGCGTGTGATTGTGCGGGGGTTCGGCTCCAGCGACTGCCGCTGTGTCGCGCATCTGGTCTATCTGGAGGAAAAGCCCTCGTCCGATGCAGACGAGGGCAGGCGCACGGCGAAGTCTTCCTGAATATTACGCACGCGCTAGCGCGGCTGTCCGGCGGAACTGCGGGCGTCGCGACCCGCCGGTCCGCCGGAGGGCGGCGTCGTATAGCCCGGCGGCATCTTGCTCTGAAACCCGGGAGGGGGCGTCATATTCGTTGCCGCAGGACGCGCCTTCGGGGTCAGGAACAGATAGTAGCCAACGAAGCCGATCGCCGCCAGCACGACCGCCAGTATCAGGATGGTAAGCGCCGGAGGGACATTCTGTTTCATGGCATCCTCCCCGATCAGTTCTGCTGCAGGCGATAGTCCCACCGCTCCGGATAGTGCCAGACATCAATCGAGGCATCCTTCGCCCACTTCGCATGACCATCGCAGAAGGTGAAGTTGCGTCCGCCGGCATGCTGCGGGAGCCAGTCGGGCCAGCAGTTGGGACAGGTCCACTCCGGTCCGGGGTAGGTGGGGTTCCAGTCTCGATAGCCGTTCCAGCCATGAATCTCCACTGCCCAGTTGGCTTTGCCATGCTCCCAGAACAGGATCGTCTCCGCCGGGCGGTTAATATGAGAGATGCGCGCCGATCCCCGCCAGTTTGAGTCCCAGGGGGCAATCCCCCGGTCGGCGATCCAGTTGGTCAGCACGTAGCCCATATCATCGGTGCTGGTGGCGGGTCGCCAGCTGGTGGGAAACCCGGAAGGGCAGGCAAAAATCCCCACGTTCTTGGTGTAGACGCTGGCAAGCAGATACGCCCAGTTGGGGGTGATGCCGTACTGGTTCATCAGGTCGCGGGGAGCCGTGTACCAGCCGTAGACCTCGTTGGAGTTGGGCTTGCGATACTCGCCGGCGGGCCAGACCTCCCACCAGGTGTTCTCATGCCAGCGGTAGACCTCCATGAACTGTTCGTCATAGTCCTGAATATACATCATCGCCGCCGTGCCGATCTGCTTCAGATTCGACAGGCAGTTGGACTTCCGCGCAGACTCGCGCGCCTGCGCGAAGACGGGAAAGAGAATCGCTGCGAGAATCGCGATAATGGCGATAACTACGAGCAGCTCGATCAGCGTAAAGGCTTTTCTGGGGTGCATCTGGTTTCCTCCTTGAGAAGAGCGGCGGTCGCAGCCCTGCACTCCGCCGCCCGCACATGATGGATCTGCAGTTGTACGGCATGCGCTTCAGGAAGACAACACGGGTATATTGTAACACAATAATTCAAATTATTACATGTCAATTTTTGTTTTATTTAGCGCCGTTTCGATAACTGACTGTCTGAACACCTTTCGGGAGGAGGAGCATGCGTTCGTCTAAGGAGCGTATTCAGTGGGAGCGGATGCTTCCGGCGGAGTTTCGCGAGGCGGTCGCCGCGCTCCCCGTCGTCTTTCTGCCGCTGGGGACGACTGGTGGATATCGGGCGGATCCGCTCCGATCCGGAGTACGGCGCGACGGACGCGATCGAGAAGGGTTCCTCTCCCGAACTGGGCAGACGCTACGCCGAGCGGATTGTGGAGCGACTGGCGACGCTGGCGCGCGCCATGCCCGGATGGGACGCCGCCAGACGCGCCGCCTTTGTCCGCGCGGAGCGCGCCCTCATCACCGCGCAGGTTACCGGATGGCGCACACGCCATCCCTGGCACGCCTGGGGCAGGATCGGGGAGCGCGGTCTGGTGCACTACGGGCGGCTGCTGACGGAGGAGCGTTTCGAGGAGATCGAGGCGATGGCGGCGCAGCTTCTCTGAGCGCGCCGCCATTGCTGCCGTCGGTATCAGGTCTTCTGCGGCTTCAGGTACTCTTCCGGGAATTTCCAGGGCGAACGATAGACCGGACGCGCCATGCGCGCCGCCTGCGCATCGCCGATAATTCGCTCCGTCTTCGGATCGAAGCGCAGGGAGCGTCCCAGTTTGTAGGAGAGGTTTGCCAGCGTGATCGCCAGGTCTACCCGATAGTGATAGTTCACGCTGCAGGAGGGCTGCTGCCGCGACTTGATGCAGTCCAGCCACTCCCGCTCATGACCGGGCGACGGCGCGATCGAGGGCGGCGGCGGCGAGGCGTCTTTGAGCATATCGCCCTCCGGCACGACCTCGCAGCGACCGTAGTCGGCGATCAGGGTGGCGTTGACGCCGTGGAAGTAGATGCCGAGGCGTCGCGCGGGGGTTCCGCGCCCGAAGTCGAACCCGAAGCTGTTGCACAGGCTCATCATCCAGGTCATCGTTACGCCCGGATACTGCCAGAGAACCTCCTGCGTATCGGGGGCGTCTCCGTCGTCCCGGATCACTAGCCGCCCGCCCGAGCAGCTCGTCAGCGTGGGGACGCCCAGATCGAGCGCCCAGATCGGCAGGTCAATGATATGCGGCGCCATGCCGGGCGTCCACCCGCCGGAGTAGTCCCAGAAGGAGCCGTGATAGTAGGCGTCGGCGAAGAGCAGGCGGTTGAAGGCGCGTTTCGGCGCGGGTCCCAGCCACATCTCCCAGTCCAGCCCCTCCGGCGGCGGCTCTTTGGGCGCGTGTCCAATCCCGTCGGGTCCCTGATTCATCACGTTAAAGGTGCGAACCGTGTTGATCGGTCCCAGCCTGCCGGATCGAACCCACTCCACCACCCGCCGATAGTTGGCGGTGGCGTGTATCTGTGTGCCGATCTGGCTGATCACTCCGTGGCGGTTCACGGCGTTGCGCACCGCCAGCGTCTCTTCGGGATAGAGCGTCATCGGCTTCTGCAGATAGATGTCCTTTTTCGCCTCCGCCGCGTGGATCGCCATCAGCGCGTGCCAGTGCGGAGGCGTCGCGATAATCACCGCATCCACATCCCTGCGCGCAAGAAGCTCCCGATAGTCGCGATGCCCCTTCGCGGTGGACCGATGCGGCTCCAGGGCGGCGTTCAGCCGCGCCTGATAGACATCGCAGACCGCCGTTACCACCACATCCGGGTACTGCGCGCAGTTTTGCAGGTTGGCGCGCCCCATGCCGTTGACCCCGATAACGCCCAGCTGGATGCGCTCCGAAGGCGGCGGAACCCCTTCTCGTCCCAGCGCGCTGGCGGGGATGATCTCCGGCAGGGCGACGGCAGCGGCGGCAGACTGAAGAAACTGCCGACGTGACGGCGGATCGGTACGGTTTCTGACGTTCATCGCTTTCCTCTTTGCGTGGTCTGCATACGGCTTGCATCCGCCTCAGATGAGACGGCGAGATCGTTGTAGACGCGCCACTGGTCGGCGCAGAGCGCGGCGTCCGCCTGACTTCCGCGCGCGATCCAGAGCCGGTAGCGCAGCGTGAGGGTCTGCCCCTTCTTCAGCGTCCAGCGGGTGCCGGACGCCGGAAAGGTCGGCTGAAACCAGTTCAGTTTAGGGTACTGAACCCACTCGCCGGGGTAGTCCGGATTGGCGCGATGCTGCAGAATGGTCAGCGCGGTGATCTGCCCTCCGCCCGGAAACCGCCCCCGCAGCGTCGCAAAGGCTTTGCGGGGATGGACGCCGGGCGGATCGGTGTGAAACTGAATCTGCTGTTCCTGCGCGGCGGACAGCCGGATGTTCAAGCCGCCGTAGCTGTCGGTTCCGCGCCGGGCGAGGGCGACCTCCTCCAGCGCGGTAAATTGCAGCGTCAGGTCTATACAGCGTCCCTGCGGCGTGGCGCGGTAGACTCGAATGACCGCCCGCTCACGGACAATCGGGATGCGGTCTTCCCACATCCAGCGGCTCTGCGCCTCGACCTGCGCGTAGACCGAACCGCTCTGCAGTCTGCATTCGCCGTCCGGACGGGCGAAGACTCGCTGAAGCGCATGCAGGTCGCCGCGCTCTCCGCGAAAGTCCACCTCGGGCCATGCCCAGTAGATTCCGCGATGGTGCGGATGATCGAGAGACCAGTCCTTCGTCAACTCCTCCCCGTCCGGACCGTAGAGCGGGTGAATGTAGTCGCTGCGCGGGCGGGCGTAGATACGGTTCGCTTCGGAGATGGAGGAGAGGATGTCGCCGGGAGAGAGGGTCTGGAAGTTATAGCGGAGAACCGGTCGTCCTCCCTCCGTCACCATCGGCTGTCCGCTGGAGGCGTCTATCGCGGCGCGCATCAGCGGCTCCGCCGGCGGCGACTCCGCCAGCCGCAGCGTGCGGCGTCCCGCCTTTCCGACAGGCATCATCCAGTAGAGCCTGCCTGCGCCGGCGGGCGATGGATCCAACTGCGCGGGGATCCGCGCCTCGCCGCCCTCCTCCCGCAGAAGAAGGCGTCCCTCCTCCGCTGCGCGGAGCAGTCTTTCCGGCAGATGGATCGCGCATTCCATCGGCGCGCCGGTACGCCCGTAGAGTCCGTCGGCGTCCTCGACCGCGATCTCCGTCCCGGAGGCGGTTCGCTCCCCGATCCGATAGCGGTCTCGCATCGCCTGAACGCTCTCCGGGGTCACCGGGAAGCGCCACCGCTGAAACAGCGGGATCAGATCGGTCTTCGCCTCCGCGCTCAGGATCGCGACAATCAGGCTGACCTTCTCTTCCGCCTGCTCCGGCGGCTTCCTGCCGGCGTCTTCCAGCCGGCGGTAGGCGCGATACCAGTTTTTGAATATCGTCCAGCCGTAGACGCGCTGAATCCGCTGAAAGAGGCTGTGTATCTCGTCGGAGGAGAGGGTCTCCCATCTGCGCGACGGATCGGCGAGGTAGGCGTCGCCGAACATCAGGAAGAACCGCTCCACCAGTTCCGCGCCCCGCAGACGCATATTGCGATCCGGAGCCGGAAAGCCGGGAGCCTCAAACGTCCAGCGGATGCGGAAAGACTGATCGGGGATCGTCTCGAAGGCGTAAGCCAGCTTGAAGTTCGCCTGCCACTCTCCCGAAGCCGCATCCCAGATATACCACTTCCCCAGCTTCTCGTCGAAGTTGTGTCCGACCTCATGCACCCAGCCGAAGGAGATCAGCCCCTCGTCGAACTCTTTGAGCGTGGAGCCGACGTAGTCGGTATTGAGTATCATCTCCTGCCCGGCATACGCCCACCAGGGATGCGCGGGGGCTTCGCGAAAGACCATCAGCCTGCCGTTGAACGGCTTCTCTCCGGTCAGTTCGATCATGGCGGCATACGCCTGATCCATCCAGCGCAGCGTGCGATCCAGATGTTTGAAGGAGCGGTAGCGCGACTCCATCAGGTTGAGACCGACCGTCTTCCCCTTTACCAGCCGCAGCGGCTCCGGCAGAACCGCCTCCGGAATCTCCAGACGATAGGGCAGTTCCAGATCGCGCTCCCCCTGCCGCACCGTGAAGATCCCTGCGATCACCGGATGTTCGGGCTTCGCCGCCCGCGCCGCCTCCTCCGGCAGAAATCCCACCTCCTCGCGCACCCACTCTCTGCCGGGGAGCAGCGTCTCGTTCACCTCGCCGCCCCACGCATCCCCGAACGGCTTGCCCTTCGCCTCCCAGCGGGCGGTCCACCGCACGATGACCGCCTCCCGGTCGGTCGGGTTCGTCAGCGTGAAACGATAGCTGCCCCAGCCGCCCGCCCCCCACCCCTTCGCCATCCGGTTTTCGGCGCGCAGCGTGAGAGAGACGCCCTGCGCCCGGATGGCGGCGGGCAGAGCGACGATCTGTGCGCTCAACGCAAAGGCAGTCCAGAATAACATCCACCGTATGCGACGCATGAGAGCCTCACTTCTTCAGCACGATCTTCGGTGCGGAGCGCAGCGTTACCGGTCCGAGCAGCCCCGATTCCAGCAGCGGCGAATCTTTGCGATAGAAACGCCAGGTTGTGAAGGTCAGGCGCGGGGTCGGAGGGCGGGGCGCGTGTGCTCAGCGCGCACCACAAGCGCCCAGAGCAGAACCCTGCCGCCTGCGCGCAAACCTCTTCCCATTCTCCGCTCCCTCTCCGATCACTGCCAGCCGAGTTCGTATCCGGTTTCGTACATCGCCACGATGTTCTCCGGCGGGCTGACCGCCTGAATGTTGTGGCAGGGCGCCAGGATGTAGCCGCCGCCCGCGCCCAGTATCCGCAGGTTGTCCTCGACCTCCTGCCGCACCTCTTCGACCGTTCCCCGCGCCAGCGTGTACTGGTTGTCCATGCCGCCGTGAAAGATCACCTGATCGCCAAAGTCGCGCTTGAGTCCCTCGCGCTCCATCCCCTTACACCGCCACTGGATCGGGTTCAGCACATCAATCCCGGCTTCGATCATCGTCGGCAGGATCGGGCGGATCGCGCCGTCGCTGTGATGAAAGACATAGACGCCCGCCTCATGCGCCAGATCTATCATCCGCTTCATGCCGGGCAGCAGGAACTCCCGGATCTGTTTGACGGAAAAGAGCAGGCTCTCCTGCGAACCCATATCCTCCGCCACATAGGAGAAGAGCACCTTTCCCGGAATCTGCTCGTAGATGCGGCGCGTGTTCTCATAGGCGAGGTCGAACAGCTTCCCCAGCGCGTAGTGAACCATCTCCGGGTTCAACGCCAGGTCCATCATCCCCTGCTCCAGCCCGCGAAGCTGACAGTAGTGCAGAAACGGCTCCGATCCGCCGCCCTGGATCGGATACTCCTCCCATCCCCTGATCTGCTCCGGGATCTGCGAGTAGTCCCACCAGTCCGGCTGGGGCCAGCGATAGTTCGCCTCGATCTCCTCCACCGACTGAAAGCGCGCCAGCGGATGGTGAACGCACTCGGTATAGACGCCGGTTTCGTACTGTATCTGGCGGTGGCGCATCCCCCAGATGTCCTCCCCCGGCGGTGGGGGCGGTCCCACGTAGCGCGGTCCCACCCCCACCGGACGATCTATATGCAGCCGCTGATACAGCTCCCGCTGATCCGCGCAGCCCAGATACTTCATCAGCTTCTCGTTCGCCTCGCCAGTCGCCCAGTAGTCCATCGGCACCCGGTCCGGCTTTTCGCGCCGCAGCACCGCCAGCCATCGTTCGCGCGGCGTCATCGTCTCTTTCGGCATCGCTCCTCCTCACTCTCTTCAGACACATCCCACCGCCCGATACATGGCGATCACCTTCTCCGGGGGAACCTCCGCCAGCAGATTATGGATGTTGTTGAAAACGTACCCGCCGATGCCCAGCCCGGAGCCGCAGAAGTCGGTGAAGAAGACGGCGCGGTCGGTGGATTCTCGCACCCGGCGGGCAAGCTGCGCCGTCTGGCGGATCTGCTCATCGGTGATGCGCTGCGCCTGCAGGTCGCGGGCGTACTGCTTGAGGTCGAGGAGGGGGAGCGGCTGGTCGAGGTCGAGAAGGGGCTGTCCGCTGTGGTCGGCGTTGAAGACATAGGAGGTCGGGGGCATCCGCAGGCTCTTCCCCTGAAGCACGCTCCCGTCCGGCTGCGCCTCGAACGCCTCCGGGTTCAGCACCCGCGCCGGAAGCCGCCCGCCAAAGTCGTAGTCATGCCACTTCTCCGATTCGTCGAAGGCGTTGGTCACGCCCCCGTCTATCGTTACCACATCGCAGCCGAGCGCGTCCAGCACATCCCGATCCGGCAGCGCCAGCATCTGTACGGTGTCATGCACGCGGGGTCTGCGCGGCGGAAGCCCCAGCGCCTCCACCAGTTTCGGATAGGCAAACGCGCTGATCCCGGTTGAGCGCATGGCTCCCAGATTGCGCGGCACGCGGTCGGTCTCCTCAAAATGCAACGCGCGGAGAACGCGCTCGCGCGATGTCATCGCGGTATCTCCTCTATGCCAGAATCTCCCGGATCACGCGGGTCGGCTCCACGCCGGTCAGGCGCGCATCCAGCCCCTGAAACTTCACGCTGAACCGCTCATGGTCAATGCCGCACAGGTAGAGCATGGTGGCGTGCAGGTTGTGCATGGTCACCACGTTCTCGACCGACCGGTAGCCGAACTCGTCGGTGGCTCCGTAGGTAATGCCGCCCTTGATGCCGCCTCCCGCCAGCCAGATTGAGAACGACAGGATATGATGGTCGCGCCCGCTGCCCTGTCCCATCGGCGTGCGCCCGAACTCTCCGCCCCAGATGATCAGCGTGTCGTCGAGCATCCCCCGCTGCTTCAGGTCTTTGACGAGCGCGGCGCAGGCGCGGTCGGTCTCCTGCGCGGCGATCGGCATATAGTGGTCAACGTTGTCGTGATGGTCCCAGCCGCGATGGTAGAGCTGAATGAAGCGGACGCCCCGCTCCGCCAGCCGGCGCGCCAGCAGGCAGTTGGAGGCGAAGCTGCCGTCGCCGGGCTGTTTGACGCCGTACATCTCCAGGATATGCTTCGGCTCGCGGGAGAGGTCGGTCAGTTCGGGGATGCTGGTCTGCATGCGAAACGCCAGCTCGTACTGCGCGATGCGCGTCTGGACCTCCGGATCGAAACGCTCCTCTGCCAGCGCGCCGTTGAGCCGTTTGATCTCCTCCACGACCAGCCGCTGCGCGCTCTGGCAGACCCCTTCCGGGTTTCCCACGTAGTGCACGGCATCCCCGCGGGTCTGAAACTGCACGCCCTGATACCGTCCCGGCAGAAAGCCGCTCGACCACTGCCGCGCCGAGACCGGCTGCGCGCCTCCCCGTCCCTGCGAGACCATCACCACAAAGCCGGGCAGGTCCTGCGTCTCCGCGCCTAGCCCGTACAGCAGCCACGATCCCATGCTGGGACGCCCCTTGAGGATAGAGCCGGAGTTCATAAACGCCTGCGCCGGATCGTGGTTGATCTGCTCAGTCACCATCGAGCGGATGATACAGACCTCGTCGGCGATGCCGCCGATCTCCGGAAAGATCTCCGCGATCTCCTGCCCGGACCTGCCCCACCGTTTGAACGGAATGGCGGAGCCGCGCGCGATCAGCTGCGAATTCTGAAGCTGCGCCAGCTGCTGCCCCTTCGTCAGCGACTCGGGGAACGGCTTGCCGTGGATTTCGCGCAGTTTTGGCTTGTTATCCAGGCACTCAAACTGCGACGGACCACCCGCCATGCACAGATGGATCACGCGCCGTGCTTTCACCGGGAAGTGCGGCGTGCGAATCACGCCCCGCATCCCTCCGGCGGTGCGGCTCTGCGACTGCGCCGGGTCGCCGATCAGCATGCCCAGCGCCAGACCGCCCAGCCCGTAAGCCGACTGCTGCAGAAAGGCGCGCCGGCTGATGCGCTGCGCAAAGGCGTTCGAGTCAAAAGGGTGGCTCATTGTCCGTTCTCCTCAGTAGCGCGTGATGGTCTCGTGCAGGTTCAGGACGACACGGCAGACGTTCGTCCATGCCGCCAGTTCGACCGGATCGTGTCCCTCCGGCGGGGGGGCGTATCCCACCGTCAGCAGCCGCTTCACATCCTCCGGTCTCTCCCGGTAGACCGGTCGGATCTTCTCCAGGAAGGCGAGCAGCGACTGCCGCTCTTTCGGCTTCACGGAGCGTCCAAGAGCAAGCTGAAAGGCGCGCTCCAGCCGCCGGGCGTCGTCGAGTCCCGGCTCCGCCAGCAGACGGGCGGCGAAGACCCGCGCCGCCTCCACGAAGGTGGGATCGTTCAGGAGGGTCAGCGCCTGCTGCGGCGTATTGGCGGCGGTGCGGATCGCGATGCAGTCCTCACGGGAGGGGGCGTCGAAGTTCGCCAGCATCGGATGCAGGAAGGTGCGTTGCCAGTGCATGTAGACCCCGCGCCGCCACTGCCGATCGTCCCGGCTGGCGATGTAGTCGCGATCCGGAAACTGCAGATTGGCGTAGTATCCGGGCGGCTGGTAGGGCTTGCAGGGCGGTCCGCCGAGATCGCGGTTGAGCAGTCCGGCGATCGCGAGCGCGTTATCGCGCACAAACTCCGCCTCCAGCCGGCGCGGGTTCTGGCTGGAGAGCAGCCGGTTACTGGGGTCCAGGTCGCGCAGCTTCGGGTTGAGACGGGAGGACTGCCGGTAGGTGTGCGACAGAACGATCATCCGCACCATGCGCTTGACATTCCAGCCGCTTTCGCGAAACTCCACCGCCAGCCAGTCGAGCAGTTCCGGGTGAGAGGGCACTTCGCCCTGCGCCCCCAGATCCTCCACCTGCGCGCTCAATCCGACGCCGAAAAACTGCCTCCAGAGACGGTTCATGAAGACGCGCGCTGTCAGCGGGTTCTGCGGCGAGACCAGCCAGTCCGCCAGATCGAGACGGGTCAGCCGCCTGCCGTCCGCCGGTCGGATTCCGGGCAGGAAGCCGGGCGTCGCGGGCTGCACGACCGGACCGCTCTCGTCCTGCCAGTTGCCGCGCGGGAGCACGCGGGTCGTCAGCGGCGTGGTGGAGACCGCCACCATCACCGGTGAGATCCCCTTCCGGCACTCCAAGATGTCGCTCTCCCGTTCGCGAGCCTGCGCGAAGGCGTCCGCATTCCAGGCGGTTCCCAGCAGGTAGGCTTGCAGGGTCAGCGCATCCGGCGTTTTTAGCGCGCCGGCAAGCGCCTCCACACGCATCGGAAAAGCCGGATGATCGAGGAGAAACGGCGAGACGGAGAGCCGCACGCAGCCGGCGCGCAGCGCGGGCAGCTTCACCGTCAGCGTCTCGCCCGGCTGCAGCCGCAGAGGAGCCGCCGGGAACCAGACCGCGATATTCGGCTCCTTCGCGTGCGCGGGGGAGAGCCGCCATCCGCCCTGCACGCCGATA
>CALLMM010000009.1 GCA_938005745.1 uncultured Chthonomonadales bacterium | reverse complement strand
GCCGGGAGAGAGTAGACCTTCTCGCGGGGGCGCAGAGCGCATTGCAGCGTGCGCGCAGCGACGGAGCGTGCGGAGGCGATCCCGATGCGCGGCATCGGTGCGTCGGGTATCTTTTTCTGCATCGCGTCGAAGAACTCCGTCTCGGTGAAGCCGGGCATAATGACCGAGACGCGGATGCCGGTCCTATGCAGCTCCAGCGCTAGCGCCTCGCTCAACCCGTTGACGGCGAACTTGGCGGCGGAGTAGGCGGCTCCGAGCGGCATGGCAAAACGCCCCGCCATGCTGGAGATATTGATGATATGCCCGCGCCCCTGCCGCCGCATCTGCTGCAGCGCAACCTGGCAGCCGTGAAACACGCCCATATAGTTGACCACCCAGATACGCTCCATCTCCTCCGGCGTGGTCTGCTCCACGCTGGCAGCCAGTCCCGAGCCGGCGTTGTTGATCCAGACATCCACGCGCCCGAAATGCTCCAGAGTCGCATCCAGAAGCCGCTGCATCAACGCCCGGTTCGTGACATCGGTCTGCACCGCCAGGCATCTGCCGCCTTTCTCCTCGATCTCCTGCCGGAGCGCCTCCAGCCGATCCAGCCGGCGCGCCGCAATCACCACATGCGCGCCCGCCTCCGCAAACAGCCGCGCGCACTCGCTGCCGATCCCCGCCGACGCGCCGGTGATGACCGCCACGCGATCTTTCAGTCTCTTTCGCATCCGCCGCCTCCTCCTCCGCTGCAGGACGCGCAGCCCTGCGCCCCGCACAGTATAGACTACGTGGATTCTCTTTGGTAGAACCTCCGGCTGATTATGGAATATTTGTAAAGATAACCATCAAATTGGAGACCAACTATGCCCGGTGCAGAACGTCGCATTGAGCCGCGCACCGACGTGCGCTGGCACGTTCGCATTCATCATCCTAAGAGCGGGTGTGTCGAGGGAGAGGTGTCCAACATCAGCCTCTATAACGTGCTGTTTGTCACCTCCGCCCGACTGGAAGCCGGCGAAGGGGTCCAACTGGAGATTGAGATTGAGCCGGATCGCTGGATTCAGTGCATCACGCGCATAATTCGTATGGAGCCGGCGTCCCGGCGACGCTACGCCTACGGCGCGATCATTCTGCACTTCGCCGGAAGCTACCGCGAGATGCTGGCGAACCGACTCAAGGAGCTGCATCGCGTGTCCAGCACGAAAACCCATCAGGCAGCCTGAAGAGCGATATCCGATTTCCTGCAGATGAGCGGGGATAGAGAGATCTATCCGGGAGGTTCCGACAGATGCCCAGAACAGACCGCCGCGTTCGGTCGCGCGTAGATGTGCGCTGGCCCGCGCGCATCCATCATCCAGAGCTAGAGTGCGCCACGGGGGAGGTGATCAATATCAGCATGACCAACATACTGTTCACCTCGCCGGAGCGATACGACCCGGGAGAATCTGTGCAGATAGAGATGCAGATCGCACCGGACAGGTGGGTGCACTGCATTGCGCGGATACGGCGAAGCGAGCCGGGACCGCGCCGGCGCGCCGCCTACGGCGCGGTGATCCTGCACTTCACCGGTCGTAATCGGGAGGCGCTGGAGGATCAGCTTACCGCACTGTGCAGGGGAGCGGATGACGGATCCGCGCCGACGCCGTCCTGAGCCGGAGAAGTGTCCTGGCGATCACCGGCCACCCCCTACTGCACTTGCGCGGGAGCGACCGGCGACCCCCTCATGTCCTTGCGCGGGAGGCGGAGCCGACCGAAGCAATCTCACAACCCGACAGTAGAGATACAGCGATGGACTTGAGTCCATCGCTGTAGTAACGATCCTGTAGACTGCCCTTCGCCAGATCTATCTACTGCCGCTTCCAGATGCAGCGGTAGTTGAAACGTCGGTTCGGCGCGCTGTCGCCGTTGACGCAGAGGGAGATCGGGTCTTTCAGGTCGGCGGGGTTGTCGCTCCAGTGAAAATCGAACGTCAGCGAGTCGCCCTTCAGACCGAGCAGCCGTCGCGGAACCGCCAGCTCGAGCGCGTTGCCGGCGTACCGATAGTTGAGCCGCGCTACCTCCCTCCAGGAGCCTCCCGCCGCATTCGGCGCATAGCGCATCAGTGTGGTCGTCTTCGCGTCCAGGATGCGCCGGTTGATGAGGAAGTCGTAGCCGTACCAGCCCGTTTTCGGGTTGTTGTCGGCGTCTATGAGCAGGAGCATCCAGTTTTTGCCGGTGTGCGGGGTCAGCGCGGAGCGCGTCTGCGCATAGAAGTAGACCATATCGCGGCTAACCGCCACCTTGCCGGTAACGATGTCGTTGCGTCCCGACCGGTTGACATAGACCAGCCCGCCATAGCCCTTGTAGTTGCGATGGAAGGTGTCGCCGATGGTGTCTCGATACTCGATCGTGACGGCGTTCCAGTCGGAAAAACGCCCGTCGAGCCGGATGGAGCGCAGCCCGCGATTCTGCGGAATGGGACGGACGCCCTTGTAGCGGCGGATATTCTGCGCCATCTGCATGTAGTAGTTGTCGGTGTATCCGCCCTTCATGGGCTGAACGCACCGGTTGAATTCGGAGTTGTACTGATCCACGAAGAAGAAGTTGCTGCTGCGCCGCAGGAACGGAAAGGTCTGTCCTTCGGGGGGCGCATATTTCCCCGCGGTCCACTCGTTCCAGTCGTTGATGTAGAGAAACTGCGGATTGCCTTTAATCGCCTCATCCCATCGCTGCTGAAAGTAGATGCCGTAGCCTTCGGGATTCGTCACCGTCTTTCCCAGCCAGGGCACGTAGGTCGGGACGGGCAGATCGTACTCGTTTAACTCCGGCTCTCCCTTTTCCCGTGTCCAGGACTTGCCGACCAAACTGGTGGGATGCTGCGCGGGCGTAACCGCCGCCTGCTCCCTCCTGCCTTTATGGGTGGAGATCAGATCCAGCGGGTTCATCTTCCTGACCGGCTCATGCGCCAGATCGTAGCCGAAGCTCCAGTTGTCCTCCGTCCCCACGAAGCGTTTGCCCGCCCACTGGTAGTATCCCCACCACATGGTGCGCAGCGTGAAGAACCGCTTGACCTCCTCGGTGTAGTCCGTGTAGAACGGCTCGGTATAGCGGGGGGCGCCGTAGTGCGGATGGTTCGGATCGGTCTTTGCCGCCGCGTCGTAGTGCAGGTTGGGATGCTGGATATTCTGTCCGTTGGCGTCTACGCTCGGATTGCCGTTGTAAAGCAGCAGCGGCTTGCCGTCCCAGTAGAACCAGAGGTCTTTAAAACGCGCGGCTTTATAGATTCTTTCGTAGAGGTCCTGCACCACCGTGATGACCGGACCGTTGAATGCCCAGAAGCAAAACTTCGGCACCCGGTTGCCCTCCGCCTTCATCTTCTGCATCACTGAGAAGACGACATCCCACTCCTCCCAGTAGCGCACGGCATTCGTTACATCCATCACGAGCACGTCCACCCCGGCGTCCGCCAGCATGGACATATCTTTGCGGATGACGTACTCATCTTTGCTCAGGAAGTAGCCCATCTCCGGCTCGCCCCAGTGATACGCGCCTTCCGTCCAAAGCGGATGCTTGCCGTCCAGACGCGCGGCTGGATCTCTGGCGAGGATTTTCGTCACATCGGCGGCGTAGGGCGACTCCAACTGGTGCGCGCTGTCGCTGTGCCAGGTGATGTAGAAGATGCCGACCACCCGGCGCTGGTCTCTCTTCACCGGTCCCACCGTCCGGTATTCCGGCATGACGCGTCCGAGCGCATCCGTCGCCACCCAGGTATCGGGGTAGATATCGCGTATGCGCGGCTCGTCGGCGCGCGCGGCAGTTATACAGACGACGCAGAGCCAGACTGCAAACAGACATCGTCTCATTCGGTCCTCCCGCTCCGGCAGCCATCATTTCGCGGTTGTGTGTAGAGAGCGACTCTACAGGCGCAGCCCTCTGCCAGGGACTCTTCCGTCCTCTGTTTGCTCTCCCGCCGTCACTCTCCTGCCGCCAGCAGCCGGCAGAGCCTCTTTCCCCGTTCGGAGAGAGCCTCATAGCGGGCGCGGGGCAGTACCTTCTCCTCTCTGGCGCGAAACCAGGGGGCGTAGTAGCCGACGCTGGTCATCGGGCGCGCCTGATCGGAGACGTTGGCGGTCCCTCCATGCCAGCAGCGCACATCGCGGATGACCGCCGATCCGGCGGGCGCGCAGAGAATTCCCTTCCGCATCCAGAGCGGCTCCGTCTCCCGAGAGGGGATCGGGGCGCGAGAGCGCTGCGTTCCCGGAACGAAGCGGATCGCGCCGTCATGCCCGCTTCGGGGGGAAACGCGCCCGCAGCCCGGATACCCGCCGCCTGCCTCTTCGCAGGTGAGAATGATCGGGGTATCCGTCTGTACTGGCAGAAAGCGCCTCTTTGAGGCGATCTATTTCTGTTGGGCTTCCAGCCATGCCTGAAACATCAGGACGTTCCATAGGCAGTATTGCCAGTTACGCACGCCGGAAAGGTGCTCTTTCCACCTCTGGCGTATGGGTGCGGGATGGAAAAATCCCTCGCGCCGCAGGCGCCTCTCTTCCAATAACTCCTCGCCCCACTGCCGGAGGGGACCACACAGCCAGGCATCAATGGGCACCGAAAAACCCATTTTAGGCCGCTTAATGAGTCCCAGAGGTACATATCTATACAGCAATTGGCGCAGAATCCATTTGCTCTGCCCGCCCCGGATTTTCCATCCGATCGGCAGTTTCCAGGCAAATTCAACCACTTCGTGATCATCTATATAAGGGGTGCGCGCCTCAAGGCTGACGCCCATGCTGGCGCGGTCAACTTTTGCCAAGATGTCATCCGGAAGATAGGTTATCAGGTCCAGCGACATCATCCGCTCGGCGAAGGTGGCGGTGTTCACCCAGCGAGCAGAGTCGGTCAGAGCGGTCAACGGCTCCTGCCCGCCGATCACCACCTGATCGGGATATTTCCAGTGCGACACGAGGTCGAGATAGATGCCCTCCCGCGCGGACGTTCGGATCACCTCGGCAAGTTTGTGGATCTTGTCGCTGGGATTGGGCAAGCCGGTCGGAGCGAGTATTTTGCCCCACCGCACTGGATTCAGGAAGCTCAATCCGCGCGCCGCCATCCGCCGCAACGACAACGGCGCCCAACCGACCATGTTCCAGATTCGCATACTCCAGAGATAGCGGTTATAGCCTCCGAACAGTTCATCGCCACCGTCCCCTGACAGGATGACGGTCACATGCCGACGCGCCAGTTCCGATACAAGGAAGGTGGGGATCTGAGACACATCGGCAAACGGTTCGTCGTAAAGCGTGGGCAGGCGTGGGATGACGGCGCGCGCTTGGTCAGGAGTTACGTATAGTTCCGTATGATCGGTGCCGAGGTGTTTTGCCACAGCCGATGCGTACCGGGCTTCGTTGTATCCGGCTTCATGAAAACCGATCGTAAAGGTTCGCACCGGCAGGCGGCTCTGCTTCTGCATCAGCGAGACGATAGTGGAAGAGTCGACACCCCCTGAGAGAAAGGCTCCCAAGGGGACATCGGCAATCATTCTCAGTCTGACCGAGCGAGTCAGCAGGCTATCGAGGGCTTCGAGCGCCTCTTGTGCATCGCCCGGAAAAGGGTGAGCAATGCCGTTCTCAACGGCGGCGCGCGCTGACCAGTACGACTCCTTGCGCTCATCGCCTACATCCGCCCCCGGCTTAACGGTCAAAATGTGACCTGGTTCCAGTTTGTAGATGCCCTGATAGATGGTGAACGGCGCAGGTATGTAGCTATAACGCAGAAAGAGCGCCAGCGCGTTGCGGTCGATCTCCTGCCGAAACGCAGGATAGGCACGCAGCGACTTCAACTCCGAGGCGAACACCAGCGCCTTACCAAGCCAGCCATAGTAGAGCGGTTTGACACCCAATCTGTCGCGTACAAGGTGCAGTGTACGGGTTTGAACATCCCAGAGCGCAAAGGCAAACATGCCGTTGAATCGCTGCACTGCAGCGGTCAATCCCCAGTGGTAGATGGCGGCGAGCATGACTTCCGTGTCGGACGTTCCCCGAAACGTATGTCCTTCCGCAAGAAGCTCCTCCCGTAAGCTGCCAAAGTTATATATCTCGCCGTTGAAAACAATCACGTAGCGGCTATCGGGAGAGAGCATCGGCTGGTGACCGGTGGGAGAGAGGTCGAGAATAGCGAGACGGCGAAATCCAAGCGCGACCCCATGTTCGGCGCTGTACCATGCGCCCTCATCATCAGGTCCTCGGTGACGGATTGCATCCGTCATGCGGCGAAGGATAGTTTTGATCTCTTCGACAGGTTGGGAAGCGAAAGGATGATAAAAACCAGTGATCCCGCACATAGGCTACCAAATTTCAATCCATTGAAAATTTACGCGTAAAACCGAACGGATGAAGGATGCTAATGCGTTGTCACACATATGAAAGGAGCCATAGATATAACGCTCCAGTACGTGCCAGGCATCTGGACCAGGCTATTGGATTCTGACCGGGGAGGCAAGGACAGTAGATTCGGAGCAGATGGTGAAGGCGTGTCCTGCTTATCTGTATCCGCTAGATAGAACGCTTCTCTCTTCCTAGCATGGGAACGTGAGTGCTGATGTGGAACAGTTCGCCGCGTGGTTGCCCATTCCGAGCGGTTGATCGGCGGCAAGCTTCGGCTTTGACGCGGTTTGCGGGTATCCTATAACGATCATCTGGATAGTTCGCCAAGGTTACAGCTACCAACGCAAGTCTCTAGGATAGAGTAGGACAGCTCTTTGACTGCCTTCGAAAGGTTGGTGTCTCAACATCAAGTATTTGAGTATTATTATACTCATTCCGTAAAGAGAACCCAATACTTCTTTTCTTCTAATCTCCTCCCCGGCGCAAGTCGTACACGAAAAGAAGGGAACCGCCGTCGGCGTGGTGAATGAAGGGCAAAGAGACCTTCCGGCAGAGTAGAGAGGCGACGCCTCCGCCCTGCCGGGGATCACCGGAGAGCAGACCATGAACGAACGCGATCACAACATGCCGATCCTCAGCCGCCGTGATCTCCTGCGAGCGGGCGCGATGGGAGCTGCTGCGCTGACCGCCGTCGGCGCCTCCTCGCTGCTGGAAGCCGCCGCACAGCAGGTGAGCCGCGAAAGCCCCTACTGGCCCTTCCGCGTGGGGATACAGAGCTACTCCCTGCGTGCATTTGACTTTGATACTGCCCTGGAGAGGACCGCCCGACTGGGGCTGTACTACTGGGAGGCGTTTCAGGCGCATATCCCCCTGACCGACAACCGCAGCCAGATCGAGGCAGTGTTGGCGAAGATGAAGGCGCAGAAGATCCGGTTGATGGCGTGGGGCGTGCAGGGCTTCGACGGCAACGCCGACGCCGCCCGCCGAGTCTTCGAATTCGCGAAGGCGCTGAAGATCCCCGTCATCACCGCCGACCCCTCCCCAGAATCGCTTCCCATTCTCGACAGGCTGGTGGCGCAGTACAAGATCAAGATCGCCATCCATAACCACGGTCCCGGCTCTCGCTACGACAAGATGAGCAGCGTGCAGGCGGCTCTGAAAGATCGTCATCCGAATATCGGCGTCTGCATTGACACCGGACACGCCCTGCGCTCCGGAGAGGACCCGGTCGAGTGGGTGAAGTTCTTCGGCAAGCGGGTCTATGGCATCCATCTCAAAGATGTGAAAGATCGGGTTCAGTTTACGGAGATCGGCAGGGGCGGCCTGCGGATGGTAGATCTGCTGCGCGAACTGCGGCGGCTGAATTTTGAACTGTGCCTTGCGCTGGAGTACGAGGAGAACGAGCAGAACCCCTTCCCCGACATAGACCGCTGCCTCTTTGCGACCCGCGACGCGGTCGCCAAAGCGCTTCATCAATAACGACCGTTTCTCTGGAGGAGACCCATGCCCAAAATGAACCGCAGAGACTTTATGAAGCAGGCGGCTGTCGTCTCCGGCGCGCTCGCGGCTGCCGGCGCGGCGACGGACGCAGAGCCTGCAGCGCAGAGACCGCCGCGCGTGCCTTCCGACCAGGTCAGGCTCGGCAAAACTGGCATCACCGCCTCGCTGCTGGGCGTCGGAACCGGCTCGACCGGCTGGAACCGCCAGTCCAACCAGACCCGGCTGGGGCAGGCGAAGTTCACCGAGATCATCCGCCATGCGCTGGATCGCGGGATCACCTTCTTCGACGCCGCCGATATGTACGGCTCGCACGCCTTCCTGCGTGAGGCGCTCAGAGGCGTCGCGCGCGAAAAGTATGTGCTCCAGTCCAAAATCATCCATCGCACGGCGGAGGAGGCGCGCGCCGATCTGGATCGGTTCCGTCGGGAACTGGGCGTGGACTACATTGACATCGTGCTGATGCATGTGGTGACCGAGGCGGACTGGAACACGCGCTACCGGGGCGTGCGGGATGTGCTG
This sequence comes from uncultured Chthonomonadales bacterium, assembly GCA_938005745.1. Taxonomy (GTDB): domain Bacteria; phylum Armatimonadota; class Chthonomonadetes; order Chthonomonadales; family CAJBBX01; genus CALLMM01. Next base: position 88,946 of record CALLMM010000009.1, on the reverse strand, counting down.
GAGGAGGCGAAGCAGAAGAAGATCATCCGGGCGCACGGCTGCTCATGCCACAGCTTTGCCGCGCTGGAGACCGCCGCCGCCGATCCCTGGGTGGAGGTGGACCTGGCGCGGTTCAACCCCTGGGGCGCGCACATGGATCAGAAGCCGGGCGAGCCGCCCGCGAAGACCCCCAGGCAGGTGCGGGAGGTTCTGCTGAAGATGCGCCGCGCCGGCAAGGGCGTGATCGGCATGAAGATCCTGGCGAACGGCGACGCGGTGCGGGGAGACGACCGGCTGGCGCGCGCCCGCGAATCGATCCGGTTCGCGCTGGCTTCCAATGCGCTCGACACCATGATTATCGGCTTTGAAAGCCCGCGGCAGATTGACGAGGTTTTCGAGGAGACTCGCGTCGCGTTGGCGGAGCTTACCGCGCAGTCCGCCTGACGCCCCTTTTCGAAGCGAAGCCTCTCTCTCCGGGTGAACCGAAGAGAGAGGCTTTTTTTCGGAGGCTACTCCCGGATGACCAGATGCCGCGTGTTGGGAGGCAGCACCTGCAGCGACTTGAGGAACTCGATCACGCAGGCGCGGTCGTACTCCGGCAGGCTCCAGAAGGCGCGCCGCGCATCTGCCGCCTCCCCGCCGTGCGCGTCAATGGCGTCGGTCAGGAGGGTGGCGCGTCCATTGTGCAGGAAAGGAGGCTCGGAGGCGACCCCCCACAGCCGCTTCGTCAGGAAGACGCGCGTCGGCACGCCCCCCTGCACGATCCGTTCGTTGTGGATGCGCGGATCGTCGCCCAGATCGTGTCGCTTCAGATCGGTGTAGGCGCGCACCAGGATCGTTCCCCTCGCGGTCAGGCGGGGGCGGGGATGCTCCCCGTCCCGCGTCAGGTCGAGCCGGATCGTCTGCGGAACGTCCTGCAGGCGCAGGTTGCCAGGCGGATTGTAGGGATTCGGCTCGGTATAGTAGCGGGAGTTCAACTCCAGCGTGGGGCGGTGGCAGTGGGCGCAGCCGATCTTCTCAAACAGCTGCTCCCCGCGGTAGACTGCCATCGCCCGCTTCGGGTGGCGCGGGATCACCTGTCCCGGGAAGGCGAGCGATGCCTGAAAGAGCGTGGCGGCGGTGATGTCGCCCTCCGTCAGTTCGTTGGGCACGCCGTCCCGATCCGGATCGGTGTCGCGCCCGAACCGCTCCACCGGCTGCATGCCGTGATGATGGTTGAAAGCCGAATTGGTGAACTGCCGCAGCGAGACGACAACCCCCTTCTGATGAAACGGCTTGATGATCAGGTCGGCATCCACGCCCTCGACCGCCGAGGAGTCCACCGTTCCATCCGGGCGAGCGGTGATCTTTCCGAAATAGACCCCCTTCGTCTCCAGTGAGAGGGTGGTACTGCGGCGCATTTGACGGGCGAGGCGAAGCGCGCGGTCGCGGATCGCGTGCAGGTCGGCGGTCATCTCGCGGGCGAGCATCTCGATCGCACCGGCTCCCCACATGCCGGGCGTATTGCGCTCGTTGCCGACCGCGCTCAGGGTTCCGGGTATCTCGCCCCGCACCGGATCTACCTGCGTGAAGTCGTCCACAAACCCGAACCGCTGGGCGAGCACAAAGACGTTGGCGACGTTGTCGCCTCCTCCGCCGACCCGCGGCTTGTTATGGCATCCGGAGCAGGCGTTGGCGTCGGGACCGGAGACGCGGTTGAACGCTTCCACTCCCTCGCGCCGCTGGCGTGGATCGCCGGTGCCGTCGGTCTCTGGGCGACCGGCGCCGTCGAGGCGGTTGAAATCGGCGGTGAACAGAAGCCGACCCGCCTCGATGGCCTCCTGAAGAGACACGCGCCCCTCCAGGATCGCCCGATGGTCAAGATGATGTTGGATAACCGGCTGCTCGCCGATGGGGGGGGAGTCCGTCAGCGCGATCGCCGCTGCTGTGAGCAGCAGCGTGGTCGGAAAAGCAATCAGAACAGCAGGATGGAGGAGTCGCATAGATTCAGCCCCTTCTCTATCAGCAGGAGAATCAGCGGGACGACAGACTGCCGTCAGCGACTAGTAGCACGGCAGTCTGTCGTCCGAGAGAGATTACGGCTTTCAGCGTCTTACGCGGCGCAACGCCTTCACCCCGAAAACGCCGATACCGAGCAGCAGCGCCGTGACGCCCGGCTCGGGGACGGCGGAGGGCGAGCTTCCCAGCCCGAAGAAGATCAGCCCGGGATTGTTTCCAACGAGCGACCAAGTACCGGTTCGCAAGTTATAGCGGGCTATTCCGCCGAACCGCTGTGAGGGCTGCGGACCGCGTCCGTCCGGGTCGTAGAAGTTGACGGTTCCGTAGAGGGCGTCGAAGCTGCCATCGTTGTTGAGGTCTACGCCGGTCAGCGCGGAGTAGCCGCTGAACCTGCCTCCCTCATTGAGGTCTACCGCCCCGATTGCCCCGATGACTCGGGCATCGCCGGTGTCTGGGTTGAGGGCGATTAGCGAATCGGTGCTGAGGTCTACCCCATAGAGGCGGTTTCGGACGGAGCCAAGGCTGATGATAAACGGTCTCGCGGTTCCTGCCGCCCACCCCGCCGCCGCTTCGATCGCGGCTCCGATCGCGTTTTCGGTGCCAATGGGGGAGACCGCTCCCGACTCGAGGTCAATCTGATGCAGCTGTTGCGTCTGATTTCCTGCGTTGAACGGGGTTAGGAAGCCGCGACCGTCTGCCAGAATGTCGAACCCAGTCGCGGTCACGCCGCTGGGCGCGCCGAGGTTGATCCAGGTTCCGGAGGAGGGATCTACCTGTACCAGTTGTCCGTTACGAAAGCCCAGCAGTCTTCCGTCGCGGGCTCCCGCCAACCCTGCCGGAGGAGAGGTGTTTATGACGGGCGAGACGGGCGTCGCCTTTCCGGTCCAGGGATCGATGGCGTAGATGTAGTTGCCGGTAGAGTGAGTGGGATCGCCATTATTTGCGCCGGTTGCATAGAGCACCTGCGCCGGGGCTGTCCCTACGGTACACGCCAACCCGATGGCGCAAAGAGCTGTCAAGAGGAGACGACTGCGTTTTGGAGACATATCCTAAATCCTTAATCCTTATGAGATCGGCAGCCGGAGGCTAGCGTCTCCTTCTGCATGCGACCAACAGCAACGTTCCGGGAACCAGCGCTCCGATCAGCAGAGCCGTAACTCCCGGCTCGGGGACGGCTTGCAGCATATAGGCGCGGGTCTGTCCCTGAAACGTACCGAAACCGACGATATCGCCCCACCGGTTGACGGCTTCGGCGGTGCGCAGAGTCCAGCCGGAGTTAGCGGGGATCAGCTTGTTCAGATCGGTTGCGGAGCCGTTGTACCAGGCGACCGCGAGACCGTCAATGGTGGGGAAGCCGTAGAAGCCGCTGACGTGCCCGACGATCAGCCCGCTGTCGTTGATGTCGTTGGCGCGGCTGTGACGAAACCCCAGCGAGTCCAGCCCGACCATCACGCCGTTGTCCCACAGGAACGCCTGATAGAGGCTGCTCCCTCCCGGCGTGCGCCCGTAGACCGACTCACCGACGATCTGCAGGGCGTTGTTGATGCCGTACGCCTGGCTGAAGTTGGTCGGATCGCCCAGCGCGCCCAGGTCCTCTGCGCTGCCGGGGACTCCCCTGCGCCACAGGGTGGCGTGCGAACGGAAGTTGACGTCATCGTAGCGCGAGACGCCGACCACATCCCCGCGTTCATTGATCGCCCAGCCTCTGCCGGACGAGTCGAGGCTGCCAGAGAGCGTTCCCAAATCGTGCATGACGCCGCCGCGATAGAGGAAGGGGCGGGAGGCAAGCCCGTTGGAGGCGGCTCCGACGATATCGCCCGCGTCGTTGATGTCGTGGGCGACGGCAGAGGTTCCCCCCAGCGTGCCCAGATCGGTCATCACGCCGTTTTGGGAGCGGAAGGCTTTCGGGATGTTGTTGTCGCTCTCGCCGACAACGATCCCTCTATTGTTGATGCCGTATCCCCGGCTGAAGTTGTTGCTGCCCGGTAGAACGCCCAGATTGGACATCGAGCCGTTCTTCCAAAGAAAGGCGTTTAGGCGGGGGGCAGGATTGCCAGCCGGCGTTTGGGAGTTGCCGGTCACCTGCCGTCGGTCGTTGAGATCCAGCGCAAAGCTGGAGCTGCCGCCTAGCGTGCCCAGATCGATCAACTTGTAGAGCGGGAAGGCATGCGTCTGCCCACTCAGCAGCGCGCAGAGAACGGCTGCTAGAAGAGAGACGAAGAGAGCGGAGTGTTTTCGACGTTGTATCAAGGTTTTTATCTCCTTTCCAGTAGAGCTTTTATCGGGATTCGGATGTTTCTAGCGTCGCCGGCGATTACGAAGCCACAGCATCACCCCGACGCCGAATGAGGATACACACATGGCAAGCGCGCCCGGTTCGGGGACGGCGGTGCCGACAATCAGCTCCAGCCGGCGCTGCCCGGTGTAGACGCCGTTTTCGTACAGGTACTCTTGGGTGAGGAAGGCGACGTCCCCGCGGTCATTGATGGCGGCGGCGCGGATACTGACGCCCAGCGGGTTGTCGGTCAGCCGGATCAGACGCCCGTTGTCCCAGAGCATGAGGTTGGACAGACCAAACGACGGCGTGCTGCCTCCCATTCCAGAGACCGTGCGATCGGCGAAGACGACCTGCCCGCGATTATTGCGCTGTCCCAACTCGATGCGAGATACGCCGCTGACGCCGGCGGTCAACAGGAGCGTGGCGTTGCCCAACGTGTCCACGGCGTAGAAGGAGCCGGTCGCGCTGCTTCCTGCGAAGACGAGAGCGATGTCGTCGTCGCTGAAGTCGCGGATGGAGGCGTTCGCCCAGTTGATGCCGGTGGAGAGCGTGGACAGCGAATCGGTCTCGGCGTCGTACAGATACATCTCAATCGGGTCGGCGGCGTTTTGGCGCGCGGTGAAGACCGCCTTGCCGGAGTTGCTGATAAACGGCGCGCTCACCAGGGAGTAGTCGGCAAGCAGATCGCGGGTTCCGGTCAGATCGCCGGAACCGTTGTGGTAGAGCAGCGACCAGCGAAAGGTCTGATAGTTAAGCCGTCGGAAGATCGCCTGCCCTCGGTCGTTGACGTCGGGATTGGTCAGCGCGCTGACCGCCCGCCCGTCCTCCGCAAACGTGGTAGAGCCGATGATGGTCGGGTTTGCAGAGGAGCCGGGGGCATAGCGGTAGATGCGGTCTTCCTGATAGCGAGAGCCGGGCGACGCCTGCTTCGTGTCTCGATCTATCTGACCGGTGCTGGCGACCCAGACGGCGTTCTTCGAGGACGTCCCGAAGCGGGGCAGCCGGCTGTCAATGATGGTTGCGGCGAGCGGGTCGAGGGCGGCGATATTGTGGAGGGGACTGTCCAGGAATATCTGCGGTCCCTCCTGCGTCGGTCCGCTCCACAACAGGCTCCCGCCGTTGTTGATCGCGACAGAGTTGAGACGATTGTAGGTATAGATGTCGCTGAGGACCGTCTGGAACCGGTAGAGCGTCTGCGCCTGCGCGCTGTGAACCGCCAGCCCCATCACGGCTAAAACTAACGTCAGGAACGTACCTCTTCTCCATCGCGCCGGCAGAGCGTTCCGCTTCGCACTCTGCGCGCGGCGGGCGGGGGCGCAGACCGGCGTCTCAGCATCCCTGCGGAGGCGACGGCTAAAGAGTAAAAGCATCTTTGTGGTTTTAAAGCACATAAAACTCCTCCTTTTAGATTTAAAAATCACTTAAGAATCACTGCATTTATTGTGCCAAAACCCCGTAAAATGACTGACCGTTAGAAATTTCAGGAAAAATTTTTTCTGGAAGAGAAGGTGGACGGAGATTCGCAGGAGGCGACAAGGGGAGCGCGACGTTTTACAACGGAGACGGCAGGAATTTCGCGCGCGGGCGAGAAGTCGGAGAGGAGAGGCGCCGCCGGCTGACGTATACTGGCAGAGGGATCGCCGCCGGACTGCCTCCCGCCTCTTAATTTCAGTCTCTCAGGAGATCACAACGATGTCTTCGCGACCGATGAACATCCTGCTGTTCGGGATTGACAGCCTGCGCGCCGATCATATGTCGTGCTACGGCTACTCGCGTCTGACCACGCCCTACGCCGACCGACTGGCGTCCGAGGGCGTGCTTTTCGAGAACCTCTACAGCGCCTATATCCCGACTACCCCCGCCTACACCACCCTCTTTACCGGCATGGATGTGATGACGCATGAGATGGTGTCGCTGAGTCCAAAGGGACCGATCGACTCGAAGATCAAGCTGCTGCCGGAGCTTTTGCGCGAGGCGGGCTATGTCTCCTATCGCATCGGGTTTGGCGGCGACTTCTTCCGGGGGTTTGATAAGACGTTCGGCTACGATGAGGGGTGGTACGCCTGGGAGGACCGCCCGGCGCGCAAAGCCGAAAACCTCAACGATATTACCCTCCCGGCTCTGGAGGAGCTTGTCCGCAACGATCAGCCCTGGATGCTCTTCATGCGCCATATGGACCCGCACGCGCCCTATCTGCCCCCGCCTCCCTACGACACGCTCTTCTACTCCAAAGACCCGACCCAGCCAGGACTAGATATGTCGCCGATCCGCGACTTCCCCAACTTCCGCGACTTTCACCTGTCGTGGATGCCCCCCGGCATTGAGGACGCCGAGCATCCCATCGCGATGTACGACGGCGCGGTCGCCTATATGGACGCCTGCATTCAGCGGATCCTGACCCGCCTGGACGAACTCGGACAGCGTGAGAATACGCTGGTGGTCTATACCTCCGACCACGGCGAGACGCTCTACGATCACGGCTGCTACTTCGACCATCACGGGCTCTATGAGCCGACCCTCCACGTTCCGCTCATCATCCGCTTCCCGGATGGACGGATGGCGGGCAGACGGATCAAAGGATTCACGCTGCACCAGGATCTCACCCCGTCGCTGCTGGAACTGGTCGGGCTGGGAGAACTAAACGAGCGCGAGGGGATGGACGGAAAGTCATGGGTTCCGCTGCTGACCGGTGAGCGCCTCACGAACTACACGGAGTTCTATCTGGCTGAGTGCACCTGGATGCGTAAGCGCGGCTGGAGAACTACCGAATGGAAGCTGATTGACGCGCTGGAGCCGGACTTCCACGGCAAGCCTCCGGTAGAGCTGTATAACCTGGTCGCCGATCCCGAGGAGAACCACAACCTCGCCGATCAGGAGCCGAAACTGGTGCAGGCGCTCAAAGACCGCATGACTGCCTGGGTGGAGAAGCGGTTGAGCGAGACCGGCAAGCCCGATCCGATCCTTCAGTATACACTGGGGCTGGATCGGCGTATCGGCTCCATCGCCACCGCGAAGAAGCTGCAGGAGCGCTAGAGTCCCTGCTCTGAAGAACAGCCTGCGGAGCGCCGCTCCGCAGGCTGTTCGCCGTCTCTCTTCGCCTGTGCCAGCCTGTGTCCGCGGCACGGAAACAGGAGAAGCGGGGGCGCATCACGTACATATGCGGGGAAGGACAACAGGCTCCTCTCTGCCTGCACAAAACATAACCGGGAGTTGAGACGATGTTGATCACGCAGATCCGACGTTACGCGAGGACGCTGTCGGGAGTGATGCTCATGGTTACCAGTATGACGGGCGCATGCGCCCAGAACCTGCCCCGCTTCGACTTCCGTCAGGAGGCGGCGGTACGGGAGTGGCAGCCAACCCATGACGTGGCGTCGCTGCGCCACACGCTGGAGGGCATGGTGATCGCTATCAACGGCAGCGATCCCTACATTCACGGTCCGGCGCGGGACTTTCCCGCCGGTCAGAGGCTCTGGATGCGCGTGCGCCTGAAGTCCGATCAGGCAGGCTCCGCGCAGGTCTTCTACTTTAACGCCAGCAAGGGAACCAACGAGCAGGATTCCGTGCGGTTCGATGTGCCTGCCGGGGTCTGGCATGAGGCGCGGGTTCCCGTCCCCGCCTTCGGACCGGGGCAGAGGCTGCGCTTCGATCCGCCCGGAACCAGAGGCGTCTGCGTCCTCGCTGCGATCCATTTTGAGCCGCGCACGCTGCTCACGGAGCCGGAGTGGGTCAAGCCGGTCGCTCCGAACATCGGAGCTGGCGCGGTAACCCTCAACTCCGGCGCTCTGCGTCTGACGCACTCCGCCGACGAACTGGGCGGATTTGAGTTATGGGTGGACAACCAGCGCATGGGCTACGGGCATACCAGACCGATGCTGGGCTACCTGATGAACGGCGAGGCGCGCTGGATGGAGATACCGACGAAGGCGCAGGTCGCGCGCACGCAGGACAACGGCGCGCAGGTCCGCGTCTCCTTCCGTGACCGCGACGGCGGCGAGTGGACGATCGCGCAGCGTTTCCGCAGAGCCGCCGCTGCCGGCGCATTCGATATCGAGACGCAGGTCGCCGTCAGTCAGGAGCGAAAGGTCGTCTATCTGCCGATGCTGATGGTGCTGCCGGGCGCGGGGGCGTTCGGAGAGTCGAAAAATCAGGCGGTCTTCGCGGGACTGGAGTATCTGGATCGGAACGAGCCGAGCAGCAGCGAGGCGGATATCATCGGTCCCGGCTCGAAGCGGCAGGTTCCCGATACCCTCAAGATATGCTTCCCGCTGATGGCGGTGCAGCAGAACGACCGCTATCTCGGGCTGATCTGGGAGATGACCCCCGCCTTCAGCGCGGTGTTCGACTCGCCGGACCGTCTGTTCCGATCGGGTGGGCATCTGATGGGGGTGATCTTCCCCCATTCGGACGGATCCAACCGCGTGGAGGGCAGCCTGCTTCCCTATGACGGCGAGGTTCTCGCTGCCGGCAAGCCTCTGACCCTGCGCGCCACGCTCATCGGGGGCAGGGGACAGAGCGTGATACCGGCGGTGCAGCAGTATGTCGCCCTGCGCGGTCTGCCGCCGGTTCCCGAAACCGGGATGGATGTACATGCCTACGCCGCCTGGACGGGCGGAGGGTGGCTCGACTCGAAAATCCGGGAGGGTGATCTGTTCCGGCACGCCTACTGGCCCGGCGTTACCAGCTTCGGTCCGCACCCGGCGGCGGATGTCGCCGCCTATATGGACTGGGCGGCGATCCACACGCGCGACGCGGCGCAGGCAGGTCGGCTGCGCGAGCAGGCGAAGCGCGCGCTGGCGCGCGTGGAGCCGGGAAACTGGAACGGTTCGGGCGTCTCGCACGTACAGTATCCGGTCGAGTCGCTGCTGTACGGGCATGTGGCGGAGAACGTCCAGAACGCCGTCAACGGAGCGCGGGAGCTGATGAAGCGGTTTGAGCCGGACGGGCGTATTCTCTATCGTCCGTCGCCGGGAGGGCTGGACTACGGGCGAACGCACTTTGAGCCGGACGCCAACGGACTGACCGCGCAGGTGGTGGACCGGATTCTGGAGGCGGCGAGCCTGAGCGGCGACGCCGAGCTGCTGAAAGAGGGGATTCGTGTGCTGCGCGCGCTGGATCGGTTCATGCACACCGTTCCGCGCGGCGCGCAGACGTGGGAGGTTCCGCTGCACACCCCCGACATCCTCGCCAGCGCGCATCTGGTGCGCGCCTACACGCTGGGATATGAGATGACCGGCGAACGGGCGTTTCTGGAGAAGGCGAAGTACTGGGCATGGACGGGCGTGCCGTTTACCTATCTGGTCCCGCCAACCCCCAACCCGGTCGGTCTCTACGCCACCACGCCGGTCTTCGGCGCGACGCAGTGGGTGGCTCCGAACTGGATGGGGCTGCCGGTGCAGTGGTGCGGTCTGGTCTATTCGGACGCGCTCTACCGCCTGATCCGCCACGACCCCGCCGGTCCCTGGAAGCAGCTTGCGGACGGGATCACCGCGTCGGGCATCCAGCAGTCGTTCGACCGCTCCGATCCCGACCTGCAGGCGCTCCTGCCCGACTCGTTCAGCATGCGTTCGCAGACCCGCAATCCGGTGGCGATCAATCCCGGCACGGTGCAGGCGAACGCCGTGCGGCTCTACGGCAAGCCGGGACTGTACGACTTTATGGCGTTCCGCCGGGCGGGGCTGATGGCGCATGCGCCGGGCGCGATCCGCGAGGCGTCGGAGTCTTCCAGCCGCCTGACCCTCTCCGTTGAGGGATGGCTGGATCGTCCCTATCATCTGCTGATCGTCGGCTTCAAGCAGACTCCGCGCGTGCGGATCAACGGCAGGGTGACGCCGCTGACCGCGCCGCATCAGTATCTTGCCGAGACGGGTCGCCTGATCCTGCGCGTGGAGGGCAGCCCGAAGATCGAAATCACGACCCGCTGACCGTCGGGGCGCTCCGGGTCTCTCCGCTTGGAACGCCCGAACCTTCTGAGCTTCCGAGATCATGAAAAACATCGTTATTCTGGGTTCTACCGGCTCTATCGGCACGCAGGTGCTGGACATCGTGGCGCGGCTGCCGGAGAAGTTCCGTGTGGTCGGACTGGCTGCCAACAACAACGTGGAGCAAATCGTCCGCCAGGCGAACCAGTTCGGAGTTTCCAACGTATGTATTGGAGTAGCTGCCGGGCGAACGCAGGAGATCGCTGCGCGCCTGAATGCGCGGAACCCCGGCGTCTTTCAAGGCGTCGAAGGAATGTGCGCGCTGGCGACGCTGCCGGAAGCCGATCTAGTGGTGGTGGCGGTAGCGGGAGCCATCGGCATCAAGCCGACCCATGCCGCCATCGCCGAAGGCAAGACGATCGCGCTGGCAAGCAAAGAGGTGCTGGTGGCGGCGGGCGAGCCGACCATGCGGCTGGCGCGGCAGAAAGGCGTGCCGATCCTGCCGATAGACAGCGAACACTCCGCGCTGTTCCAGTGCCTGCAGGGCGCGCCCGATAATAGCATCGAAAAGCTTTTTCTGACCGCCTCCGGCGGACCGTTTCGCGCCACGCCGCGGGAGCAGCTGCAGACGGTTACCCCGGAACAGGCGCTCAAACACCCGACCTGGAATATGGGAGGGCTGGTCACCATCAACTCCGCCACCCTGATGAACAAGGGACTGGAGATCATCGAGGCGCACTGGCTCTTTGACGTGCCGGTGGAAGAGGTGGAGGTGGTCGTTCACCCGCAGAGCATCGTCCATTCGCTGGTGCGCTTTCGGGACGGCTCGGTGCTGGCGCAGCTCGGTCTGCCGGATATGCGCCTGCCGATCCAGTACGCTCTGGTCTATCCAGAACGACTGAATACCGATCTGCCGCGTCTGGATCTGACCGCCTGCGGCGCGCTGACCTTTGAATCTCCCGATCCGCAGAAGTTCCCCGCGTTGGGGCTGGCGCGGCGGGCGGCGGAGATCGGAGGAACGATGCCCGCGGTGATGAACGCCGCCAACGAGACGGCGGTCTCTCTCTTTCTGCAGGGCAAGATCCCGTTTCTGGGTATCATGAAGACGGTGGAGTATGTGATGGAGCGTCATGAACCGGTTGAGCCTGCGTATCAGAATGTGCTGGAAGCCGACGCCTGGGCGCGGGAGACGGCGCTGCACTGCGATATCTAAACTGCAATCCGACGGAGCTGCTGCGTATGCCTGAAGTGATTAAAGGGATTTTCTGGCTGCTGATTATTCTGAGCATCCTGGTGGTGGTGCATGAGTGGGGCCACTATGCGATGGCAAAGTGGTTCAAGATGCGCGTGGAGGACTTCTCGCTCTTCTTCGGACCGGTGATCTGGCGTATCGGTCAGCGGGGAGAGACCGTCTATCACGTGCGCTCCATCCCGCTGGGCGGCTTCGTCAAGATCGCGGGCATGGAGCCGGACGACATCTCCGGCGGGCGTCCCATCCTGGAGGCGATCCGACATCCGAACCTTCAGGAGGACGCCGACATGGATCGGATGCTCGCGCAGTTAGATGCCGATACGATGGCGGGCATCAACGCCGAGAATATCTCCTCCGAGACGCGGCAGATCGTTCGCTCCGCCATCGGATCCGACGGCAGGCTCACCGCGACGGGGCGGCAGGACCTGGAGGCGTTGCGCCACTCCCCGCGTATCACCGCGGACGAGCAGCGGTTGATAGAGATGGTTCTTGCCGCCGACACCCGCGCCGGCGATACCGGACTCTACAGCCAGAAGCCGATCTATCAGCGCGCGCTGGTCATCTTCGCCGGACCGCTCGCCAGTCTGGTCTTCGGGTTTCTGGTCTTCTGCCTGATGGGCTTCACCATCGGGCTGCCCACCAACAAGCTGACCACGCAGATCGTGCAGGTGATGCCGGGCGGGGCGGGGGCGGAAGCCGGACTGCGCACCGGCGACCGGATTGTCGCCATCAACGGCGTGCCCGTCAACGACGGCGAGGCGATGATCAAGAAGATCAACGAGAGCGCGGGCGTGCGCCTTCAGCTGACGGTGCGCCGCGATGGTCGGGAGATCGTCCTGTTTGCCACGCCGCGCGCGAAAGACGTGCCGATGATCCGCAACGGCAGAGTGGTCAACGGTCCCGACGGCAAGCCGCTGATGGAGAAGAAGGGGCGGCTGGAGGTGATCCCCAATCCGGAGTTTGCGCGCAGCGGACCGATGGAGTCGATCCGCGCCGGGACGCTGATGACCGCCGGGTACGTGGTGGGGCTGTATAATGTGGTGCGCAACCGGCAGGTCAAGGAGGCGGTCGGCGGACCGATCGCGATGGGGCAGATGGCGACGGCGTTTCAGCGGCTGGGGATCGAGCATCTGGTGATGATGATGGGGTCGCTCAGCCTCAGTCTGGGGATCATGAACCTGCTGCCGATCCCGATCCTGGACGGCGGTCACCTGATGCTGCTGGGATGGGAGAAGCTGCGGCGGCGCAAGCTGTCGCCCCGCGAGGTCTATCGCGCTCAGATGATCGGGCTGGGCATCCTCGCGCTGCTGATTATCTTCGTCATGTTCAACGACATCAGCCGCATCCTTGCAGGACGCTCGCTGCACTGACGTCGGTCGCGCTCCTCTTACCGCCCCGCATGGAAGATGACCACCATGCGGGGCGGTTGTTATCTCTGCTCACGCAGCCCGGCGTGGGTGATGACTCGCACCTGCGTCCGCTACTCGGCGTGCGTGATGACGCGCACCTGCTCCCGCACCGCCTCCAGAGAGAGGACGTTCTCCTTCCAGTTCGGCAGGAAGATCTTTGACTTCGCCTTTTCGATCGCCAGTTTCGCGCCGTCGGAGAAGGGGAAGCCGGCATAGCCGAAGATGATCGCCAGTTCGATGCGGATGTGCCCCATCACGAAGTCCCATGCTGCCTGCTCCGGCACGCCCATGCGGACCGCCTCGTCCAACGCCTCCTTCATGGCGGAGATCAGCGTCGCGCAGGTCGTCTCCACCACCCCCGGCTCTAGGATCGCCATCTGTTCGACGGTGATGCGGTGCATCCGCAGGATCGGGGCGTACATATCCGCGGCGATCTTCTCGCCCAGCGCGTAGTGCTCCTCCGGTCCCTGGATCAGCGCGCAGACGACGCTCTGGCGCGCATGGTAGCCGCCGAACCAGTCGGTCTGGGCTTCGCGGGTCAGCTCCTCCATGAAGAGCGGCGGATGGCAGGGGTGCGCGGCGAAATAGGAGATGTCCGGGCGATCCGGAAAGACGCCCGCGTATCCCGCCGCCGGGTCCAGTCCCATGACGAGCGTGCCGGGGTTGAGCGTCGGGACGATCTCCCGGCAGATGCTGCCGATCAGGGCGTCGGGAACGGCGAGGATGACGACCTGCGCGCGGCGCAGCGCCTCCTCCCGCGGGGTCGCAGAGACGCCCCGCTCCTTCATACGCGCAATCCCTGCCTCGCTCACCTCCACATAGAGCATCTCGTAGTCAGGATGATCGCGCAGGTTATCGGTCAGGCGGCATCCCATCTTGCCTCCCGCTCCCATCAGTGCGATGGTCGTCGCCATGGATGAACTCCTTTCTGAACTGGATCGTCTCAAAAAATCTGTGCTGCCTAGGGAGGCGCGCCGCCGGTCAACGCCTCGTATCGCTGGCGCAGGGTCGGATCGCGCTCGATATTGCGCCGGATTTCAGCGTTGATCTCCTGCGCCGCCGTCCGCATGGCGTCGGCAGGCGACTTCTGATCGCTCTTGACCAGATCGAGCTGCTTGTTGAGGATGCGGGATGCCGCCTGCCCGTTGACGAACGGGCTGACCTGATCGGGGATCGCCGCGCTCAGCACATCGCGCCAGACGGCGTTGTAGTCCTCCTGCGAAAACTGCGGGTTATGCAGATAGATGGGCGTATAGGACCAGCGTTTGACGGGCGCGTTGCCGTCCGCCTGCGCGTTGATCAGTTCGTTGTACTCCCGTCCCGCCATATAGAGCAGGAACTTGAGCGCGTCCTGGCGGCGCGGGCTGTTTTTGTTGATGAGCGTGGCGCGCCCGTATCCGCGAAAGATGCGGCTGCGGTAGTGGGGAGCCTCGACCGCCGTCAGCCGCAGATTCTGGTAGCTGCGGAGGGTGCAGAGCCACCAGCGACCGCCAAGTGCCATGCCGGCGCGTCCCGCGCCGAACTGCGTGATCGTCCCGGAACCCCATCCGCCCTGCGTCGCCATCGCCGCCTCTTCGACCGGGCTGGGCATCACCCGGTATTTGTAGATCAGGTCGTGCATGAACTGCACGCCCGCGATCGCCTCCGGGCTGTCCACCACACAGCGCGTGCCGTCCTCCGAATAGATGCGCCCGCCCCACTGCATCACGAACTGGGGCCAGTTCCACCAGTCGCAGACCAGCCCGAACTGCTTCGCCCGTCCGCGCTCATCCCGGATCGTCAGCCTCTTTGCCACCTCGAGGAACTGATCCCACGTCCAGGGACCTTTCGGATAGGGGATGCCGGCGCGGTCAAACAGGTCACGGTTGATCCAGATCGCGTTCGCCGCCGCGTTGGTCGGGAAGCCGTAGACCCGCCCCTCGTGAATGATGTTGGGATGCACCGCCTGCCAGACGTCGTTCTCGACATCCACGCCCGCCCGCTTCAACTCCTCTGTTACGTCCCAGGCGATGCCGGAGCGCACATATGCCGACAGCTGGTATCCGTCGTAGCAGTCGAACAGATCGGGACCGACGCCCGCCAGCGACTGAACGATCACCTTCTCCATACCGGAGTTATTGGGATCGAGCCGGAGCAGATATTCGGGGTGGAGCCGGTTGAAGAGGTCAATCTGCTCGCGCCGGGCGGGATTGTCGTCGCTGGTCCAGATCAGAACGGTCTTCCCATCCTCCACCTGCCGGGGCTGCATCCGCCAGGCGACGGCGGAGAGGATCAGAAGAGCAATCAGAATGGCGGAAAAAAAGAGCTTCATCGGGCGTGTCCTGCAGCGTAGGTTCTGGCGACAGATTCGCCAGACGGAGGCGGTTGTCCTGCCGGAGGAGACCGCGCGGGGCAGGCAGGGGAAACCGCGCCCTGCGGAGAATAGTGTCCGGTACTATACTCTCAGGAGCGGAGCATGAGCCAGTCACATCTGGGGAGCACCACCCTTGCACAGGTCGCCATCGTCGTTCACAATATCGAGGAAGCCGCGCAGCGATACGCCGATGTCTTCGGTCTGCCGGTTCCCAGCATCATCGTAACGCAGCCGGGGCTGGAGGTCAACATGACCTATCGGGGCGAACCCTCCGACGCGCAGGCGAAACTCGCCTTCTTCAATCTGGGGCAGGTGCAGCTGGAGCTGATCGAGCCGATGGGGGGCGCGAGCACCTGGCAGGAGGCGCTGGATCGCAACGGCGAGAGCGTACACCATCTGGCGTTCTGGGTGGAGGGGATGCAGCGGAGCGTGGACTTTCTGAAGTCGAAGGGCATCCCGATGGTGCAGCGGGGCGATATGGGCGAGGGACAGTACGCCTATTTCGACGCGGAGGGACCGCTCGGCGTCACGCTGGAGCTGCTGGAGCGCAAACGCGACAGCCGCGCGGTCAGCTAGGCGGGGCTGACTAGAGCGGGGGGATGCGCTCGCCGCGCGGAAGGAGGGTCGCCTGCTCTTCCGAGGGATTCAGCGCGGCGCGGAAGACCTCCAGCGCGGCGCAGGGATCGCCGCTGCCGCAGGAGAAGATGTCCAGCGCGATATAGCCGTGCTCCGGGTAGGTGTGCAGCGCAATATGCGATTCGGAGAGCAGCAGCACGCCGGTCACGCCGCCCTCTCCCGCGAAGGCGTGCATCTTCGGCGCGCCGATCGGGCGCAGACCGCACCGATGCGCCGCCTGCTCCAGACACGCCGCCAGCAGACGCGCATCCTTCAGACGCTCCGGCTCCACCCCGTACAGGTCGGCGAAGAGATGCTGTCCAATCATCGCCCTACTCCCCCCACCGCTTCCACTGGTTGAGATAGTAGTCGAGAATCACGGCGCGATCCAGCGTGGAAACCTGGACGGGGATCGCCTCCACGTCTCTGCTGAAGGTGAACATCTCCGGCAGGGTCTCCGCCGTCAGAAAGCGGGTCGGGACCTGCAGGCGTATGCGCCGCTGATCTATCGGGCGCGCCGAAGCCAGCACGAAGCCCCAGTCCCCGAACGACGGCACGTAGGCGTGATACGGCGCGGTCTTCAGACCGGTCGCCTCGATCGTGCGGACAATGCACCAGTAGGCTTCCCGCGCGAAGAAGGGCGAGGTCGCCTGCGTTACCATCACCCCGGCAGCGGAGAGCCTGCGCTGCACCAGCCGGAAGAACTCCACCGAGTAGAGCTTCGCCAGATCGTCGTTATTTGGATCGGGCAGATCGGCGACAATCACATCGTAGAGGCTGGAATCGCTCTCCAGAAACTTCTGCGCGTCGGTGTTGACGATCTGTACGCGCGGATCGTTGAGGGCGTTTTTGTTCAGTTCGACAATCGCCGGATAGGTCTTTCCGAGCCGGGTCATCTGCGGGTCTATGTCTATCAGGAGTATCCGCTTCACCTGCGGATACTTGAGGATTTCGCGCGCCGCCAGCCCGTCGCCTCCTCCCAGCACCAGCACGCTCTCCGTCTTCGGAGGCAGCGACATGGCGGGATGGATCAACGCTTCATGGTAGCGGTACTCGTCGGTGGAGGAGAACTGCAGGTTGCCGTCCAGAAACAGCCGCAGGTCATCCCGCCAGCGCGTGAGGATGATACGCTGATAGGGGGTCTGCTTCGAGTAGATGATGTCGTCCTGATAGAGATGCTGCTCCATCAGGCTGCCCAGACGCTGCGAGAAGACCAGTCCCGTGATCAGCGCCGCCCCCACGCCTCCGCCCAGCAGGAAGATCGCTCCGCGCCCGCGCAGCTTCTCCCGGAAGACGTAGACCGTCCACATCGCCACGCTCAGGTTCAGCAGCCCGATGACGAAGGCGGTGCGCGTCTTTCCCAGATAGGGCAGCAGCAGCAGCGGAAAGAGGATCGAGCCGATCAGCGACCCGACATAGTCGAAGGAGAGCGCCTGCGCGATGATGGTTCTCAGCGAGCCGTACTGGCGGAGCAGGCGGGTCAGCAGGGGCAGCTCCAGTCCGATCAGCGTGCCGATGGCGATGATCAGCGAATAGAGGGTTACGCTGTAGAAGGGGGTGGCGTAGTAGGTCCAGAACAGCAGGCTTACGGAGGCACCCCCCAGCACCGCCAGCGTCGTCTCGATCAGGACAAAGTAGCTGAGCAGTCCGCGCCGGATGCGCTGCGACAGGTGCGACCCCAGCCCCATCGCGCCCAGAAACGCGCCGATGGAGAGCGAGAACTGCGTCACGCTGCTGCCGAGAAGATAGGAGGAGACGGTCGCGATGAGCAGCTCATAGACGAGCGTGCAAGCCGCGATGATGAAGATGCAGGCGAGCAGAGTCAGCGCCTCCCGACGCTCAGCGCCGGTAGGCGGATTCTCCTCTTCAACGGACGGCTCCTCCGACGCCCGGTTCTCCTCATAGACGGCTTCTGTCATGGGCGCGTCGTCAGTTTCCCGGCAGAATGGCGGCGGCGATAATCAGGCAGATGCCCAGCACCATCGCCGCGCACAATATGGCGACGGCAAGGTTCTGCTTCTCGCAGATCTCCCCCTCCAGATGAAAGGGGGTCAGGGCGTCGAACAGCTTGAACCCCAGAATCGCCATCAGGATCCCGATAAAGCCGAAAACAATGGTCGCGATGATGGCGGAGATAAAGGTGGACGGCGACCATGACTCCGCCCTCACCGGCGCGCCGCCCGCCGCCTGCTGCGCCAGCGCCGCGCTTACCGCCGCCAGCATCACCAGCGCGCATCCGACGCCCCAGGCGACCGTCAGCCCTCGTTTCATAGAGCGCAAACTCCTCTCAGTCAGATAGTGGTCCGTCGTTGTTCACTTGCCGAAACCGCCGCCTCCCCCGTAGAAGAAGCGTCCGCCCGCGCTGCCGGAGCGCACGCTGCGCGATTTGGCTTTCGCCTCCGAATCGGAGGTGAGTCCCCAGCCGTAGTAGGAGCCGAAGAAAGCCAGGAAAAACAGCGCCACGACCAGCGCGGCGGCGATCTTATATCCGATAGACATAGACGGTTCCGTTACCCTCCGGATGCTGTGCGCTCAGTCGTCCTCGCTCATCTCCTTGACCGTCTGAACGATCTTCGGATTGGCGACCAGAAACAGCAGCAGCGACAGCGCCAGCATGATGATGCCGTAGAGGATCAGATAGGTGGGATAGACGACGCCTCCGCGCAGCTCATAGCCGACCATCTGCGAGGCGGCGGCGTTATTGTCCGGCTCCGTATACAGGCGCACGTAGTAGGGACCCGGACTGTTGATAATAAAGTCGGTGCGCGACTCCAGATCGGAATCGTGCCAGTAGCCCTCGTCATCGTACCCCGACTCGTCGTAGAAGTCGCCTTCCGTCTCCGAAAGGGTGCGCCCGTCCGCCAGTTCCAGCCTTCCCGCCGCCCAGGAGGAGGTGCTGGAGAGGTTGGCGCGCACGATCAGCCGGTAGATCCGCAGTTTAGGGTCGAGCGTAAACGGACCGAACCGCGCCCCCTCCTCGCCGGTCGCCGCAGAGATGGGCACGCTGTCCTGCGCGATCAGACGCCCGCCGGAGAGGGTCGCCAGCCAGGCGATCAGCGCGATCAGCCCCATCACTAGGCACACAACCGCCAGATAGTTACGCGAGCGGCGCACGCGCTCCGCCGCCTCCAGCGCCTGTAGCTGCTGTTGCAGCCCGAAGGCGACGAGAATATCCCGCGGAGCCAGCGGTCTGCCCCGGTAGTAACCGATCTCGTCCTCGTCCCAGAGGATCGAGTAGGCGGAGGGAAAGCCCTGCGCGTCCAGATAGCCGCGCTGCGACCCGACCTTCGCGGCGTAGGTCAGTTCGCCCTCGACAAAGCAGAGTGTTGATTGACCGATCTCGGTTACCAGCAGGCGCGTTCCGTCCAGATTGATGGAAGAGCCGGGATGCAGGGCGGCGATCTCCTGCGGACCGATGGGAGAGGTCGGCGTGAAGGGTTCGAGCAGCTTGTAGTGCCCGTCCTCGTACTCCAGGTAGAGCACCTCGCCGTCGGGCGCGAGCAGTTCAAACTCCTGCCAGTAGTAGGTCTCTCCCTCCTCCATCATGCTGAAGACGGTGCGTCCGATCAGCTCGTACTCTTTCGCGCCGAAACGCGCCTTCATGCCGATCCGCAGCGGGGTCGGGTTGGGAAAGCGGCGCGCCAGCGCGCGCTCCTCCGCCAGAGCCTGATCCAGCAGGATCGGAGAGCCGCAGGAGGGGCAGTCGGCGGAGGCGGCTCCATCCCGAAGCTGCGCCGGACTGCCGCACTGCATGCACTTGACCACGCGCAGACGCATCTCACTCCCCGTCCACGGTTATCTCACTGCGCCCGATGGTCTCGCCCTGCGTGTACTCGATGGAGTCCTCGCCGTACTCGATCGCCCCGATCTTCCCGCCGATGTTGCCGTCCACAAACTGCACCGGCTGGTTGGGACGGATACGGAAGAGAAGCTGCCCTTCGGCTCCCGCGACGGTGGCGCGGGTGCGCTCCGTGACGAAGAAGGGCTGTCCGTTGACGGGGATGGTCGTGCCGACGCGCACCTGATCGAAGGGGGGAACCGGCGCGGTGAGCTTCTGGCTGCGCAGGAGGGTGTACTCTCCCTCCTCCTCCTCCAGCCATGCGACGCTTCCGTCGCCCAGCTCCAGATACCATTCGTCCCAGTAGCCCTCATCGTGCTGATAGCGGACGCGCCCCAGAACGCGATAGGGCTGTCCGCGCAGGCGTCCCGTCTTGCCGACAGCGAACCGCGTGGGGTAGTTGACCAGCGCGGCGGTCTTGCCGGTCGGATCGAGGCGTCTGTCCTCCACCGCAAGGGTGTTGCCGCAGTAGGGGCAGACAATCACCTTCACGAAACGGTTCGCCATCTCCACCGGTCCGCCGCAGGAGGGACAGTTCAAACTGGCTGCCTGTGTCATCGTTCTCTCTTCCCGAATCCTCCGTGTCTTCCGTGTATATCATGCGCGCCGGTTACCGGCGAATCCTCCCTGTCAACGGGATATTTCCCGCATTCTCTCTGTCAGGGGACAGAAGAAAACGGCAGGCGGGAGGCAGCCTGCCGTTGTGGAATGGTACGCGCCTGCTCTTTACGGATGCGGCGGACCGGGCGGGGCGTAGCGTCTGTCCGGCTGCATCACGCTGTCCTCCTCGGCGACGATCGCGTTGGAGGCGTTGAGGATCTGCACGCGCAGGCTCATCAGACCGCTGGGGTTGGCGGCGCTGACGGTGTAGACCTTCCACTGCAGCAGAACCGTCAGGGTACAGGGGATGTGGACGGGTCCGCTGACCGGCGTCTGGAACGATATGGCAGATCCTGCCTGATAGCCCATGGGGGAGGTGATGCTGCCGGTGATGCTCCACTTGAAGCCTTTGGGCAGCGGGGAACCGTCCATGCAGGGGCGCTGCCGGAGTGGAAGAGAAGGTTCGCGCCGCCCTGAGGTACCGGAGGCGCAGGCGACCCCTCCCGTCATTGCGAGGGAGCGACAGCGACCGAAGCAATCTCAATCCGGCGCCCGACGCAAAAATGGCGAAATATACCAGATCGTATGCAGTTCTGAGAGATGAAACGCGGCAAAGAGGGGTACGTAATGTATAATCAGTGATGTCCTGCAATCGAACGACACTCACACGGAGGAGTGAATATGCCACGCATTATTGATGTCATCGAGTTTCCGGATGAGACGGGGCGCGAACTGGTCAAGCGGCTGCCGGAGTACGGACCGGGCGACTTCCGCTACGGATCGCAGGTGATTGTGCGCGAAAGCCAGACCGCCGTCTTCTTTCGCGACGGCAAGGCGCTGGATGTGCTGGGACCGGGACGCCACACCATCAGCACCGCGAATATCCCGATTCTCGCCACCCTGATCGGGCTGGCGACCAGCGGTAAGACCCCCTTCCCGGCGGAGGTCGTCTTCGTCAGCATGCGCCAGTTCCTCGATCAGAAATGGGGGACGCCGGAGCCGATCGTCTTCCGCGACTCTGAACTGGGCATGGCGCGCCTGCGCGCCTTTGGAACCTACGGCTATCAGATCAAGAACCCTGGAACCTTCGTTACCCGGATCGTCGGGCAGCGCGGCATCTTCACCACCACGCAGGTCGAGAACTACTTCCGCAGCATCATTGTGCAGAAGTTCACCGACTACCTGGGCGAGCAGAAGCTGTCGCTCTTCGACCTGCCCTCCCGGTATAACGAGATTAGCATGGGTCTGACCGAGCATCTGGCGGAGGATTTCGACGCCATCGGACTGCGGCTGATGGCGTTCTATGTGACCGCCATCACCCCGACCGAAGAGACCGCGAAAGCAATTGACGAGCGGGCGGCGATGGGCGCGATCGGTGACATGAACGCCTATATGAAGTTCAAGGCGGCGCGCGCGCTCGGCGACGCGGCAGCTGCTCCGGGAGAGGGCGGAGCCGGAGCCGGTCTGGGACTGGGAGCCGGGATCGGTCTGGGCGCGGGGCTGGCGGGAGCCATTCAGCAGGCGTTTCAGCAGCCGCAAGCCGCCCCCGCTCCCGCTCCGGCGTCGGCTCCCGCGCCTTCCGGCGGACCGCTGACCCGCGAACAGATCCAGGAGGCGATAGACGCCCTCGACCTGCGCTTCTCCAAAGGCGAGATCAGCGAGGAGACCTACAACCGGCTGATGAAGAAGTGGGAAGATCGGTTGAAAGAGATGGGAGCGTAACAGACCGACCGCCCCCTTCCCGGAAGAGCGAAGGGGGCGGTTTGCTGCAGGGTACGCTGAACGCGATCCCGCCGATCACAACCGGCATGGCGAAGGACGTAGAGAAGCATCGTTCTCAGAGGGGGTTGCGCTCCACCAGGTCCCAGCGATTACCGTAGAGGTCTGCAAACACGACGACCTGTCCATATGGCTCCTGCCTCGGCTCTCCTTCGAACGAGACGCCCCGCGCTCTCAACGCCTGGTAGTCCCGCTGGAAGTCGTCCGTGTGCAGAAACAGAAAGACGCGACCGCCCGTCTGGTTGCCGATCCGCTCCGTCTGCGCGGGCGTGGTCGCCCGGGCGAGGAGCAGGGCGGCTCCGTCGCCGCCCGGCGGGGAGACCAGCACCCACCGTTTCCCCGCTCCAAGCGGGGTGTCCTCGATCAGCTGGAAGCCGAGAACGCCCGTATAGTAGGCGATCGCCTCGTCGTAGTCCCGCACCAGCAGGGCGAGATGGGCAATCTTCTGTCTCATTCTCTGTCGCTCCGATCTTCTGAAGAGGTTGTCCCGGATGATGCGCGAAGCGCGGCAAGCTGCCCCAGCGCGATACCGCCGTCGCCGGGCGGAACGCGCTGATGCCAGTAGGGGCGAAATCCCTCCGCCCGTAAGCGGTTGACTGCGCCCTCCAGCAGCCGGCGGTTGAGGAAGCAGCCGCCGGTCAGAACGACGCGCTCCTCTCCCATCCGGCACGCCGCCTGCACGATGCCCTCGATCAGCGCGTTATGAAAGCGGGCGGAGAGACGGGGCAGGGGTGTCTGCGCCCGCAGATCGTCCAGAAAGGCAGTCAGCATCGGCTCCCAGTCGAGCTCCGGCAGACCGTCTGCGCCGTCCGTCAGGGGCAGCGGGTAGGCTTCCGTTGTCTCCTCACCTGCCGCGAGCGCCTCCCACTCGACCGCCGCCTGCCCCTCGTAGCGCACCGTCTGCCGGACGCCCGCCATCGCCGCGAAGCCGTCGAAGAGACGCCCGACGCTGGAGGTTACGGGCGCATTGATCCCCTGCGTCAACATCCGTGCGATCATGGCGCGTTCAGCGGAGGAGCAGGCGGCGACCGCCGCGATCTCCTCCCGGTGAAACGCCGCCGCGCCAAACAGCTCATAGAGCAGTCCCAGCGCGGCGCGGCGCGGCTCTCGAACCGCCTGATCGCCGCCGGGCAGCCGGAACGTCCGCAGATGCGCCGCCCGCCGGAGTGTGACGCCGCCGGAGCCTTTGGAGGGATGCGCCGATCCGACAAAGAACTCCCCGCCCCAGATCGTCCCGTCGTCGCCGTAGCCGGTTCCATCCCAGGAGACGCCCAGCGCCGCGCCCTCCAGGTCGTTCTCCGCCATGCAGGCGAGCACATGCGCCCGGTGATGCTGCACCCGCGTAACCGGCAGCCCGGAGCGTTCGGCGTATCGGGTCGAGAGGTAGTCGGGATGCAGATCGCAGACCGTCTTCTGCGGCGGCGTCTCGAAGAGGCGCGCAAGGTCTTCGATCACCTGCTGGAACGCCCGATAGGTCTCCTCTGTCTCCAGATCGCCGATATGCTGGCTGACAAACGCCTGTTCGCCCACCGACAGCGCGACCGTATTCTTCAGGTGCGCCCCGACCGCCAGCGTCGGAGGCGGCGCGGAGCGCAGGGCGATCGGCAGGGGCGCATAGCCGCGCGCCCGCCGCAGGATCAGTTCGCGTCCCAGTACCACCCGCGCCACCGAGTCGTCCACATGCCGGGCGATGGGGCGGTTGTGCGTCAGAAAGGCGTCGGCGATGCCGCGCAGCCGCGTGAGCGCGTCCCGCTCATCGGTGCAGATCGGCTCATCCGAGAGGTTGCCGCTGGTGGCGATCACCGGGAAGTTGAGTTCTGCCATCAGCAGGTGGTGCAGGGGCGTGTAGGGGAGCATCGCCCCGAGATTCGGGTTTCCGGGCGCAACCGACGGGGCGACAACTCCCCCCCTGCGGCGCGAAAGCAGTACAATGGGAGCCTGCGGCGAACGCAGCAGCCGCGCCTCCAGTTCCGACACCTCGCACTCCCGCTGCAGCGACTCCAGCGTCGGCATCATCACGGCGAAGGGCTTCTCCTCGCGGCGCTTGCGCTCCCGCAGCGTTCGCACCGCCGCTTCGTTGCGCGCATCCGCCATCAGATGAAATCCGCCCAGCCCCTTCAGCGCAAGGATGCCGCCCTCCCGCAGCAGCCCCGCCGCTATCCGCAGCGCCTCCTCCTCCTGCGCCATGTGCAGTCCGTCCGGGTCCCATAGCTCCAGATGCGGACCGCAGACCGGACAGGCGTTGGGCTGTGCGTGAAAGCGGCGGTCCGCGGGGTCTTCATACTCGCGTCGGCAGTCGTCGCACAGGGAGAAGCCGCGCATGGTGGTGTTCGCCCGATCGTAGGGCAGTCCCTGAATGATGCTGAAACGGGGTCCGCAGTGGGTGCAGTTGATAAACGGATAGCGGAAGCGGCGGTTCTGCGGATCAAACAGTTCGCGCAGGCAGTCGGCGCAGGTCGCCAGATCGGGCAGGATCAGGGCGCGTCGGTCGCCCCCGGTCTCGCTGGGACGGATCACGAACGCCTCGTAGCCGACCGGATCGAGAAAGCGCGGCTCCAGACTCAGGATGACGGCGTGCGGCGGACGCTCCGGCTCCAGCCGCGCCAGAAACACCTCCACCGCGCCGCGTTCGCCCTCCGCTTCGATCTGCACGCCCTGCGGGTTGTTGCTGACCCAGCCGGTCAATCCGAGCGCGGTCGCCAGTTGATAGACGTAGGGGCGAAAGCCGACCCCCTGCACCACGCCGCGCACCTCGATCTGCACGCGCGCGATTTCGCTTCTGGTTGTGCGGTATGATGTTTCCATGCTTTTTCCCGATGAGAGGGCTTGCCCTCTGCGCGAAATGGGATGGCGCATAGTACCATGAACGCCGCAGAAAGACAAGCGAGCGCGGCGGAGAGGAGAGACCCATGCGATTGAACCAGGCGCAGCGCGAACGCGCCGTCGAGGCTCTGCAGAGATTCTACTCTACGCCGCTGGAGGAGCTGATCGGCTCGCTGGGCGGCGATCCGGCGGAGAACGCCCTGCAGCTCTTTCAGGAGGTCGCGCAGACCGTTCCGGCGTATCGTCGTTTTCTGGAGGAGCAGGGAGTGCAGCCGGAGACGATCCGGTCGCCCGAAGCGTTTGCGTCGCTGCCGTTGATCTCCAGAGCGAACTATCTGCGGCGGTATGCTCTCTCCGATCTGTGTCGGGGGGGCAGGATCGAGCAGTGCGATATGGTCGCCGTCTCCTCCGGTTCAACGGGCGAACCGACCTTCTGGCTTCGCTTCCTCTCCGACGAGCTGCAGATCGCCGTGCGGTTTGAGCAGGTCTTCCGGGACAGTTTCCGGGCGGACGAGAGGCGCACGCTTGCGGTGGTCTGCTTTGCCATGGGGACATGGGTCGGCGGGATGTATACGGCGGGATGCTGCCGACACCTTGCCGCCAAGGGCTACCCCCTCACCGTGATTACGCCAGGAAATAACCGCACCGAGATCCTGCGCGTTGTTCGCCAGCTGGCTCCGTTCTACGATCAGACGGTTCTGCTCGGCTATCCGCCCTTTCTCAAGGATGTGATTGACGCCGGACGCGCGCAGGGCGTGGAGTGGCCGCGCTATCGTATCCGGCTGGTCATGGCGGGAGAGGTCTTCAGCGAAGAGTGGCGCGAACTGATCGCCGAACGAATCGGCTCGGAAGACCTCCTCCACGACTTCGCCTCGCTCTACGGCACGGCGGATGCGGGCGTGCTGGGCAATGAGACGCCGTTGAGCATCGCCATCCGCCACTTTCTGGCGCAGCGCCCGCAGGTCGCCCGCGAACTGTTCGGCGAATCGCGCCTGCCGACCCTCGTTCAGTACGACCCGTTCAGCCGCTACTTCGAGTCTATCGAGGGCACGCTGCTCTTTACCGGCGACAACGGCATTCCGCTGATCCGCTACCACATCTCCGATGAGGGCGGACTGATCCCCTACGCCGCGATGCTGGAGACTCTGGAGCGGCACGGCTTTTCGGCGGAGACCTCCCTGACCCCCGAACGGCTTCAGGCGCGACCGCTGCCCTTTGCGTTCGTCTTCGGACGTTCGCACTTCACCGTCTCCTTCTACGGCGCGAACATCTATCCGGAGAACGTAACGGTCGGACTGGAGCAGCCCGGCATCCGGGAGTGGGTGACCGGCAAGTTCGTCATTCAGGCGCAGGACGATGCGGAACATAACCGCCGCCTCTGCATCGCCGTCGAGCTTGCGCCGGGAGAGTCCGCCTCTGCGGAGCGGGAACGGGCGGTCGCGGAAGCGATCGAAACCCAGCTGACGCGCCTGAACAGCGAGTTCGCCCACTACGTTCCTGCAGAGCGCCGCGCCCCGCAGGTGCGCCTGCTTCCGGCAGGCGATCCAGACTACTTCCCGGTCGGCGTCAAACACCGCTACACGCGACAGGCGTAGAGGGGCAGGGGGACAGGTGTGAGATTGCTTCGGTCGGCTTGCGCCTCCCTCGCAATGACAGGGAGGGGTCGCTGCGCTCCCTCGCCAGGACAATCCGGAAGGCTCGAGCATTCCGGAGATGCGCAACCCGCCCCCATACTGTCATTGCGAGCGAAGCGAAGCAATCTTCCGCCTTTCGGGTCAGAAAGGATAATCTGTTCCTGCCCGCGAATAGAGCGGGGAGATCATTTACCTGCCTGCTGCCGCGTCCGGCGGGCATGAGGAGGCGCTATGACCCTTGCGGAGGAGATTGAGAAGGCTCAGGAGCTCTATGAAAACGTTCCCCCCAATGAGAGTACCACCTGCGAATGGGTGATCCTGCCGCTCCTGTGGGCGGCGGGATATAAGCGGCATGAGATCTTCTCGCGAGTCTCCGATAACGCCAATCAGTACCCCGACTACACGCTGCTGCCGGACGAGCCGGACAGAACCTGGTATCTGGAGGCGAAAGCCTGGAGAGAGAGCCTCGACCATAAGCACGCCGTGCAGTGCCTCAACCACGCCGGCCTGAACGGGACGCGCTGGGGAGCGCTGACCAATGGGCATACCTGGCGGCTCTACGACAACCATGTGCCGGGACCGATGGCAGACAAGCTGGTCGTGGAGGCGCGTCTGGAGGATCGGGAGGGAATACTGGCGTTCTTTGAGGCGATCAGCCGGGATTCAGTCTGCTCGGGCAGACTGGCGGCGTATGTGGAGAGCCTGCGGCGACAGAGAGAGCGGGCGGAGCGAAAGAGCGCGCTGCAGGCGCTGCTTCTGTCGCAGCTCCTCCGCCCCGACAGCGACCTGATCCGCCAGATCCGCAGCTTTGCGCGAAAGCAGGAGGGGTTGAGCGGGGTGACGGGCGAGGAGATCGCTCTCTGCCTGCAGGAGCTGTGGGGCTGCGCCCCGGCTCCGATAGAACAGCCTCCCGCTCCCGCGCAGGACGCCCCTCCCGTGCTCGCACAGGGCGGCGTCAGCCTCGCCTGGCTGCGGCAAAATTCGGAACGGGCGACCGGTTCCAAGCCGACCCGCGTGCGATTTCCAGACGGGACAGAGGCGCAGGTTGCCGCGTGGATCATTCTTGCGATGGAGCTGGTGCGGTGGCTCCTGCGGATGCGCCGGCTGCCTCCGATGCCCTTCCGCGGCAGAATGGGAGGTCATCACTACTTCCTGAATGCCGAGCCGAAGCACGAGCGGGAGGCGATGAATCACTTTGATAAGGTCGCGGAGGGCGGTCAGACCGTCTATGTCCACGCGAATCGTTCTGCGGCCGATTTTGTCCGCTGTCTGCACGCTCTGTGTGAGGCGGCGGCTATATCCCCGGAGGAGGTCGTCATCTGGCTGCGCGATCCGCAGGGATCTGAGTAAGGAGAGATAGCCGTGCCGATCATACAGGGCGTCCGCGCCAATCTGCCGACCGATGAGATCACCGCCTGGGGACTTGCCCGGTTTGAGGCGGGACAGAAGAACGTTACCGAGCCGCACTTTCACGACTGCGATGAGTATGTCTTCATGCTGGAGGGGCGGATGGTGATGCGCTCGGAGGGGATCGTCTATACGCTGGAGCCGCGCGACGTGCTGGTGACGCGCATGGGCGACGAACACGAGATCCTGGAGATACAGGAGGACACCGTCTACTTCTGGATGGAGACCGCGCTGCGCGGCAAGAAGCGTCCGGGACACCTCCTGCGCGGGAGGGACGACCGATGAACACATGCACGCCGCAGGAACTCGGTCTGCAGACGCAGTTTACGCTGCCAAAGCGTCCGGACTGGCGCATCGGGGTCATCGGGCTGGGAGGAATCTCCCGCGCCCACCTCGCCGCCTATCGCTCGATGGGCTGGCAGGTGGTCGCCGCCGCCGAGATTGATCTGGATCGAGCGCGCAGAGCGCAGCAGCAGTGGGGCATCCACCGAATCTACGACCGCTACGAAGACCTGATCGCCGATCCGCAGGTCGAGGTGATCTCCCTGCTGACCCATCCGACCCTGCGTGAGCCGGTCGTGCAGGCAGCGGCGCAGGCGGGCAAGCCGCTTCAGACCGAAAAGCCGCTCGGCGACGATCTGCCGCTGTGCGAGCGGATGGTTCGGATGGCACAGGAGAGCGGCATACCCTTTGCCGTCAGCCAGAACTACCGCTGGCATCCGGCGGTCTTCTTCGCCCGTCAGATCATCGAGCGGGGGCTGATCGGAACCCCTTACTTCGCCTCCATCGAGATACACGGCACACAGGATGTGGAGCTTGCCGATCACGACTTCTACGCCGTCTGCGACGACTTTCTGACGGTGCAGTGGAACACCCACCTCGCCGACCTGCTGCGCTGTTTTGTCGGACGCGATGCCAGAAGGGTTCTGGCGCGCACCGGTCGAATGAACGGGCAGAACTTCCGCAGCGACAATCTGCTGATCTCTATCGCGGACTACGGAGAGGGATGCTCCGGTCATATCCTGCACAACGAGCTGCTGCGCAGCGAGATGCAGCGCAACGAGTGCCGGGTTGAGGGGGATCGGGGATCGCTGATCTTCTCCGTCTGGGGGACGGAACTGATCTTCGACTCGCAGGAGATTCCCGGCGGAGCGCGCCGTCTGGAGTTTGACGCCGGCGCGCTGCCCAACACCTTCTGCGGTCCGATGGGCGACTTTCTCGCCTCGATAGAGACCGGACGCGAGCCGACGATCAGCGCGCGGCGCAATCTTGCCACGCTCCGGCAGGTGCTTGCCGAACACCGGAGCGCGCAGGCGGGGGGCGTCTGGGTGGAGATTGAGGGGCAGGAACGCTGACGCGGGAAGGATGCAGGAAGATGGGAAGTCGGTTCCGGCAGATGCTCCTGGGGCTGCTGTCGGCAATAACAATGGCGGGAGGCGCAATGAGCAGCGAAGCGCAGCAGAGGAGCGATAGCCGGCTGCCGATGGAGATCGCCGGCGTCACGGTGACGCCGCACGTCCGGGCAAAGAGCATGCGCTACGGGGCGGATCCCGGCGAGGCGGTCGGAGCGCTGGTGCGGATATTCGTGCGGCATACCGGATTCCAGCCGCCGCGGGAGGGAGCGGCGAACCGCCTCAATCCGAGCGAGGTGCTGTTCGACGGGCAGTACCCGATCCGCTATCTGCTGGACGGCGCCTGGTCCTGGCACGATAATCCCAATGTCTGGCGGGGCGAAGATACGGAGATACCGCCCGGAGGCGTCTCGGTCTGGACATTCAACACGGTGCGGAAGGACTGGGGCGTCGGGCGCAGGTTCACGATGACCGTTGAGGACTGGCGGCACGGCGCGAGAGCGCAGTTCCCGCTGGAGATCGCCGCGCCGAAGGTCTGGCTCTCCGCCGTCACCTTTCTGGCGAGCGACGGCGGCGTCTACCCCGACCGGATGATCCTGCATGTCGCCAACGAGTCGAAAACGACGCAGAGGATCGTCGGCGCGCGTCTCTATCTGCCAAAAGACCCGAAACGCTGGCGTATCCTCTCCCCGCAGCCGCCCCTGACCGATCTTCAGCCCTTTCCCGCCGACGGGATTCCGGCGGGCGATCGGGGCGGAGCGCAGGTGAAGACCGGAAGGCTACCGCTCACCTACTGCGCGCTGGAGGTAACGCTCCACGATCCGCAGGGGAAGCCCTCCGCGCTCTGGGCGCACCTGCGGATCAAGCGCGAGGCGTTCGACATCAGCGGCGGATGGGTCGGGGGCGCGGCGAAGGACGGGCGCAGCGCGGTGCTGCATGAACCGTATCTGAAGACCCTCACACGCCTGCATGTCAACACCGCCCATCTCGGTCTAACCCCCGGCTACACCGACCAGACCGGTCCCGACGGTCTGTATACCCGCTATCCGCTCAAGTTTTTCGGAGGGCTGGAGCCGCTCGAACTGTACGACACCGACGAGAACCTGCCCCGCATCCATGCCGCCGAGCGTCTGGGAGAGCCGCAGCTTGCCTTCAGCAGCGATCAGAGGCTGCCGCAGGAGGTCTGGCGTGAGCTGCTGCGCTATGCGCCGACCCGGATCGCCTCCACCGTAACCCTCAACGACGAGTCTAACTGGCGGTACTGGGCGGGACTGTCCGACTATCCGCACTACGACTCCTACCGGGTTACCGCGCCCTCTGTGGATAACTTCCGCCTCTACGACCGATGGAACGGGATACGCATCGGGTGGGGCGCGCCGCTGGAGACCATCGGTGACAAGTGCCGCGCTCTGCGCGAGATGAGCCGCCCGGCTCCCACCGCATACTGGTCACAGGGACCCGCTTCCGGATGGGATGTCTATGACGGGCGTCTGCGTACCGCCCCGACTCCTGACGAGATCCGTCTGCAGGCGTACCATGCGCTCGCCAGTCGGATCACCTCGCTCTACTGGTTCAATCTGAGCCTGACCGCCCTGGTCCGGTTCCGCGATACGCTGGAGGAGCTGGAGAGGATCGGGCGCGAGATGCGGATGCTGGAGGAGTTCTATCTGGAGGGAGACGCCTACCGCTACCGGCAGACCCGGCGGGAGGGGAGGCTCGACTGGGACCTGGCTTCGATTGCGGCAACGCAGGGCGCGCTGCTCTTCGCGCTCGACCTCGACTACGCGCCGGATCCGAAAGAGAAGGTCTTCCGGTTCGGCGCGCCCCGCGAGGCGCGTTTCGCCTTCGACCTGCCTGCCTACCTGCGCCGCCCCGCCGATCTCTTCCGCATAGACGCCGACGGAGTGCACGAAGCCGCCTGGCGCACGACCGCCAGCGGCGTGGAGATCACCGACCGACAGAGCCGCGTTGCGATCTATGTGGCGACGCACGACCGGCAGCTTCGCGCCCGGCTGGAGCGCAGACGCCAGGAGCTGATCGCGCAGGAGAACGCTCTGCGCTTCGATCCCGCCCGCAGCGACGCCGACTTTGAGACGCTCAGAGCCATCGCGCGCCCGCGCGATTAGCCGCCTGATCCCGGGCGAACCGCCGGGCGCGCCGTCATGCCCACCCCATCAGCCGCGCGATCGTGGCGGTGAGGAGGGTTGCGCCGAAGCCGATCGTCAGCGGCAGCAGCGCGGCGACGGCGGTCCATCTGCGGCTGCGCGTCTCCTGCCAGATCGTCAGGAGGGTGGTGCTGCAGGGGTTGTGCAGCAGGCTGAAGAGCATCAGGTTGACCGCCGTCAGCAGAGTCCAGCCGCCGTGACGGGTCAACACCTCATAGATCTGCCCGTCCTCCATCTCCAGCATCACGCCCTGCTGCGCCAGCGAGGAGCGGGCGAGGTTGAGCGTCAGCATCAGGATCGTCGGAATGATGATCTCGTTGGCGGGAATGGCGACGATGTAGGCGAGCAGGATCACGCCGTTGAGACCGATCAGCAGACCGATCGGGTTGAGCAGGGCGACCAGATGCCCGGCGACGCTCGTCCCGCCGATCGTGACGTTGCTGATCAGCCAGATGACCGCGCCTGCCGGCGCCGCCATGATCATGGCGCGCTTGAGGACGATCAGCGTGCGGTCTATGAGCGAGGTGTAGAGCGTCTGCAGGATGCGGGGCGGACGATAGGGCGGCAGTTCCAGACTGAAATGCGAAGCCTCGCCCCGCAGCCAGGTGCGCGAGAGAAACGCCGAGACCAGCAGCGTGAAGACGATCCCCAGCACCGCGACCGTCACCACGCTGGCGGCGGCGTAGAAGCTGGCGAGCGCGGGAGGCGCGGTCGCCCCGATGAAGATCGTCCCCATCAGGATCAGGGTGGGCCATCGCCCGTTGCAGATGCTGAAGTTGTTGGTGAGAATGGCGATTAGCCGTTCGCGCGGGCTGTCAATGATGCGGGTGGAGACGACCCCCGCGGCGTTGCATCCCCAGCCCATCATCATCGTCAGCGACTGTTTGCCGTGCGCGCCCGCCCGCTTGAAGAGCCGATCCAGATTGAAGGCGACGCGGGGCAGGTAGCCAAAATCCTCCAGCAGCGTGAAGAGCGGAAAGAAGATCGCCATCGGCGGCAGCATCACGCTGAAGACCCACGCCATCGCCAGATAGACCCCGTCAATCAGCAGACCGGAGAGCCACCAGGGGGCGTTGACTGCGTTCGCCGCCTGATGCAGCCAGCCGTAGAGGGTCACCTGCGTCAGCTGACCCAGCAGGGCGGAGGGGACGTTCGCCCCGGCGATCGTGATCCAGAAGGTCGCCGTGAGCAGCAGCAGCATGATCGGGAAGCCGAAGGCGCGGCTGGTCAGCAGGCGATCCAGAAGGATGTCCCAGGAGAGGCGTCTCTCCTCTCCTGCGCGCACAACCGCGCGTTCGGCGATTCGGGCGGCGTCCGCGTAGATCGCCTCGGAGAGCCTGTCATGCAGTTCCGTCCCGATCTCGGCGCGCAGCCTCTCCGCCGTCTCCAGAAGCCTCTGCGTGTTGACCTCCGCCATCTCAGTTCGCCTCCAGAGGCGCGGCGCCGGCAGGCGCGCCGCCCTGCGCCAGCTTTCCCAGCGTGCCGTCCTGCACTGCCCGGAGGATGCTCTCGTCGCCCTCCAGCAGGCGTAGCGCGACCCACTCTGCATTGGGCAGACCCGGAAAGAGCGCCTCGATCTGCGCGATCAGGGACCGGACGGCGGTCTCCAGCGCGCGGTCGGTGTAACGGAGATGACGCCTTCGCGCCGGGTAGGCTCCCAGCGCCACCTCCTCCACCGCCGACAGAAGCTCCCGAATACCCGCGCCGCGCCGCGCCGCCGTAGGAACCACCGGAACGCCCAGATCGCGGGAGAGACTGCGCGCATCCACCTCGATCCCCCGCCGGCGCGCCTCATCCATCAGGTTGAGCGCGATCACCACGCGGTCGGTGATCTCCAGCACCTGCAGGACAAGCCCCAGATTGCGCTCCAGGCAGGTAGCGTCCGTCACCACGATGGTAACATCGGGACGCCCGAACAGAAGGAAGTCGCGCGCCACCTCTTCATCCGCGCTGGCGGAGAGAAGCGAGTAGGTTCCGGGCAGGTCAATCAGCTTGTACCGCTTCTCGTTGAAGGTCAGACCTCCTTCGGCGCGCGCCACCGTCTTGCCGGGCCAGTTGCCGACATGCTGACGCAGCCCGGTCAGCGCGTTGAAGAGCGTGCTCTTGCCGGTGTTGGGGTTGCCCGCTAGCGCGATCACGAAGTCCCATGAGCCGATATGGACGCCGAGCCGGGTCAACGGTCCCGTGCTGCATCGCGTGCAGGAGCCGCAAGCCGCCGTTTCGGTCGAGGCGATCGTCCGATTCGTATCAGCCATCTCTGCCGGCTCCCCCTCTCTCCTGTCCGACCGTCTGCGGGGCGGCAGGAGCCACGAAAATCTGCTCCGCCTGCTCACGGCGCAGGGCGATGACCGCGCCGCGCACCCGGTAGGCGGTCGGATCGCCCAGCGGGCTGCGCGACACCGCCGCAATCCGCGCGCCAGGCAGTATCCCCAGATCAAACATCCGCCGCCGATCTGCCCCCTGACAGGTCAGCCGCGTGACCGTCGCCGGAGAATTCAGCGGCAGAAGATTCAGGGTCATCTCCTCGTCGTCCATCATGCCGTCTCCTCCGCCATCGGCTCCACAAAGACGTGTCCCGCCAGTTCGCGCCCGACTGAATGGGTCTCCTCCCCGATCCGCAGGATGATCGGTCCGTTGAAGGGCATCTTCTCCACCACGACGATCCGAACATCCAGCTCCATGCCCAGACGCTTCAGGTAGCGCAGCGCCTCCGGGTCACGGTCGCGCACCCGCAGAATCACCAGCGCAGTGCCGGTCTCCGCCTCCAGCAGCGGCAGTCCGCGACGCGGGGCGATCGCGCCGTCCCGGGTGGGGATCGGGTCGCCGTGCGGATCGGTGAGCGGGTAGTTCAGCATCCGGTCAATCCGCTCCTCAAACTCCTCGGAGATGTGGTGCTCCAGCTGTTCCGCCTCGGCGTCCACCTCATCCCAGCCGTAGCCGAGCGCCTGATGCAGATAGAGTTCGAGCAGGCGGTGATGGCGGATCACCTCCAGCGCGACCTTTTCGCCTGCCGGGGTCAGCCGCACGCCGCGATAGGAGGCGTGCGTGATCAGCCGATGCTCCGCAAGCTGTTTGATCATCTTGGTCACGGCGGCGGGCGTCTTGTTCATGTAGCGCGCCAGGTGCGTGGTGGAGACGGTCTCCTCTTCGCCCTGAATCTTATAGATGGCTTTCACGTAGTCTTCCACCGCCTGACTGAAGAGGCGCGGAGCCGATGGCGTCATGTTTTACCCTGCTCATAAAAAATTTTGAGTATGGTTAAAATTATAGCAGGCAGGACAGGTTCTGTCAACAAGATTATTGACGTGGTTGGTGTGCGGGGAGCGACAGGCGACCCCTTCCCGTCATTGTGAGGGAGGCGTAAGGCGTCCCCCTTCTGTCATTGCGAGGGAGCGTGAGCGACCGATGCAATCTCAGCCCGACACCGTCAGGAGGAGGGAGCGGGGAGCGCGTGGACGAGGCTCTCCAGAGTGAGCGCGAGGCGGCGCGCCGCGCGCGTAGAACGCGCGCCGAGCCGGATCAGCGCGGGTATCTTCCAGGGATGGGTCAGCGCCGCCGCCGCCACGCGGGAGCGGATGATCTCGCCGGTGCGCGGGTCGGTCCATGGCGCGAAGTCGAAGGGCAGGCTGTCGCGCAGACCGTCGGTTACGGCGCGCACCGCCAGCCAGGGGATGCCGGCGGCTTCGGCGGCGGCGACCGCGCCCGTCGTCTCCATATCCAGCGCGGTCGCTTCCGCCCATTCGGAGCGGATCGCCTGTTTTTCGCCTCTTGTTCGCGCAATCCGCGTTGCGGTGAGGAGCCGCCCCGTGTGCAGCGGAATGCCCGGCGGACGCGCCGACTGCGCGGCGGCAAGCAGGGCGGGAGCGGGCAGGTAACGCCGACCGGAGGTTCGATCCATCGCCTCGTCGGCGAGGATCAGGTCTCCGGGAGCCGCCTCCTCTGTCAGTCCGGCGCAGAAGCCGGCGATCAGAAGCAGGCGCGGTTTGCAGCGGGCGATCAGCGTTTCGGCGCAGGCGCAGGCGCGTTCCGCGCCCATCCCGGACTTTGCCATCACGATGTCGGCGTCGGCGTTCCCGCGCTGGCAGTTCTCCAATGACAGGGCGGTCAGCCGGCGGCTGACCGCCCGAAACTCCTCTTCTACGGCGACCAGAATCCCGATGGGAGGCTGTCCTTTTCGCGCTCTCATGCGCCGCCTGCCGACGCGCGCCGCCGGCGGCGCGCCCCTCTACGCCTAATGATGTGCGGCTCCCGCCGGAACGTAGCTCTTCGGATCGGGGCGAAGGTCCATCTGGATGGGACCGTCATAGCTGAGGATCTTGCGCTTGACGCCCTCCACCAGATCTTCCGGCGTGGACAGCCCGGAGGCGATGCCGACATGCTCCGCCCAGGCGAAGTCTTCGATCTGAAGCTCCTCCGCGCTCTGAATATGCATGGTAAAGGGGTTGTGATGGCGGCAGAGCGCCGCCAGTTCGACCGTGTTTGCGCTGGTGCGGCTGCCGACTACCAGCATCAGGTCTACCTTCGACGCCAGTTCCAGCGCGTCGTCCTGCCGGTTCTGCACCGGGCGGCAGATCGTGTTGATGATCTGCACCTCTTTGCACATGAAGACCAGTTCGTTGATGATCTCGCGGCAAAGCTCCAGCGCGTGCGTCGTCTGAAAGATCACCCCGACCTTGCGCAGCAGCTTATGGGACGCCTTCGCCTCGCGAAGCTCCTCCAGACTGTCAATAACCAGCGCAGGACGCTCCAGCGCGCCCAGCACGCCCTTGATCTCCGCATGGTTGCGGTCGCCGATGATGACGACCTGACAGCCGCGCTCCTCCAGCGTCTTCGCCGCCTCCTGCGCCCGCAGGACGATCGGGCAGGTCGCGTCCACGATCTCCAGACCTCTGGCGCGCGCCTCCTGGATCTTCGCCTTGGGGAGCCCGTGCGCCCGGATAATCATCGTGCCCGACTTCTTGTCGTCAATGTCGGACACCTTCTGCAGACCGCGCGCCTCCAGCTCGTCCGTAACCCGCTTGTTATGCACCAGGTCTCCGAGAATAAAGACGCTGTTGCGCTCCGCCAGCGACTGGCGCGTCATGTTGATGGCGCGTTTGACGCCGAAACAGAAGCCGACCTCTCTGGCAAGCGTCACTTTCCGCCGCGTTTTCCCGTTCTCCAACCCCGCTCTCCTTTTGCCTCTCCTCGCCCGGTCTGACAGCCTCCCGGCGTCATTGCCCGACCGCCGGACGCGCGCGGTTCCTCTCTCGCCGCACATAGCCGTGCGTTTCAAACCACTCGACGGCGCGCGCCAGCGCGTCACGGATGGGCGACTGCGGAAATCCCAGTTCGTGCACCGCCTTCGATGCGTCAAAATACATGTATTTGCGCGCCATCTTCACACCCTCCAGCGGAATATGCGGAGGGCGTCGCAGAAGCACGCCGAACAGAAAGTCGTCTGCCAGCGCCGCTGCGTATGCCACGCTGTAGGGAATCTGACGGCGCGGAGCCTTCAGTCCGGTGATCTCCGCCAGCAGTTGAAGAATGCCCTGCAGCGTGATATTTTCGTTCCCTAGGATATACCGCTCTCCCGGTCGCCCGCGTTCCGCCGCCAGCAGATGCCCCCGCGCCACGTCGCGCACATCCACCAGGTTCAGCCCGGTCTGAATGTAGGCGGGCATCCGGCGGTTGAGGAAGTCCACGATGATCTTGCCGGTCGGGGTCGGCTTGATGTCTCCCTCGCCGACGGGTGTGCTCGGATGCACCAGCACGACCGGCAGCCCCTCCTCCCGATGCATCCGCCGGACCTCTTCCTCCGCGAGGAACTTGCTGCGCTTGTAGTGACCGACCATATCCTCCAGCGTGACCGGGGTCTCCTCCGTGCCGGAGGCTCCGTGCGGAGGGATGCCCAGCGCGCCGACCGTGCTGGTATAGACGATCTTTGAGACGCCCGCCTCCTGCGCCACCCGCAGGATGTTGAGCGTGCCTTCGACGTTGTTGCGGTAGAGTTCGCGGGGATCGCGCGCCCAGAGCCGGTAGTCGGCGGCGACGTGGAAGAGCGCGTCGCAGCCCTTGATCGCCTGCCGCAGCGAGTCGACATCCTGCAGATCGCCGTAGACCGGCTCGCAGTTGATGGTCTCCAGATTATCCACACGGCTGGTGCGGCGCACCAGCGCGCGCACATGGTCGCCGCGCTCCACAAGCTGGCGCACCACATGGCTGCCAACAAAGCCGGTTCCGCCGGTCACAAGCGCTTTCATAGGAGTTGGTGCGGGGCGTCGGGCGGGAAGATGCAGGTGCGCAGACAGGCGAACCGGCATACCTGCCTCCGCCCGCGCTCCTCGGCGCCGAACGCCCTATTTCGAGATAGACCAGACCGCCAGTTGAATCTTGCCCTTCCAGCTCTTCATAGCTTCTTCCACCGCGCTGTGTTCAAAGCCGCTGTGCATCTTGCAGTTCTGGCATGCGGGATTGAGACGGCTCTCCCAGTACTCCCAGTTGGTGTCGTTCCAGAACTCCTCCCAGCTTTCGATAAACCGCTCGCCGATCAGATAGCAGGGAGCCTTCCAACCCTGCGGCGTGTAGTTGACCGTAGACCAGGGCGCGCAGGGCAGCTCGCGCATCCCCGCCGCAAACTCCAGGAAGTAGGGGGTCGCGTTGATCTTGTACTTGCTGCTGAACTCGCGGATGGCTTTGAACTTCTCGTGAATCTGCTCTTTCGTCAGGAAGATGTCGCGCTCGACGCTCTCATACTCGTAGCCGGGGGAGAGGAGGATGCCGTCGGCTTTCAGTTCCTCCGCCATTTTGCACATCTCTTCGACCTCCGCCACCTCGGTCTCTTTGAACACGGTCGTGTTGACCATGACCACATAGCCCAGACGCTTCGCCTCTTTCAGCATGGCGATGGCTCTATCGAAGACCCCTTCGCGCCCGCAGACATAGTCGTGAGTCTGGCGCATCCCGTCGAGATGGATCATCAGATAGAACTGCGGGTGGGGGGGGATCACGCCGAAGACCTTCTTGTCCAGAAGGAGCGCGTTGGTGCAGCAGAGGACATACTTCCTGCGTTCGATAAGCCCCTGTACGAGCTGCGGCAGTTCGGGGTAGAGGGTCGGCTCGCCGCCGCACAGGTTGATGATGGGCGCGCCGCAGTCGTCCACCGCCTGAAAACACTTCTCCAGCGGCATCCGGTCCTTCAGTTTTCCGGTATGACGCTCTAGGGAGCAGCCCAGACAGGCAAGATTGCAGGTGTAGAGCGGCTCCAGCATCAGAACGGTGGGATAGCGTTTGTGTCCCAGTCTGGTCATCCTGTTGCGGTGCCGCATCTGCGCCATCGTGAAGCCTATCGGAAATCGCATCGAGCCAGGTCCCTCCTTTTTTCAGCAGAAAAACGAGAGTCCGGGTCCTGTATCCGCCCGGACTCCACTTCCGGCGTGCGTCCCGGAGAGAAAGGTTATTTTTTACGGCTGTCCGTCCGGTGCGAGAAGGAGGCTTTGCGCCCCTTCACCGCCTGCACATACTGTCCCAGCGCCCAGAGGGGGAAGTAGTGCCGGTAGAGATGGTACTTGATGTAGAAGACGCGCGGGAAGCCGGTTCCGGTGAAGAACTCCTCATCCCAGGAGCCGTCCGCGCGCTGGGTCTGCAGCAGGAACTCGATTCCGCGCCTCACCTCCACGCTTTCGGCTCCGTCCGCATTGATCAGCCCCATCAGCGCCCAGGCGGTCTGCGAGGGCGTGCTCGGTCCTTTGGCTTTGAAGCAGAGCGGATCGTCATAGGAGAGGCACGACTCGCCCCAGCCGCCGTCGAAGTTCTGCACGCTCTTGAGCCACTGCACCGCCCGCTGGTACATCGTCTGCTTCATATCTTCGCCGATTCGCGCCAGTCCGCGCAGCGCCTGCCATGTTCCGTAGATATAGTTGACGCCCCAGCGTCCGAACCAGGAGCCGTCCGGCTCCTGCTCCTTGCGGATAAACGCCAGCGCACGCCGCACGCGCCGGTCCGTCTTCGGCACATCGAAGAAGCTCAAACACTCCAGCGTGCGGGCGGTAATGTCGGTGGTGGCGGGGTCGAGCATGGCGTTATGGTCGGCGAACGGCACATACTGCAGCACCATGCGGGTATTGTCCTTGTCGAAGGACGCCCAGCCGCCGTCGCGGTTCTGCATGGCGAAGACCCAGTTCAAGCCGCGCTCCATCGCCTGACGCACCCGCTCCGGCGCGCTCGTCCAGTGCTCGCCGTTGGGGCAGTGCGCCTTGTAGAGCGCCATCAGCACCATCACAGTGTCGTCTACATCGGGATAGTACTCGTTCTCGTATTCGAAGTACCATCCTCCCGGCTCCACGTTGGGCACCTTCACCGCCCAGTCGCCTTTGGAGACCGTCTGTCGAGAGAGCAGCCACTCCACCCCTTTCTGGATGGCGGGGTGATCAGCGGGGACGCCGCTGTCCAGCAGGGCGTTGAGGGCGATCGCCGTATCCCAGACCGGCGACAGACAGGGCTGCAGCCGGATCTCGTCGCCCTCTTCGATCTCAAACTTCTTCAGCTCGCACATCTCGTGCTGGATCGCCGGATGGTCGTCGGGATAGCCGAGACACTTATACGCCATGACCGCGTGCGTCATCGCCGGGAAGATGGCTCCCAGCCCGCCGCTGCCCCGCTGCCGTTCGCGGATCCACTCCTCCGCCGCCCGCAGAGCCCGCCGGCGCAGCGGCTTCACCGGGCTTTTGTCGTGCAGCTTCAGCGCGGCATCCACCAGCAGGAAGATATTTCGCCAGGTCAGGGGGCGCCGATCCCAGGGCAGGCGCAGGTGTCTGCCGTGTCGTCCGCCGACAAACAGCTCTTCGATGCCGCAGCCCGGCGGGATCGGGCGCGACGGACGATACGAGTTGATGATCGCCAGCGGAACCAGGATCGCGCGCGACCAGGAGGACATCTCGTAGATGTTCAGATAGAACCAGTTGGGTGCGAAGAACAGTTCCGGCGGGATGGTCGGGACGCCCTCCCAGTCGTACTGACCGAAGATGGAGAGATAGAGCTTGGTGAAGGTGTTGCAGCGGGTTACGCCGCCGAGCTTCAGAATGCACTCGCGCATACGCTGCATAAACGGCTCGTCGGGGGAGTGTCCCGCCAGTTTGCAGGCAAAGTAGGCTTTGACCGAGGCGCTGATATCGGATCTGCCGCCGGGGAAGATGGGGAAGCCGCCGTCTTCGTTCTGCCAGTGGCGCACCACGTAGTTGCACAGCTTGCGCATCTTCTCCCGGTCGGGGTTTCCGAGAAACTGCATCAGCAGCACATATTCGGTCTCCAGGATGGTGTCGCCCTCAAACTCGCCGACCCAGTGCCCATCCTCGTGCTGATGATCCAGCAGCCAGTTGCGCGCGCGGGCAATCGCCTCTTCAACATCGTGGGAGGTAGCCGTCTCCTCCCGGTCAGGGGAGGGGACCGCCCCGTCCTGTATCTTCCGTTCGGACTCGCGCACTCCGCGAGTATGTGTGACAGCGTAGGAGGTGCTGTTCAGTCGTTCCTGGTCCAGTTTTCGATCCACAGTCGCCCCATGATCTTTTACCGGTCAAACGGCGACCTTATGCGTACAGGCGCACGGTAAAAAGCCTTTCCATGTTTTGTGGAGATCTGTCTTTTGCAGAATGCGTGAGAGATTCGCCCCTTATTAGGGCGCACTGAGCGGCGTCAAGAGTTCCCGCAAGCGCTTCTGCGGCGCATGGATGCCTTCAGGCTTTCGCGTCAGATATTTTAGCGATGCTAAGTATTCCTGTCAACCCCGCTCGCCCGATTTTCGCCTACGCGCCCGGGTCGTTCGCCATGGGGGAGAGCAGGTTCAGACGCTTCAACTCCTGCACCAGCCGCGAGGCATCCGCCAGGATGATTCGCGCGAACTCTGTCGTCTCGCGGTCCTCCTGTTTCCGGAGCTGCTTGGCGGCGGCGCAGATGGAGGCGATCGGTCCCAGCAGCACGTCTTCGTTGATCAGCGTGCCGGGCAGCAGCACCTCCTGCGGCAGCTGCACTGCCTCTTCCATGGCAGCCGCCGGAGCCTCCACCGGCGGATACTCGCCCCGGGCAAGCCGGTCTTCCAGTTCAAGCTGCGCCTCGATGCTGCGCAGCTCCCGCCCGACCGCCAGATAGAGCGGCGTCGTATCCATCTCCTTGTCTTCGGAGACCCCGTAGTCCGCCTTGTTGATCCCGTAGAAGATCGGGTCGGTCGTCGCGTAGTTGACGAACATCAGCGCGATGAACTTCTGAAAGACGTTGCGGTCGAACAGGTAGCGGTTGGCGTAGTTGGAGTCGTCCTGCACGCTCTCCAGCACATCGGCGAACAGCGCGGCGACAAACTCGCGCGCCGGAAGCTGCGCCAGACGGGGCACATCCGACTCGTGCCGGAACTCGAAATGGTAGAGCGGCTCGATGCCGTTGGAGCTTCCCTCCGCCTCCGCCACCGACATGAAGACGTTCAGCTTCATCATGCTGTCCAGGTTGCGGCGCGGGTAGCCGCGATGCACCACGTCCAGCAGATAGGCTTTAAACTCCTCCAGGTCGGTTCCCAGAAAGTGCGCTTTGCGGGCGGCGATCCGTTCTCGCAGCTCCTCCAAGCGCCGGGTCAGTTTGGCGCGCGCGTCATGGATGATCTCCATCAACTCGCGGCGCATCTCCTCGTCGTCCGGGAAGAACTCCAGCGTCTCATAGGTGGTGCGGATCACCGCAAAGTCGTTCAAGCCGTCTTCCAGACACGGATAGGCGATGCCGAGATGCAGATCCTCCGGAATCCGCTCGACCGTATCGGCGTTTCGGATGCCCGATTCCGCGGTGACCAGCGTATAGAAGCGATTATTGGTCGTCAGGCTCTTGATCAGAGCCACGCGGCGTCCATCTGTCGGCGCTTGTGCGTTCGCGTACGAAGTCATCTTCTCTATAGTGAGGGCGAAAGAGGCGCGCAGACCTCTTTTACCGCTCCGCTCCTTCTACTTGATGAATACCAGGGAGGCTCCATAAAACAGATTGCCGTCCAGCGAATAGGCGCGCATCTCCAGCGGACCCGACACGGGCCAGGAGACCGAGGCGTTCAGACGGTGCGCCAGATATTCGGCATGAACGGTGAACCCGGGTCGAAACTTGCCCTGCACCCCGATCCAGAGACCGCCCAGGCGGCGAGTGCCGTATCCCGCGTGCGCTTTCAGGTCACGCAGAATACGATCCTGAGCGAGACTCAGCCCGAAGGTTTTGGTCATGGACAGGAAGAACGCCCGCCCTTCGCGTCCGCGATTGAGGCTGTCGCGGACGCCGACCGAGACCGCCGGGGCGATGTCGCTGAAGGCGTTGCCCGTCAGCGTATACTGAAGGCTCACGGTTTCGCGCGCGCGGCGGTTGAGGTCAAACCGCTCCAGCTCCACGTCCAGCCCCAGATCCTCGACCGGCAAGCCGAACGTCGCCCAGCCCAGACTGGAGCGGGAGTCCGACTCGCGGATCAGATACTCCAGCCGCAGCAGTCCGGGACTGGCGACCAGTCCGCGCGGAGCCAGCACATTGCGATCCGCCCGCGCGTTCGCGCCGCTCAGAGCCGGCAGGAGGACCGCCAGGCATCCGACGACCCGCCATACAGAGATTCGCGGAAACGATCGCGCTGCCCTTTGTCCCTTTCTCTGGTTATTATTCCTCATAGTCCGCTCTTTTTCGCAGATTCGCGTCGGTTATCCCGTTGTCGCCTTCGCCTCTTGCTCTGCAAAGACCCGGTTGCGCTCCATAAAGCGGCGCATCCGCGCCAGCGCCTCCTCCAGCTGCGCCATGCTGGTCGCATACGAACAGCGGACGCAGCCCTCGCCGGAGGCTCCGAAGGCGTTGCCCGGCACGACCGCGACGCGCTCCTCCTGCAGCAGCCGCTCCGCGAACTGCTCGGAGGTCAGCCCCGTGCGGCGAACGGACGGAAAGGCATAGAATGCGCCCGTCGGCTCCACGCAGTCCAGCCCGATGGCGTTGAGACCGCGCACGAAGAACCGCCTTCGCCGGTCGTAGTCGGCGACCATCTCGCGCACATCGTTCTCCCCGTTGAGCGTCGCCTCCAGCGCGGCTCTCTGGGCAATGTGCGGGGCGCAGAGCATGGTGTACTGGTGAATTTTGGTCATCAGGGCGGCGATCGGGCGCGGGGCGCAGGCATAGGCGATGCGCCATCCGGTCATCGCATACGCCTTCGAAAAGCCGTTGAGCAGAACGGTGCGTTCGCGCGCTCCCTCCAGCGACGCCACGCAGGTGTGCCGTCCGACATAGGTCAGCCGATCGTAGATCTCGTCGCTGATCAGGTAGAGGTCGTGCTTGACGGCGATATCCACCACCGCCTGCAGGTCTACCCGGCTCTGCGTCGCCCCGGTCGGGTTATTGGGGTAGCAGAGCATGATCGCTTTGGTGCGCGGGGTGACGGCGGCTTCGACCGCCTCCGGGCGCAGACGAAAGCCCTCTTCCGCACGGGATGCGACCGGAACCGGCGTGCCGCCGGCGAAGAGGATATTCGGCTGATAGGAGACGTAGCAGGGTTCGAGCAGGATCACCTCGTCGCCTGGATTGACGATGGCGCGCAGGGCGAGGTCCAGCCCTTCGGAGACCCCGACGGTGATCAGCGTCTCCTGCTGCGGGTCGTACTCCACGCCGTAGAGCGCGCGCTGAAGGCTGCAGACCGCCTCCCGCAGTTCGAGGAGACCGGCATTGGAGGTGTAGGTAGTGTAGCCTCGCTCCAGCGCGTAGATCGCCGCCTCGCGGATCCGCCACGGCGTGACAAAATCCGGTTCGCCCACGCCCAGAGAGATCACATCCTGCATCTGGCTGGCGATATCGAACAGACGGCGGATGCCGGAGGGGGGCGTTGCGGACACCACCTGATTCAACGGTTTCACGGAGCGACCATCAGCCGATGATCGGAGTCGCTCTCGACAAAGATGTCTCCGTCATCTTTATAGCGTTTGAGCAGGAAGTGGGTATTGGTCGCCGTGACGCGATCTAGAGGGGCTAACTTCTCCGCAACGAAGTTGGCGACCTCCTTGATCCCGGCTCCCTCCACCACCACCCGCAGATCGTGTCCGCCGGAGACCAGCATCACGGAGCGGACTTCGGGGTAGCGGTAGATACGGGACGCCACATCGTCGAACCCGGCTCCGCGCTCCGGAGCGACCGACACGTCTATATAGGCGTAGACCTTCTCTTCGCCGAAACGCTCCCAATCCACCACCGTCTTGTAACGGCGGATCACCCCGCTGCGCTCCCACTCCGCGATCAGGCGGCGCACCTCGTCCTCCGCCAGTCCGGTCATCGCCGCTATCTGTGCCGGGCTGGTGCGCGCGTCCTGTTCCAGGATTTTGAGAACCTCCCGCATGGGTCTCTCACTTTCCCTTGAGCTTGAGATTTTGAGTAAGTATAAACGAAAAAGTCCGGCGTCGTCAACCGCATTGGCGAACGGAGCCGGTCGGGGGCGTCGGAGCGCCGGATACCGGCAAATTTTACAGGAATTTAACATCTGTGTGCGTTCTCCCGTTGTACAA
The DNA here is from genome assembly GCA_938005745.1 of uncultured Chthonomonadales bacterium. GTDB lineage: Bacteria > Armatimonadota > Chthonomonadetes > Chthonomonadales > CAJBBX01 > CALLMM01. The sequence goes on along the minus strand of CALLMM010000009.1, from coordinate 44,026 downwards.
TAGATGCCGGAGCACATACCCCGATCATGGAGGAAAAACGGATGCCCGTCATCACCCGTCGTGACCTGCTGGCTGGAGCCGCCGCGCTGGGACTGACCGCCGGACTCTCTGTAGAGAGCGCGAAGGCGCAGAACCGCCGCTTCCGATTCGTGCACGCCACCGACATGCACATGCAGCCGACCCTGGGCGCGGAAGAGGGGATCAGACAGGCGGTGCGCAGGATCCTCTCGCTGGATCCCCGTCCGGACTTTGTCCTCACCGGAGGCGACAACATCAGCAACGGCATGAGCCTCTCCCGCGCCGACGCCCTGGCGATGTTCGGCAAGCTGGAGGAGGCGTACAAGCCTCTGGAGATGCCGGTGCACCACTGCATCGGCAATCACGATGTCTACGCCTGGTTCTCCAAAGACGACGCGCAGCGCAAAGAGCCGGACTTCGGCAAGAAGATGTTTCAGGATCGCTTCGTCCGGGCGCCCCTCTACCGCGCTTTCGACGCGGGCGAGTGGCGGTTCATCCTGCTGGACAGCATCGCTCCGGCGGAGGGCAGCTATCGCGGCTGGATTGACGATGAGCAGCTGCAGTGGCTGAAAGGGGAGGTGGAGCGCGTCGGACGCCAGCGGCCAATCCTGATCTGCACGCATATCCCTCTCTTCACCATCTATACCCAGTACGCCATCGGCGGCGTCGAGGCGACCCCCGCCAACCTGATCATCAACAACAACCGGCAGGTCTATGAGATCCTCAAGGGTTACAACGTGAAGGCGGTGCTGCAGGGGCACACCCATGTGCGCGAGGAGTGCGAGTACGCGGGAACGCGCTACATCACCTCCGGCGCGGTCTGCGGCGAGTGGTGGACGGGTCCGCGCCTGGGCGTGGATCCGGAGGGTTTCAGCGTCTTCGACGTGGAGGGCGAGAACCTGCGGTGGCAGTACGTCAGCTACGGATGGAAGGCGCGCTCGCGCCCGTCCTGATCCCGCCGGGCAGGTGCGCCCGCCCGCCGCGCCGATTTAACACAAACTTAACTCCTTCGTAATATGCGTTTAACATACTCCCGTCATACTGATCACACTGGAATCGGATCTGTATGCGCTTTCCCGCCTGCAGAGAAAGGAGAGATGAGAGTGAAACGCATCGGATTTACGCTGATAGAACTGCTTGTAGTTATCGCCATTATAGCGATCCTGGCAGCCATTCTGTTTCCTGTCTTCGCACAGGCGCGCGAGAAGGCGCGCGCGACCAGCTGTCTTTCCAACGTCAAGCAGATCGGGCTGGGGGCTTTGATGTACGCGCAGGACTACGACGAGCGCGTCGTTCCCGTCTGCACCTCCTGCTATGCTTTCTCCTGCCCGACGCCCAAAACCTACTACTGGTGGGGCAGCTTCAACGGCGTCGCGCTCAACGAGGCGGAGGGGCTGATCTACCCCTACATGAAGAACCATCAGATACAGGCGTGTCCCTCCTTCTCCAACCGGCTGCGTTCGCCCATCGGTCTGACCGGCTACGGCTACAACTACGCCTATCTGGCGCCCTTCACCTATCCCGGCGGCTGCGCCGTCCCCAACCCGATCTCGCTGGCGGCGGTCAGCCAGCCGGCGGAGACCGTCTGGATGGCGGACGCCGCGCGCATAAACACCTGGGCGTACTCCGCGCCGACGCTGGAGGGCAACACCTATCTCGATCCGCCCTCCTACGGCTATCCGGGCTTCCATGGACGCCATTCGGAGATGGGCAACGTTCTCTGGCTGGACGGTCATGCGAAGACCCGCCGCCCGCTTTTCGGCTCTGGAACCTTCAGCTTCGGGCTGAACTGGAGGGACTTCGTGCAGAACCGGGTCGGCAACCTCGACCAGGACGGCGACTTCTCGACCGACGAACTGTTTGACCTCAACTAACCGCTCGACCCGCCAGTACCTTCCGGTCTGTCATTGCGAGGGGATATCAGCCTTTCCTTCCCTGTCATTGCGCGAGAGGCGACAGGCGCCCCCCTTCCTGTCATTGCGAGGGAGGCGAAGCCGACCGAAGCAATCTCCTCTGTTCCCGGAAGGCGGGTGGAGTGGAGACAGAAGAGCCGCGAAGCCGTCGTCTGCACCGACGCGACGCATGTGAGCCGGTAATCGGGCTTCAATGCCGCTTGACGCACAGGAGGCAGCCTGCTAAAATGCGGATATGAACCGGCTGCCTCCGCAATGCGTTGTTCTCCTGGCGTTGTTTTCTCTTCTCCTGCCCTGCGTACGCGCGCAGGCGCAGGAGCCGGTGACGGTGCGTCTGTGGGGCAGCGGCGGATTTGCGGTTCCGCGCAAGGACTCCACCGACCCCTGGAGCCGCGCCAACCGCGCCGTCATCGAGGCGTTTCAGCGCAAGCACCCGGAGATACGACTGGTGGTGGCGACCGGTCTGGAGGTGCAGGGACCCGCCAACGAGTCGGGGCTGCTGATGGCGATCGCCGGCGGACTGGCGCCCGACGTGATGTACGTCAACTTCCGCCAGCTGGAGAGCTACGTTCAGCAGGGCTTCCTCTATCCCCTCAACGAGTTCATCGCGCGCGACCCCTCCGTCATGGACAAGATTCATCCCGGCATCCGCGAGGCGATCACCGTCCGGGGGCGTATCTACTCCTACCCCTATCAGCAGTTTGTGCAGGCGCTCTACTATCGCAAAGACCTGTTCCGGGACGCCGGTCTCGACCCCAACCGTCCCCCGAAGACGTGGGACGAGTTCTACCGCTACGCACAGAGGCTGACAAAGCCGGAGAAAGGGCAGTGGGGCTTCGGCTTCGACTCCGCGCCGCAGAGCACCTCCTACTGGTGGGTCAATTTCCTGTGGCAGGCGGGGGGCGAGGTGGTGAAGAAGACTCCCGACGACCGTTTTGTCGCCGCCTTCAACACGCCGGAGGGCGTCACCGCCCTGCAGTTTTTCCGCAAGCTGCTGGTGGAGGAGTGGACGCTGCCCGACGGGCGCAGGCAGCGCGGCGTGGCGATCCGCACCGCCAGCCTTTTCCGCGACTTTGTGGAGAAGGGCAAGCTGGGGATGTGGTTCCAGTACCAGTCGGACGTGATCGCCAACCGCGCCACCGCCAATATCAGTCCCGCCCTGATCGGGATCGCGCCGATGCCCAAAGGTCCGACCGGCATCACGGGCAACGAGATCAATGCCTCGATGTTCGGGATCAGCGCGCTGCAAAAAGACCCGAAGGTGCGCGCCGCCGCCTGGGAGTTCATCCGATTCATGGGTTCCGATGAGGCGGACGCGGTGCGGACGAAAGCCTATGTGGAGGCGGGGCTGGCGCAGGCGGTCAGCCCGATCAGCCTGAAGAAGCACGGCTATGAAGAGTTCGTCACGCGGATGAGCGATGAGTGGGTCCGTTCCATGGAGCAGCTTTTCCAGACGGGCAAGCCGGAGCCTCCCGGTCAGATGATCTACACGGAGCTGGATCAGCCGCTGATGGAAGCCATCCTCTACCCGGATCGCGACCCGAAACTGATCCTCGACCGCGCCGCCGAGAAGATCAACACCAAGCTGCTCGACTTCGTCCCGGAAGAGGTAATGCGCAAGCGGCGGCAGATTGCCTTCGGCGCGGTGACGGGCGGCTTTCTGCTGATCCTGACGGGCGTCTTCTATATGCTGCGGCGTCTGTCGCTGGGGGCGGCGGGCGATCCCGGCTCGCGTCCGGCGGGCATACGCAGCTGGCGTTATCACATCGTTCCCTGGCTCTTCATGGCTCCCGCCGTCCTCTCCATCGCCGTCTGGGCGTACTTTCCGCTGGCGCGCGGCTTGCTGATGGCGTTTCAGGACTACAAGATCGCCCAGCCGCCGCAGTGGATCGGGCTGGACAACTTCATCGAAGCCGCGACACAGGAGACCTTCTGGTACGGCATCCTCAACAGCTTCCTCTACGTCGGGCTGAGTCTGGGGCTGGGCTTCTTCCTGCCGATCATCCTGGCGCTGCTGCTGTCGGAGGTTCCTCGCGGCAAGATGCTCTACCGCACCCTCTACTACCTGCCCGCCGTTACCTCCGGACTGGTGATCCTCTTCCTTTGGAAGCAGTTCTACGACCCGTCCGAGAACGGTCTGCTCAATCAACTGCTGGGGCAGGGAGCCGGTCTGCTCAACAGCCTGACGGGGCTGTTCGGGCTGCCCTGGAGGCTGCCGGAGACGGTCAAGATAGACTGGCTGGGCGACCCGAGCGTGGCGATGCTGGCGGTGGTGCTGCCGGGCGTCTGGGCGGGAGCCGGTCCGGGAAGCATCATCTATCTGGCGGCGCTGAAGACGATCTCCGATGAGCTGTACGAGGCGGCGGATCTGGACGGCGCGAGCATCTGGACGAAGGTGCGGATGATCACCCTGCCCTCGCTGAAGCCGCTGATCATCATCAATCTGGTCGGGGCGTTTATCGGCGCGTTCAAGGCGATGGAGAACATCTTCGTAATGACGGGGGGCGGCCCGCTCTACCGCACCCATACCATCGGACTGGAGATCTGGTACAACGCCTTCATGTACCTGAAGTTCGGCTATGCAACCGCCGCTGCCTGGATCATGGGCGCGATGCTGATCGGCTTTACCCTCTATCAGCTGCGAATCCTGCGCGACGTGCGCTTCAGCGCCGGCGGATAGACCCGCCGCGCTCGCAGACCTCCTCTTCTCCTGCGTCTCCGGCAGGCTATGCTATAATATCGTTGACCCCCGAACAGATACGGGATGCAGGGAGACGCATGGACAACTATACTCAGGATCATATTCGCAACTTCTGCATCATCGCCCATGTGGATCATGGCAAATCCACGCTGGCGGATCGCATACTGGAGTTGACCGGTGCGATCTCCGAGCGCGATATGCAGGATCAACTGCTCGACACGATGGATATCGAGCGGGAGCGCGGCATCACCATCAAGATGACTGCCGTGCGTCTGAACTACGTCTCCGAAGACGGCGACAGCTACGAACTGAACCTGATTGACACGCCCGGTCATGTGGACTTCACCTACGAGGTCTCCCGCTCGCTGGCAGCCTGCGAGGGCGCAATCCTGGTGGTGGACGCCGCGCAGGGGGTCGAGGCGCAGACGCTGGCGAACGTCAACCTGGCGTACAACAGCGGGCTGACGCTCGTGCCGGTCATCAACAAGATTGACCTGCCCGCCGCCGAGCCGGAGCGCGTGCGCGAGGAGATCGAGAACGTGCTGGCGGTCGAGGCGCATGACGCGGTGCTGGCGAGCGCGAAGCAGGGGATCGGCATCCGTGAGATCCTGGAGCATGTGATCCATCGCATTCCGCCGCCCTCCGGCGACCCCGCCGCGCCTCTGCGCGCGCTGGTCTTCGACAGCCATTTCGATGTCTATCAGGGGGTGGTCTGCTACGTGCGGGTGGTGGACGGCGCGCTCAAGCCCGGACAGCGTATCCGCTTCATGGCGACCGGCAAAGAGTTCGAGGTTCATACCGTCGGCATCTTTCGCCCTAAGATGGAGACGACCGAGCAGCTGCGTACCGGCGAGGTCGGCTTCCTCACCGCCTCCATCAAGACGATCGGCGACGCCAATGTCGGCGATACGCTCACCGACGCCGAAAATCCCGCCGCCGAGCCGCTGCCCGGCTATCGCAAAGCCAAGCCGATGGTCTTCTGTGGTCTCTACCCGGTGGACAGCAGCGACTATCCCGATCTGCGGGAAGCCCTCGCCAAGCTGCAGCTGAACGACGCCGCGCTCTCCTTTGAGCCGGAGACCTCCGCCGCGCTGGGGTTCGGATTTCGCTGCGGCTTTCTGGGGCTGCTGCACATGGAGATCATTCAGGAGCGGCTGGAGCGCGAGTTCGGGCTGGATCTGATCGCCACCTCCCCCTCGGTCATCTATAAAGTCAACCGCACCGACGGCACAACCGAATGGATAGACAACCCGGCGCACCTGCCCAACCCGACCTATATCGCCTCCATCGAGGAGCCGTATGTGGACGCGACGATCTTCATCCCTTCGACCTATGTCGGGACGGTGATGGATCTGGCGCGGGATCGGCGGGGCGAGTTCGTCAGCATGGAGCATCCGGCGCCGGATCGGGTGATGCTGCACTACAGGCTGCCGCTGGCGGAGATCCTGCTGGACTTCTTCGATCAGTTGAAGAGCCGGACTCGCGGCTACGCCTCCTTCGACTACGAGCCGGCGGGCTACCGCGAATCGAAGCTGATCAAACTGGACATCCTGATCAACGGCGAGGTGGTGGACGCGCTCTCCTTTATCACGCACCGCGACAAGTCCTATCCGCGCGGACGCGCGCTGGTCGAAAAGCTCAAAGAGGTGATCGAGCGGCAGCAGTTCGAGGTGCGGATTCAGGCGGCGATCGGCGGGAAGATCATCGCGGCGGACCGGGTCGCCCCCTTCCGCAAGAACGTGATCGCCAAATGCTACGGCGGCGACATCACCCGAAAGCGCAAGCTGCTGGAGAAGCAGAAAGAGGGCAAGAAGCGGATGAAGCAGATCGGCAGCGTGGAGATCCCGCAGGAAGCCTTCCTCAGCGTCCTGAAGATCGGGGAGTAACGAGATGGCTGCCCTGAAAATCCATGCGGCGGAGCCGCCGCCCATGAGAGAAGTGAACGGAGTGGTCTATGTCGGGCAGACCCGCGTGCCGATAGACACGGTGATCGGCGCATATCTGGACGGAGCGGACGCGGATCAGATTGTGCGCGCCTATGATACGCTGGAACTGGCGGATGTTCATGCCGTCATAAGCTACTATCTGCGCCATCGCGAGGAGGTGGAAGCCTATCTGGAGCAGGGACGACGGGAAGCCGACGAAACAAGGCGAGAGAATCAAACGCGCTTTCCCGCCGCCGGGCTTCGTGAACGTCTCATGGCGCGACAGGACTGGCGGAAGCGGTCTCTCTGATGTTGAAGTTGCTGGCGGACGAAAACCTTCACGGCGACATTGTGCGAGGGCTGCGCCGGAGGTTTACCGCGATTGATCTGGAGCGCGTGCAGGATGTGGGACTGTCCGGTAGAGAGGATGATGTCATTCTCGAATGGGCGGCACGGGAATCGCGCATTCTGCTAACGCATGATGTCCGCACCATCACACGTTTTGCCTGCGATCGGGTACAAGAGGGACTGCCCATGCCCGGAGCGCTGGAAATTCCGCGTTGGCTTCCGATCGGGCAGGCGATCGAGGAGATCGTGCTGTGCGTATTCGCCGGTCTGGAAAGCGACTTTGAGGGGAAGATAATCTATCTTCCCCTGACTGCATGAGCGATCCGCGTAAAGATCCCGCAGGAAGCCTTCCTCAGCGTCCTGAAGATCGGGGAGTAGACTGTTTCCGGATAGGATGTCGTAACTTTCACGGCGGAAGAGGTATTATAACAATAGTTCGCACTTTTTATGACATGCGCTCCTCATGCAATCCATTGACCTGCACGCTCATACTACGGCTTCGGACGGCTCCCTGACGCCGACCGAGCTGATCGCGCTGGCGGCAGAGATCGGTCTGCGCGCCGTCGCGGTGACCGACCACGACACGGTAGACGGGCTGGCGGAGGCGCTGGAAGCCGCCCGCTCCCTCTCCCTCGAGTGCGTCCCCGGCATCGAACTCTCCATCGCCTACCATCCCGGCAAACTCCACCTGCTGGGCTACTTTATTGATCACTCCCATCCCGGCTTGTGCGAGCGTCTGCGCGTTCTCAAGGAGAACCGCGCGCGGCGCAATGAGCGGATGATCGCGAAGATGCAGGCGCTGGGGCTTCCCATCACGCTGGAGGAGGTTGCGGCGGAGGCGGGAAGCGAGACCCTCGGCAGACCGCACATGGCGCTGGCGCTGGCGAAGAAGGGGATCGTCGCCAGCGTTCAGGAGGCGTTCGACCGCTATCTGGCGGATGGCGCGCTCGCCCATGTTCCCAAGGAGAAGATCGCGCTGGAGGAGGGGATCGCCCTGATCCGGGAAGCGGGCGGACTGGCGTTCGTGGCGCATCCGCACACGCTCAAACTTGCGGACGACGCGCTGCCGGCGGAGCTGCTGCGGCTGCGGGAGATGGGCGTGGACGGCATGGAGTGCTACTACAGCCAGTACGATCCGGCGCGTATCCTGCAGTTTCTGCAGATGGCGCGCGAAGCCGGTCTGCTGGCGTCCGGCGGCTCCGATTTTCACGGCGCGGCGAAGCCCCATGTCCGGCTGGGATGCGTGGATGGAGACCGTCCCGCCCCGCTTGCGCTCCTTGCCGCCATGAAAGAGCGCCGCGCCGAGCGTTACGGTCTCCCGGTGTCAGGGTCGTCGGCGCAGACCGTCCGCCCGTCCCATGCATCCCTGTCCTGTGCCTCCGCGCCTCCTTCCTGCTAACCTCAGACGACCACCTTCACGCGCTGTCCCGTCGCCGACGACTCGATCGCCGAGAAGACCATCGCCAGACTCTTGATATTGTCGTGGCACTCGCCCATCGGGGTTGCGCCCGTCTGCAGGGCGTTCAGGAAGTCGCGCAGAGAGCCGGCAATGCCGTGGTGAACGTTCTGTTCCGCCTCGGCGATGCGCGTCTCAAACTGCGAGTGGAAGCCGCCGGTCTGTGTTACCACCTCCGCCACGATCTGGCTGTGCCCGTCCCAGGTCGCCGTTCCCTTCGGACCGACGGCGCGCCACTCCGACTCCCACGACGTGTGCCTTCCTTCGCTGCACCAGGAGCCGCGATAGGTGTAGCGCAGTCCCCCGCCCATCTCGAAGACCGCCGTCGCGCAGGCGTCTCCCCGATACCAGGACCAGGGGGGATTGAACTCCTCGCAGTAGACCGCCACCGCGTCCGCCCCGCTCAGGTAGCGCGCCGCGTCGAAGGTATGGATCGCCATATCGAGCACGAGCGGGCTGGGCATCTCGTCCCGAAAGCCGCCGAAGTGCGCCCCGATGTAAAAGTCGGAGTTGAGAATGCCGGGTGGACCGATCTCCCGCTCGATCAGCCGGCGGTAGGCGTGGATGCGGGGATCGTAGCGGCGGCTTTGGCTGACCATATAGAGCCTCCCCGCCTTCTCGGATGCGGCGACCATCTCCCGCGCCGCCTCCATCGAGTGCGCCATCGGCTTCTCGCCCAGCACGGGCAGCCCGGCGGCAAGCGCCTGCACCGTCACATCCCGATGCGCCTCCGGGATCGTTACATCCACCACAAAATCGGGACGGGTCTCGGCGATCGCTCTGCCCAGGTCGTCCCCGGCATAGATGCCCGCAAACTCCAGTTGATCCGCCGCCTCCTGCGCGACCTCGGGGCGGATGTCCACCCAGCCGACCACCTCCGTCTGTTCACACTCCTTGAGGTTTCTGCCCCAGGCGCGTCCCATGCCGCCCGCCCCGACGATCAGTGCCCTGTATGCCATCTGTGTTCCTCGCAGTCTCCGGTATATAGCTCTTGCGCGACTCTCACGGCGCCGCTGGAGAAAAGTTCGCTCTTTGGGGACGTCGCTTCCTGCAGGCGGTGAACGAATAGAGTATATGAGAGCGTGTAACAAGCCCGCTTGTTCCGCTCCCTGCAGGATATTACGGTTGGCAGGTGGAAGGGACATTATCAAGATAGGAGGGAGGGTTACCCCGTGTCTAAAAGTGCCCAGGAGCCTCTTTTAGGCTATCTCGCCTGGTATAAATCCTCTCAGTCTGGCTACTATGGCGGGATTCTTATCACCAATCGAAAGGGTGTGCCTGTAGAGTTTCGGCATACCAGCAGCGTCTCTCCTACGACTATCCAAACCCTCCTCTATGGTGACTGTTTGGAAGCAGGCATAGGATCGGACGCCATGGCGCCCGCGCTGGTTCAGGCGCTGCAAAACAAGCCGGACATTCTGCTGATAGATACGCAGGGGCGCAGGATGTTTGGCAGTTTTGTTTCGGAATATCCGCCGGCGGCTCTATTGGAGCTGCTGGATGATCCCGATAAAGCCCTGCCGCACTCTCTGTATGATGGCGGGGATTTTCTCAACGCCGTTGCGCTGAATCACTCAGGGTCCGCGTCTGAGCATCTATTTGCCTACCTCCTCGACGACGCGGATGGGAACGGGCAGCTCTGTCTCAGCAAGGCGCAGAGCACCATGAATCTGTTCTCGCCATTTGCGCGTATCCGCGACGTGTTGAGCCTCATTGACAGGAAAGGGCTTGCGCAAGGCTAGTGGTAGGTAGAGATGCTCAAACCGTTTCGTGCATTGACACAACGTCTTTCGTGGCGGAATGCGCCAGATAACCGCCTGTTTTGGTCAACGGCGTCGCAAAGACCCAAGAGAAGAGGGCGGATCAAGAGAATGGGACTCCTCCGGTCACTATTCACACATCTGCTGCCTGCGCCGAAACTGCCCCCTATACAGGTACAAGCATGTACGCTCCATATTGACGCGCAAACCCATACGATCTCCATCCCTCGGTTCTACGCTCCGGAGGTCGTTCGTTCTCCGTGCGAACGACGCTCTATCGTGCTGCCCGCCATTTTTCCTAGGCTCGAGACGTCTGTCGGCAAAGGTGCCGATCTGTCGTTTCGCTTTTCTCTTAACGGGAAATGCTTTCGTAAAAAAAGACCATTGGCGGAGAAGATATCCGCTCCGGTCGAGGCGCGAGAGGAAGAGAAGAAGGGATCCCAAAGATCGCGCTTGGGAGATGAAAAAGATCTCAATCCCCTCGACGCGATATATGAGCTGCTCTACCCGCCTCCTGAAGAGTTCGCATCAACCAATATCAGCCAATTTCATGAGCTGAGGGAGTATCAGAAGGCGGGGGTCAAATTTTTGATCGAGCGCGACCATGCTCTGCTAGCCGACGATATGGGGCTTGGAAAGACCGCGCAGTGCTCTATTGCCATTGCGATCATGAGACGCATGGAGCGTCTTCAGAGCGTTCTCATTATCTGTCCGCGTTCCGTTATCAGGCAGTGGGAGGTTGAGGCGCGCAGATGGGGAGGTCTCTATCCACGAACGGTAGAAGGCGCAGCCTTAGTCCGTCAGAAGCAGTGGGAGGACCATGCTGGTCTCGTTCTGTTGGCGACGCCGCACATCATTCAAAAAGATTCTGCGCAGGTACAGAGATGCGATTTCGATCTGGTGGTCTGCGACGACATCACCATGCTGAAAAATCCCGGCAAGATTACAACGGCGATCCGAAACATTCCTCGCAAGCGTTCGTGGTGCCTCAGCGGAACGCCTATGGAGAACAGACCAGAGGATCTTGTGAATACCATGGAGTTCGTAAAACCTAGTCTCTTCTCCCATTGGGAGCGCTTGATAGCTCCATGGCGGCAGGAGATACAGTCACGTGTCAAACCCTTCTTTCTGAGGCGCCGCAAACGGGACTGCCTGCGAGACCTTCCCGATAAGACCTATGTTGGACCTATCTGGATAGACATGGAGGAAGAACAGTCGAACGCATATCATGCAGTGGAGGAACAGCAATGGCAGGCATATCTTACATTCAGGGAAGCCGATAGAAGGGTTCATATCTTCTCGATTATCAATCAGCTCCTGCAGATCTGCAACTATGATAAGCAGTCCCATGAGAGCGCCAAATCGATAGCCATCGAAGAGCAGCTGGAGATACTGATTGGGGATCACAGCGACAACAAGGTGATCGTCTTCTCCCGTTTTGTTGAAACGCTGAAGTACCTGGGGGAGAGATGGAAAAGCAAGTTTCATCCGCTTCTATATCATGGCGGACTGTCTGATCGCAACAGACAAGAGATACTACACAGGTTCAAAACCGATAGCCAGTCGAATTTGCTGCTGATGTCTACGAAAGCAGGAAGCCGCGGGTTAAATCTGCAGGAAGCCAGCTATGTGTTCCATTTTGATCGAACCTGGAATCCCATTGACGCCCTGCAAGCGGAGGATCGCTGCTGGAGGCTGGGTCAGAGACGCAACGTCTCCGTCTACTCCTACATTCAAACGGGGACGATTGAAGAGCGCATTTATGAAGTGCTGACCGAAAAACAGGCGTTGTTTGCACAGTATGTCGACTCAATGGCGGAAAATACGGACGATTTAGCAAAAGTTCATTGGTCTTTGGAGGAGTTGGAATACCTCATCTGTCCGCGCGCTCCCAAGGAGATGGCTGCAGGTTAACCCTCCTCCCTCTCCCGGATGGCGGCCATCAGTTCGATGGCGAAGGCTTCGTGGAGGGTCTGCAGGGTTGCGTGATGGCGGCGCGCGCCCGCCAGATCGCCCATCGCCAGACAGGTCATCCCCAGTTGAAAGTGCGTCTCCGGATTCTCCGGCGCAAGACGCGCCGCCTGCTGAAACGCCGACTCCGCTTTGGCGTGGAGCCGCAGCTTCTGATACGCCTGCCCGAGCAGCAGGTAGGCTTCGGGCGTCCTCTGCGACAGGTAGACCGACTGCAGCAGCAGACTGACCGCCTCCCGGTACTGCCGCTCTCGAAAGCAGGCGCGCCCCTCAAAGTAGAGGGAGATAGCGCGTGCGGCGTTCACGTCCTCATCGTTCGCCGCGCCCTGACGGTAACGGCTGGCGGTCTCCTGCTTCCATCCGTCCGGGGTATAGATCGAGCCGTCCGCGGTCGTCCGCCCGTCCGGCGTCTGATGGAGCGGACCGTATGCCTGCAGCTTCTCGTAGGCGCGGTTTAGCTCCCGGATCCGCTCCTCTGCCAGCCGCTGCGCGCGCGATCCCTCCTCCATGCGATCGGGATGCCACTCGCGCACCAGGTCGCGGTAGGCGCGTTTGATCTCCGCCAGCGACGCGCCCGGCTCCAGCCCCAGAACGATGTAACAGCGGTCAATCTCGTGCATACGGTTCCTCACTCCTCTCCCCTCACTATACCTCACGCCGCTGCGCCCCCGGCGAAATGCGCAGGAACTTGCCCCGTAGAGCGAGAAACTGAAGCGTATATTCAGCAGAGGCGGGTATGCCACAGGGAGGAGAAGATGAGCAGGCTGACCGGAAAGGTCGCGCTGATCACCGGCGCGGGGCGCGGTCTGGGGAGAGCCTATGCGCTGCGGCTAGCGTCGCTGGGGGCGGACATCGTCATCAACGACCTGCAACTCGATTCGGCAAAAGAGTTCGACGAGGAGCTGACCGCTGAGACGGTGATGGCGGAGTGCGAGGCGATGGGCGTGCGCTCGATCGGCATCGAGGCGGATGTCACCTCGCGGGAGGCGGTCTTCGGGATGGTGGAGCAGGTCCTGCAGACCTTTGGACGGCTCGACATTCTGATCAATAACGCCGGGGGCGTGCTGTGTCCGGCGGAGCGCGGAGCCGCCTCGACCTGCCCGGAGGACGACTGGCGCTTCATCATGGACGTGAACCTGACCGCAACAGTCTTCTGCTGTCAGGCGGCGTCGGCTCCGATGAAGGCGCAGCGCAGCGGCAAGATCATCAACGTCTCCAGTCAGGCGGGGCTGCGGGGCAACGCCGACGGCTCCATCGCGCACTACTGCGTCGCCAAGGCGGGGATCGTCGAGTATACGCGCCTGCTGGCGGCAGAGCTTGGTCCCTATAACATCAACGTCAACTGCATCGCTCCCGGCTTGATCCTGACCTCGCGCGCCAACAAGCAGTTCAACCGCAACAGTCCCGAAAACGTCGCCGCCGCCTCCGCCCAGATCCCGCTGCGCCGGGTCGGTCTGCCGGAGGACTGCGCAAAGGTGGTGGAGTTTCTGGCGACCGATCTCTCCGACTATGTAACCGGGCAGTGCATACCGGTCTGCGGGGGCATGGTGCTGTCGCCGTCCTAGCAGGGAGAGAGGCTGCCGCCTCTCCGATGAAAATCAAGCACAGGGACAACCTGCCATGAAGATCAAAAATCTGGGACGTACCGGGCTGAAGGTCAGCGAAATCTGTCTGGGAACCATGACCTTCGGCAATCAGGCGGGGGAGGAGACCGCCTTTGCCATCATGGATGCCGCGCTGCAGGCGGGCATCAACTTCTTTGACACGGCGGATGTCTATCCGCTGGGCGGCGGACCGGAGCGCGCCGGATTGACGGAGGAGATCGTCGGTCACTGGCTGCGCCGGCGCGGAGTCAGAGAGAAGATCGTGCTGGCGACCAAATGCCGGGGGGCGATGGGGGAGGGACCCAACGAACAGGGGCTGAGCCGCAAGCATATCCTGCGCGCCTGCGAGGAGAGCCTGCGCCGCCTCCGCACCGACTATATTGACCTGTATCAGTCTCACGCCCCCGATCCGACCACGCCCATTGAGGAGACGATGGCGGCGTTTGACGATCTGGTGCGTGCCGGGAAGGTGCGCTATGTCGGCTGCTCCAACTATCCGGCATGGCAGCTTGCCGAAGCCCTCTGGGTCAGCGACCGACGCGGCTACGCCCGCTACGACTGCGTGCAGCCGCGCTACAATATCCTCTTTCGCATGATCGAGGAGGAGCTGATCCCGCTCTGTCAGGCGCACGGCGTCGGCGTCATCGTCTACAATCCGCTGGCGGGCGGGATGCTCACGGCGCGGTATCAACGGGGGCAGGAGGTCGAGACGGGAACCCGTTTTGCGCTGGAGCACGCCGGGGAGCTGTATCGGCGGCGCTACTGGAAAGAGGCGGTGTTTGAGGAGGTGGAGCGGCTGGCGCAGTTTTTCCAGCAGCGGGGCAAAAGCCTGACCCATGCGGCATTAGCCTGGACGCTGGCGCAGCCGGGCATCACCTGCGCCATTGTGGGAGCCAGCCGCCCGGAACAGCTTCAGGACAGCCTGCAGGGCGTCGGAATGACGCTGGATGAGGAGGAGCTGGCTGCCTGCGACGCTCCCTGGTACAACCTGCCGCGCGAGCGCGATCCGCAGATCGCCCGCCGATGAACCAGAGGTCGGTTTTTCTATCTTCTGTGCCGAGGGATTGAACGGAAAAGAGGAAGCGATGAGCGTATTCGACGCATTTCGTCTGGACGGAAAGGTCGCCCTGGTTACGGGCGGAAGCAAAGGGCTGGGCCGCGCGATGGCGCAGGCGCTGGCAGAGGCGGGGGCTTCGATCGTCCTCTGCAGCCGGCACGGCGAGGAGGCGCAGGCGGCGGCGGAGGAGATCACCGCGCAGACCGGACGCCCCGCGCGCGGCTTGGAAGCGGATGTGATTGACCGCGCCTCGGTCGCCCGACTGAAGGCGGACTGCGAGGCGGTCTTCGGGCAGGTGGACATTCTGCTCAACAACGCCGGAATCAACATCCGCAAACCGACGCCGGAACTCACGGACGAGGACTGGGACGCCGTCGTGGACATCAGCCTGAAGGGGTCGTTCCTCTGCTCGCAGGCGTTTCTGCCAGGCATGATGGAGCGGGGCTGGGGGCGCATCGTGATGCTCGGCTCGATCCTCTCCCATGTCTCGATCCCGGGACGCGCCGCCTACGCCTCCGCCAAAGCCGCCCTGCTGGGGCTGACCCGCACGCTGGCTCTGGAAGGCGCGCCGCACGGCGTTACGGTCAACTGTCTGTGTCCCGGTCCCTTCGAGACGCCCATGAACCGCGCCTTGATGAACGATCCGGTCGCCTATCAGGCGTTTCTGGCGAAGATCCCGCTCGGACGCTGGGGGCAGCCGGAGGAGCTTGGTCCGGCGATCGTCTACCTCTGCTCACAGGCTTCCGCCTTCATGACCGGCACGACGCTGGTGCTGGACGGCGGCTGGACTGCTCAGTAGGCAGCGCGTTACCAGGAGAACCGCCCGGTGTCCGGTCAGAAACCTCCCATCCCCTTTGCGCTGACCGCCTACGGTCTGCCGCACGTGATGGGCTACCTGAAGACAAAATCCGGCGAAGCGCATCCCGATCCGCTCGGTCCGATCGGTTTGATGGACGCCGCCGTCGAACTGGGGCTGATCGGCGTGGAGATGCCGCTTTCGACCCGCGTGCCCTCTTTCGACGGGCAGTATGTGGAGACTGCGCCTCTCACGGAAGACCTGCGGGACGCGCTTGCGGCGCGCGGTCTGCGGATCGTGGCGGACTTCGGCGCGCTGCTGGATCATGATCCGCAGCATCTGCGGGACTATCTGCGTATCGTCGCACAGGTCGGCGCGACGGTGATGCGCGCCACGCTGAGCCATCTGCTCTGCGGCGACCGCCGCCCGATGTCCGGGGGATGGGAGACGCATCTGCAGGCGGTCGCCGGGCGTCTGCGGGAGATCCTGCCAGCTGCCGCCGATCTGGGAATCTGCATCGCCGTCGAGAACCATCAGGACGCGACCACCGACGATCTGCTGCGTCTGGCGGAGATGACCGGACATCATCCATCGTTTGGGATCACGCTTGATACCGGCAACCCGCTGGCGGTCGGCGAGGAGCCGTTGGAGGCGGCGCGCCGTCTTGCCCCGATCATCCGTCACCTGCACCTGAAGGACTATACTCTCCACTTCGCTCCGGAGGGGTACCGGCTGGTTCGCTGCGCGGCGGGGGAGGGTGTGATAGACTTTCCGGCGATCCTGGAGATCGTGCGGGAGAACGGACATGCGCTGCTGCCGGGGATTGAGGTTGCGGCGCAGGCGACCCGCACGATCCCGTTGCTGGAGCCGGGCTGGTGGGATGAGTACCCGCCGCGTCCGGCGAAATCGTTTGCGGCGGCGCTGCGCCTTCTCTGGGAGAAGGGTCGTCCGGCTGAAGAGCCTTACTCCAGCGCCTGGGAGCGGGGAGAGGATTCCCGCGCTGTCAGCGCGCAGGAGTGGGAGCAGGTGCGCGGGAGCGTCGCCTACTTCCGTAAGCTTGCCTCCGTGCGATAACTGCTCTCTGTTTAGCGTATTCTGTGTGACATATGTCACACAGAATTGGATCTGCCAGCCGCCTTCCCGGAATAGAACGGAGAGCCTTAAGGAGCGCTGATGTACCGCCTGTTCATGCTCTGCCTGCTTCTGTCTGTCGGACTGACGGTCTCCGGAACGCGCGAAGACCTGCTGATCGCCGATTTTGAGGGCGAGACCTACGGCGACTGGAGAGCCGAAGGAGCCGCCTTTGGAATCGGTCCCGCGCGCGGCGCGCTCCCCGGACAGATGCCGGTTACCGGCTTTCTGGGGCGGGGACTGGCGAACTCCTATCTCGGCGGTGACGGTTCGACCGGCACGCTCACCTCGCCGCCCTTTCGCATCCAGCGCCGGTTCCTCAACTTTCTGATCGGCGGCGGCAGATACCCCGGACAGACCTGCCTCAACCTGATCGTGGAGGGGCAGATCGTTCGCACCGCGACCGGTCCCAACGACCGCCCCGGCGGAAGCGAGGCGCTTGCTCCGGCGTACTGGGATGTGTCGGAACTGGAGGGGAAGACGGCGATCCTTCAGATTGTGGACGCCGCGACCGGCGGATGGGGGCATATCAACGTTGACCATATCGTTCAGAGCGATAGGAAGGCTCCGAGGATGACAGAAAAGAGCCGCCAGATACTTCTAGAGCAGGACTATCTGCGGATCCCGGTGCAGACGGGCGCGCCGAAGACCCTTCTGCGCCTGCAGGAGGACGACCGGACGCTGTGCGAGTTCGAGGTGGAACTGGCTCCCGACACGCCGGATCTTCATCTCCCGCTCGACGTGCGCGCCTGGAGAGGGCGGCGCGTTACGCTGCGGGTCGAGAAGCTGCGCGAGGATTCGACTGCGCTAGAGCGGATTGTGCAGAGCCGCACCCCCGGCTATCCCGAAAACCTCTACCGCGAGAAGCTGCGTCCGCAGTTTCACTTCACCGCGCCGCTCGGCTGGCTCAACGATCCCAACGGGCTGCTCTACTACCGGGGAGAGTACCATCTCTTCTTTCAGCACAACCCCTGCGGCGTTCAGTGGGGCAATATGCACTGGGGGCACGCCGTCAGCCGCGATCTGGTTCGGTGGCAGGTTCGTCCGATCGCCCTCGCGCCCGACGCGCTCGGAACGATCTTCTCTGGCTCCGGCGTGGTGGATCGCGACAACATCGCCGGATTTCAAAACGGCAGAGAGGCTCCCCTCATCCTGATCTACACGGCGGCGGGCGGCACCTCTCCCGCCTCCGCCGGAAAGCCCTTCACGCAGTGCCTCGCCTACAGCCTTGATCGGGGACGAAGCTGGATCAAGTACGCTGGCAATCCCGTTCTGGGGCATATCGTCGCGGAAAACCGCGATCCGAAGGTCGTCTGGCACGCGCTGACGCGCCGCTGGATCATGGCGCTCTACCTCAACGGCAATGAGTTCGGCTTCTACGCCTCCCCCGACCTGAAACGCTGGACGCCCCTGCACACGATCACCGTGCCCGACTGCGCGGAGTGCCCCGACCTCTTCGAGATGCCGGTGAAGGGCGATCCGAAACAGCGCAGATGGGTCTGGACAGCGGCAAACGGTCGCTACCTGATCGGCTCCTTCGACGGGCAGCGTTTCACGCCGGAGACCGAGACCCTGCAGACGGACTACGGCGCGAACTTCTACGCGGTGCAGACCTACAGCGATCTGCCCCCCTCCGACGGCAGGCGTATTCAGATCGCCTGGATGGCGGGCGGCCGCTATCCGCAGATGCCCTTCAATCAGCAGATGTCGTTTCCCTGCGAGCTGACCCTGCGCCCGACCCCGGAGGGGCTGCGTCTGTTTCGTCTGCCCGTGCGTGAGATACGCTCGCTCTACGAGCGGGAGCGCGTCTGGCGCGATCTTCCTCTGAAGCCCGGCGAGAACCCGCTTTCCGGGCTGACGGGCGAGTTGTGGGACATCGAGACCGAGATTGAGATCGGCGAGGCGGCGGAGGTGGGACTGCGGGTGCGGGGAGAGGCGGTAAGTTACCGGGCGGGCGAGAAGACGCTCGCCTGTCTGGGACGCCGCGCGCCGCTGGAGCTGATCCGCGGACGCATCCGCCTGCGCGTTCTAGCGGACCGCGCCTCGCTGGAGGTCTTCGGAAACGACGGTCGAGTGTCGCTCACCTCCTGCTTCCTGCCCTGCGAGGAGGAGCGCGGACTGGAGGTCTATGCCTTGGGAGGAACGGCGAGGATCGTTCGCCTGCAGGCGCGCAGCCTGCGCCCCGCCGTCCCGCAGACGGCGCAATAAGGACGAAACAACAGGGAGAACAGAATGCCGCGAGAGATCGTTACGCGGGACGGGAGCGCGTTCCGCTTTCGAGAGTACGACCTGCCCCCGCTGACGCCGAAACAGGTGCGGGTGCAGGTTCAGTTCGCCGCGCCCAAGCACGGCACGGAGCTTCACGGTCTGACCGGAAGCGCGTTCGACCGCAAGGTCTGGAACCCGGAACTGCGTATGTTCCTGCCCCGCCCGGAGGGCGAGACTCCGCCCGCCGGACCGCCCCCCGAACGGGGCATCGGCAACATGGTGGTCGGGACGGTGACGGAGGTCGGTTCGGAGGCGACCCGCTGGAAGGTCGGGGATCGGGTCTTCGGGTACGGAGCGATCCGCGAGACGCATCAGGCGGAGGAGGAGCGCTGGTATCGGCTGGGCGACCTCTCCGAATCGGACGCCGTCTGCGTGGACCCGGCGCATGTGGCGTTTGTCGCCGTGCGTGACGGCAGCATCCGCATCGGCGACACGGTGGCGGTCTACGGACTGGGCGCGATCGGTCTGCTGGCGGTGCAGATCGCGCGGGCGAGTGGCGCGCGGAAGGTCTTCGCGGTAGATCCGCTGGCGATCCGAAGAGAGTATGCGGAGGCGCACGGGGCGGACCGCGCCTTCGATCCCCTCGCCTGCGACGCCGCGCTGGAGATCAAGCGGGCGACCGGAGGCGCAGGGGTGGATGTCTCCATCGAGACCTCCGGCAACGGACGCGCCCTGCATGACGCGATCCGCTGCATCCGTCAGTGCGGGGTCATCGTCCATGTCCCCTGGGGACCGAAGGACTGCTCCGCCCTGCATCTGGACGAGGAGTTCCACCTGAACCGCCCGACCATCGTCGGCAGTCAGGCGTGGGCTGGCTGGGGCAACCCCGACCGATCCTATCCGCTCTGGACGCACGAGCGCGCCTTCGAGGCGACCATCGAGCTTTTCCGCGCCGGGCTGACGACCGGAGAGGGGATCGTAACTCCGATCCTCACGTTCGAGGAGGCGCCCGCCGCGCTCGCCGACCTGCTGGCGCATCCCGAACGGACGATCAAGATCGGCGTGCGCCTGTAGTATCACCGGAGCGCGCGCGCCGCGGCAGCCGCCAGCACCGCTCCTCCTGAGGCGAAGAATCGGGTTCCGCCGCATCCGGCGGTCCGTCCGCCGGGCGCAGGAGCGTTCCGGTGTCCGAAGTATGAACTCCCTGCGCGGGACGCGCCAGAACCCGCGGATCGGAGGACGGATATCGCTCTGTGGGACGGACGTGGCTCAGGCAGTCGAGCACCGCCGGCGCGACTCAGCGGGGCGACAGAAGCATCGAGTCTGCCACCGCCTGCCGTTCGCCGCTGAACCGTTGAACGAGCGCGGCTCCCCGCGCCGGATCGTTGACAAAGACCGTCAGCAGAGAGAGGGGCGCGTAGGCGCGTCCGCCCGGCTCGACGACTGCCGGCTCCCGCAGGCGCAGGGTAACCGCTCCATTCACGAAGACCGCCTCGCCCTTCTCATCCAGCACGCCCGCCTGGAAGCCGGCGTTCTTCGTCGGGAACGCCAGCGCGCCCATCGCCCCCGAGACGGGCGTAAAGGTCGCCGGGGCGGCGAACCTGCCGGGCTGCGCGGGCAGCATCCAGCGGTCGTAGATCACCTCTTTGACCGTGAAGGGCGTCCCGGAGCGGTTGATCAGGGTAACCCGTTTCGCCAGATAGGGACGATTGCCCGGCAGAACCTCATAGATCACCTCCGCCGCCAGCCCCTCATGCCGGCGCACGCCGTGCAGGTGGATCGTCAGGAGGCGTCCGCCGTGCGCGGGGGTCGCGACCGACTGGATATTGAAGACCCAGTCGCCCTCCAGCCGCGCCTTCGTCGGCAGGCGGCTCTCCGAGGGCGCCTCCAGCGTCCACTCCGCCTCATTCGTATTTGCCAGCGCCAGACGCGGACCGCCGCCCTTCGCCTCCACCCGCAGGGTGGTCAGCGCGCCGCGCGTGCGGTCAAAATGGAGGACCCGCTCGACCGCGTCGTTGCCGATCTTCCATGTCAGGGTCTTCTCGTTGAAGTAGACATAGGCGCGTCTGCCCTTGAACGCGCCGTTTCTGGAATCGGCGTTCGCCGTTATCGGCAGAACCACAGTCAGTATCAGAAGCGCGAGTAGAACCGTCCGAATCAATTCGAAACCTCCTGCCCCGGGGATCGCGGATCGCCGCAGTCGGGGATGGCGTAGAGTGTCCGGCATCCGTCGGGATGTCCGCCGCCGGCATCCGTGCCTCGGTCGGAATGTCCTGCCGGCATACATTCGCGGCGCATCCGTCAGACTCCTGCTGAACGGATAGGCGCGCCGTCTACTCCAGCAGATAGGCGCTGCCCTGCGTCGTCTGGACACGGGGGAGCATCCGGCGGACGAGATCAAGCGCCTGCGCCAGGTGGTGAATCGGCTGACGCCGGCTGCTCACGCCTGCCAGCCGCAGGCAGAAGAGCGGGGAGCGGCGCGTCTGTCCGTGCGCGTCCTTCGTCTCCAGATATCCCTGACGGCTCTGCTCCGCCGCGTAGACCTCGCGCGCCGCCTCGTCGAACCGGCGGACGATCTCCCGGCAGACCGCCTCCGCCCGCTCCGGCGCCATCAGCAGATAGAAGTGATCGTAGTCGCCCTGCGCCAGAAACGGATCGGCGTGCGGATGCTCTGCCAGCGCGTCCTGTATCGCGCCTGCCGCCTTGCGCAGCGACTCGTCAGCGTGTTCGACGCCGTAGGCGTTCAGGAAGGCGCGGAAGTGGCGGATGTCGCCGAACGCCACCACCGTCGGACGTCCCTGCGAGAGGCGCAGGCTCGCTTCCTGCTCAAAGGCGATCCGATCCGGCAGTCCGGTGATCGGATGGATGTGGCGGGCGCGGTTGACCTTCAGGTCGGTGATCGTCTCCAGCAGGGCGCGCACCGGCAGAACGCCCGCATAGACGCCGTTGTCCGCGACGATCACATCGTGATGAAAACGCATTCCCCGCCGATAGGCGACCTGCTTGGCGACCTGCTCCAGCGAGGTCTCGGCGTCCACGATCAGCGGCTGGCAGTCCATCAGGGTCGAGATCGGGCGGGACAGGCAGTCGGGATCGCTGGATACCGCCTGCGCCAGCCGCTCGCGCATCACCAGCCCCTCGATCCGCTCCTCCGCCAGGATCACCACGCTCTCGATATCCGGGTTCTTCTGCAGCTTGTTGGCGATGGTCTCGATCGGCGTCTCCGGCGGAAAGCTCAAGCCGACGCGCGCCGCCTTTCCGACCGGGAAGGGGCTGGAACCCAGACGCAGGCGGCGGCGGGCGACATGCTCCTCCAGCAGATCGCGTATCTCGCGCCGCAGCGACCGGAAGCCGTCGTTGGGGCGGCTGAGCAGATAGCCCTGTCCGTAGGTGACGCCGATCTCCATGACGACGGCGAGTTCGTCGCGCGTCTCGATGCCCTCCGCGATCACCGCCGCGCCGATCTGCATGGCGTATCTATTGAGCGTGGCGAGGAGAGCGCGGCGCGTTCCGCTGTTTTCGATGCTTCGCACCAGCGAGCGGTCTATCTTCACGAAGTCGGGGCGCAGTTCGGCGATGGTGTGCAGGCTGCTGTAGCCCGCCCCCGCGTCATCAATGGCGATCTTGAACCCCTGACGGCGAAGCTCCTCGATATAGTGCACCAGACGTGGAAAGTCCTCGACGGTCTGCCGTTCGGTCAGTTCCAGCACGATCTGCCGGGGAGAGATGCTGCTTTCGGCGGCGCGATCCGCCAGCGTGCGGTCGGTCTCATGGACGAAATCCAGCCCTTCTGCGTCCATGTTCATAAACAGATGGGCTTTGATGCCGGTCTGCGAGGCGCGTGTGAAGCAGATCTCCTGGCAGGCGATGTCCACCCACGAGACCAGCCGCGCCCGGTCCGCCGCGGAGATCAGCGCGCCCGGACGCCGCAGAACGCCGCTTTGCGGCACGCGCATCAGCGCCTCATAGCCGAAGACCTGCCCGGAGTTCAGATGCACGATCGCCTGAAACTGCACGTTGAGCCGCCGGTTGACCAGCATATCCAGCAGCTCGCTCAGCTCCTCCAGGTTCTCCTGCAGCAGCCCCACCGAACTGACCAGGGCGAGGGGCATGATCTGCAGCCTTTCTGCGCCTTCGGAACCGGCTTCCGGAGCCTCCGGCTGCGCCAGTTTTCGGCGCATCTGATCAAGCAGGGAGTGCACATGCAGCGGATCGAACGGCTGCCGGCTGAGGGGGGTCGCCAGACAGATGCAGGTTCGGCGGTCGCAGGGGATCAGGCTGATGTCGCAGGGGTCGAGCAGAGACTGCTCCAGCGCATCGCGGATGCGCTGGTCCATGTTCGGGGGCGGCTCTTCGCCCGTATAGCGGCAGAGGAATGCGGTGGTCGCCTCTTCAAACCCGTTCACGAACTGCGAGATCGGGTTCTCGCGCGGCGCGAACCGCACCCCATTGCCCGGCGCTCCGTTGGATTCGAACATGCGGATAGTCTCCTCATACCCGATGCTCCGCGCCTTTCCCGAGTGGACGCAGGTTCGGTCATGTCTCTAGTATCGGACGAAACGAAGGGTTTCCGTACTCTTCCTCCTCCCTTGTTCCATAGATACGGGGGTAAGTGTGAATACCGGTATTAAAGATACGGAGGCGCTGCCGGACAGCGCCTCCGTATCTGCATGTGCAAACATCCATCATCTCCGCGCCGGTCTGCGGGGAGAGACGGGTTCAGGCAGCCTCCTCCGCCAGGGGAGAGTCGCCCTCCGTCTCCACCGCATTATCCCACAGCAGGCACATATAGCGGAGAAGGGCGCTCGTCTCCTCCTCTGTGAGCGCGAGGAAGTTGACGCCCAGGCTGACAGCCTCCTCCTCCTGCTGAATTGACATCACCTCGCAGGCGGCTACAAGCCACCGCTCCTCATACAGGGGCGCGGAGAGAATCACTGTCTCTCCTCTGGAGAGAGGCGGGATCCCGGTTCCCCGAACGCGCGCTCCCGTCAGACTGATGTCCTGGACGGTCATGGCATGTTCCGTGTCATTCACAAAGAGCGTTGCCGGCATCCCCTCCACGCGCCAGCGCGCAAATCTCCGGCGATCCGAAGTCTTCAGCAGTCGGGCGCGACTCTGCGCTGCCGTGTGCACATAGCGCTCGCGAATAGACTGTAGTTGTTCCTGAAACGACATGAAAGAACTCTCCCTCAAGAGACAGCCTGAATGTGCTGCTTACTCCTTCATTATGGCGTCTCTTGCGGAAATCTTTCCGACAGGAGGAAGGGGAGCGACCACTGCGCGGCGTTCGGTTCCGGCTCGCGTCGCAGCCAGTCCTGAAACGCATCCTGCAGCCGCGCCGCCATCTTCTCCCGGAAGGCGGGGGGCGGTTCCGGATGGGGATAGGCGGCGCGCAGGTGAGCGCGCGTCTGTTCGAGCGTGCGCGCCTGAAACGCGCACTCGGCGCAGCGCAGCAGATGCCGCTCCAGACGGGCGCGCATCTCCTCCGGCAGGTCGCCGTCCATATACAGATCGAGCAGTTCCTGAAAATCCGAGCAGCGCATCGTTGGTCAATCCTCTTTCCAGCGTTCGGTCAGGCGGGCGCGCAGGGCGCGCCGCGCGCGATAGAGCAGCGATTTGGTGGCGGTCAGCGAACGTCCCAGAATCAACGCCGCCTCGCGCGCGTCCCACTCCTCCACGTCACACAACAGCAGAACGTCCTGATACTCTTCGGGCAGATCCTGCATCGCGCAGCGCACATCGGCGCGCAGCGCCAGCCCCTCCGCGTCGTCGGGCTGTCCCGGCTCGAACGGCTCCTCGGGAAAGGTGAGCAGGCGCAGCTGCCGCAGACGGTCGCGGCAGAGATTGCGGACAATGCCGAACAGCCACCCGCGAAACGGGCTGTCGCCGCGATAGTCGGCGGCATGGCGGAACGCCCGCAGGAACGCCTCCGAAACGACCTCCTCCGCATCCTCGCGGTTCTGGAGAATATGGCAGGCGTAGGCATAGACACGGTCTACATGCATCTCGAACAGGGTTGACAGCGCCGCACCGTCTCCCTGCCGGAACCGCTCCACCAGTCGGGCTTCGTAGCCTGCGACCTCCTGCCCCACGCCTGCCTCCTATCTATCACGACGTGCCTGCGCCGCAAAAAGTATCGCGCTCTCATGCCCATTATATCACTTGCAGGGCAGGTACGGGATAGGATGGCTTGCAGCGACAGGTAGAGGACGTGTACTCTCTAACTTCAGCGGCAGCACCTCCCATTCCGTCATTGCGAGGGAGGCGACAGTGTCCCCCCGCTGTCATTGCGAGGGAGGCGCAGCCGACCGAAGCAATCTCACAACCCGACCTCTGATCCCCGACATCCTGCCGGCAAGAGGCAGGAGATCGGTCTGCCGGCGTGGAATCCTGAAGACGTGCGAGCGATCTGGAGCATAGCGCGGTTAACGATGCTGGAGGCGGTTCGGCGGAAGCTGTTTATCGCCTCGCTGATCATCGCTGTCATCTTCTTTCTGCTGTCGCTGCTGCCGCATCTGATGGGCACATCGGGCAGCACGCAGATCGGTCCAGATCGGATGCGGATGACCCTGGGCGTTCTGCTGTGCGTCTTTCTGGGACTGCCGATGCTGCGCTTCTTCGCCGCCGTGCAGGCGGTCATTCTGGGCGCAGGCGGTATCAGCGGGGAGATCGAGCGCGGATCGCTGCCGGTTACGCTGGCAAGACCGGTCAGCCGCGCGCAGGTGATGCTCGGAAAGTGGCTGGGAATCAACCTCCTGCTGGGAGGGCATGTCCTGACCTGGGCGGCGCTGCTGTGGGCTTCCCTCTTCATTCAGACGGGCGAGGGCAATGTTCAACTGCTCTATGGCGCGCTTCCGATCCTCCTCTATCCGGCGCTGTTCAGCAGCCTGTCCCTGCTCTTCTCTACTTTTACCTCGCCGACGCTGGCGGCGGCGTTGACGCTGATCTGCGGCGGGATCGCCTGGTCCGAGGGGATACTGAAGATGATCGCACGCCTTCCGCTGGTAGACCTTCCCCTGCTGGAGCGGGTCGGTCATGCCTGCTCGTTCGTGGTTCCGATGGCGCATGTGGATCGGTGGACGGATCGGCTGCTGGGTGACCTCAGCCCGATCGTCTTCGCGGAGCGGATGGGACGCCCGCCGTCGCAGACTGCCGCCGCCGCCGATCTGGTCTATGTCGCGCTCTACATCCTGGCGGTCTTCGGGATCGGACTGCTGCTGTTCCACCGGCGGGATATCTGAAGCGATGGAGCTGCGGCGCGGCGTGCGGAGGCGATCGCAGCGAAGAGGGAGGTGTGAGGTGACAGTCGGCTTTCTCGGTCTTGGCTGGATGGGATCGAACTTCGCCCGGCGGCTGGCGGCTGCCGGCTTTGAGGTGATCGGCTACGATCCCAATCCGGAGAAGCTGCGCGCCGCTGCGGAATCCGGCGTTAAGCCAGCCGGGTCGGCGTGGGAGGCGGCGTCTGCCGGAGGGGCGGTGATGACGAGCCTGCCCGACAGCGACGTATTCGCGCGCGTGGCGGAGGAGACCCTTCTGCCCGCGGCGGCAGCCGGCAGGGTCTTCGTGGATACAGGCACCACCGAACTGAGCGTTACCCGCCGTGTCGCCCGCGAGCTGGAGGCGCGCGGCGCGGCGCTGGTGGACGCACCCGTGAGCGGAGATCCCCGGCAGGGCGTGCATGTGTTCGTCGGCGGACCGGAACCCGCTGTGCGCAGCGTCTGGTCTCTGCTTGCCACGCTTGCCGGGGACAAGCCGTGCGTGCACGCAGGTCCCGGCGGCTGCGGTCAGATCCTCAAGGGGGTCAACCAGCTGGCGATGGGGCTGGTACAGGCAGCCTGGCTGGAGACGATCAGCTACGGGGTGCGTCTGGGGACGGACGCCCGCATCATCGCGGAAGCCGTCGGCGGTCCGGACGGGTGGCGCGCCACGCTGGCTCAGAACGCCCGGCAGGCGGCTGAGGGAGACCCGGATGTCCACGACCTGAAGTTTGCTGAGTGGAGTTGCTTTCTAGGCGCGGCGCATGACGCCGGAATGAAGATGCCGATGCTGGAGGCGCTGCATGCCTTTCTGAAGGACCGTCCTCGCTCGCGAAAGGATGCGATGAACCGTCCGTACGCGCCGTTCTGGTCGGCGTTGATGGAGACAGCCCGCCCCGCCGACAACCCGGGGCGTTGACGCGGGCGCGGCGTCCCAGCCTCCCTGCCTCTCTCACCCCGCGCACGGGGCTTCTCTTCCGGGTTATTTCGATGATATAGATTCTGAACTCAGGAACAGCGCTCTTGGTTATCGTGAATCTGGCGGCGTCCCTGCGCGAATGGAGGGCGATGCTGCCCGCGCAGACGCTCGCCGCCTGGAAATGGGATACCGCGACCGGCTTCTTTGCCGGTCTCTATTTCGGGTGTGTCTGGACGTTTGTGGCGCGAGTCGCCCGAGCCGATCTGGGGGCGACCAGCGCGCAGATGGGCTGGATCGCGGCGGCTCCCGCCGTCGGTTATCTGTTTGCCACGGTCTGGGCAAGGCAGATGGAGGGGCGCGCGAAGATGCCCTTCGTCTTCTGGACATGGCTGATCGCGCGCGGGATGTTCATGCTCACTCCGCTCGTGCATACCCGCGAGCAGTTCGTCGTTCTGGTCTGCGTTACCACCTTCATCTTCTCCGTCTCCACGCCGGCGTATACCGCCATCATGAAGGATGTCTATCCGGACGCCACCCGGGGACGACTGATGAGCGCGGTGCGTATCGTCATGAGCGTCATGACCTTTCTGACCGCGCTGACGGTGGGGCGTCTGCTGGACAGCCATATCCTGAGCTTTCAGGCGGCTTTCTGCCTGGGCGGGCTGTTCGGGGCGATCAGCGCATGGACCTTCAGCCGCATTCCGGTCTCGCCTCCGGATCCGAAACTGGAGACAAATCTCTCGACCGGGGCGTTTTTTCGCGACACCTTTCAGATCCTTCAGCGTAATCCGGGCTATCGCTGGTTCACCGCCTCGGTCTTCGTCTACGGCTTCGGCAACATCATCGCCTCGACCATCTATCCGATCTATCAGGTGGATCGGTTCCACATCACCAACACGCAGGTCGCCAACCTCCAGAACCTTGCCGCCATCATGACGATCGTCGGCTTCTTCTTCTGGGGGGCGTTTCTGGATCGGCGCGGTCCGCTGATGACGGTGCTGGTGGCGGTCTGCATCGTCTGCCTGATGCCGCTGTGCTACATGCTTGCCCGGGACATCCGGCTGCTCTATCTGGCGGCGGCGGCGGGAGGTCTGGCGATGTCCGGCATAGAACTGGGCTATCTGAACACAACGCTGCTGTTTGCCGAGCCGGGGCGCGCCGCGCAGTACCAGGCGCTGCACTCCAGCTTCTTCGGGATACGCGGCTCTATCGCGCCGCACTGCGCCATTCCGATGATGGAGCGGATGGGTGCGCCCGGCGCGTTTCTCGCCTCCTTCGGGATCATGCTGATCGGCGTTGTGCTGCAGCTTCTCTCCATGCGTCACTATCGGCGGCGGGGCGGGGCGTCCGAAACGCGCGGAGGCGATTGACGTTTTTAGCCAGGCTAAGGTATACTGCCGTATAGATTGTGAAAAAGGCTACAAAGTTCGGGGAGCCGCTATGGGCGCTCGACAGGCGCAGCCCGATCACTATGTCGGGGATAAAGCCGAATATGTGCGCGAGATGTTCGCGGGTATCGCACACCGATACGATCTGCTGAACTCGGTGTTGAGCTTCAACCGCCATAAAGCCTGGCGGCGGTATGCGGTGCGGCTGGCTAATCTGAAGCCTGGCGACCGCGCGCTGGATGTCTGCACCGGGACCGGCGACTTTGCGGTGGAGCTGTACCGCGCGACGGGGCGGACCGGCTATGTGGTCGGCGCGGACTTCTGCGCCCCCATGATCGAACGGGGACGCCGGAAGACGGAGCGCGTCGCCGGGCAGCGTATCGGCATGATGATCGCCGACGCGCTGGCGCTGCCCTATCCCGACAATCAGTTCGACTGCGTGACAGTCGGGTTCGGCATCCGGAATGTGGCGGATGTTCAGCAGGCGTTTTGCGAGATGGCGCGGGTCGCCCGACCGGGAGGGCGCGTCCTCTGTCTGGAGTTCAATCAGCCGCGCCACTGGTTCTGGAAGCCGCTGGTAAACTTCTATCAAAACCGCGTTCTCCCGCGCATCGGCGGCTTGCTGAGCCGGCGGGACGCCTATACCTATCTGCCCGCCTCCATTCAGGCGTTTCTCTCTCGCGAGGAGCTGACCGCCATGATGGAGCGTGCGGGACTGGACTCGGTACGGGTCTACGATCTGAACTTCGGCAGCGTGTGCATCCATCTGGGGGTGAAACGATGAGAGCGATGGAGCCGGCATCTCAGGCTCTGCAGAGCAGAACCACCTATATCTCCCAGTCCCCCGCCCTGACTCCGGAGACCGCCTTTCTGGAGCTGGTGCAGTCCGATCTGAAGGCGGTCGAGTCGCGTCTGAAC
Source organism: uncultured Chthonomonadales bacterium (assembly GCA_938005745.1). Classification (GTDB taxonomy): domain Bacteria; phylum Armatimonadota; class Chthonomonadetes; order Chthonomonadales; family CAJBBX01; genus CALLMM01. The sequence continues at coordinate 14,657 of CALLMM010000009.1, read as the reverse complement.
CACGAGATCACCTCGGAGGTGCGCGAGGTCTGCGCCCTGTCGGGGCATGTGCTGTCGGCGGGGGGCAAGCGGCTGCGCCCGGCGATGGTCGCGCTCTCCGCCCGCGCGGTGGACGCCGATCCCGACAGCGAGCGTCTTGCCGCCGTCGGCGCGTCGGTCGAACTGGTGCACATGGCGACGCTGGTGCATGATGATGTGGTGGATAACACCGCCACCCGGCGCGGGAAACCGACCGCCAACGCCGTCTTCGGCAACGGGGTCGCGGTGCTCAGCGGCGACTTTCTGCTGGCGCGCGCCATGCGGCTGCTCGCGCTGGACGGCGACCTGCGAATCATCCGCGCCGTCTCCGAGATCACCATCGAGATGAGCGAGGGCGAGGTGATGGAGATCCTGGCGACGGGCGATGCCTCCCTGACCGAAGAGCGCTACTACGCCATCCTGCGCAAAAAGACCGCCGTCTTTGTGGAGGGATGCTGCCGCTGCGGGGCGATTCTGGGCGGGGCGACGCCGCATCAGGAGCGCGCGCTGGCGGAGTACGGCTACCATCTGGGCATGGCGTTTCAGATCGCCGACGACCTGCTGGACTACACCGGCAATCCGCTGGTGACGGGCAAGCCCATCGGGAGCGATCTGCGCGACGGACGCGCCACGCTGCCCTTTCTGCTGGCTCTGCGGGAGGCGCAGACCGCCGACCGGGAGCTTCTGCTCTCCGCCTTCAACAACGCCGGGCTGGAGGACGGCGCGGTGGCGGAGATCGTCTGTCTGCTGAATCGATACGGCGTGCTGGAGCGTACCCGCGAGGCGGCGCGCACGCACGTTGAGCAGGCGGCAGCCGCCCTGCAGACGCTGCCCGACTCGCCGGCGCGAGACAGCTTCTCCGCACTGACCGACTACGTGATACGGCGAGACCGATGAACCTCTATGTGTTCGACATGGACGGCGTTCTCTGGGCGATGGACGATCCCATTCCGCATGCCTGCGAAGCCATCGCCCGCCTGCAGGCGCGGGGCGATCTGGTCTACTATCTGACCAACAACTCCTCGAAAACCCGCCAGGACTACGTCGAGAAGCTGGCGCGGTTCGGCATCTCCGCCACCCGGGAGACGGTGATGACCTCCGCCTACGCGACCGCGCAGATTCTGCGGGCGGAGGGGCATGTGGGCAAAAGCGTCTATGTGGTCGGGGAGCAGGGGCTGCGCCGTGAACTGGAGGCGGTCGGAATGCGGCTGGTGGAGCACGCCGAAGGGGATCGGGTGGATTTTGTGGTGGTCGGCTGGGATCGCGAGTTCACCTATCGGAAGCTGGCGCTGGCGCATGCGGCGATCGTGCGGGGCGGCGCGGCGTTTATCGCCACCAATCGCGACGCCACCTATCCCGACACGGGCGGACGCACGCTTCCAGGCGGAGGTGCGCTGGTCGCCGCCATCCAGACCTGCGCCGGAGTCGCGCCGCGCACCATCGGCAAGCCGGAGCCGCACACCCTCGAACTGATCCTGCGCGCGACGGGGGCTTCTCCGCAGGACTGTCTGGTGATCGGCGATCGGCTGGATACCGACATCGCGCTGGGCAAGCGGGTCGGAGCGCGCACCGCGCTGGCGTTGACCGGCGTTACCTCTCTCCGGGATGTCGAAGCCGCCGCGCCCGAACAGCGACCCGATCTGATCCTCCGCAACCTCTCCGAACTGCCCTGACCCTTCGCCTGTCCTCCAGGGGGGCGGAAGATTGCTTCGCTGCGCCCTCAGTGACAGGGCGCGGGCGTGTCGCTGGCATCCGGAGCGGCAGGCGACCCCCTCCCTGGCATTGCGAGGGAGGCGCAAGCCGACCGAAGCAATCTCACTGAACGCGCAGCGTAACGTCCATTCATGCCTCTGCGCCCGACCTTGACAGCGTTCGGCGGTTGTGATAAAATACGTGCCTGGTTGACCGGCAAAAGAACCATACCTTAACCCCGCAGGGGAGCCTCTTCAACCCTTTCAGGCGCCTGCGATACGACACCGGGTCCGCAGATCGAGAGCGGAGACCGGCGGCGTGTCGTCAGGCGTTTTTTGGTGCGGGAGCCTCCTGTTCCGGAGGGAACCGGCGGACGGTTTCGTTGACGCTTCCCGCGCGCCATGCTACAATGGAGCGATCAGACATGGATGCCCATACCCTTAAAGTCATCGAGTGGTCGAAGGTGCTGGAGCGGCTGGCGGAGCACGCCTCCAACGGCATGGGGCGCGAGGCGGCGCTGGCTCTGGAGCCGTCCGCCTACCCGGAGATCGTGGCGCGCCGTCTGCAGGAGACCCGCGAGGCGCGCTGGATCCTGGAGCGGGAGTCGGGGCTGCCGCTCGGCGGCATTCGCGATATCCGCGAGGCGGTGGAGCGCGCCGCCATCCAGTACCGCCTGACCCCGCATGAGCTGCTCGATGTCGGGCAGACCATCGCCGCCGCCCGCCGTCTGAAGACCTATCTGGGCAAACTGCACGAGAAGTATCCGCTGCTGGCGGAGATCGCCGGAAATCTGCCGGTCTTCCCTCTGCTGGAGACGCGCATCGAGGAGAGCATTGCCGAGAACGCCGAGGTGCGCGACAGCGCGACCCCGGAGCTGGGGCGCATTCGCAGCCAGTTGAAGATCTCCCATGCCCGCCTGATGGACAAACTCAACAGCATTCTGGGCAGCGAACGCTACCGCACCTTTATTCAGGAGCCGATCATCACCCTGCGCGAGGGACGCTACTGCATCCCGGTGAAGGCGGAGAACCGGGGGCAATTGGGAGGGATTGTCCACGACGCCAGCGCCAGCGGGGCAACCGTCTTTGTCGAGCCGGGTTCCTGCATCGAACTGGGCAATCAGTTAAAAGAGCTGGCGATACAGGAGGAGCAGGAGGTCGTCCGCATCCTGACGCGCCTGACCGGCATGGTCGGCGCGGCGGCGGAGGATATGCGGCGCATGATCGCGCTGCTGGCGACGCTGGATGTGGCGAACGCCAAGGCGCTACTGGCGATGCAGATGGAGGCGGCGGAGCCGAAGCTGAACCGCCGCGGCGTGGTCCGTCTTTTCGACGCCCGCCATCCCCTGCTGCCCGGAACGGTTGTGCCGATTGATGTGCAGGTGGGAGATCGGTTCACCGTTCTGCTCATCACCGGTCCGAACACGGGCGGCAAGACCGTTACTCTCAAAACCGTCGGGCTGCTGACGCTGATGACGCAGGCGGGACTGCAGATACCCGCCTCGCCGGACAGCGAAGTCGCGCTGTTTGAGCAGGTCTTCGCGGATATCGGGGACGAACAGGATATTCAGCAGTCGCTCTCCACCTTCTCCGCGCACCTGAAGAACATCGTCAAAATCATCTCGACGCTGGGTGACAGCGCGCTGGTGCTGCTGGACGAGCTGGGGGCGGGAACCGATCCGACGGAGGGCGCGGCGCTGGCGAAGTCGCTGCTGGTCGCGCTGCAGAAGCGCGGCGCGCGCGTCATCGCCACCACCCACTACGGTGAACTGAAGGAGTTTGCCTACGCGCATCCGGGCATCGAAAATGCGGCGGTCGAGTTTGACCGCGAGACCCTGCGCCCGACCTATCGCATTCTGCTGGGCGTGCCGGGAAACTCGCAGGCGTTCTATATCGCGGAACGGCTGGGGCTGCCGGAGGAGATCGTCGCCGGCGCACGCGAGTATCTCTCCCGCCGCGATCAGCAGACCTCCGACCTGCTGATGCAGATCGAGGAGAGCCGCCGGCAAGCCTTCGCCATGGAGCGCGACGCGGAGCAGGCAAAACGCGAGGCGGAGGCGGCGCGAGAGGAGTATCAGCGTCGCGTTCGGCAGGTGGCGGACGTACAGCGCACGATTCGCCGCGAGGCGGAGGAGGAGGCGCGCGCCGTTCTCCGGCGCGTCTCCGAGAAGGCGGAGAACATTCTGGAGGAGCTGCGTAAAGCCAACAAAGGCAGGCGTCGAGCTACCTCGTCCCGTCAGCAGTTGAGCGCGCTGCGGCGCGAAATCGCCGAAGAGCTGGCGACCCCCGAACCGGAAGAGGAGGAGCCGACGCCGAAAGACCACCGCTTCCAGCGCGGCGACCGGGTGCGCGTAACCACCTTCAACACCGAGGGCGAACTGCTGGATGACCCGCACGAGGGGCTGGTCAACGTGCAGATCGGCTCCATGCGCGCCCTGCTGCCGCTGGATGTGCTGCGCCCGCTGCCGAAGAAGACGCCGGAGAAGGCGAAGCGGGAGACGTCGGGCGCGGCGGAGATCTCCATGCGCAAGGCGATGCACATCTCACCGGAGATCACCATCCGCGCCATGCGCGTGGAGGAGGCGGCTCCGCTGCTGGACCGCTATCTGGATGACGCCTACGCCGCCGGGATCAGTCAGGCGCGGATCATTCACGGGAAGGGAACCGGCGCGCTGCGTAAGTTCGTTCACGAGTATCTGAAGTCGCATCCGGTCGTCGCCTCCTATCGTCTGGGAGAGGAATCGGAGGGCGGGGACGGCGCGACGGTGGTAACGTTGAAGGAGTAGCTCCTTGCTCAGTACGGAATCCGTACAGGCGCTCGTTCTGCTCGCGGCGAAGGCACGGGAGAACGCCCATGCGCCCTACAGCGGGTATCGCGTGGGCGCGGCGGTGGTCGCGGAGGATGAGCGGGTCTTCGCGGGCTGCAACGTGGAGAACGCCTCCTGCGGGCTGAGCCTGTGCGCGGAGCGCGCCGCCATCGCCGCCGCGGTCGCCTGCGGCGAAAAGCGGCTGATAGCGGCGGTCGTTGTGACGGATGCGGAGCCTCCCGGCACGCCCTGCGGAGCCTGCCGGCAGTGGCTGGCGGAGTTCGGCGGCGATGATATGGAGATTATCGCTGCCAATCTGCGCGGGCAGACCCGCCGTTTTACGCTCAAACAGCTTCTTCCCGAGGCGTTCCAGCTCGATCCGGAACGACCTCGCTCCCGATGACAGGACCGCCATGAAACCAACCGCAGTTCAGTTCGGCGCAGGAAATATCGGGCGCGGCTTTATCGCGCAGCTTTTCCATGAGAGCGGCTACGAGGTCGTCTTTGTGGATGTCGTCCCGGAGATCGTCGCCGCGCTCAACGAGAACCGGCAGTACCGCCTGCGAATCGTCGGCAGAGGCGCGCAGGATATTCAGATCACCGATGTGCGCGCGGTGCACGGTCAGCAGCGGGAGCAGGTCGCGCGGGAGGTCGCCGCCTGCGAGATCGCCTGTACTGCGGTGGGCGTGGGCGCACTCAGATTCGTGGCTCCCAATCTGGCAGCCGGACTTCAGCTCCGGCATGCGCAGGGGGGCGGCGCGCTGAACGTACTAGTCTGCGAGAACCTGCACGACGCCAGCGGTCTGCTGAAGAGCCTGGTGGCGGAGCATCTGCCGGAGGCGGAGCGAGAGGCGATCCTGGCGAAGGTCGGCTTTGTGCAGGCGGTCGTCAGCCGCATGGTTCCCCTGCAGACGGAGGAGGATCGCCGCGAAGACCCGGCGGGCATCCGCGTGGAGGGCTACAAAAAGCTGCCGGTGGACGGACAGGCGGTCGTGGGAACGCTGCCCTCCATCGTCGGCGTGAAGGTGGTCGCCGATTTTGAGGCGGAGGTGGAGCGCAAGCTCTACACGCATAACTGTATGCACGCCGTCATGGGCTATCTGGGGCATCTGGCGGGCTTCACCTACGGCTACGAGGCGCTGGAACATCCGGCGACACGCGCCATGGTGGACGCGGTGATGGAGGATACCGGTCTGGCCCTGGTGCGAAAGCACGGCTTCGATCCGCAGGAGCATGCGGCGATCACGCTGGACATCCTTGAACGCTCCCGCTGCCGTGAGCTTGGCGATACCTGTTTCCGGCTGGCGCGCGACCCGATCCGCAAACTGGCTCCCGATGACCGTCTGACCGGCGCGGCGCGTCTGTGCGAGGCGCAGCGCGTTCCGAACGACCGTCTGGCGTTCGTGATCGCCTGCGCGCTGCGCTTCGAATCGCCGGAAGACCCGTCATCGCTGGAGATGCAGCAGCGGATCCGGAGCGAGGGTGTGGAGCGCGTTCTGCAGAGCCTGTGCGCCGTTGCCCCGGAGGAGCCGCTGGGGCGTGCGATCCTGACAGAGTATGCGCGGCTGGCGCGCGCCTCCGAGCCGTTTGAGACGATCCTAGATCGGGCGGTGCGGCATGAGCGTTGAGGTGCGGGCGATCCGCGACAGCGAGTACGAAGAGTGTCTGCAGCTGTGGCTGACAGTGTTCGAAGAGGACGAGTCCCGCGCCTACTTCGAGCGTTACTTCTTCGGCGACGCCGATTTCCAGAACGAGTACTGCCGGGTCTGCGCCGCGGACGGGCGTCTGGTCAGCGCGGTGCAGATCGTCCGCAGAGCGCTCTCCTTCGGCGACTTTACGCTGACCCTGGGCGGCATCGCCAATGTGGCGACCCTGCCGGAGTATCAGGGCAGGGGCTACAATACGCAGTGCATGCTGCAGGCGCATGCCGTGATGGAGGCGGACGCCTTCGACCTTGCGCTGCTGGGAACCAGCATTCAAGGCTACTATGCGCGGCTAGGCTGGGAGATAGTACCCTCTTTTTCCCTGTCCGGAGACCTGCGCGAGGGAATTGTCCCCGACCGGCGGGGCTTCACGGTGCGCCCCGCGCAGGCAGGCGACGAAGAGGCGATTCAGGTGATCTACCGCGCCTTCAATGATGGGCGCCCCTATACCGTCCGGCGCAGCCCCGCCTACTGGCGCGACTGGATCGGGATGCACAACGGAGAGTTTCCAACAGGAGAGGCGCGCATTGCCGAGCGCGGCGGAGTCCCGGTTGGATATCTGCTGTTGGACCTGCAGACCGAGGGAGCGGTTATCCGGGAGATCGGCGCGGCGGAGGGCGAGGAGGAGGCGCTGCCCGCGCTGCTGGAGGAGGCGGCTGCCTGTACGCAGCAGCGCGGACAGACGCATATGGAGTGGGAAGTTCCCCGCTCATCCGTCATCCTTGCGGCGGCGGATGCGCTGTTCGCCCGGCAGCGGACGGAGACCGACACCGGCACGATGACACGTTTCCTGCATCGCGACAACCTGCTTCGCGGACTGGCTCCCGCGCTCACCGAACGGTGGCTGAACGCCGGCGCGCCGCCCGGCAGTCTGACCTTCGTCAATCCCTACGGCGCGACCCGCATCGAGACCGACCGATTCCTCAAGATCACTCCGACCGACGAGACCGACGGCGCGCTGAATCAGGCGGAGATGTTCCTGCTGCTGACGGGCGTCGGTCTGCCGGAGGGACGGCTGACGCCCGCGAACTCCGCCTTCGCCCGCGCGCTCTTTCCCCCGTTCGACGCCTGGTACTGGGACCTCGACTGGTTTTAGGACGCGCCTTCCGGCGTTCAGAACGGGTCGCCTGAGGACCCTGCCGCCCGCTGACGCCCTCCCGTTCTGGAAAAACTCCGTCTCCCCTCTTCGCCGCTTGCCGAACTATTCCGGAGCCGCCCCCGTACATTTACGAGGAAAGTTGCACTACATTGGCGAACTCTAACCGCCGATGATTGTGTGTGGAGGTTAAAGAGTATGCACGATTCTGTTCTCAACCGTCCCCTGCCGAAAGGGCTGGAGGGACTGGCGGAGTTAGCCATAGACTTACGCTGGTCCGGCAGTCAGCAGACGGACCGCCTGTGGGAGATGCTCGACCCGGAAGCGTGGGAACGCACGACCAACCCCTATATGATCCTTCAGAATGTCTCGCAGAGTCGGTTGGAGGAGGCGGCGAACAACAAAGAGTTGAAGGCGGAGCTAGCCTACTGGCTGAAGAAGCGCAAGCAGAAGATGACGGAGAAGAGCTGGTTCGAGCGTCACTACGGCTCCTCCGGCTTGAAGAAGATCGCCTACTTCAGCATGGAGTTCGGTCTGTCGGAGGCGCTGCCGATCTATTCGGGCGGTCTGGGAGTTCTGGCGGGCGATCATCTGAAGACCGCCAGCGATCTGGGCATCCCGATGGTCGGAATAGGTCTGCTCTACCAGCAGGGCTATTTCCGTCAGACGCTCTCGGCGGAGGGCTGGCAGATCGAAGCCTTCCCGTACAACGACCCGACCAGCCTGCCGGTGTCTCCCGTCCAGAACCATAACGGAGGATGGCTGCGCGTCAAACTGCAGCTACCGGGACGCACGCTGCTGCTGCGGGTGTGGGAGGCGCGCGTGGGCAGAGTGCCGCTCTACCTGCTGGACAGCAACGATCCGCTCAACAGCCCCTGGGATCGCGGTATCACCGCCAACCTCTATTCGATCGGGCAGGAGCGGCGTCTGCTGCAGGAGATCGCGCTGGGCAGTGGCGGTTGGCGCGTGGTCGAAGCGTTGGGGCTGGATGTGGATGTCTGCCATATGAACGAGGGACACGCCGCGTTTGTGGTGCTGGCGCGCGCTCTCAGCTTCATGCGCAAGCACGGCGTTACCTTTGCGGAGGCGCTGCAGGCGACCCGCGCCGGCAACATCTTTACCACACATACGCCGGTCGCCGCCGGTTTCGACCGGTTCCCCACCGACCTTATTCGCCGCTATGCCGAACCGGTGGCGGAGGTGGTCGGAATCTCCACCGATGAACTTCTGTCGCTAGGACGGAGAAACCCGCACGACTACCACGAGCCGGTAAACATGGCGTATCTGGCGATGCATGGAAGCGGCTACGTCAACGCGGTCAGCAAACTGCACGGGAAGGTCAGCAAGAGGATCTTCTGTCCGCTCTTTCCTCACTGGCCCATCACCGAGATCCCGGTAGACGCAGTTACCAACGGCATTCATATCCCGACTTGGGATTCGCTGGCTGCCAGCAGTCTCTGGTCGAAGGCGTGCGGAGAAGACTATTGGCTAGAGGCGACCGAACATCAGTGCCAGCTGCTGGAGGAGGTTCCGGACGACAAACTGTGGGAGTATCGTGCGACCGCGCGTCAATCGCTGGTGAACTACGTCCGCCGACGTCTGGTGCGGCAGGTTCAGCAGCAGGGCGCGTCCGCGGAGACGATCCAGCGCGCCCGCCATGTCCTCGATCTCAACGCGCTGACCCTGGGGTTTGCGCGGCGGTTTGCCGAGTATAAGCGCCCGACCCTGCTGTTACGCGATCTGGAGCGGCTGGCGCGGCTGCTCTCCAATCCGGACCGCCCGGTGCAGTTGATTGTGGCGGGGAAGGCGCATCCGGCGGACGAAGAGAGCAAGAAGATGGTGCAGGCGGTCGCGCAGTTCGCCCGGCGCGACGATATGTTCGATAGGGTCGTCTTCCTCGCCGACTACGATATGACGCTCGCACAGCATCTGGTGGCGGGAGTGGACGTCTGGCTCAACAATCCGCGCCGCCCCTGGGAAGCCAGCGGAACCAGCGGCATGAAGGTGCTGGTCAACGGCGGTCTGAACTTCTCGTCGCTGGACGGCTGGTGGGACGAGGCGTACAGCCCGGAGGTCGGCTGGGCGCTGGGCGATGGGCTGGAGCACGATCCCTCCTGGGATGTCTGCGAGGCGGAGATGCTCTACCGCACGCTGGAGGAGCAGATCGTGCCGGAGTTCTATGATCGAGATGAGCAGGGCATTCCGCGCGCCTGGCTGCGCCGCATACGCGCCAGCATGATGCAACTTACCCCGAAGTTCAACAGCAACCGCATGATGCGTGAGTATGTGGAGCGTGCCTATCTTCCTGCCTCCGAAGCCTATCAGAAGCGCGCGGCAAATGGCGCGGAGCTTGCCCGTCAGATGGTTGAGTGGAAGCGGAGAATCGCAGAGCGTTGGAAGGGACTGCGTATCTCCGATCTGCGCGTTACGACGGAAGAGGGGATGTGGCACTTTGAGGCGCACGTCTATCTGGGAGAACTCAACCCGGAGGATGTGCAGGTGCAGCTCTACAGCGAGCTGGAGGGCGAGGAGTGCGCCTTCCCGGCGATCATGGAGCGCAAAGCTCCGATCCCTGGCTCTGTCAACGGGCATCTCTATACGGCGACGGTCCCGGCAAACCGTCCGCTGGATCACTACACGCCGCGCATCGTTCCCTTCCATCCGGACATGATTGTGCCGCTGGAGGAGATGCATATCTATTGGCAGCACTGACGCCGCTCAGGCAGCCTGTATTGTCTGTGCAGGCTGCCTGTTTGAGACTGCTTCGGTCGCCTGACGCCTCCCTCGCAATGACGGAAGGGGTCGGCTGCGCCTCCCTCGCAAGGACGGAATGGATCGCTCGACCGTTGCAGTCACGCGCAGACCGCCCCCAGCCTGTCATTGCGAGCGTCAGCGAGCAATCTTTTGCCTGATGTTAGGACTCAGCAGGCTGTCCGGTGTGCTGCTGCAGAGGCTCCTTGCTAGGAGGGCGACAGCGTGTGTCTCACCGCTTGATCAGCCAGACCTCCGTCAATCGGGACTGGACGCGCCAGTTGAGGTGCGGCTCGAAGGTGGGATCGAAGGTGAGGGTGATGACCCCGTTGCGGTAGAGACCGCGAGGGATGGGAAACTCCTTGATCTCGCCGATCTGCCTGCCGTCGAGCGTCGGGGCGACCCGCACGCCGTTGACGCGCAGGAGGCAGTCGCCGCAGCCAGTCGTCCGCACCAGATAGTCGGCGCGGGGATCAATTGCAGGGTAGACGATGGCGGCGGGCCAGGCTTCGTCAGTCATCCAGGACTGCCGCACGCGCGCCAGCGGGTGCCGGTCCACCCACCACATGACGCCGGGCAGCGGGGTGTGATCCATATCCATCAGGGGACCTGCCGGCTTCTCCTGACGGACGACACGGGGCGACTTCGCGATGTTGCCGATGTCGTCGTAGAAGCAGCCGGGACCGGGGTTCTCCCAGCGCGCCAGCGTCTCCAGTCGCGCGATCCTCTCCTCCTCCGAAGCCATCTCGCCCGCCTTCGCCAGTTCGTCCTCCAGCCACCAGCGGTTGTTGAGCGGATAGCGCAGAAAGTCGAGCACCGCGCCGCGCTCCAGACCGCTCGCCTGATACCGCTCCACGCTGGTCTGCAGCCCGATAGAGCGGAACAGGTCCTCGCATAGCTGCTCGATGCGGTCGGCAAGTTCGGGATGGGGCGGGTGGGTGTCGGCGCGCTGGAGCGTCTGCAGCGCGTCGCGAATCGCCTGCTCCGTGCCGATCTGTCGGGCGCAGAGCAGCTTTTCGTTTGCCTCCGCCTCCAGTCTGGTCTCGTAGAGGAGCCGCTGGCGCGTGTAGCGGTCGTAGCAGGCGCGCAGCAGACACATCTGCCAGCGCCAGTTGTCCCGCAGATCGGGAGCCTTCTGCTCCAGCGTCTGCCAGAGGGCGAAGGTCGCCTCCACGCCGCCGTTGGTCGCCAGCGCGCCCTCCCAGTTGCGCTCCAGCGCCAGGATCCCGTCGCAAGTCTCTTCTGCGATCTCCGGTCCGAAAAAGAGCCGGCAGTACTCGATCAGTATCGCGCGGATGTCGGCGTCCGGATCCCATGCCAGCGCGCTCCAGACGATCTTGTTGACATCATCGTGAACGCCGTCCGAGTAGCTGATGAAGCCGTCGGTAAAGGGAGCCGTGTCGCGAGCGACGCGCGCGAAGAAGAGGGGGCGCGGATTGACGCACTCGCGTCCCAGCGTGAAGGCGAAGGCGGGATCCCAGTAGGGGACCGGGAACTGACAGCGCACGCTGTGGGTGATGTCCGGGTAGTCGCGTATGGCGTAGGGCTGGGGCAGCCGGGCGCGCATCTCCGGCAGCGGCGGACTGGAGGGACCCGCCGCCAGTCCGCCGAGCCAGTCGGGACGCTCCTCCTCGATCCACCGGTAGACCCGATCCTGCTTCACTCCCTCAAAACCCTGCATGGAGAGCCATATCCGGGCATTCGGATGGCAGGGAAGCAGGAGGCGGCTCATCTCCTCCATATAGGCGATGACTAGGTCGGCGGGATTATCGCCGGGATCGCCCCCCGGCACGAAGACGCCCGATAGGACGGGGCAGTCGCGAAACAGCGCCTCGTGCTCCCGCAGAGCCGCCGCGCGCCGCTCAGCGTCCCGCATATCGAAATCTGCCGGAACCCAGACCCAGTAGTCCTGACCGTACTTCTGACAGATACGGCTGAGTTCGATGTTCATCTGGCTGCGCGGAAAGGAGCTGACGGTCGGTCGGGCATCCTGAAACGGGATATTTTCGACGCTGTTGCAGCCGAAGAGCGCTAGTTCGCGGATGTACCGCTCGTACTGCGCGGGCGACCAGGCGTCGTAGGAGTTGGCGGTGGCGCGATAGCCCATCTGGTGACCGCGGATCGGGTAGCGGGGGGCAGAGGCGAGATCCAGGGGCGCGGTCAGGCGGACGCTTCCCGGCTGGCAGAGCAGATTTCGCAGGACGCGCCCGACTCCAAACAGCGCGCCTCGTGGGTCGGCTCCCCGAATCCAGAGAACGGGACGCTCCAGATCGGCGCGGTCTGTCCGGAGGGCGTAGCTCTCCGGCACCTCCGCGCGCAGTCCGTCCGGGACGGGGACGCCGTGCAGCGCAGGCTCCTCTCCCGAAAAGAGGGCGACCGACCAGCCGGCTCGCGACCACTGCGTCCCGATGCGCCATCTCACGCCGGTGCGCCGCTCGATCTCCTCCCGTAGCGTGTCGGCGGCGGTGCGCTCCACAGGCGGCGCATCTTCGCGGACGACCAGCGTTGCCGACGTCAGGTCCAGAATATCCCGTGTCTGCATGTCATCCTCTCAGCCCGTCTCGCATGCCGGAGGCGGGGGTATCTTGCCGCACTGTTCGCCTTACGAAGAAGGCACTCCTCCTGCTGCGCGTGTGAGGCGGCAGGAGAAGGGCGTCTCGAAACGCAGACAGCACAAAGATCAGGAAGGAGGAGGCGCAGGGCGAAGAGAATCCTGCAAGAGACCCATCACAACTTTTCGGAGAGATGCCAGCGTTATGAGAACCCCGGTGACGCCGCCTTCCCTTTTGCGCTCGCCTCGAACCGCGCTGATGCTCTGCCTGCTGTTGACCGCGCTGCTGCCGGTCGCCGCGCAGCAGGCGCGCTCTGTTCGCCCGGCGAAGCTGCAGTTCAACCGCGACATCCGCCCGATCCTGTCGGAGAACTGCTTCCCCTGTCATGGACCGGACAGAAACACCCTGAAGGCGAACCTGCGCCTCGATCTGCGCGAGTCGGCGGTGCAGCGCGGGGCGATCGTTCCGGGCAGACCGGAGAAGAGCGGGCTGACGGCGCGTATCCAGACGAAAAACCCCGGCTTGATCATGCCGCCCCTCGCCTCGCACAAGAAGCTGACACCGGAGCAGAAGAGCCTGCTGACGCGCTGGATCCGGGAGGGCGCGCCGTATCAGGCGCACTGGGCGTATATCGTTCCCCGACGCCCCGCGCTGCCCGTCCTGCGCTCCGCGTCCCCTCCTCCCGTCAACCCCATTGACCGCTTTATCTTTGCGCGGCTGGAGCAGAACGGGCTGAAGCCCTCGCCTCTGGCAGACCGCCGCACGCTGATCCGGCGTCTCTCCCTCGACCTGATCGGCTTGCCGCCGACGCCGGAGGAGGTCGCCGCCTTTGTGGCGGACCGCGCTCCCAACGCCTATGAGAAGCTGGTGGACCGGCTGCTGGCGTCGCCGCACTACGGCGAGCGGATGGCGGTTCCCTGGCTGGATGTGGCGCGCTACGCCGATACCGTCGGATTTCACGGCGACCAGAACCAGAACGCCTGGGCGTACCGCGACTATGTGATCGCCTCCTTTAATCAGAACAAGCCCTTCGACCGCTTTACCCGCGAGCAGATCGCCGGCGACCTGCTGCCCGACGCCACCCCCGAAACGCGCACCGCCACCTGCTTCCTGCGGCTGAATATGATGACCCGCGAAGGCGGCGCGCAGCCGAAAGAGTACCTTGCCAAGTACGCCGCCGACCGCGTGCGCACCGTCGGGATGGCGTGGCTCGGTTCGACCCTCGCCTGCGCTGAGTGCCACGACCACAAGTACGATCCCTTCACGCAGAAGGACTTCTATTCACTGGCGGCGTTCTTCGCCGATGTGAAGCAGTGGGGCGTCTATGCCGACTACGGCTATACGCCCAATCCCGACCTGCGCGGCTACGATAACGACTCGCCGTTTCCGCCGGAGATCTTCGTCGAGAGCCGCTACCTGAAGGAGCGCATCGAGCGGCAGCGGCAGCGATTCGCGCAGACTGCCGCGAAGACCGAACCGCTTCTGCAGACCGATCCCGCGCGCGAGTCGTTCTCCCGCTGGCGCGAGCAGGGCGAGGCGTTTCTCGCGAAACACCCGCAGGGCTGGGAGACGCCGGCGAATCCGCAGGTAACGGTCGCCGGCGCGAAGACGCCTCCCGGATACCGGATCGAGCCGGACGGCAGCATTCTCTTCACCGAACGCGCGCCCGCCGACGCGACCATCACGCTGACGCCGCAGACCGAATGGGTCGCCGCGCTGCGCCTGGAGCTGCTGCCCCATGCCGAACATAACGGCTCCCTCTTCCGACCGGGCAGCGAGGGCGGCTCTCTCTCCCTCTCCGCCACGGTGCAGCGCGCCGACGGCAGGACCGAGAACATCGCCTTCCGGCATGCCGAAGCCAACCACTACCTGCCGCGCTATGCCAGCAGCTTTGAGATTATCGGCGTGCAGGGCGGATGGCGGCTCTCCCCCGCGCACGCGAAGGAGCCGAATATCGCGGTCTGGTTCCCGGCGGCTCCTCTGCGGCTGCAGCCGGGCGAGACGCTGACGGTGAAGCTGCCCGCGCTGCGCGCCGGCTG
>CALLMM010000008.1 GCA_938005745.1 uncultured Chthonomonadales bacterium | reverse complement strand
CTCACTCGGTTTAACGGCAAGTATGTGTTTCAATTCCACGCTGGTTCGATTAAAAGCTCACGAATGTTTTTGATAGCCTCCCCTTTTATATCTCGTTTCAATTCCACGCTGGTTCGATTAAAAGAATGAGCGTGGTTGATCAGAACCCTCTTAATCCTTACATGTTTCAATTCCACGCTGGTTCGATTAAAAGCCTACATCCTGTGGGCGAAAAGGGCAGAACCACAAGATACAGACCGCCCTGCACGAACTGCCCCTATTCTACAACATTTCTACGCGCTGTGCAACCCCTGAATCGTAAAAAAAGAGTCGTCGGGGTCACGCTCAGCTACCCGCTATCGGCGCCCGACGACTCGAAAATTACCATTTTTAGCCGCTACAACAGATTGGTCGGCTCTCCCTTCTTGACCCCGATACTGCGCCGATCCATCCAGCGCTCTTCGCGCAACACATAGATCAACGCCGAATCCTTATCCAGCTCCATGATCTCTTTCAGACCGCTCTCTACCCGCTTGAGTTGACTGACCGTCAACTCTCCCTCGAATACTGAGTTCTGAACCCACGTCAGAAACCGGCGGCAGAACTTGCATGCGCGTGCGACACGCTCCTCTCCCACATCATAGACCAGAATCACATACATTCCTTTCCCTCTCCCATCAAAACGATCGGCTCCGCGCTACCACCAGGCGCGAAAAGCACGATACGGCTCCGCATCTGTCAGATGACGTATCAGACGATAGCACTCCAGACGGATCAGCCGCTGATAGGAGACGTGCCGCTTCAACTGGCGATGGTACAACGTTGACTGCAGCTTCTCCTCAAACGCCTTGATAAAGATCTTCCGACCAGCCTCCCCCAGATAACAGTAGTTCAATCGCTTATCGAAGTGCTTTGCCTGCAGCTGTCGGGTGTTCAACAGCGTGAAGATCGCCCGATCTACAATCAACGGCTTGAAGATCTCTGACAGATCCAGTGCGAGCGAAAACCGTCGCGTTCCCGGTTCATGCAGGTAGCTAATCGTCGGCGTCAACTGGGTACGATACAGTTCTGTCAGACAGGCGGCATAGAGCAACCCGTTGCCGAACGAGATCAGCGCATTGACGATGTTATCGGGCGGACGTCGCACACGTCGGGTGAAGTCTAGTCCCTCCCCTTCGCGCAGGATATAACGCCACGCGCTGTAGTAGCTCAGGCGCATCTTCCCCTCCAGCCCGCGCAGCTCATCGGGCGTCTGTGCCGCATCCAGCCTCTCCGTCAGGGAGGAGATGGTATCCAGCGCATGCTGCACCGACTCCGCTGGAACAAACGTCTCCGGCATTGTCAGCGCATCCACCCCATCGCAGTTGTCTGGGGGTTCCGGGGTGTCCTCCGCCCTCTCCGCCGTCTCCCCTTCGGTCAGCCCCGCAGAGTCCGCCTCTCTTTCTGCAGAGATATCCTGCGTCTCCGCCTCCTCCGCAGGGTACGAAGCCTCCTCCAGATCGCCGAAACCGTCCTGCTCCTCCTCCATCTCGTCGGAGAGATCCTCCAGCATATCCGTCTCTTCCGCGGGGTCGTCGTCATCCGGGCGAGCCTCCCGGCGCCGCTGGTAGTAGGCGAGCGTGCGGGAGAGGCTGTGCGCCGCGCCTCGCACCAGTTCGCGCGCCAGCGTCATCCGCTTCTCCCGTTCGCGATAGTGATCCGCCTGCTGCACCACGAGAAACCCGGAATGCAGATAGTCGCGCGGACAGTAGGTCCCCGCGTAGTAGCCATAGTAGTTGAACACGTGCAGGGGAACCCGGCTGCGGGTCAGAAAGTTCAACAGTTTCGTGTTGAGTTCCAGCTCTCCGAACGCATAGAGACTGTCCACATCCTCGATCGGGATCGGTCGCCGCCCCTCGTTCGTCTCCAGATAGAGCGTGTTCGCCTCGCGCTTGAGCCTGCCGGTGGATAGCACATAGTAGTTGCGGGACATAGATGCCTCTCTGCTGCCTTGCGGATCAGAGGCGGCGCGACCGCGCCTGATCACGAACCGCCTGCAGGTTGATCAACTCCGCCATTTCGTACCGGGGCGGAACCGCGTCCTCCGCCGGACGCAGGCGTATCACTGTCGGGAAATAGCCGCTCCGCCCGTGTATCTCCGCCAGAGCCAGTGCGGCAATCACATGCAGCGTCGGCAGGTTCACAACGATCGGCAGCGTCTGCCACTCTTCTGCAGACAATCCGACCGCATCTATCAGGCAGCGCGCCTGCTCCACAAACGACTGTCCGGGGTCAAAGTGCGTCGGGATATCCGTCACGCGCTCAATCGTCTGCCCGGACATCCGCTCCAGAGCCTCCCGCTGCTCCTTCGTCAGCGGATGCGCAAAGTTCACAACGATCAACTACCTTTCCTCCTGCCATGCATCAAAGTTTGCGTAATCAGAACGTCTCGGCTTCCGATCCATTAACTTTTCATAGCTGCCCCCATGCAGCGCCAGTTCGCAAACGCGAATACTGCCTGCATCGTCTTCATAGAAGATCACGCGCTCACGCACGCCTCCCCGGGGCCACACCAGCAGCCCGCTGTCCCCCACCCACTCCGCCGAAGACCGCCACAGTCCCCGGGAGAGCCGCTCCAGCATCGAATCGTACAGCGCGCGTGTCGTCGGGTCCGCATCCCGGTAGGTCTGCCGCGCCCGACTGGACAGCAGCGTCGGAACGCCCTGCATCTTCGCCTTGAACTCCCGATACGCCTCCAGCAGCGCGGCTCCGACCGCCGACAGCGTCACCATTCCCTCCTCCTCCTCTATCAGCATGCGCGCCCTCGGAGGTAGCTCCTTTGTGCGCGGAGCTGCCTCCCTCTTATCGCGATAGTCGCCCTCTAGCCACACAAACAGATCCTCATGCTCCGAAAACAGCGAGTAGTCCCAGTCCAGTGGGATCGGAGGCATCTCCACGATCTCCTGAAACGCCTCATAGATGTAGTAGACCTTCGCATCCATCAGAAGACCGACCAGCGTGGCATACGCCGCCTCCGCCTTGAAACCGCCGGTTGCGTTGATGATCACCTCATATCCCCGATTGCGGTGTATCCGAATCTGATCCGCTAGTGCAATCACCAGGCTGCGCAGACCGCGCACCTTGAACTGGCTCTCCGTATAGTTCAGGTGGGCGATCTCCACCGTCTCCACCTGGTATCCCTCGCTGCGGTAGAACTTCGCCAGGATCTGCGCACACTGCCTGCCCTCCTCTGTCTGCGAATGAATCAGGACGATCCGGTCTCCCTTTTCGATAAGATGCGACAGCGAGTTCGTCTCCGCGCTGGCTTTCGCCGGTTTCTCCCCCCGCAGATAGTGAATCAGCTCCGTCTCATTCAGCTCCTGTTTACCGCTCGCTCGCCTGGCATTGTTCAACAGAGAGGTGCCGACCGTCGTCAATATCGCCCGCATGGCTCTCACTCCTCCTCTCCCGTCAGCCCGAACGTCTGTGCTGTCCGCTCGACCTTCTCACGCAGATTCAGCGCGTTTCGATGCAGGCGGTCCGCAGGTATCTTATCCCTGAGCATGCCGCAGTGCGCGATCTGATTTCTTATTATCGTCAGATCGTCCCAGAGGGACTTCACCTCCTCGATCCCCTCCATCTCCAGCAGGGAACGGATCAACGGATCGTTTCTGTCCGCCGCCTCCCTGCGCTCCTGATTGCCGGTAATGCTGTTGAAGGCGCGTTCAACCTCTTCGCGCGCCTGCCTGTCCGCGCCGTCTCTCTGCAGTCTCCAGCAGAACAGGCTGACGATCCACTCTCTCGCCAGCGTCACCGCCTGCACCGCCTGCTCCCGTCGGAAATAGCCGTCCAGTAATCTCCACTGGCGAACAAGCGCCTGCCGGGGATCGTTCGGATCCGCCAGCGCGAGCGGCGCATGCTCCTCCCGCACAATATCCAGCAGAACCGCAAAGGGGCGGGCATACGCCGCCGCATCCCCCCGTGCGGCATCCAGTCTTTGCAGGACTTTCTTCGAACTGTCCATCACCGCATAAGGCTGCGTCAGCATCACCGCCTGCGCCGATTCCACCATCGCCTGCCCCGCGCCCTTGAGCTTGGTGGGCAGGTCGCCCTGCGCCTGCGTCTCTGCCGACCGCATCGTCTGCTGTACGCCTTTCAGCATCTCACCGAGGAACCGACCGTCCAGCGTCCTGCGGAAATACTCCGCCGCCGTCGTCCAGTCCAGAAGCTGCAGGAAGGAGGTCAGGTCAAATACGGGCGACTCATTCGTCTGCTCATTACGTGCGTCGTAGGCGCCGTAGTAGATCCCCTCGATCTGCACGCCGCGCGCCACGCGCAGGTAGGCGGCGGCGATAAAAGCCAGCATCGGCAGCGTGCGAAAAGAGTGCGTGATGTCGAACACGACCCGGTCCCCCTTCTGCAGGTGCTCCGTCATCGCGTCAAAGATCTCCCACACCTCCCTTTCCGATCTTCCATCGGGAATATCCACCGGCGTAACGCGCACCAGCAGATCTTTCATCTCCTCCTGCAGGGTCTCCAGCCACTTATCCTTCGCCTTTGTCGTAACGACCGCCAGAAGCTCCTGCGGTAAAAAAAAGCGGCTTAACGCCGCCGGAAAGAGCTTCGTTTGATGACGTTTTCCTTCATAAACATAGGTCGTCTCGGAATAGTTTCCCGTACCAAGGAATGTGATGATCTTCATGTACTACTCCTTGGGTATGATCCGCGTAATGGTGTAGCGGCTTCCGCCGACCGCCTTTACCTCCACATCAGCCGGTATCTTTCGTCTCTTCTTATCCTGCAGCTGGTTGCGCGCCGCTTCGGGAAGGCTGTCCATTATGCGCCGTGAATCGGGAAGAGTAACAGAGGCGGTCTTGCCTTCATAGGTCGCCTTCAGCTCTTGCCTGCCGGCTTCAAATATGACTGTTACGTTCATCCATATCTCATGGTCCACGATAACACCTGAGGAAGCCCCGGCAGAAGGCGATACGGTCTGAACTACCGCATTCTGCACATCAAACCAGCCGTAGCCCGCGTTGGTTTTTCCGCCCGCGCCTAGATAGCGCAAGCTCCACCGGATCAGCTCCTGCACGAACCTCCCCCATGGCTCATCTGGCGCCTCGATCGCAAACAGAAACTTCGCCCCCGGCTTCACCACCAGAAACGGAACCGGGTTGGGATCGTCAAAGTCGGTGGGCCACCCATTCTTCCCTTGGTTGCCGTAGTAGTCCGGATGGTGCACTGTGATCACGTCGCGATGAAACGGCTTTCCGTTCACGCTCGCCGGGTCGTACCAGGCGTCCCAGAAGGTGAAGAAGGAGGCGCCCTGCGTATCCCCAAAGATCGCCAGAAACTGCTCCTGCGATATTTTGTCCTGGTTGCGCAGCAGGAGCGCGCCCCGCCGGCACAGCCCCTTGACCGCCGATCCGGGGATCACAGGCATCCCGTAGGTGAAATGCGTCGTCAGCCCGACCTCTGTTACCGATTCGTTGCCCAGCCCGATCGCCAGCGGTCCCCC
>CALLMM010000007.1 GCA_938005745.1 uncultured Chthonomonadales bacterium | reverse complement strand
AACCGGCGAGCCGTATGAACTTGCGGGAAACCGGATCGTCTTCACCAACTGGTTCTATGTACGTCCGGGCGGCTTTGGATGGTTCAACGCCCGAGGCGAGAACGTTACTGTGAGAGGAGACGAAGCGCCGGAGGAAGCCCATTTCCGGCGCTTCGACTATCCGCACGGAATTCGGATCATGGCGCAGCCCGCAGAGCGTGTCGGACCGATCCTTGAACCAGAAAAGGAGTGGGAGAAGAACGGCAAGGGGATCAGCCTCCTTACGCTGCACGCGCATGAGGGAAGATACCGTCTCTGGGGGGTATGCGCTGCCGGACCCTGCTACTTTGAGTCGGAGGACGGCATACGCTGGGAGCGGCCTGAGCTTGGTCTGGTGGAGTTTCAGGGCAGCAGAAAGAACAACCTGATAGACGCCAATCCCGGAGCCGTGTTCCGCGATCCTTCGGCTCCGGAGGCGGAACGGTACAAGGGCGTCATACTCGACACGATCAGCCGGGAAGCGTTCGAAGCCTATCGAAAACAGCGACCGGATGGATGGGAGCCGCGCGCGGAGCGCAAAGATGTGGGGCATGTCTATGCAATCCGGGGACTGGTATCTCCCGACGGTTTGCGCTGGACGACCCTGCCCGAGCCGCTTAGCGTCGAACACAGCGACACGCAGCTTGTTGCTTACTATGACCGCAGGCTTTTCCGCTATGTCCTGTATACGCGCAACTATATGATCGGGGCGCGCTCGCCGCGCGCCCCGGGAGAGAATACGGTCTGGTGGGGAGGAGACGCCGGAGGAGTGGGACGCCGCTCGATCGGACGCAGCGAAAGTGCGGATTTTCGTAGATTCCCTCTCTCGGAGGTGATCCTGGAGCCGGGTCCGGAGATGCTGCCCAACGATCTGCTCTATACTAACTGCCGCACGAGCATTCCCGGTGCGCCGGATCAACATCTGATGTTTCCAGCGATCTGGCATGCCAGCGACGACACAACCAGCATCGCGCTGGCATCCAGTCACAACGGCAAAATCTGGCACTATCTGCCCGGTTCGCCCGTCTTTGAGACCGCTCCCTTCGGGCAATGGGATGGAGGCGCCATCTTCACGCATCCCGACCTGGTAGAGCTTCCCGATGGACGTTTCGTGCTGCCCTATACCGGTTATAATGTGCCGCATAAATACCCGCGCGGACGCTTCCGGTTTGCACCGGGACTGGCGGTCTGGCATAAAGGGCGTCTGGCGGCACTGGAGGCTCCGGTGCGCGGAGAGTTTGCTACGGTGGCTTTCTATCCGCCGGGGAGAAAACTGCGGATCAATGTTCTGACGCAGCGGGCAGGCAGTCTGATGGTGGAGGTGGCGGATATGCAGGGAAAACCGCTGCCCGGCAGAACCTTCGCGGATGTCAAGCCTCTCGTCGGAGATCATTATCGAAGGACAGTAGTCTGGAACGGGCAGGAGGATATCGGACATCCGGAGGGAGCCGCTATCCTGCTACGTTTCCGCATGGAGAAGGCAAAACTGTTCGGGTTGGAGTTTGTCTGGTAAAGGTGAGGTCTGTATAAACGCGGCTGCTTTGCCACAATAGAACCCGTGAAGATGGTTAGCGATACTGCGTATTGAGAGGAGATCTCTCCTTGAGCGAGATTCTTTGGCGAATCGCCCGCAACTACGGGCTGCTGGACGAGGAGGTTCTGTTCTACGGGCAGGACAAGGCAAAGATCGGTCTGAAGGCTCTGGATCGCCTGCGCGACCGTCCCGACGGAAAACTGATCGTCGTTACCGGGATCACACCCACGCCGGCAGGAGAGGGGAAGACTGTAACCGCCATCGGTCTCGGCGACGGTCTGCGCTTTATCGGCAGGAGAGCGGCGGTCTGCCTGCGCGAACCCTCGCTCGGACCGACCTTCGGCATGAAGGGGGGAGCAGCGGGCGGCGGGAGGTCGCAGGCGATCCCGGCGGAAGACCTGAACCTGCACTTTACCGGGGACTCTCACGCCGTTACCAGCGCGCATAACTTCCTCGCCGCCATGATCGAGGCGCATCTACACTACGGCAACGCGCTGGACTTCGATCCGCACGGGGTCTGCTGGAATCGCGTGCTGGATGTCACCGACCGGTCTCTGAGGAGAATCGTTACCGGGCTGGGGGGCAGGTCAAACGGGATCCCCCGCGAGACGGGGTTTGAGATCACCGCCGCCTCCGAGATCATGGCGTTGCTCTCCCTAAGTCTGAGTGTGGACGATCTGCGGCATCGGCTGGGGAGCGTGGTCGTCGGCGTCTCCCGCGCAGATCAGCCGATCACCGCCCGCGACCTCAACGCTTCCGGCGCAATGCTGGTCCTTCTGCGCGACGCCCTGCTGCCCAACCTCATACGCACGCTGGAGGAGACCCCGCTCTTCATCCATACCGGTCCGTTTGGCAATATCGCGACCGGCTGCAGTTCGATCCTGGCAGATCGGCTTGCGCTGAAACTGGCGGACTATGTGGTGACGGAGGCGGGATTTGGCTCCGATCTGGGGTTCGAGAAGTTCATGCATCTGGTGGCTCCCGCGCTGGGCTGCTATCCCGATGTCGCGGTGATTGTGGCGACTGTGCGCGGATTGAAGGCGCACAGCGGGAAGTACCGTCTGGTCCCGGGAAAGCCCCTGCCCGAAGAGCTTCAGCAGGAAGATCTCTCTGCACTGGAGACCGGCTCCGTCAATCTGAAGGCGCATCTGGAGATAGTGCGGCGATTTGGCGTGACTCCCGTGGTCGCCGTCAACCGCTTCCCATCCGACACCGACAGGGAACTGGAGACCCTGTGCGCGGTATCCTCCGCATATGGCGCGGCGGAGGTGGCGGTCTCCGAGGGGTACGCGCTGGGGGGCGCGGGATGCTCTCAACTGGCAGAATGCGTGGATCGTGCGGCGTTGCAGCAGCCCTCTCGTGCTCAACCGCTCTATTCGCCTTCGATGAAGTTGACAGAGAAGATCGAGTGCGTCGCGGCGCAGGTCTACGGCGCGGAGGGCGTACGGTATGAGACGGGCGTGAAGCCTCGCCTGCGGCAGTTTGAGAAGTGGGGCTACGGAGAGCTTCCGGTCTGTTTTGCCAAGACGCAGTACTCGCTTTCACACGATCCGACTCTGCGCGGGCGTCCGTCCGGTTTCATCCTGCCGGTAACCGGGGCGGAACTGGCGGCGGGGGCGGGGTTTGTGCGGGTCTTCTGCGGCGAGATCATGACCATGCCGGGGATCCCCGCGGTCCCGGCAGCGTTTCGCATGGACGTGGATTCAGAAGGGAATATTCAGGGAGTGATCTGAGGGAGCGAGAATCATCCCATTTCTGTCCTCGCGAGGGAGCCTAAGGCGACCGAAGCAATCTCAGCCCCGACAGCCAGGTTAAGGCGATGAACACGAGTCCATCGTTTAAGGCGCGAATGAAGCGGGGAGTTGTTGACGCACGTCGGCTCGATCATCCTCTCAACGCGAGAGGTGGACAGTCTTCCAGCGTCAGGTGAGTTCCGCTGGAAGACCGTTCCTGAACGAGGGAGACTGTTCACTGCATTAGACGCGCCAGAGACGGAGAGCGTTACACGTTTCCTGAAAGGCGGGTTTCGGCGATAGAGTATGCCGGGTTGTTCCTTTTACGCGCAGAGATATTCTCATGGACATCCTGCCGTTTGTTCTCCTGCTCAGCGAGGTTCCGGGAATCGGGGAGAGGCGTCTCGGAGGGATTCTGCAGCGAAACGCGGTGCTTCGCCGGTCGCCGGAGGAGTTTTTAACACTCTCTGCCGATGAGTGGCGGCAGGAGTACCATCTGGTTGACCGGAGCGTCTCCTGCCTTCAGCAGGAGGTCTCCCGTCGAAGTCGCCGTGCGCTGGAGCATGCGCGCAGGCTTCAGCGAGCGGGCGTAACACTCCTCACCTTGCAGGATGCGACCTATCCCCTTCCGCTGCTGAGATGTCTGGACGATCCTCCGCCTGTTCTCTATGTCTACGGGAACCTCTCTCTGCTGCAGCGACGCCGTTTTGTCGTTGCCAACTCCAACGACGCTCCGGATGAGACGCTGAAGGCGTGTGACCGGATCGTGGCAGCGGCGGCGTTGCGGGGATGGCTGCCCGTTACCGGACACAACCGCCCTGCCTATCAACGCAGTGCGCTGGCATCTTTGCGAAACGGGGGGAGCGTCTGCTATGTGCTGGACTGCGGTCTCTGGAAGGGGTTTCCAAGCGGGCTGTCGCATGCACTCTTCCCAGCGGCACGAATCTGGCGCGTCGAATACGATACGCAGCGCGACCTGACGCTGACCCCCTTTCCTCCTGAAGCGCACATGATTGCGCATCACAATCGCCGGAGGGATCAGATTATCTTTGCGCTGGCAGAGGCGGTATTCGCAGGATACACTCGACCGGGCGGGCAGATGGAGCGGCACTGTCTTCAGGCGGCAGAGCAGGGAAAGCCCGTCTTTGTAATCGGATCGGCAGGAGGGGGAGAGAGCCGGCTTCTAGCGGCAGGAGCGCAGCCCCTGAAGACAGTTTCACCGGAGCAGACGGAGCGCGCTCTGCGTATGTGTGAGGAGAGAGTAGCGAGGGACACGGGGGAGAGAGAATGAGCGAGAATGAGCCTGCGGAGAGCTGGATGTCGGCTGCGCTCCGGTTGGCGGCGGTCTATAATCTGCTCTGGGGCGGCTTTGTCGTTCTGTTCCCGACTCTTCCCTTTCAGTGGATCGGGATGGAGCCGCCGAACTATCCGGCGATCTGGCAATGCGTCGGCATGATCGTGGGCGTCTACGGCGTCGGGTATGCCTGCGCCGCCACCGACCCGTACCGCCACTGGCCCATTGTGCTGGTAGGGCTGATGGGCAAGATCTTCGGTCCCATTGGATTTGTCTGGGCAGCCGGGAAGGGAGAGCTTCCCTGGATCGCCGGGGTTACCATCCTGACCAACGACCTGATCTGGTGGGTTCCGTTCGGTCTGATCCTGTACGGCTCCTTCCGGGCTGCCAGACTAAGACCGGTTCGCAGCGGGACCTAACGCGCCATCTGCTCGATCAGCGCGGCGTACTTCTGGGCGATCACCTTGCGCTTGACTTTCAGGGTCGGGGTCAGCTCTCCTCCTTCGATGGTGAAGGGCTGCGAAACGATCTCAAAACGCTTGATTCGCTCGAAGTCGGCGAGATTCATCGACAAGCGGTCTATCTCCTCTTTGATCAGCTTCCGTGTCTCCGCCCGGCGCACAAGCTCCTCCAGATTGCCGGTCGGCAGTTCCAGACTCTTTGCCCACGCCTTCAAGCGGTCGAATGCCGGAACGATGATCGCCGTGATGACGTTCTGCTTGTCTCCGATCAACACCGCCTCGCCGATATAGGGACTCTGCTTTATCAGGGCTTCGATCGGCTGCGGGGCGACGTTTTTCCCGTTCGCCAGCACGATGATATCTTTCTTGCGGTCGGTGATCTTCAGCATCCCCTCCGGGGTGATCTCTCCGATATCTCCGGTATGCAGCCATCCGTCGGTGTCTATGGCAGCCTCCGTCGCCTCCGGCTTGCCGAAGTAGCCGCGCATCAGGCTCGGTCCGCACGCAAGGATCTCACCGTCCGGGGCGATCTTCACCTCCATGTCGGGAAGCGTGGGTCCGACCGTTCCGATCTGACGCTTATCGGGGCGATTCAGATTGGTGACCGGGCACTCCGTCAAGCCGTACCCTTCCAGGATCAGCAGACCGAGCGACTCAAAGAACTTTGCCGTCTCCGGGTTCAGAGGCGCGCCCCCCGCGACAAAGAAGCGCAGTCTGCCCCCGCTGACCTTTTCGCGAATCTTGCT
Source organism: uncultured Chthonomonadales bacterium (assembly GCA_938005745.1). GTDB lineage: Bacteria > Armatimonadota > Chthonomonadetes > Chthonomonadales > CAJBBX01 > CALLMM01. The sequence continues at coordinate 167,975 of CALLMM010000007.1, read as the reverse complement.
CAGAACGAGCCTGTCGGCGAGCATATGCTTGATCGCCAGAATCGGGCTGACCCCTCTGCCTTCTCGCCTCCGCCGCGCGACCTGATCTCCCACTTCCAGCGCCCACTGTGCGATCCTGCGCCGCTTCTCCGGCGCTCTGGCGATCTCGTCCTGAACGCGCTCCTGCATATGCTCGAACAGGCGGGGCACGCAGAGAAAGATGGTCGGTCGCACCGTCGGAAGCTCCTTGCCGATGGACATCACGCCCTCGGAGTAGACGATCTGCGCGCCGATGGAGAGCGGCAGGTAGTGTCCGCCGACGCGCTCAATGATGTGCGACAGCGGCAGGAAGGAGAGGAAGAGATCGTTCTCATTCAGTTCGACGATCTGACGCGCGGCGAAGCCGGTGTGCAGCAGCCCTGTATGGGTCAGCATGGCTCCCTTCGGCTCGCCGGTGGTGCCGGAGGTATAGATCAGCGTGGCGATATCGTCCGGGGAGACGGAAGTCTCCTGCTCATCCAGCATCTCATCGGAGATGTCCGCCTCCCGTCCCATCCTCAGGAGCTGTTCAAAGGTATGCACGCCCTCCGGCGCGGCTCCGCTCATCAGCACGATATGATCGAGGGTTCGGACATTCGGACGCAGCTGCAATGCCTTCTTGAGCTGCTTCGTGTCGGATACAAACAGAACCCGCGCCGCCGAATCGCGCGCCAGATACTCCACCTGCGCGGCGGGAAGCGTCGGGTAGATCGGAACCGTTACCACGCCCAGACTCTGCGCCGCCAGGTCCGTGACCGCCCATTCGTATCGGTTTTCCGACAGGATCGCCACCCGTTCGCCCTTTTTCACGCCGAGAGCTGACAAGCCCCGGCGAAGAGCCTGCACCCTCTCCCACACCTCCTGATAGGTCAGGGATCGGTATTCGCCGCCCTCCCTGAAACCGAGCGCCGGGCGAGAGCCGAACCGATTCACGCTCTCCTTGAACATCCGGTATATTGTCCAGACTGCCATCTGCCGCTCCTGAAATGAGGTGACCTGTTTTATACCCTATTTTACAGAAGGCGGAGCGGTCTGCGCCTGAGCCGAAAGACCTATTTTTTTAGGCTAAACGTAAAAAAAGCCCGATTTTCGCTGAGAATCAGGGAGTGGAGACGAGAGGAAGGATGTCCGACTGTCCGATGGCTTTCCCCTCCAGAAAGACGATGATCCGGTAGGTCATCTGCGGGTAGGGAGCCGTGAAGACGGTTTCGGGGATGAAGAGCTGGTAGGAGGGAAAGTCCTGTGTGTCGTTCATGGCGGTGTAGGAGCGGGAGACGCAGAGCTGTCCCTCGCTGTTTTTGTAGGTGTCGAAGCCCATCGCTGGGGAGAGGGGCGTCGTCCTGTCCGCACCGTAGAAGAATGCGCCGATGGTTCCGCTCTTGCCAGCGGCGTTCTGAACGCGGAAGGCGATATTGATCGTTACGCCCCGCAGGGCATTGGAGCCGCCTGCCTGCGAATCGCTGCTGATCTGCGCGTCAACGCGGACGATCTGCGCGATCGCTCTGTCCCTCTCCTGCGGTTCGTAGAGGTTGATGGTAACAAGAAGGGTCTGTCCCGGCTGAAGCTCGATCTCGCGCGTAACCGGTAGCAGACCGCTCTCCGCTGCGGGGATCAGTTTGATAATATGTTTTCCCGGAGGAACCTGACCGCGCTGAAACGGCGTGCGTCCGAGCGGCTGCCCGTTCAGTTCGAGCATCACTCCGCTGGGACTGCTGGTGATATTCAATGTTCCGGGTTCCAGGCTGCGCGGAGACGGCGGCAGTTCGGGGGTGGGGATCGCCTTCGAGGCGTTATCCGTTGACGCCGGCGGAGCCGCCTGTACAACCCGGGACGGCGCGCGCAGACGCATCGCCGTCATGCCCGCGCCAAGCATCAGAAGCGCGGCGATCAGCGAGACAGCGACCCAGCGTCTCCTGCCTCGCGACGGCGTAGCCGGCAGCCGGCTGGAGACGCTCTTCGCGCCCGGAGCGGGGGCGGTGGGAGCCGGCGCGGGATGATTCTGGAGCAGGTTCGCTCGGACGCCCTCCGCCGCGATGACGGCGCTGCGGATATGGATCAGGCTGTCACGCACCTCCGCAGCAGACTGCACCCGTTTTTCCGGCTCCATCTCCACGCACCGCGCGATCAGGGTCTCCAGCGAGGGCGGGAAGGCGGTGGAGAGGGAGCGCAGCGGCGGAAATTTAAAGGGGGTGATCGCAGGGTCTCTGCCCGTCAGGAGATGGTGCAGCGTCGCTCCCAGCGCGTAGATGTCGCAGCGGGGATCGGTCTGTGAGCGTCCATACTGCTCCGGCGGGGAGTAGCCGGGACTACCGTAGAGCAGCGTATCTTTGGTCGCCCCTGCCTGGAAGCGTCGGGCGATGCCGAAGTCTATCAGCCGGATCACTCCATCCTGCTGAAGCATCACGTTCGCCGGCTTCATATCGCGGAAGACGATCGGCGGATTCTGCGTATGCAGGAAGTCCAGCACATCGGCAAGCTGAATGCCCCAGGATAACACATCCATCAGAGGGAGGGGCTGTCCTTCGCACTCGCGCAGTCTGCTCTCCAGCGTGGAACCCTGGATAAACTCCATGATGAGATACCAGCGGGTTCCGTCCACAAAGTAGTCGGTAACACGGGGCAGGTTGGGGTGGGTGAGCTGTGCGAGCAGCTTGGCTTCCCGCTCGAACTGGCGGACCGCCGCCTCCAGTTCGTGGCTGGTCTCCGCTCTCTCCTGCATCTCCTTGACGGCGACGATGATCTCCAGGCGATTGTCGCGCGCGCGGTAGACGGTTCCCATGCCGCCCTTGCCGACAATCTCCAGAATTTCGTAGCGTCCGCCAAGAAGAGAGCCTTCCTGCAGTCGAGCCGAATTCATCTGCCACTCCGGAGGATATAACCTATATGACTGCTTCGTTCGCTAGATTGTTCTGTATCAGTTGTAAAATATTGCCTTCGCTGTCGCGAAACGAGGCGACTATTGCGCCGCCCACATCGGTCGGCGGCACCAGAAAGGCGACTCCTTTCTGGATAAGCTCGGCATAAGCGGCGTTGGCGTCCTCCACGCGCAGCGAGAGCGTCACCGCGTTCAGGTTCAGATTGTCCAGCGGAAGCGGCTCTGGCGAGAGCATCAGTCCCACGCGCTCCGAGAACATCGCCCAGTCTTCCGCCTCGTCCTGCAGTGTGAAACCCAGTATGTCGCGATAGAAACGCAGCGCCCGGTCCATGTCCTGAACCAGAACCATGGTTGTGATTTCGAGGAACTTCAAAGGGAACTCCGGGGAGAGCGTCACGGAACGGGCGCGGCGAGCGCTTCAGCCGGCTGTTTGATATAGGCTCCGGAGATGCGCGACAGGTTCAGATGTGCGGATATCCCGACGATCATCACTCCCAGAACGATCAGCGCGACCAGCCAGTTGAACCGCTTCTTCAGCGCGGGAACATCGCCGCTGCCCGGGTGCGCCATATACAGAGAGATCAGAAACATCAGGATCGCCAGCATCATCTTGATCCCGGCGTACATGTGGTAGGCGCCGGTAACGCTGCCCATGACAATAAAATAGTTGTAGAAGCCGGTCAGAAGCGCAACGATCCAGAAGACACCCAGGCTGATCCCAAATGTGCGCAGAATCGGTCGGAGGAACTCGCCGGCGGCGGGATCGTCCGACTTTGCCGCCTTACGGAGCGAGAGCCAGGCAAAGATGATCCCGCCGAGTACGCCGATCATACTCATCAGGTGCAGCCATTTATTGAAAAACTTTACGAACTCCACCGGTCGCTTCCTCCGTGTCCGCAGTATGAATGACCCATCGCCGGATGTGTTCATTCTACCACAATATAGTCCGGGAATGCCGGGCGGGGAAGAGGCGGGGGCGTAAAGAGGGCCGGGATTCGATCTCCGCCCCCTTTCCGGACAGGGTGACCCGGACAGGCGGAGAGTTTCTCCCGGCTCCTTACGATCAGGCTCCTTCCGCTTCGAAACAGGCGCGGCTGGAGTTGCAGGCTTCCAGCGAGGCAGGCTCGTCATCCGGTCCGAAAAGCTGCATCGTCTTCAGACAGGTGCAGGGAAGCTCCACGCCGCTCTCCATGCCCGACGGATGGAAGGACAGCCCCATGTAGATCGCCTTGCTGCGGATATGGGCGCAGCGCGCGGGCTGAACCCATACCGATTCGTTATCTGCCATAAGCACCCTCCCCTCAGACGCCGGCGGTCTTGAGCACCGCCAGCTTCACGACATTGCGAGTCAGGGGAACTTTATAGGCGTTCTTGCCGAGCGGACGGGCTTTTGCCATCGCCGCCTGACCTGCCTGCATGGCGACCTGCGGCGTTACGGCTTTGCCGCGCAGAACGGCTTCCGCCTCCGGAGAGCGCCAGGGGATCGGCGCGACGCCGCTCAGCACGACCCGACAGGCGGCTACGCGGCGATTGCGAAGCTGCAGCATGACCGCCGCCCCGGAGAGCGCCCAGTCGAACGACTCCTTGTGGCGCACCTTCATATAGTGGCTGCGGGTGCCGGCGGCAGGCGCGGGTACGATGATCTGCGTAACGATCTCTCCCGACTCCAGGATCGTCTCCTGCAGGACGTTCTGCGTTGGCAGCGTGAAGAACTTCTCCAGCGGGACGACGCGCCGCCTCTGCGGTCCGGTGATCTCGACGGAGGCGTTGAGCGCGATCAACGCGGGGGCGCAGTCCGACGGATGCACGATCCAGGAGGGACCGCCGCCCAGCACGGCGTTAAACTGATTCTCGCCCTCGACCGCGTAGCATACCGAGCCGCCCTTCTTCAGGCAGACGACGGCTTCATCGCGGTAGTACCAGCAGCGGGGTCTCTGGCACAGGTTGCCGCCGATGGTTCCTACATTGCGGATCTGCGGCGTGCCGACCGATTCCGCCGCCTCCGCCAGCGCGGTATAGTTCGCCCGGATCACGGGATGCTCCGCGATCTCGGTGAGGGTTACCAGAGGACCGATTCGCAGTCCGCGCCGGTCCGCGGTCAGCCGGTTCAGTCCGGGAACCGTCTTCAGGTTCACCACGATGTCCGGCTGCTGAATGTAGTCCTTCATCTCGCCCAGCAGATCAATGCCTCCGGCGAGCAGCTTTGCCTTTTCACCCGCACTCGCCAATGTGCTGATCGCGCTGCGCAGGCTGGCAGGATTGACAAACTCAAAGGATTTCATCGGATTATCCCCTTCTCCTGGCGTCTGCAAGCGCCTGCAGGACACGTGCGGGAGTGATAGGCGCGGTGTTAACATAGGCGCCGGTGGCGTTGAGCACCGCGTTGCGAATGGCGGCGGCGGTGGGAATGACGGGAGGCTCGCCGATCCCGGTAACCCCTGTGGCGTCGGGGTTCTCGAAGGGAACGCTGACGAACTCCGGCATCTCCATTGTGCCCGGAATCTGGTAGAACTCCATGTTCGGATTGACCATTCGCCCGGTGATCTGGCACATATGGCGGTCTTCGAAGAGCGCCATGCCGATCCCCATGATGACGCCCCCGTTGATCTGACTCTTGAAGGTCAGCGGGTTGAGAATGACGCCGCCGTCCTGCAGCGCGACGATCTTCAGCACCTTCACATGTCCGGTCTCGATGTCTACGGAGACCTCAGCGAACTGCGCTCCGGCGACCCCGCTCTGCTGCAGCTCTCGCGCCCACGTGCCGTTGCCCACCGCGCCCTCCATGCCCAGACGGGCGCAGGCTTCCTTGAAGGAGACGCTCTTTGCCGGATCGGTTCGGGAGAAGACCTTGCCGCCGGCGCACTCCAGATCGTCGGGTGAGACGCCCATCTGCGGGGCGACCTGCTCCAGAAGGCTCTTCTTCGCCGCCTCCGCCGCGCGTTTGACGGCGGGAGCGGTGGAGGCGGTAGTGACGGAGCCTCCGGAGGGAACGCCGTAACCCAGGTAGGTCTTGCCGATGCTTGCGCGGACAGATTTCAGCGGAATGCCCAGCTCCTCCGCCGCGATCATGCCGCAGTAGGTGCGCGTTCCGGTCCCGATGTCCTGCACGCCGATCTCCACCAGCACCGTGCCGTCGCGGTTGATCGTAACGCGGCACTGCGATCCGGGACCGCCTCCGCCGCCCCAGATGGCTGCGCCGCATCCCAGTCCGCGCCGATAACGACCGTTGCCGGCGAGCGGTCCCTGTCCGGGACGGGGGTTTCGCCGCTCCCATCCGATCAGGCGCGCTCCTTCGCGCCACTGCTTCTGGCGCATCGGAGTCGGGTCGTTCTTCAGACGCAGCTCCAGCGGGTCTATGCCGGCTTTGATGGCGAGGTCTTCCAGCGCGCACTCCATCAGGAACGACGCGACCGTGTGTCCGGGAGCGCGCCAGGCGCGGGAGGGACCGGTGTGCATGTAGACGGAGCGCTGCTCGACTTTCACATTCTCCACCGGGTAGATATAGGGGAAGGGGACGCCTGCCCCGGCGATGCCGCCGCTGCCATGGATCGTCGCCTCCATCGCGGTGATCTTGCCCTCTGCGTCCGCACCGATACGGATCTTCATGTGTCCCGACCGCTCGTTGCCGACCGCTAACTGCTCTTCGTAGCGGGTCAGCATCAACTTGACAGGCGCATTGGCGGCTTTCGCCAGCCGGGCGCAGATGACGCCTTCATAGCCCGCGCCGAACTTGCTGCCGAACCCGCCTCCCATCACCTCCGTGATCACCGTTACGTTGGAGGCGGGCTGAATGCCCAGCGCGTTCGCCAGTTCATCGCGGACGCTGAAGACGCCCTGCGTCGAAGCCCAGCAGGTCAGCTTGTCCGGACCATCCCATCGGCAGGTAACGCCGTGGGTCTCCAGCGGCAGGTGCGTGCGAACCTCGCAGCCGTAGGAGCCTTCGCTGATGGTCTTCGCCGCCGCAAAACCCGCTGTCACGTTGCCCCGCTCCGTGCGGTTTGGCTCGGAGAGGTTGGTCTGGTCGTTATTGCGCACGACCGGTGCGCCGGGCTTCATGGCGACCGATTCGTGAACGACGTGCGGAAGCACTTTATACCGGACTTTGATGGCGCGGATGGCGTCTTCAGCGCGTTCGATGGTCTCCGCCGCTACCGCCCCGATCTCCTGCCCCTGAAACCGCATGCGGTCTCCGGCTTTCGCCGTGATGATGACGGCTTTCACGCCGGGCATCTTTTCCGCGGCGCTGGCGTCAATGCTCTCAATCTCAGCGTGGGCGTGCGGAGAGCGGAGGATCATCCCGTGCAGCAGTCCGGGCAGGTTGATGTCGTAGGCGTATTTTGCCCTGCCGGTCGCCTTATCCGGTCCGTCCAGACGGGGTGTCGGCTTGCCCAGCACGCTGTTTTCTGAAGGTTTCTTCCAGCCTGGCATCGTTACGCTCCTCGCATCTTTTTCGCGGCGGCGAGAGCCGCCTCAAAAATATGGGGGTAGGTTCCGCAGCGGCAGACGTTGCCGGAACAGGCTTTTTTCACATCCTCCAGGGACGGATTGCGGTTCTTCTGCAGCAGCGCGGTGCAAGAGACCACGAAGCCGGGCGTGCAGAAGCCGCACATCAGCGCGTCGTGCTCCACGAACGCCTCCTGTACGGGAGACATCTTCTCCGGCGTGCCAAGACCTTCAACGGTGGTGATCTTTTTGCCCTGCGCGTCTACTGCCAGCATCATGCAGGAGTAGACCGGTTTGTCGTTTACCAGAACCGTGCAGCATCCGCACGAGCCGCGATCACACACCTTCTTGGCTCCGGTCAGGTCCAGATGATCTCGCAGGGTGTTGAGGAGGGTTGTGCGAGGCTCTACCAGCGCGGTCATCTCCTGCCCGTTGATGTTGAGCCGGACGCGCACCTTACCTCGCAGACGTTGAACGGCGGACGCAGAGGCAGGCTCCGGCGCGGGATGCGCCTCTGTCTCTGTCTCGGTGGCGGTAGCAAGAACGCCCGTGACGGCGATCCCGCCTCCCAGCCCTTTGAGGAACTGCCGGCGGGAGACGTCTCCGTTGGACGATTCCAGCCTGTCGTTCTTCTCTTCACTCATGATAAAGGCGACTCCTTGGAAGGGGTGAAGGATAAAAACCAGAAAGGGTTCAGGGCGCGAAGAACGTTATCTACGCGCCCTGACTCATTGCGACGAATATATTCTTTACGTTGAGCGGCTATTCCTTCCTCTCCCGTTTTTTTTCCCGGGAGACGGATTAATGTACCTCCCCGCCGCAGCCTCTGCGATTATCGCCTTCTTCGTTTCAGAAGAAGAGAGAGAGACAGGACTCCGAAAGCCAGCGTAAAGAGGGAACCCGGCTCCGGAACCACATAGAAGTTCAGACGATAGCCGCCGGAGATGATGTCTGTGCTGAACCCTCTGCGATCCCAGCCGAGGGGCTGCTGCAGGAGATGGTTCCAGTTGTAGAAGCTTTTGTAGGGACTGACGACCAGGTAGTAGGTTCCTGGATCCAAATACGTGGTTATGCGGGAGTGTAGATTGCCCTCAAACAGTTGAATATCGTCGTTGGCGGCGATGATCTCTCCATGGACGTCAAACAGAACAAGTTCGGTATCGTGTATCTCCGATCTGAGGGTGTCAATGCTGAGATAGCGCGCCTGATCCAGCGTAAAGCTGTACCAGTCTCCCTCGCCCGGACGGATGGCTCCAAGAACCTCTCGATAGCCTCCCGCCAGCGCGCCGAGTGCGACAATGGGCGTCGGCTCCCGGCTCCATTCCAGCGCGTACTCAAACGGATCCGACGCTGTCGCCAGCCCGATGTTGATGCCGAAGACGATCTCTTCGCCGGCGGCGTCAAAGTGATCGAAGAAGATCCTGCTGTTGGTTCCGATTCCCGGAAAGTCGTCATTGAAGCCCAGAAAGAAGCCCTCTGTGGTTGTGTCATAGAGCATCAGAAACGGGTCGCCTCCAACCCCGTTACGCTGAAAGAGATCGAAGCGGTAGCGATAGATCCCCGGCGCTCCCGTCCCGCGCAGCGTCAGGTAGTGGAGGTCGAAATCATCCACGCTGATATTGCCGATGAGACGGTCACCGGGCTGCAGAACGGGGTTCCCGGTCAGGAAAGAGGGCGGGAACAGATCGTTAGGCTCCTCTTCAGAGTAGTCCGTCTGCGCCAGCGCGGGGATGTTCAGAAGGAGCAAGAAGAGGCTGATCATGAGTTTCAAGCGGGGCATGCTGGTGTCCTTTCAGGTCGGAGACGCATAATAACTTTGCAGATCTAATTAACAAACAATCATTTCTTCATAACGTCAGTTACTGCATATTCGCTGCCAGTACCTTCCTGCGGCAGCAAACGGAGGAAATCAAAGCGGCAAAAACCCGCACTTTTACTGTAGGTCGCCTGATCGTGAACGGTCAAACCCGCGACTGACAGAAGGTCTCTCTCCAGTCTGCGCCGGGATGGGCTATAATAGGCGCTATGAGTGAGGCGATGAACCGGATACGCGAGGCGACGCGCGGCACAGAGTACGAGGGAAAGCTCTATCTTGTCGGGGGCTATCTGCGGGATCGGGTTCTGGGTCTGCCGACCGGCGCGGACATGGATCTGGTGCTGGAGGGGGACGCGCTCGCCCTGGCGCAGTTTCTCCATCAGAAAGGGCTTTCCGACCATCACCCGGTGCTCTATCCGCGCTTCGGCACGGCGCTGATTACCGTGGATGGATCACCGGTGGAACTGGTCTCGGCGCGGGCGGAATCCTACCAGCCCGACAGCCGCAAACCGATCGTGCATCGCTCCTCGCTGAAGGACGATGCGCTGCGACGGGACTTCACCATCAACACGTTGATGGAGAACCTGCATACCGGAGAGAGGCTCGATCTGACCGGGAGGGGGCTGTCCGATCTTGCCGCCGGGATCATCCGGACGCCGCTCGATCCGGTCATCACCTTCTACGATGACCCGCTGCGTATGCTGCGCGCCGTTCGATTCGCGGTGCGCTTCGGTTTTCAGATCGAAGAGAAGACCTGGGCGGCGATACAGCAGGAGGCGCACCGGCTGAATATCATGGGACCGGAGCCGCCCGTGGTCTCGGCGGAGCGCATCCGTGATGAGTTTGTGCGCATCCTGCTTTCGCACGACCCCGCCTCCGGTCTGGAGCGGCTGCGCGAAGGCAACCTCCTGAAGCAGTTTTTGCCGGAACTGCTGGAGATGGTCGGAGTAACGCAGAACGGCTGGCATATCCACGATGTGTGGGAGCATACGCTGGAGGCTCTGCGCCACCTGCCTGCGGACGCATCGCTGGAGCTGCGTCTGGGGCTTCTGCTGCATGACGTCGGCAAGCCGGCGACGCGCGCCGAAGATGACGTGGGCGTGCACTTCTACAACCATGCCCTCGTCGGCGAGGAGATCGCCCGGCGGGTACTGGTTCGTCTGCGCTTCACCAACGAGCAGATTCGCGAGGTCTGCGCCCTGGTGCGGCTGCATATGCGGCTCGGCGAGTCGCGGGCGGACTGGTCGGACGCCGCGATCAAGCGTCTGATCCGGGCGATCACGCCCTATACCGAGACGCTGTTTCAACTGGCGGCATGCGATCAGGCGGCGCTGCGACCGGGTGTTCCGCATACCGATCTCGCCGCGTTGAGAGCGCGGATCGAGCAGGTCAACCGGGAGATGGATGCAGCCAGGATAACCAGCCCGCTGAACGGCGGCGAGATCATGAGACTGCTGCAAATTCCGCCCGGACCTCAGGTGAAGGAGGCGAAGGATTTTCTGACGAATGCCGTGATAGACGGACTTCTCGAACCGGAAGACCGGGAGAGTGCACGTCTCCTGCTGCTGGAGTGGGCGGCGAAGCGGCAGTAGTCGGGTGTATTGGTTGTCAGCTCAACCGACTCTCTGAAATGGATGTTTCATGCGCGACCATGTGATCCTGTGCGGACTGGGGAAGGTGGGTTTCTCGACTCTAGAGATGCTCTCTCAGCAGGGCGTGTCGGTCGTCGCGATCACGCGGGATATTCAGGCAGAGCGGGCGCGCCGCGCCGGACAGCTGGCTGCGCATCTGATCCTGGAGGATGCGCGCAGCGACGAGGCTCTGATCGAAGCCGGCATCCAGGACGCGCGCGCGATCATCATCGCCACCAACGACGACCTGACCAACCTGACCATCGCGCTGGATGCCCGACGACTGGCTCCCGAGATCGCGATCGTGCTGCGGCTGTATGATCGCGCCCTCTCGGAGCGCGTGCGACAGCAGATGGATGTGCGCGCCATCCTGAATGCCGCTGAACTGGCAGCCCCGGCGTTCGTCGCCGCCGCTCTGGGAGAGCAGGTGATCCGCGCCTTCGACATCGGCGGCGTTCTGGTCAGCATCGTGAATCTGAAAGTGGAGGATGCCGCTTCCGGCGAAGGAAAGCGGCTGCGGGAGTGGGCTGCGCATCTGGGGGTAACCCCGCTGGCGCTGCGATCCGGCATGGCGGGACTGACGCACATCCCGGTTCTGGATCATAAACTGCAGGCGGGCGATGAGGTGATCGTCGCCGCCTCCTCGCATCTGATTGACCGCCTGCATCATCACCATCCGCTGATGAGGATCCTGCCCGGCGAACTGCTCGCCCGGCGGCAGAAGAGGCGGCGTCACTCCTGGAGGCGTCCGAAGACCAATCCGCTAGTGTTCCTGCTGAGGATGTGGAGGCACGCCTCGCCCGTCCTGAGGACAGCGTTTACCGGCTTTATCGCGCTGCTGCTGATCAGTTTCATAACATTCCATCTCTCATTGGGGCTGAACTGGCTGGACTCTCTCTACTTTACGGTAACCATTCTCACCACCGTTGGATTCGGGGACATCAGCCTGATCCATGCGCCGCCTTTCGTGAAGCTGCTGGGATGCGTGCTGATGATCTCCAGCGTGGGGATGTTTCTGCTGCTGTTGAGCGTGGTCTCGGACTATCTGATCAGCCGGCGTTTTGAACAGATGCTGGGACGCCCGAGCACCACGCTGACCGATCATATCATCGTGGCGGGGATTGGCAGCGTCGGGTCAGTGGTGGCGTGCAAGCTGCACGAACTCGGGCAGCCGGTGCTGGTGATCGAACGCAACCCGGAGGATCATTTTCTCAGTGAACTGCCGGAGGAGATACCGGTCATTCTTGCGGACGCCAATCAACCGCAGACAATGGAGCAGGCGGGACTGGATCGCGCGCGCGCCGTTCTTGCGCTGACCAACGATGATCTAGTCAACCTGCGAATCGCGCACCACGCCGAGACTGTCAATCCGGAGGCGCGGACGGTCGTGCGGCTGTTTCAGTCCTCGCTCTCCACGCGGCTGGGACCCTCTCTTCTGGGAATAGGCCATGCCTTTAACCCTTCGCAGGTAGCCGCCGCCACATTTGCCGCCTGCGCGCTGGTGGAGGATGTGGTGCAGGGCTTTACTCTGGGGTCCCGGCTGCTGATGCTGCGATGGCTGGATGAGAAGCAGATACAGCGATGCGTCAACCACACAATGGAGCACATCCGCGCGCGTTACGGGATTCTGGTGGTGCTGAGGCAGGCGCGCGGCGAGACGGAGCTGCGGTATGTGCGTCTGGAGGATGTCGTGCGGGAAGGGGACCGACTGGTCGTGCTCGATCAGTTTGTGCCGCAGGAGCAGCGACCTTCGCCGGCTCCCATCATCACGCTGGACGACTCGACGCCGGAGTTTTAGAGGTCAGAACCGCCGTTTGAACCATGTCGAGACGGCATCCGTCAGGGTATGCACGGCTCCCGCAAGGATGAAACCGGCAATCGCGATGCCGATATGGGTGGGATAGTCCGCGAGGAAGCCTTTCATCGCCTCGATCTGCGTCCGAGCCGCCTGCTGCGCGGCTTCCGCCCCCTGAACCTGGCTGTAGAGCGCAAGCCCCGCTGCCGCCAGACAGAGAAAGACCAGTGCAAGATAGAGCGCGCGAATCAGTCCTCCTGCGATCATGCCATGCGAAATCCAGCTTCGGTGCGGGACGATCTTCTGATACGGAAGCCAGATAAACCGGAGCGGTCCCCATCGGCGGTACTGAGCGGACTTGATATCGAGATCGCCCGCGCAGGCAAACCCGGCGAACAGGTAGGTTCCGGTAAAGACCGCCCCGTGCGCTAGATCGGGCTGCGGGGCGTACAGTCCGTAGGCGGCGGCTCCGCCGATCGCCGTGACGACGGTGATGATGTCATGGGTGCGCGCTCCGGGCATCTAAACTGTCTCAACCCTGCATATCGGGATGGTGTCGAACATCGCTCTAGACCTGCTGGACGTCGGTTACTCCCGACAGGGAGGCTCCGTAGGCGTCGCCGATCCCCAGAAGCTGTTTTCGGACGCGGGTCTTCGCCTTTGCCTTCAGCGCGTCGCTCGGCTCGTACCCCTGCCACATCTTCATCCAGAAGTGCCCGTAGTTGTAGATCAGAACCCGGCGGTATCGGTCGCTCTCGTTGTTGGAAGCCGCATGATAGAGGCGGCAATGAAAGAGATAGGCGGTTCCGGCGGGATACGCCATCTTCACATGACAGGGCATCTCCTTCGGATCCTGCACCTTCGGCAGGCGAAAGTCCATCGGATAGCGGTGGGAGCCGGGCAGGTAGAGCGTGCATCCTCCGTTCTCCGCCGCGTCATCCAGCAGGAAGAACGCCTTGACCATCAGGGTCGAACGCGGATGGTAGACGCCGCCCATCCCGACATCGTGATGCCAGTCCGCATGGGTTGTAGTATGCGGCGGAGAGATAAAATAGTCGTTGTCAATCATCTGGATGTCGTCCCCGAGGATCTCCCAGGCGATCGGAAAGACCTTCGGGTGCTCCATCAGGTCCAGAAAGATGTCGTCATATTCGATGATCGCCTGCACCTGTTGAAGGTTCTCTCTGCGCGCGCCGGGACGGGACGGGTCGGCTTTCCAGACCGCTTCGGCGCGGTCCGCCGCCGCGCGCACTCGCGCAAGCTCTTCCGGCGACAGCGCGTTTGGAATCACGAGATATCCGTTGGTCTCAAAAAAGAGACGCTGCTCGTCGGTCATGACCGCTTTCGCCATCTTCTCCCTCCCTTGAACGTTAAACACTTTCCCTTCCGTTCGCGACAGATGCGCGGCTTTTCCTGCAGGGGGCGGTCAGTAGTACTCCGGACGGAAGAAGCCGGAGAGCAGCCAGCCGACGAATGTGCCGAAGAACAGCATCAGGTCGGCGGCAAGCCAGATCAGCGGAGGGACGAAGCAGAGCATGATATAGCTCATCAACTCCGCCGCCAGTCCCACCCAGAAAAATGCGCTCGGAGTCTCCTTCCGGAACCAGTAGAGGAGCAGGGAGAGCGGTCCGATGAGGTAGACCTGCGCGGTTGTCTCCCAGAACTCGTCCCAGCTCTCATCGTAGCTGCGCACCAGTCCGGCAGCTCCTAGACCGATGCCGACCGCAAGCCCGTCCAGCATCCCGATCCAGGGAGCGAGGTTCGGTCGCCATCGCGCCAGCATTAGCGAGGCGACGAAGATCAGGAACAGGATCAGCAGCGTTCGGAGGACGCGCGGACGATCCAGCGAATCGCCCTTTTTCGGTCTTCGTGTCGTCATCCGCCCATGCGGTTAGCCGGCGGGGGCGCCGGGCGGGGGAGGGGCATGCCAGCCAAAGACGCCGATCAGAGGGACGAACACGCATGGACCGTGATCCTCTGTACGCATGCCGCCCTGCTCATCCCGAATCACGACATAGAGAGACTGCATCTCCATGCTTCCGACGGGGATCACCATCCGTCCCGGTCGGGCAAGCTGCTCCAGCAGCGGCTCAGGTATCTGCGGCGCGCCCGCCGTAACGAGGATCCGATCGTAGGGAGCGTCGGGCGGGTAGCCTGCGGTTCCGTCTCCGCAGTGAATCTCGATGTTTCGGTAGCCGAGCCACTCCAGCAGACCGCGCGCGCGTTGAGACAGCGCGTCATGACGCTCGATGCTGATGACCCTCTTCGCCAGTTCCGCCAGGATCGCGGTCTGGTAGCCGGATCCCGTGCCGATCTCCAGAACCGTCTCCTCTCCGGTCAGGCAGAGCAGCTGCGTCATCGCCCCGACCATCAGCGGCTGCGAGATGGTCTGCTGGTTGCCGATGGGCTGCGGAGAGTCCTGATAGGCGTGATCACGGTAGGCTTCCGGCACGAACAGATGCCTGGGAACGCGGCGCATCGCCTCCAGCAGGCGGGGGTCCCGAATATCACGGGCTTCCAGCTGCTCGCGAACCATACGATCTCGTTCGGCATCTTCTGCAGCCACGGCGTTATCTCCTTGCCGCATTATCCCGGCGGCTTCTCCGGGCGCAGGAGCGGGAAGGGGATCACCTCGCGTATCGAGTCCTGTCCGGTCATCAGCATCACCAGCCGATCTATCCCGACGCCCAGCCCGCCCGTGGGGGGCATGGCGTACTCCAGCGCGCGAAGGAAGTCCTCGTCCAGCGGATGCGCCTCCTCATCTCCCGCCTGTCTCTGAAGAAGTTGATCCTCAAAGCGGGCGCGCTGATCCATCGGATCGTTGATCTCCGAAAAGGCGTTTCCAAGCTCCTGCGTGGCGACGTAGACTTCAAAACGGCGCGTCAGCGCGGGATTGTCCGGACGCTTCTTCGCCAGGGGCGAGGTCTCCACCGGAAAGTCGGTGATGAAGGTGGGATGGATCAGGCGGGGCTGCGTGAAACGCTCATGCAGCTTCTCGATAATCCCTCCAATGTTGTGCTCGTGCTCTGTCGGGATGCCTGCCTGTTCGCAAGCGCGTTTGGCTGATTCCAACGTCTTGAAGGCGTCCGGGGAGATGCCGGCGTATCGCTCAATCCCTTCCAGTATCGGTAGCCGCTTCCAGGGGCGCGCCGAGAAGTCTACCACCGTCTCCTGAAAGTCGCCCGTCTCCGACCGATGACGCACCGTCAGGCAGGGGCTGCCGTGGACCGCGATGCAGACGCGAGCGTACATCTCCTCTACCAGGTCCATCATGTCTTCCAGGTTCGAGTAGGCTTCGTAAAGCTCCAGCAGGGTGAACTCGGGATTGTGGCGCGTGGAGAGACCCTCATTGCGGAAGACCCGCCCGATCTCAAACACCCTCTCCACTCCCCCGACGATCAGCCGCTTCAGGTAGAGTTCGAGCGATATGCGCAGCTTGAAATCGTAGTCCAGCGCGTTGTGGTGGGTCTTGAACGGGCGCGCCGCCGCCCCGCCCGCCTCCACCTGCAGCACGGGCGTCTCCACCTCCAGGTATCCGCGCTCCATCAGGAACTCCCGCACGGTCTGGATCACCAGGCTGCGCTTGATCAGCACGTCCCGCACCTCGGTATTCACCAGCATATCCACATAACGCTGGCGATAGCGGGTCTCGACGTCGTGCAGCCCGGAGTAGTGGACGCCGTCCTTCTCCTTGCCAATCGGCAGCATCCGAATACACTTTGCCAGCAGAACGAACTCCGTTACATGGATGGTGATCTCCCCGGCGCGTGTGCGGAAGACCCATCCCTCCACACCGAGTATATCTCCGATATCCAGGTCTTCGAAGCGTCGAAACGCCTCCTCTCCCAGATCATCCCGCTTTACATAGACCTGAATGCGTCCGCTCTGGTCGCGAATGTCCGCGAAGACGACCTTGCCTTTGGGGCGGTGCGCCGTCATTCTTCCGGCGATGCGTACCGTCTGATTCTCCAGCGCTTCAAAACAGGATGTGATCTGTGCGCAGGTATGCGTTCGTTCATAGCGTTCAATGGCGTAGGGATCAACGCCCGCCTCGCGCAGGGACTGCAGCTTCTGCAGGCGCTGCTCCCTCACCTCATTCTCGTCCATTCCTCACTCTATCCTGACCGTAGGGTTTTGATGATGCTCTCAAAGAGGATGCGTCCGTCTGCGGAACCCAGAATCTTCTCCGATGCGCGTTCCGGATGCGGCATCAACCCGAAGACGTTAAAGGTCTCATTGGCGATCCCCGCGATATGGTTCACGGAGCCGTTGGGGTTGCTCCCGGGCGTGTAGCGCCCCTCGGCGTCGCAGTAACGCACCAGAATGCGCCGGCTGCCCGTCAGTTCCGCCAGAGTCTCCTCATCCGCCACATACCGCCCCTCGCCGTGCGCGATAGGAATGCGCAGGATCTGTCCCTCTTTCGCCTCGCAGGTCCAGGGCGTGTCGCTGTTTTCAACACGCAGATGGACAAACTTGCAGACGAACTTCAGCCCTTCGTTGCGTACCAGCGCGCCAGGCAGTAGACCCGATTCGCAGAGGATCTGAAAGCCGTTGCAGATGCCGATCAGATACTTCCCGCGCGCCGCGTGCTCCTGCACCGCCTCCATCACCGGGGAGAAGCGCGCAATGGCTCCCGTGCGCAGATAGTCTCCGTAGGAGAAGCCGCCCGGCAGAACGATGCAGTCGAAGCCTTTCACGCTGGTGGTCTGGTGCCAGATATACTCTACCGGGACGCGCATCACATCGCGCAGAACGAAATAGGCGTCCTGGTCGCAGTTGGAGCCGGGAAACTGAACCACCCCGAATTTCACTTGACCACCTCAAAGCGGTAGTTTTCGATCACCGGATTGGCGAGCAGCTTCTCGCACATCTCCCGCACATCGCGCTCGATATTCTGAGAGCCGCCGGTTAACTCCAGTTCGATATACTTGCCGATTCGAACCTGCTCTACATTGTCGTAGCCGAGCGAGTTGAGGGCATTATGAACGACACGTCCCTGCGCGTCCAGCAGGGTCGGTTTGAGCGTAACGTAGACTTTCACCTGCGGCATCTTCCATCCCCTTTTCTACCCGAGACGCTATCGGGCATGCAGTAGAAACCATAATATCACAGCAACCGCGCCGCTGACAACCACCATCACGGGAAGGATCGTGCGCACAGGAGAGGGCGCGTCAGAACCGGCTTTTCCGCCGCGCGGATGTCCGGAGAGAACGCCTGCGCCCGCATTCGAGAAGCCGGAGGTCTCCTCCGTCTCCGGCGAAACCTCTTCGACCGGGATCGTTCGGACGCGACGCCCGTTCTGGCATCCCTGTCGCGAAATTCCTGCGCGCGCGCGCAGCCCCTGACCGATCAGCCAGCCTAGCAGCCGGGCGACGGGCGGGATCAGGCGGGGCGCAAAGACGATCAGGGCGATGGCTAGCGCCAGCGCAATCTGCTGCGGAGCCAGCGCCATGACCGGCGGATCGTTCAGGAGGAGCATAGCTTGTTCAACCTCCCATACAGAGTCTCCTCATCCAGTTTCGCAATTGTGAGCAGTTTCTCGCGGCTGGATGCCCCGGATCTGATCTGAATGTCGGTTTTCCGGATCTTCAGCCCGTCCGCCAGCAGCTCGATCAGAGCCTCATTCGCCGCGCCGTCTACGGGAGGAGCCGTCACACGCACCGACAGTACGCCCGCCTCCCAGCGGACAATCTCATTGCGCGCGGCGCGGGGTGTCAGCCGGATACGCAGAGATGACTCCATCGCTTAACTCCCCATCACAATCGTCAGCATGACAAAGACCGCCCCATTATTGATCGCGTGCGCCAGTATGGGGGCGATCAGAGAGCCTCTCAGCGCGAAGAGCAGGTTGAAGACCATCCCCAGCGTGAAGATGCCCAGAAATCCAAGCGGGAGCTGCGGGTGCAGGATGGCGAAGACCGCGCTGCAGAGGATGAGCGCCATGGTCCGGCTCATTCTCCCCAGCAGACCCTGATAGAAGATGCCCCGAAACATTATCTCCTCGGTGACGGGAGCCAGAACGACCGCCTGAAAGAAGATGAGCAGCGCGAGAAGGCTGCCGGGAGAGGAAGCCATCTCCGTCACCACCGGGTTCAACGGGGTATCTACTCCGCGAAACAGCCAGCTGGAGAGCAGGGAGGTGGCGATCAGCAGCGGGAGCGCGATCAGATAGCCCGCGACGCCCCACGCGATCTCCAGCCCCAGGCTGCGGCACCGGAATCCGGAGTCCGCCCAGGTCATCCCGACTCGCGGATGCATCCGTCTCAGGTAGAGAAGCGGTATCCCGACGGCGATGCTGATCGCCAGAATGTTCAGCAGCGCGTTGACAACTGGCGTGATCTTCAGCCTCAGGTCGCCGGGCAGCCCAGACACCACCAGCAGAGGGATAAGGAGCCGTATTGCCGCAAAACAGATCAGAAAGAGCAGAAAGGCGTTATAGAGCGTATTTGACTGGGTTCGGGGCAGCGGCGCGGGAGGAGAGATCAGTCCGGCGAAGAGATTCGGATAGCGTTTTCTCCTGAGCAGGTAGATGAGCAGCAGGATATTGAGCAGCACGCCGATCAGGATCGCCCCAAGACCCAGAATTGCCAGGATGGTGAGCAGGATCAGAGAGCGGTTCGCGGCGCTGGCGGCAGCCTCCGCCTGTCGGTTCATCCGGGCGTTGAGGTAGAGGTTCTCCAGCGCCAGATGCTCATACCAGCCCAGCCGCATCGTCCGCACCTGCTCGCGAAGCGCGGGAACTGTCGACGGATCCAGCCGCCGGTAGCCCAGAACCTGATTCCAGAGTGACAGCTCGCGATCCAGGTCATAGGGGGAGCGTGTTCGCGGCAGTTGTCGAAGTTGAATCAGCGTTTCGCGCCAGGTCGGATCGTTGAGGGAGCGTTTCAGGATGGCGAGTCTGCGGACATAGGTCGGGGAGGAGGTCTGTTGGATCAGCTTCTCCAGACTCTCATAGGCGCTGCGACGCGACAGCTCCTGCTGTGTTCGGGAGAGATAGAAGTTGCGGACAGCATATGCCTGACGGGACTGCAGCGTGCTGTTGAGGGAGAGCTGCGCCGTTTCGTGGCTCTGTCGGTTCGGCTTGCTGCGGAGGCTGAGGATGGACGAGAGAAAGAGAATTCCGACCACGAGGAGCAGGGCGGCGCCTCGCCACCACTCGCGACCGGAGCCGGACGGCTGGACGGGCGACTCCATAGAAGACCCTGGATCCGCCTCCTCCCGCCGGGGAAGTTCGTCCTCGTTATCCATCATACCGATCCGGCATTGCGCTCCCGATAGATTTACGCTGGTCTATTATACCAGACCCGTCTAACGACCCATGTTGATCAGAATGCCCTGCACGATCTGGATCAGGATCAACGCCAGCAGCGGGGAGAGGTCGAAGCCGCGCAGTCGCTCCGGCGGGAACAGGGCGCGAAACGGCGACAGGATCGGCGTGGTGATCTTCTCCAGCGTGCGCACCCAGGGATGATGTCTGGAGATGCCGCGCGCGCCGAAGTAGATCGCCCACGAGATGATGATCTCCACGATGATCAGCAGCGCAAGCACTTCCAGAAGATTTGCCAGTATCCAGAAGATATTAGTGAACGGCACAAAAAAGAACACCTGCAGACTCCTTGCGACCTCAGTTACTCACTCTACGTATTGAAAACGCGCTTCGCATTCGTAAAATCGGCCGCATTTTTTACCGATTCCGCTGTTGCATCAGACGCCGCACACGCTCCAGATTGCTCCTTGCCGAGGCATTCCCCGGGATCTTGACGGCGCGCTCCCAGGTCTTCAGCGACTTCTCCAGCTGGTTCGTCTTCTCATAGGCGTGCGCCAGCATATTCACAGTGGGAGCCGGACAGTCGGGGAACTTCACCGCCTGCTCGTAATAGACAATAGCCTGCGGGTAGTCTTTCTTTCTGAGGAAGTAGTAGTAGCCAAGCTCATCGTACATGTAGAAGGTATTAGGGTTGGCGCGGATGCCTTGCTTGTAGACCGCGACCGCCTCGTCGTCGCGGTTCATGCTCCACAGCAGCCAGCCCATGTTGGCGTAAGCGTCCAGATTGTTAGGGTGTCCGCCCACGATGATCCTGTTCAGGTTGATCAGGTGGTTATATTCGCCCTTGTGCCAGTGCGCGTCGGACTGCACCCAGAGCCTCTCCATCACATCGTCCAGGATGGCTTCTGCCACACCCCGGCTCTGCGTCTCGGCGGAGGCGCGCGCGGCGGACGGTTCCGCGGCGGCGATCCCTAGACAGAGAACGCCGGTTACAAGCATTTTCAGGCGGCTGATCATCGGGAACTCCTTTGCTGTGAGCGCGCGGCTCTGCTGTGAGCCTGGGGCGCTATCCCTGCTGCATTCTTTCACGCAGCAGGCGGTTGACTTCCTGCGGATTGGCTTTTCCCTGCGAGGCTTTCATCACCTGTCCGACCATAAAGCCGAACTTCTTCTCGTCTCCGGCGCAGAGAGCCGCCCAGACATCCGGCATCTCGCCGATCACCTTCGCAATGATCGCCTGAATAGCGCCGCTGTCGGTGATCTGCGGTCCGGCAGCCTCCGCCAGTTTTCGCGGAGACTCTCCTGTGGCGAACATCTTTTCAAACAGCTCTTTTGCCATCTTCCCGCTGATCGTGCCGTCTTTGATCAGCAGGATCATCTCCGCCAGCATCTTCGGCGTAACCCGGCTCTCCCCGATCTCCCGGTTCTCCGCGTTGAGCAGCCGGGCGAAGTCGCCCATCATCCAGTTGGAGACCGCCTTCGGGTCGTTGCACTGGCGCACCGTCTCCTCGAAAAAGAGCGCGGCGGCGCGGGTCTGAGTCAGCACATCGGCATCATAGGCGGGAAGACCGTACTGCTGCACAAACCGTCGGCGCGCGGCGTCCGGAAGCTCCGGCATAGTGCTTCGGATCTCCTCCACCCACGCCTCCGATATCTGCAGCGGAACGAGGTCCGGCTCGGGAAAGTATCGGTAGTCGTGCGCCTCCTCTTTACTGCGCTGCGGAAAGGTCTGCCCTTTCGCGTCGTTCCAGCCGCGGGTCTCCTGAACCACCTTCTCCCCGCGTTCCAGCATGGCGATCTGACGTCCGACCTCATACTGAATGCCGCGGTAGACGGCGCGGAAAGAGTTGAGATTCTTGATCTCCGTCTTCGTCCCGAAGGTCTCCGATCCCCGCAGGCGCACCGACAGATTAGGCTCGCAGCGCAGGCTGCCCTCCTCCATCTTGCCGTCGGATACGCCGATGTAGGTGAGGATGGAGCGCAGTTTCACCAGATAGGCGCGCGCCTGTTCCGGCGTGGTCATATCGGGCGGAAACTCCGTCACGATCTCCATCAGCGGAACGCCGGAGCGGTTATAGTCCACATGGCTGACGTTGCCGACGACATGAAACAGCTTGCCGGTGTCCTCCTCCAGATGCACGCGCCGGATACGAACCCGGGTCTCTTTGCCGTCCACCTCGATGTCCAGCCAGCCGTTCACGCCGATGGGCGCGTCGTATTCGGAGATCTGGTAGCCTTTCGGCAGGTCGGGATAGTAGTAGTTTTTCCGGTCGAACTTCGCGTTGGGCGTGATGGTGCAGTTGAGGGCGAGCGCGGTGCGGATCACATGCTCAACCGCCTTCTTATTCATCACGGGCAGCGCGCCCGGCAGCCCGATACAGACCGGGCAGCAGCGCGAATTCGGCTCGCCCCCGAAGGCGTTGCGACATCCGCAGAACATCTTGCTCTCCGTCAGAAGCTCTGCATGCACTTCCATACCAATTAACGCTTCATATTCAGCCATCTGGGCGGCATTCCTCACAGGCGGTTTCGTTTAGAGGGCGGGGCGTCGCGTGTGCCAGTCGGTCGCCTGCTCGTAGGTGTAGGCGACGCGCAGCAGCGTCTCCTCGTCATAGGGCTTGCCGTATATCTGCAGACCGACGGGCAGCCCCTCGATAAATCCGCAGGGCAGCGACAGACCGGGGATGCCCGCCATGTTGGCGGGGAGCGTACAGACATCCGCCAGTTTCATGGCAAGCGGGTCGTCCGCCTTCTCGCCGATGCGGAAGGCGGTGGTCGGCGCGGTCGGAGTCAGCAGGACATCGTACTGCGAAAATGCCCGGTCAAAGTCGCGGCGGATCAGGGTGCGTACCTGCTGCGCCCGCTTGTAGAAGGCGTCGTAGTAGCCGGCGGAGAGCGCATAGGTTCCGATCATAATGCGCTGCTTCACCTCCGCACCAAACCCTTCAGCTCGGGTCTTCTCCATCAGCCCGATATGTCCCGCCCACTCCCGGGAGCGATGTCCGTACTTCACCCCGTCATAGCGCGCCAAATTGCTGGAGGCTTCCGCCGGCGCGATGATATAGTAGGCGGCGAGGCAGTATTCTATGGAGGGCAGGCTGCACTCCTCCGCCGTCGCTCCGAGTTCGCACAGCGTCTCGATCGCCTCCCGGACACACTGCGCCACCGCCGTATCCACGCCCTGCGCGAAGAACTCCTTCGGCACGCCGATCCGCACGCCGTGAACGTCCGGGCGGCACGCCTGCGTGAAATCCGGCACGGGAAGGTCTACCGAGGTCGAATCGCGAGGGTCTTTGCCGGATATGACGTTCATCACCATGGCGGCGTCCAGCACGGTGCGCGTCATCGGTCCCGCCTGATCCAGCGAAGAGGCGTAGGCGACCAGCCCGTAGCGGCTCACACGCCCGTAGGTCGGCTTCAAGCCGACAATCCCGCAGAAGGAGGCAGGCTGTCGGATGGAGCCGCCCGTATCGGTTCCGATCGCAATGATCGCCTCGCCGGCGGCGACCGCCGCGGAGGAGCCTCCCGAAGAGCCTCCCGGCACGCGCTCAACATCCCAGGGGTTGCCGGAGGGTCCGAACGCACTGTTCTCGGTGGAAGACCCCATCGCAAACTCGTCCAGATTCACCTTGCCCATGCAGACGGCGCCGGCTTCGCGCAGGCGCGAAACGACCGTCGCATCGTAGGGAGGGACGAAATTGTGCAGGATTTTGGAGGCGCAGGTGGTGCGGATGCCGCGCGTGCAGAGAATGTCTTTGAGCGCAAGCGGTATACCCGCAAGCGGGGAGAGGGAGTCGCCGCGCGCGCGTCTCTCATCCACCTCCGCCGCCTGCTGACGCGCCAGATCGTGCGTCGGGGTCAGATAGGCTCTGACTTTTGGCTCCACCGCCTCGATCCGGGCGATAACCGACTCGGTCAGTTCACGCGCCGAAATCTCCTGTCTGCTCAGCATCGCGCTCAACTCGTGCGCGGTCAGGTTGTACAGGGCTGCCATTCCTACTCCAGACCGTTAGATTCCTTCGACAATGCGCGGCACAATGAAGTAGCCGTCCAGCTGCTCCGGGGCGTTGCTCAGGGTCTCCTCGCGGGAGAGGGAGGGGGTCGTCTCATCTTCGCGCATCACGTTGAACAAGGGGATGCTGTGCGAGGTCGGCTCGATGCCGGTGACATCCAGCGCCTGCAGCGCCTCAAAGCGCGCCAGCAGGTCGTTGATGTTTTTCGTCTGTCTCTCCAGCTCCGCCTCCTCCAGTTCCAGCCGGGACAGCAGAGCCACTTTGCGAATCTCTTCCAGCGATAGCTTCATCTTCGATCCCCTGCGATATTTACCAGTCCATTATAGCACACAGCCCGGCAGGGACAGGACAACCTCACTCGCGCCGCAGTGCCGACAGCAGCGGGCCGCGCAGCGCCAGCGTCGTCGCAAGCCATGTCCAGATCAGACCGCTGGCGAAGATCAGCAGCAGCGTGAAGACCAGTGAGAGCGCCGGCGCGTCTGCGCCGGGAGAGCGCAGCGCGGGGAGCGTGGCGACCAGCGCGGAGAGCAGTCCGATCACCAGACCCAAGGTCAGCAGGATCAGGTGCTCGTGGAACAGCAGCTGATGGAGGCTGGAGACAGAGAAGCCGATCGCTCGGAGAACGGCGAGTTCCCCCCGTCTCTCCAGCGCGTTGCGAAGCACTACGGCTGCCAGTCCCGCGCTTCCGAGCAGCATGCCCAGCCCGCCAAGCACGGCGAAGATGGAGAGATAGGTGTTCTCAACCGTCTGAAAAGCCGCCAGCCTCTCCGCGGCAAGGGTGATGTCGGGACCGATGTCGCGCAAGCCGCGTGACAGCTCCTGCGCAACCTTCTGCCGCAGAGGGGCGTCGGCGTCTATCAGGAAGACCTGGTAGCCGCTGTGATTGGGAAACATGCGGACAAAGTTCGCTTCCGACATCACCAGTCCGCCCTGAAAGAGGGAGTTGGAGATCATGCCGACGATCTTCAGTTTGCGAGACGCTCCCCGACCGTCCGTGTACAGGAAGGTGTCGCCCACCTTCTTGCCCAGCGACCAGACGATGGTGTTCATATCTCCCACCACCGGAATCGTCTCGTCCTGATACTGATCGTGCAGTACGCCCCACCCCGACTCCCGCGGTCCATTCGATGTCGGGCGGCTAGCTGTCTGAATGAAGGCGAACGCCCCGCGCTCCATGAGTTCGGCGGGATCTACTCCGTACAGGCGGGGAGCCTGCGCGCGGTTCAGGTTCAGGCAGCTCGCCTCATCGCCATCCTGCAGCCGCAAGGAAACCACCTTTGCCTGCTGCATCAGGTCGTGATCCAGCGTGAAGGACTCCTGTCCCTCCGGGCTGTTCAGGTCCTGAAAGACGGGAAGGGTCGTCTCCATGTAGAAGGCGAATCCGCCCGTTCCGGAGGATCGCTCCTCGGCATGTTCGGTGGGATCGTGACGGTTTGCGCCGACGGCAAAGACGAGAAAACAGCCGCACGCCAGAAGCCCGATGACGCTCAAACTTCGACCGGGACGCCGCGCGCTGCCCCGCAGTCCGAGCGAGAACAGGGAGAGCCGCTTTGCGCCGGTCTCCCGCTCCAGTTTCGCCAGCAGCATACGTGACGCGGAGAGTCCGCCGATCAACAGCAGCGCGCCCCCGATAAAGAAGAAGGCGGTTCCGCTGTCTTGGCGGTTTAGCAGCGCAGCGGTCAGCAGCAGCGCGGCTCCCGCCAGCGCGCCGATCGTCAGAGGCAGTCCCGGCATTCCGCCTCTCTGTCGGGGAGGTGAATCCGACGGTCGCTGCAGCGCGGCGACTTCCTCTGTGAGGAGAGAGCGCACCGGCGCGTCTGCCTGACGCCGGGTAACAAACCAGATGGAGAAGAGCGAGACGAGAAAACCGATCAGCGCGCCGGTGAGGAGCGTGGTCGGCTCGGCATGGTAGCGCAGGGGCGCGCTGGTAACGGCTCCCTGCCAGATCGTGGACAGACCGTAGATGACCGCCCGCGTGTAATAGACCCCCGCAAGCGCGCCGAGAACGGCGGACAGCAGTGCGATCGCACCTCCCTCCATCAGGAAAAGGCGCCGCACCTGCGGAGGAGTCCATCCGACCGCCAGCAGAATGCCCGCCTCTTCTGCGCGCTGCGCTGCGCCAAAGCCGAACAGCAGCGCGGTGAGCAGCAGTGCGGCGGCGATCAGGAAGAAGCTGAACCCCAGAAAAAGCTGTCCGAAATCGAGTGACTGGGAACTGGCTGCCATTGCCTGCTGACGGACGGAGGTGAAGAAGAGTCCCAGCGCCGCCGGGTTGATCGTCTGACGCAGGGTCGCTTCGATCTGGCTGCGCGTCTGCTCGCCCTGTATCGGGTAGCGCACCGCCGTCAGGTTCCCGAAGCGGTTATCCCACATCATCTGCCCTTTGCTGAGCTTGATGAAGGCTTTGGGGGTTCCCCGATAGCGGCTCCAGTACTCCTGATCCTTATCGCGCAGACGGTTCAGGTCAATCGGGACGCCCGGCTCCCACTCCCGGCAGTCCTTCTTATCCGCCAGACCCGGAATATTGGGCATCAGATCGGGATCAATCGCTTTCCCTGCCATCGGCAGGATGGAGCGGACCCGAAATTCGAAGGTTCTCTCCTCCAGACGCCGTTTCGGGCCGACGACCCAGAAGCGCAGCTTCAGCCTGTCCCCGACGCGCGCCTGCAGGTCTTCCGCCAGCCACTGATTGATCAGGATGTCGTCTTCTTCCATATCCGCAGGCAGCAGGTCGCTCTGTATCGCCGAGACGGTGGAGTAGGGGGTCGAGCGGTTTCCGACGCTGAGGGCGTTGACAAAGTAGGTCAGCACGCCCTGCGCATCGCCGGTCGCACGAATGGCGGAATTTCCGATGGTCGTATCGAGAAAGACCCGATCGGTCCGAAGCTCCAACATGCGGTCGCGCGGGAGTTCGCGAATCTCCAGATTCGCGTCCTCCAGCCTCCAGTGGCTCCAGAGAGACTGAGTCGCCCGATCCGAAGCCGCGCGGGGATCCTCTCTGGGGGCGACGACTCCCGTCAGCAGGACGTTGGCGCGTTCGCGCATCCCGATCCTCTGCTGAAGGAGACCCAGGGGGACAAAGGCGTTCAGCGGAGGAATCTGGTTGGCGGCGAGGCTGAAACGCCCGAACTGTCCCTCGTTCAGCACCGCCGTTACGGGCAGGCGCATGGCGACGGTCGCATCTTGGATGGTGGAGAGGGGGGCATCGCGGGAGAGCAGACCGGGCTTATCCACGCGCAGAAGGATCTCATCGCCGGTCTTCACGTTCAGCTTTCTGGCAAGCTCCGCGTTGAGAGCGACGCCGACATCGGAATCCAGCAGAGGTGGGGGGGAGGAGAGCGACGGAGCCAGCGACCAGAAGCGCGAATCCACGCCGATCACCTGCACGCCGCCCGCGGTACTCGATTCGGTGGAGGCGGTTCCGCGCAGGATCGCCGCCGGCGAGACAGTCGTCTGGAGGTCTGCCGCGACATCCGCGGCGAGCTGCTCGCGAAAGAAGGTGCCGCGCGCATTCAGCGCCAGATGCACCCCGCCCAGCCGCGCCAGAGCCAGCTCGCGCAGACTGAAGCGCACCGAGTCGCCGACCGCCAGCGCGCCAGCCAGGATCGCGGTCGCAAGCGTCGCGCCGAACAGCACTCCCAGATGCGCGCGCCAGTGAAATCGCAGGCTGCGCAGCGTCATCAACCAGCGGTTCATTTGAGGCTGCTCGCGGGAACCAGCGTTCCGTCTCTCAGTTCCAGCACGCGGGACATGCGCGCCGCCAGGCTCATGGCGTGCGTGATCACCAGCAGCGCAACGCCCTCCTCGCGGTTCAACTCTACCAGAAGATCCGCCAGCTTCTCGGCGGAGGCGCGATCCAGCGCGCCGGTCGGCTCATCCGCCAGCAGCAGAGCCGGCTCGTTGATCAGGGCGCGGACGACGGCGACGCGCTGACGTTCGCCGCCGCTCAACTGACCGGGACGATGGTTCAGCCGGGAGGAGAGACCGACGCGCCCCAGAAGCCGCAGCGCGCGCGCCTGCGGCTCCTCTTTGCGCCCTTCAATCTTTCCAGAGAGAACGGGGACGAGCACGTTTTCCAGCAGCGTACAGTGCGGCAGCAGGTGGTGCATCTGAAAGACCCAGCCGATCCGCTGCCGTCGCAGCTGCGCGAGCTGCTGTTCATTGAGGGTCGTCAGATCGTTCTGATCGAAGAAGGCTCTGCCTTCGGTGGGTCTGTCCAGCGTGCCGATAATATTGAGCAGCGTGCTTTTGCCGGAACCGGACGGTCCGACAACCGCAACCGACTCCCCCGCTTCCATACTGAAGTTGATGTCGCGCAGCACTTCGGTTTCGGGGAACTCGTTCGTCGCCGGGTATCGTTTGGAGACCCCCTGCAGCTCCAGCAGTCGGTTGTTCATGTCAGTCGAATCCAGCGTCTGGCTTTCAGTTCGTAGCGCGGCAGAGTTCCCGGCTCTTCGATATGAACCGGGATGCGCAGGTTGAACGCTCCGCGCAGTTCCGCCTCAATCTCGTGCCGCAGGTGTTCCCGGTCATGGCAGTCGGGGGTCGGCTCGACACGGATACGTATCTCCAGCATGGCGCGTTCGGTGTATATCTCCGCCTGATACTCTGCAATACGGTCGAAGCGGCGGAGAATCTCCTCCACGGCGGTCGGATGCAGGTTGACGCCGCGAACGATCGCCATATCGTCCGTGCGTCCCAGAATGCCTCCTTCCAGAGCCATATCATAACGCCCGCAGTCGCAGGGAGACTGCTCCGCCGTTTTAACCAGGTCTCCCGTCCGGTAACGGATCAGGGGAGATCCGATGCGTCCGAGATTCGTGAGAACCAGTTCGCCCTGCCCTCCGGGAGCGATGGGCTGATCGGAATCCGGCGCGATGACCTCCGGAACGAAGGCGGATTCCATCACGTGCAGCGTCCCCCGTCGGACGGGGCATTCGAAGGTGACGGGACCGATCTCCGTCATACCGTGATGGTCGTAGACGCTGGCTCCTTTCCAGTACTGTTCGATGCGCCTCCGCGTCGCCGGAATGCCCGCGCCCGGTTCGCCCGCCACGATGATGGAGCGGACGCGGCTTGCCGAGAGATCAATCCCCTCCTCCTCTGCCACCTCTCCCAGACGAATGGCATAGGTGGGCGTACAGCAGAGAACGGTCGCCTGGTTCTCTAAGATCGAGTGCAGGCGTCCAACGCTGCTCATTCCTCCGCCGGGAAGACACATGCATCCCAGCCGGATCCCCGCTTCAAACGCCGTCCAGAACCCCAGAAACGGACCGAAAGAGAAGGCGAAGAAGATATGATCGGCGCGATGCACGCCGGAAGCCTCCATCACCTGTACCCAGTTGTCCACCATCCAGTTCCAGGATTCGGTGGTATCCAGCCAGCGGATGGGAGCGCCGGTGGTTCCGCTGGTCTGGCTGAAGCGCGTGTATCGCCACAGGGGATAGGTCAGATTGGTTCCGTAGGGAGGATACCTGCGCTGATCGTCTACGAGCGCCTGCTTGCGTGTGAACGGCATGCGCGCAAAGAAGGTCTCCAGATCGGGCGGTCCGCCCTCCAGCCCTGCCTCCCGGATCAGAGGCGCGTAGAAGGCGTTAGATGGCGTCAGCGCTTCAAACAGGGAGCGCAGCGCATGTTGCTGATGTTCTCTGATCTGAGAACGATCCGGGAAGGGAGAGCGGCGCATCAGTGTCGGGTCGGCGTCTTTTCGACGGTCTGCGCCGCCAACGCCGTCTTCTGCGGCGGGCGGGCGTCCATCGGGCGATAGAGGGTAACCAGACAGCCGCCAGCCGCCGCCAGCATCAATCCCAGCACAAAGGGCCAGCGCACGGTGGAGAGACCGCCTGCCGGGGGATGCATCAGGATGGCGGTGATCGCGTTGACAATCGGTGCGCCGGCGAAGACGATGGACATCACAACGGGAGGCTGACCCTTTGCCCCGAAGGCAAGCAGGACGCAGAAAGCGCCGATCGCTCCCATGATGCCCGCCACCAGCGACCAGCTCATGCCCTGCGCCGGCAGCCTCCAGTCCGCGCCCCGAATCAGCAGGAAGGCGAGCGGAGCCAGCACCGCCGTCAGAAAGTATGCCAGTCCCACGAACAGGAACGACTTGAAGCGTCCGTTGACGGGATCGCCCATCGCCATCTGCCCGGTGTGCAGAAATACCCCGTAGACGCCCCACGAGGCGACCGTCATGAGTGCGAATATCAGCCAGGTGAGTCCCGACTGTCCTGCCTGTGCATTGCCCATGCTGTTAAGATATACCTCCGATAATAGAACGACGGGGCGAGGCGTGAAGATGCAGTTGCGGAGACAGAGGTCAACGCCCGGAGGCTTCGGGAGCCGCCTCGATCCGACTGCTGATGACCTCCGGTATGGTTACCGCCTTCATCTGACCGGATGCGGCGTCCATCGAGACGCACACGACGGTAAAACTGCCTCGGGCGATCTCAATCCTCTGATCCTCGCGCTGTCTGGTTACCTCGAAGGCGTAACGCAGAGAGCGCGCACGCTTTTCGCGAACGATCAGCGTAACCTCAAACTCCTCTTCGAACTTCAGGGGATGCTTGAAATCGCAGGCGACCTGCACGCGGGGCCAGCCGTAGAAGCGTCCGTCAATCTCCATGTGAACGGACAGACCCAGACTGCGGAAGAAGGCGTGCTCCGTCATCTCCATGTAACGGAAGAAGTTGGCAAAGTGCATGATGCCCGCCATATCGGTGTCGGAGAAGGCGACCCGATGGGTCATGCTAAATGTGTGCGCCATGCGTCTTCCTGTCTCTCGCCATTTCGAACACTCTGAGAACCTGTTTCGCCATCTCTGCGTCGGTAAACTTCGACGCGACCGCCTGTCGTCCCTCTTCTCCCAGGGCGCGGGCGCGATGCGGATCGTTCAGAAGCTCCGCCAGTGCCTCCGCCAGCGATTCTATGCTGTCCGGCTCATAGAGCTGTCCGCCTCCGGTGTGGGCGATGATCTCCGGGAAGGCGGCGTGACGCGGCTGAACCACCGGCACGCCCGCCGCCATCGCCTCCAGAAGATAGAGTCCGAACGACTCGCCGTACATCGCCGGAACTGAGAGTACGGATATCCCCTGCAGAAATGCGATCTTCTCCTCGCGGCTGATGTTGCGCAGAAACTCGGCGTCCTTCTCCAGCCCTTCCTCGCGCAAACGCTGTTGCAGCCGCTCGACATACGCCAGATCGCCTGCCGTAACGGTTCCGGCAATCCTGAGCGCGGCGCCCGGCGCGAGGTTACGCTGACGGATCAGGATAAAGGCTTCTACCAGGGTCTCCAGTCCTTTGTTGGGGCACATGCGCGACAGAAAGCCGATGACGGGACGGGAGGGAGGCTGCGGCGCGGGAGAGTAGCCTTCCAGCGAAATGCCGTTATAGACGACATGCACGCGGTTGCGGGGCAGGGCGGCGCGTTCGATCATCCGGTCAGCATAGTAGCGGCTGACGGCGATGAAGGCGTCTACATCTTCGGCGCGCTCCGCTATCGTCTTCCAGGCGGTCTCTCGATGCTGCGGCGGGAAGCTGTCCAGGAAGTAGTCCTCGCCCTGCAGGGTACAGACCACCGGCGCGTCGGCGCGTCGTCGTATCTCGCGCGCCATGCCCATCAGAAGCGCGTTGGAGAGGCAGACGACATCCGGTTTGCCCTGATACTTCAGCCAGTTGGTAAGCCGCTCCAGCTCTTTGACCTGATAGCCCTCTTCGCCGCGCAGCATGGAGATAGTCAAGTCTCCGAGCGCGCCGGCTTCGGTCGAACCGGAGTGACCCGCCGCCATCTTCAGCAGCGCCGCGCTGTCGAACAGGCTGTCCATCCAGCGCGGCGTGCGACGAAACAGAGGAAGCTTCTGCTGCAGATAGACGTTGATGCCTCCATAGAACACCGGAGCGTCTGCCGCCGTAGACTCCTCATCCAGCGTCATCGGCAGGTAGAGGGGAATGGTACGGGCTTCGTGACCCATCCTCGTCAACGCAGCCACCAGCGCGTTATCGCGCATGCAGGTCCCGCAGTAGAAGCTTCCGGTTCCCGGCGTTAACTGGAGGATACGCATAGCTCAGAAAGCAGCGGTCTGCCGTGCGGCAGCGGATCGGGAAGCTCCACAAACTCGCCGACCGCGGTGAACAGGCGCGTGAAGTCGCGGAACAGATCGCCCAGCAGGCAGTCGGTCAGGTCGCCTTTGATCTCCGGATACTTCATGACCAGTTCGCGGAAGTTGAAGTCCTGATCGTAGAAGGCGTAGATCAGCTTGCGCATCGCCTCGATGCCGGAGATCATCATCTCGCTGTAGTCGCGGAAACGCGCCGCCGAGTAGTCTCCGGCATCCAGCGCGGCATGAACTGCGTCTGCGGCTTTCTCGCCGCTCCAGAGCGCGAGAAACAGACCCGACGAGAAGACCGGGTCGAGAAAGGCGAAGGCGTCGCCGATCAGCACCAGACCGTCCGCCGCGCAGTGCAGTCCGCGATACGAGAACTCTCCCGTCACATAGTACCTGTCCACCCGCTCGCCGACTTTGAGCCGCGACTCGATCCAGGGATTTTCGCGTATCTCCCGCTGAAAGATCTCGTGCGGATCGCGGGTGTCCCGATAGAGGTAGTCCTTCTCTGCGACCACGCCGACGCCAACGATGTCGTTGGGCAGCGGGATATACCAGAACCAGCCCTTCTCCGGGATGTAGGCGATGGTGGTCGCGCCCTCATCCAGTCCCGGATCACGAAATGCGCCCTTGTAGTAGGTCCAGAGCGCGATCTTCTTCAGCCGTCTATCCATCACACGCCAGCCGTTTCTTGCCAGCGTCAGCGCGTCGCGCCCGGTGGCGTCCATGGTGATGGGGGCATGAAAGGTCAGCTCCTCGCCGGTCTTCGTCTCCGCCTTCACGCCGATCACGTAGCCCCGATCATCCTTGAGCGTCTCTTTGACCTTGGTCTCCTCGCGCACCTCTGCGCCCTTCTCGCGGGCGTTCTCCAGCAGCATCAGGTCGAACTCGCTTCGGAGCACCTGCCAGGTCATGGAGGCGGGGTGATCGAAGTGCTGAAAGAAGTAGAATGGCTGCGAAACCTTGCCGGTACGTGAGACAAACTGGACGCTATACTTCTTGACGAAGTGCGACGCGCAGATCTTATCAATCAGCCCGATGCGCTCCAGCGGAAAGTAGCAGTAGGGCATCATCGATTCGCCGATGTGGTAGCGCGGAAACTTCTCCTTCTCCAGCACCAGCGTTCGGCGACCGTGCATGGCGAGCACGGCGGCGGCGGTGGCTCCGGCCGGACCGCCTCCCATGATGATGACATCGTACTGATTATCTGAACGGTTCATTCAGCCCTTCTCCTGGTATGTATGCTATGGGTGGTTCGGGGGCAGAATCTCGACGATCTCCGCCAGCGTTCGGCTGTCCGGAGTCGTCAGAATATTTCTTCTTCCGTAGAGCGTCTCGTGCTGCGCGAGTCCGAGAGCGCGGCGCATCAACGGATCGGACTGGAAGCGCAGAAAACACTGCGGATGGCTGCGCCGCTCGACATCGTGCTCCGCCATGATGGTTCCCAGCGGCAGCCGTCCCTCCAGGATCACTTCCCGCGCAGTGGCGGGGAAGTTGCGCAGATAGATGATGATGGCTCCGAACTCTACGGCGCGCAGGCTGCCGTGCAGCCGCAGCGATACCATGCGCGAGAGCGTGGCGCTGTCGCGCCACTGCTCCAACACCTCGATAAAGATGCGCTCGCCGTGAAACTCCTCCAGAGTCGGAGTCATGTCGTTGTAGTGCGCCAGAAGCTGGCGGTAAGGTTCGGGAAGCGCCTCCGCAGCCACCTCTTCCGCCCGCGGCTGCGCCAGGCTCATCCGTCGGTAGAAGATATCCAGCGGATAGAGCAGGTTCAGTTTCGTCGCCGCTTCAGGCATATCTTGCATCCCGGTGAGGGGGAAGGAAGAACTCGTGCACCAGCCGGTCGCAGCGCAGAAGCCCTTCCCGATTGAGTTTTAGCAGGTCGCCGCCGTCATCTATCAGAAAACCCCACTCCTGCAGACGGCTGATCGCATCCGAGAATTTCTGGCGGATATCCACGCCGAACTTCTGCCGGAAGTAGCCGACGCTCACCTGACCGAGCTTAGTCTGCAGGATCAGCTCGCGGATGAGACGCTCTTCCGGGGTAGGCGTCAGTGCGCGGTAGATCGGCAGCTCTCCGCGCTGGAGGCTCTCCAGGTAGGGGGCGATGTTGTGCTGGTTCTGGTAGTGGGTTCCGCCCACATGTGAGAAGGAGGCGACGCCCAGACCGAGCAGGTCGGCTCCCATCCAGAGCTGATCACGGTAGACGAAACGGGTCGCCTCCGGGTCTTTGACGGCGGTATAGGCGCTGGTAACCGTGTAGCCCACGCTCTCCAGCTGCTCAAAGGCGTAGCGCACCCATTCGCGCTTCTTGCTCCAACCGGCGACCGGCGCGATCTCGTGCCCCTGACTCTTCATCTCCTGGTAGATGGTGGTGTTGTAGGGGATCTCCATCTGATAGATGGTGACGCTGTCGGGAGCCAGTTCGATGGCGCGATCCACCGCGTACTGCCATCGCTCATCGGTGTCGCCCATCATGCCGGCGATCAGGTCTATATTGATCTGCGGGAAGCCGACCTTCCGGGCGTAGTCGTAGGCGCGGTCTATCTCCTTCGCGCCGTGCGCCCGTCCGTTCAGTTTCAGAATGCGGTCCTCAAAATGCTCGATCCCCAGACTCAGGCGCGTTACGCCTATGTCGCGGATAACCGGCATCTTCGCTTCGGTCAGCGTCCCCGGCTCACACTCGAAAGAGACCTCCTCCGCCTCCTCCCATGTCAGCAGCTTTTTCAAGCTCTCCGTAAGGTAGAGCAGCTGCTGCGTGGAGAGGTAGGAGGGCGTCCCGCCGCCGAAGTAGACAAAGAGCGGCTTGCGATCTCCCAGAAAGGCTCTCTGCGAATAGAGGCGAAGCTCCTCGATCGCGGCGTCCAGATAGCCTCGGATCTCTTCGGCGTTCTTGTCGGTGTAGACCCGGAAGTAGCAGAAGTGGCAGCGTTTACGGCAGAAAGGGATGTGCAGATAGAGACCGAGCGGCGTCTCCGGCAGAGGCGCACGATCCAGCGCCGAAAAAGCCTCTTCCCTGCGCTCCGGCGTCCAGAAGGAGTAGGGGGGATAGTTGGATACAAAGTAGTTCCCCGCCTTCGTATCGTGATCTTCGTTAAAGGTTATCGGAATAACCGCCTCTGCCATACGGGAGCAACCTCTCCAGAGTATAGATAGCCCTGCGCCTTTTGGAAGGCATAATAGAAAATACGAACGAAGTGAATGCGATTGATCCTTATTCTAACAAAATGATAGACTGAATATCCGCTGGAATGTTACGCCGAAGTTGAAAAATAGGCAAACAGAACATGCCGGTTTTGAAAAGAGTGCTGCAGATTAGGAGGGAACGTCATGCGGGTCGCAGTGGTCGGCATCGGGGGCGCGGGGAGCGCTGCGCTGCGCTTTCTGGCGCAGGCGGGGCATGAGACGGTCGGGTTTGAACAGTTTACCGTCGGGCATGATCGGGGCAGTTCGCACGGAGACTCGCGCATCATCCGGTATACCTATCCCGATCCGCTCTATACCCGTTTGATGGCGGACGCCTATCCGCTCTGGGATGCGCTGGAGCGGGAGGCGGGCGAAGAGCTGTTTGTGCGCTGCGGGGGACTGTTTATCGGGCCTCCGGATCATCCGGACATGGCGGAGACGGCGCGCTCACTGACGGAGAACGGTCTGCCCTATGAGATGCTGTCGCCGGATGAGGTTCGAGAACGCTATCCGGCATTCAGACTGCAGCCGTATGAGCGGGGTCTCTTTCAGCAGAGCAGCGGGTTTCTGCGCGCCGGTCGGTGCGTGCTGGCAAATGTGCGAATCGCGCGGGAGCGCGGGGCGATCCTCTGCGAGAACGCGCCGGTCCGGGAGATCCGGCGGCAGAGAGACCGGGTGATCGTCACGACCGAAACGGGGATCAAGGAGGCGTTCGACCGGGTTATCGTAACGGCGGGCGCATGGATTGGCGATCTCTTCCAGCCTCTGCGTCTGCCGCTGACCGTCACGCGCCAGCAGGTGGTCTACCTGGCGGTGGAGGAGCCGACATCCGTTTTTGAGCCGACACAGTTCCCCGTCTGGGTGGATGTGGACACCTGGTGGTACGGCTTTCCGCTGGAGGGACGCTATCCGGGCGTCAAGCTCGCCTGCCATCAACTCGGCGAGGCGGTTCATCCCGATCGGGTTCACAGAGAGGCGGATCGCTCCTATGCGGAGGAGGCGGCGCGCTATGCGCATACAAGATTTCGCGGCGTGACGGATCGTCTGCTGCACAGCCTGATCTGTCTCTACACCAACACGCCGGATGAGGACTTTATTGTGGATCGCGCGCCCGGAATGGAGGGGGTCTGGCTGGTGAGCGGATGTTCAGGGCACGGATTCAAGTTCACCGTGCTGCTGGGGAAGATCGCTGCAGACCTTGCGACACGAGAAGACTGCTCGTATGATCTGCAGCGATTTTCGATCGCGCGTTTTCACGTGTAGTCAGGCAATGGATACCTGGAGCCTGTCTCCGGTCTGCAGGATGATCGGTGAGGTCATCACGATCTGAAGCCGCTCGCCGGTGCGCGAGACGGTTGCGGTGACCGGTTTCCGGTTGACGGCGACCTGCACCCGAGACTGCCTGGCGGCTGCGCCGGGACGGGAGGTCTCCAGCGCCAGTTGCGCGATTCGGAGCCTCCCCTCCGCAAGGTATATCTCGTTCTTCTGACTATTCCCCTGCCGCGACTGGCTCAGGCTGCCCCAGCCTTCGGAGGCGCAGAAGAACGATTTGAACCGCTCCGGGGTCAGGTGAGGCGCGAACTGTAGATGACCGGCGATACTGTCATACAGGAAGCCCGACGCCGCCGTAAGCAGAGACCAGGAGGACATAGCGCGAGCGTAGTGTCCGCCGCACTCGATCTCGTTCCAGGGACTGCGCGGGATGGGCGGGCGGGGAATGCCGTCGTAGCGTTCTCGCGCACCTTTGACAATGGCAAGCCCCTCCTCGATCAACCCCTCATAGATCATGTGGGCGGCAACCTGGTACTCGATGCCCGTCCAGACCTCGTCGGAGTAGAGCATCACATGCGGCGGTCTGCCTCCCCGGGGCCAGGTAACGATTATCAGTCCCTTATCGCGCGCTCCCGCAAACGCGCGGGGACTGTGCTGCCAGTTGGTCAGATCGGGGATCCAGTTGTACTTGAAGATGGAGCGCAGCGCGGTTACCACCATTTCGCGCGGGAGAATATAGCCCAGCCCCAGCTGATGCGCCCACCACTGACCGATCAACTGGTCGCTCATGCAGCCCGGTCCGACAGTTCCCGGCATACGCTCATAGCCCGGTAGATGCTGCTGGAAGTACTCCCCGTTCCAGCAGAGTTCAATCAGCCGCTTCTGTCCTTTCTCGAAGATGGCGCGGTAACGCTCCGCCGTGGCGGGTTCGCCTATCCGCTTCGCCAGTTCCTCGCCGGCGCGCAGCGCCGCCAGATAGTAGCCGCTGATGAAGGTGGTGACGCCGTGTAGTATCTGGTCGTAGGTGTTCCACTGATCATCCTCCAGAACTCCGTTCGGCTCACCCTGCGAGGTGGCGGCGTCGCGCGCCACCAGATAGTCCACCGCGCTGCGTATGCGTGTCCAGTGGGCTTTCAGCCAGGAGCCGTCGGGGGCGTTCAACGCCTCGCGGTAGGCTTTCAGGATGCAGCTGGCATGACCATCCGCGAAGGGCTGTTCGCCGGTCGGTCTGCGGGGAGAGGGCACCTCCGTGCGGTTGTTGATGCCGCCGTCCGGTCGCTGCTGATGCAGCAGATCAATCCGGCGCATCTCGCGCTCCAGATCGGGAAAGAGGCGCGAGAGGGTCTGCTCATATCCCCAGACATGGGTGCAGGTGGGCTGGCAACAGCCGTTGGAGCCTTCCCAGCCGTAGACATCGCCGTTGGCGATCCGGAAGACCACGCCGATATGCCGGATGGTGCTGATCTGCGAGGAGATGCAGTCCAAAAGCCAGTAGGGAAGGTTGCTGTCATAGAAGGTCCTGCGAAACCGCTCTGTCTTCTCACGGATGGCGGTCAGGCTCTGCGCCGCCTCGCGAATGACGGCGCGGGAGTCCTTCCATATCTCCGCATAGTGGTTGCCCATTTTGACGCCGCCCCAGTTGTACTTGTTCGGATAGCGCCACGCCAGCAGGAAGGGGACTTCGACGGTCTTGCCGGCGGGAACCTCCACCTGCACCGCGACCGCGCCATTGACGGTGTGACCGCGCTGTGCGGGCACGGGAGCAGGCATCGGCGCACGGGGATCCGGAATCTTCCCGAAGCCGCCCTGACCGGAGAACTGATTCCACGCTTCTGTCCAGTCCTCAAACTGAAGCATGGCGGTAGTTGCATCGCTGACGGCTGCCAGAGACAACTCTCCGTAACCGGGCATATCCTCCTGCACGCCGTCCGGCGCATCGTACTCCGCGCCCGCCAGGCGGCACAGTCGCGCATACGCCTGTTGGCGCGCCCCGGTCAGCTCCACCTGCGAAGTCTCCAGCACGGGACCGTTCACCACGTGAGTCCAGCCCTCGCCGACTTTGCGAGACCAGGTCACAACGCGGTCTACTTCGGATCGCTGCGTCGCCGCGCCGGATGGGGGCTGTGCGTTCTCGAACTCCAGTATGCCCTCTCGCGACCGAATAGCGGAGAAGCGGATGGGCATCAGGTCTTCGAGTACCTCCATCACCACCGCGCTGCCCGGCAGATCGGTGAACTCGATATGATCCACATTGATATGTCCCCACCCTCCTGTGGCTTCATCCACGATCTCAAGATGGGCGGTCTGTCCTCGAAACTCGCGCACATCCCATACGGCGGGAAGAAGCCGCTCCTCATCGCGTCCGGACTGTGCACGGACAACGCGCCCTCCGATGACCAGCCTGAACTGTGTGGATGCGCTGGAGCCTCCGCCGATAAGAAAGCGCACATAGCTGCGTTCTATAACAAAATCGCGGCTGATCAGTCTGCCGGTGGTGGCGTCGCCGTTGAGGAAGGTGTTGACCAGCCCTTTGCCGAGAAATCCGCTGACAGGCTGCTGACCCGGCAGCGTCCCGGAGGCGGGCTTTTCGCCGAAGGCGGTTCCCTCCACTCTCCACTTTTCGTAGCCGCTCTCGAAGTCCTCGAAGAGGATGTCCGGCTGCAGGTTGGCGCGATCCAGCCGCTTGCCCTGCGTCACGGCGGCATAGCTCTGCAGCAGCGGCATCGTTACGCCCGAAAAGACGAGATTCGCCCCCAGTTCTACCGCCTCTTTCGCGCGCTGAAGGTGCTGTGACGCCAGCGCGGCCGGAGCATCCTCCAGCAGGATGACCGCAGAGGAGGGCTGTGCGCGAAGTGGAGACTGCGCCTCCTGCAGATCGGCGGCAAGCCGGTCCAGTCCGTGTATGGTCAGGCTGTTCGGACGGTCCGAGGGAGGGGCGTTCAGTGCGTTCACCGGTAGATTGGTGTAGAGCCGGACAGGTCGGTTTAGGGTCGCTCGCTTTCCGGCTTGCGCGCGGAAGCGGATGCCGGAGGCTCTGCCCTCGTGCAGGTACTCATTGAAGTTGCCCGCATAGTTGGGATGCACGGCATCCAGCCTCTCGCGGACCTCGTTAAACCCGATCGAGTTGAAGCTGATCGGGACTCCCATCGCATCGTAACCGACCGGGTTCTGCAGGAACGCCGCCAGGGAGACCGGCTGCCTCTTTGCGGTGGGGTTGTATATCCTGAAGAGGAAGCAGACCAGCGGCATGGACGAGAGCCGCGTATCCAGCGGCGCAAAGGGGCTGAACGCGGTCATCTCCAGTTGAACCGGGATGTCCGCGTCCACGTAGCGCAGGTGCGCCATCGGATACTCTCCCGTCATCTCGATGGCGTGGATCTTCTGCCAGTCCGGTCCGCCGGTCGTCTGCAGAAGCTTGGCGGTCTTCCCGGCGCGCACTGCAAAGAAGAAGGGGACATGTCCGTCCCGGAGGGTATTGAAAAGCTGCCAGGTGGTGAACTGCCCGGTCGGACTCAGCTCGAAGTTTCCGGTTCCGATCCCGCCGAGCGGAAACCGGGCGTCGGTGTGCGTATCGGAGCGGTATCGCTTTACGGGCGAGGCTTTGAGCAGTTGCTGTTTCCAGCGCGACAGCTCCCCGGCGGGAGCCTGTCCGGCGACCCACTCCGCCCAGGCGGCTCCGCTCATGGCTGCGCTCGCCGTTCCGATGCCTGCCAGCGTGATAAACTCCCGGCGGGAGTAGCCGTCTCCCTGCGGTCCGCAGCCTCCCGCGCAGTTGCAGTTACGGGGCATCTCACTCTCCTGTCTTCTTCAGCACGATGGCGTCTATGCCGACCAGAAAGCCGCGGGAGCGGCTATCTTTGCCGGTAACGATGATCTTCAATAGGTTTTCACCGCTCTTCAGCCGGAC
Organism: uncultured Chthonomonadales bacterium; assembly: GCA_938005745.1. Classification (GTDB taxonomy): domain Bacteria; phylum Armatimonadota; class Chthonomonadetes; order Chthonomonadales; family CAJBBX01; genus CALLMM01. The sequence continues at coordinate 127,647 of CALLMM010000007.1, read as the reverse complement.
CTTCCCCAGTGAGACGGCTCCCGTGGCGACGACGTTTTCATCGTACAGGTTGATCTCCTGTCCGAGCGGCGCATCGTTCAGCGTCAACCGGATGCTGCCGTAGTCCGGCGCCTTTGTAAAGTAGGCGACGATCTCGTATTCGCCTTCTGTCTCCGCCTTCAAGGGCAGCGATAGCGCTGCGCCCGACTCGGAGGGACGCCACCAGAGATGACTGCCCCCGCTCCAGTGATTGCCGAAGATCTCCATCTCCTGGGTCGTTACCGCGCCCTGCGTGGCTTTTGCGACGGCAGCCAGCGATTCGACCTCGATCGCTCCCGGAAGTTTAAAGGGAGGCGGCGGTACGTAGGGCAGCAGCAGGTCGGGGTCGGTCGGAAAGGCGGGGAAGGGTGCGTGCGGCTCCGACTGATACCAGAAGGCGATGCTGGAGTAGTCGCCTTCATGATCGTTGGCGTGTCCGTGCTCGATGGTAACCTTCAACGACTTTTTAAACGGCATGGCGTCTTCGATATGCCATCGGTAGGTGCTGATTCTGCCCAGCGTCTCATCCTTGATGTTGATACCGTGATAGGGCGCGGAGTAGACCCCCCGATCGTAGTACCATCCGCTGGAGAAGTAGTCTTCTGTGCCCGTGCCGATGATCGAGGGGGTCTTCTCTCCGTCCACATAGATCATCTCATCGCCTTCCAGAAAGCCCAGTCCTCTGCCCCGACGGTTCTGCATGAAGAGGGCGGCTCCGACGAAGTGCCCCTGTCCGACCGCCTCCAGGATGGTGTAGTTGACGTTCGGGCGGGTCGGGTTCTCCCGGCGCCACTGCGCGTGAAAATGCAGGATCTCTTTCGGGAGCTTATCGTAAGCGGTGAAGTCAATGTTGTAGTAGAAGGCGTCAATGCGGCGTTTGCTCATATTGGTGAGCGTCCAGCGGGCGGAGCGATGGAACGGCATGGGCCAGTAGCAGTTGTAGCCCCCGCTGGTTTGATTCAGGGGAAGGGAGATGTAGTCGCGCTGTTCGCCGAACCCGACGCCGAAAAAGTCGCCGATGGGAGCTTCGACGCTGGGCATGGTCTCCCCATCCCAGTACATCCGCAGGATCGCCTGCCGATGAATGGTCATCTCGGCGCGCGGCGCAATCGTAACCCAGAATCGGCGCACGATCCCCGCGCCTTTGTAGTCGAAGAGCGTGATGGTCTCTCCCGGCGCGACCGTTCGAAAGTCCGCATTTCCGCCTGTGCGATCCCAGCTGCCCTCATGTCTGGGGGTTCCCTGCCGTTTGACCGCCAGCCCGGAGAGAGGGCTGCCCAGACCCGCCGCTGGGTTCGACTGCGCAGAGGCGGACAGGGGCGCGAACAGAGAGACGATCACCGGAATGGTTGCGAGATGCCGGAGCGTTATTGAGAGGCGCATGAAAGTTTCCTCCTGAACCGGGGATGGTGGAAGCAAGCGTTCCGAAACGACGAATCTGCATCCAACTTCGATGCTGACGGCGGCGATCCCTCTCTCAGCAGCGAAAACCGAAAATCAGCAGGAAAACAGAGGGATCAGGGGGAAATGAGGAAGGAACTACATCGGGAGGTGCCTCTATGCGCGCAGTTGGCCGCGGATTGTTGCTGATGTTAGCCGTTTTTGTGCTCTCCTCCTGTCAGAATGCCTCGCAAACCGACAGCACGCCCCCAATGCCACCTGCCGCGGGAACGGGATCGAATGCCGCGCCTCCCGCGCCATCCGCCGGGAAACCCGAACCGAAAGAGACCGGGAAAGCCGGAGTGACCGACTGGATTGCGTTTCGCGGTCCCAATGCCGATGGGATCTCTCCGGAGACCGGTATCAACAAGTCCTGGTCCGCCTCTCCCCCGCGACAGTTGTGGCGGCAGAGCCTCTCTGACGGGGGATTCGCTGGACCTGCTTCTGCGCACGAGATGGTCTACATCATTGACCATCAGGGGAATCAGGACGTGATCCGCGCTTTCGATCTGCAGACCGGTCAGGAGAAGTGGCGTTACAGCTATGAGGACGCCTCCGGGGATAACTACGGCTACTCGCGCTCCACGCCGGCGATTGATGGCGAGACGCTCTATGCGGTCAGCCGTATGGGGAGGCTGCTCAGTCTGGAGTCGAAAACCGGAAAGCTTCTCTGGCAGAAGGACCTGATCGCGGAGTTTGGAGGTCGGCGACCCTCGTGGGATATCGCGGTCTCCCCGGTGATAGACGGCGAGAAGCTGATCGTGGTGCCCGGGGGCAATAACGCCTCCGTCGTTGCGCTCAACAAGCGGGACGGACAGGTTATCTGGAAGGGCGGGGGCAGCGAAGCGCCGGGCTATGCCACGCCTGTTGTTGCAACCATCAACGGGAAGAGACAGTATGTCTGCTTCCTCGCCAAGAGCGTAACCGGCGTGGATGCGGAGAACGGGCAGGTGATCTGGCGGCATCCCTGGAGCACCAGTTACGATGTCAATGCCGCCACGCCTCTGGTCATCGGAGATTCGGTCTTCATTACCAGCGGATATGGAACCGGATGCGCCATGCTGGACATTCAGGGTGGAAGGGTCTCTGTGCGCTGGCAGAACCGCGAGATGAAGTCCCGTTTCAGTTCTCCCATCTACTACGACGGGCACATCTACGGAACCACCGAGCCGGGCGAACTGCTCTGTATGGATCCGAATACGGGACGGGTTCTGTGGCAGCAGCGCGGGTTCGAATGGGGCGGCTTGATGGGAGTGGACGGCGCGCTGATCGTGATGAACGGCGCAGAGGGAGATGTCGTGCTCGTCGAACGCAGCCCCGTCGCCTACAAGGAGCTGGGTCGTATCAAGCCGCTGGGAGGCAGAAGCTGGACGGCTCCCATCCTCTCGCGAGGCAAGCTGATCGTACGTAACAACGACGCCCTCGCCTGTCTGGACTTGAAAAAGTGAGGGCAGCCGGCGAAAAGTGCCGCGCGATGAACGAACGCAGCATGGTTCTCACAGCGAGGGACTGAAGTCCATCGCTGTAAGCCTCGCTGTCGGGGGGGTGAGATTGCTTCGGCCGGCTGATGCCTCCCCTGCAATGACAGAGGAGGACCCCTTCAACCTCCCTCGCAGTGGCAGAGGAGGTGCGCTGCGTTCTCAGTAGTGTGCACGCCCGCAGTGCGTACCCGCCGTGATCTTGACAAATCACGGACTCGTCCGGCATTATATCAACAGGAGGCTCTTTCCGGAGTCGTCCGGTCCTCTCCGCCGGAGCCGCCCGAGGAAGAGTGGGTCGAACCCGTATGAAGCTGTCACCTTCCCGCATAGACACCGGTCTCCCCGTTGTTACCGCTCTTCTTGCCGCGTTGATCCTGTCACTGTGGGTGAGAAGCTACTTCCGGACGCCCGCGCTTCCCGAACGCTCCTTTGGAATGGATCGCCCTGCCTCCGCGCCTGCCTCCGCCGCCTCTTCGCCCGCCTCTGCGGGGAGCTCCTTCTACAACGCCTCCGTGCCCGTTCCCAATCTGCCGGGATCGTGGCCCGCCTTTCGCGGGGCAAAACGGGATAATGTAGCGGTGGAGAGCGTAACGCTGGCAAAGTCGTGGTCTGAATCGGGTCCTCCGAAACTGTGGACGGTTGCCGCCGGAGAGGGCTACGCCGCGCCCGTGATCCATAACGGGCGGGTCTATCTGCTCGACTACGATCAGGGGGCGCAGGCAGATGCGCTGCGCTGTTTCTCGCTTGCCGACGGCGCGGAGATATGGCGGCGATCCTATCCGGTGACGGTAAAGCGCAATCACGGCATGTCGCGCACCGTCCCGGCGGTCAGCGGAAACTACGTGGTCTCACTGGGACCCAAATGTCATGTGCTCTGCGCGGAGGCGACAACCGGCGAGGTGCGCTGGATGCTCGATCTGGTGCGCGATTACGGGACGACCGTGCCGGAGTGGTATGCCGGGCAGTGTCCGCTTATTGATGATGACCGGGTCATCCTCGCGCCGGGCGGAAAATCGCTGTTGATGGCGGTGGAGCTGACGACGGGCAAACCGGTCTGGCAGACCCCCAACCCCCGTAACTGGCAGATGACTCACTCCTCCATTCTCCCCGTAACCGTGGGAGGCGTGAAGATGTACGTCTACTGCGGAAGCGGCGGGGTCGCGGGAGTCTCCGCAAAGGACGGCAGTCTGCTCTGGGAGACGACCGAGTGGACTATTGACACCGCGACTGTCCCGACGCCGGTAGATGCGGGAGAGGGGAGGATCTTCCTCAGCGGAGGCTATGAGGCTGGAAGCATGATGATACAGATTCGCCCGGATGGCCGAAAGTTTTCGGTTCAGACTCTGTTTCGCGTTCCGCCCGCCGTCTTTGGATCGGATCAGCAGACGCCGATCTTCTATCAGGGACATATCTATGGCGTGATACCGGGAGGACAGCTCGCCTGTCTTGATCTTACAGGAAGGCAGCTCTGGAAAAGCGGACCGCAGCACCGTTTCGGATTGGGTCCCTATCTGATCGCCAACGGACTCCTCTATCTCCTCAACGATACCGGAAGGTTGACCGTTGCGGAGGCGACGCCCGCCGGGTTCAAGCCGCTGGCAACGGCGCAGGTGCTGGACGGACATGAGTGCTGGGGACCCATGGCGCTGGCGGGAGGACGGCTGATTGTCCGCGACCTGAAGAGCGTAACCTGTCTGGATATCACGCAGAAGTAGGTCGCGCTCGTCTATGAGACGGAGAATTCGGAAGGCTTGCGATGAAAGAGAAAGCTCAGAAGGCTCTCAAAGAGAACGGCACACCGCGACGCGCATTTCTCTCCTCCGCCCTTCTCACGTTGACCGCGCTGGCTGCCAATTCGCTGGGAGGCTGCTCTCGAAGCAATGTGGCTCCCAACGCCGCTGACGATGCGGAACTGGAATCGCTGCGAAAGGTGGATCCCCGATACCTGACCTATCGCGAGGCGGCAAGGATCGCGGCCGGAATAGAGAGCCCGCGCGGAATCGCGGTATCTGCGGACGGCGCGCTCTTTGTAGTCGGCGACCGTGCGCTGATTCGCGATGAGGGACGCGGCGCAAAGCAGCTGGCTACCGCGCTGGAGGGAGAGCCGACCTGCATCGCCGTCGGAAGGGACGATCGTCTCTATCTGGGCATGACCGATCATGTAGAGGTCTACGCGCAGGACGGGAAGCGTCTGGCTGTCTGGCAGAGCGTCGGAGCCGGGGCATATATCACGGCGATTGCGGTTACGGAGAGAGATGTCTGGATCGCCAACTGCGCCAGGCGCGTGATCGTTCACTGCGATCTGCAGGGGAGGGTGATCGGGCAGTTCGGGGAGAAGAACGAAGCCGAGGGCTACCCCGGTCTGATCGTTCCTAGTCCGCATCTGGATGTCGCTCCCGCGCCGGGCGGCAATCTGTATGTGACCAATCCGGGCATGCATCGCGTGGAGACCCATGCCCCGGATGGAAAGCTGCTCTCCTACTGGGGAGCCTCCTCCAACGCGCTCGATTCCTTCTGCGGCTGCTGTAATCCGACCGATATCGCGCTGCTTCCCGACGGGCGGTTTATCACCAGCGAAAAGGGGATTCCCCGCGTGAAGGTATACAGCGCAACCGGTCAGTTTCAGGAGGTTGTTGCCGGACCGGACGCCTTCGCCAGCAACACGATGGGGCTGGACCTGGCGGCTGCCGCCGATGGCAGCGTGCTGGTGCTGGACCCGAAGGCGAAGGTTGTGCGCCTATTCCAGCATGTCGGCGCATAGACGGGATAGGAGCGGAAGATGAACCTGCATTCGGAAGAGAACAGACGCGAGTTTTTCAGACGCGCCGCGCGATGGAGTCTGCTGACCGCCTCGGTGATCGGCATCGGCGGGCTGGTCGGAAGAGAGGGGCGGGCGTGTGCTACTGCTCCTGCATGTAGGGCGTGCGGTCGTTTTCAGGGATGCGATCTGCCGCAGGCGCAGCGGTCGCGACTGGCGGAGGAGGGCAGATAACCATGCCGCAGGAAGAGAAGAAGAGCCGTCGGGACTTTCTGGCGGAAGGGGTGCGCACCGGCAGCTTGATCCTTGCCAGCGGCGTTCTGGGCGCGCTGGCGATCCGCGCCGAATCCGGTACAATGGTCTGGCAGATTGATCCCGACCGCTGCATATCGTGCGGGCGGTGCGCGACCGAATGCGTGCTGACGCCATCCGCCGTAAAGTGCGTTCACGCCTATGCGCTCTGCGGCTACTGTAAGCTCTGTTTCGGTCTCTTGCGCGATAAACGCACCGGCAACACGACCGCCGCCGAGAATAACCGCTGTCCGACCGATGCGATCAGACGCACCTTCATCGAAGACCCCTACTATGAGATGTACATAGACGAAACTCTCTGCATCGGCTGCGCCAAATGCGTGAAGGGATGCAATGCGTTTGGAAACGGCTCCATGTATCTGCAGATTCGCCACGATCGCTGCGTCAACTGCAATCAGTGCGCCATCGCAAACGCCTGTCCTTCGGAAGCCATCTCGCGCGTCCCGGCTTCCCGTCCCTACAGGATGAAGAAGACCATCCATCGGTAATACTCGCATGCTCCGAACCGAAAACGGGTTTCTGAGACGCCTGTTCCTTTCTCTTCTCCGTATGCCGCTGCTGCTGGCATGCGTCGGACTGCTGTGTTTGCCGGTCTCTTCGCCCGGGCAGCTGGAGGAGGCGAAGAAGCAGCCTCCGCCAGAGTTCAGTTCCGGTTATACGCCACCTCTTCCCTCCACACCTCTCCCGCGCGCGGAGCTGTTCGCCTATCTGGACGCGCTGATTCTGCTGTCTGCCCTCTCGCTCGCCGCCTATATCGTGCTGACCAAACGCTCTCGGAGCGCGCTGCGGGTGCTGACCCTCTTCTCTCTGCTCTACTTCGGGTTCTACCGGCAGGGATGCGTCTGCGCGGTGGGAGCCATTCAGAACGTCTCGCTCGCCCTCTTCCAGAACGACTACGCGCTTCCCTTCGTGGTGGGCGTCTTCTTCCTGCTCCCGCTGGTCTTCGCGCTGTTCTTCGGGCGAGTCTTCTGCTCCTCCGTATGCCCGCTCGGCACGATACAGGAGATGGTACTGCTGCGACCGAAGCGCGTTCCGCTGCCTCTGGATCACGCACTCAGTTTGCTGCCCTATCTCTACCTGGGGGCGGGCGTCCTCTTCGCCGCTACAGGGACCGCATTCATCATCTGCCAGTACGATCCGTTCATCGTCTTCTACCGTCTGGGGGGTAATCCCGGCGTGGTGGCGTTCGGGGCGGCTCTGCTGCTGCTGGGCACGTTCGTCGGACGCCCCTACTGCCGCTACCTCTGTCCGTATGGCGTACTTCTGCGCTGGATGGCTCCCTTTGCGCGCTGGAAGGTGAAGATCACGCCCGCCGAGTGCATTCAGTGCCATCTCTGCGCCGATTCCTGCCCCTATGGCGCGATCAAGCTGCCGACCCCCCCGGAGCAGACGGAGGACAGGCTGACCGGCAGGCGCAGGCTGGCGAATCTGCTGCTGCTGCTGCCAATCCTCGTCTTCGGGATGGCATGGGCGGGCTACCTGAGCAGTCCGGCTCTGTCGCGCATGAACAGGACCATTGTGCTGGCGGAGCGGGTCTGGAAGGAGGAGAGGGGACTCGTAACCGGAAATACGGAGGCGAGCCAGGCATTCTATCATCGCGGAGGATCGCCGGAGAGCCTCTACCGCGAGGCGTCGCGGATTCGACGAAGATTTGATACAGGCGCTGCGCTCTTCGGCGGCTGGTGCGGGCTGGTCATCGGCATGAAGTTGATCTTCCTCTCGCTCCGTCGCACGCAGAGGGACTACGAAGCCGACCCGGCTTCCTGTCTCTCCTGTGCGCGCTGCTACTCCTCCTGCCCCGTCGAACAGGAGCGTCTGGGAAAATTCAATCACAGTGGAATAAGGATCGAACTTGAACCCCGACAGAGATGAGATACATTCGAACGGCGAACGGATGGAGCAGTGGCATCGCGCGCTGAGTCGGGTCGCCTGGATCGCCGCGCTGTTCTGCCTGGCGGTGCTGATTTTGCTGATGGCGAACGCCTACAACAGCCGCGCCAACGATCCGCTGAAGATGCCGCGCCTGCAGTCGCTGCTGATGGAACTGAACCGCAACCCGACCGATGACGCGCTCAGAGCCGAGGTGCGCCGTCTGGATCGGCAGGTTCGCTCCGCCTATTTTCGCAGCCGCGCCTTCGCGATGAACGGGTTCTATCTACTGATCGGGGGACTGAGTGTCTTTCTGCTGGCGCTGGAGGGGATGCGGACGATACGCAGGCAGCTTCCTCAGCCGGACAGCGCGCTGGCGCAGAACGCCGTGCTGGCAGCCGCGGCGAACCGGCGCGCGGTGATCGCGCTGGGAACGGTCTCCGCCGGCACGCTGATCACGCTGGCGGTGATGTCGCGTCACGATGCGGCGGTGGAGTATACGCTTCGTCCGGAGCCGCTGCCAACCGCCGCAGCATCCCGGTCTGACCCCGCTTCGCCCCTTGCGCCTGCGAACCCTGCGCCTGGCGGCTCCAGTCTGCCCGCCCCCGCTCCAGGCGACGTATCCTCCTCGCCGCCCGCTCCCGCGCCGTCGGGCGGATCGCTTCAGGCTCCCTCTCAACTCGGCTCGACCTCCTCGCTTCCGCCGGAAAGCCCGACGCCGAACCCGGCTCCTCCGACTCCCGGCGCAGCCGTGAAGCCAAAGCCGGAACCGACGCCGCCGCCGTCCAGCCGGAAGGTGACTGCGCTCTTCCCGAAGGCGTGGGAGGCGCACTGGCCCGTCTTTCGCGGACCAAGCGGTGTGGGGATTGCGCTGACCCGGAATCCGCCGACCTCCTGGAACGGAGCGCAGGGCAGGGGCATACTCTGGAAGACCGCCATCCCTTTGCCGGGGATGAATGCGCCGATCGTATGGGGGGAGCGCGTCTTTCTGTCGGGAGCCGACCGGACGAGCCGCGAGATCTACTGTCTGGACGCCCGCAGCGGAAGGATCCTCTGGAGAAAGCCGATACCGGTGCCGCCCCTTCCGAGCACCTTCAAGGTCTCGCGGGAGACCGGTTATGCGCCTTCCACAATGGTGACAGACGGGAAGCGGGTCTGCGCAATCTTTGTTACCGGAGAGATAGTCTGTTTGGACTACACCGGAAAACAGCTCTGGATCCGCTCGCTGGGCCTGCCGGATAGCCTCTACGGACACGCATCCTCGCTGATGCTCTACGGCAATGGCGTGATCGTTCAGTTCGATCAGGGGAGCGATCCCTCGCAGGAGAAGTCCGCGCTGCTGGCGCTGGATATCGCCACGGGAAAGACCGTCTGGGAGGTAAAGCGTCCGGTTCCCAACTCCTGGAGCACCCCCATCCTGATCCGCGCCGGGCAGCAGGAGCAGATCATCACCTGCGGCAGCCCCTGGGTGATCGCCTACGATCCGCGCAACGGCAGAGAGATATGGCGGGCAAAGTGTCTGGACGGAGATGTCGCGCCCTCTCCCGCCTACGGCGACAGGATGGTCTTCGTCTGCAATGTAGGAGCGAGCCTGTCCGCCATCAATCCGTTTGCAACCGGTGACATCACCGAGACCGGCATCGTCTGGACCTATACCGAGAACCTGGCGGACACCGTAAGCCCGATCTCCAACGGTGAACTGCTCTTTCTGATCTCGACGGAGGGAACGATCACCTGTCTGGAAGCGGCGACCGGGAAAAAGGTCTGGGAGCACCACTATGACACGATGTTCCGCTCCTCTCCCATCCTTGCCGGCAAGACGATCTATCTGACCGACACGCTGGGCGTTACCTACATGTTTGAGGCGGGCCGGGTCTTTAAAGAGCTTGGGAAGGCGGAACTGGGAGAGGATGTCGGGGCGACCCCCGCGCTCGTGGGAAACCGTCTCTACATCCGCGGGAAGAAGAACCTCTACTGCATCGGGCAGTGAAGGGTGTGCAAATGGGAGCGTCCCCGGGCTTTTCTTGCAAAGCTGCGCCGTAAACTGGTTGACTGGTTGGATAGTGACCGCTTGAAGTAGTGCGATGATTCAAGACGAAGAAACAATAACCGACTGCGGGCAAGCCCGCCGGGGGGACGCGCCTTCACTCTCACCATCCGCGTTTGTAGATCGGGCGGTGGAGGAGATCGGGCGCGGTCCGGAGGCGTTGATCCCGCTCCTTCAGGCGATACAGGAGGCGTATCGTTATCTGCCGGAGGAGGCTCTGAGACGCATCTGCGAGGTGACGGAGATCAGCGCGGCGGATGTAGCAGGCGTCAGCAGCTTCTACTCGCAGTTTCGCCTGCGTCCGGTGGGCAGGCATATCATCCGCGTGTGTCATGGAACCGCCTGCCATGTCAAAGGGGCGGAACTGGTAAACGACGCTCTGCGCCGCTGCCTGCATATTGACGGGGAGGAGGATACGGACGCGCAGGGCGAGTTCACGATTGAGCGGGTCGCCTGTCTGGGGTGCTGCACCCTCGCTCCCGTCATTCAGGTGGACGAGGTTACCTACGGCAATCTGCGCGTGGATACGGCGCAGAAGGCGCTCAACGACTTTCAGCACCTGCACTGCAACAGGAGCCGCAGCGCTGCGCGTCCGGAGCGGACGGAGCCGCAGAATTCCGCCGGCGAGATACGGATCACGCTGGACTCCTGCTGTGTGGCGGGAGGGACACAGGATGTGCGCGATGCGCTGGATCGGGCGATACAGGAGCAGCGCGTCTCTGCGGTGATCAAGCCGGTGAGCTGTGTGGGGTTGTGCCATCAGATCCCGATGGTGGAGGTCGCCGAACCTGGAAAAGAGCCAAAACTGTATGCGAAGGTCTCCCCGCAGGAGGCGGAGGAGATCGTCCGCCGGCATTTTCGTCCTGCAGGGCTTCTTTCGCGCCTGCGGAACGCCTGGAGCGCGGCGCTGGATCGTCTTCTGACCGATGAGTCATGGGAGCCGGTAACCCGTTTTTCGGTGGATGTGCGCGATACGACGCTGTGCGCCTATCTGGGCAGACAGGTGCGGATCGCGACCGAGCACAGCGGGCGAATTAACCCGCTCGCGCTGGAGGAGTATGCCGCTCTGGGCGGCTTCCTCGCCCTGAAGCGGTGTCTGGAGGAGAGGAGCCCCGACGGGATCGTCGAGACCATTACGAAGTCCGGTCTTCGCGGTCGGGGCGGAGCGGGTTTCCCAACCGGCGTCAAGTGGTCTCGCGTGCGCGCTGCGAAGGGCGAACCGAAGTATATCGTCTGCAACGGCGATGAAGGCGATCCCGGCGCATTCATGGATCGGATGCTGCTGGAGTCGTTTCCCTACCGCGTTCTGGAAGGAATGATCATTGCCGCCTTCGCGGTCGGGGCGTCGCAGGGCTATCTCTATATCCGGGCGGAGTATCCTCTGGCGGTGAAGAACGTCCTGGAGGCGATCCGACGCTGCGAAGAGGCGGGATATCTCGGCGAAAATATTCTCGGCTCCGGATACAGTCTGACGTTGAAGGTGGTGCAGGGAGCGGGGGCGTTCGTCTGCGGCGAGGAGACGGCTCTGATTGCCTCGCTGGAGGGACAGCGCGGCATTCCGCGCCTGCGCCCGCCCTATCCGGCGGAGAGCGGTCTGTGGGGGAAGCCGACCTGCATCAACAATGTTGAGACCTATGCGGTGGTTCCGTGGATCATGCGTCAGGGTGCGGAGGCGTTTGCGCGGCTGGGAACCGAGAAGAGCAAGGGAACGAAGGTCTTTTCGCTGGCAGGGAGGGTAATGCGGGGCGGCTTGATCGAAGTTCCGATGGGTGTAACGATCCGGCAGATCGTGGAGGAGATCGGCGGAGGCGCGCCGGACGGGAGAACCTTCAAGGCGGTGCAGATTGGCGGTCCTTCGGGGGGCTGCATCCCGGCGTCGCTAGCGGATACTCCGGTGGACTATGAGGCGCTGCGTGAAGTCGGGGCGATCATGGGGTCGGGCGGACTGGTGGTGCTGGACGACCGCGACTGCATGGTGGATATCGCCCGCTATTTCCTGGAGTTCACGCAGAAGGAGTCGTGCGGGCAGTGCACAATGTGCCGTATTGGAACCCGCCGGCTGCTCGACATCCTGGAGCGGATCTGCGCGGGGCAGGGGAGAGCGGGCGATCTGGAGAAGTTGGAAGAGCTGGCGGAGCAGGTTACGCAGGGCAGTCTCTGCGGGCTGGGGCAGACCGCCCCGAACCCCGTTCTCACCACGCTGCGCTACTTCCGGGAGGAGTACGAGTCGCATCTTCAGGGACGCTGTCCCGCCGGCCGCTGCCGCGCGCTGCTGCGCTATCGGATCACCGACTCCTGTATCGGCTGCACGCTGTGTGCGCAGGAGTGCCCGGTAGACGCAATCCCGCTGCGTCCTTTTGAGAAGCATACGGTGCTGGATGATCGCTGTATCCGGTGCGATGCCTGCCGCAGGGTCTGCCCGGAGAGCGCGGTAACCATAGATTAGGACAGGAACATGACCGAGTTTGAACCCAGAACGATGGGACAGCAGTTCGGGCGCCGCTCCTGGGCGGAACCCTGGAAGATCAAGATGGTCGAGCCGCTACGGATGATCAGCCGGGAGGAGCGCGAACGCGCCCTGAAAGAGGCGGGCTACAACACCTTCCTGCTGGCGTCGGAGGATGTCTATATTGACCTGCTGACCGACAGCGGAACCAACGCCATGAGCGACCGGCAGTGGTCCGGCATGATGCTCGGCGATGAAGCCTACGCGGGAAGCCGCAACTTCTATCATCTGGAAGAGGCGGTGCAGACCTATTTCGGCTATCGGTATCTGGTTCCGACGCATCAGGGACGAGGCGCGGAGAACCTGCTGAGCAAAGCCTGCATCAAGCCGGGACAGATCGTGCCGGGAAATATGTACTTCACCACTACCCGGCTGCATCAGGAGCTGGCAGGCGGCGTCTTTGAGGATGTGATCATCGAGGAGGCGCACGATCCCGCCTCGCTGCATCCTTTCAAGGGCGATGTGGACCTGGAGAAGCTGGAGTCGCTGATACGTCGGGTCGGCGCGGAGCAGATCGCCTATATCAGTCTGGCGGGGACCGTGAACATGGCGGGCGGACAGCCGGTCAGCATGGCGAATGTGCGCGCCCTGCGGGAACTGTGCGACCGCTACGGCATACGCATCTATCTGGATGCGACCCGCATGATGGAGAACTCTTTCTTCATTCAGGAGCGCGAGCCGGGCTACTCCGAAAAGTCCATTGCGGAGATACTCCGGGAGTTCTGCAGCTACACGCACGGCGCATGGATGAGCGCGAAGAAGGACGGTCTGGTCAATATCGGCGGATGGCTGGCGGTCAACGACTACGCGCTCTTTGAAGAGCTGCGGAATATGGTCGTGATCTACGAGGGGCTGCATACCTACGGCGGTCTGGCAGGGCGCGATATGGAGGCGATTGCGATCGGGATCGCCGAGTCGGTGCAGGATGAGCATGTGCGCGCGCGTGTCGGGCAGGTGCGCTATCTGGGAGAGCTTCTGACCGACTGGCATATTCCCATCGTGCAGCCGGTGGGAGGACACGCCGTCTTCCTGGACGCCAGAGCTTTCTACCCGCATATCCCACAGAGTCAGTTCCCGGCGCAGACCCTTGCGGCGGAACTCTATCTGGATTCGGGCATACGCAGCATGGAGCGGGGGGTCGTCAGCGCGGGACGCGATCCGAAGACCGGTGACCACTACTATCCGAAGTTGGAGCTGACCCGCCTGACCATTCCGCGCCGGGTCTACACACAGGCGCATATGGATGTGGTCGCCGAGTCGGTGAAGGCGATCTACGACGCGCGAGAGGAGACTCGGGGGCTGACGATGGTCTATGAGCCGAAATACCTGCGCTTCTTCCAGGCGCGCTTTGAACGAGCGGAGTAATCCCGATGCGGGTAGTCATAGACGGCGTCGCGGTCGAGGCGGAGGAGGGGACAACCGTGCTGGAGGCGGCGCGGCAAGCCGGGATCGAGATCCCAACGCTGTGTCATCTTCCCGGTCGCCCGGCGAACACCTCCTGCTTCGTCTGCATGGTGCGGGTCAACGGCGCAGCGCGTCTCGTTCCCTCCTGCGCAACCCGCGTGACGGAGGGAATTACGGTCGAGAGCGACACTCCAGAGGTGATGGACGCCCGGCGCACCGCCATCGAACTGCTGTTGAGTGATCATCTGGGAGACTGTCTGGGACCGTGCGAGGGAGTCTGTCCCGCGCACATGGAGATACCCCGTATGATCCGGCAGATCAACGCCGGACAGTTTCGCGAAGCCCTGATCACGGTCAAAGAGAGCATCGCCCTTCCCGCCACGCTCGGAAGAATATGCCCGGAGCTGTGCGAGAGGGGATGCCGGCGCGCTGCCCAGGATGGCGCGGTCTCGGTCTGCATGCTGAAGCGGTTCGTCGCCGATGAAGACCTTGCGTCTGGATCGCCCTATTTGCCGGAGCGCCGCCCCCCCAGCGGGAAGCGCGTGGCGGTCATCGGCGCGGGACCGGCGGGACTTGCCGCCGCCTACTACCTTCAGCAGGAGGGTCATGCCTGCGTCCTCTATGACGATCATGATCAGCCCGGAGGAATGCTGCGGTACGGGGTTCCGGAGGAGAAGCTGCCTCGCGAGACGCTGGACGCAGAGATCGAGATTATTTTTCGACTGGGAGCGGAGTTTCGCGGGAATACCCGGATCGGGAGAGACATCGCGCTGGCGGACCTGCAGGCGGAGTACGATGCGGTGCTGATTGCGGTCGGCGAGGTGAAGACGAGCCGATCGCCGGATGCGGGGCTTGCTGCCGGACCGCAGGGCATTCGCGTCAACCGGAAGACGATGCAGTCCAATCTGCCGGCGGTGTTTGTCGCCGGAGCCGCGATCATCCCCTCGCGCCACGCGGTGCGTGCCGTGGCGGACGGCAGAGCCGCCGCCGACTCCATCAACCGGTATCTGGCGGGGAGCGAGCCGCTGCGTGATGAGAGAGAGTACAGCGTGCATGTCGGAAGGCTGGAAGGGGAGGAGGTGCGTCCCTATCTCTCGTTAGCCAGCGGGGCGAAGCGCGTCTCACCGACGGGCGGCGAAAAAGCCGGTTTCACTCCTGAGGAGGCGCGGCGCGAAGCCGGTCGCTGCCTGCACTGCGACTGCGCGAAGGCGAAGGACTGCCGGCTTCGGAAGTACGCCATGCAGTATGAGGCGAACCCGACCCGGTACCGGAGCGTGCGCCGCGAATTCGCCATAGACGAGAGCAACCCGCTGGTCATCTTTGAGCCGGGCAAGTGCATCGCCTGCGGCATCTGCGTGCAGATCGCAGCGGAGCATGGCGAGAGCCTGGGACTCTCCTTTGTCGGACGCGGGTTTTCAGTACGGACCGCGGTTCCCTTCTCTCAATCGCTGGCAGATGGATTGAAGATCGCCGCGCGCGCCTGCGCGGAGGCGTGTCCGACCGGCGCGCTGGTGATGCGCGAAGACTACGAAAACGGGAGTTAAATGTGAAACCATGCGACCCAATGGACGATATATTCACCTCTCTATCGCGCTGCTGGTTCTGGCGGGAGCCATGATCGGCAGCGCGTCCGTTCCGGCGCAGACCCGGACAACCATTACGGTCGTTCCCGCCCCCTCGACGACCCGAAAAAACAGTTTCTACACCGGCAATCGCACCCCTCTGCAGCCCTCTCCCCTTATCAAACTACCGCTCGGCAGCATTCGTCCGCAGGGCTGGCTCCGCCAGCAGCTTCTACTGATGGCGGACGGCATGACCGGGCGTCTGCCGGAGGTGAGCCGCTGGGCGAAGTTTGAGGGGAATGCCTGGGTCAGCAGGAACGGACAGGGCGAACATGGCTGGGAGGAGCTTCCCTACTGGCTGAAAGGCTACGTGGATCTGGGCTATGTTCTGCAGGATGCGCGGATACAGGCAGAGGCGAAGTGCTGGATCGAGGGCATCCTCTCCAGCCAGCGGTCGGACGGATACTTCGGACCGGAATCGAACCGTGAAACGCCGGACCTGTGGCCCAATATGCTCGCGCTCCATGTCCTGCGCTCCCACTATGAGGCGACCGGAGACCGCCGCGTGCTTGCGCTGATGAGACGCTACTTTCAGTGGATGAACACCCTACCGCTGGAGAGAATTCTTCCCGGAAGCTGGCAGAAGTGGCGCGGCGGCGACACTCTCGATATCCTCTACTGGCTCTATAATCGCACGGGCGAGTCGTGGCTGCTCTCTCTGGCGCGGATCAACCATGAGCGCACCGCCGACTGGGCGGGCGGCATTCCGACCTGGCACGGCGTCAATCTGGCGCAGGGCTTTCGCGAACCGGCACAGTACTATCTGCTGGCGCGCGATGTTCGCTATCTGAGGGCGGCGGAGCGCAACTACGCCGCCATCCGGGAGCAGTACGGACAGGTTCCCGGAGGGATGTTCGGCGCGGACGAGAACGCGCGTCCGGGCTACTTCGGTCCCAGGCAAGGCGCAGAGACCTGCGCGATGGTCGAGATGATGTACAGCCACGAGATGCTGCTGGGCATCACCGGAGATCCCGTCTGGGCGGATCGCTGCGAGGAGGTCGCCTTCAACTCCCTGCCCGCCGCGATGACGCCCGACCTGAAGGCGCTTCACTATCTGACCGCGCCCAATCAGGTGCAGCTGGATCGCCAGAGCAAGTCCCCAATGATCCAGAACGGCGGCGATATGTTCTCCTACAGCCCCTTCGAGCAGTATCGCTGCTGCCAGCATAACGTGGCGTTCGGATGGCCCTACTACGCGCAATATCTCTGGATGGCGACCCCCGATAACGGTCTGGCAGCGACGCTCTATGCGTCCGGGACCGTCCGCGGGAACGTCGGTGACGGCGCGTCGGTAACCATTGAGGAGATGACCGACTACCCATTTCGGGAGACGGCGGAGTTCAGGATCACGACGCCGGTTACTGTCAGCTTCCCGCTCTATCTGCGTGTTCCCGGCTGGTGCGATTCGCCCCGAGTACGCATCAACGGAAGATCGTTTCCCGTTCCCTCTCCGGCGAAGGGATGGATCCGCATACAACGCGCCTGGCGGACAGGAGACCGCGTTACGCTGGCGCTTCCGATGAAGATCACCGTCAAGGTCTGGGAGAAGAATCGCGGCTCGGTCTCGGTTTCGCGCGGCCCGCTGACCTATTCGCTGCGGATCGGGGAGCGGTGGAGCGTCTATAACCCCGGGGAGAAGTGGGCGGCAAGCGAGGTCTTTCCGACAACCCCCTGGAACTATGGTCTGATCGTGGATGTGCAGAACCCGGAGAGATCGTTTGAGGTCGTGCTGTCCGAGAGACCGCTGCCCGCACAGCCCTTCACACTGGAGAATGCGCCGATTCAGATCCGGGCGAAAGGAAAGCGTATTCCGCAATGGACGCTGGAGTCCAACGGCTTGATCGAGGAGGTTCAGCAGAGTCCGGTACGATCTGATCAACCAGCGGAGGATATTGTGCTGATCCCGATGGGCTGCGCGCGTCTGCGTGTCTCTGCCTTCCCCCGAATCGGAGAGGGGACGGATGCGAGGGAGTGGGAGGCGGGCGGAACGGTAACCGCTGCCGCCTCGCACGTCAACGCCTCCGACACGCTTCAGATGCTGAACGGCAACCTGCAACCGGCCTCCTCCTCCGACCAGTCCATTCCCCGTTTCACCTGGTGGGATCATCTCGGAACGGTAGAGTGGGTGCAGTACGAATTCTCCAAACCCCGACGCCTCTCCTGGTGCGAGGTCTACTGGTTTGACGATGAGGCGATCGGCGGGCACTGTCGGGTCCCGCAAAGCTGGAGGCTTCTCTGGTGGGATGGGAAGGGATGGCAGTCGGTTGCGGGCGCTGGAGAGTACGGCGTCCGCAAAGATCAGGTGAATCGTGTCACTTTCCAGACGGTGGAGACGACCCGCCTGCGCCTCGAAGCGGAGCTTCGCCCCGGTTTTTCCGGCGGTTTGCTGCGCTGGAGGGTGGGAGGGCAGCCATGAGCGCAGAGACGGTCCGATCGCGATTTGTGAAGGCTCTGCACGGCGAGATGCCCGCCGACAGGCTCCCGGTGATCGAGTGGGCGACCTGGTGGCATCTGACCATACAGCGCTGGCATGGCGAGGGGCTTCCCGAACACCTCGACAAGGAGGGGATCAAGCGATACTTCGGACTGGATGTAGACTATCAACTCTGGTTCGGACAGATGCGCGACGATACCCCTCCCTCCCGATACGCGGATCACTGGATAGAGAGCGAACGCGACTACGACGCGCTGCGTCCCTATCTCTACCCCGATCCCGTCCCGTTCGACCGGGATCTGTGGCGGCGGCGGGCGCAGGAGCAGCAGGCGGGCGAGGCGGTCATCTGGATCACCTTCAGCGGCTTCTTCTGGTGGCCCCGCGTCCTGCTGGGGATCGAGCCGCATCTGTACGCCTTCTACGATCAGCCGGACCTGATGCACCGGATCAATCAGGATCAGACGGACTATCTCAACCGATGTCTGGAGGCGTTCTGTGAAGTCTGCACACCCGATTTCATGACCTTCGGCGAGGATATGTCCTACAATCACGGTCCGATGCTCTCTCGCTCGCTCTTCTGTGCCTCTCTTGCCCCGTACTACCGTCAGATCGTTCCGAAGCTGCGAGAGCGTGGTATCGTCGCGATGGTGGACAGCGACGGTGATGTGGAGCCGTTGATTCCCTGGCTCGAGAGCGTGGGGCTGGAGGGGATTCTTCCTCTGGAGCGGATGGCGGGGGTGGATGTGGCGCGACTGCGCGACAGGCATCCGCAGTGGCGGATGATCGGCGGGTTCGACAAGACGGTGATGCACTGCGGGGAGGAGGCGATGCGCCGTGAGTTTGAGCGGCTGCTTCCGGTGATGCGTTCTGGCGGATTCATCCCCTCGGTAGATCATCAGACCCCGCCTGCCGTCTCGATGGAGGACTACCGGCTCTACCTGCGGCTGCTGCGCGAGTATGCGGCAAAGGCGGCGCAGAACTGATCCGTCGGCTGTTTCCGACGCGCAGCAGGAGAACTCCGGGGCAGGAGCGAACGAAAGATCGGCGTCAGGATGCATGATCGGGGAGCGAAATGCAATCAGGGAGACGTGAGGGGGAGGAGCCGCAGGACTCATCGAGGAGACTGATTCGCGCGATACACTGGATCAACAACTATCGCGGCTTCGTGGCTCTGGCGGCGGTCTTCATTCTGGGATGCCTCTACACGCCCCGCGCCCGCGACACCGGTCTGCCGATCTTTCTCTCCGGGCGCACGCAGCTCGACATTCTCTACGAGTACAGCGAGTACGGCTTGCTGGCGACCGGCATGACGCTGGTGATCCTCTCCGGTGGCATAGACCTGTCGGTCAGTTCCGTGCTCGGGCTGTGCGCGACACTGTTTGCGCTGCTGACCATCGGCTACGGATGGAGCATCCCGGCGGCGATTCTGGCGGTGATGCTGGCGGGACTGGCAGCCGGAGCCTGTAACGGCGTGCTGATCGCGAAGCTCCGCCTGCAGCCCTTTGTGGCGACGCTCGCCATGATGACGGCGGCGCGAGGCGTGGCGAAACTGATCTCCGGGGGCATCAAAGTGCAGCCCGCCGCTCAGCCCTGGTACGCCCTCAAGGACGATACGCCTGGCTTCTTTGTCTGGATGACGCAGTCGCTGCCAGGCGTCGGCGTCCAGCCCTCGACGGTTCTCTTTCTGGTCTGCATTCTGGCAATGGCGGTGGTGGTTCGCAGGAGCGGCTACGGACGCAGGCTCTACGCCATCGGGGGCAACGAGGAGGCGGCGCGTCTGGCGGGAATACCCGTCGCGCAGACGAAGATCGTCACCTATGCGCTGTGCGCCATGTTTGCCGCGCTGGCAGGCGTCATCAACGCCTGCCGGCAGGACATCGGCGATCCGGAGGCGGGTTTCGGGTTTGAACTGGACGCCATCGCGGCGGTTGTGATCGGGGGAACCAGTCTGGTCGGCGGACGCGGGGGGATGATGCTGACGCTGGTCGGCGTGCTGATAGTCGCCTACATAAATAAGATCCTCAGCCTTAACGCCGTGCCGATCGCTCCCCGCATGATCATTCAAGCCGCAATCATCGTCGCGGCGGTACTGATACAACAGAGGAAAAGGGGATAGCCATGAGTAGATGGGCGCTCGTGTTGGCGCTGTGCGCCGTGACTCTCGCCGGGTGCAGCAGTCCGAAAGAGCCGGAGAAGACGGGTGAAACGGGGACGAACGCCTCTTCCGGCGCGACGGGCGGGCAGCCTGAAAAGAGATATGTCATCGGAATGTCGCAGTGTAATCTGGGCGAACCGTGGCGCGTCCAGATGAACAAGGATATCGAGGAGGCTGTGAAACAGCATCCCAATATCGAGATGATCTTCCGGGATGCGCAGAACCGCTCTGAAATGCAGCAGAGCCAGGTGCGCGAGTTCATCCAGCAGAAGGTAGACCTGATCATTATCAGCCCGAAGGAGGCGCGTCCGCTCACCCGACCGGTGGAGGAGGCAATGCAGGCGGGCATACCCGTGATCGTGCTGGATCGCAAAATCGAGAGCGACAACTACACGCAGTTCATCGGCGCGGATAACGTCAAGATCGGCAGGGAAGCCGGCAAGTATCTGGTAAAGGTTCTCGGCGGAAAAGGCGATGTGGTAGAGTTGAAGGGGCTGATGACCTCGACGCCGGGACAGGAGCGGCACAAGGGCTTCATGGAGGGCATCGCCGGATCGCAGATCAAGATTATTTTTGATGCCGACTGCCAGTGGCTTGAGCCGAATGCTCAGCGCGAGATGAAGTCCGCGCTCTCCCGCTTCCCGAAGATTGACGCCGTCTACGCGCACAACGACCCCAGCGCGCACGGGGCGTACATGGCGGCACGTCAGGAGGGCAAGGGGCGAGAGAAGCAGATCAAGTTCATCGGGATAGACGCACTGCCGCATGAGGGAGTCCGCTATGTGAAGGACGGCGTGCTGTCCGCCACCTTTGAGTACCCGACCGGCGGGAAAGAGGCGATCGAAAATGCCCTGAAGATCCTCAAAGGGGAGAGGGTCGAGAAGAGTATCACGCTCGGCACGAAGCTGTACACGAAAGAGAATGTCGAGGCGGGCGGCGAGACGCTGTAGCTGCAGTCCCGGACGTTCGCTTCAATCTGTACTGTTCGGACAGCGATAGGCGGAAGTCTATCGCTGTCTCTTCTCTCTCTCAATGCTGGCATCTCCTGCGATGAAAGGCGCGGGCTGCCTGATTTGGAAAGGACATGATGAAGATCGCCCTTCAGTGCATTCTGGTGCTGACCCTGGGAGCGTCTGGATGGGGTCCTCAGCGTCCGGCTCCTCTGCCTGCCCTGAAGCATCCCGTCGCGGTGATCGCCCATCGCGGCGGCGCGTCGCTGGCTCCCGAGAACACGCTCGCGGCGTTTCGGAACGCCATTCGTCTGGGAGCGGACTATGTGGAGGTGGATGTCCGCACGACCCGCGACGGCGCGCTGGTTCTGATGCACGACAGCCGGGTAGACCGCACCACAGACGGCGCGGGCGAGGTGCGAAGCCTTTCACTGGAGGAGATACGCCGTCTGGATGCGGGCGTCAGGTTCCATCACCGCTTTTCCGGTGAGCGGGTTCCGACCTTCGCGGAGACGCTGGAGGTCTGCCGCGGCAGGGTAAATCTCTATGTGGATGTCAAGGACGCCGCTGTGTCGCAGGTGCTCGCGGAGATACGCGCGCACGGCATGGAGAGGCAGGTGATTATCTATGACGGTGTGGAGGAGCTTCGGGAGTGGAAACGTGTCGCGCCGCATATCCCGGTCATGCCCTCTCCGCCCCGTGAGGCAAGAAAGCCGGGAGGCATCCTCAACTTTCTGAAAATACTGCCCGCGGAGGTACTGGACGGCAATTTGGTGCAGTGGACGAAGGAGATGGTGGACGAGGCGCACGCTGCCGGAGTAAAGGTCTACGTGGATAATCTGGGGCTGAACGACCACCCTGCTGGCTTCCGGCGCGCCCTTGAGATGGGAGTAGACGGGATTCAGACCGACTATCCCGACCGCCTGATCGCCGTGCTGAAGGAGAGAGAGTGGAGACCGGCACCCAAGCCGTAGAAGCTGCGGGTTACGGCTGCTTCTCCCGACCTCCGATCGCGCGGGTAATGTCCAGTACATCAGGCAGGCGGCGAATCGCCAGGAACAGCCGATTCAGGTGATCCACATCCTTCACCTCCGCGCTGATGAAGAGGGTCGCCGTTCGGTCGCGGTGCGACTGCGTGTTGATTTTGGTGATAAAGGTCTTCATCTCACCGAAGATATTGCCGACATCGGCGATCAGTCCAGTGCGGTCTACGGCAATAATGAGCAGGAGGACGCTGTAGACCTGGTTATCGGAGCCGGTGTACTCCACCGGAATCAGCCGCTCTCTCTCATTCAGTTCGTAGTGACGGAGATTGGGGCACTCCTTGCGATGCAGCGCCATGCCCCGCCCGCGCGTGATGTAGCCGATCACCTCATCGCCGGGAATGGGCAGACAGCAACGGGAGCGGCGGAACATCACATTCTCCACATCCCCCGCGGAGACACGCAGTTTGCTGTCGTCGGCTCTTCCGCGTCCGCCTACCACTCCCTTTTGCGGGAGGGGCTGATCGGGACGCAGTTTGTTGATCACTGAACCGGTCGGAACCGTTCCGCGTCCTACCGCCGCCAGCAGCTCCACCTCATTGGGCAGGTTGAAGAGCGGAGCGATGGCGCGAAGCACCTCCTCTTTCAGCAGACCTCGTGTGTCCAGATTGAGCCGCTCAAGCTCGCGCTCCAGTATCTCCCGCCCGTGCTGAACGCTTTCGGTGTGCATGAGGCGTTTGAAGTAGGCTTTGATCTTGCTCTTTGCGTGAGAGGTCTTCGCCAGTGCGAGCCAGTCCCGGCTGGGCGCGCCGTTGGGGCGGGTGATGATGTCCACCACTTCGCCGTTCCGGAAGCGGTAGGAGAGGGGAACCATCTTCCCGTTCACCTTTGCCCCGACGGCGTGGTTGCCGACATCGGAGTGAATGCGGTAGGCGAAGTCTATCGGAGTTGCGCCGGCAGGCAGGTCAATCACGTCGCCCTTCGGCGTGAAGACGAAGACCTGATCGGAGATCAGGTCTTCAGTGACCGTGCGGAGAAACTCGCTGGAGTCGCGGGAGTCGTTCTGCCAGTCGTAGAGCTG
This sequence comes from uncultured Chthonomonadales bacterium, assembly GCA_938005745.1. Classification (GTDB taxonomy): domain Bacteria; phylum Armatimonadota; class Chthonomonadetes; order Chthonomonadales; family CAJBBX01; genus CALLMM01. Next base: position 104,587 of record CALLMM010000007.1, on the reverse strand, counting down.
CTGGCGTAGCCAGGAGAGCTTCCGCTCAAACTGATCGCTCGCCCTCCCGCCCTCTCCCTGCTCCTTGTATGCCCAGTGCGCGGCGATGCCAAATTCGGCGGTGCGGTGCATATCATAGGTGCGGATCTGCACCTCCAGCGGCTTGGAGCGGGGACCCATCACCTTGATATGCAGGGACTGGTACATATTGCTCTTGGAACGGGCGATGTAGTCGCTGAACATTCCAGGAATGGGAACCCAGAGCGCGCTGACAACTCCCAGGGCATGATAGCACTGGTTGCGGGTATGGACGATGACCCGCAGCGCGACCAGATCGTAGATCTCGTTGAAGTCCAGCTCCTGCTTGAGCATCTTCTGGTAGATGCTGTAGAGGTGTTTGGAGCGTCCGGTGATCTGCGCGTCTATTCCCTCCTCTCGCAGCCTCTCCTGAAGAATCTTGATCGCCTCCTGCACCTCTTCCTGACGTTCGGCGCGGGTCTGCGCGACCTTGCTGGCGATCTCCCGGTACTTCTCCGGCTCTGTGTACTTGAACGCCAGATCCTCCAGCTCCCACTTGAACTGCCAGATGCCGAGCCGGTGCGCCAGCGGGGCGTAGAGGCGAAGCGTCTCCTCAGAGATACGCAGGCGGCTGGATTCGGGCTGCGCGTCCAGCGTCCGCATATTGTGCAGGCGGTCCGCCAGCTTGATGACCATAACGCGAAGGTCTTTCGCCATCGCCAGAAAGATTTTGCGAAGATTGGAGGCTTTCTTGATCACCTCCTGCTGACGCTTGAAGCGGGCTTCCTCCTGCGGGGATTGCGGCTGAGAGAGGGCGGGGGAGTGCCCGGAAAACTCGTCCATTCCGGCTTTTGTCAGTTTGGTGACGCCGTCTACCAGCGAGGCGATCTCACTGCCAAATCGCTGGCTCAGCTCCTCGATGGTAACCGAGGAGTCCTCGACGACATCGTGCAGCAGTCCGGCGGCGAGGGTCTGGACATCCATCTCCATCCCGGCGAGGATCTCGGCAACGGCGACCGGATGGGTGATGTAGGGTTCGCCGGAACGGCGAAACTGCCCGCAGTGTTTTTCGCGCGCGAACTCGTAGGCAGCGCGAAGCAGGCACAGGTCGTCTTGCGGTCTGGCTTTTTCCAGACCCGCCACGATCTGTTCGAAGGCGGAATCCACCGCTTCCAAGCGTTTGTCGGTCTCATCGCCCTGATTATGGGGAGCAGTTTCCGAGTCTATCATCTTCACGCGCCTGTTTAACGTCTTCTGGGAAGCTGCCAGCCGTTGTCCACTTTTTCAAATCCGAGGTGCGGATAGTACCCCTCCGCGGTCGGCGCGGCGAGCAGCAGGAGCATGGACTCCTCTCCGATCGCCTCTTTGACTCTTCTGACGAGTTCCTTGCCAATTCCGTTACGCTGATACTCCGGGTCTACTGCCAGATCGGAGAGATAGCAGCAGTAGCTGAAGTCGGTCAGCGCGCGGGCGACGCCGACCAGTCTCTCCTCATCCCATGCGCAGATAATCAGGTTCGCATTCTCAAACATCCGGCGAATGCGATCCAAGTCCTCCACCGGTCTGCGCAGACCGGATCGCTGAAATAGTTCCGCTGCCTGCGCGGGGTCTACAAAGGTTTCAATCGTGTAGAAGACCGTCATGTTACACTCTACGACTCGAACGGGCAGGTAGTTCTACTCGGTAGGACGCATATCCTCTATGATGTACTGAACGCTGTCTCTTCCGTTAAAGTGGTTGATCTGCGGGCGATAGCAGATGTCGAAATAGTCTCCGGGATGAAGGTGCTCCTCCAGTTCGCCATTTCTCCAGCAGATCGCCTCGACCAGATTATTGTTGCCGTTTTTCAGGAAGAGCTTCAGATGCTGCCGGTCGCGTCCCATCCGGGACACCCGCTGTATCTGAAGTCCTCGCGTCACAAAGACCGGCTCTTCGTTGTCGTGTCCATATGGCTCGAAGGCATTCAGATCCTCTATAAGCTGGCTGGTGACCTCGGAAGCCTCTATCTCGGCGTCAATATCTATGGTTGGCAGAAAGTCATCGGGCGTAAGCTGCTCCGAAGCCAGCCGGTTCAGGGAGCGGATGAAGGCGGGCAGATTCTCCGAAGTGAGCGACATTCCGGCAGCGTGCGCATGTCCGCCGAACTCCAGCAGATACTCCTGACATTCGGTCAACGCCTGATGGATGTCAAAAGTGCGGATGCTGCGCGCGGAACCGCGTCCGGTCCCGCTCTCCGGGTTGAGGGCGATCAACACGGTAGGACGATGGTAACGGCTCACGATCTTGTTCGCTACCACGCCGATAACCCCGGAATGCCAGTTTTCGCTGTAGAGAACCAGACAGGGGTTCTCCTCTATATCCAGACTCTGAATCTGCTGTGTCACCTCCTCGGTGATGCGCGCCTGCTCCTCCTGCCGCATCGCATTGGCTTGCTCCAGCCGCTCCGCCAGCGCGTGCGCCTGGGAGGGGTCTTCGGTCAGCAACATGTCTAGCGCAATCCGGGCGTCGTCAACGCGACCGATCGCGTTGATGCGCGGTCCCAGGGCAAAGCCGATACTGCGCGCGGTCAGGCTCTCCGGCTTAACACCTGCCAGCTGCATGAGCGCTTTCAGTCCGGGCTTGCGTACCTGCCGGAGCGTCTCCAGTCCCTGCTTGACGATAATGCGGTTCTCGCCGAGGACGGGCATGATGTCGGTGATGGTTCCGATGGCGGCGAGATCGCAGAAGGCTCGTCGGTAGCCCTCCACAGGATGCCCCAGATGCCGCAGAAGCGCCTCCCCGAGCCGGAAGGCGACGCCCACGCCCGCCAGGTAGGGAAACGGGTAACGGGAATCGGAGCGGTGCGGGTTCACGACGGCGACGGCTCTCGGAAGCTGACTTCCCGGCTCATGGTGATCGGTAACGATCACATCTATCCCGACTTCCCGCGCCTCCTCGACCTCCGCAAACCGCTGAATGCCGCAGTCGGTGGTCAGAATGACTGCCGCGCCGCGCTCCTTCGCCTCCAGGACGAACTTGCTTCGCATATCGTAGCCGTCGCGGTGGCGGTGGGGGACGTGCACCAGAACATCCGCACCGAGCCGCTTTAAGAGCCGATACCAGAGCGCGGCGGAGGTTACCCCGTCGCTGTCGTAGTCTCCATGGATATAGATTCGTTCGCGACGGTTCAGCGCCTGCTTGATGCGCTCTACCGCGGCTTCCGCATCCGGCAGCAGGAAGGGGTCTGACAGATCGCTGAAGGAGGGATGCAGGAATGCTTGCGCTTCGTCCGGCAGCACAATTCCGCGATTGACCAGCAGGCGCGCCACAATGGGATGACAGCCCAGTTCAGACTGAAGTCGGCGTGCCTGCTCCTCACCCTGATGCAATATATTCCAGTGTTTGTTGCGCCAGCGCCCCACGAAAGAGTTCCTGTGTGAGAATGTGTTACATCTCTGTGAATCCCGCGTATCCGTGAGAAGAGGAAACGACCTTATCTAGGCGGAGGTACTGTCCGAAGGCTCCGGTTTTCGGCGGCTGACCCTCAGTCCCCTCCCGATCCAGCCGATCAACACGCCTAGGAAGAACGACGCCAGGATCACCACGAAGAGCGGCGCGGCTCCGAACGGTTTCACGATGACGATATTCAGGTTGAGGATGCAGAAGACCGCCAGCAGGACCAGCAGGATGAGCAGAACGATCGTCCGAAAGCTGACCCCTTTACGCGGGGATGAAGCGGGTTCCTGAGCGTTCATATTCTCTCCGAAACAGAGCAGCCTGTGAAACTCGCCGACACAAGCTCCACAGGCTGCCGACTGCGCCTCTTTACGAAGCCGAAGTCAATACGACCGACTACATACGGCGCGTCTTCTTCCTGCCTTTGGCGCGTCTGGCAGCTTCGGTCTCGGCTCTCTGAGACTGTGAGCCGTTCTCCTCCGCCGGTCTGGAGGGAGGCGTCTGCGCCTTCTGCGCGGAAGCCGTCTCGCGCGGGCGGGGACTCTCGGCAGGTCGCGGCGTGGACTTCACGCCTCCTCCTGCGCCGGCTCCGGCGACGGCGAGCTGCCGCTTCTCGCTGGTTAGCTGCTTCCAGAGCACCATCAGTGGGCTGGCGTTGAAGATGGAGGAGTAGGTTCCACTAACGATACCGATTAACAGCGCCGCAACGAACAGCCTTACGGTGGGTCCGCCCAGGATCAACAGAGCGAGCAGTGTGATGACTACCGTCAGCGAGGTGTTGATCGAACGCGCAAAGGTCTGCTCAATACTGGCGTCGGTTACCTGTGCGAAGGTCTCACCCCGCTGCCGATGACGCAGGTTCTCACGAATGCGGTCGAAGATAACGATTGTGTCGTGCACCGAGAAGCCGATGACGGTCAGGATCGCGGTAACGAAGAGGCTGTCTATCTGCCAGTTGAAGAAGTAGCCCATGATCGCGAAGGTTCCGAGCACCACCAGAACGTCGTGCACCATCGCGATCAGGGCGCAGGTGCCAAACTTCATCCCCTCCACGAACCCGCCGATGGCGAAACGCACCGCCAGGTAGAGCAGGATCAGCACCGAGGCGATCACGATGGAGAGGAAAGCGTTGCGCGTCAGTTCGCGGCTGATTGCCGGACTGACCGTCTCTGAACTCTCTTTCTTGATGTTCTGCGAGGCAAACAGCTGATCCAGTCTGCTCTGCTCTTCCGGGGAGAGCGTGCGCATGGTGATAATGGCGCGGTTGCCTTCGGCGATAATCACCCGGCTCTCATCAATGCCGATACTGCGCAGCTGGCTCTGCACCGAAGAGACGGTCGGTCGCTGCTGGAACTGCGCGCTGACCTCCGTCCCGCCGCTGAACTCGATGCTGCGCTTGATCCCTCCCAGACCGATAAAGATCAAGCCGGGAATGATAAAGGCGAGCGATAGACCCAGCCAGAAGTAGATCCGCTTCGTAACGCCGAGTTTGGGATGCATTCCCCGTCCCAGCGCATAGGCGTTGTCATTCTGTCCGATTCCGGTGTTGGCGACCAGCAGGAGCAGGGTGCGGGAGCAGGTGATCGCGGTGAACATGGAGACCGCCACGCCGATCGCCAGCGTGATGGCGAATCCTTTGACCGGTCCGGTTCCAAAGTACCAGAGGATGTAGCAGGTGATCATCGTACACATGTTGGAGTCGAAGATCGCCGTGAATGCGCGTTTGAATCCTGCCTCGATGGCGGCGCGGATCGTTTTGCCCGCCAGCCGTTCCTCTTTGAACCGTTCAAAGATCAGGATGTTAGCGTCCACCGCCATACCGATAGAGAGGATGAAGCCGGCGATACCGGGGACGGTCAGAGTAACGGGAATCAGCTTGAAGAGCGCGAGTGTAAAGATGGTGTAGAGGATGAGGGCAAGGTTGGCAAGCAGACCGGGCAGGCGGTAGAACCACGCCATGAAGACCAGAACGGCGATCAATCCGACGATGCCGGCGATCAGGGTCTGCTGAACCGCCTGTCGTCCCAGCGTCGGCTCCACGCTCAGATCGTAGAGCCACTCCAGCGGAACCGGCAGCGCGCCGGCGTTGAGCTGATTGGCGAGGGTCTTCGCCTGCTCCGGCGTGAAGTTGCCGCGAATGATGCCGACGCCGGGAATCACATCTTCGATCACCGGGGCGGAGATCAGCTTCTTATCCAGAAAGATCGCCAGGCGTTTTCCGCGATAGCCCCGCGTGAACTCCTCAAAAACTCGTTTGGCTTCGTTGCGGAACTCAAAGTGGATGATTGTCCCCTCGGTGGTCAGCTCCGCGCGGGAGTTGGGGAGCAGTTCGTTGCCGGTCAGCACCGGGTCCTTGCTGAAGATTCGCGCCTGAAGCTCCTCTTCGGAGACCTCCTTGCCGTCCGGACCAAAGATCTTCTCGAATCCGGTCGGCTTTCCGTCGGGGGTGCGCTCTTCCGAGGTGCTCCAGGTTCCCTCCAGCTCGGGAACATAGCGGAACTCTAGGCGCGCGGTGGTGGAGATGGTGTCTCGCGCCTGCTGTTTATTGGTCAGACCGGGCAGTTCGACGACGATCTGATTGCTCTCGGGTTTGGTATAGATGACCGGTTCCGCCACTCCCAGCGAGTCCACGCGATTGCGGATGATCTCTTTCGTAACCTCCAGGCTCTCGCGTGTCCAGGCGCCTTTTGCCTCCTCCGCTTTGGCGCGCAGCACCACGCGCATACCGCCGCGGATATCCAGACCCATGCGGGTTGGCAGCATCCAGATGGCGACCACCGAGCCGATCGTCAGGGCGATAATAACGAAGAATAGCTGAACGTGGATGTTCTTCAATCTCTGTAGCTCCCCTGTCGGGACGGCGCAGGATAGTAGATGGAGGGTCGCGTGGGCGTTCCGGCAACCATGCTTGTGTCTCGCCTGAGTGTCCCGTCAATGTGGCGTCCCGTAAGATTCCGGGACACAGCGAATATAAATTATATCCCATAACGCGTGAGGGCGTCAACCGAAACAGAGCCGTTTTCTACTTCCCTTTTGCCCGGACGCGCGCAACGATCGGCGTTGTGACGGGATCGGGCAGTCGCTGTAGCGCAGCCCGGTCGTCGCTGGTTCTGCCGAAGTCGCCCCGGCGTTTGAGCGAGACGACGCAGCTATCGCGGGTAACCTCCTGCACCTCCGCCCAGTCGCTCACCTTCACGCCCAGAGGCTTGAGGGATCGCGCCTCCTCGCCCCGAATCGTCTTCCTCTGCGCTCCCGGCAGTACATCCACCTGCGTGTAGACCCACTCCTCCGGCTTGTCGGGATTCGCCTCTGCGCTGCGTCTGTCTGCCGTGAACCGCTCGCCCGTCTCCGAGTGATAGAAGACGTACTCCCGCAGATTGCCCGTCTGCGCGTACAGCTCCATCTCCGTAACGCCGCCGTACTGATCCTTATCCTTGATCCCGTCCTCGCTGCCCAGATTGATCGAGATCCGGTTCGCCTCCCGATCTATCTCCATCACCTGCCCGGTCCTCATGCACAGGTCGTGAATGATGCGGTTCAACGCACTCTGCCCGTCGTTCCCCTCTAGGTCGGACAGCTCCTCCTCGTACCGCTCCGCCTGACGGGCGCGGATTCGGATCGCGGAATCGCTGTCGTCATGTCCGGGCGCGTCGCTCCCCCCGACGCTGCGCTCTATGCGTCCCCGCACATAGGCGATGCGGACCGGTTCTCCCTGCGAGCCGTTCCTCTCTACCAGACACTCGAAACGGGTGGTTACGGTCAGCTTATCGTCGTCATGCAGATACTTGCGTTCCTTGCGCTTCTTCTTCTCGCCGCGGTCGTTGTAGTACTCGACCTCGACCGTCCGGTAGTGCGACTCGGAGGTCATTCGGCTCGAGACGCGCATGGAGGGCGTGAGGATATAGTCCGCCTCTTCTGGCGACCGCGCCAGACGGGCGATCCCGGATCGGCGAACCAGCGACTCCACGTAGTCCCGCGCCGGACCTCCCCTGCGACTCTCTCCCTCGACATAGAACGAGACACGTCTCGGACGCTCCTGCAGCCGCAAGTCTGCCGAGACAGACCGCTCTCCATACTGCCAGACGAGAGCCGCCGCCGCCAGCCCGAACAGGACCCCCGCTCTTCGCATTCCTATCTTTTCTCCTCTCTCACACGGTTCAGGAGAGCCAGGCTCTCTTGCGCAAGATCAGATAACGACACCCGGTGATAACCTGTGACACCGGTCTGGAGTGTGTCGTTTATCACATCGGTCCATCGGGAGGGAAGCGCGCTGCGTCCGAGCATGACCCCCAGAATCGAGCCGCATGTCGCGCCGTTGCAGTCGGTATCGAAACAGCACTGAACGGCGCGGCAGATGGTCTTCGCATAGTCGCCCTCGCCCCAGAGCAGCCCGACCGCCACAACCATCGCGTTGGAGATCACATGACACCAGTCGTGAGAGCGATGTTCATTCCAGAACTCATGCACCCGGTATGCCGCCGTCTCGTACTCCACCTCGACCTCTTTCCATTCGAGGATTCCCTCCAGCATGTCGGTCAGGCGGCTCGTCCGCGGAATCTGCGCCAGTCCGGCGCGGATGATCGTCGGGATGTCGTCGGTGACGAAGGCGGCGGCGACCATGGCGGCAGCCCACATCGCGCCGTAGATTCCGTTCTTGACATGGCTGACGCAGGCGTCGCGCCAGGCAAGCTCCGCCGCCAGCGCAGGGTCTCCCGCCGCCGCGTATCCCCAGAAGTCGGCGCGGATCTGCGCGCCGATCCACTCGCGGTAGGGGTTGCGATAGTGGGCGGAGAGAGGAGGCGGGATCAGGTTGCATAGATTTCGGTAGGCGACCCTTTCCGCCGTGTAGGTGCGCTGTATCGGCAGGCTCTCCAGCCAGAAGGAGGCGACATCGGACGGCGTGAACGTCAATCCGTGTCTTTTCAGAATCGCCATATTTAAGACGGTATAGTTCAGATCGTCGTCTTCCGGCATACAGCTCACGCGGTCGGCAAACGCTCCCTCTGGCGAAAGACGGTACTGTTCGCGAAGCTGCGGCGGGGCGAGGTCGTAGCGGAAGAAGTCGTTGAGCGGAAATCGTCCGATCGCCTTGAGGAAGCCGTGCATACGCTCTCGGTCCCAGCCTTCGACAGGCTTGCCGAGCAGGCAGCCGATCGCCCGCCCGACCCAGCCGCCGTGGAGCTTCTCTTCAAGCTGTGTAATGGAGAGGGAGAGCATCGGCAGTGTGAGGGGATCTGCAGGGCGCAAGGCGCGGATGCCTTCCAGATCGGAAGGCTCTACGAAGGCATAGTCGGAGCGAAGGGGTGCGGTTAATGTCTTATCGAGCAGGGACTGCGCCAGAGACTGAGAGTGTGGGTCCTCCAGATCGAGTTCCGCCAGTCGTTCAAAGTCCTCTTCCAGCAGGGACATCTCGCGTCCCTCCTGCGCGCACTGCAGACGCTCGGTCAGAAGGTCGTCCCGGGTCAACGTCAGATTGTGGATGATCACGCGCGGAATCCTGGAGAGGGAGAAAAGAAATTTCACGACAGCTCCCCCTGCCTGTCTCCGATTTTACCCGATTTTACGGACTACCGGTACTTCTCCGGCGTGAACGCTTCGACCGGCTCTTCGACCCTGACCTTTCGGACCGAACCGCTCATTGTCAGGATCAACTGCCAGCCGCGGGCGTTGGGCTGATTGCGGTTCCAGTGAGCGTTGAAGGTGCGCGCCCAGTGCCACTGACATCCGACGACAGGCGTCAGGTCGTCCCACCTGCCTCTGCCGAACTTCGGGGGAGCTTCCCACCAGCCCAGCTCCTGCGCGACGATCCAGCGCGGAACGTAGTCGTAGCTGACGCCGGAGGGAAGGTAGAGCGTTCCCTCCATCCGCTCGTTGCCTGCATGCATGCCTGCGTTCGGGTCGGAAGGGCAGAGGAAGATGCGCGACTCTTTCACGTAGCCTGCCGCTATCCGGGAGAGATAGGGAGGAAGCTCTTCATAGTCCTGCCGATACAGGTTGAGCGCAAGACCGATCTGACGCAAATTGCTGATACAGGCGGTTCGCCGCGCCATTGCCCGCGCCCCGGAGAAGACGGGCAGGAGAATGACGGTCAGAAGGACAATAATGGCGATCACGACAAGAAGCTCAATCAGCGTGAAACCTCTCCGACGATCCATTCTTTCGCTCCAGAACTGAACCTACCATTATCTACGCTGCTTTCATGTTGCGGGTTACATCGGTAGAGGATTTCACCCGTTCCGCGCTAAAATAGAGTCGCGAATTTTACCCTGTTGAAACCATCTTCCGGTCGCTGCCGATCGGCGGAGATTTGAACGAAGGAGTAGGATGAACCATGACGGATCCGACTGCAGATCAGGCGTTGCTCGAAGAGAAGAGGCTGTTCCCCCCGCCGCCGGAGTTCGCGGCGCAGGCGAATGCCCGCGATCCCGAAATCTATGCGCGCGCGGAATCGGATTTCGAAGCCTTCTGGGCGGGACTGGCGGAGGAGTTGGAGTGGTTTGAGAAGTGGCATACAACTCTGGAGTGGACTCCGCCTCATGCAAAGTGGTTTCTGGGGGGGAAGCTCAACATCTCCGTAAACTGTGTGGACCGCCACGCGAAGGGGAGCCGAAAAGATAAGCCGGCGATCCTCTGGGAGGGCGAGCCGGGGGATGTGCGAACGCTGACCTACGAGGACCTCTACCGGGAGGTGAACCGATTCGCCAATGTGCTCAGGGGGCTGGGTGTGCAGAAGGGCGACCGGGTGGCGATCTATATGCCGATGGTGCCGGAGCTTCCCATCGCGCTGCTTGCCTGCGCCCGGGTCGGCGCGCCCCATTCGGTGGTGTTTGGCGGCTTCAGCGCGGAATCGCTGCGCGAGAGGATCAATCACTGCGGGGCGAAGGTGCTGGTAACGGCGGACGGCGGCTGGAGGCGGGGCGGCGTGGTTCCGCTGAAGAAGTGGGCGGATGAGGCGCTGGAGGACGCCCCGACGATTGAGAGCGTCGTCGTCTATGAGCGGATCGGAGAGCGCGCGCATATCTCCATGAAGGAGGGGCGCGATTACTGGTGGCATGAGCTGATGGAGAAGGCGGAACCCGAGTGCGCCCCGGAGCCGATGGACTCCGAAGATATCCTCTTCATCCTCTACACCTCCGGCTCCACCGGCAAACCCAAGGGCATTCAGCACACAACCGGCGGCTACCTGACCGGCGTCTACGCCACCACCAAGTATGTCTTCGATCTGAAAGAGGACGACATCTACTGGTGCACGGCGGATATCGGCTGGGTGACCGGACACTCCTATATCGTCTACGGTCCGCTGGCGAACGGGGCGACCTGTGTGATGTACGAGGGCGCGCCGGATACTCCGGAGCGCGATCGGTTCTGGAAAATTGTCGAGAAGTATAGGGTCACCATCTTCTACACCGCTCCCACGGCGATCCGTACCTTCATGAAGTGGGGAGATAAGTTCCCTAATAGCTGCGACCTCTCCTCGCTGCGCCTGCTCGGATCGGTCGGCGAGCCGATCAACCCGGAGGCGTGGATATGGTACAGCAGCACGATCGGCAAGAATCGCTGCCCGGTGGTGGACACCTGGTGGCAGACCGAGACCGGACATATCCTGATCTCACCGCTTCCCGGACTGATCGCCACCAAACCCGGCTCCGCGACCAAGCCCTTCCCCGGCATCCTCGCCGACGTCGTCAACGATCAGGGGGAGAGTATGCCGCCCGGACGCAAGGGCTATCTGGTGATCCGACGCCCCTGGCCCGGAATGCTGCGCACGCTCTGGATGGATGACGATCGCTATCGTCAGGTCTACTGGAGCCGGTTCAAGACGATGTACTTCACCGGAGATGGGGCGGTGCGTGATGAGGACGGCTACTTCTGGCTGATGGGGCGCGTGGATGATGTGATGCTGGTCGCCGGACATAACATCAGTACGATGGAGCTGGAGAGCGCGCTGGTGGAGCACCCCGCCGTCGCGGAAGCCGCCGTGATCGGACGCAAGCACGAGATCAAAGGACAGGCGCCCGCCGCCTTCGTCATCGTGCGCGAAGGGTACGTACCGACAGAGCACCTGGCGTTTGAACTGAAGAACTTCGTCGCGCACAAGCTTGGCGCGATCTGCAGACCGGACGACATCATCTTCACCGCCGATCTGCCCAAGACGCGCTCAGGGAAGATCATGCGCCGACTCCTGCGGGATATTGCCGAAGGGCGCGTGCTGGGCGACACGACGACGCTGGCGGATCCGGGGGTGGTCGCCAGCCTGAAAGAGAAGTACGCCGGCGACGAGACGTAGAGAATATTGCACAGGGACACATTAAGGAGTTGACTTTAGTCTACATACCTGCTATCATACAGGAAAGTATGATGGCAGGAGGTGCGGACTATGCTGCGTCTGAAAGTCGGTGATCGGGTGCGCATCCGGGATCGGCAGGCGGAGCCGCAGGATCGGAAGTCGGGGATGTTCTACGACTTTTATCGCGGGCTGACCGGAAGAGTCTTCAAACTGTTTGCGCCCGATGAGGTCGCGCTGGAGGTCGAACTGGAGGCTCTGCCGGAAGAGGTATGGAAAAGGCACATGAACGCGCGCGATCAGATGCGCGAACGCTGGATCCAGTCTCTTCCGGAGGAGGCTCGCCGAAAGCTCACGCCGGAGCAGAAGAGCTTTGATCTGCGGTATATGCTGCTGGTGCGCGTCTCCGATCTGGAGCGGGTGCGCGCAAGAAGATAGATCTCTGCTGTGTTCCGGACCGTCCTCCGTCTCTCCGGGAGGACGGTCTGTCTTTATGTCCAGGCGAGACAGGAGGGCGTGAGACCCGTAAAGAATAGCAGGATATTCCGAAATATGTCGCGACGAAGATCGGTCGCGGGAGGCGTACCCATGCGAAACGGTTGGTTCTACCTTACTGTCGTGATCATCCTCGCGACAGGGATATGCGGCGGCGCAAGAGCGCAGGAGAGCCAGACTATCTCCGCCGTCGAGATCACAGGCAATACTGTGATCCCGGAGGCGGCGATCCGGATGGAGATCCTCAGCGCGCCCGGCAAGCCCTACGACTCGCAGACCGTGCTGGAGGATATTGCGCGGATCGAGAGGCTGTACGCCTCACGGGGCTACACGCTGGCGCGTATCCGGGACGCGGAGATGCTGCCGGATCGCCGGCTGCGCTTCGTCATTGTGGAGGGCACCGTCGAAACGATCAACGTGATCGGCAACCGTCGAACGCGGGTCAGCGCGATCCGGGATATGATCGAAATCCGTCCCGGCAGCGTCTTCAATGAGAACAGCGCGCGGCGCAGCCGGGAGAGACTGGGAGATCTGGGCATCTTTGAACAGGTGGTCCTGGAGCCGCTTCCAGCGGAGACCTCCGGGAAGGTCGTGCTGAACGCGAAGGTGCGGGAGGGGAAGACGCTCTTCCTCACCGGCGCGGTCGGCTACGGCAGTGATGTCGGACTGGCGGGCTATATGGATGCCGCCGACGCCAACTTTCTGGGCAACGCGCAGACCGTGCGTCTGCAGTGGCAGCGGGGGATCAATGTGAACCGACGCGACCTGGAGAACCGGCTGGAGGGGCGCAGCGCGTATCAGCTCTCCTTCGACGATCCGCGGCTGCTGCGAAAACGCGCTTCGCTGGGCTTCGATCTCTACCACAAAGAGACGCAGTTTACCCCTGTCTTCAGTTCGCTCGACCTCTCTCCGCGCCAGTTCCAGTTTCGCGAGGGGGTGACAGTGCGTCTGGGCATGGCGCTCTCCTCGCAGTCGCACGCCAGCCTGCACCTCCGGCGCGACCGGGTCCATTTCGATGATCTGCCAGCCGGCATCCTTCCCGCATTGGAACGGGCGAACGCGCGGGGAACGGTGGCGTCGCTGGCGCTGCAGGGAGTGCATCAGACGCTGGATAGCCGTTTCAATCCGCGAAAGGGCTACCACGGAGAGTTACGGGCGGAGTTCGGGGACCGCGCCTTCGGCGGGACCTTTCCCTACGCAAAGTACGCCGCCGATCTGAGAACGTTTATTCCGCTCGGCGCGGGCGCGCTCGTCCTGCGGGGGATCGTCGGTGCCGCCTCCAGTGGAACGCCCCTCTCTGAGCAGTACTGGATCGGCGGATACGATCTGCTCCGCGGCTACGATTTCGACGAGTTTCACGGAACCCGCATGATGCTCGCATCGGCGGAGTACCGCTGGAGCGTCTTTCCGGGCATTCAGGCGGCGGTCTTTGCGGATGGCGGGTATGCCTGGCTCGCGCGCAGCGCGGTGCGCGTTTCGGATCTGAGGTTCGGGGGCGGTGTCGGGCTGCGTTTCCTCACTCCGCTGGGTCCGATCCGTCTGGACGTGGCGATGGGACGCCGACGCGCGCACACCTACCTTAGTCTGGGGCAGGGCTATTGACGGCGTTACGCGCAGAGAGAGACGCTACCAGTCCGACCGACGATACTCGTCCCAGACGCGCTCATAGACGGCTTTCGTCTGGGCGGCAAGGGTGTCCCAGTTAAAAACTTCGCGCACCCGCATCGCCGCATTCTGCGCCATCCAACGGGCATGACTGGGGTTGTGCAGCACGCGCAGCAGACCCCATGCCAGGCTCTCCACATTGTTGTTCCAGACCACTGTGCCGGTGTAGTCGTGCTGGACGATCTCCGGAAGCCCGCCGGAGTCGGAGACAACCACCGGGACGCCCGCCGCCATCGCCTCCAGCGCAACGATGCCGAACGGCTCATACAGGCTCGGATAGCAGGCGACATCTATCACCTTGTAGAGCCGCAGCAGCGCATCATCCGGCATAAAGCCGGTAAAGTAGACATGGTCGCTGATCCCGAGATGGCGCGCCTGACTCACCAGATGGTCGCGATGTCCGCCGCCGACGATCACTAGTTTGCAGTCGTAGTAGTCCCGGCGCACCTGTGCGAAGGCGTCAATCAGCAGGTTCGCCCCTTTTTCGCGCACCATGCGTCCGACAAAGAAGATGATCTTCTGATTCGGCGCGGCGAAGTTGTTGCGGAAAGCCGCCGCCTCTTCCGGCGGGAAGTAGAAGTCGAACTTTTCGGCATGTATCCCGTTGTAGATCACGTCCAGCTTATCGCTCGGCGCGCCCAGCGCAAACTCCACCTGACCCTTCATATAGTAGGAACAGACAATGGTTCGCCACGATTCGTAGACCAGCTGCCACTCAACGGAGTGGATGTAGAGCTGTCCGCCGGTGTGGACGCCGTTGTTTCTGCCGAACTCGGTGGCATGAATGGTGGCGATCATCGGGATTTTATACTGGTGCTTCAGCGCGGCGCCGGCAAAGTGACCCAGCCAGTCGTGGACATGCAGCAGAATTCCGCTCCTGGAAGAGCGTCTCTTCAGCGGCGTTTTGCCGGCAGTCCACTCCTGAAGCAGAAGATCGGCGCGGTCCCGCATGGCGGCGTTTAACTGCTGGGCATAGTGGATGAAGTCGTTGATGGGGTAGTAGGGGGCGACCCGATGGATGTGAACGCCTCCGACGGTCTCTTCCGCCGGGGCGTCTCCCGCCTCGCTGGTGACGACATGCACCTCCACATCCTGTTTGACCAGCGCCCAGGCGATCTCCTCTACATGACGGGCGATACCGCCGACGATCCGCGGCGGATATTCCCAGGAAAGCATCAATACGCGCAAGTCCTTCCCTCCTGAAAAACGGTACATGGTGCGGCGTGAGCGAAAGATACGCTGTCGTCGCCGATACACGCACCCGACGCCCGACACCCGTCCTCCGGGGCAGGCGCGCCGTCTTTCGCTGCCATGTAGATATCCTTCGCGGACCCGGATCATTCCTGCCTGCCGGCGGAGAAAGGGAGCGAAAACTACCCCGCGCGGCTATGCCGTCGGTCGGCGCAGGTTCACTGCCATCAGGCGAACCTCCGTCATCTCCTCGATGGCGTATCGAACGCCCTCGCGTCCCAGACCGGACTCCTTGACGCCGCCGTAGGGCATGGAGTCCATGCGGTAGGTCGGTACGTCGTTCACCAGCAGCCCGCCGACCTCAATGGCATGGAACGCCTCAAAGGCGCGCTCCAGCGACCCGGTAAAGATGCCGCACTGCAAGCCATAACGTGAGCGGTTCACCTCTGTAATCGCCTGACGCCATGTCTGAAACGGCTCCACCATAACCACCGGACCGAACGCCTCCCGACAGGAGAGGTTGACGCTCTTCGGAACCTTTGCCAGCACAGTCGGCGCAAACAGCAGTCCCTTACGTGTTCCGCCGGTCAGTATCTCCGCGCCATTTCGGACCGCCTCCGCGATCCACGATTCTACCCTTGCCGCCTCCTTCTCGCTCACCATCGGTCCCATCTGCGTCTCTTCCTCCAGAGGATCGCCCACGCGCAGAGCGCGCACCGCGCCCAGGAATCTCTCCAGAAACGCGCTGTAGACCGACTCCTCGATCAGGATGCGCTGCACGGAGATGCAGACCTGCCCGGCATAGGAGAAGCCTCCGACCACACAGCGCTGAACAGCGTATTCAAGATCGGCGTCCGCCCCGACCAGTACGGCGGCGTCTCCGCCCAGTTCCAGTGCGACCTTCTTCGCGCCTGCCTTTGCGCGCAGCATCCAGCCGACTGCCGCGCTGCCGGTAAAGGTGAGCATACGGATCCGCGGGTCGGTAACGATCTTTTCAGCGAGGGAGTCGGGAGGGGTGATGATGTTCAGTGCGCCGGGAGGCAGACCCGCCTCATACGCCACTTCCGCAAACCGAAACGCGGCGCCGGGCGTGAGGAGGGAGGGCTTCCAGAGAATGGAGTTTCCGGACGCCAGCGCGGGCGCGACCTTGTGCATCCCCAGATTGAGCGGAAAGTTGTACGGGGTGATCCCAGCAATCGCGCCGACGGGAAAGCGGCGCGTGAGGGCGAATCGCCCATCGGAGCCGGGCATCAGATCGAGCGGCAGGGTCTCGCCGTGAATCCGCTTCGCCTCCTCCGCCGACAGCGTCAGTACATTCAACGCCCGGTCCACCTCCACGCGCGCGTCCCGGATCGGCTTACCCGCCTCCAGGGCGATCGTGCGGGCAAACTCCTCCCGGCGCGCCTGCAGTCCCGCTCGCATCGCCTGCAGGATCTCCGCACGACGGTAAGAGGGCAGCGCGCGCATCTCCCAGGCGGCGCGGAGGGCGGAGGCGACCGCCGCCTCGACCTCCTCCTCTCCTGCGAGGCTGTACTCCGAGCAGACCTCGCCGCTGTAGGGGCTGCGAACCGTCTGAACTCCCTTCCCCTCGCGCCGCTCGCCATCTATCCAGAGCTGGTAACGCATACCGTCCGCCTTCCTTCGAAAACATGTTCTGATGATTGCAAATTCGATGCCTCGCGCGTCTCTCCCTGCTGACTGCCGGAGACGGGTTCAAGCGGCGGGACGGGATGGTATAATCCAGAGCGGAGGAGCGGAATGCGGCTGATAGTCGGACTGGGCAATCCCGGCGCGGAGTACGCGGGAACCCGGCACAATGTGGGTTTTGAGACGATTGACTGCCTGGCGAAGCGTCTGGGAATCGCGGTTCGCCGCCGGGATATGCGCTCACTGCTCGGTGACGGGATGGTGGGGGAGGAGAAGGTGATCCTCGCCAAGCCGATGACCTATATGAACCTCTCCGGCGAGGCGGTCGGGGCGATTGTCCGGATGTACCGTATTCCGCCGCAGAGTGTGATTGTGGTGGTAGACGACATCGCCCTGCCGACCGGCAAGCTGCGCCTGCGTCTGAAAGGCTCCTCCGGCGGTCACAACGGTCTGGAATCGATTGAGAGGCATCTGGGCACGCAGGAGTATCCCCGCGTCCGTATCGGGGTGGGCGCGCCGCGTCGCGGCGAGATGGTAAGCTACGTACTGGGACGCTTTCGCGGGGAGGAGCGAGACCTGATCCAGGAGGCGATAGAGCGCGCGGCGGATGCGCTGGAGACCGCGCTGAAAGAGGGATTTGAGAAGGCGATGAACCGGTTCAACGGATAGTCGCAGGGATTCAAAACGACCGAATCCCTGCGACCTCTTCTATCGGGGTGGCCAGATTCGAACTGGCGACCACTCGGTCCCAAACCGAGTGCGCTACCGGACTGCGCCACACCCCGGACTATCCCTATTATAGGGGAGGAACTGCCCGAAAGTCAAGCGGGCTGACCGAACCGGAACGGAGAGGAGAGGAGCCTGCAGGCGCGAGCCGCCCGAAGAGCGAGGCGACGGCGGTATTTTGTGTTGTTCTGCCGATTCGCTTTGTGCTATAATACTCTCCTGCAACGAGGGAGGATCAGATCAGATGAAACGAACCTATCAGCCGAAGACCCGGCGTCATTCGCGGGTGCACGGCTTTATGAAGCGTATGTCCACCACCGATGGACGCACCGTGCTCAAGCGGCGGCGTCTGAAGAGACGACACCGCCTCACGGTCTGACATCGGTGCTGTCTAGACCGTTTCGGCTGCGGAAGAACCGCGATTTCCGTAAAACCTATTCCCGGGGACGCTCGTATGTTAATGCAGTGCTTGCGCTCTATGTCGCGCCGGGTTGCGAGGGCGGGCTGCGTATCGGGTTCTCCGTCGGGAAGAAGCTGGGAAAAGCGGCTCAACGTAATCGGATCAAACGGCGGCTGCGCGAGAGCTGCCGCGCGCTGATACCGCAGATCGCTTCCGGTCATGACCTGGTCTTTGTGGCGCGCGCCGCGCTCAAAGAAGCAGACTATCAGACGGTCGCAGAGGGAGTGAAGTCCCTGTTGATACGCGCCGGTCTACTTCAATCAGACTCCTCAACCGAGGACTCTCCAACGGGAGAAGAGTGAGAATGGACGTCCGGTCCTCCGCGCCCTGGAGCAGAGCCTGCATCCTGTTGATACGACTGTATCAGCGCACGGGGCGTTTCCGACCGCCGATGTGCCGTTTCTCACCCTCCTGTTCGGAATATACCGCGCAGGCGATTCTCAAGTACGGGGTCATCAAAGGCATCGCCCTGGGCTGTTGGAGGATTCTCCGGTGCAACCCCTTCAGCCGGGGCGGGTTTGACCCGGTACGCTAACGCTTTTCCGCACCGGGCGGAAAACGCGGACCGAGACGAATGAACACACATTCAGGGCTATTTATGCGTTCTTTTCACCGACTGGCTATCGTCCTGACGGCGATAGTCATTTTTAGCATCACGCACCTGGCTGTCGCCCGGGCACAGTCGCCGGATATGGAGGCGACCTTTGCGAAAGCGCGGGAGCTGGAGGCGCAGCCGGGCAAAGAGAACGAGGCGCTGGCAGAGTACGAGCGCCTCTATAACGAGAACAGGCTCAACAGTCTCAGCACCGCCAACGAGGCGCTCTTTCGCAAGGCGGCATATCAGGCAAAGCTGAATCGTCAGGCGGATGTCGTGCGAACCTATCGCCTGATCGTCAGCGAAAATCAGGCGCGCAACCCGGAGATCGCTGCGGAAGCGCTCTACCGTCTGGGCTTCTATCTGAAGGATCACTACGGAACCAACGACGCCGAGAAGCACCACGCCCGGCATGAAGCCTGGGTCGCCTGGAATATCTCCCTTCTCAACGACTTCCCGAGAACGGAGGCGGCGCGCAAGGTGGTCGCCGGGGGAGAGCAGAGTCCTCTGGCGCAGCTTCGCGATCAGCTGGACAGCCGGGGGAAATCCGACTGGAAGTACAGGGTCATTGATGCGCTGGTCGCGCTCACGGGACGACATCCGGCGTTCAGCTACGGCTTTGCGCTGGTGCTGCTGGCGGTGCTGGTGAAGATCCTGCTCTATCCGCTGACCAAACGCCAGTATGCCGCCATGCGCGAGATGCAGCGCATGCAGCCGCTGGTCAAGGAGCTGCAGCAAAAGTACAAGGGACAGGAGCTTCATCAGAAGACGATGGAGCTGTGGAAGCAGCACAAGGTCAACCCCTTTGCCAGCTGTCTGCCCACCATGCTGCAGATACCCTTCCTGATCCTGGTCTATACCGCCGTCAACGAGTACCAGTACGCCTTCTCCCGGGGGCACTTCCTCTGGATCGGCAGCAGTCTTTCGGAGCAGAACCCGCACATCTTCGGGCGCAACCTCTCCGTGCCGGACCTGCCGCTGCTGGTGCTCTACATGATCGCCAACTATGTTACGATGCGGATGACGCCGCAGACCGATCCGCAGCAGCAGCAGACGCAGAACACGATGGCGCTGGTTACCTCCGTCATCTTCTTCTGGATGTTTCTGAGCTATAAATGGCCCGTCGCCTTTGTGCTCTACTGGTTCGTGCTGAACCTGATCTCGATCGGTCAGCAGTATGTCTACGTCTATAAGCCGCACAAGGATGGAACGCTGACCGCCCCGGCTCTCGGAGGCGTCAGCAATGGACTCGGCAGCGCGGCGTCGCCCTCAATGGATGGAAAAGGGAACGGCAAGGCGAATGCGCCGGTCAACGTTCCCGCGCAGCCGACCCGCGTTCGACCGCGACGCAAGAAGAGATAGACGGGAGGGGGAGGAGATGTCAGGATCGGAAGAGAGGCAGCAGGCATCTGCAGAGATCGCTCCGGAGTCGTTAAGCGAATCCGCCCGCTCCGCGCTGGCGATTGTGGAGGAGATCTGCAGCCTGAGCCGTCTGCAGATGCGTCCCGTCGTGCGCGACTCGGATGCGACCTATCTGAATATCGAACTGGTCGGGGAAGACGCGGGAGTGGCGTTCGGACGGGGCGTAAATCTAGACGCGCTGCAGTACCTGTCGAACCTGATCGTGATGCGGCAGGTACATGGAGAGGTGCGCGTGGTGCTGGACGCCGGAAACTACCGCGCCAACCGCGAGGCGGCGCTGCGGAAGCTGGCTCTGGACTGCGCGGCGCAGGTGAAGGAGCGTCAGGAGGAGTGCGAGATTGATCCGCTTCCTCCGCATGAGCGGCGCATCATCCATAACACGCTGCTCGATGATCCGGAGATACGCACCTACAGCGAAGGCGAAGAGCCGAATCGCCGGATCATCATCGCTCCGCGCTGAGGAGCGCGAATCACCTCACCCTGAATACGCCCCCTCCTGACGCAGGAGGGGGTATTTCGTTGGTTAGAAGAGATGAAAGGACTGGCTATGTTTCGCCGATATCAGGGCATGTTCTGCCTCTGGCTGCTGCTCCTGTCGCTGACCGCCGCCGCGCAGCAGAACGCACCTTTTCAGTTCGTGCATATCACCGACACCCATGTAACCGGCTCCCGCAACGATGAGCCTGTCAGGCAGCTCGTTGCGCGAATCAACGGCATGAGTCCGAAGCCGGCATTTGTGATCAATACCGGGGATATTACAGAACTGGGGCTTCCGGAGGAGTTCGAACGCTACAAGAGCGCGATCGCAGACCTGACCGTTCCGCACTACGCCGTGCCGGGAAACCACGATGTGCGCTGGTCGCCGACAGGAAAGACGGCGTTTACCCGCAGCTTCGGAAAGCGCTTTCAGTCCTTTGACTATCAGGGATGCCGATTTATTCTTCTGGACTCCACCGTGCTGCTGCAGCACTGGGGGCTGTTAGACGATTCGCAGTTGAAATGGCTGGAGAACGATCTGAAGCGACTGCGACGCGGAACACCGATTTTTCTCTTCTTCCATCACCCCATGGGAAGGGACCGGTCACAGATCATGAACGAAGAGGCGCTCCTGCGGC
Organism: uncultured Chthonomonadales bacterium; assembly: GCA_938005745.1. Lineage (GTDB taxonomy): Bacteria > Armatimonadota > Chthonomonadetes > Chthonomonadales > CAJBBX01 > CALLMM01. Next base: position 83,555 of record CALLMM010000007.1, on the reverse strand, counting down.
TCCTCGCTCCCTACAATGTCGCCGCGATCTTTGTCGGACATGGTCATGCAGACATCACATGGAGGGTGAATGGCATCCCCTGCTTTATGGCGAAGGGACTGTATCAGGGCAGCTATCATCTGGTAGAGGTTGGTCAGGATCATGTGAAGGTCTCTCTGGTCTCGAAGGAGACGGTTGATGCGCCGAAGATCGTGGCTGCTCTGCCCCGCACTCGAACCGCCCTGCGTCGAATCGCCTTTGGGTGGGACGATCCGAATATCCCGCTGCTGGAGCGTCGGCGATTTCTGGCGGAGATACGCGAGAACGGCAGAGTGATCAATGATGAGCGCGTGAAAGCCGAATACATTCTGGATAACGACCCTCCGAAGCCGATGGCGGTGGATAAGCGTGATAAGGACGGACTGAGTTTCATCGCGCAGTTTGAGACGAGGGGGCTGTGGTCAGGAGCGCACCGGCTGCGAACTCTGATCACCGCTCCGGATGGCGAGGTCTATCGCCGGGATGAGATCTTTCAGGTGGAGCGTCTGCGCGGGGAGCCGCGCCGCGAATGGGAGGCGCAGACCGGCGACCCCATACAGGGCAGCCCCGTCATTGCGGGCAGCTCGCTCTTTCTCGCTTCGCTGGACAGGAGAGTCTATGCTTTTCAGACGGACAACGGCAGGCGTCGGTGGACGCGGGAGACAGGCGGTCCGATCTACGCCACGCCATTGGTGGAGGGCGAAACACTCTATGTCGGATCCACAGACGGCGCACTCTATGCGCTGGATGTGAAAAATGGAAGGGTGCGCTGGAGGTTCGATACCGGCTCGCCGCTGTTTGCCACGCCGGCAGTCTCCGGAGGGGTCGTCTGTATCGGGGGCTACCGGAAGATCTACGGTCTGGACGCCGCCAGCGGAAAACTGCGCTGGACGCAGGAGACAGGCGGCTTCTTTCAGTCACGCGCCGCCGCTCACGAGGGCGTTTTCTATCTGGGCGGCTGGGATAATACCCTCTATGCGCTGGAGGCTTCTACCGGGCAGGTGAAGTGGAAGGCGCAGATGGGACGCTCCAACGGCGGACGGGGGAGCCTGATGTTCTACTTCTCCCCCGCCATTACATCGCCGGTGATTGCAGACGGAAAGCTCTACATCTGCACCAATGACGGCGTCCTCCATGCGTTGAACGCGCAGACCGGGGAGGAGGTCTGGACCGCGCGCGCCCCGCAGGGAGGCGACACGCTGGGCTACTCCTCGCCGCTCTATGCGGAGGGGATGATCCTTGTTGGAGGACTGGGCGAGAAGGGACAGGGGGACTGCTACGCCTTCGACTCTGCATCCGGAAAGCTGATCTGGAGATGCTCTACCGGAGCCGATAACTACGACTCCTCGCCTGCGCGTATGGGCGAGTTCGTTGTGATCGGCTCCGTGCAGGGCAGACTCTCCTGGATCGAGTGGAAGACCGGTAAGCTGCGTTATCAGTATGCGCTCGATCCAGGGTATGTCTTCTCCACGCCGGCAAACAGCGAGCGGATGACCTTCATCACCTCCATGAACGGCACGGTCTATGGGATCAGACTGCCGTAACTGGATTTTAAAACGGGGTCGTCATTCCGTGATAACCTCTCACAGGAGCGGCGCTTGTAACGGTAGAAAAGATAGATATTCCCCTTCGAGGAGAGGCTACCCAGAGATGAGATGCTCGCTATGGATGGTTGCACTGGCTCTGCTTCTGCCCGTCAGGGCATGGGCGAAGACGCCGCCGCTGTTGGAGGCGCGAAATACGAAGCAGTTTCTGGCGGCGGTCGCGAAGCTGGAGAAGGGGGGAGGCACGATCCGACTGCATCCCGGCGAATATCTCCTGAAGCGTTCGCTTCATTTACAGCAGAAGAACCACATCAACCTGATCGGAAGCGGGTGGAACACGACGATACGCATGACCGGAAAGGGGGATGCGCTGATCTTTGAGGACTGCGGCTTCTGCGTCGTGCGGGATCTGATGCTGGTTGGAGGCGCGGAGGCGGGATCCGGGATCGTTTTTCGGGGGAAGTTCTCCAGTTCCAACATGGTGGATCTCTGCCGGATCGCCGATTTTCCGGTCAGCGGAATACGCTTTGAGGGCGATCCCGCAAGCCCGCTCTCCTCCAATACCGTCAGTCGCTGTCATCTCATCGGCAATCGGCAGGATCAACTCTACAGCCTGAACAATAACGACTTCTACATCCTCCAGAACCAGTTCGGTACGCACGGCAATTACCCCCGCACAGGCGCGAAACTGATCCGCTCTTCCGCCGGAACCTACTCGCTCAACTACCACTGGGGCAACGAGGTGGCGTTTCATATGGGGGAGGGGTCGCACTTCAATCGTATCTCCAGCAATCGTTTCGAAAATGCGCGCAAGGAGGCGGTCATTCTGGGCGGAGACGTTCCCTACGCCTGTATGCTGACCATCTTCACCGGCAACACCGTGCATACCAGTTCTGAATCGAAATCGGGACGCTATGCTGCCGTTACCGCGCGGAATGTGGTGGATATGACCTTTACCTCCAATCAGGTCTTCAGCTGGGACTCCGCCAAGATCCGCCATCGCAGCAGTCTCGTTCTGGAGAAGGGATGCCGGAACTGGATCATCAAGGAGAATATCTTCCGCCACAACGTGGAAAAGTCGCTGATCTACGAGGAGGATCAGGGGCACATTGTCCGGGACAATATCGGTGATTAAGAGAAGTCGAGCGTAAAGAATCAGGTAATGGTACAGGTCGCACGGTATCCGGGAGCAGTTGAAGGAGTCTCTGGACGTACTGGGTAGTGGCAGGTAGTTTATCGAACGCAAAGGAGTGAGCGATGGATCGTCGAGAGTTCTTGAAAACGACAGCCGCCGCCGGCGCGCTGGCTGCATTTGGTTTCTCCGAGGCGGGAGCGGGCGAGAAGCCTCTTCCCCGGCGAACGCTCGGGCGCACGGGCGAGAAGCTCTCCATTATCGGCTTTGGCGGGATTGTGGTGATGGGCTACGATCAGGAGACCGCCAACCGTCTGGTACGGGGAGCCATAGATGCCGGGATAAACTATGTGGATGTCGCTCCCTCCTATGGCAACGGAGAGGCGGAGGAGAAGCTCGGTCCGGCGATGGCGGGAGTTCGGGATAAGCTGTTTCTGGCGGAGAAGACGGCGCGCAGAGACCGCGAGGGGGCGCAGCAGGAGCTGGAGACCTCGCTGCGACGCCTGCGTACCGATCATTTCGACCTCTATCAGCTGCATGCGATCACCACGCGGGAGGATGTCGAGCAGGCGTTTGCGCCGGGCGGCGCGATGGAGACCTTCATCAAGGCACGAGAGAAAGGACAGGTGCGCTATCTGGGCTTCTCAGCGCACTCGGTGGAAGCCGCCACGCTCGCGATGCAGAAGTTTTCGTTTGACACCATCCTGTTCCCGTTCAACTGGGTCTGCTATCAGCAGGGCGACTTCGGTCCGCAGGTTCTGAAGTTGGCGCAGGAGAAGGGGATGGGATGTCTTGCGCTGAAGGCGATGGCGTTTCGCCCGTGGAAGGAGGGCGAGAAGCGCGACTTCGCCAAGTGCTGGTATCGTCCTGTTTCGGAGGAGGATCTGGCAGGGCTTGCGCTTCGATTCACGCTTTCAGAGAAGGTGACCGCCGCCATTCCCCCCGGCGAGGCGAGCCTCTTCAAGCTGGCGGTGAAACTAGCGCGGGACTTCAAGCCGCTGACGAAGGCGGAGCGTGAGAAGCTGTCCGCGATTGCCGCCAAGACAACGCCCCTCTTCCGCAATCAGAGCGTGTAGGTCGCGAGATTGAGGCGGGAGGGCGCAGGCTAGGCGAGCCTGCGCCCTCTTTCTTCTCTACTGGTCGGTCAGCGAGATGCGGAAGGTGGAGGTCTTCACGCTGGCATCGCCGACAGGGGCGATCTGGTAGACCAGGTCTTTCAGCTGCGCCGTCTCGGGCATTTCGAGGACCAGCGCGAATTCGATGGTGGAACCGAGCAGAGGCGAGAAACCGCGCTCTGCAGAGTCCATCGCCAGACCGGTATAGGACCGATACGCCTTATCGTCCGTGTCGGTCAGTGCGGTATTCTCGCCCCCGAAGGGATTGATCACCGGATTTTTGTTCATGCCGTTCTTCCTCCGGATGATGACGGCGACGATGTCGTTCCCCTCCTGCGCCGTCACCTCTCCCGGCTTGTTGCAGCGCTAGACATATCGCTTCGTGCGTACCACCTCCAGCACTCTCAGCGAGAACTGCCTGTTGAAGAGGGTGTCGCCAACCTTCCCCTGCAGTCCCTCGACCTGATCGGCTCCGCCGGCAGCCGAGAGAGCGTAGTCGTTACCCCAACGCGACACTGTCATGTTGAGCGCTTTCGCGACATCCGCAAGTTTGACATAGGGAGTTCCGTTCACCATGGTTACCGACTCAGAGGCGACCCTGCCGTTTTAGATCATGCGATAGCGGGTCTGCGCCTAGGCGGCAGTCGCCAGACCGACAACCACCCCTGCGAGGATGAAGATGCTGTGAACCTTTGCTGCGTTTTTCATCTCTCTTTCCTGTCAGGGGAGTGTATTAGTCTGCAGAGGTCGCGTTCTGCTGCGCCTGCAGAGCGGGTTGATCCTCGATGGTCAGGGTGAACTCGATGTTGTAGTCCAGTATATCCGATGCGCCTCCCATCGAGTTCAGCAGGGTGTAGATCGTGTCGGTTCCGGTCAACAGGTCGCTTCGCCGTGTGCCGATGGTGAAGGATGCCTGTTTTGTCCCCGACTGCCCCATCTGTCTAATCAGTCTTGACAGGTCTATCGGGTTGACAAAGACCGTACCGGACTCGCTGGCAAAGCTGAAGTCTGGAACGTCCCTGTCCAGAACGCCCAGCGGTTGATTCCGGGACTTCAGTTCCAGAAAGGAGGAGCGTGACAGCTCACGGATCACGGCGGATGCGCGGGTGTTCTTATCGTCGCCGCCGGTGATTTTGTTGTCTATATCCTCGTTCCAGTGCACAACGCGCGACTTACCAAAGATCACATCCAGCGGAAGTTTCTCGAAGGTTTCGAAAGGAAGCTGTTTCTTGATATCCTCAGGCAGTTTTTTATACTCGTTCTGCAGGTTGACGATCAGAGGGATGTCCTCTTTGATCAGTCCGCCGACGGTCAATATGCGGTTCTGTATGGACTTTTCAAAGATAGCGCCTAGTCCATTGCGATTGTGTCCTTGAATGGAGAAGCGTAGAAAGCCGTCTTCCGGTACGAACTGCGTGAACGGCTTTAACTCGACCGGTCCCAGCAGCAGAAAGCTCTCATTATCGTCAATTTCGTTGGAGCCCCAATGCCGCCAGCGTCCGTTGATGCAGAAGTTCAGACGCCAGTTCCCGCCATAGTCCCGGTCTCCAATCCTGATGCGGTCGAAGCGGACGGTGATCTTCTTGACGCGATGTGCCTGCGAGCCGTCTACATCCGTCCATCCCATCGAAATCATCACGCCGTAACCGTCGTCATCGTCGGCAAGCTGAGACATGGGGATGGTAACTTTCACCTGTCGGGGCGGTTCGTTGGGGTCTTCGGGCATGATCGGCTCGATAAACGGCTCGATGCTGGCAAACTTGAAGGTCTTGGTTGTGCCGTTTTCGTCCAGAACGGTTGGGAAGTCGGTGGCGCCGAAAGGAGCAAACTGAAGGTCAATGCGAAGCTGCGGCGGCAGAACGATGGTGTTGAGCGGAAACCGTCTGGTCGTTCCCAGATCGAGTTCCCGTTTCAGCAGCTTCGGTGTTGGCAGGTCTACGATGAACTCGATGTCCTCCCCTTTGAGGGTCTCGAAGTTCATGTAGCCCCCGCGCCGACAGGCGAAGAACATAAACCGGTTGGCAGGGACAAAGCCCTCCGTCTCATCAAACTGGAAGGTGTCGCGGCGCGCCCAGGCGATCGCTCTGCAGGGGTGGATCTGCGTCGGCATCAGGGCGTTGGGACTATCGGGATCGTTATCGGTTCGGTGAGTGCAGTCGTAGACAAACCGTCCACGCGCCCACATATAGTCGCCGGACTGGGGCCAGAAGGGCCATTTCGGATCGAACATCAGACCGGGAGGATGCCGCAGCCGACCGTTATCGCCGTTGCTGCCATCGGCGGTATCCTCAAAATCGCGCGGCGGGAGATAGAACGAACCGCAGTCCATAATGCAGGCGATCTTGTCGTCCATGATCCCGTCGGTGAATACCCACTGCCGTGTGCTGGCATTCAGCTCCTCGATCTCATCTTTCGTATGCGTGTTGCCCGGACCGATCACGTTGCGGTAGAGCTTTTGATCCGGCTGTATCAGGAAAGTCCAGCCGTACCAGTGGCTCCACTGGTAGAACGGCGTGTCCGAACAGGACTGGTGACTGCGTGAGACGCGCCCTTCAACCTCCCGGTCCACCTCTTGAAAATCTGTGTTCTTGCGATCCACCGGTACCCACTGCGGAACGGTGCCGATAAACTTGGAGAAGAGTTCGCCCTCCACCGTGTCGGCAAGCCATTTGAAAAAGTCGTGGAGCAGATCCTTGTTGGTTAGCCAGTTGATGCCTTCATTGACGGAGAGGATGATCTGCCCGATGACCGGAATCGCGCCGACTCCCGTCTTCGCCAGCTCCGAGAACGTCTCGCCGATGCTGGTTGGATCGTAGTCCTTGATAGAGCGGCATCCGCAGTCGAACCCCCGTCCGTCCGGTCGGGAGGCTTCTGCATCTGTTACGGGAGAGTGGATGCGGTGGATCAGGCGCGTCGGGTCGAATGCCTTATCCTCATTGGTGAACTCCGTAGCAGTCTGTGTCATGCGCGTATGTTATCCTCCATGAACCTCTTTCAGACGCTGACGCACCTGCGAATCGGAGGCGTCCGGCGGCAACCTCTGATGTCGCTTGAAGCAGTCCAACGCATCCTTGAACTCCGCTGCGCTCAGCGTCTGTTTTCCGTCGTTGCCGGGTTTGAGTGTCAGCGGTCCGTAGTGCAGATTGCTCAGGCGCTGCACCACCGGCTTGATCGCGCTGGCGTCCATCTCCTGCAGTTCACCGATATCTATAAACATCGTCAGGAATCGAGACTCGTCTTCGTCCGCAGGCTCTCTGTCCAGCGAGGTGCCGGTAAGGTCTGCGGAACCGTCTCCCTCGGCAGGGGGTGTCTGCCGACTTGCGGGGCGGTCGCCTCCGGTTATCTCTGCATTCGGTTTCGCCTTCGGCTTGAAGAACGTTTCGTCAATCCAGTTAAACTCCACCTTGAGAGTCATGCGGACATTGGCTTTCGAGGCGTCGTGAAAGATAGGAATGGCGAGCGATCCCTGCGCGTCGGTCGTCCCGCGAATCTGCGCGGCGGTCTCGTTCTGGCTGACGATCACCACAAATCGTCTGTTCGCATGGGGAACATCGGCAAAACCGACCCTGGGCGGGCGGCGCATCAGGCGCAGGTTTACCAGTTCCATGCCTGCTTCGCAGGGCGAACCCATCGTCAAGCCATGATAGAAGCGGCAGGCAAAGGTGTCGCGCGTACCCTGCGGATCCTGACCGTCGTCTTTGAATTTGCGGCGTGCCTCCTGCGGACTGCGCCGCTTTTCGCCATCGCGCCAGAATCGTTTCGGGCATTTTTTGAAGGAGGCGGCATCCTGCACATGGGGACAGGGCCACTTCTCCGGGTCAATCTTCGTGCCTTCGCGGAAGAAGAGCACGATTACCCGCCGGTTCGGGGCGTTCTCCGCATCCCGCTGTTTGATCGTCGCCGGGTCTCTATGTTTAGCGAAGAAAGACTCCTCCTCTTTGGAAAAGACGATCTGCGGGTTGAACTCGCCGCATCCCTGAAAGTCGCCTTTCCCCTTCGTTCCCTTTCCCTGTGCGATAAACTCCTCTTTCGTCAGCTGGAAAATCTGCCCGTTCTTATCCACACAGACCGTATCCATGTAGCGTCTATACAGCAGCTTCCGCGAAGCCGGTCCTGCGGAGACGTTGTTCTCTTTTCGCCATTGGTTCAGAGCCTGCTGATATTCGGCGTTCAGGCTGCCGTCCTGCGGACCGGAGTAGAAGGGAGCACCGTCCTGCGCGATCACGACGGAGAGCATATGCTGAAGGGCTTTATCACCCCACCTGTCTCCCGGAGCGACCTGGGTCAGAACACCTTGATTGGCAAAGATGTCGTCCCATAGGTCAACATCGCGCACCAGCAACCCATAGAAGGCGGCTGCGCGTCGCCCGCTCAGAAAGGAGTTATAGGAGTCGCTGCCTACCGGATCGGCGTGCCCGAAGACGGCAAGGGGGTTGGTCTTAAATTTAGAGCGCAGTTCCGCTAGCCCAGCGATAAAGCCGGTGACATCCTTCTTAATAAAGGAGGAGTCGAACTCGTACTTATAGTCGGGCAGTCCGCCGCAGGCGACGGTGATGAGCGGGTCGCGGAGGGTATTCTTCTCCTTTTCGGTGGTCGGGGCGACCTTTGCCGGGAGCACTATGCGTACCGGATGCTCCGCGAAGACTCCATGTTCAGAGATACGAAAAACTCTGTTGTCGGACATTGACTCCTCTTTTCAGCACCCGTATGCGGCGCGCATGGCGTCGCGAGTCTCCGCATCGCAGATGCCACTGGGCTTTGCTTTAGGGGAGGAGTGGTCTTTTTTCATATGTTCACACTGAAACTCCTCCAGCGCCCAGCGAAACTGCTCCTCGTCCGTGTCTTCATAACCTGCGAAGAAGCCCATGTTGTTCAGCCGGTCCCTCCAGGCAGCACGCTGTTCTGAGGCTTTCTTCGGGTCCGGGTCAAAAGGCTCCGTCTCCAGATCATTCAGGTGACCGATCACCAGCGGGATACGCCTGCCTCCGGCGATCAGTCTCTCGCTCTCCACCGTGAGGTCGCCCTTCTCGGAACGGATCGGGATTACGTAACTGATCAGCCCGTCTCCTCCAGAGGTCTCCTTGAGAATGCTCGTCTCGACTTTCAGCGTGCCGGATGCGCCGCTTACCGGGTTCTTGCTGATATCCGTCAGCACAATCTGCAGCTCGACCGTTCGCGTGGAGGCGACGAAGTTGTGAATCTGCGTGGTCCCGCGCGCCTCCTGCCGCTCCGACTTGTCGGGAATAAAGAGAATGTCCCCGGGGTTGAGGACGTTGGGACTGGACCGCTTCTTCTTTAACGGGGCGTTTTTCGGATGGTTCCAGATGGTATTGTAATCGGAAAAGCCGTATCTCTGCGCGATCTTCGCCAGGAATTCACCCTGTTCGACCCTGTGTATGGCTGGCATAGAACCTGTCCCTCTCTAGATTTTCCGCATCAGATCAGGAAACAGACCCGCGGACTAACTACATACTACGGCTTCATTGTCAGCGATTCCTTAGTATTGATACATTAGTATTGATACATTTGCGTGAATTAGATGTCCGTGAAGGAACGCAGCCTGCGGCTTGACAAGCTCTCTTTTCCAGTGATACGATGAACGCAGTCTATGCGAAAGAAAGCCGATTGTATGACAGCCACCCGAGTCTTTCGAAATGCCGCCTCCGTGAAGCCTCTCAGAGCCTCCCTGTCTCTCTGCGCCTGCCTGTTACTGTTATGTTCCGCCGTTCAGATCTCCTGTGGGCAGGATGCCGCCGAACGGTCACGTAAAGGCTATGAACTGCTGCGCGCCAACAACCTGGAAGGTGCGCAGCGGGAGTTTCAGGAGGCGATCAAGCTCAATCCAAAGGAGATCAGCGCGGTCGTCGGTCTGGCGCAGGTCTATGAGGCGCAGAACAGACTGCCTGAAGCCATACAGCAGTATGAGACCGCTGTCAATCTGAACCCCCAGTCGGCGGATATCCGGATGGGTCTGGGATCGCTTCTGTATCGCGCGGAGCGTTACCCGGAGGCGATCGCCAGCTATCAGCGCGCCGCCGATCTCGCCCCCTACACCGCCTCCCCGCTGCTCGCGATAGGGGACGCCTACCTGCAGATGAAACGCTACCGCGACGCGCAGCAGGTCTACCTGCGCGCCATGGGCTATGAGCCGGGCAACCCGATGGTCTTCTATGCGCTGGGACGCTACTACAGCGAGCGGGAGGAGTGGCGGGATGCCGAGCGCGAATTTCAGGCGGCTCTGCGCCTGCGTCCCGACTTCCGCCCGGCGCGCCTTGCGCTGGCGAGCGTCTACAGCAGTCTGAAGCAGTACAACGACTCGATCGAACAGATCCGGCAGCTCCTCGCCGCCAACGCCAACGATCTGGATGCGCGGGCGCAGCTCGCCATCGCCTACGAGGGGCTGGAGCGCCGGCAGGAGGCGGTGCGAGAGTACCGCGCCATTCTTGCCGCCAACCCCAATCTGCCGATCGTCTGGGGCAATCTGGGCTGGACTCTCTATGGAGCCGCCGACTACCCGGAGGCGATTGCCGCCAGCCGCAAGGCGCTGGAACTGGACGGGAAGCTGGCTTATGTGCGTTTCAACCTCGGGCTGATCTATGCCGTGATGGAAGACTGGGAGCAGGCGAAAAAGGAGTATGAAGCCGCATTCCCGGTCGCGGAGCCGTCCGATCTTAAGGCGGCGATCACCGATGTGCAGGACGCTCTGAAGAAGAAGCCCGACTCCGCCGCCCTGAAAGAGGCGTTGAAGCTGCTGCAGAGCGCGAAGGTGGGAAAACGATGAGACTATCCCTCTGGATGCTGACGCTCTCTCTTCTTGCGCTGGCGGGATGCCGTTCAACGCCGCCGGAATCGGGCGGAAATATGGGGTTTCCGGCAGCGGGAAATATCCGATGCCTTGTCAAAAAAGTGAAAGAGGACGCGCGTACGGTTCACTGGAAGTGGTCGTTTGTGGGAGAGCGCAACTGGACGCGGTTCGAAAACAGCGCGCAGAGCGCGACCGTTACCGGCTCCTATCCGTTGAACAGTCCGGATCATGTGGGCGGGACGAACGTCTTTGAGTTCGACCTGGTCGTGGAGAGGGTGGCGGGAAGCGAAACGGAACTGAGGGTGGAGACGATCCTGCATGCCTCTACCGCCGCGGGATCGCGCTCCGCCGAGACGTTGGAGATGCAGAGAGCGCCGCTTAACGCGCTGGTTACCATCCATCAGACAAAAGAGGATATTCTGCGGCTTCCCGCGGAGATGCATCTGGCATCGGTCGGGAAGCGGAAGATCATTCTCAAGATTACCGAATAGAGAGATCCCGTCGAGGGATTAGATAGGAACTCCGTCATGAACCGGGTAAGAAAGGCGGTCATTACGGCGGCAGGGCGTGGAACGCGCATGTACCCTGCAACCACCACCATTCAGAAAGAGATGCTGCCGTTGATGGATCGCGACGGCATTACCAAGCCAGCCATTCAGATCATTATTGAAGAGGCGCTCGAGTCTGGCGTGGAGGAGGTCTGCCTGGTTGTCAACCGGCTCAACCGCCCCCAGATCGAGGCGCATTTTCATCCCCTCCCGCCAGAGCAGATGCGCCTGTTCAAAGGCAAAGACTGGGCGCTGCTGCAATCGGCGCGGCTGCAGCAGATCGCGACGCGGCTGACCTTCGTGGAGCAGCCCTCGCCGGAGGGTTATGGACACGCGGTCTGGTGCGCCAGAGAGTTCGTCGGCGATGAGCCGTTTCTGCTGATGCTGGGCGATCATATCTATACCTCCGGCGCGTCGAAACGGTGCGCCCGCCAGACGCTGGATATCTACGAGAAGTATGGAACAAGCGTCTCCGCGGTTCAGCAGACCCCTGCAGAGCTGCTCCATCTGTTTGGAACGGTGCGGGGCAGGCTGGTGCAGGAGAACCCGCGCGTCTATGAGGTGGATCATATCTTTGAGAAGCCCTCGCTGGAGTATGCCGAGAAAAGACTGCGCGTGGAAGGACTCCTCTTCGGGGTCTACCTCTGCTTCTTCGGAATGCATATCTTCACTCCCAGCATCTTTGACAGCCTGCAGTACGCGATAGACCATGACCTGCGCGAAAAGGGAGAGTTCCAGTTGACCAGTGCGCAGGAGCGGCTGCGCGAGAGCGGCGAAAGGTATCTGGCGTTTGAGGCGTTTGGAGAGCGGCACGACATCGGCATACCCTTCGGCTACGCGCAGACGCAGGCGGCGCTCTCTATCAATTCGGTCTATCGGGAGCAGATGTTAGCTGCGCTGGTTCGGCTGCTGGCGGTTCCCAAACTGACGATCCCCGAGCCGTTCCGGGATGCCTGACCATATCTACGACGAACGGCAGACATGACGAAAGGCGGGTCAAATGAGCAAAGGCTATCTCTACCGAAAACAGAGCGAGACTCCCACCGTTCCCTGTCCCTGCGGGTTCAGCACGCGCATTCTGCAGTATACCGATACGCCGGTCGCCAATATCCATGTAACCGACATTGTCGATTCTGTGAAGCACTACCATAAAGCCTGTACGGAATTCTACTATATCCTGGAGGGAACCGGGAAGATGGAGCTGGGAGATGATCTGGTGGATCTGGAGCCGGGCGTCACGATTCAGATTGATCCGGGAACGCCGCATCGCGCGTACGGAAATGTGAAGTGTCTGATCGTAGGTGTCCCCGCCTGGAGGCATGATGACGAGTTTTTCGTAACCGAGAACCCGGAACCGGCGCTCGCCTCGAAGCCAGCGGAGAGTTAACCCGACGTGCGTAGATTCCTGGATTCAACAGAGGTAGAGGAGGGGCAGGAGACCCCGCCCGGACTACGAACCCAGCACGGCAGATTTCTCTATCAGGGCGCGCCGATCTATCTGGTCGGAAGCGGTCTGGAGGGCATCACGCGCTTCTGGGGATATGACGGGCGGGACATGGAGGTCTGGCGGCAGTATATCCGGTTGCTGTCCGGGATACAGACGCAGCGCGTCCGTTTCCGACTGCGGATCAACCTTTGGGCGTTTGCCTACGACCCGCAGGGACCGGAGTTTGCGCCTTGGCGGTGGGATGGAGAGCGATTTTACCTGGAGCAGTTCCATGACCCCTGCTGGTCGCTGCTGTGTCAGATTGTGCGAGAAGCCGGAGATGCCGGGCTTCTGGCGGAGATCGTTCTGTTTGACTCTATCGCTCTGACAATCGGCAGACATAACGATCCCTGGAGTCGCAACCCCTTCAACGCCGCGCTGGGCGGTCCGCTCTCCGGTCCTCCGAGACCTCATTTCTACAACCTTGCGGAGCCGCATAACTACCATCTTTTTGAACAGCCGGCTTCGGAGGACTGGACTCCGGCGAAACAGATACAGCGTCATCAGCAGCGGATGGTTCATCGCGCCATTCAGTGTCTGAACGGACTGGAGAACGTCTGCTGGGAGATCGTCAGCGAGATCGAAGGAGCCGACCCGGTGCGCGTTGGATTTGTGGAGCACTGGATCTCCTTTCTGCGCCAGCACGACCCGGCGGACAGGCTCGTCTCCTTCTCTGGGAAGCATCCCCTGCGGGGCGACGAGGTCTACTATCATCTGACCGGCATTGATACCGTCCACGCGCATCTCACCCTTGCCTACTACGATCCGCACGAAGACCTGGCGGAGACCATCGCCGCGCTCTCCCGCTACGGCAAGCCGGTCTTTTTCGATGAGACGGACTGGTCCGCGGAAGGATCAGGCATGAACGATCCGCTGCTGGATGAGATGGGACCGATCTGGGAGCGATGGAGCTTCTGGCAGGCGTTCGTCGCAGGCGGTTACATCGCGGCGGACTGCTGCCGGAAGCTGGAGCGTCGTCCCCTGCACGACTGGCTGAAGGTGTTCATGCAGTTTGTGGAGGGAACGGAGTTTCATCGGCTGGAGTATCGCCCCGACCTGCCGATTACCTGCCCCGCAGAGTGTTTCGCGCATGCCGCGCTCGGACCGGCGGAGGCGGTGGTCTATCTGACGGCGGATCGCCCGATGCAGACCAATGCGCTGTCGCTGAAGCTGCCGACCGGTCGGTGGAGAGTGACCTGGTTGGATCCGAAGAGCGGACGGACGACCGTCCGATCCACCGCGCTGGATTCCGATGGCGGCGAGTCGGAGTTGCGTATGCCTGCCTTTGAAGAAGACCTGGTTCTGCACCTGAAAAGAGAGGCGCAGTAGAGCATGGAGCGGATGTAATGAGCAATCCCGTCAATCGCGATCCCGAAACGCTTGTGGACTCGGTGATCGAACAGTATCGCGAGTATGTGAATCCCGGACTTGCCAGCCTGATGAGTTTCGGCGGATTTGACGATGTGGAGGAGACAGCCGAGGGGTGTCTCCTCCGCACCGTTAAGGGAGCGGAGTATCTGGATTTTCTCGGAGGATACGGGGTCTTTAGCCTGGGACACCGCCATCCGAAGGTCGTCGAGGCGGTTAAACGCCAGCTGGATCGCATGCCGCTCTCCAGCCGCACCTTCTTTAGCGAGCCGATGGCGAACCTCGCGGCGAAGCTGGCGCAGATCACGCCGGGAGACCTGCAGTACTCCTTCTTCTGCAACAGCGGCGCGGAGGCGGTGGAGGGCGCGCTGAAGATGGCGCGGATTGTCACCGGACGCTCCCGTATCATCAGCACGCTGGGCGGCTACCACGGCAAGACGATGGGATCGCTCTCCGCAACGGGGAGGGAGAAGTATCGTGAGCCGTTTGAGCCGCTGGTTCCGGGAGTGACCTTTGTGCCGTATAACGATGCGGAGGCGGTCGCGCAGGTGCTCGGCGACGATGTGGCGGCGGTGATCGTGGAGCCGGTGCAGGGGGAGGGGGGCATCAACTGTCCCTCTGACGACTACCTGCCCGCGCTGCGCAAACTCTGTAATTCGCACGGCGCGCTGCTGATCCTGGACGAGGTGCAGACGGGGCTGGCGCGCACCGGCGCGATGTTCGCCTGCCAGCACTGGGGCGTCTCTCCGGATATCATGACCCTCGCCAAAGCGCTGGGAGGAGGCGTGATGCCGATCGGTGCGGTGGTCGGGACGCCGGACATCTGGCAGAAGACTTTCGGGACGAATCCCCTGATTCATACCAGCACCTTTGGCGGTAACCCGCTAGCCTGCGCGGCGGGGCTGGCGGCGGTGGAGGCGATCGAGGAGGAGGGGCTTGTCGAGAAGGCGCGCCTTCGAGGCGAGCAGCTGCTGTCGGGATTGAAGCAGGTTCAGTCCCGCTACCCGGAGACTCTGGTGGAGGTGCGGGGCATGGGGCTGATGATCGGGGTGGAGTTTGCCGTGAAGGAGGCTGCCGAACTGACCATCAATGGAATGTCTCAACGAGGCGTCATCGCCGCCTACACATTGAACAATCCCAACGTGATACGACTGGAGCCTCCGCTGGTCGTTACGGAGGCGCAGATAGATCGAGCCGTAACGGTATTCCAGGAGGCGGTCGAGATGTCTGTGTCGCTGCTCGCCAGTCTGCTGGGATAACCTGCATGCGAAGAGGAGCGAAAAGTCATGCATGGTCAAATGCTCGTTCCCGTGATACTGCTGCTATTCTCTGCTCTGCCGGTCTGCGCCCAGCAGGGCGCGGAGGCAGGAAAAGGAGGTGGAGGCGTGTGGCGAGTGGAGGACTTTGGCGCGAAAGGCGACGGCGTTACCGATGACACCGCCGCCATTCAGAAGGCTCTGGACGAGGCGGGAAAGACGGGAGGAGAGGTGAAACTTGCTCCGGCGAAGTACCTGGTCTCCGGCAGTCTCCGGATCCCGGTCGGCGTGGCGCTGACGGGCAGCGCACGCGCCCCCCTCTACATCGAGCCTTTGATCGGAACGGTCGTACTGGCGACCGGAGGACGCGATAATGAGGAGGCTCCCGCGCTCTTTGAACTGGGAGATTCGGCAACGGTTCAGGGACTGACCGTCTACTATCCCGATCAGAAGCCGGAGGATGTTCACCCGTACCCCTGGACGTTCCATCTTCAGGGGGGCGATAACACCGTTGAGAACGTCACCCTGATCAACAGCTTCAACGGCATCCAGATCGGTCCCGAACCCAATGTCCGCCATCGCATCCGCAGCGTCTATGGCTGCGTGCTGCGCCGTGGGCTATGGCTGGATAACTGCACCGACATCGGACGCATCGAGAACGTGCAGTGGCACTGTCACTGGTGGTCGTCGCCGAAGGTCGGCGGCAACTGGGACAGGGTGTTCGAGTACATGTGGAAAAACTGCGAGGCGTTCATCTTCGCCCGCACAGACTGGGAGTATGTCAACAACACCTTCGTCTTCCCGGTCAATGTGGGATACCGTTTTATCGCCACGAAAAACGGCGCGATGAACGGACAGCTGTGCGGGATTGGCGCGGATGCAGCGCAGCGCTGCATTGTGGTGGAGCATATTCAGCCGATGGGGCTGCTCATTACCAACGGGCAGTTTGTCGCCTTTCTGGGCGACGATCCCATCGAGATCGTCATCAACGAGACCTGCGCCGGCTCAGTACGACTGGTCAACTGCGCCTTCTGGGGACCGGCGAATCAGAACGTGGTCTCTCGCGGGAAGGGGTTCCTCTCCCTCAACGACTGCTACTTCAGCAGCGGCAGGCAGAACCATCCGGGGCGTCCGCTGGTGGAGGTTGACGGGGGAAGGCTGCAGATGCGCGGCTGCTCCTTCGCGACCGGCGAGCCTTCCCTGCATCTGAAACCGGGAACGGTGCACGCCATCGTCGCCGGCAACAACGGCGTCAACGGCGTCCGCATCACCAACGAGATCGGCGAGAGGGCGATCATCACCGAAAACGAGCCGGAAAGGAATCCTTGAGCGCGTAGTCTTCAGAGGTTCGCGGTCATCCGGTTATAGCAGGTTCTCCAGTCCGACGACCAGTCCGGGCAGCGCGCGCACGCGCCGGACGGCAAGGAGGACGCCGGGCATGAAGGAGCGGCGGTCGGTGGAGTCGTGTCGGATGGTGAGGGTCTGCCCCAGACCGCCGAAGATCACCTCCTGATGCGCCACAAATCCAGGCAGGCGGACGCTGTGCAGATGAATCCCCTCGTAGTTTGCGCCGCGTCCGCCGGGAATCTTCTCGACGGCATTTGCCGGTTCGGGGCGGGGACTCCCCGCACGCGCCGCGGCGATCTTCTGCGCCGTCATCAGCGCAGTTCCAGAGGGAGAGTCGAGCTTGTTTTCGTGATGCAGCTCGATAATCTCGACATCAGGAAGGTATTTTGCCGCCTGCTCCGCAAAGAGCATCATCAGCACCGCGCCGATGGCGAAGTTGGGCGCGATCAAGGCTCCGACGCCGCCGGCGGCGACCCACGCGCGCACACGGTTCAGATCCTCCGCCGTCAGTCCTGTGGTCCCGACGACCGGCGAGACCTTCGCCTCCAGTGCGGTCTGGATGTTTCCCAGCGCGCTGGCGGGAACGGTGAAATCCACCAGAACCTCCGCCTGCGACCGCAGGAGAGCCTCCTTCAGACCGCTCTCGATCGGAAGGGAGAGCGTGCCGACACCGGCAATCTCGCCCGCATCTCTGCCGACCTCCGCCCGGTCAACCGCCGCGACCAACGACAGCCCCTCCGCCTCGTGCACGGCGCGAACCACCTCCCGCCCCATGCGTCCGGCAGCCCCCGCCACAGCAACGCGAATCACAGTCTCCTCGCTCATACGGCATCTCTCTCCAGCGGACCGATCGCCGCCAGTGTAAGGTTGGAAGAGTCAAACACCTGATTCGCCACGCGCGCGATGTCATCATGGGTGACGGCGTTAATCTTCTGCAGGATGTCTTCCAGGGGAATGACTCGCCCGAAGTGGATCATGGAGCGCCCCATTCGCATCATGCGGCTGCTCATATTCTCCAGGCTCAGCACCAGCGCGCCGCGAACCTGCGTCTTCGATTTGGTCACCTCGTCTTCGGTGAGGTTGTTCTGACGGATGTTCTCCAGCTCTTTCATCGTCAGATCGAGCACCTGCGAAAAGGTCTGCGGGCTGGTGCCGCCGTGCACCGCGAAGATACCGCCCTCCGAATAGGAGACAGCGTAGGAGCCGATGGCGTAAGCCAGTCCGCGCTTTTCGCGTATCTCCTGGAACAGACGCGAACTCATGTTGCCGCCGAGCACCGAATCGATGATGGTCAGCACCCAGCGATCGTCCTCTTTCTGACCGAAGCCCTGTCCGCCCAGACAGAAGTGAACCTGCTCGGTGCGACGCCGAACCGTTTTGCTGTTGCCAGAGGGCTGGGGTTTGCGTGCGCGTCGCCGGTAGGGCGGTCCTGTGATGCCGCCCAGGAAGCGGTTTGCCAGCTCCACCACCTCCGCATGAGTTACATTGCCGGCGACCGACACAACGATCTTATCGGGGGTATAGTGGGTCTGCATATACTCCTGAATATGCTCGCGGGTCAGGCTGGAGACGGTGCGAGAGGTGCCGATGATCGGGCGTCCCAGGGGATGATTTTTCCAGAGGGTCTGTGCGAAGATATCGTGTACGGTGTCTTCCGGCTGATCTTTGTACCGCTTGATCTCCTCCAGCACCACGTTCTTTTCGCGGGCGATCTCCTCCGGATCGAGCAGCGAATGGATCAGCATATCGGAAAGCACATCCATCACGATCTCGACGTGCTCCGACAACGCTTTGGCGTAGTAGCAGGTGTACTCCTTGTCGGTAAAAGCGTTGAGCATGCCGCCGCGCGATTCGATCTCCTCGGCAATGGTGCGGGCGGAACGGGTAGGCGTCCCTTTGAAGAGCATATGCTCGATGAAGTGTGTGATCCCGCGCACTGGCTCGCTCTCATCGCGGGAGCCGACCCCCACCCACAGACCGACCGAGACGGACTGCACATAGGGAACGGTTTCGGAGACCACGCGGATTCCATTCGGGAGGGTCGTGACTTCGATATTCTGCACAATCATGATTCGCGTCTGCCTTTCGCGAAGAGTGAATCACAACGAAACCCCGGCTGCGGACCGGGGTTTGAGGTAATCGAGCGGGAAACGGGACTCGAACCCGCGACTTTCTGCTTGGGAAGCAGACGCTCTACCACTGAGCTATTCCCGCATATTCATACGCCATTATAACGTGTTCCCGGAAGGTTGTCAATACTCTTCTTCGTCCAGAAGCTGGCGCAGCTCGCGATAGAGGAAAAGCCTCTCCGCGCCCCACCCGTCCGCTCTTCCGCTAGAGCTGTAGACGACATACTGACGAGATTCACCCAGCGTCTCCGTCAGCAGCCCCCAGTTGGGCGCATCCTCCCCATGGCACATTCGATAGACATCGCGCCCGTTGTAGCAGACGAAACGCGGAGCGAAGCGACGGAGCTTTTCAAACAGATCGGAGCGATCCGCCTCTGTCGGGGGAGGAAGGCGGGAGTTATCGGTGGAGATCGCATAGCGCATCAGTCCGGTCAAGCCGATCCCGTACTCCGGCAGCGTTGCGTCCTCCTCCGGCTCCAGCTGTCGGGGAGTAAATCCGGACTGATAAAGAAGCTGCCAGAAGCGATTGCGCGATCCGGCATAGTAGTGACCGGTCTGCGCCGCCTTGAAGCTGGGAGCCGCACCGACGAAGATAACCTGCAGACCGGGAGCCAGAATGTCGGGCAGAAGGTTCTTGCGCTCCTCCTGCGGCTCGGGTGTACTCATCGGTACTCCTGCTTGAAGGCGCGCCCGGCGATGTGCGGCGCAATGATCGGGTAGGGAACGCGAAAACGCTCAACCTCCAGCCGATGAAAGCCCGCCTCGCGCAGAGACTTTTCGGTTTCGCGATCGGTATGGCAGCCGTCCGCAACACACTTCCAGAACGGGCGGATGCATCGCTGGATCCTGCGCTCTCCGGTTCCGGGTTCCGCCGCCACATGTTCGATGAAGCGCAGCGAGCCTCCCGGCTTCAGAACGCGCAGGATCTCCTGCAGGGTCCTGGGCACATCGCGCACCGAACAGAGCACCAGCGTGCAGATCACCGTGTCCACGCTCTCATCCTCGCATTCGATCGCTTCCGAGAAGCAGGAGCGTATCTCCAGATGCATATTCAGGCGTTGCGCCTCCCGGTCAAGATGCGGGTGCATGTAGGGGTTGGGTTCCAGCCCGATCCAGTGAATATCCGGCGGCAGATAGGCGAGGTTCGGTCCGGTTCCCGGTCCAATCTCCAGCGTCGTGCCCGAAACGCCGGAAAACAGCCTTCGCTTTCGATCCGCCACATGACGCTCATAAGAGGCGTTCCAGCGTGATAGAAAGAATGCTTGAAACCGCTGAGTTAGTCGTCCCATCGTCTGCCCCGGTACATACGCCATGTTATACTGCATCGGCGGCAGGTTGTAAAGGGGCGCGGCGACAGGAACCGACTGCTAGCACACAGAGACGGCAGGTATCCGCGCACTCGATGGGGAATTGGTTGCTGGTTGTCCATTCCGTCCATAAACGAGGTGTGAGATGGCTTTCTGTGAACTGCGATACTTCAGTCCGGCGCTGGGGATGCAGACCGCCGCCAATGTCATCCTGCCGGAGAACCCCGACCGTCCCGGACCCTATCCCGTCTTCTATCTGCTGCATGGTCTGTCGGACGACTACACGATCTGGTGCCGGCGAACCAGCCTGGAACGTTACGTCTCTGAGATGCCCCTCATCGTGGTCATGCCCGACGGCGGCAGAGGCTTCTATACGGATGCGCTGGAGGGGTTTGCTTACGAGACCTCCATCATGACCGATCTATTCGGGCTGATAGACCGTACTTTCCCGACGAAAAAGGAGCGAGCCGGACGATGCATCGGCGGTCTTTCGATGGGAGGCTATGGCGCAGTACGGCTTGCGCTGCGCTTTCCAGATAAGTTCTGCAGCGCGGTCAGTCACTCCGGAGCGATGGGGTTCGGTCAGGGCGTCTATGACGGAGAGGACGCCTGGGCGAAGGAGATGCGCCGGATCGTTGGCGCAAAGCCCGCCGGAGGAATCAACGATCTCTTCGCGCTGGCGGAGAAGGTAGACCGCGATCTTCTGCCTGCTCTGAGAATTGACTGCGGGACGGAGGACTTCCTGATCGAATCGAACCGGTCCTTCCACGCGCATCTGGACGCGCTGAACATCCCGCATGAGTATGAGGAGTTTCCCGGCGCGCACACCTGGGAGTACTGGGATACCCATATCCAGAAAGCCCTGGCGTTTCACGCGCGCAATCTCGGCATATCGTAGACGGTAAGGAGGAGGAGCGATGTCTCTCTGCCGATTTTCTCACCGATCCTCTCAGGGGGGTGTCCGGGAACGCTGGGGATGGCTGGAGGAGGAGACCGTCTATCCGCTGCCGGATGAGGACGTGAGCGCGGTTCTTCGCGGGAAGGGGGAGCAGACGCTCTCCGGGCTGTCTCTGGCGGCTTTTCGCACGGAACCTATCCCGGTCCGCAGCGTCACGCTGTGCGCTCCTGTCTGCGAGGGTATGGAGGTCTGGGCGGCGGGCGTAACCTATGAGAGCAGCAAACTGGCGCGCATGAGCGAATCGGCGGGGGGCGGGGACTTCTATGCAAAGGTCTACACGGCGCAGAGACCGGAGCTTTTCTTCAAAGCGACGCCGAATCGTACCGTTGGACCGGATGCCGAAGTGCGTATTCGCGCCGACTCGCACTGGAATGTGCCAGAGCCGGAACTGGCGGCGTTGATCTCGGCGAACGGCGCTCTTCTGGGATACGCCATCGGCAACGACATGTCTTCGCGGGAAATCGAGGGGGAGAACCCGCTCTACCTCCCGCAGGCGAAGGTCTATATCGGCTCCTGCGCGCTCGGACCGTCAGTGGTTCCTGCGGAGAGAATCGTAGAAAACAGCCTGACCATTGAACTGAGGATCCGCCGAGGCGGCGAGCCTGTCTTCGCCGGGCAGACCAGTACCGCCAGAATGCGCCGAACTGTGGCGGATCTGGCGAGATGGCTGTTTCGTGAGAATCGGTTCCCCCGCGGGGTGTTCCTTTTAACCGGCACGGGGATTATACCGCCGGATGAGTTCACGCTCCAGGGCGGGGACGAGATCGAGATCGAGATCAGCGGCATCGGCGTTCTCCGAAACCGGGTGGCGCAGAGTAAGGAGTAGACGGGGCATGAGTCTAGCACATACCTTGACCGGCAGGCATCTTATTGCTGGAGAGTGGGTCGCCTCCGCCGGCGCGGGAGTTCGCGCCGTTGATCCGGCGACCGGCGTTCCGCTGGAGCCTTTCTTCTATCAGGCGGGCATGGCAGAGGTGGAGTGGGCGTTTCATGAGGCGACGGAGGCGTTCCGGCAGACCCGCAGCCTGCCGCCGGAGGGTCGCGCCCGGCTGCTGGAGGCTCTGGCGGAGAGTATCCTCGCGCTCGATCATCCCCTGATCGCCCGGGCGCAGCAGGAGAGCGGACTGCCGGAGGCGCGGCTTCTATCAGAGCGCGCGCGCACCTGCAATCAGCTGCGGATGTTCGCGGAACTGGTGCGCGAAGGCTCGTGGGTGGAGGCGGTCATAGATACCGCCGACCCGGAGAGAACGCCCCTCCCGAAGCCGGATGTGCGACGCATGCATATGCCAATCGGTCCGGTGGTGGTCTTCGATGCCAGTAACTTCCCGTTCGCATTCGGCGCCTGTGGAGGAGATACCGCCTCCGCGCTGGCGGCAGGCAACCCGGTGATCGTCAAAGCGCATCCGGCGCATCCGGGAACGGATGAGATGTTTGCTGCGGCGGCGCTGCAGGCGCTGCGGGAGACCGGGCTGCCGATCGGGATGTTCAGCCTGCTGCACGATGCCGGACCGGAGATCGGCGCTGCGCTGGTAAAGCACCCCGCAGCGGAGGCGGTCGGCTTTACCGGCTCTCTGCGTGCCGGACGCGCCATCTTTGATCTCGCCGCACAGCGACCGCGACCTATTCCGGTCTTTGCCGAGATGGGCAGCGTAAACCCACTGATTATACTGCCGGGAGCGATGGAGGAGCGGGGCGAAGCGATCGCGGATGGACTGGCGCAGTCGGTGACGATGGGAGGCGGTCAGTTCTGCACGAAACCGGGACTGGCGTTCTATGTGGCGGGGGAACCGGGCGAGAGATTTAAAGCTCGGTTGACGGAGAGGATTGCAACGACAGGCGCGACAACCCTGCTGAACGCCTCGGTGGCGATCGGATACAGGGAAGCCTGCGGGCGTATACGCTCCGCGCCCGGGATCGAGATTCTATATGCCGGCGACGCCTCCGGGTTCGCCGACTTCACCCCCTCTCTCTATCAGGTGTCGGCGCGACTGTGGCGAGAGCATCCTGAGCTGCGGGAGGAGGCGTTCGGTCCCTCCGCCCTGCTGATCCGGTGCGACAGTCTAAAGGAGATGCGCGCGTGCGTTGAGACGCTGGAGGGACAGCTGACGGGAACCATCCATATGGGAGCTGCAGAGTTACAGACGGCGTCGGAATTCGCTGAGATCCTCTCCGCCCGGGTAGGGCGTCTGATCTTTAACGGCTACCCGACCGGAGTGGAGGTCTGTCATGCGATGGTGCACGGCGGTCCCTATCCCGCAACCACCGCGCCTCAGACCACCTCCGTCGGCGCTCTGGCGATCCGCCGATTCACGCGACCGGTTGCCTGGCAGAACGCCCCTGACCTGCTGCTGCCCCCCGCGCTTCAGAACGCGAACCCCTTGAAGATTCGCAGGATGGTCAACGGGGAGTGGACAGACAGGGCGATCTGAACCGTCTAGAGCCGGCACTCAATGCCGTAATGGGAGGACCAGCGGGCGATCTCGGCAGACAGCGCTTCGGCGGACAGGGAAGCCGCCCTCGATCCCGGTCTCTGGCGGCGATACTCCGCCAGCAGGCGCATGTGCGGCTTCGCCAGAATACGCGCATAGTTCATGCGGTCGCAGACGATCCGCTCCACTCCTGACTGCGCGGCGTGTTCAAAGTAGTCCCGTACTGCCTCCGGCGTGTCGGATACGCCATAGAGGATCGGACACCAGAACAGACGCGGCTTCAGCCCCGCCTCTGCGAGTCTGCGCACCAGATGGACGCGACCGGGGATAGCAGGCGCATACGGCTCAAAGATACGGCGCGCCGTATCGTCAAAGGTCGGGATCGAAACGCCAACGGTGAGCGAGGGCATCCGCAGAAGTATGTCCATATCGCGCAGCAGCAGCGGGGAGCGGGTCAGGATGCTGACCGGATTGGGGTAGAGGGCAAGCTCTTCCAGTAAGCGCCGGGAAATTTGGTACTGCTTCTCCAGCGGCTGCCATGAATCCGCTGCGGTTCCGATGAGTATCTTTGCATCTGATGGAGCGGAGAGCATCTGCCGCCGAAGGACATCGGGAGCGTTGACCTTCACCTGAACCCACCCGCCCCAGGGAGCTGGATCGGCTACTCCGCGAAAGCCTCGTATCACGGGCACGTAGCAGTAGGCACATCCGAAGGCGCAGCCCTGATAGGCGTTCAACGTGTAGTCAGAAGCGCCGACCTTTGAGCGGTTCAGGATCGTTTTGCAGAACGTTTCGGTGATGTGCAGATTACGCATAGCTGTATGATAGTATATTGTGATACAGATGTCAAACAAAATGGATCATTCTGGGATACAGATATATATATTTTATTCCCGGATCGCTTTGAGATTGCTTCGGTCGGCTGCGCGTCCCACGCCATGACAGATGAAGACGCTCTCAGTCTGTCATGGCGAGCGAAGCCAGGCAGTCTTCCACCTAACATTGACTGAAGAAGAGATAAACCCTATGAAGAGAGCGCTCTTAACCGGTTTCGGTCCGTTCGGGACAGTAACCGACAACCCTTCGCAGCGGATTGTAGAGGCGCTGAATCAGACCCCCATCGAGAGATGCCAACTGATTACAGAGGTCTTTCCGGTCTCCTATCATCATGTCCGCGGGGCGTTTCCTGCTCTCCTGGCAGAATACTCTCCAGACGTTGTTCTGATGCTCGGGGTGGCGGTGGGCGAGAGCCGCTTCAGGCTGGAGCAGATGGGGCATAACCGTGCCGATCCCTGCGCCTCCGACTGTGAGGGCAGACGCTGGAAGACATCGGTGATAGACCTTGCGGGGGCGGACTTCTATTTGACCGGGCTGGTGCTTGCTCCGCTGAGAGACGCTCTGAGAGAGAGAGGGATCGCG
The DNA here is from genome assembly GCA_938005745.1 of uncultured Chthonomonadales bacterium. GTDB lineage: Bacteria > Armatimonadota > Chthonomonadetes > Chthonomonadales > CAJBBX01 > CALLMM01. Next base: position 58,694 of record CALLMM010000007.1, on the reverse strand, counting down.
GCGTGCATCAGCGACAGCCCGGGCAGCTACCTGTGCAATTTTGCCTACTATCATGCGCTGCAGGCGATAGCGAACATGCGGATGACGACAGAGTGTCTCTTTCTGCACCTTCCCGCCGATGAGCGCACAGTATCTGGATCAGGGGATCACCCGATCGTTCCCTTTCATCAGCAGGTGGAGACGACGCGATTCGTTTTGCAGTGGATGCTTACTGCGCAGAGGGATCGCTTTCAGAAGGAGGACTTCCCTCATAACGCTCCTGCGCCTCGGTAAGCTCCTCTTCGGTGAAGGGCTGTGATCGGATTATCTGCTCCGCCCTGGTCACCATGTTCGCCGGAACCATCACAGACAGCTCCGGGTTATTCTCCTCTACCGGGTTATCCGCCATCGGCAGAACCGGTCCCGGCGAGTCCAGATAGGTGGGAATCCCCTCGCTGCGCAGGGTCGCGGCGACGACCATCGCCTCGCTGTGCGTATTGGCGGTGTAGACAATGACGGGAGGCTCTCCGACTGTCTCCTCCGGAAGCTGTTCAACCAGGTCAACATCACAATCCGAACACCGGGTGATCCCGGCTTCATATTCGGTACGGCACTCCGGACACCAGGGCATCTCCTTCTCCTTGAATACTGTTCAAGCCAGTCCGAGCTTCTTCAACTCGCGCCGCTGTTCACGCAGCTCCTCCGTCAACTGGCTGACGCGCTTATTCCCCAGGCTGTCGCGCTCGGTCGCCTTCTCCAGCAGCACGCATACCCTCTCCAGGCTCGCCAGCGCCCTTTTCGCCTTCTTTTCGGACAGGTCCGCTGCGCACTGTATCTCCTCACAGGCTCCAATCCATCGGCTCAACTGTTTTGCCAGCTTGCCATCTGGATCGTTGGTCGGCGCATGGCTCAACAGGAGGCTGGCGGATCGGGCGATCCTCTGGAGGAAAGCCTGCGCCGCCTCCACCGGATTCATATCATGACCCTCCGGCTCCAGAGGACGTTCATCGGCTTTTCCGGCTCGCGGCGACGGTTCTGGAACAGAGGAGGCAGCGTGCACAGAAGCATCGCTTTTTGCAGCCCGTTCATCGCGCGGAGTGTCTGTTGTCGGGGCGTCAGCGGAGAGGCTCTGCACATAGTCGAGGATCTGCTGCGCTTTTATCGGAGTGAGACCGGGAACCGCCAGCAGGTCTTCAAGGGTCGCCTTTCGGAGCGCGGAGATGCTGTGCCAACCGGCTTTCTTCAGGGCGCGCAGGCGAATGATCCCGATGCCGGGGATATTCTCCAGCATATCGCTCACATCGGGAACGGCATGATTGTCATTGTATCTGTCTCTCTCCATCCCTCTTGCTCCCCTGATCTGTGCCGATTTTCAGCTTCTGTGCCTGCTGACTGACCAGATCCATCAGCGCTTCAAAGAACTTTTCTGCGCGCGCGGTGTGCCAGTCTGCCAGAAACCGGCGATGGGTGTTCTCCCGATCCTCCGTTAATTTCAGGCAGAGGCTGATCAGTCCGGCTGCCGCCTGGAAATCGGAGGTGTAGACTCCCAGTTTTTCGGCGCGTTTGGAGGAGACCTGCAGGCTCTCTTTCAGGTTGCGACCGAGCTGCGGCACCAGCACATCTGCGTCGTGAATGCTGCCCAGTTGTTCCTGAAAGCCTTTGATTCGGTCAATCGCCTGCGCGAAATCGCGTCCGTAAAAGGGCGCAAAGATCTCCAGCGTGTAGCGCAGCCTTTTGGCGGCAATACGCATCTGATGAAGTTCATAGACGCGGGCGGGATCGCTGATATACTTCTCCCATTCCAGCAGCTCCTGAATGCGCCATGGGATGATGACGGCGGCATTTTCGGTGATGGAGTTGTCGGGATGGATGCCGGGCATGAGCGTTTGCGCCATGGCTGCTCCTTTTCTACCCTTCTCGGAAGCTACCGCAGACCTGTCCTGAGCGATCTCCGCCGGCTCCTCTGCTTCTGCAGGCGTCTCGCCGCTGTCCTGCGCCTCGCGCATCTTTGCCTTCATCTCCGCGAACCTGGCGCGCAGATCGCACTTTTCTAGATGATCCAGCGCATTCTGAACATCTTTCTGCAGGGCGGCTCTTTCAGCGACTTTGTCGGCGATGAACGCCTCCATGCCGGCGCGCTGATGCTCCGGCAATAGCATATCCAGTGCCTGCAGGGTCTCGATCATCACATCCAGATCGCGCGCGCTTCCCAGTGCGCGGGTCACCATCTTCACCTCGCGTTCAAAGCGCGAAAACTCCTGCGCGGGGAAGGCGGATGCAAAGATGGAGAGCGCGGCGCGCAGCCGACGCGAGGCGACGCGCATATCGTGCACTGCTTCAATATCTTCCGCCAGACGCACGCCTTCTACGTGAGAGAGCATCTTTTCCAGACGCTCCTCAATCACCTGCGCCGCATAGTCCCGAAAACGTACCGCCTCGAGGGGCAGCTTTTTACTCATGCGTGAAATATCCCGCCTGTGTGATTAAAAACATACTCTACTGCATTATACGTTAAATCGGAGGAAATATCCTTTTTGTCTCTCTAAACGGCAGGGTTACCTCACAGGGAGGTTTTCAGCGCGGCTGTGGCGAAAAAGAGGTTATCACCTAGAGAGTGGATGCGACTGATGCCGGGCGGCGCGCTCTCCGTCCTTGCCGCGCCCGCTTCAGACGCCTCGCAGAACAGGAATAAGCGCGTGGACTACCGCAAGCTGCCGCGATGGCGCGGGTTCACTCTGCTGGAGAAGTTTACGCTTCAGCACAACGCGCCGTTTGTCGAGACGGACTTTGATATCGTACGTGAATGGGGGTTCGATTTCGTTCGTCTGCCGATGGACTATCGCACCTGGACGGACCCGGACGATCCCTATCGCCTGGTCGAAAAGACTCTCCAGGAGATTGACGACGCTGTGCGGTATGGACGCGAACGGGGCATTCATGTCAATATCAACTTCCATCGTGGACCGGGTTACTGCGTCAACCCCCCTGCAGGAGCCTCTTGATCTCTGGACCGATCCGGAGGCGCAGAGGCGATTTGTCTATCACTGGGAGGCGTTCGCAAAACGGTTTAAGGGGATACCCTCCTCCGAACTCAGCTTCAACCTACTGAACGAGCCGGGAATGATGGCAGTAGAACCCTATGTGAAGGTGGTATCCGCGACGGGCGAGGCGATCCGCGCCGCCGACCTGGATCGGCTGGTGATCGCCGACGGAGTACGATGGGGCAATCAGCCGGTGCCGGAACTGGCTCCGCTGAAGATCGCGCAGAGCACGCGCGGCTATGCGCCGATGCAGATCAGCCACTTCCGCGCCTCCTGGATCGCCGGCTCCGATAAGTGGGAGGTTCCGACTTGGCCCCTTCAGGAGGAGGGCGGCTGGGATAAGGAGAGACTGCGCCGGGTTCAGATAGAGCCCTGGAAGGCGCTGGAGAAGCTTGGGGTGGGCGTTCATGTGGGAGAGTGGGGCGCGTACCGGCATACGCCGCATCCCGCTGTGCTGGCATGGATGACCGATCAGCTCACCCTCTGGAAAGAGGCGGGCTGGGGATGGGCGATGTGGAACCTGCGCGGACCCTTCGGACCACTCGACAGCCAGCGCGAGGATGTTCAGTATGAGACGTTTCGCGGTCATAAGCTGGATCGTAAAATGCTGGAGCTGATTCAGACGATCTGATCGAACTCACCGGGTAATGAGGTAACGCATGCACGCGATACAGTATGCCGCTCCGAGAACGCTTCAGGATGCGCTGGAAATCCTGCAGGAGTACGGCGCGAAGGCGCGAATTCTGGCGGGAGGAACCGACCTGATTGTTCAGGCGGGAACGGGGGCGCGAAGTGTGGATGTGATCGTGGATGGAAAGCGCATCCCCGAACTGATGCATCTCGCCTTTGATCCCGCGGACGGGCTGACCATCGGCGCCGCCGTTCCCTGCTGCCGGATCTATGAGGATCCGCAGATCAGCCGGCGGTATCCGGGACTGGCGGACGCCGTCTCCATCATCGGCGGTATGGCGATTCAGGGTCGCGCCTCTGTCGGAGGCAATCTCTGTAACGCCAGCCCCGCCGCCGATTCCGTTCCCGCGCTGATCGCCTATCGAGCGACGGCGCTCATCGTCGGTCCGAAGGGGGAGAGAGAGGTTCCCGTCGAGCGTTTCTGCACCGCGCCCGGGCGCACGGTGCTGGGGGAAGATGAGCTTCTGCTCTCGCTGCATCTGCCGACCCCGCCTCCACGTTCCGGAGCCGCCTATCTGCGGTTTATTCCGCGCAACGAGATGGACATCGCGGAGGTCGGCGTCGGGGTGAGCCTGACACTGGACGAGCAGGGAACGATCTCCGGGGCGCGGATCGCGCTTGCCGCCGTCGCTCCGACGCCGCTCTTTGTGCCGGAGGCGGGCGACTCTCTGGCAGGAAGCGCACCGACGGAGGAGAGTTTTCGACGGGCGGCGCAGATCGCGCGCGACGCCTCACGACCGATCAACGACATTCGAGGCACGATCGAACACCGCAAGCATCTGGTGGGGGTGCTGACCCGCCGCGCTCTGGAGCGCGCTCTGGAACGCGCCCGGCAGGCGGGATAGCGCGGTGAACGGATGAGCCAGCGGCATGTTGATCTGGAGGCGCTTGCCTGGAGCGCGATGCTGGAGCGGGGGCTGCAACCGGATTTCGACCCGGAGACGCTCCGGCAGGTAGAGCAGTTGACCGGACCGGCGCAGGAGAGCGGACCCGACATCCGCGATTTGCGAAGCCTGGACTGGGTCTCGATAGATAACGACGACTCGCGCGACCTGGACCAGTTGACGATGGCGGAGGAGCCTGGTGACGGTGCGATCCGCGTTCGGGTGGCGGTAGCGGATGTGGACGCGCTGGTGAAGAAGGGCAGCCCGGTAGACCGTCATGCGCGCCATAACACCACCTCGGTCTACACCGGCGTCCGGATCTTCCCGATGCTGCCGGAACGGCTCTCCACCGATCTGACCTCCCTGAACGAGAATGAGGATCGTCTGGCGGTAGTTGTCTCGTATGTGGTACTGGCAAATGGGTCTCTCGGCGGCTGGGAGATCTATCGCGCCAGAGTGCGAAACCGGGCGAAGCTGACCTACAACGGCGTTTCGGAGTGGCTGGACGGCGAAGGAGAGATGCCGGAGGCGATGCAGGCTCTGCCCGGAGCCGAACGGCAGTTGAAACTGCAGGATCAGGCTGCTGAAAGGCTGCGCGAACGGCGGGAGGAGCGCGGCGCGCTCGATCTGGAGACGATCGAGGCGCGTCCTGTTATGCAGGACGGCGAAGTGGCGGAGATGCGCTACGAGCCGCAGAATCGCGCGCAGGAGATCATCGAAGACTTTATGATTGCCGCCAACAGCGTTACCGCGCAGTTTCTAGAGCAGCGGGGCTATCCCTCACTGCGCCGGGTGGTACGCTCGCCGGAGCGATGGGATCGGATTGAGCGGCTGGCGGCGGAGTACGGGTATCGCCTTCCGGCGGAGCCGAATGCGCGCGCGCTGGCGAGGTTTCTACGGGCGCGTCATCGCGAAGACCCGCTCCGCTTTCCCGATCTCTCACTGGCGGTGGTGAAGATGCTGGGATCAGGGGAGTATGTGGTTCAGACGCCGGGTGAGGAGGCGATCGGGCATTTTGGGCTGGCGGTGCGCGACTACTCGCACTCCACAGCGCCAAACCGCCGCTACCCCGACCTGATCACACAGCGGCTGATCAAAGCGGCGCTGGAGGGAAGACGTTCTCCCTACACGGTGCGGGATCTGGAGGAGCTGGCTGTCCACTGCACGGAGCAGGAGAACGCCGCCAACAAGGTGGAGCGGCAGATCCGCAAGTCCGCGGCGGCGATGCTGCTTTCGGATCGTGTCGGAGATACCTTCGACGCGCTGGTGACGGGGGCGACCAGCCGGGGGACATGGGTGCGGATCTTCGATCCGCCTGTGGAGGGGATGCTGGTCTCCGGCAGAGACAGTTTCGATGTGGGAGACCGGCTGACGGTGAGGCTGACCGGCGTCAATGTCGAACGAGGTTTCATAGACTTTATCTCGCTTAGATAAGGATTCAGATCGGCGATGGCTATTTCACTGATGTCTGGCAAGGTTACCGTAAGCGCGACGGTGAACGGAGAGCCGACGGAGTGGCTCTGCGAACCGAGAGAGACGCTGCTGGAGGTTCTGCGCGACCGTCTGGGTCTGACCGGGACGAAGGAGGGCTGCAGCAACGGAAACTGCGGCGCATGCAGCGTCCTGCTGGACGGTCGTCTGGTGAACTCCTGCTTGGTTCTGGCGGTGGAAACGGAAGGCGCGGAGATAACAACGGTCGAGGGAATTCGCGGTGAGAAGGGGCTGACCCCCGTGCAGCGCTCTTTTCTGGAGGAGGCGGCGCTGCAGTGCGGATTCTGCACGCCCGGTTTCATCGTCGCGGCGACCGCGCTTCTGCAGGCGAATCCGAGCCCGACGGAGGAGCAGATACGCTGGTGGCTGGCAGGTAATCTGTGTCGTTGCACCGGCTATGACAAGATCGTACGCGCCGTGCAGAAGGCGGCGGCGGAGATGCGAGGAGAAGCATGACAACTGAGAAACAGTATCGCGTAATCGGAACGCGGCCGGTTCGTCCGGACGGCGTGGATAAGGTTACGGGAAGAGCCGTCTATGGCGCGGATGTAACGCTGCCGCGCATGATTCACGGCAAGATTCTCCGCAGTCCCCATGCGCACGCACGCATACGCGGCATAGACACCCGTGAGGCGGAGCGCTATCCCGGCGTGCTGGCGGTCGTTACCGCAGAAGACCTCCCCGATGTGGATGTGGTGCTGGCGGTGGGCGAGGGCGGCGATGTGAATATGCGCGACGCCAGCCACAACATCATGGCTTCCGGCAAGGTTCTCTATCAGGGACATGCGGTGGCGGCGGTGGCTGCCGTCTCTCCCCATGTCGCGCTGGAGGCGTTGAAGCGGATCAAAGTTGACTATGAGCCGCTTCCCCCCGTGCTGGATGTGCGGAAGGCGATGGCGGCAGACGCCCCCCTCCTACACGAAGACCTCTTCACCGACACCATGGGGCAGCGGTCGGAGCATCCGAGCAATATCGCCTCGCACCTGATTGCGGAAGAGGGCGATATCGAACAGGGATTCCGCGAGGCGTCCGTCGTCGTGGAGCGCGAGTTCGTCACGCATACCGTGCATCAGGGCTATATCGAGCCGCATGCGGCGGTAGCGGAGTGGCGCGATGACGGACAGTTGACCATCTGGTGCAGTACGCAGGGTGCGTTCTCGGTGCGCGAACAGGTTGCGCAGATCCTCAAACATCCCATCTCGCAGGTGAAGGTCGTCCCGACGGAGATCGGCGGCGGTTTCGGCGGGAAGATATCGGTCTATCTGGAGCCGGTCGCTGCGCTGCTCTCCCGCAAAGCCGGTCGCCCGGTGAAGATGGTGATGGACCGGGCGGAGGTGCTTGCCGCGACGGGACCGACTCCAGGAACCTATATGAAGGTGAAGGTCGGGGCGGACGCGCAGGGCAACATCACGGCGGCGCACGCCTATCTCGCCTTTGAAGCCGGAGCCTATCCGGGGTCTCCGATAGGAGCGGGATGCACAACGGTCTTTGCGCCGTACCGCCTGAAGAATGTGCGGATTGACGGCTTCGATGTGCTGGTGAACAAGCCGAAATCGAACGCCTATCGCGCGCCGGGCGCTACGCAGGCGGAGTTCGCGGCGGAAGTGGTCATGGATGAGATCTGCGAGAAACTCGGCATGGATCCGCTGGAGTTTCGCCGAAAGAACGGGGCGAAAGAGGGCGACTGGCGTCCGTTTGGACCTCCCTACACCCGGATCGGCGCGATCGAATGCGTGGAGGCGGCGCAGGCGTCCGAACACTGGAAAACGCCTCTGGTGAAGGAGGCGGGAAGCAGCAGACGACGCGGGCGCGGGGTCGCCAGCGGCTACTGGATGAACTGGGGCGGCACCTCCTCGTGCACCGGACGTCTCAATCCCGACGGAACGGTTGCGCTGCTGGAAGGCTCTACCGACATTGGCGGCACACGCGCCTCCATCGCCATGCAGTTTGCGGAGGCGTTTGGCATCGCATATGAGCGCGTGCGCCCGCAGGTTGTGGACACGGATACGGTGGGATATAACGATGTTACCGGAGGCAGCCGGGTTACCTTCGGAACCGGATACGCCGCGTATGCGCTGGCAAAGCAGATGCAGAGGGAGATCGCGGCGAAGCTGGCGGCGATCTGGGAGGTGGATCCGGAATCGGTCACGGTAGAGGGTGATCGGTACAGCGCGGGCGATAAGAGCGTCAACCTGGTTGAGGCGGCGAACCTCATCAGCGAGCAGGGGCAGCAGGTGGTTACCTCAGTAACTACGACGCCGCATAATCGCAGTGGAGCCTTCGCGACCCATATCGTGGATGTTGAGGTGGATGTCGAGACCGGGAAGGTGGAGATCCTGCGTTATACCGCCGTACAGGATGTCGGTAAGGCGATCCATCCCTCCTATGTGGAGGGGCAGATGCAGGGCGGCGTGGCGCAGGGAATCGGCTGGGCGTTGAACGAGGAGTATATCTACGACGAGAACGGGTCGCTCCGCAACGCCTCGCTGCTCGACTACCGGATGCCGACCGCCCTCGACATTCCGATGATCGAAACCATCCTGGTAGAGGTCTTCAATCCCGATCATCCCTACGGCGTACGCGGCGTGGGAGAGGTCCCGATCGTCCCTCCTCCGGCGGCGATATCCAACGCCATCTATGACGCGGTCGGCGTGCGGATGACCACGCTTCCGATCTCCCCGGCAAGGCTCTGTGCGGAGATCATGGCGAAGAACAGCGCCCGCGCATGACCACCGTCCATCTTCCTGCTCCTTTGCGTGAAATGGCTGGAGGCGAAGCGGTGGTCTCCGCCTCCGGTTCGACGCTGGGCGAACTGATCGAGAGCCTGGACAGCCAGTATCCGGGTCTGAAGGCGCGACTGGTGGAGGGAGAGCGTCTGCGTTCCGGACTGGCGGTCTTTGTCAACGGAATACAGATCCCCTCCCGTCTGAACGCGCGCATTGCGGCGGACGCCGACATCTACTTCTCCCCTGCCATCGCGGGCGGTTAGCGGAAGCCTCACCTGTTTTCCGCCCCTGCTCTCCTCCCCCGAAAATCGTTGAAAATTCGCGCAACCTGAAAACGATTCCGTTCGTATATTGACTTGATAGAGTCGCACTAAATTGGTATGCGATTCTCACACTGAAATGTATCTCCGATTGCAGTCCCGACTGCAATCGTTACATGCTCTCGTTATCCGATTATCTGGAGGTAACTGAATGGGAAAGTTAGTTGGCATTGACCTGGGAACCACCAACTCCGTCGTCGCAACGCTGGAAGGCGGTGAGCCGGTGGTTATTCCGAATGCGGAGGGCAGCCGCACGACCCCGTCGGTTGTCGGTTTCAACCGCAACGGTGAGCGTATCGTCGGCGCCGCCGCCAAGCGGCAGGCGGTGGTCAATCCGGACAGGACGTTCCTGTCTATCAAGCGCAAGATGGGGACCAGCGAGCGCGTAACCGTGGACGGCAAGTCCTACACCCCGGAAGAGATCTCCGCTATGATCCTTCAGAAGCTGAAGAAGGACGCGGAGGACTATCTGGGCGAGCCGATCACAGAAGCCGTGATCACCGTTCCGGCGTACTTCAATGACGCGCAGCGCACCGCCACCAAAAACGCCGGTGAGATCGCCGGGCTGAAGGTGCTGCGTATCATCAACGAGCCGACGGCGGCTGCGCTCGCCTACGGGCTGGACAAGAAGAACAACGAGACGATCCTCGTCTTCGATCTGGGAGGCGGAACCTTCGATGTCTCCATTCTGGAGGTCGGGGACGGCGTCTTCGAGGTGAAATCCACCGCCGGCGATACGCATCTGGGCGGTGATGACTGGGATATGCGGATAGTGGACCATGTCGTCTCCGAGTTCAAGAAGGAGCACGGGATAGACCTCTCCAAAGACCGGCAGGCGATGCAGCGCATTCGGGAGGCGGCGGAGAAGGCGAAGATCGAGCTGTCCAACGTGACGCAGACGACGATCAGCCTTCCGTTTATCAGCGCGACACCGGAGGGACCGGTGCATCTGGAGCTTCCGCTGACCCGGGCGAAGTTCGAGGACATGACCCGCGATCTGGTAGAGCGGTGTGTCAAACCCTTCAATCAGGCGTTGAACGATGCAAAGATTACCGCGAGCCAGCTGGATGAGATCGTTCTGGTGGGCGGTTCGACCCGTATGCCGATGATCCAGGAGCTGGTGAAGAGGCTGGGCGGCGGGAAGGAGCCGAACAAGGGGGTCAATCCGGATGAGGTGGTGGCGGTGGGCGCCGCCATTCAGGCGGGCGTGCTGAGCGGCTCGGTGAAGGATGTGGTGCTGCTGGACGTGACCCCGCTGTCGCTGGGTATCGAGACCCTCGGCGGCGTCTTCACCAAGCTGATCGAGCGCAACACCACCATCCCGACGCGCAAGTCGGAGATCTTCTCGACGGCGGAAGACGGGCAGACCTCGGTGCATGTGAAGGTCTATCAGGGCGAGCGCGAGATCGCGTCGCATAACAAGCTGCTTGGCGACTTCAACCTGCAGGGCATTCCGCCGGCTCCGCGCGGCGTTCCGCAGATCGAGGTGACCTTCGACATTGACGCCAACGGCATCGTCAACGTCTCGGCGAAGGATGTGGCGACCGGAAAGTCGCAGAGCATCACGATCACCGGCTCCTCCAACCTGACCAAGTCGGAGATTGACCGGATGATGCGCGAAGCCGCCGAACACGCCGAAGAGGACCGCCGGCTGACGGAGCTTGCCCGCGCTCGAAACGACGGCGATGCGTTGATCTATCAGACGGAGAGGACGCTGCGCGAATTGGGCGAGAAGGTACCCGGAGATATGAAGCTGCGGATCGAGACCGCGATCAACGATCTGAAGTCGGTTCTCAAGAGCGAGGATATCAACGAGATCCAGCGCAGAACGGAGGAGCTGCGCTCGGCGGGCTATGCGTTGAGCGAGATGCTCTATCAGCAGACCAACGCCAGCGCGTCCGGACAGCAGTCAGAGTCGGAGTCGACGGCTGGAGCCGGAACTTCTCGCCCGAACGATGGAGATGACGTGATCGATTCGGAGTTCAAGTCGTCGTAATCGTCTAGGGCAGACGCTGTCTGCCGGAAGGGCATACGGGCGTGAATAGACCACAGTACAAGGACTACTACGCGATACTGGGAGTCAGCCGGACGGCGGATGAGAAGGAGATTAAAGCGGCGTACAGGAAACTGGCGCGTAAATACCATCCCGACGTCAACCCCGGCGACTCCACGGCGGAGGAGAAGTTCAAGCAGATCAGCGAGGCGTACGATGTCCTCAGCGATCCGCATAAGCGCGCCCAGTATGACAGCTTTGGCGATCAGTGGAAGAGCTACTCGCAAGCCGACTCGCGGGCTGGGACCGGTTACGCTTCGCCGGATGTAGGCTGGGATACCGCCGGAGCGAGCGGGCTGAACGATCTGTTTGACAGCCTGTTCGGTGGGTTTCGCAACCGGTCTCAGCGCGCGGCGGATCGCGGTGAGGATGTCGAGTTCGGGCTGGATTTGACTCTGGAGGAGGCGATCAAAGGGGTTACGAAGACCCTGAACCTTCGCATGGAGGATCTTTGCGTCCGATGCGGTGGGATGGGGATGCTGCGCAGCGCTCGCGGCGGGCTGGATATGGGGCAGATCTGTCCCGACTGCCGCGGCGAGGGCAGGATCGCCAGTTCGCGCCGCGTGGAGGTGAAGATCCCAGCCGGAGTGAACGAGGGACAGCGCGTAAGATTGACGGGGGAGGGCGCGGCAGGACTTTCCGGGAAACGGGGAGACCTGTATCTTCTGATCCGTATCAAGCCGCATGAGTACTTTGAGCGGCAGGGAAGCGACCTCTACACCGATGCGGTCATTCCCTACACGATCGCGGCTCTCGGCGGGGAGATCAGCGTGAAGACACTCAACGGACATCGCACGCTGAATGTTCCGGCGGGCGTGCAGAGCGGTCAGAAGATACGTATCGCCGGACAGGGGATGCCCGGGCTGAAAGACAAGCGTCCGGGCGACCTCTATGTTCGCATCAAGATATCCGTGCCTAAAGACCTGTCTCCGCGAGAGAGGCAGCTCTTGACGGAGCTTGCGCGACTGCGCGGAGATAAAGTCAGCGCATAGAGCCGGTCAGGGTGAGATGATCGGCTGAAGGGGAGGTGTGTCTATGCCAGTGCATGATCGGCATGAGCCGGTCTATATGATAAGTATCGTCTCTCAACTGACTGGAATGCATCCGCAGACGATCCGGCTGTATGAACAGCAGGGACTGGTCACGCCAAGACGAGTGAATAATAAAAATCGCGTCTATTCGGAAGCGGATATTGAGCGATTGCGGCAGATACGCCGTTTCACGCAGGAGATGGGCGTCAATCTTGCCGGAGTTGAGGTGATACTGGACCTGTTGAAAAAGATTGAGGAGATGCAGGAGCAGATGGATCGTATGCGCCAGGAGATGCAGCTTCTTCAGCAGAACCGGAGTCGATAAGGCGGCGGAGGCTGGAACGCTCCAGCCTCCGCCGCGCACCTTCTAAAGCGGAAACAGCACGTTGATCTCCTCCATTGTCTCTGCGCTGAGCGTCCTGCTCGACGCGCCCGCGTTCTCTTCTATCTGCGAGGGACGCGAAGCCCCGATGATCACGCTGGACACCTCCGGACGCTGCAGTATCCACGCCAGCGCAAGCTGCGCCAGCGTCAGACCCTCGCGATCCGCAATCGGCTGCAGTCTCTGCACGCGCTCCAGCAGCGAATTATCCAGCTTCCCCTGATTCATGAACATGTTCTGCCGGGGATCGGCTGCGCGGCTGTCGGCAGGCAGAGGCTGTCCCGGTTTGTACTTGCCGGTCAGGATGCCCTGCGCCAGCGGCGAGAAGACGATCTGACCGATCCCCTCGCGATGGCACAGCGGCATAATCTCGCGCTCAATCCCCCTGCCGATCATGTTGTAGTAGGGCTGGCTGGAGACAAAGCGGTCAAAGTTCAGCATCTTCTGCAGGGTTACCGCCTCCGCGATGCGGTGGGCGGGCCACTCGCTGAACCCGATATAGAGAACCTTCCCCGCGGTGATCAGATCGTCCAGAGCGCGCAGCGTCTCCTCCAGCGGCGTATCGCTGTCATAGCGATGGCACTGATAGAGGTCTATGTAGTCCATCTGCAGACGTTTCAGGCTGCGTTCGCACTGCTCCCGGATATGCTTGCGCGACAGTCCGCGGTCGTTGGGACCGTCGCCCATCGGGAAGTAGACCTTCGTGGCAATGACGAAGTCGTCGCGGTCGTACTTCTTGAAAATCTCTCCCCAGACCTCTTCCGCCCTGCCTCCCGCATACACGTTGGCGGTATCAAAGAAGTTGATGCCCACTTCAAAGGCTTTATCTACACAGGCTTCGGCGGTCTTCGCATCGGTTGCGTTGCCGTAGGTAAGCCAGGAACCCAGACAGACCTCACTGACGCGCATTCCGCTGCTGCCCAGTCGGCGGTACTGCATGCGATTCTCCTTCCTATCATGATCGGCTCAGGCGCATCATACGGATTATATTCGTCCTTCCGTATAAGATTCACACTTCAGGATAAGGCTCTCCTGCGGATCCGACACATTTCCGGCAGCCGTTACGTCGGAGCAGTTGGAAGCTCAGAAGCGGTTTCATCGGGAAATGGCGCGCATATGTGGAAAAAAGAGACAGCAGGCTGATAGATATGCCTGTTGTCTCTGATTTCTCTCATTTTGCAGAACAAATGCGCTGCATCGTTCGTCTAACGAATTACCGGTCATCTGCTGGGAGGCTTCCAATGAACTGGCGTATGGTCTACGCCCTGCTGTTCTTCCTGCTGATTGTCTGCGGAATCGTCTCGACGAGGATGGCGAAGAGCGCCCGTTCGGAGGCGGCAAAAGAGTCGCTCAACGCCGCTGTTGACGCCGCCCGTTGACCGATCAGTGCAGGAAATGCCGCATTCCTGTGAAAACCATCGCAATCCCGCGCTGATTGCACAGGTCAATGGTCTCCTGATCCTTCACCGACCCGCCCGGCTGAATGATCGCCGTGATCCCCGCGTCTATAGCAGCCTGCGGTCCGTCCGGGAACGGGAAGAAGGCGTCTGAAGCCATCACCGCGCCTTGCGCCTTCTCGCCGGACTGACCGACCGCCAGCCTCACCGACTGCAGCCGGTTCATCTGTCCCGCTCCCACGCCGATCACCTGTCTCCTCTTCGTGAAGACGATGGCGTTCGACTTCACGTGCCTGACCACCCTCCAGGCGAAGAGAAGCTCCGCCGTCTCCTCTGCCGTCGGAGCGCGCTCGGTAACGGTCTTCAGCTCCCCTTCGGAGACGATCTTCAGGTCCCGATCCTGAACCAGCATCCCGCCGACAAGTTTCTTGACATCCATGCCCCGCGCCTTCGACTGCCATCCTTCCAGCGATCCTACCTCCATCAGCCGCAGGTTCGCGCCCCACTTCTTGCGTTCGGTCAGAATGGGGATCGCCTCCGCCTCATAACCCGGCGCAATAATCGCTTCAAAGAAGGTGTTTTTCCCGGTGATCTCCTCCGCGGTGGCGGCGTCCAGAACGCGGTTGACCGCCAGAATGCCGCCAAAAGCAGAGATCGGATCGCCTTCGCGGGCGCGTCGAAACGCCTCCGCCAGCGTCTCGCCGAGGGCGGCTCCGCAGGGATTGGCATGCTTGATGATAACAGCGGCGGGAGCCTCCAGAAACTCTTTAACGGTCTCCAGCGCGGCGTTCAGATCGAACAGGTTGTTGAAGGAGAGCTCCTTTCCGTGCAGCTGGCGCGCCGTGCCGATACACGGCTCGGTTACGTTCGGTTCGCGATAGAAGGCGGCGCGCTGATGCGGGTTCTCGCCATAACGGCACAGCTGTGCGCGCGTGTAGCGGGAGAGTTCGCGGGGAAACGGCTCTTCGGGCAGGTAGCGGCTGGTGAGAAAGTCGGCAATCATCGCATCATAGCGCGCGGTATGGGCGATGGCGGCAGCGGCGAGGCGTTGCCGCAGGGCAAGCGTGGTTGCGCCGTTGTTTGCGCGCATCTCCTCCAGAACGCGGTCATAGTCTTCGGGATGCACCACCACTGTTACCGAAGCATGGTTTTTAGACGCCGATCGGATCATCGCCGGACCGCCGATATCGATATTCTCGATCGCCTCCTCCAGCGAAACGTCCGGTTTCGCGATGGTCTGCGCGAAAGGGTAGAGATTGACGCAGAGCAGGTCAATGGTTCCGATCCCGTGCTCGGCAAGGGTCTGCATGTGTTCCGGCAGGTCGCGGCGCGCCAGCAGCCCCCCGTGCACGACGGGATGAAGCGTCTTGATGCGCCCGTCCAGCATCTCCGGGAAGCGCGTCAAGTCGCTGATGCTACGAACGGAGATCCCCGCCTCCATCAGAGCCTGCGCGGTTCCTCCGGTAGAGACGATCTCCACGCCCATCTCCGACAGCCCCTGCGCGAAGGGGATCAGCCCGCTCTTATCAGACACGCTGATCAGTGCGCGACGAATGATTGGATCCATCCATAATCCTCCAGGTTTGAAATAGATCAACAGCCTGTCGGGAGGCGATATAGAGAAGCGCCTGAGCAAGACCCTCCCGAGGAAGGCGGCTGCCCAGGCGCGCGGCATCACTCGGACAAACGCTCCCTTCGGGTAGTCTCCCGTTCTGCGCCAGTCGCGTCTGCCGTAAAAAAGCTTTGGTCAGCACTATCATATCGCCGTAAACGCCTGCGAGTCAAGCGCATTTGGACAAAAACATATTGACATTCTTTAGCTCCTCTGATATACTATGCGACACCTTCTGCTAAACCGATTTATCATCTCGCTTCGGGCGATTGTCTCATAGATCGGGCGTCCGTACGGACGCAGGTGCTTTCATCGAAGATGCTTCAAGCGAAAATTCTCATTGCCGATGACGATCCGCTGATCAGGATTGATCTTCGAACGCTTCTGAAATCGATAGGTCATACCATTGTCGGAGAGGCATCTAACGGTGAAGAGGCGTGCTATCTGGCGCGAAGCCTCAAACCCGATCTGATCATTTTGGATGTCATGATGCCGGTGATGTCCGGATTGGAGGCGGCTTCCGTCATCAGCAGCGAGCGCACCGCGCCGATCCTGATGCTGACCGCCTACAGCGAGGCGCCGATGATCGAGGCAGCGACACAGGCAGGCGTCCTTGCCTATCTGGTGAAGCCGTATCGCAAAAATGAGCTTCAGGCGGCGATTGAGATCGCCATCACCCGGTATCGGGAGCTTGTCGCTCTGGAATCGGAGCGGGATAACCTGCAGGAGCAGTTCGAGACCCGCAAAGTGGTGGGTCGCGCCAAGTCCATTCTGATGAACCGATACGAGTTGAGCGAA
This sequence comes from uncultured Chthonomonadales bacterium, assembly GCA_938005745.1. Lineage (GTDB taxonomy): Bacteria > Armatimonadota > Chthonomonadetes > Chthonomonadales > CAJBBX01 > CALLMM01. The sequence goes on along the minus strand of CALLMM010000007.1, from coordinate 42,290 downwards.
CGCGAGGCGTTTCGTCGTCTGCAGGCGCAGAGCCTTGCGCTCAACCGTTCGCTCAAAGAGATCGCGGAAGCGATCATCCTGACGGAAGAGATCAACGTCTTAAAAAAGTAGTTTAACCTCACAACACTCCTCCCGGCGACATGGCTGTTGCCCGGAAAAAGCCGCAAATCTGCCGGATGACGGCATCCGGCACACATGCGCAACGCTCTGCGCAGACCCCTCTATGATGAGTTCCGTGCGGTCTCTTCGCGCGGTTTTATCTGCCTGTTGTCGTAATCTTCCCATATTTTCTCATATCATTCACGCGCCGGTACGGGCGTGAGGCACAACGTGCTGTTCTGTCAACGGCGATACTGCGGGCGACTGACGCTCTGAGGCGGAAACGATGGATTACACCTCAGAGGGAGAGAAGCCAGCCGGAATCGCTGCGGACGGGATGGCATGAATTCCATATACCAGGAGGGTATATCCAGCATGTTGCAAGCAAAATGCCGGGGAGTGCTGACAATGGCGGCGGCTTGCGTCGTCGCTATTGCAGGCGGTCCTGCGCGCGCAGAGGAGGGAGGAAAGATCTCGATCTCTGGGATTCTGGACTGGTACTATCAGTACAGCACCAATCACCCCGGAACCGGTCTTGATATCCTCGGACGCTCTTTCGATGTGAAGAATAACTCTTTCAGTCTCAGCCTGGGCGAAGTGAACATCGTTCGCGCGCCGAGCGAGACACTTCCGGTCGGCTTCACCGCCACGCTGACCTTTGGCAAGACCGCGGATATCGTGCATGGCACCGAGCCGGGCGGCGCGGAGACCTACAAGCACATTCAGCAGCTCTACGCCACCTATACAACCACCGGGAAGACCCCGATCACGATTGATCTGGGGAAATGGGTAACGATGCATGGCATGGAGGTGATTGAAAGCTCCGCCAACGATCAGTACTCGCGCTCCTTCCTCTTCACCTACGCCATCCCCTTCTATCACACCGGACTGCGTCTGACCGCCCCGTTGACCGACAAAATCTCCGCCGGACTCTATCTGGTTAATGGCTGGAACAATGTGGAGGACGACAACGGCGGCAAGACCTACGGCGCCTCCGTCACCTTCAAGCCGAACGACAAGATCTCCCTCGTTGCCAACTACATGGGCGGCGACGAGTCGGAGGGAGCCGGGCTGCCCTATAACCTGAATGTGCAGCTTCTGGACTTCGTCGGCGTGGTGAACCTTACGCCGAAGCTGAAACTCGGCGTCAATGTGGACTATGCCAGCGCGCGCAAGTCCGGCGTCGAGGGCGGCAACTGGAACGGGCGCGCCTTTTACGCCCGCTATCAGTTGAGCGAGAAGTCGGCGGTCGCGCTCCGCTATGAGCAGTTTGAGGACAGCGCGGGGCTGCGAACCGGCATTGCCCAGAACCTCTCCAGCATCACCGGAACCTATGAATATACGATCGGCGGCTCGCTGCTGAATCGTCTGGAACTGCGGTATGACAAGGCGGGCAAGCCCTTCTTCACCTCCGCCAGCACCGACATCGGTGAGGACTCTCTGGTCGGGCTGAACAACAAGCAGTTCACGATCACCTATTCACAGGTTCTCAAGTTCTAGTCTAGTTGAGACGCGGGGCGTTCTATAGCAAAAGAACGCCCCGATCCCCTGAAACAGAAGGGGAGATAGCCGCTTCTCTGACGGGTTACTCCCGCGCATATACAGCAACAGTGAGGTTGCGCTGATGTTCGACGGAGCATCAGCTCTCTGCGAAGTCCGCATGTCCTCCAACGAAGGAGACGTGTCGGCGCTCCGAAATTTTCGATTCGGTGACCATCGAATGTGATACACACCCACAGGCGATCCTGTGAGTTCTTCCTGGAGGATGCAGAGATTATGAGTCCAAAGCAAGGAGTCCTGAACAGCCTGAAGACAGGCGCATTTTTACGGTCGGCAGTCCGCACTCTGAGAGCGGCGATCCTGTGTGTTGTTATCTCTCTGGCAGCCAGAGCGGCATTCGCGCAGGATGCCGCCGCGGAGCCGAAAATAGACACGGGAGACACCGCCTGGCTGCTGGCATCCGCCGCACTGGTGATGTTTATGACCCCCGGTCTGGCGCTCTTCTATGCCGGTATGGTTCGCGCCAAGAACGTGCTCAATACGTTGATGATGTCGTTCGTCGCCCTCTCCGTCGTAACGATCCTCTGGGTGGTGATCGGCTACAGTCTGGCGTTTTCCAAAGGAACGCCGTTTATCGGCGGGCTGGAGTGGATCGGACTCAAAGGCGTTGGACAGGCGCCCGATGACTTCTATGCGACGACCACTCCGCACATGGTCTTCATGGTCTTTCAGTTGATGTTCGCTATCATCACTCCCGCGCTGATCAGCGGAGCCGTTGCCGACCGTATGAAGTTCAGCGCCTATGTTCTGTTTATTGCGCTCTGGAGCCTGGTGGTCTACAGTCCGCTGGCGCACATGGTCTGGGGCGAAGAGGGCTATCTGCTGTCACTGGGCGCGCTGGACTTTGCCGGCGGCACGGTGGTACACATCTCTTCGGGCTTTTCGGCGCTGGTGCTGTGTATTCTGCTCGGGAAGCGGCGAACCAGCAGCGCGGAGGATATGCGCCCGCATAACCTGCCGCTGGTTCTGATCGGCGCCGGCGTTCTGTGGTTTGGATGGTTCGGCTTTAACGCCGGCTCTGCGGTCGCCTCTAACGGGCTGGCAGCCTCGGCGTTTGTGGTTACGCATGTCGCGGCGGCGACGGCAGGTTTCGTCTGGGTTCTGATCGAATGGATTATCTACAAGAAGCCGACTGCGCTCGGTCTGGCGACGGGTGCGGTGGCGGGACTGGTCGCCATTACGCCCGCGTCGGGATTTGTGGAGCCGATCCCCGCGATCGTGATCGGAGCCGGGGTCTCGATCATCTCCTTCTTCGCCATCAAGCTCAAGAGCAAACTGGGGTATGATGACTCGCTGGATGTCTTCGGCGTACACGGAGTCGGCGGAACCTGGGGTGCGCTAGCGACAGGGCTTTTTGCCTCCAAAGCGGTCAACTCGGCGGGAGCGGACGGACTCTTCTACGGCGGCGGGGTAGAGCTTCTGGGCAAGCAGGTCATCGGAATTCTTGTGGCAGTCGCGCTGGCGGTGATCGGCACGCTGGTGATCGGCTTGATCCTGAAGTTTACCATCGGGCTGCAGGTCTCGGAAGGAGAGGAGCAGACCGGTCTCGACCTCACCCAGCACGGAGAGACTGGATACGCCGGGCTGGCGTCCGGTGATACCGGACTGGAGGCGAACGGTCTTTCGCTGGCTATGGAGAGCGGCTCCGCCGTCACCTCTTCGGAAGCGAGCAAAGTCCAGAAATCGTAGACCGGGATAGGGGGACGCAGAGCCGTCCGGTCTCTTCGTCCCTGTTATGGAAGGAGTGAAGGAATGGTCAAAGTGGAGGCATTGATCCGCCCCCAGAAGCTGGATGACGTGAAGAACGCCCTCAACGAGATCGGCATCAAAGGGATGACGGTGACGGAGGTGCGCGGTCAGGGGAAACAGAAGGGCTTCACACAGCACTACCGCGGGGCGGAGTATACGGTAAACCTGCTTCAGAAGCTAAAGCTGGAGATCGTGGTGGCGGATGATGAGGCGGAGATGGTGGCGAAAACCATCGCGAAATCCGCGCGGACGGGCGAGATCGGAGACGGCAAGATCTTCCTGATCCCGGTGATGGAGGCGATCCGCATCCGAACCGGCGAGGAGGGAGAGACCGCCCTCGCCTGAGTGAGACATGGAGAGAGTGATGGGCAGAAGCTCATCACTCTTTCCGTTAATAGAGAGCCTTCTCCGTCTCTTTATCGAACAGGTGGCTCTTCTCCATATCGAGCACGACTTCGATAGTCTCGCCGGAGCGCGCCTGAGTCTTGCTGTCAATCATGGCGATCAGGTTAAATGTGCCGGCGGTCAGATACATCTCCACATCGTTTCCGAGCGGCTCCACCACATCAACCCCGACTTTGATCGTATTGCCCGGCGTCGGCTTCACCAGTCCTTCGAGATTGCGGTCGTAGATGTCTTCCGGACGGATCCCGAAGATACACTCTTTCCCGATATAGCTCCGGACGCACTCCGCCTTGTTTTCTGGAAGCGTAACTTTGAACGAGCCGGAGTCGATGATGATGCTGTCTCCCGACTGACCGACCTTCACGGGGATGAAATTCATGGCAGGAGAGCCGATAAATCCGGCGACGAACATATTCGCCGGGCGGTTGTAGAGATTCAGCGGGGTGTCGCACTGCTGCATCACGCCATGGTTCATGACGGCGATCCGATCGCCCATTGTCATCGCCTCCACCTGATCATGCGTAACGTAGATCGTGGTGATCCCGAGACGGCGGTGCAACTTGATCAGCTCGGCGCGGGTCTGTACGCGCAGCTTGGCGTCGAGATTGGACAGCGGCTCGTCCATCAGGAAGACTTTCGGCTCGCGGACGATGGCGCGCCCCAGCGCGACGCGCTGACGCTGACCGCCGGATAGCTGCTTGGGTTTGCGCTGCAGCAGGTTCTCCAGACCGAGCAGCTTGGCGGCTTCATTCACGCGCCGGTCTATCTCCTGTTTGGAGAAGGCGCGTCTGGTATTGAAGGGCCAGGGACTGCCGGAAGGCACACGTTTGAGGCGAAGCCCGAAGCTCATGTTGTCGTATACGCTCATGTGAGGATAGAGCGCATAGTTCTGAAACACCATGGCGATGTCGCGGTCTTTGGGAGAGACGTCGTTTACCAGTCGGTCGCCGATCAAGATCTCTCCGCTGGTCGCCTCTTCCAGCCCCGCGATCATCCGCAGCGCGGTGGTCTTGCCGCAGCCGGACGGTCCGACCAGTACCAGAAACTCCTTGTCCTTTATCTCCAGGTTAAGTTTATTGACCGCTACGACCTCTTTGAACTCTTTGGTCAGGTCCTTGAGCGTTACGCTCGCCATTCGTCACCTATCCTCCTCACCCGACGAACGGGTATTGCGGCGGACTATGCTGCACCGCCTGCTTTTTTCAAATTCGCGTCCGCCTGACAGATTCCTGCACAATATATCATGGATATCAGGCAGAAAGTGAAAGCCTGCCGCCCTCGCAATGACGAACTACTTCGCCCCCCTGTCATTGCGGGGGAGGCGTAAGCCGACCGAAGCAATCTCACACCCGACAGCGGGTTAACAGAGACTGTGTACGATGTCCTGTATGCTGATTGTCAATCCGGCGGCAGGGAGGCGACGACCTGGAGCCTCTCCGGAGAACCTGCAGTCTCGATTGAAGCGCATGGGGCTGGATCCGAAGATATGTCTCACACAGAGGCGAGGCGACGCGGAGACAGCTGCGAAAGCAGCCCGTGAAGCCGGAATGGAGATGGTGATCGCCGCCGGAGGGGACGGAACGCTGGGAGAGATCGCCAGCGGACTTGCCGGCAGCGATATTCCGATCTGTCTGATCCCCTGCGGCACGGTGAATGTGATGGCGTATGAACTGGGCATTCCCGCTGCGACAGGCGATGCCTGTTCACTGGCGTTGGAGGGAACGCCGCGCATGATAGATGCCGGGGAGATCAACGGCAGGCTCTTTCTCCTGGCGGCAGGCGTCGGTTTCGATGCGGAGTTAGTTGCGCGAACCTCCCTGCAATGGAAACGAAAGGTCGGTCGGCTTACCTACTGGCATGCGGGCATCGTTCAGCTTCTCAAAGCAAAGCCGCGCCGTATGCGGATCCTGATCGAGGGAGAGCCTGTTGCGGAGCCTTCGGACTACTATCAGGCGCTGGTCTGCAACACCGCGCACTATGCCGGAAGATACCGCCTATCGCCCATCGCCAGACCGGACGACGGACTGCTGGACCTCTATCTGGTACACGCGCGGGGAAGGTGGAACCTGATCCGGTCTCTGCTGGCGTTTGCCATGCAGAGAGCCTATCGCGGTCCGAACATGGACTATCTTCAGGTGCGTGGTCTTGAGATCCGGTCAGAGACGCCGATCAGGACGGAGATTGACGGCGATCCGTTCGGTACAACGCCTGTTTCGATCTCCGTACTGCCTTCCGCTGTTAGAATTATAGTTCCGGGCAGGGACTAGAGACGTTCAACCTCTGCGCCTCTGTCTACACTGACAATGTACGGTACGCCTCCCTCGCGTCGGATGGCTTCGGCGACTTCCTCCTTGCAGCCGGGCGCATAGGCGAACATGCACCCCCCGCCGCCGGAGCCGTTGATCTTGCCCCCCTGTGCTCCCGCCTCCAGCGCCGCGTCCATCATTCGTTCGATCTTCTCGGTAGAAAGGTTCAGACCGTCGCGAAGCTGTTCATGGTGCGCGTAGAGCAGCGCGCCGAGACGGGTCAGGTCTCTGCGAAGCAGGGTCTCTCGCGCCTGCAGGGTCAGATCGCGGTTGATCAGGTTGGCGCGAAGTCTCCTGGCGGGAACCTCTGGAAGATCCTTCAGGAAAGTCTCCGCCTCCTCCAGAGGCGTGGTCGCCAGATCGAATGCAGGAAGCTTCTCGCGCAGGAGGGCGATTCCTTCGCTGACATCGCGGCGTCGCATCCCCAGCGTCTCCAGCGTCGCTTTGGGCTGCAGGGAGTTCCCCAGCACAATCCCGCTGAGCGGAATGTCCCACGACTCTGCAGCAAAGGGCGGGCGCGTATCAATCCAGAGCACGCCCCCCTTCGCCGCGCAGTAGTGATCCATCATGCCGCCCGGCTCACCAAACTCCAGCACTTCGGATCGGTGACCCCAGCGCGCCAGATCGTCCGATGTGAACGCTCTAGGAGGCTGTCCTATCTCCAGCAGGAAGCGCAGCCACATCACCACCATCGCGGAGGAGCTGCTTGTTCCGGCATTGATGGGGATGTCTCCATGCATCCATACCTCGTATCCCTGGCTCCAAGACAGTCCCTCACGTTTGAGGACGTTGATGGAGGAGCGCAGGTAGTCGCGTGCGTGCGAGTAGCTCTGTTCAGCGTGGATATCTATCTGCGCTTCTTCGCCGATATCGGGCATGATCAGGTGAAAATGGGAGTTGGAGGAGACCTGCGCGGTGATGCCGATCCTGAGACTGATGGCGGCGGCAATCACCGGGAGACCGAGATAGTCCTGATGCTCGCCGAACAGGCAGATCCGTCCGGGGGCGCTGACATAAAGCTGATTCATGAATTGCTGCCAGAGAGTAGAGTAGAGTATGGCGCGCCTGATCTGAAAGGAGGCGGCGTAAGAAAGAGAGATGAAGTCCCCTCCCGATCTGTTCGGGAGGGGAGCAAATCGAAGACAGACTCGTTCAGACGGGATGCGGCGGGCTGCCGCGCAATACTGCGGCTGAGCCGACGGATCAGTTGTTCGGCTCCATCATGCGCGGCTGATTGCCGCCCGCCTGTCCACCCTGTCCTGTCTGTCCGGGGATTGCGGCGGTGCCGGCTCTCTTTTCCGGAGGGGGGGCGCTGGAGCCAGGGTTGAGGAAATACCAGCCGATCCCCAGGATCAGAATGACAGCAACGACAATGATGCCGATCATGACCGGCGTGGAGACTTCACTTTTCATAACTCAATCCTCAAGACGCGGAAAATGGGCGCTCCGCCCGGAAAGACGAACGGAGCGCCCGAAGATCCTCATGAGAATCTACTGCCAGTTGATGTCCGGGCGGAAGAGCCACGCATGACATCCATCCCACCAGTAGAAACCGGGAAATCCGTTGGCGTCATAGCCGGTGTACGGGTCTACGTTGTAGTCCGTATCGCCGGGGGAGAGGGTCGCGCCCAGTCTTCGCCACTTGGCGGAGCCGTCCGCCGCGGTGAAGTTCGCGCCCTGGTTGTGGATCCACATGGTTCCGCTCAGAACGAACATCGCGCTGGTGGAGCCGTTGGTGGCGCCGCAGCCGGAGCTCCAGGGAACATAGACGCAGGGAGCCGGAGCGGGTTGGTTGCAGATCAGGTTCGGGTTGGTCAGCGCGAAGCCGGCGACCTGCGCCTTGCCGCGTCCTTCCCACAGCAGCGGGAGGCGAGACGGGGTCTGGATGCCCGCCTGGGCATAGGATCCCAGAAGTCCGTTAAAGCTCAGCGAGCCGTTTGCCCACTGGGTGCGCGGACTGCTGTAGTCCGGAATGTTCAAACGAACCTCCGGTCCGGACGGACAGGCGTAGAGATTGTAGTTCTTGATATAGGGTTGAACGGAGTTCGACCAGTGAACTTCGTAGGCGTTGAGGCGCCGGTCATTGGCAGCCAGAGGACGCCAGTTCTTCGGAATGGCGATGTTGAAGTTCCACAGGTAGGCGTTGTCGCTGGCAGCGGCGGCGCCGATCGGGAACAGCTCATCGTAGTCCTGGGAGTACATCAGAAAGCCCAGACCCATCTGCTTGCAGTTGGAGAGACAGGAGGTCTGGCGAGCCTTCTCTCGAGCCTGCGCGAAGACGGGGAAGAGGATGGCGGCGAGGATCGCGATAATGGCGATCACGACGAGAAGCTCAATCAGGGTGAAGCCTCTCCGATACTTTGCTGACACGTGTATCCCTCCTAGTTTAAGGATAAGTTCGTTCGGACGTCACGCATAGATTCACGGGCGGCAATGTAGGTTAGGTATATGTGCGGCAGCGTCTCCGCGTCTCTGACAGTTTACATCAGATACAAAAAATGCAGGCAAAGATGATGAGATGCCTTCAGGGGCTGCTAAAAAATGCGAACCCGACTACGTTGGCGAGGTCTCAACAACTGTACCTGCGTTCAGTCGTGAATCGTGGCGCTGGTCACGAACTTTTGCGAGTGTATCATACGTATTGATACAATTGCATACTGGCGAGTATAGCACGCTAACTCCCGTGTTGTCAACGTATGAAGGCGATAGATGCGCCAATTTTTAAGATGAAGTTAAGATGGGTGTTGCGCTGAGCAGTCGTATCTGGCAACTAGGCGTGTTTTCTGCGGCGAAGTGAGGTGGCGTCGAGTCTGCTTAACCGCTCAAACTCCTGCGCCATCAGATCAGAAGACGGCTGCTCTATATTCTGCGTTCGCCTTTTTTCTGAAACTTCTCCAGATCCTTTCAGAGGCTCCTCCCGTCTCTCTGCGGTCGGATGGAAGGTTTCTGCTCTGCTCCTCTGTTCTCTGTCGAGTGCAATTTTTATGCCACGCATGCGGTGACTCAGGGGGCGGTGCGTAACGGACGGCGGAAATACAGTACGATTAGCAGGGTGAAGGATCGTCGTGCCCGGGTTCATCGGCTCCGTCGCCCAGGGAATGCCCCGGTCATCGCACCAGTTACGGACGACTATCCGCAGAACAGACCCGTTGCCGTGGATGACCCGAACGCGCTTCAGACCCTGCCAGCAGCGTCTTCCCCAGATGCGATCCAGTTCCGAACGCGCCTCCAGAGCGGTGTAGCCGTGAAGATCAATTTCGCTGTCCACTCGCATGTCGCTCAGTATACCTGAAATATAATCCGAATGGATCGGCGCAGGTTACCAGTTTATTGGATAGACATTAAAACCGGTAAAACATCCGAGCAGCGTCGTCAAGCCACCGGACAGAAAGTCCCCGATGATCACCCCGTAGAAGAAGGGCAGCGACTGTCGGTAGAGACGGATTCCTCCGTAGCGGAGCGCGAGCACCTTGAGCAGCCAGGCGATGAAGAAGGGCAGCCAGACCTGGTTCATCGTCGGTGTGTTTGCCATCGCATAGCCGACCGGGTGAAATATCCACCAGGTGAAGAGCGTGCGCAGATACATCAGGGCGGCGGTGATGAGAAACCCGAAGCCGATGGCGATGGTTCCGGAGACATCGTTTTTCGCCGGTGTCTTCAGTACATCGGCGAGCTGATTGAAGGGCTGCTGTCCCATCCAGGTCCGCCAGGCGTCGGTCTTGGCATCCGCGCCGTAGGCATACCAGATCATCAGGGCGATGGAGAAGGAGACGAGGATCCCGAAGACGATCGCCAGCAGCAGCGCGAGGGTCAGCCGACGTTTGTTGACCTGGATGGCGTTCGCCATCTTGTAGGCGTCGAACTGATTGGGCATGGAGAGGCAGCGAAGGTCGAAGTTGGCGATCGCGTTGCGAACATACGCCAGAATGGTCAGGTCTGCCGGCTGGTAGACGGTGGTCCCGAAGGTGGTTGTCATGACACGGTAGGCGTCCACATCGGGACCAAACAGCCAGGCGTTGCCGGTTTCGGCGCGGATCCGCGCCGCCGCCACCATATAGAGCAGCGCCAGCGCGATCAGCGTGATGGCGACCGTCCCCCGCATTCCCGCCGCTATGCACCAGACCACCAGTGACGCCAGACAGAAGAGCAGTCCCAGAAACGCCATGCGATAGGAGAGCGGCTCGTCGCGATCCGGAGACTCGCCGTGTCTCCTTCTCTGGAATGCGATCACAAGCGCCTCCCGCAGGTAGTTTCGGGAGAGCCATAATCCGACGACGGTCAATGCCAGAAAGGCTCCGGCGCCCTGATGCCCGAGGAAGGGCCACGCGCTCTGCCCGCCCGCGGTCGCTCCGGCGGTGATGCCGGATGCCGCTCCGAAGACATGCTCCAGCTTTGTTACGAGCCAGAAGAACCAGCAGCTAAAGGTCATCTCAACCGACAGCAGGTAGGCGATGCCGATCACGAAGGGATAGAAGGAGATGGGAGTGTATCCGATGGCATTCCAGGGAGGAGCCGTGAAAAAGGTGCCGATATCCGGCTGGTCAGCGGTGCGCGTGGGGATGTAGGGGATGCTCGGGTAGTTGAGATGCGCGGTATTCATTATGTTGATGGTAAAGGGGATGAAGAATCCCATCCAGAGCAGCGGAGGAGCGAAGAACTTCGCGCCCTCGCGCATCATCTCAACCGGAACAACCACTGTCGGGAAGGCAAGCCTCTCCCGATCTATCCACTGTTTACGCAGGATGGAGACGATACAGAGCGTCGCTGCCGAAAAGAGCGTCAGAAAGACTACCCAGGCGAACATCGGCTGAAACCAGGCGCGCCAGGCGACCGACGCATTGCCCCGATAGAACCCGTCAAGCGCGCTCTTATCTTTCAGGGCGATCCAGTCGGGAATATACGTATGAAAAAGCTCCGCCCAGTTGTTGCTGGTGTTGGCGTAGTGGTAAGCGGCGGTGATGGTCGGGACGACGAAGTGAATGCCTCCGGAGGAGGAGATGACGGTGGAGACGGTCATCATCACATAGATCACCAGCAGTTCAGCGGGAGAAAAGGCGAGCGGACGGAGAAAGCGGGTGAGCAGGATATTGATCACGACCAGCAGGAAGAGCACGTTGAACGCGCCGACGGGGATGCTGGTGTTCGCCAAGGCGGTGTGTCCGCGGCTTCCGGTCGCCAGCTCCGCCCAGTGAATCCAGAGGTCGGTGAGCGCGGTAAAGATCAGTCCCAGCAGGATGGCGCGCCAGGTCAAGCCGGAGGCGCGTCGCTGCTGATGAGGCATCGGGGCTGTTTCGACAGACGACGCTTCTGGCGATACAGTTTGTGAGGATGAACTCAACGGACGACTCCTTCCGTTAGAGGCGTGATCGAGGAGCTACAGACCTGCGACGGCGTGCCTCTGCAGGTAGCGCAGCGTCGGCTCCAGATGATGGAGGTTGTTCAGCAGCGGCTCGGTGTAGCGGATCGCGCCGAACACCGCCTGGTTGATATGGTGCTCCTGCCCGACATGATTGTTCCAGTCTACGCCCTCGGTGAGAAATCCGTGATCGCCGTAGTGATGTCGGGCAATGGCGCGCAGGATCGTGAGGGCGTCGCAGAGGTATTCGCGCTGGAGGGTGTCCTCATATGCCTCTAGATAGGCTAACGCCGCCTCCGCGTTTTCCCAGAGATAGGCGGTATCCCAGGAGTCCTCCATGTAGAGCAGTCCCCGTGTCGCGACGCCGTTCCGGTCTTCTCGCATCTTGAAACGCTCTAGTCCCGCCAGTGCATTCTCATAGGCGAAGAGCCGCATCCGCTCCTCCCGGTAGAAGCGATACGCCGATAACAGAAGACGGAAGGTCTCAGCGCACGCGACATTCTCATCGTGGTCGTAGGTGTCGTGATTGATGCTGCCGTAGATGCCGCCGCGATCCATGAGAAAGTTCAGCTTCTCCCGTACAAATCGTGCATGATCGGCTATTCCGCGCTTTGTCAGTTCCAGCAGCAGCCACAGGATGTAGAGACTGTCCGCGCTGTGATAGGGGAGCGGCTCCTCTCCGCCCTCCGCGCTCTGCAGATAGGGGCGTCCCTCGAAGTCGGCGCGGCGCGGAAACCACTCTCCGGTTGTTTTGAGTTTCGTGCGAAGCCACTCGGCGGTCAGCGGCGCGTATCCACGCAGACGGGCGACGCGGGGATCCTCCTTCGGGAGGAGGTCGCTCATCCAGAGCATCTGCAGCGCGATCTTCGCCATCGAGCCGGGACAGAACCAGTCGCTGTTATGCTTGAAGTTCAGAAAGAAGGCATTGGAGGCGGTGTCACGATAGCCGATGATAAAGCCGTCGGACTGCAGAAAGCCGTCCTCCAGCACATGGTCGAGCAGCCCGATAGCGACATGCTCCAAGATGGGGTGATGATCGAACCGTCCCCAGGCATAGAGCTGATAGGCTCCGCCCACCGCATTCGCCGCCCAGCCCGGACCCTCCAGATCTCCGAAGTCGTGCCAGTGCATGATCTGTCCTTCGGTATCCACAAAGCTGGAGAGGGCGCGCCACTTCCCGCCCTCTATACGCTCCAGACAGCGGTGAGCAAATCGCACCGAATCGCGCACGCTGTCTACGGGAGTGTAGTCCGGGTCTTCCGGCAGGTAAAAGTCGTTGTCCATTCGCGCTTCCTTCGCGTCATGCAGGGATTGGGGGTATCATAGCACAGGGAGGCTCCGTGACAGGACGCTTCCGTTGAACATTATCGGATCGGGAAAGGGTTGGCATGGCGGAGATCGTTCCTTTTAGAGCCGTTCTCTACAATGAGGAGAGAGCGGGGGCGCTGCAGAATCTGGTCGCTCCTCCTTACGATGTGATCAGTCCGGAAGAGCAGAGGGCGCTCTATAATGCCAGCCCCTATAACTGCGTGCGGATCATTCTGAACCGCGCGGAAGCAGACGACACCTCGCAACAAAGTCCTTATACGCGCGCCGCCGGATTCCTGCAAAGCTGGCTTCAGGAGGGAATTCTGCGTGAGACAGAGCCGGCACTCTATACCTATCAGCAAGAGTTCACGCATCCCTCTACCGGAGAACGCTGTCTGCGTACCGGCTTCTTCTGCGCGTTGAAGCTGGAACCCTACTCCTCCGGGATCGTTCTTCCGCATGAGGAGACCCGTCGGAAAGCAAGAGAGGATCGTCTGAACCTGCTGCGCGCCACGCAAACCAACACCGAGCCGATCATGGGGATGTTTGACGATCCGGAAGGGGTTGTCTCCGGCATACTGCACGAGACGGAGGACGAGACCTTTTCCGTCGTCGTCGGGGAGGACCGGCATACGGTGCGAACCATTGACGCACCGGAGGCGATAGTGCGGATACAGGCGCAGCTTCGAGACAGCCGGGTCTGGATTGCAGACGGTCATCACCGCTATGAGACGGCGCTGGCGTATCGCGACGAACGGCGGGCGGCGGAGGGCGATCCGCCGGACAGGAAACCCTATGACTATCTGCTGACGGTTCTGGTGCCGATTAACGATCCGGGACTGGTTGTGCTGCCGACCCACCGGCTGGTGATGAACATTCCGGAAACCAGACTGCAAGGTCTTCTGCCTGCGCTGGAACCCTATTTTGAGGTACAGAAGATAACGGAGGAGGATCTCCATCGTATGACGCAGGAGATCCCGCCGCGGGACGTCCATCGCCTGGGCATGCTTACCGCGAACGGAGTTTTCCTGTTGACCCTGCGGGATGAGGAGATTCTGGATCGGCTGATGCCCGGCAGCTCATCCGTTTGGCGTCGTCTGGATGTCAGCATTCTGCAGGCGATTGTCTTTGAACGCACGCTGGGAATTGCCGCAGATCAGATTGCAATCACTCCGGATATCGGTTATACGCGAGACCGGCAGGAGGCAATCCAGCTGGTTCGATCCGGGGCGTATCAACTGGGTTTTTTCATGAACATGCCCTCAGTGGAATCGGTGCGTATGGTATCGGCGGCGGGGGAGAAGATGCCTCCCAAATCCACCTACTTCTATCCGAAGCTGTGGAGCGGGCTGGTGATGCGCCGGATGACGGAAGAGTGAGACTACGCCATGACAGGGCGGCGGAAGGATGACAGAGAGCCGTTCGCCTGTGAGCACTGCGGCGCGCTGGTCTATCCGGACACGAAGCGATGCCCGCAGTGCCATCGCTTCCCCATACGCCTTCATCAGTGTCCGCGATGCAAAATGATCGCCAGCGCACAGGAGATCGCCTGTCCCCGATGCGGTCGGCTGTTTGAGCCGGGCGGAGACTATATGTAGGGGCTGCGCCGTACCGGATGTGAACTACTTCACATAGGAGATGTCAATTTCTTGACGGTCATAAAGGCGATTGCGGGCTATAATGGTCAGAATAGCTTCACGCAGGAAGTTAATGCACATGGCTTTTCAGCAGGTGATTTAAATGGAAATCAAGCTCCTGGGAACCGGTTCTGCGGAAGGGATGCCCGGTCTGTTCTGCCGTTGTCATATCTGTCAACTCGCGCGCGTGGAGCGGGGCAAGAACCTGCGCTCACGCTCCTCCGCCCTGATCAATGGAGCATTGAAGATTGACCTGCCTCCGGACACGCTGCATCACGTTATGACGCACAACCTTGACCTGACTCGCGTCGAATACCTTCTCTTCACGCACGGGCACGATGACCATTTCGCCCTGCGCGAGCTGCAGTATATGTCGTGGATGTTTGTGGAGGAGGTGTCGGAAACCCCGCTCAATCTGCTGGGACCGGCCGATGTGATCGAAAGAGTAGCCCGGTCGCTGAATGTCTCAGACCTCCCTCTGGAATTTCAGCCGTTATGTCTGTGGGAGCCGATAAGACTGGATGGATGGGTTATCACCCCGATACAGGCACAGCACGACCCCGGCATTCACTGCTTCAACTATCTGATCTCGGATGGACATAAGACGCTTCTTTACGCGACCGACACCGGATGGTATGAGCCGCCGACCTGGGACTTTTTGATGCAGACGAAGCTGGACGGGATCGTCGTGGAGTGCAGCAAGGGACCGATAGAAGGGGGATATATGGCGCATCTGTGCATCCCGGAGGTGATCCGAATGCGGGAGTGGCTGCTTGAGAACGGGGTACTGTCTCCCGACAGCCCGGTAGTGACGACGCACCACTCCCATCTGGGAGGGATGATGCATGAGGAGCTTGAGCAGGCTCTGAACCCGCATGGAGTGCAGGTCGGTTTCGACGGAATGGTTTTTTGTATATAAAGCCTCTGTTTTACTTGACTTACCGCAGTGTCCATGGTATACTATTCGAGATGATGCGGGGTGGAGCAGTCCGGTAGCTCGTCGGGCTCATAACCCGAAGGTCGGTAGTTCAAATCTACCCCCCGCTACCAATCAAATCAAGGGGTTACGAATCAGTCGTAACCCCTTTTTTTTAAAAAAACTTTTGTAGCGAATAGGAAGAAAAACATAAGCGAGGTTTCATGAAATAGAATCATTTCCCAGGGAGATTTTTTCAGGGAAGAAAAATTTTCTTTTCTCTTTCAAAGAAGCGGAAATTATTGCCGCAGCAATCTGGTCAAGGTTTTATTTTAACAAAATATAAGGGGAAACTCTTTGAAATCAAAAGGAATTAAATGATAGGGCCATTTGGCTTATTTTGGCACAGCCATTGCTTTGGCCTTGGGCAAATGATAGAGTTGCAATCAATCCTTGATCTCATTTCTGGTAAATCTAAAGAGATTCCTATTGCTCCTTCGGTTGATTTTCTGTCCCAGGAATTCTCCTCCCTCCTTTTTTCTCTCATGACACATCCAGAAGGAGATTTTGGTCAACCTCCAGAGCAGTTAGATACTTCTCCCACGTTGTTATCCCCAGAGGAGTTTTCTTCCCAATCAAGGCAAACAGAATATCAACAGAACCCATATCCTTCTCTTTTCATGATGGACCTGATAAATCCCTTGGTCACTCCTGTTTCCTCTGAGACCGGGTGGGCTAACCCTTTGCCTCTTCCACCTCCTGGAGCGTTTACATTTCAATCGACCTTGGCGCAACATTCAGGGAACCTTTATGGATTGATTCAGCAGGAGCCTTACCATTCACCAAAACTCCTTGAAGAAACGAAGGGTTCTCTCGTCCAGAACGATCTTTACAGAATAGAAAAACCTTTCATCACAGCCACAGAGGTTCCTCACGATGACCGATTTTACGTTCCCTACCGTGAAGCAATCAATTCCCAGGGGATTAAAAATAGGTTTACCGATCTTTCATCTATTCGACTCCATGATGGACAAAAGACAATCGTGCCCTCCATCTCAACAGAAAAGGCTTCTGAGAATAACCAGACCTTTTTAACTCAATATGGTATGGTCTCTAACCCTAAAGAATCTCTCAACCCCTTTCAGATCAAAAAAGAACCGGTGACAAAATTGTTTGAAAGCCCTCAGCGGGTGAGTCCAGAGGAACCTCTCACACCTTCTCAAAAAAATCATCTCCATTCTTTAAGTATAGAGGAGGTGAACCCGACCTTCCTGTTTGAAACGGTGGATGAAACATCGATTCCCAAGGCAAGCCATCGTCTTGGATTAAATCCCCCAGAGGTAATTGGTCATCAAGATTCTGTCTGTCATGAAACTCATCTCTTAACCGGAGAAGAGTCAGCGATCTTCTCGAAGGAGTTGCCTCTTCTTGAGGGGAGGGCGGAGCCCCCCCTTCCTCCCTCTTCGAAGATCGAATTATTTCCTTTGGATCAACAGATTGGCCATGCCCTTTTGAGGTCTGTTCGGAATGGCCAAGAAAGAATTCGGATGCGGTTGGATCCACCAGAACTCGGAACACTTTATATCAAAATTAGCCGAGACCAAGACCTCTTAAAGGCCACGGTCTGGGCGGAGCATCCAGCCACCAAAGCTTTGCTCGAAACACATCAACAGGAACTTCGTCATCTCCTTGAGGGAGATGGATTTAAACTCGATAAGTTTGAAGTTTTCGTCCAGCAAGAGTTCGATCCTTTGGCAGAGAAGAGGGAGTTTAATTTCTTTAAAGAGGAAGAGAGGATGCATGAATTTCATGAAAAGGGCCATTTTTGCTCCTCTGAACCTATACCCCTTTCCTCCCCTGGGGTGAGTGAATGTCAAGGATTGAGCCAATATATCAATAAGATTGTTTAAAAACACTGGAGGTGCATGCATGAGCCTTTTGCCTATTTTATCCACAACCCCTATGGATGCAACAACCCAGGTGAAGCAAAGGAAGACGAGTCTCAATCAGGAGGATTTTTTAAATCTCTTCGTCACGCAATTAAAAAACCAGAATCCCTTCGATCCTCTTGACCACTATCAGATGGCTAGTCAGATCGCCCAGTTTAATAGTCTGGATAGTCTGAATCGCATCCATCGTTCCCTTGAGAATCTGAGTGAGTACCAAGCCTCCATGAATGGATTGCATGCCGCTGGATTGATCGGGAAGAAAGTGGAGGCTCAACGTCCGGTTCTTTCTCTTAACCAAGGAAAAGTTTCTGAAGGATATTATCAATTGTCCAAGCCAGGTCAAGTGAAGATCGCCATTTACGATGGGCAAGGGCAATTGGTTCGAACACTCGAAGAGGGGATGAAAGATACTTCCAGACAGAAGGTGCTCTGGGATGGAAAATCCGATGCAGGTCTAAAGCAAAAAGATGGTCGATATTTCTTTCAGGTCATTGCCACAGACGAGAAAGGACAGCCCATTCCGGTAGAATTCTCCATCGTCGATACTATCACGGGAATTCACTTCGACCAAGGCATCATCTATCTCGATTTAGGAGCTGAACGTGTGACGTTACAAGATGTAAAAGCTATCCTGAGTCCAACTTAATAAGATTGAAAGGAGGGTCATCTATGTCAATCACATCATCTTTTTATTCGGGTCTTTCAGGACTGGATACGCATGCCTCAGCGATGCGGGTCATTGGAGATAACATTGCCAATCTCCATACCACAGGTTTCAAGAATAGTTCAGTCCACTTTGAGGACGTCCTTGGCGTCTCGCTCTCCGGTGTGACCGGTGGCAATCAAACCGGTGCTGGTGTGAAAGTGTCAAGTGTGGATGCCAATTTCATTCAGGGGTCCCTGATGACGACCGATGTCGCCACCGATGTGGCGATTAACGGGAGAGGATTTTTCATTGTCCAAGATCCCCTGACCGAAGAGAGATTTTATACAAGGGCAGGCCATTTTCAGATCGATAACCGGGGATATTATGTCAATCCCCAGGGGTATCAGGTTCAGGGGTATCTCTATGATAGCACCGGGACAACGTTGATTGAATCTCTCTCGGACATTCAGATCAGCCTAAACAGCATGATTCCTCCCCGTGTTTCCAGCGAAGTCAATATGGTCTTAAATTTAAATGCCTCCGAGTCTCCTCTTTCCTGGGATATCACCGATCCTTCAGGAACTTCCCATTTTTCAACAGCCCTTAACCTTTACGATTCATTAGGGCAGTCCCATCAAATCCGCGTCTATTTTACCAAAGCGGATGATCAGGAATGGGATTGGAACGCTGTCATTGACGGGGCGGATACTCAGGGAGGGACCCCGGGCGTTCTTCAATCCTATGGTTCTGGAACCCTTCTCTTTGACTCATTGGGGAGATTGACGACGGCCATGCCCGTCAATTTTTACACAGGGGCGATTACCTTTGCAAATGGACTGACGCCTCCTGCTACAACGGTCGATTTCACCGGGACCTCTCAGTATGGTTCTCCATCAGCCATCCAGGTTCTCTCCCATGACGGATATGCCGCCGGAACAGTTTCCGGCGTGAGCATTGATGATGAAGGGAATATTGTGGCCAGTTATACGAATGGAACAAGGCGCAAGATTGCCTGCCTCGCTTTGGCCGACTTTCCAAATCTGAACGGACTTTATCGGAAAGGAGCCAATCTTTTCCAGGCAACCACCACCTCTGGAGATCCGCTGTTTAACCGACCTGGGATCGGAGGCATGGGGACCATTTCAGCCTCGATGTTAGAAGAATCAAATGTGGATATGGCTGCAGAGTTTATCAAGATGATCATCATTCAGAGAGGATATCAGGCCAATACGAAAGTAATTACCACGACCGATGAGATGCTGGCTCAGTTGATTAATATCAGATAACCCTCGTTCGGAGTAAACCGTTCGGAGTTCGGAGTGGAAAGAGGAGGAGATACTCCGAACTACCGAACTCCGAACCTTGAACGACAACTTATGCCCTGTCAAACCCTTGACTAATGACCTGATTATTGACGGCCCTCTTATTTTCCCCTTTTCTTCCCTGATCGCAAAAAATTCATATTTTCAACGGATTAGTCACGACGGACAATTTATTTTCGGTTGGCACACTCGTTGCTTTTCTTCTTTTTAACATTCAATCTCTGGAAGGAAGGAAATGGCAGATCCGCAGACCGCTGAGCCCAAACTAACACAACCCTTGGAGAAGGCATCTTCAAAGGGCAAAAAGGGGAAAAAAGGGTTGATGTTCGTACTCGGGGGAGGCTTAATCTTTTTATTGGCTCTGGGTTCCGTCTTTTTCTTTGCCCCCGCTTTACTCCCTTCAGGAATAAATCCTTTACATAAAGAGAAAGAGGTGGCTGGGGAAAAACCCTTGCTCCCTGCACCGCGAGGTCACATCTATAATCTCGATGCCATGATCGTCAACCTTGCCGATACGGAGTTTCCAAGATATCTGAAGATCAAGATGGATCTCGAAAGTGAACAGGCCAAGCCGAGTGAAGAGTTTGATAGACGTTTACCTCAACTGAAAGATGCCATTCTTTCGATCCTCACCGGGAAGAAATATGCCGATATTGTGGAATCGAAAGGAAAGCTACACCTGAAGGAAGAAATCATTGAAAAAGCAAATCAACTTTTTGAGACGGTAAAGGTGAAGAAGGTCTACTTTACAGAATTTGTGGTGCAGTGATGGCTGTTGAAAAAATTCTCTCTCAAGAAGAAATCGATGCCCTTTTGCGAGGGATGGAGAACGGCGAGGTCAGCACGACCTCAGGACCTGTGGATCAGTCTGGGATCCGGCAGTACGACTTTACCAATCAGGATCGGATCATTCGTGGCCGGATGCCCACCTTGGAGATCATCAATGACCATTTCTGCAGGCTCTTTCGCAATAGCCTTTCAGCGGCCTTGAGAAAAACGGTTGACGTGGGATCAAGGGGCGTTGAAATGAAAAAATTCGGGGAGTTCATCAAAACGCTTCCTGTCCCAAGCAGCCTTCATATCTTCCGCATGGAACCACTCCGAGGGTATGCGATCTTGGCTTTAGAGGCTAAACTGGTGTTCACCCTTCTGGATATCTTTTTCGGTGGATCGGGGAAAACATTCTATCGTGTGGAGGGCCGCGATTTTACCGCCATCGAGTCAAGACTGATTCAAAAGGTGGTGGCCATGATCTTTACAGAAATGGAGAAGGCGTGGCACGTGGTTTATCCTATCTCTTTCCAACACGTTCGGAGTGAAATCAACCCTCAGTTTGTCAGCGTCGTTCCACCCAGTGATCTCGTGATTCACATTTCTTTCGGGATCGAGCTGGAGCAGTTTATTGGAATGGTGTTCTTCTGTATTCCCTATGCCATCATCGAACCTATTAAAAATAAGCTCTATTCAGGGTTCCAAAGTGAACAGCTTGAAGTGGATCAGACGTGGGTGACCCGATTTCTTGAGCGCTTGCAGGGCGCTGAAGTGGAGGTAAAGGTAGAATTGGGTAGAGCCAAAGTGATGGTCCAAGATCTCATGCGGTGGAAGCAGGGGGATGTCATCGTCCTGGATCAGGATGTATCGGACCCACTGATCCTCCAGGTTGAGGGTGTGCCTAAATTTATGGGGAAGCCAGGGGTCTGCAGAGGGAATAAAGCCATTCAAATCGAAGGAAGGACAAAGTCCGTTTAAAGAGTCTAAGGAGGTTGTCCATGGAAAAGGAACCACAGGTGAATCAAGAAGAGAAGGAGAGACATGAAATTCTCTCCCAAGGAAAAGGAAACGGGAATCTCGATTTCATCCTCGATATTCCACTTGAAGTATCGGTGGAACTGGGCCGAACCAAAATATTGATCAGCGAGCTTCTTCAGCTCGGTCAAGGGTCGGTTGTGGAACTGTCCAAATTAGCCGGTGAGCCTCTTGAGATTTTGGTAAATCAGAAGTTGGTCGCTCGGGGAGAAGTCGTGGTGGTGAATGAAAAATTTGGGGTCAGACTTACCGACATCATCAGCCCGGTTGAACGGGTCAAACAGTTGGGAAACTAATGGAAATGACTTGGGCGATCATTAAGATGATTCTGGTGTTAGGAACCATCCTTCTGGCTCTTTTTTTTCTCTCGAGGCTGGTGAGAGGGCGAAGGATGGGCAATGGAGGTGGAACGGATTCAGGCATTAGGGTGCTGGCCTCCCAATGTCTTGCTCCACAAAAATATATCTCTCTTGTAGAAGTGGGTGGAGAGGTGTTAGCCCTCGGGATCTCAGAGCACCATATTTCGCTGCTCACAAAGGTTGAGAACAGAGAATTTATCCAAAAGATTTCAAGCCGGATCCAGTCCCAGAACAGACCCGAAAACCTTTTTCTATTCCCTTCGTTTCAATCCTTTATCGCCAAAGCAAAGGAACCAAAAGGCGGATGGTTGAGGAGGGTCTATGGGAAATAGGGTATGCCGTGTCAACTCCTTGATGTTGATCGGTATGGTTGTCATCGTTTTTCTTTTCCTCTTTCCATGGGATGGGTTTGCCCAATCGAGTCCCTTCTCCCTTCCAATGATTAAAATAGGCGTCGATGACTCGAAGGGGCCAGGGGATGTTTCTGTAGCTCTCCAGATTCTTTTTCTTCTCACCATTCTGACCCTTGCCCCTGCCATTTTGATCATGATGACGTCCTTCACGCGATTGATCATCGTTTTTTCTTTCCTCCGCCATGCCTTAGGCATTCACCAGATGCCCCCTAATCAAATCCTGATCGGACTGTCTCTTTTTCTCACTTTTTTCATCATGACTCCGGTTTGGCAGTCAGTCAAAACAAATGCCTATGACCCTTATATGGAGAAAAAGCTTTCACAGGAGAAAGCCCTTGAAGAGGCAGTCAAACCCGTTCGCCAGTTTATGTTCAAACAGACCCGCGAAAAAGACTTGGCCCTTTTTATCGGTCTTTCCAAGATACCGAAACCAAGGAATACAGACGAGGTCCCAACCACGGTCCTGCTTCCAGCCTTCATGATCAGCGAACTGAAAACTGCGTTTCAGATGGGATTTGTGCTTTTCATCCCTTTCCTGGTGATCGATATGGTGGTCTCAAGCATCCTGCTCTCTATGGGGATGATGATGCTTCCACCCGTAATGATTTCATTGCCTTTTAAAATCCTTCTCTTTGTTCTGGTGGATGGCTGGCATCTCATAGTGGGCTCTATGGTCAAGAGTTTTTATTAGGAGGGTCAAATGAATCCGGAAATGGTTGTTCGGCTGGCCAAAGAGGCGATCGAAGTCACACTTTACCTCGCTCTACCGATCATGGGCGTTGGACTGATCGTAGGGTTTCTCATCAGCCTTTTTCAAGCCGTGACCCAGATGCATGAGATTACCCTTACTTTTGTCCCGAAGATTGTTGCTGTTTTGGTCAGTCTCCTCTTTTTAGCGCCCTGGATGTTACAGAAACTAACCTTTTTTACAGAAAGGTTGCTCCTTCAGCTTCCTGGTTTTGTAAGGTGAGAGGGTCTGTAGCGATGCTTCAAGAATTTTCGAATTGGACTTACCCGACATTTCAGAGGTGGTTGCTTATTGCCATGCGAGTGGCTCCGGTCATTTTTATGATGCCTCTGTTTCACTCCAAAGGGATTCCCAACAAGGTTAAGGCTGGGTTGACCCTGGTGCTCAGTCTGGTCCTATTGCCAACGCTTACCACTGAGTATGGCCCCTTTCCCTCCGACCCATGGGAGTTTGGCCTGGTCATACTTTTTGAGTTATTCATCGGATTTCTTCTCGGTTTCTCGGTTCGCCTTGTCTTTGGAGGTCTTCAGTTGGCAGGTGAACTGGCAGGTTTCGAAATGGGATTTGGCATGGCGAGGGTGATGGATCCTCAATCGGGAAGTGAATCGACGGTTGTTACCGAATTCTATTATCTCATTGGAGTCCTTCTTTTTTTAGCCGTGGATGGGCATCACTGGTTTTTCAGAGCCCTTGTCCAGAGTTTTCATCTCCTTGGGCCGGGAACCTTTCAACCCCAGCAAGAACTCCAGACATGCTTCATTCGATTGTCTGGAAAGATGTTTGTGCTTGCTCTCCAGATGGCCGCCCCTGTTTTAGCTATCTTGATGTTGGTGAAAATTTCTCTCGGTGTGATTGCGAGAATGGTCCCTCAGGTGAATCTCCTCATGAACAGTTTCCCGATCACGATCGGGCTGGGCCTGGTCTTTATGGGGTTTTCTCTTGATCTGTTCTGGCCCAAGCTTCAACATCTCATGCATGAATCCGGAAGGGGACTGGTAACCGTGTTGTTGCCCCTGATGAAGAAGTAGCCATGGCAGAAGAGTCCTATTCAGAACGTACAGAGCAAGCCACACCCAAGAAAAGGGAAGAGGCAAAGAAAAAGGGTCAGGTGGCCAAGAGTCGCGAAATCCCTTCCGTCCTTATCCTGATGGGAGGCGGCTCTATTCTCTTCCTTTTCGGTTCCTATTTCTACCGGCACCTTTCCGGGTTGATGGTTCGGTTTTTCCGGACCCTGGACAATCGGACTTTCTCCCTTGAAACGGTTCAATATCTGAACGTGGAGTTGATCGAATCCTTTCTGATCCTCCTTGCCCCCCTCTTCATCATGGGGGTCCTCCTGACGGTGACCAGCCATTATGCGCAGAGTGGGACCTTGATAGCGACAGAGGGTATGAAATGGGACTGGTCCAGATTGAATATCCTGAAAGGGGTCAGACGCCTCCTGTCCATGCAATCCCTGGTAGAGTTGGTCAAATCCCTTTTGAAGTTTTTCATCATTGGCTGGGTAGCCTATGTCACCATTCAGAAGGAATTCCTTGGAATCATCCTTCTCGTTGATCGGGAACCAGGAACCCTTTTGACCTATTTCCGTTCGATTGCGTGGGATTTACTGCTCCGAACAGGACTGCTCATGGCTGGTCTTGCGGGTCTGGATTATCTTTTTCAGCGTTGGACCTATGAGAAAAATCTCCGGATGACCCGACAGGAGGTCAAGGAGGAGTTCAAGCAGACGGAAGGAGATCCCATAGCCAAAACGAGGATACGGAGCCTCCAGCGTCAGATAGCCCGGAAGCGAATGATGGCTGAGGTTCCCAAAGCCGATGTGATTATTACCAACCCGACCCATCTGGCAGTGGCTCTCGTTTACCAAATGAAAAAGATGGAGGCTCCCCAGGTGGTGGCCAAAGGGTCAGGTTTTATTGCGGGAAAGATCGTAGAGATTGCCCGAAGCCATGGAGTCCCTGTTGTTGAAAATCGTCCCTTGGCCCAGCTTCTTTATAAAACCGTAGAGGTTGGACAGGTGATTCCATCTCAATTCTATCAGGCGGTGGCAGATATTTTAGCCTACGTTTATCAACTGAAGAAAAAGGTGATTTCGTGAGATGAGCGAACAAGGTTCTTTCCCCTCTTCCTTTCCGGTACGGAAGATTTATTCTGCCGATCTTTATTTAGCCGCAGGGGTCGTCTCCATTCTCCTCGTGATGATTCTTCCCCTCCCAGCGCTTCTTCTCGACCTTCTTCTTTCTGTGAGCATCACCTTTTCGGTCATGATCCTGCTCACCTCTCTCTCGATTAAGACGCCTCTCGAATTCTCTACCTTTCCCTCCCTCCTCCTGATGACAACCCTGTTCAGACTTTCACTTAATATCGCCACCACGCGTTTGATCCTGCTCCATGGGAACGAAGGGACAGCGGCCGCCGGTCATGTCATTAAGTCTTTCGGCCAGTTCGTGATCGGCGGAAACTATTTTGTGGGCTTTATTATCTTTATCATCCTGGTCATTATCAATTTTATCGTGATCACCAAAGGAAGCGGTCGGATTGCAGAGGTAGCGGCTCGGTTTACCCTGGATGCCATGCCCGGAAAGCAGATGAGCATTGATGCAGACCTCAATGCAGGTTTGATCGATGACAAGGAGGCAAGGAGGAGACGGGCTCTGATTGCGAGAGAAGCGGATTTCTATGGCGCCATGGATGGAGCCAGCAAATTTGTGAGGGGAGAAGCGATTGCAGGCCTGCTCATCATGCTCATTAATATCGTTGGAGGGTTCGTGGTCGGAGTTCTCCAGTATAAGATGGCTTTCTCCACGGCGGCCCAAACCTTTACCATCCTGACAATCGGAGATGGACTGGTTGCGCAGATCCCAGCGCTGATGATTTCCACGGCGGCGGGTATCATCGTCAGCCGGGCAGCTTCTGAACATCACATGGGTAAGGAGCTGGGAAATCAGTTCAGACTTCATCCCCAAGCGATCAGCCTTTCCGCAGGGATTCTCTTCTTTTTAGGGTTGATTCCAGGGCTTCCCCATCTTCCCTTCATCGGCCTCTCCCTCCTGATCGGTCTCTTAAGCTACTATATCTACCGGGAACAGAAGAAGTTGGAGGAGAAACAGACGGAAGAGGCCAAGAAGATGGCTCTTCCAAGTTCACCGGAACAGGTGGAATCCTTTTTAAGTCTGGACCGGCTGGAACTGGAGGTAGGTTATGGATTGATCCCAATCGTTGATGAAGATCAGAATGGAGATCTCTTAGATCGGATTCGTTCCATTCGGCGCCAATTCGCGATGGAGATGGGCATGATTGTGCCTCCTCTCCGAGTAAGAGATAACCTTCAACTGAAACCTGGGGAATATCGGGTCCTCATCAAAGGAAATGAGGTAGCTCGGGGAGACATGATGCCAGGTTATGTGATGGCCCTTAGCCCGGGAGACGTGAAACGGTCCATAGATGGTATTCCCACAAAGGAGCCAGTCTTCGGACTTCCTGCATTATGGGTTCCGGAAAAAAGAAAAGAAGACGCCCAATTCGCTGGATATACGGTGGTCGATATCTCCACCATCATCACCACGCACCTGACAGAAATCCTCCGGTCCCATGCCGATGAGCTCCTGGGAAGGCAAGATGTCCAAAAATTATTGGACCGATTAGCCCAACAGTATCCCAAAGCCGTCGAAGAGTTGACCCCTCAGCACCTTTCTCTGGGAGCCATCCAGAAGGTCCTTCAGAATCTTCTAAAAGAACGGGTCTCCATTCGTGACCTCTTGACCATTGTCGAGACCCTGGCAGATTATGCCCCTCTTACCAAGGACCCAGACGTCTTAACTGAATATGTTCGTCAACGGTTGGCCCGTGCCATTGTGAAACAGTATGAGACTTCTGATGGGATCCTTCCTCTCATTACTCTTGATCAACCCACTGAAGATTTGTTGAGGGAGCGAATCCAAAAGGGGGAAGTTGGAGCCCACCTCTCCCTGGAGCCCCATCTTGTCCAAAAGATGATCATG
This sequence comes from uncultured Chthonomonadales bacterium, assembly GCA_938005745.1. Classification (GTDB taxonomy): domain Bacteria; phylum Armatimonadota; class Chthonomonadetes; order Chthonomonadales; family CAJBBX01; genus CALLMM01. Next base: position 15,707 of record CALLMM010000007.1, on the reverse strand, counting down.
AACCTTCATCAAACCATTGATCGGATCTCTCAGCACAACTATCAACCTGTCGTGCTCTGTTCTCCTGTTTTGAGAAGGCACCTGAAACGCCTTCTCGAACGGATTCTGCCGCAGGTAGCTGTTTTGTCCCATGCTGAATTACCCCCACAAACGAAGATCCAATCGATGGGAACAGTAACGATGTCCTGAGGGATTGATGAATAGTGATAGGAAAAAGAGAAGCAGGATGGCGTTGAAGATGAAATACAGATCCATTCTAAAGGTTTTAAAGCAAAAGGCTGCTGTGCAGCCCGAGAGGTGCTTCCATGCAGATTAAACAGTATGTCGCAAAGGATGTTCAAGAGGCCATTAAAAAGGTCAAAGAAGAGATGGGTGAGGAAGCCATTATTCTTTCGACGAAAAAGATTCATAACGGGTTTCAGGGGACTTCGTTCTATTCCAAACCTATGGTCGAGGTCGTGGCGGCAGTCGATCGGCCTTCCTCCTCTGGTGGCGGGTTTTCGGATTGGACGTTATCCCGCCAATCTTTAGAGTCTGATCCCAGGACAACCCAGAAAAGTTTTGAAGAGGAACACTTGATCGAAAAGATTGTTTCAGCAGGCTTCCTTCCCCAATTCGTTCAGGAGTTAGCCGAAGCGTTTCGGACCTTTCGAAAAGAATCTTCTGTAAACAATATGACAGAAACTTTTACTGGGCTTCTCAAATGGAGGTTAAAAGAGACCGTGGAGGTGTTGACGCCTTCTTTTGGAGGATCTCATATTTGGTCCTTTGTGGGTCCTACGGGGATTGGGAAAACCACCACCCTTGTCAAATTGGCGGCTTATTTCCGTTTAAAAGTCACTGAGCGGATCACACTGATCACGACCGACACCTACCGGATTGGAGCAGTCGATCAGTTAAGACAGTATGCCAAGATCTTACATCTCCCCTTAGAGGTAGCCTTTCATCCAGAGGAGCTCAAACAGATTCTTGAGAAACATAGGAGGCAGGATTTATTGCTCATTGATACCGCCGGAAGAAACCCAACGCTTCCAAGGGCTATGGATGAGCTGAAAGATTTCATGACCGTCCATCCCAAGATTGAAAATCACCTACTTCTGAGCGCAACCACGCAAGATAGAGATCTCGAAGGGATTGTGAATCGGTTCCGACTCCTTCCCATTGCCAGTTACATTTTTACCAAAATCGATGAGACGACCCAGTATGTTCCTCTCTTTAACCAACTGGTGCGATACCGGAGACCCCTCTCCTATCTCACCAATGGGCAAAGCGTTCCAGAGGATATTGAACAGGCAACCCAGACCAGAGTGGCCAATTTGGTATTTAGCACCCTCTCGTTGAATTAAGGAGGGGACCTTTTCCTTTTTCCCCCACGTTGATGGTGTGGGGTTTGATCAGGAGTAAATCGACATGGATCAGGCAGAAGGATTACGAACCATGATGCAACAAAGCTTTGGACCTTCTCGGTCCCATTCGACCGTAGAATCCGAAAAAGATCCTCTTCTTCCTCGATGTCCGCGAGTGATTTCGGTCACCAGTGGAAAGGGAGGAGTTGGAAAGACCAATGTGGTCGTCAATTTAGCTCTGGCTTTTCGGCGATTGGGTAAAAAAGTTCTCGTCTTAGATGCGGATCTGGGATTGGCCAACATTGACGTCCTGTTGGGGCTTGTCCCTCGATATACGATCGAACATCTCTTTGGACGGGAAAAGCGTTTCTCTGAGATTCTGGTTGAAGGACCAGAGGGAATGCAGATCCTTCCCGCCAGTTCAGGCGTTCACAGTCTGGTCGATCTGAACGAGTCGCAAAAACTCCTCTTATTAGAAGAGGTGGATCTCTTTGCGGGGGAGACGGATTTTCTGTTGATCGATACAGGAGCGGGCATCTCCTCGAATGTCCTCTATTTTAATATGGCTGCTCAAGAATCGATCGTCATTGCTACCCCAGAGCCGACCTCCCTAACGGATGCCTATGCTCTGATGAAAGTCTTATCGACTCAATACGGGAAAAAAGAGTTTTTGATACTGGTCAATTTTGTTTCCGGAGAGGAAGAGGCGAAAAGGGTTTTTAAAAAGATCAGCAAAGTGGTCGACCATTTTTTGAAGACTCTTTCCATTGACTATCTTGGATTTATCCCTTTTGATGAAAAACTTCCTCTTGCGGTCAGATCCCAGAAGCTCGTTCTTGACATTTTTCCAGAGGCCCCTTCCAGCCAACGTTTTGAGGTTCTTGCGCGAACCCTCTTCGATCGGCCCTCCCTTACGAAAGCCCCGGGAGGCATCCAATTTTTCTGGAAACGGTTATTTGCATCTCAACCCCAAACTATCCAAGAAAGGGGGATGTTTTGAAAGCCCGAGCGTTATATCCCCGAGCCCATTCTTTTGAAGGACGTCCTCCTCAGGCTAAAAAGCAGCCCACTCTTGACCGTGAGGAGATGATTCTTCAATACACCCCATTCATCAAGTATATCGCCCATCGACTGGCGATGAGACTCCCTCCCCATATCTCTATGGATGATCTGATCAGTGCAGGGGTGATCGGTCTGATGGATGCGATCACGAAATATGATCCTGACAAGAAGGCCGAGTTTAAGACCTATGCAGAATTCCGCATTCGGGGGGCGATGATTGATGAATTACGGTCCATGGATTGGGTTCCAAGATCCGTCCGGCAAAAGGCAACTCAGATCGAGAGGACTATTGCGGAATTAGAGAGAAAACAAGGGAGGACTGTCGAGGATGAAGAGATCGCTTCTGCCCTTGGACTCTCGCTGGACGACTATTATGAGACCCTGAGAGACCTCCAGGGCCTTTCTCCATTGGACATGGAGGAGGTTCAGAAAAGATTTCCTGACCTTTCCGTGGATGATTTTCTGGAGTCCTTAAGCGACCGGGAGGAGAATGATCCCTTTCATCAATATCGCATGAAAGAGTTAAAAAGCCTTCTGGCACGCGCCATTGATGGGCTTTCCACGAAAGAGAAACAGGTCATCTCACTTTATTACTTTGAGGAACTGACGTTAAAGGAGATTGGTGAGGTGCTCGGATTAACCGAATCCAGAATCTGTCAGATCCATACCAAGGGGGTTTTAAAACTGCGGGCCCGATTGAAACGGTATCTGGAGACCGGATGAACACCTCCCCGAATGGAAGGAATGGAAAGGAGAAGAAAAGATGCCAGATTTGAAAATGAACATTTTGGTCGTGGATGATTTTTCGACCATGAGGAGGATCATTAAAAATATCCTCCGTCAACTCGGATACGTCAATATCCACGAAGCCGAGGACGGAGCGGCTGCCTTGGAGGTCCTCAGAAGGGAGAAGATCCATTTTGTCATCTCCGACTGGAATATGCCCAACATGACAGGTCTGGAACTCCTTAAGGCTGTCCGAACCAGTGAGGAATGGAAAGAGTTACCTTTTCTCATGGTCACGGCCGAAGGGCAGAAAGAACACGTCATTGAAGCAGTAAAATATCGGGTGAGCAATTATATTGTCAAACCCTTCACCGCTGAAACACTCACCGAAAAGATCTCTAAGATCTTTGAAGGGAAATAAATCGGTTATGGCGGAAGACATCGGGTCTTTTTCAAAGATTGGTCATCTTCTTCCATCGGGTTCCATTAAAGATCCAGGGGGGAAGAGTCTCCAACAGGAGGCATTTTCTCACAAGAAGAAGAGAAAACAAGAGGAGAAGGAACCCCTTGAAAAGGACTCTACAGAAGCACCCCCTTCAGGAGAAAACGAATCCCCTTCAGGTAAGATCGTGGACATCACCATCTGACCCGAAGCGTTCCATGGGAAACTCACAGGAGGAAAGGTATGGAAACCCACATCGCCCATTTCTTCAATCTCTATTCCCTCGATCCAGGGATGACGGTTCTGGCGGGAAGCGTCATTCTCCTGCTCGTCGTCATGGTTGCCTATTTCAAACGAGTGGTGAATCTCCTGAAAAGCCCTTCCCCCAGGCGTCCGGATCAGATTAGGCAATGGGTTCAGGAATCAGAGATTTTATGCGAGAGGCTTTCTCAAATGCTTGAGGAACGCAAGGAGATTGCGCGCCGATTGATTGCAGAGTTCGACTTAAAAATCGAAACCCTTCGTGCCATGATGGCTGAGATGGATCGAAAACATCTTTCAAGTGCGACAGAGCTTCCTCGAACGCAACCAGAGGAGGGGGTAGTGAAGATGGCGGAACAAGGTCTACCTTTACTGGAGATCGCTCGACAGACTGGATTATCCGTTGGAGAGATTCAGTTTATCATGAATTTAAGAAAATGCCAGACCTCTGCATCGTCAAAGACCACTTCGCCCGAATAGGGGTAACGGTCAGGGAAGTGAGGAATTTTTTTGAAGGCGATTGATTTTCACAACGTTTCATCCCCCCATTACATCCGGCTTATTTCTCCCTCAGGCAAACCCCTTCTTTCGCTGCAGGTTGGTCAGGTTCTCGAGGGAAAGATTGTTAACGTCATGGATGAAGGTCATGCCGTTTTACATCTGGAGGGATATGATTTCACTGTGGAGAGCCAAACCCCTCTTCAGAAAAACATGGAGGGTGCTTTCCAAGTCACTTCTCTCTCCCCTCAAATCGTCCTCAAGTTGCTTCCCCCCAACACCAATCGCCTTGAGGGCATTGAGAAAAAGATGATTTATTCTCTCAGGCCAGATCCCTTGATGGACAAACTTTCTGAAACATTATCCACTTTTTTAGCCTCGGAGAGAGCAGGTCCTTTTTTTCCTTTAAGGGAAACCCTCGAACATCTCGTCAAGCTTTGGACCTCCTTCTCTCCCTCTTCCTCGTTTAAATTTGAACCTGAACAGATTGCAAAGATGATCCTTCAGTCAGGGCTCTTCTTCGAAAGTCGGCTGAGAGGAATGATCGACTCTCACAGTTCCAGAACACTTGATGAGGTGGTCCATCAAGATCTGAAAGGGTTGTCATTGAAATTAAAGGCAGAGATCAAGGCCCTTGAGGCCCTATCGGAATCTCCCCAAAAACTCAAAGACATTGAGGAGATGATGGATCTCCTTCTGGGTAAAATTGAAGGCCACCAGCAGCTCACTTCTTCTTACGTGAGGGGGATGGAGGAAAAAATTTCTCTCCTTCTCCCTTTCTGGATGGAGGGGCGTCTCCAGCTCGTTGATCTTTTGCTTTCCCTTCCCTCACGAGAACCTGAGCCCTCAGAGAGGAGAAAGTTTTCGATGCTTTTCCTGCTCCATTTTTCAGAATGGGGACGGGTGAGCATCGACGTTCAGTTGATGGGAAGGAGATTTTATGGACAGTTTTTTTTCTCGTCCGATCAGGTTGCTTCTTTTTTTAACCAAGAGCTTGAGGACTTACAACGGAGGCTTTGCCAACTCGGGTTCCAGCCTGAGATGCATGTCTCCACGCGACCTTCTGAAAAGATTTTGGAACAGTTTATCAGCGAGGTCAAAGGGAACCATCGATCCTTATTAGACCTCCTTGTCTGATCCAAGGACTTGTATTTTGAGAGCCGTGAGGGAGAAGGTTGACCAGACATCACGAAAGGAGAGATCCTATGGGACAACCGACGTTAAAGAACGGATCCTTGAAAAAGGCGGTTGCCCTTCAATACATTCCGGGCAAGGACCATGCGCCGAGAGTGACGGCGAAAGGGCAGGGCTTCATTGCTGAAAAGATCATCGAACTGGCTCAAAAACACGGAATCCCTATTCAGGAAGATCCGGCATTGATCCAGTTGCTTTCCCAATTAGACTGTTATCAGGAGATACCGCCAGAGGCCTATCTGGTGGTTGCGGAGATTTTATCCTTTGTCTATTCCATGAATCAAAAATGGTCTGCCATGAAATCTCAGAAGGGGTAGGAAAAAAATTCCTCCAAGGCTGGTTTTCTTTGCCTGAATTAAATTGTGACCCAGATGATTGCAAAAGTTCAACCCATCGAAAAGAGTGTGATTTTATGGTTGGCACAGGCATTGCACAAGGGTAAATCAACAGATAAACCTGAGGAGAAATAAAGATGACCCATCTCAATCTATCGGTTGCTGGGGCACTTCGTCAGCAGAAGCGATTTGAACTGATTTCACAGAACCTTAGCAATGTTCAGACCTTTGGCTATAAGAAGGATGTTCCTCTTTTTTCACTCCTCTTTGCTCAGTCGGTGAAGCATATAGAGAATGAACAGGCCGATTTCTCGAAAGTCTCTTTCCAGCAGGGGAATATCGAAAAGACTGGAAACCCTTTTGATCTGGCCATTGAAGGTGAAGGTTTTTTTAAGATCAAGACGCCCAAAGGGGTTCGTTATACCCGGTCAGGGCAGTTCAGGCTGGACAAGGAAGGGAGGTTGGTCTATGCCGAAGGATTTCCTGTTCTCGGGCAAAACGGTGAGATCCGGGTGAACGGGAAAGAAATGGTTGTCGAAAAAGATGGAAGGATCAAGTTGGATGGGAAAGAGGTTGATCGGATGGCGCTGGTCACCTTTGATGATCTGACCAAACTGACCAAAGAGAGTCTGACCCTCTTTGCCTCAGACATTCCGCAAAAGGAGAAGGATGCTGAAACCGCTACGGTTCTACAGGGATACCTCGAGGAGTCGAACGTCAATTCCGCCGAAGAGATGATCCGATTAATCGATGCCCTTCGCACTTACGAGGCCAATATGAAAATCATTCAATCCAGGGATGAACTCACCGGGAAGGTGGTCAATGAGATGGGAAGAGTTTAACCCTTAGAAAGGAGATTAGAGATGTTACGAGGGCTTTGGACCGCTGCCACAGGCATGGCATGTCAGCAGACCAATATTGATGTCGTTGCACATAATCTCGCCAACGTCAACACCAATGGATTTAAAAAAAGCAGAGCCAATTTCCAGGACCTGATGTATCAAAATCTCAGGACTGCTGGTTCGACCACGGCTGATGGAGGACAGATCCCATCCGGCATTCAGGTGGGAATGGGAGCCAAGGTTGTTTCCGTGGAAAAGCTTTTTGTCCAGGGGGATTATGCCAATACGAAAAACCAACTTGATGTTGCGATAGAGGGAAAAGGATTTTTCAAGTTGATCAATAACGGCAGAGAGGTTTACACCCGCTCGGGAGCCTTTAAATTGGATAAGGATGGATATATCTGTGACAGTAACGGGAATCGGCTCCAACCTGAATTTTCAGTGCCTGCAAGGACAGCCACTATCACCATTGACTCAGGGGGAAGATTGGTTGCCTCGGGAGCGGATGGTAGAGAACTCGGAAGTGTTCAGATCCAGCTGTTTAATTTCCCCAACCCTGCTGGTCTGCGAAGCATCGGACAGAACCTGTTTATTCCCAGCGAAGCCTCGGGCGACCCGGCTCAGGGTAACCCAGGGACCGATGAGTTTGGAACCCTCTCACAAGGCTTTTTGGAGATGTCCAATGTCGATATCGTTGAGGAAATGATCAATATGATCATGGCTCAGCGGGCGTATGAAATTGGAAGCAAAGTGATTCAGACAGGCGATGATATGCTTCAGATGGCTAACAACTTGAAGCGTTAAATGGGGACATAATGAGACAGATCTTGCTTTGGTTTGCCGTTATCCTTCTGGTGGTATCGCTGGGACCTGGGAGGGCTCTATCAGATCCCATCGGCTTATCGATTGAAATCAACAGGGAAGGAAGGTTCCTTGAATTAGAGGAAGTGATCCAGATCCTGGAAACCGGTTTCCGCAAACTCTATCCTGAGAAACATTATTCTATCGAAATCAAAGCCATCTTGCATTATGAAAAGATCAGTCTTCCTTCTGGACATCTTTCCTGTGATATGCTTCTTTCCAATGCGGCACGGAGAGGAGGAAATCTCTCCGTCTCCCTTGTGTTTCGGACAAAAGGAATCGAGGTTGGAAAATCAAAGGTGAATGCCAGAGTAGATATCACCCTTCCTGTGCTCATTGCTGCCCATTACCTTGGGAAGCACCAAGAAGTCCAGGCAAAGGATTTTGAATGGGGCAGCCGGAGCCTTTTCCTGCTCCCTCAGGATGTGGTGAGCGATATGAAAGAGGTCCTGGGAAAAAGAATGACCCTTGCCATTAATAAAGGGGAGGTGTTGCGGAGGGGAATGGTGGAGGACCCCCCACTGGTCAAACGAGGGGATCGTGTGAGGCTCCTGGTGGAAAACGATCAGATTAAGATTACAACCGTAGGAGAGATACGGGAAGAAGGAAGAAAAGGAGATCGTGTCAAACTGGTCAACCTCTCCAGCAAAAAGGAGGTTATCGGAAGGGTCATCGATGAGCATACGGTTCAGATCGATTTTTAGACAAGAGAAGGTTAGATCGAAAGGGGCAGAGATGAAAAAACCGATATTCCGTTTTGGGATGAAAAGCCTTGCAGGGCTTCAGGCTCTGGTTCTTTTTTTAACCGGATGTTTCACCCCGCAGGTGCAACGGCCAACCCCGATGGATTTTGAGAAAGAGGTTCTGACTGCCTACGCCCGCCCTTTACCCATGAAAGAGGAAGGGTCTCTTTGGGTTCCCACAGAGCCAACCACCCTGTACAGTGATCTCAAAGCGAGAAGGGTTGGGGATATTGTCACCATCAAAATTGTAGAGTCCTCAAGGGCGTCCAAAAATGCCGAGACCAAAACGGAGAGGGGATCCGGGCTGAAAGCAAACTGGAGTGGTCTGTTTGAACTCATTACAAGCGGGTGGAAACTTCATAAAGTTCCAATTGGCGCAAATCACCAGATCGATCTTTCAAACCAATTTGATGGGAAGGGGGAAACGACGCGTACGTCTACCATGACAGCCATGATGACGGCACGGGTCATTCATGTCCTTCCGAATGGAAACCTCGTCATTAGAGGGACAAGACAGGTTCAAGTCAATAACGAAAATCAGTATATTTCGATCCAGGGGATCATCCGGCCTGAGGACATCTCCACAACGAATGTGATCCTATCGACCTATGTCGCTGAGGCGGTCATCGAATTGAACGGATATGGGGTGGTCAGTGATAAACAGAGCCCCGGATGGCTGGCCAGGTTGGTTGACTGGATCTGGCCCTTTTAGGGAGGGAGTCAGATGGGAAGAGAGATCCTGTCGAAATCGATTACGTTGGTCTTAATCATCTTCTTTTGGGTTACTCCTGTTGAGGCGGTTCGTCTGAAAGACATATCTGCCTTCAAAGGAGTCAGGGGAAATCACCTCTTCGGATACGGATTGGTTGTTGGGCTCAATGGCACGGGGGATGGATCGAGTAGTGAATTTACCATCCGTTCTGTCATCAATATGCTGGAGAGGATGGGGGTTCATATCGATCAGGACAAACTGGCTCAGGTGAAACCCAAAAATGTTGCGGCTGTTATGGTTACTGCAACCCTTCCTCCCTTTGCGAGGGTAGGGAGTAGAATTGATGTAATGGTTTCTTCCATTGGTGACGCTAAAACGCTTCAGGGAGGGGCATTGCTTCTGACGCCCCTGAGAGGAGTGGATCAGCAGGTCTATGCCCTTGCCCAGGGACCGGTGCTTACCGGTGGATTTGCTGCTGGAGGGGCAGCCGGAGGAGGGATTCAAAAAAACCATCCCACCGTAGGGATGATTACCAAAGGAGCTCACATTGAGAGAGAACTTCCGCTCAATCTCAATGGGAAGAAACAGCTCTATCTCACCCTTTTTAACCCGGACTTTTCAACGGCGGAGAAAACAAAGGAGGCCATCAACCGTGCCCTTCAAGGATCCTATGCGGTTGCCCTCGATTCTGGAACCCTGTCGATTGCTGTCCCAGAGAATTATCATGAAAGAGTAACAGAACTGATTGCCCTGCTGGAACGTGTGGAGGTTGTTCCGGATATGGTTGCCAAGGTTATCATCAACGAAAAAACAGGAACCATTGTCCTCGGAGAGAATGTCCGTATTTCTACGATCGCGGTTGCCCATGGGAGTCTCAACCTTCAGGTTAAGGAAAGTATGAATGTTTCCCAACCTTCACCTTTTGCTCCCCCACCTCCTCGAGGAGCTCCCTCAACGGTTGTGCCACCCGGTTCTGGAACGATCGTCGCTCCCGGAGGGACGACGGTGGTGACACCGGAATCGAGTGTTTCTGTGAAAGAGGAAGGGCAAGCTCTGACCCTTGTTCAAGGGGGAGTGAGTCTTAGCGAGGTGATTCGAGCTCTCAATGCGATTGGAGCCTCCCCGAGAGACCTCATCTCCATCCTTCAGAGCATCAAGGCTGCTGGAGCACTTCAGGCTGACCTGGAGATCCTTTAAACGATTAAAGAAGAGGGGAAAAATGCCGATAGAGGAGACAGGAGGAGTTCAAACGATCCAAACCGCCTTCGCCGTCCAGAACCAACGACCGGTGGATGAGAAGCGACTCCAGAAGGTCTGCCAGGAATTTGAATCGATCCTCATCCATCAGATGATGAAAACGATGAGACGGACCATTCCCCGGGCGGGATTCTTCAACGAGAGTAAAGAGAGAGAAATATTTCAGTCCCTCTTTGATGAAGAAATCAGTAAAACGATTTCCAAAAGAGGGGGATTAGGCCTGGGGCAAATGCTTCATCAACAATTGTATTCAAAAAAGGGGGAGTCCCCTGCAGGAAAGGAGGTTCTGAATCGATATGAAGGATTGGAGGGAAGAGATGGATCTCTTGTATCACCTCCTCGATCAAGAGGTGGCGAACTATCGTCAACTCATCGACGAGATCAAAAAGGAAGCCAAGTGTTTGAGGGCCGGGGAAACAGACGGTCTGATTCGATCGGTTCAGGCGATTGATGAACGGATCAAAATCATCTGGTCTATTGAGGAGCAGGTTCAAAGAGCCGCAGAGACCCTCCTCCATAGTTTAGGTAAGGATGGAAAAGAAAGGCCCCTCTCCTGTCTGGGATCCCTCCTTCCCCCTGTGCATCAGAGCCGCCTTTCGGCCTACCAACAAACCCTTTCCCAGCTCAAAGACTGGGCCAAACAGATCAACGATCAAACAACCACCTACCTTCGTGACTATATGGATTTCCTTTCAAATCTGATCACTCCACTGATGGGAAGGGGAAATGGATTGATAGGCTATCCCAAACATAAACCTCTTATGGTCTCTTCCTCTTATGCATTGAACCAGGAGGTTTAAGAATGAGTGGAATCCGAAATGTCATTGATATTGCCAAAGGAGCGCTCCTGGCTAACCAGAAGGCGATCACCGTCACCAGTCATAACATTGCCAATGTCAACACGCCCGGCTATACTCGACAGAAGATGGTGCTGGAGGCGAATCCTCCCTATTTCGCCAACCGGCTGAAGATCGGAATGGGAGTTAAGGCCGAAACGGTCATCCAATATACAGACCCTTTCATCAATCGAAATATCCACCTGAAAACCTCGCTGTTTAAGAAATATGAAACAAAGACGTCTGTCCTCTCTCAACTGGAGACCGTTTTTAACGAAACGGGTGATCAGGGGTTAGTTCGAGCGATGAATGAATTTTGGAATGCCTGGCATGATGTTGTGAGCAACCCAGGTGGTTCTTCCGAAAGGATGGCTCTGCTTGCCAAGGGAGAGGTGTTAACACGACAATTTCATCTGATGAGCGAGTCTCTTCACCAATTGAAGAGAGAAATGAATACCAACCTGAGCCTCTCTCTTCAGGAGGTCAACCGATTGGTGAAACAGATTGCAGAGCTCAACGAGAAGATTGTTTTTGCAGAATCGAATCAATCGACGGCGAACGATTTGAGAGACCAGAGGGCCAATCATATCACACGACTTTCAGAATTGATGGGCAATGTTTACCTCACTGACCAGCACGGTGCCTTAACGGTGATGACCCCAGATGGAATGATTCTGGTCGATGGAAAATATTCGTGGGAATTAAGCCAGGAGGGTGACGCCATCTACTGGAATGGGATTCCAAGTGATATCAGCAAACGTCTGCAGGACGGAACCCTTGGCGCCTGGCTCGATCTGCGGGATCAGATCATTCCCCAATATATTGCGAATCTAAATGAATTGGCAGGGACATTGATGCGAGAAGTCAATGCATTGCATGTGGGCGGTTACACCCTTTCCGGAGAGACCGGGAAATATTTTTTCGAGGATTTCAAAAGCGCTCCAGAGACTCCCAACCTGAACGATTTCACCGGAGCCGCTTCTTATATTCGCTTGAGTTTGGACGTGAAAGGCAATCCTGGCAATGTGGCCGCAGGGGGTATATCAGGCGCACCTGGAGATAATGAAAATGCGATGAGAATTCTATCGCTTCAAACCGATGGGTCGATCCAGATTCGAAAGTGGAATTTTTATCAACGAGGAACACCCCCGTCGAACACCCTTCAAACGGGATCCTTGGAGGACTATTATCGCATGCTCGTGGGGGAGATCGGGATTCTGACGGATGAAGCCTCTGAAAATCTTCAGTTTACTCAGACCTTACTCGATCATCTATCGGAACTCAGGGATTCTGTTTCAGGGGTGAACCTGGATGAGGAGATGGTGGAACTGTTGAAAATTCAGAGGGCCCATGAGGCAGCCTCCAAATTGGTTAACATCGCTGATGAGATGTTACAGTCTTTATTGGAGATGAGATAGGGGAGGAAAGATGAGAGTAGCGACCCGTTCTTTTTACCAATCGATTCAGGAAAAAATTCTCCGACTGACGGATGATTTGAAGAGGATCAATGACAGGGTTTCCTCGGGAAAGAACCTGCATCGACCGTCGGATGATCCCCTCTCCCTCATCGATGCCCTCCATCTAAAGGCAGGCCTTTCCCAGCTTGAACAATACCAGCGCAACATGGAAAGAGGTGAGTCCTGGTTGAACCTGACGGAGTCCATCCTCTCCCAAGCCCTCCACCTTGTAGATCGTGCTCAGGAGCTTGCCATTCAGATGTCCAATGATACCCAATCGGCCCAAACAAGAGGTTATGCCGCTATTGAGGTAGGTCATCTTTTGGATCAGGCGATCTCGCTGGGGAATACCCGGTTGGGTGAGTCTTATATTTTCTCAGGTTACCAGAACAGGACGGTCCCCTTTTCGAAAGTGATTCTCGGAGGGATCGAAACAGCCCAGTATCATGGAGATGGGAATGATTTTAAGATTCTCATCGGTAAAGAGGAAGAGCTGACGGTGGGGAGAAACGGGCAATCGGTTTGGATCGGATCAGACCTTTTTAATACGTTGGGCCGTCTGAAAAAAGCGTTGGAAGAGAATGATCCAAATGGGATCCGTCAGGAGATCGAAGAGTTGCGAAGGGTGCAGGATTCCCTCAATCATGAGATTGGGGATATCGGAGCCAGGACCAATAGGCTGGAAAGCAAGAAGGAGATTTTGAACCATCTGGAGTTGAATCTGAGGGACCGTCTTTCTCTGAGGGAAGATGCCGATTATGCTAAAGTGATTGTTGAACTCCGTGAGAAGGAATTGGCTTATCAGGCAGCGCTTCTCTCTTCGACAAGGATTGCAGAACTGACCATTCTTCATTATATTCGTTAATCCCACAGGAAGTGCGGTAGAGTGGTTTTCGCCAGGGAAGGTGGATATGCTCATTCTGACCCGTAAGATCGGTGAATCGATTGTTATCGGAGACAGGATCAAAATCTATGTCGTCGAGATCAAAGGTCAGCAGGTTCGTCTGGGCATTGAAGCTCCCATCGATACCCCTGTTTATCGGCAAGAGGTTTACGAGAAGATCGCCGAGGAGAATCGGCTTGCCGCGGAGATTGACTTAGCCGACTTCTCTTCCTTCTTGGAAAGAAAGGAGTAGCCCCTTGTGAAAATTTCAACCAGGCGTTTTGGCCCGATGGAGATCGAAGAAGATCAGATCATCCATCTGCCTCAAGGAATGATCGGGTTTCCTGATGAAAAGCGTTTTATCCTGTTAAGGCATCATGGGGAGTCCCCTTTCTTCTGGTTTCAATCCGTAGAAAACGAGGCCCTTGCTTTTGTGTTGACGGATCCTCTCTGGTTTCAACCCGATTACGATATCGAAATCAGTTCAGAGGAAGTGGAACAACTTGGGTTGACCGACCTCTCGGAGGGGATTCAGACCCTGGTGGTGGTCAATCTTCATCCCTCCAATGGGGCCTCTGAGATCACTGCCAATCTCCTTGGACCCATTGTCATCAACCTTCACAATCGATTGGCGAAGCAACTCGTTCTGTACCGAAGTCCATACTCCCATCGCCACCCCATTCCGATGATGGATAAGAAAAAACCCTGATGGCCTTCCTTTTCCATCAGGGTTTTTTTGTATGGAAAGCGGAGGGTCTTTTCTACTTGATGAGATCGAGCAGTGATTCCTTGAGGATCTTTTCGGCAAGGGCATTGCTTTCTAAGTGATAGCGACCTTCCGCAATCCGTTTTTTAAGTTCCGACACCCTCTCCAGTCGCACCTCTGGAGTTGATTGAAGGACCTCATGGATCTTCTGCAATGCCCTGGAGCGGGAAGACAACTCCACCCGGTCTCCCGACTCGGTTTTTCCAAGGGCTTCCTCAGGCTTCTGGTTTTTCTCTGGAGGGTTGGAAGATTGAGTTGGGTCGACATGCTGTAATAGATTCTTAGAGGGAATGTCAGAAACTTTCATGATTTTCTCCTTCTTCTCGTTTTAAATGAGCTGCTCATGGATGAATGTTTTTGTCACTTCCACCAGCCTCTGTTTCAGCAATTCATTTTCTGCCGGAGGCACATATTCGGTGATTCCGCCCTGGTTTCCACTCAAAACCCCGAACACCATCCCTTGCTGATCATCCATGACCACATCAAGGGGACGCCCGTATTCCTGGCTTAATCGTTCCAAAACCGCTTTCCCTGTCTCGTTTCGTTGGGAACCGTTGGCGAGCTGATCAACGATCTCCTTTGCAATCTTATCGACAATCAACATCTTTTTGCTCTCCTTGGATAACGTCACTTCATCTTTCTGGCCCACGTTTTTACCGAGCCTATCCTTTGAGATACGGGATTTGACAGAGAGCTGCTGAGTATAAGCCTTTAAGACATGTTGAACATGGTAATCGGTCAGGATCATAGCCTTCTCGTTCAATTTACTTATCGACCCATCCTTTTAAAAACTTTAATTTTTAATACTTCGATCGGCAAGTTCTTCAACTTAAATCTTTTCGAAAGGGAAATTATTGCCTACTTCTTAAATAAATAATAAATAAGGCATTAATATGATTAAATAATATGATAAAACAACACTTGGCCCAAGATTTGCGTAAGCTAAAGTTAAAGTTAAAGTTCATTGGTATTATTCCGATCATTGGGGAAAAGTCCGGAGTTGGAGTTCAGGAGAGGAAATTGTTTATGAGCGAAGAGAATCTTCTATTCACGATCTCCGAGGTCAGCAGAAGACTTAATATCCCAAAGCATACCATCCGTTTTTGGGAACGGGTGTTTGAAGGCCTTATTAATCCTCTCAGGACCAAAGGTGGACAGAGACGTTTTACTCCTCAACATCTTATTCTGATACAGGAAATCAAGGAATTAAAGGAAATAAGGATGAGTCTGTCAGAGATTAAAAAAAGATTAAACGAGAGACTCTCCAAGGAGGTTTCGAATCCGAACAAAATCGACCAATTAGCAACAAGGGTTGCCGAAGTCGTAAAAACTGAAATTTATCATTTTCTTATCAAAGATGGAAACACTTAATTCTTTGAAGTGAAAAAATATTAGGTCAAAAAAGAATTTCTCAATAGAAAAATTTTGCCTGTATTACCATGGAGCTGACAATTTTATTTTTCGAAATATTTGCCGATAGATTTAA
>CALLMM010000006.1 GCA_938005745.1 uncultured Chthonomonadales bacterium | reverse complement strand
GGCGGATGTCGGGCGGTTGTCCAATGAGATATCAGGAAAGGGTTTAGACGTGGCCAGGAAGAAATCGAGCAAGCCGATGCAGGGGAAATATCGTTTTTCGTTTGGACCGTGGAACATTCACGAAGGGGCGGATCCGTTCGGCCCGTCGGTGCGCCCCGCGGTCGCGTTTGAGCAGAAACTGGAGGCGTACAAGCGGCTCGGCTACGATTTCGTGCAGTTTCACGACGACGACGCCGTGCCGAACCTCGACGACAAGACTCCTGCCGAGATCGAACGTGACGCGCTGGCGCTCCGCCGCCGACTGGACGATCTGGGGCTGACCGCCGAGTTCGTCGCCCCTCGTCTGTGGGAGCATCCGAACACGATCGACGGCGCGTTTACCGCCAATGACCCGGCGGCGCGGCAGTACGCGCACGACCGCGCGCGCAAGGCGCTCGACATCGCCGCCGCGCTCGGAGTCGACCTGATCGTGCTGTGGCTGGCGCGCGAGGGCACAGCCCAACGCGAGGCCAAGGACGCCGTGCGCGCCGTCGATCTGCTCGTCGATGCCGTCAACCGCATGCTGGCGCACAGCCCCGCCGCGCGCATCGCCATCGAGCCGAAGCCGAACGAGCCGATGGACCTGGCCTACGTGCCCACCATCGGTCACGCTGTGGCGCTGGGATACAAGACGGTCGATCCGGCGCGCGTCGGCGTCCTGGTCGAATCCGCGCACGCCATCCTCGCCGGTCTCGATCCCGCCGACGAAATGGCGTTCGGGCTGGCTTACGACAAGCTGTGGAGCGTCCACCTCAACGATCAGAACGGGCTGAAGTACGATCAGGATAAGTCGTTCGGAAGCGTGGATCTGCGGCGTGCGTTCAACATCGTGGATGTGCTGGTGCGCCATGACTATGGCGTGAACGGCGAGGTCGTCGGTCTGGATGTGAAGGCGATGCGCACGCAGCCGCATGAGATCGCCATGAAGCACCTCTCCAACAGCAAGGAGATCTTTGAGCGGCTGGTGCAGGTCTCTGCGACGATAGACCGGCAGGAGTGGCAGAGCTACGTGGATGCTATGGACTATGAGGGGCTGGAGCTGTTCATCCTGCGCGCTCTGCTCAACACCTGACTGGAATGAACGGATGCAAAGATTGCTTCGCTGCACTCGCAATGACTGTGTGAGAGCCTCCCGGTCTGTCCTTGCGAGGGAGGCGCAGCGACCCTTTCCTGTCCTTGCGAGGGAGGCAAAGCCGACCGAAGCAATCTCATGCCACAAAACACGTTACTTCAGGACACTGTCAGTGGACTATTCAACGGAGATTACCAAGCGCAAAGGAGATAGCGTATGGCAAATATAGCGGAGATGTCCATCCATCCGCCGGTCAACCGACTGCGCGGATCGCTTCCGAAAGTGGGGATTCGCCCGACCATTGACGGAAGATACGGGGGCGTGCGCGAGTCGCTGGAGGGACAGGTGATGGCGATGGCGCAGGCGACGGCGCAATTTCTCTCCGAGAACGTGCGGCATGCCTGCGGTCTTCCGGTGGAGTGCGTCATTGCCGATAGCTGCATCGGCGGCGTTTCCGAGGCGGCAAAGTGCGCGGAGAAGTTCAAGCGGGAAGGGGTCGGAGTCTCTCTCACCGTCACGCCCTGCTGGTGCTACGGCTCTGAGACCATGGACATGGATCCTCTGATCCCGAAAGCGGTCTGGGGCTTCAACGGTACGGAGCGTCCGGGGGCGGTCTATCTGGCGGCGGTGCTGGCAGGACACAGTCAGAAGGGTCTCCCCGCTTTCGGCATCTACGGGCGCGATGTGCAGGACGCCGGAGATACAACCATTCCGGCAGATGTGCAGAAGAAGCTGCTCTCGTTTGTGAAGGCGGGGCTGGCGGTGGCAACGATGCGCGGAACCTCCTACCTGGCGATGGGCGGCGTCTCCATGGGCATCGCCGGCTCGATCGTGGATCAGAGCTTCTTCCAGAGCTATCTGGGGATGCGCTCCGAAACGGTGGATATGACCGAGTTCGTGCGGCGCATGGAGCGGGAGATCTATGATCGCGAAGAGTATTCGCGCGCGCTGACGTGGGTGCGGGAGAACTGCCCGGAGGGAAAGGACTGGAACAAGCCGGAGAAGCAGCGCAGCCGCGCGCAAAAGGATCGCGACTGGGAGATCTGCGTGAAGATGGCGCTGATCGCGCGCGACCTGATGATCGGGAATCCGAAGCTGGCGGAGATGGGTTTCAAGGAGGAGGCGGAAGGGCACAACGCGCTGGCTGCAGGTTTTCAAGGACAGCGGCAGTGGACCGATCATTTTCCCAACGGCGACTTTCTGGAGGCGATCCTCTGCACCTCCTTCGACTGGAACGGAATTCGTCAGCCGTTCATCATCGCGACGGAAAACGATGCGCTCAACGGAGCCTCCATGCTGTTCGGTCATCTGCTGACCGGCACGGCGCAGATGTTCTCGGATGTGCGCACCTACTGGAGCCAGGACGCCATTGAACGGGTGACCGGAAAGCGTCTCGGGTCGCTGGAAGCGGACGGTATCCTGCACCTGATAAACTCCGGTCCGACCGCGCTCGACTGGACAGGTCAGCAGTCCGGCAATCCGGAGGGCGGCTGGGTCAAGCCCTACTGGGAGATCACGCCGGAGGATGCCGGGCGATGTCTGGATAACACGCTCTGGTGTCCCTCCATCCTCGAGTACTTCCCCGGTGGCGGCTGGTCCACCGACTTCACCACGCGCGGCAATATGCCCTGCACCATGTGCCGCCTGAATCTGACTGCCGGACTGGGACCCGTGCTGCAGATCGCCGAAGGGTATGCCATTGACCTGCCGGAGGATGTTCATCAGATCCTCGACGAGAGAACCAATCCAAGCTGGCCCACCACCTGGTTCGTTCCGCGACTGACCGGCAGTGGTCCCTTCCGGGATGTCTACTCTGTCATGAATAACTGGGGCGCAAATCACGGCGCGATCAGCGTGGGACACATCGGCGCGGAGCTTATCACGCTGGCTTCGATGCTGAGAATCCCGGTAGACATGCACAACGTGCCGGAGGAGAGCATCTTCCGACCCAGCTCCTGGTCACGGTTTGGCGCGCTGGATATGCAGGCGGCGGACTATCGCGCCTGCGCCGCCTACGGTCCGCTTTACGGTTAGTGCCGCTTATTCCATCGCTTTTCGCCCGCGCAGGGAAGCATCCCGCGATCTCCTGCGCGGGCTTTTCCATGTAATGCCCTCCGGGGGCTGTGGTATAATCCTCAGGCGTAAGAGATCAGCAGGCAGGTTGCGATGTTACAGCGGACAGGCGAGGACTATCCTTCAAAAAACGCACGTGAAAGCCTCTCAGATCCCATCGAGTTGACGCGGCATGTCGTCGCTCTGCCGGGACTTCCCGAGAGACTTCAGGGGATAACTCTTGTCCATCTCAGCGACTTTCATCGCGGTAACGGCAACACCGATCCCGTGATTGAAGCTACGATTGAGAGCGCCGCCTCTCTCGAACCCGATGTCGTCGCGCTGACTGGCGACTTTGTCAACCACCGTCGAGAAGATATACTGCCTATCGTGAAGATGGTCTCACGCCTGCGGGCGAAGCACGGCGTCTTCGCGATCCCTGGTAACCACGACTACTACGCCGATGCAATGCTGCTGGAGAGCGCGCTGGAGGCGGCTGGCGTCTACGTATTGAAGAACTGTGCGCGGGAGTTACAGGCAGGTTTGTGGATCGCCGGAGTTGATGATCTGCTGGAGGGCAGTCCCGATCTGAACCGGGCGATGGAGGGCATTCCGACCGATGCGCCCGTCATCCTGCTGGCGCATAACCCCAACTTCCTCTATCGGTTGGCGTCCGAAACCCGACCGATTCTGATGCTGTCTGGACATACGCATGGCGGGCAGTTCGCCTTTCCGATGATCCCTCCTAAACTGATCTGCCTGCTGCACCTGCGAACACGGTTTGTGCACGGGTGGTACCGTCAGGGGAGCGTGCAGATGTATGTGAACCGGGGCGTGGGCTGCTCCGGGTGGGGGGTTCTGGCGCGGCGATTTCGCTGTCATCCCGAGATCACGCACTACACACTGACAGCGGAGAGCCTCTCCGGATGAATGCGGACTATTCGGAGGCGACAAACAGCCTGCGGAACAGGTCGGTCTGCAGCATACAGGTCGGATCTAACTGCTCTTTCAATGCCAGAAACCTCTGTACGCGCTCTTCCTGCAGGTATTCGGTCAGGCAGTCGCGGGTAAGCGTGCTGTCTTTGGCATAGTAGAAACGTCCTCCCGCCTGAACTACCAGCCGATTCATCTCCTTCGCCAGCGTCCATAACGCCTCCCGGTTGCGCTGCGTAACCCGGAAATCGAGGGCGAGCGAGTAGCCGTCCACGGCATGAGTCATCCAGAACGGATCGGGACGATGCTTCTTGAAAACCCCCAGATAGGGGACAAGCCGCCTTCTCTGCGCCAGTTCAAGCTGGCTCCGGAAGACCTCTTCCGCGTGTGCGGAGGGGATAAAGCTCTGATACTGGATCAACCCGCCCGGCTTATACGCCCATTTCCAGTTCGGCACGTAGTCGAGCAGAAAGGCGAAACCAGCGTGCGACTGGTAGAGAATATGATGGCTGTGCCGGCGGCTCATATGATACTTCGCGCTGTTGACAAGACGCATGCCGAGGTCGTTTACCATCGGCTTCATCAGCCGCCACATGATCGCTTTCGGAACGAGATCGAAGAAAAAGGTGTCCGGAAGCTCCTGGTTGGCGACGCGGAGAGTCTGCGCAGGCTTGGGGTCTTCGCCCTCATGCAGGTAGTTTGCCTGATGTATCAGGCCGCGTCCGAGCGATCTTCCCCCGGCAAAGGCGTCCAGCCAGCCCACCAGATAGTCTGCTTCTCCCAGTCTCTCCTCGAAGACCGCGATCATCTCGCGAAGGCTGCCTACGGAGATCGGCTCCACCCGTAGCAAGCCGGAATAGACCCGCTTCAGTTCCAGCGTGATGCTCAGGAAACAGCCGAGCATTCCGAAACCGCCGATAGCGGCGTGAAACAGGTCTGCATTCTCGGTGCGGCTGCATCGCCTGACGCTTCCGTCCGGCAGCATGATCTCAAACTCCAGAATGTGATCGCCGATCGTGCCGGCTTTGAAGTTATTCTTGCCGTGAATATTCATCCCGGCTGCGCCCCCGATGGTCGGGAACATGGTTCCGGAGACCACGTAGGGCCACCAGCCATCCTCGATGGCGTACTGCCAGATCTGGCGGATGGTGACTCCCGGCTCCACGCGGATAATTCCGGTATCGGGGTTCCAGTCGAGGATACGATTCATGCGGCTCAGGTCGAGACAGATATTCTCGGAGATCAGGGAGGCGTCGCCATAACTCAGACCGCCCCCGCGCAGTCCGACATACAGCCCGCGCTCTCCTGCCAGTTGAAAGACGGAGGCGATCCCCTCGGGCGTCGTCGGGCGATAGACGTAGCTCATCGCGCTGGACGCCATGCCCCAGGCGTAGACCCGCTCCAGACGATCTCTTGGGAGCGGGGGGGGGAGCGTCTCCTCAAGCTCAGGCGCAGATGCGCTAGAGCCGGCGGCGGTATGGGATACGGTTGTCATATCTTCATCTTTTTAAACAAGAAAGACGGGATGTTGCGGATGACAAACATTATCGGACGCCATTTCCACGGAACATAGGCAAGCTGCTTGCCTGCAGCGGCGGCGCGAACGATCTGCTGCGCGGCTGACTGGGAGGAGATCCGCATCGGTAGCTTATCCATCCCCTTCGTCATGGGAGTGTCCACCGGACCGGGTTTGATGGTTACGACCCGCACTCCATGCGGCGCAAGCCGGTTGCGCAGGCTCTCCAGGTAGTTATCCAGCGCGGCTTTCGTCGCACCATAGACCGGGAACCCGCGTCTGCCTCGATCCGCAGAGGGCGAGGAGATGCCGACGATCGTGCCCCCGTTTCCTGCGGCGAATCGCATCGCTGCTTCGTTGAGCCAGGCGATCGCTCCCAGCAGGTTCACCTCCACCGTCAGACGGTCTTTCTCAAAGTCATACTCATCCGGGCGGATTCGCGGCATGACGCCGGCGGTATAGAAGATGACATCCAGCCCCCCCAGGTCGCGGCAGATCTGCTGGAAAAGGGCGGGCGCAGCCTCATAACAGGTTACATCATGGACATAGACCAACGCCGTACCGCTGCCGCAGGACTGATCAATTTCAGCGGCTAACTGTTTCAGCTCCGCTTCGCGGCGCGATACAAGCGCAACGCGACACCCCTGTGACGCCAGCTGCCGGGCGATGTCCGCGCCGATACCGGAGGAGGCTCCGACGACGATTGCCGTCTTCCATTTCAAAGCCATGAACTTCCCGCCTGTTCGTGGATGATAGTCTCGATGATTACTATTGTAGCACAGCCGACACAGCGTACTCTCAGGAGAGATGGCTGGTGTCGTTCATCAGGCGCACCCAGGAGCGGTCGCCATTGAACTCAACCAGACTCAGGCAGGCGTTATCCAGCCAGATATGTCGAACGCACTCCATCGGGGCGCGCATCGCTTGGCAGAGTATGACGCGCAGGCTGCCGCCGTGACCGACAACCACCACCTGTCCCTCCGCGTGGAGATGGATAATCTCCTTCAGCGCCTGCGAGAGGCGATTCCATACGCTCTGCATGGACTCTGCGTTGGGAGGAAGGTCGGCGACCACCGCGGCGCGATAGGCGTCAAGGAGCTGCCTGTCGCCGCGCGCTACGATCTCCTCCTGCGTCAGACCCTCCCAGTCGCCGAATCGTCTTTCTCGCAGGAGCGGGGTCGTATTCACCGTAAGACCGTGCGGCTCAGCGAGAATCTCCGCCGTCACGCGCGCGCGCGTGAGGTCGCTGCTCCAGACAGCATCTATTTTCTGATCCTTCAGCCGCTGCGCGATCCGTCTGGACTGTTCGAGACCGGTTTCGTTCAATGGGACATCGGTATGACCCTGAATCCGCTGCTCCGCGTTCCAGATCGTCGCGCCATGTCTGACCAGATAAATTTTCAGCACTTTTTTTCTCAAGAAAGCGGGTTTGAACGAAAAAACACTTGTAAGAATTATACTGTTAATGGTACAATGCTTGTGTTCACATTCAATATACCCTCTGAATAAAAGGGATTCGAGTTTACTGTGCCTAGCGATTTCGACTCATAGGGGCCCTGTTTCATCACTCTCCCACCTCTCCTAAAAGATGATTATCTGGGTGCGTTAACTATAAGCGCACCCAACTTTTCTGTCAGATGGCTCGGGTAATGCCAGTATTACTGGACAGGTAATCTTAGAAGGTAAGATGCCTCTATGGTACAGGGGAAAAGAAGCCGGGGAGTAACTGCTTACTGTCTGCGTTGTAAGATGAAGCAGAAGGTGACCCAGGTTACCCTTACACGAACGCAACGCGGTGATTATGTACTCATAGGCTCCTGCATCTGTTGCGGGACCAAAGTCTGGAGGCTCTGTGCCCCAGAGGATTTTGTCCGACTAAACGGCGACTCGCTCACTTCCGGAGCGACAGAAGAGAGAGATGAAGGGCAGGAAATCATCGAATGATCAGGCGCTATACTGGCTGGAATTATGGAAGATGCGGCTGAGTATCAAAATGCCCGTCCGACTGGAGCGCATCAGTCGCCTGCAGGTTACCGGAGAGGACGGAAGAAGAGGCTGTGCGCTGGTAGGAATTTATTGGAACCAAAACGAAGCCTGCCTGCTGCATACCCGCTCCCTGACGGAGGAGGATATCGTGCATGAACTGCTGCACGTGGCTCATCCCGACTGGTGTGAAGAGGAGGTTGTCAGGGAGACAAAACGTCTGTTGGATTTTCAACGAATACTACTTCGACACTTTCGAAAAAGTAAAAGGGTTCAACATCATGTCTTATATTCTGAGAACAGCTGGATCCGGAACTCCGGAAGTTCTAGATAGGGCGGGAGCGACTGCCTCCTTTCTCTGCGCGATCCATTGTGCTCTGATGCCGATAGCCGTGACGCTGTTACCGCTAGTTGGCTTGGGATTTCTTGCGCATGACGCGGTTGAGTGGCTGCTGATCGGTCTGTCCGCCTCTCTGGGCATCATCAGCCTGATGATGGGATTCCGGTCGCATCGTTCCTATCACGCTCTGGTTGTGCTCTCTGTCGGGCTTGGGCTGCTCTGTCTGGGGCGTCTGACCCATCCTCCCGCCTGTTCCGCCAACCACGATCATGCCGCACATGTAACCCATACCCATGGGGCAAGTCACGGGCGAGGCTTGAGCGTAACGCTTCTGGTTCTGGGAGGATTGACGGTTGCCGGGGCGCATCTGATCAATCGTTCCCTGTGCCGCTCCTGCAGGTCGTGTCGGGTGCACTCCGTGCGACAAGAATTGAGTAGTTGAACTGTTCGAAAACCAGGATGACCTGTCATAGAAGGAGGATTTAATGGCGTTTAGCGTAAGGTCTGCCAAAACAGGTGACACCTACTATCTACACTGCAAAGTCACAGAGACTAGAGGAGGAAAAAGGACCCTTTACTTTTTCAGCAAGTCAGAGAAAGACGGAGCGCTCGACTCAATACCGGAGGGGTATACGGTTGTTGAGAGCAAGGTGACAGGTCTTCCCCTGCTGAAAAAGAGTAGTTAGAACCTCTTTATCTCTAACATCATTCACGGCACCATTTGGCAGAGATCGCTCTTGCGTTCCCTGCTTTTTTCAGTCAGGAGGAGTGAGATGAGACATCTCTCGAAAGCGTGCATGATTGCCGTCAATATCATCTCGATCATCCTATCCCTCCCCGCCGCCCACGCACATCCGATTGCAGGCAATGAGGATGCTCGATTTAAAGTTTTTCCGAATTTCGTAGAATGTTCTCTTCATGGACCTATTGCAGATATCGCCGGCAATGACATAAGTCCCTCGGACATGAAGGGAGAGGACATTTCAGAGGAAGCACGCGCTAACATCCTGGACTGGCTCAAATCACGCTTTATTGTCAAGCCGGACGGCAAAGAGATCTCTCCGAAGCTGATCGCTGCCTATCACTATCCCGCGAGGACGCAGGATCAGGAGACATACGAGCTGGTACTCCGGTGGAATACAGAAAAACAGGCGAAACATCTAGACATTACCGCGCGGTTTGACCCGAAAACTCTTATCTCTGTTGGCGGCGGAAGCTATGTGTTGACCGCTTCTGCCCCCTCGGCAACTTTTGAGACTCGCGCCAATCTCTTCCGAACCATCCTAGATTTCTGCTGGATGGGCATGGATCACCTATTTACCGGTTTCGATCACCTGCTCTTCATTGCTACGATCATCTTTGCCTGTATGCACTTAGTCTCCGTGGTGAAGATGCTGACGGCATTTACAATCGGTCATGCCTGCACACTGATCATGACCTCTCTGGGATGGTTTCAAGTGCCAGGCTATCTAGCCGATGTCGGGGTTGCTGCAACCATCATCTTTGTCGCCGTACAGAACATCCTTTCCAGGGAAGAGATCAAGCATCGTTGGATGATTATCCTGGCGTTCGGTCTCATCCATGGAATGGGATTTGCTCATTCCCTCAGCGAATTGCTTCCGAAAGAGGGTCTGATCCTCTGTCTGCTCTCATTCAATATGGGCATCGAGCTGGCACAGATTATCATTGCAACTGCGATGTTCCCGCTTCTGATGAGGATCAAGTGGAAGAAGGAGGTCCTCAACGGAGAAAGAGGAGCGCGAGAATTCAGAATGCTCCTCAACTATGGGTCTGGGTTTACTGCCGTCATGGGTGCTTACTGGTTGATCACGCGCCTGTTTGGAATGGGATAGAGGCCACCTTAGACATCGCCAGGCAGATTTGCCCCGACCTCTGTTCCGTCTGGTTTGACGCGCACAATGCCAAACTGCAGCAGTTTGACGGCGGAGGCGGCTCGCAGGGGAGTGAAGATGCCTATCTCCCGCGTTCTGAAGTTCAGGCTCTCCAGAGTTCCCAGCGCAACCGTCCTGCCGTTCTGATCCGCCAGACCGATCAGCAGATGCCGTAGTTTCGCCGCCGGCGTGATGGTCAACGCCTGCTGACGAAACTGCTCCTGGATCAAGCCGTAGTGATCCTGATCCCGCGGCATTACGTTGGTGATAACCCCCAGATGCCGGTCACACATCTCCGCGTAGAAGACGTGAACGCCCAGCAGACTGATGAGCGTTTTGCGCTGGGGCGTCGGGAGCGGGGAGCCGCCGTTAAGCCAGGTTCCCGACATCGCCACCTCGTCGAATTGGAAAAGCCGTGTCTCAGCGTTCTGGAAGTAGAGGGCGAAACGCCCGGCTCTTCTCTGGGCGCGCAGGGCGGGCGTCTTTTTTCGGATGACCGACGCTATGGGAAGGCGATGGACTTTCGCTGCGTCGGAGAACCGTAGCGGGGACAGCAGCGCCTCGCACTCCGCTTTCTGCTGGATCGCCACGACATGATCGGGCTGCAGCAGGGTCAGCTTGCTCTGTTTGAGGCGGCGCGCGGCGGGACCCTGAATCATGCCGGTAGTGTCTATCAGCAGAAGGAAGGGCTGGGATGACCTGGCGCAGTCGCACATCTGTCGCACAGCGACCGCGTGTTCCAGTAGGTGGTGGCGCGGAGAGGTCGCCCCGACAAAGGCGAAGCGGGCGGGAGGAATCTGACTCAGGGCGGCGACGGGCGCATCCGGCAAGCCCAGACTGACGCATCCTGGCGGACCGATCTCAGACTGTCCGATGTCCGCATCCACGATGGCGACCCGCTCTCCTCTTTCCAGCGTCGCATTCGCCAGCAGCGTACAGAAGGTCGTCTTCCCAGTATCCGTCCCGCCCAGAATGAGCGTTGTCCCTCCTGTCTCCGCCAGCGATTCGATTGTCTCTCTCCACTCTGGGTAGTCCTCAATTCTCATCGTTGGTGTGTCCGTGTAACGTGACAGAGCAGGAAAACGGGATTGACGGGAACGCCAATAAACTGTAGTATGGGGGGTGATCCTCTCTGACCGTTCAGGGGGGAGATACTCATCTCGATCCAGGTACGCTGCGTGAGACGCTCTTCCAAGATTATTCTAACCGCCGCGATAATCCTCCTCGTGTCCGTTGTCGCCATGACCCTTCTGTACAGAGACGTTTCCGCTCCGGTGATGAACCCTTCAGAGGCGGAAAAGTTTCTGAAAAGAGGTGTGAGCGCGCTGGAGCGCGGGGATGTAGACGCGGTGATGGAGCTGTTTGCCACCGATGCCTCTATCTTCAAAAAGCGTCCAGATCAGCTGCGAAGGGCACTGGCGCGCTCCCTCAACGAGATAGATAAGAGCCGTTTCGTGGTCACCTGGAAAGACCTGTCGGTCATCCAGCGGGGGCAGGGAGCGGTTATTCAGGCAACCATCTCCCTCGGGGAGCAGTCGAACGAGATGAACTCTATCTACTATAACGATGTCAGGATCAGGGTTACCCTGGAGAAGGTGCGCTCTTCAGAGTGGTTTGGTCTCTATTCGCTGGAGCAGTGGAAGATTACGGATTTAACCAGCGATGTGGAGATTGAGATTTCGGAAAACTGACCATGATTGACGGCTTCTATGCGGTGGACTTTCAGGTGCACTCCTTCTGTTCCCACGACGGGAAAGCCTCTATAAGAGACCAGTGTCTCCGCGCAGTGGAGATCGGACTTGAGGAGATCGGCTTCTCGGAGCACAAGGACTTCGATCCCGCCGACCCGGTGGTGGACTACTTCGATTATGAACGCTACCGCCGGGAGATCGAGAAGGCGCGGGAGGAGTTTTCGGGCGCGCTCATGATACGGATGGGGGTGGAGATAGACTATCAGCGATGGTTTGAGGATAAGATCGCCGTCTATCTTCAGCAGCATCCGTTTGACTTCGTGATCGGATCGGTGCACTATGTGGACCGGGTTCCGATCATGTCGGACGCCTATCTCAGAGACAGAAGCGTCGTCGAGGCGTACCGCCTCTACTTTCAGGCGGTGCACGACTCCGTGCGCAGCGGATTGATAGATATCGTCGGTCATCTGGAGTATGCCAATCGCCGTGCCGTTCCGCGTCTGGGACCCTACGACCCGTCGCCCTATCGCGATCAGATCATGATGCTCTATGAGGAGATGATTCGTCGGGGGGTGGCGCTGGAGATCAACACAGCAGGACTGAGGCAGGGGGTGGGGCACACCTATCCCTGTGAGGAGCATATTCGTCTGTACGCGGAGTGCGGGGGAAGAAACCTCTCACTCGGTTCCGACAGTCATCGTCCGGAAGACCTGGCGGACTCATACAGCTTGGCGGCGAGCCTGGCAGTGAAACACGGATTGACAGAGGTCTCCGTCTGGGAGAATCGGGTGCGCCGGTCGCGCACGCTGCAGGGGGCGTGAGAGGTTACAGCCCCTGCGGACGACGCATCAGCACAATCGTTACCTCTTCGCGGCGTCCCTCTTCCCGAAGCAGCGTCAGCGTGACCTGTTCGCCCACCTTCTTGCTTTTGATGATGTTGCGAACCTCCTCCTGACTGCCGATCTTCCTGCCGTCAATTGCCAGCAGAATATCTCCGCGTTTTAAGCCGGCGTCCGCCGCTGCCGTCAGCGGCTCGACCTCGCGAATGAGAACGCCCTCTCCCGGCTCAAGGTTCAGCTCTCTGGCGAGCGGCTCCGGAAGGGGAGTGTAGATGATGCCGACGAAGGGATCGTTGGGCAGCGGGGGGAGCTTTCTGCCCTTGAGGATGATCTCTTTGAGAATGCTTCGCGCCAGATTGACGGGAATGGCAAAGCCGATCCCGATATTCCCGCCCCCGTTTTCCGATGCGATAGCGGTGTTGATGCCGATCAGCTGCCCCTGAATGTTCGCCAGCGCGCCGCCGGAGTTGCCGCGGTTGATCGGGGCGTCGGTCTGTATCGCCTGCGCAAGCAGTCTGCCCTCTCCTACCTGCAGATTACGCCGGTCCGTTGCAGAGATGATGCCGTGCGTGACGGTAGTGCCGATGCCGAGAGGATATCCGACCGCAAGAACATCATCTCCTACGCGCATCTGTGAGGAGTCTCCTAGTTCTGCCGGGACGAGATTGCTCGCCTCAATCTTCACCACCGCAAGATCGGAATCGGGGTTGGCTCCCACGATCCTGCCGTCGTACTTCTTGCCGGTGACGGTGGTTACACGGATAATTCTGGCTCCTTCCACCACATGGCTGTTGGTGACGATATAGCCGTCCGAGGTCAGGATTACCCCGGAGCCTTTGCCCTGAACGCGAAGAAACCGCGCGACCGGATCGCCGAAGACGTTTCTGCTCTCCACGCGCCGCTCTTCCAGCGTGTCTATATTGACGACGGAGGGAGTGATCTTCGCGGACGCCTGCACGAACGGGTTGGCAGGCGCGACATAGGGAGCCGCCGGTCTCTCCAGAGATGCCAGCACATTCTTCATGGAAGCGTCGGCGTTCGGGCGTCGGTTTGCGCTCAGGTAGGTGAGCACAAACCAGCTTGCCATGCAGCCGACGAGAAAAATCAGGATATATCCAGCCGCTCTCCTCATCCGTCTACCCCAGCGCTCTCATCAGGTTCGCCATCTCGATCGCCGCCGCCGCCGCTTCCGCTCCCTTATTGCCGGCTTTGCTTCCCGCTCTCTCCAGCCCCTGTTCCAGGTTCTCGACCGTGATGATCCCGTAGGTAACCGGCAGTCCGGACGAGAGTGCGATCCCGGCAAGGCTGGAGGTTACCCCTCCTGCAAGGTAGTCGAAGTGAGGCGTTTCTCCGCGTATCAGGCAGCCGATACAGATGAGTGCATGATATTTGCCGGACTGCGCCATCTTCTGCGCGACGACCGGGATCTCCCAGGTTCCCGGCACAAAGGCGGTTTCGATACTCTCCTCGCTGACGCCATGCCGGACCAGCGTATCCAGCGCGCCTTCCAGCATCCTTTCGGTGAAGATGGAGTTCCAACGGCTGACGACGATTCCGAAACTCAAACCCTCTGCGACGAGACGACCCTCGTACTTCTTCACCATACTCACACTATCCTTCCGGGGGAAGATCGGTTTCAGAAAAGATATGTCCCAGCTTCTCTTTCTTCGTTTGCAGGTAGCGCTTGTTGTGGGCATTGACACGGGCGCGGATGGGAACCCACTCCACAATCTCCAGCCCGTACCCCTCAATGCCCTTGACTTTGGCGGGATTGTTCGTCATGAAGCGTAACTTCTTCAGACCGAGATCAACCATGATCTGCGCCCCGATACCGTAGTCGCGCAGATCCGGTTTGAACCCCAGCTCCAGATTGGCTTCGACGGTATCCGCGCCCCGATCCTGCAGGGCGTAAGCTTTGATCTTGTTGACAATCCCGATGCCCCGACCCTCCTGCTGGAGGTAGATGAGCGCGCCTCGACCCTCCTGATGGATTCTCTCCAGCGCCATGTGCAGTTGATCGCCGCAGTCGCAGCGCAGTGAGTCGAGCAGGTCGCCGGTCAGGCAGGAGGAGTGAACGCGCACGAGCGTCGGTTCGCCGCCCGAAATATCGCCTCGGACAATCGCCAGCGCCTCTGTATTGTCCACCGTGGAGGTGTAGGCGTGAACTGTCATCGTGCCATATTTTCCAGTGGGAAGCGTGGTGGTGGCGACTCGCTGGATCAACCGTTCGGTACGGCGACGGTACTCGATCAGGTCGGCGATGGTGATGATCTTCAGATCGAATCGCTTCGCCAGTTCCAGCAGTTCGGGAACCCGCGCCATTGTGCCGTCGCTGGACATGATCTCACACAGTACCCCGGCGGGATAGAGCCCTGCCAGACGACACAGGTCTACCGTCGCCTCCGTATGTCCGGCGCGCCGCAGAACGCCTCCCTCTTCGGCGCGGAGCGGAATCACATGTCCGGGTCTGGTCAGATCCTGCGGGCGCGCGTTCATGTCCGCGAAGAGCCGCGCTGTTACCGCACGATCCGCAGCGGATACGCCGGTGGTGGTTCCATGTTTCGCGTCAACCGTGACTGCCATCGCCGTACCGAGACGCGAGGTGTTGTGTCCGACCATCATCGGCAGGTCAAGCTCCGCCAGTCGGCGCGCGGTCGTGGGGATGCAGGGAATTCCCCGCCCGTGGGTGACCATAAAGTTCATGGCTTCCGTCGTGCACTTTTCGGCAGCCATAATGAGATCGCCTTCGTTCTCGCGATCTTCGTCATCCACCACGATAATCATGCGACCCTGGCGGATCTCTTCTATCGCCTCTTCTATGGTGCTGAAGCTCATAATCGCTTTCTGTAAACGAGTTAACTCCCGGAACCGGCTCTATCCGCCGGTAGGGCGCCGCGATCCATCAGCAGACGTTCGATGTACTTGGCAATCATATCCACCTCGATATTGAGCGGATCGCCGATCTTCCGGTATTTCAGGGTGGTGATCTCCATGGTGTGCGGGATGATCCAGACGGTAAATGCGTCCGGAAGAACATCTACAATGGTCAGGCTGATGCCGTCCAGGGAGACCGAGCCTTTGGGAACCATGTAGCGCAGCAGGTCGTCCGGAATCTCGATCTCCAGGATGAGCGCGTTATCCACCGGGGTCACTTTGCGAAGAACGCCTGTGCCGTCCACATGCCCCTGCACGAAATGTCCGCCGATACGGTCGCCGACCGCGAGGGAGCGTTCGACGTTCACATAGTCCCCTTCGTTGACCGCCTTCAGGCTGCTCCGATGTAGGGTCTCCGGAATGGCGTCAAAACTGAGCAGCGTCCCCGCTTTCTGCACGACCGTCAGGCAAACCCCGCTGATGGAGACGCTGTCGCTGACAGAGACTCCCTCCGAAATCTCTCCGGCGTCAATGGTCAGCCGTGCCGAATCCGCTCCGCGGATCAACCGGACGATCTTTCCCGTTCCCTCCACAATCCCGCTGAACATGGCGAGCGCACTCCCGTCTGTCGGTCCTGAAAATCTGGATGAAGAGCTGATGAGACGCCTGTGTCTCACAGAAGGTATTGTACCACTCGAAAATCTTAAATTAGTTGTTTTGACACACCTAAACGTTTATGGTAGGATTCTAGTGGATAGATAAAGAAGAATGAAAAGATAGATCTGGCTGGCGGCGCACTCCTTGAGATGGTGCAAGGGG
Organism: uncultured Chthonomonadales bacterium; assembly: GCA_938005745.1. Taxonomy (GTDB): domain Bacteria; phylum Armatimonadota; class Chthonomonadetes; order Chthonomonadales; family CAJBBX01; genus CALLMM01. The sequence continues at coordinate 95,056 of CALLMM010000006.1, read as the reverse complement.
CTGACAGCCGGAAAGGTGGTTACAACAGATGGATGAAGTTACTACCAGCGAAGCGATCCGTGTATCCGATCTCTTCGTGCAGATCATGTATAAGACTCTCAGCCAGAATCTGATCTCAGAACTGACCGATCAGACGGTCAGTTTTCCTCAGATCCATGCCATGCGTTATATCTGGCTGCATAAGAATGTTCTGATGGGCGATCTGGCGGAGGGACTGGCAATCAGCTATCCGTCCGCTACCAACATGGTGAAGCGGCTGGAGAAGCAGGGGCTTGTCGAGAGGATCACCAATCCCTCCGACCGGCGAGAGGTGCAGGTCAAACTGACCGAGCGCGGAACTGAACTTACCGAGCAGATGGAGCAGGAGCGCATCGCGCGGCTGCAGCAGTTCCTCTCCTCCATGGAGGAGAGCGATCGGCAGGCGCTTCTGCGCGGACTGCATAGTTTCATTCAGGCGGCTGTGCACGAAAAACAGGATATCGCGTTTGACATCTGTCTGCGGTGCGGTTCTCAGGCGAGCAATAAGTGCCCGATCGCGCAGACCCATGCGATGGTCAACTGCCTGTAGAGCCCGAAACTTCGCACAGGCGCCCGGCAACGTCATCGCGTAGATGAACGTAGATGATCCTATAGTTAACGTAATCAGACCGGTAAAGTCCCTATGTTAGCGGTAACTGTCTGTTTTTGGCTCTTTTAATCCATGCTCGAACTACCCGTCTATCTGGACTACGCAGCCACCACTCCCACCGATCCTGCCGTCCTGCAGGAGATGATCCCCTATTTCATTGAGCGATTCGGCAATCCTGCGACCATCTACGCAGCAGGCGCGCTTGCCCGTGAAGCCGTAGATGCGGCGCGCGAGACGATTGCGGCGGCGGTCAACGCCGATCCGGAGGAGATCTACTTCACCTCCGGCGGAACGGAGTCCAACAACTGGGCGGTCAAAGGGATGGCTCAAGCTGCGCCAGACGGAAAGCGGCACCTGCTGACAACCCCCATCGAGCACCACTCCGTGCTGGATCCCGCTCAAACCCTGCAGCGAATGGGCTTTGACCTGGAGTTGATCCCGGTAGATTCCTGCGGTTTTGTGGAACCGGAGAGCGTTCGCAGTCGTATACGCTCTGACACGTTTCTGGTTTCGGTGATGCATGCGAACAATGAAGTAGGAACTGTTGAGCCGGTCGCCGAAATAGGGGCTGTCTGTCAGGAGATGGGCGTGCCGCTGCATGTGGACGCCGTGCAGACCTTCGGAAAGCTGCCGATAGACGTCCGTCAGATGGGGATAGATCTCCTGTCGCTCTCCGGACACAAGCTGTATGGTCCGAAAGGGGTCGGCGCGCTCTATATTCGACGGGGGCAAAAAATCGCCGCTTTTTTTGAAGGAGGCGAGCAGGAGAGAGGGAAGCGGGCTGGAACTTTAAATGTAGCCGGGATCGTAGGATTCAGTGTCGCGACGCGCCTGGCGCTGTCGCAGAGGGAAGCGGAGAGCTGCCGCCTCGTCACTCTTCGAGACCGGTTGATTGAGTCGGTTCTAACACGGATTCCGGATGTTCGGCTGAATGGACCGACCGGCAACAGGCTTCCCAACAACGTCCACTTTTGCTTTCCGGGAGTGGAGGGGGAGTCCCTGCTCCTGTCCCTGGATATGGCAGGAGTGTATGCATCTGCCGGATCAGCCTGCACAACCGGCTCCGTTGAACCCTCCCACGTTCTCCTCGCGATGGGAATTCCTGTGGAGACCGCGCGCGGCGCGCTGCGCCTGACTCTTGGACGCAGCACGACGGAGGAGGCGATTGACTATACGGTGGACCGACTTTGTGAGATAGTCCACGAGTTAAGAAGCCTCTCGTAGAGTTGACAGGCATGAAACGTGTGTCCTGGAGGCTTCAGAAGGGATCCCGTCTGAAATTTATCTTGACAAAACGTTTCAACTGCCTTATACTGAACCATGATCGTAGAGATCGTTATACATCACAGGTCCGTTTGTGAAAAAAAGTATAATTTCAGCCTGTTTATGAAAATCGCCTGACACCTGACCGGTGGAGCCGTACCGATATTCCAGGGTTTCAACGGGGAAATCCTCCGGTTTATTCAGAGGCTACAGCTGAACGGCTCAACGCTGATTATTGGTAAACGCTCTTCCACTCACTGCATTTATAAAGCGTTTTACTGATCTCCGATCAAGCCAGGAGCGTATTGTGAACTGGTCAATCGGGCAAAATCCGGGAGAGGTGATTACGTTTCAAGGCAAGGCTACGCTAGACCCGACATGGGGTCGCCCAACATAAGGAGGGTACCAGAGAATGAGTAGCAGCATCGCCGTTCTGGAACGACCGCGCCCGTCGTTGCTCAAAGGTGATACTACCGATCACAGCCTCACCACGGAGTTCATCGAAGACGATGTCAAGGACGTTTTCGGAGATGAGCCAAACGACGAACTGATCAGCATTGCGGATGTTCTTGAGGACGACGCGACTGATGCACCCCTCGGAGAGGTCGAAGACAACGTGGAGGATGAGTATGCCGTTGCCGCCATCCGACACGAGCGGGACGAAGATGTTCAAGTCTGGGTGAGTCGTGCGCGCAGCGCACAACTTCTCACCTCTGACGAGGAGATAAGACTGGCGCGGGCGGTTCGACGTGGAGACAAGCGCGCCAAAGACCGACTGACAGAGGCAAACCTACGCCTCGTTGTCAGTATCGCCAAGAAGTACAGCGTGCGGGGAATTCCCCTTCCCGATCTCATTCAGGAGGGCAATATCGGACTGATCCGCGCGGTTGAGAAGTTTGACCCCGATAAAGGTTACCGTTTCAGTACTTATGCCACCTGGTGGATCCGCCGAGCCATCGCCCGAGCCATTATTAACCAGGGACGAACGATCCGAATCCCCGTCTATGTCGCAGAGATTATCCACAAGCTAGTGAAAGCGAGCGGAAGACTGCGCCAGCAGCTCCATCGTGAGCCGACCGTAGATGAACTGGCGCGCGAGCTGGAGGTCTCTGTCGAGCGCGTGAACGAGATCATGCGGATCGCCATGGAGCCGCTCTCGCTGGAGACTCCGGTCGGTGAGAAGGACAACAGCCAGCTCTCCGACTTTATCCAGTGCCAGAACGCTCCCTCTCCCTCGGAAGCTACGCTCAATCTGATCCGCCGCGAACAGATTGAGGAGGTGCTGAATAAATTGACCGCTCGCGAACGAGACGTTCTGCGGATGCGGTTCGGACTGGATGACGGCTACGCCCGAACACTGGAAGAGGTGGGCAGCCGCCTGCATGTAACCCGCGAGCGCGTGCGACAGATCGAGCTTCGCGCTCTCAAGAAGCTGCGCCATCTGGGACCGTCGGAGCTGCTCCGGCACTGATCTGATAGTCCGATAGGAGATAAAAGCCCCGTCTGCCGTGTTCAGGCAGACGGGGCTTTTTATGTTCATCATGAAAAACGCCGGAGCCACTGCTGGCTCCGGCGCTCTCCTCTCGTCTACAGCGTATCAGTACATTCCGCCTCCGGGCGGCATCGCGGGAGCGGCAGGCTTCTCCTCCTTCTTCTCCGCGACCAGGCACTCGGTAGTCAGAACCATCGAGCCGATGGAAGCCGCGTTCTGGAGGGCGGAGCGGGTCACCTTCGCCGGGTCCACGATACCGGCTTTCAGCATATCCTCGTATTCGCCGGTCATCGCGTTGAAGCCGATGTTGCCGCCAGCGTTCTTGATATGCTCCACGATCACGGAGCCTTCAACGCCCGCGTTGTCGGCGATGCAGCGCGCAGGCTCCTCCAGAGCGCGTCGGACGATATTGATGCCGATCTTCTCATCGCCCTCCGCCTCCAGCTTCTCAACCGCCTTGATCACACGCAGCAACGTAACGCCGCCGCCGGGAACGATGCCCTCCTCCACCGCGGCGCGGGTTGCGGAGAGGGCGTCCTCATAGCGATGCTTGCGCTCCTTCAGCTCGGTCTCGGTCGCCGCGCCGACCTTGATCACCGCCACGCCGCCGGAGAGCTTCGCCAGACGCTCCTGCAGCTTCTCGCGATCGTAGTCGCTCTCGGTCTCCTCGATCTGCCGCTTGATGAGCGCGATGCGTCCGTCAATGGCGTGCTTGTCGCCGGCTCCGTCCACGATGGTGGTATCGTCCTTGGTGACCGTCACGCGCTTAGCCGTTCCGAGCAGGCTAGTGTCCACGTTCTCCAGCTTGATGCCCAGGTCCTCGGTGATGAACTTGCCGCCGGTGAGGATCGCCATATCCTCCATCATCGCCTTGCGGCGGTCACCGAAACCGGGAGCCTTCACCGCCACGCTGTTGATGGTTCCGCGCAGCTTGTTGACCACCAGGGTCGCCAGCGCCTCGCCTTCCACATCTTCCGCGACGATGACGAGCGGCTTGCCCATGCGGGCGACCTTCTCGAGCAGAGGGATCAGGTCCGCGATCGCGCTGATCTTCTTCTCATAGAAGAGGAGCAGCGGCTCATCCAGAACGGCTTCCATGCGCTCGGGATCGGTGACGAAGTAGGGCGAGATGTAGCCCTTGTCAAACTGCATACCGTCCACCAGCTCCAGGCTGGTCTGGGTTCCCTTGCTCTCCTCCACGGTGATGACGCCGTCCTTGCCCACCTTGTCCATCGCCTCGGCGATCATGTCACCGATCTGGGTGTTCTTGGCGGAGTTGGTAGCAACCTGGCGGATCGCCTCTTTGGTCTCAACCGGTGTCGCGATGGACTGAATCTCGGCAACCGCCGCCTCCACGGCGCGGTCAATACCGCGCTTCACCAGCATCGGGTTTGCGCCCGCGGCAACCGTCTTCAGACCCTCACGAACGATGGACTGCGCCAGCACGGTCGCGGTGGTGGTTCCGTCGCCGGCGACATCGTTGGTCTTGGAGGCGACTTCGCGCACAAGCTGCGCGCCCATGTTCTCGAACGAATCCTCCACCTCGATCTCTTTAGCGATGGTCACGCCGTCATCCACGAGCGAGGGGGAGCCAAACTTCTTCTCCAGCACAACATAACGACCCCGGGGACCGAGGGTAACCTTCACAGCCTCAGCCAGAATGTTTACGCCGCGCTCAAGAGAGCGGCGGGCATCCTCATCAAAGCGAAGCTCCTTAGCTGCCATATGTCTATCTCCTGTGGGTTATCTAAAGCTACTTTGAAACGACCGGTTACTTCTCTACGATGGCAAGGACATCGTCCTGGCGAAGGATAACCAGATCCTCGCCGTTCACCTTCACCTCGGTGCCGCCGTACTTGGCATAGTAGATGGTATCGCCGACTTTCACCTCCATGGCGACCACCTTGCCGTTCTCCAGCAGCTTGCCCGGTCCGATGGCGAGCACCTCGCCCTGCTGCGGCTTCTCGCGAGCCGAGTCGGGGAGGACGATCCCGCCTGCGGTCATCTCCTCCGCCTGAAGGGGCTTGACGATCAAACGATCTCCCAGAGGCTTCAGCGCCATTGTCGAGTACCTCCTGATGTTTAGTGTCTGAACCTGGTTGAACCACACATCTATTCAAATCGTTTTTAGCACTCTCACATCCTGAGTGCTAATCCACGGTGAATATACCCCATGCCAGATATTTATGACAAGGGGTTGAACGTATTTTTTCATGCAAATCCGCCTCTTTTTCATCCAGAACGGGCAGTTTGCAGGCAGTGGATAGAGTGTGCTACAATGCGTTGGCATGAATAGAGGAGGAAAAGCGGTGTCTCAATCAGGTACATTCGATTTTGATGTGGTGGTGATCGGCTCAGGACCGGGAGGATATGTCGCATCCATTCGCGCCGCGCAGCTGGGCGCCAGAGTCGCCTGTATTGAGCGCGATGCGCGGGAGTGGGGGGGCGTCTGCCTCAACTGGGGATGCATCCCGACCAAAACCATGATCGCCAGCGTTGAGCGGTACCATGCGGCAAAGTCCGCCCTCAAGATGGGCGTGTTAACCGGGGAGGTCTCCTACGACTTTGGCAAGATCATGGATCGCAAGGAGAAGATCGTCAAGGCGCTGCGAAGCGGCGTCGAAAACCTTCTGAAATCCAATCATGTCAAGAAGATCGTCGGCGTCGCCGCGCTCACGGGGAAAAACAGCGTTGAGGTGACCCTGGAGGGCGGAAAGAAGGAGACGCTCACCGCTGCGAATATCATCATCGCGACCGGCTCCCGTCCGATCATTCCGCCGGTTCCCGGACTGGAGGGGGAGGGGGTCTGGACCAGCGATGATGCCGTCACCTGCAAAGCGGTTCCGAAGAGCATGATCCTGCTGGGGGCGGGCGCGGTCGGATTGGAGTTCGGCTATGTCTTCAACGGTCTGGGAGCCGAGTGCCATATCGTCGAGATGATGCCGGAGATCATGCCGCTGGGCGATGCGGAGATCGCGGCGGAGCTGAAGAAGGCGTTGACCCGGCAGGGCATCAAGTTCCACACCAGCAGCAGGCTGACGAAGGTGGAGCGAAAAGACGGACTCCTGCATGCGACCGTCAGTGGGGAGAAGGGAGAGACAACCCTTTCTGCGGAGGTGATTCTGGTGGGAGCGGGGCGTCGCGCCTCCATACAGAATCTCGGTCTGGAGGCGCTGGGGATTGCCATGGAGAAGAACGGCATCGCGGTCAACGAGCGGATGCAGACCAGCGTTCCCAACATCTACGCCATCGGGGATGTAACCGGCAAGATGGCGCTGGCGCATGTGGCGTCGCATCAGGGCGTGATCGCCGCCGAGAACGCAATGGGACATGAGGCGAAGATGGACTATCACACGGTTCCCTCTCCGATCTTCACCGAGCCGGAGGTCTCATGGGTCGGGATGACTGAGAAGCAGGCGCGCGAGGCGGGGTACGACGTGATGGTCGGCAGATTCCCGTTCCGTCCGCTCGGCAAGGCGATGGCGATAGATCAGCAGGAGGGGATGGTCAAGGTCGTCTCGGAGCGGAAGTACGGCGAGATTCTGGGCGTCCATATCGTCGGACCGCACGCCTCCGACCTGATCCATGAGGCGGTTACGGCGATGAAGCTGGAGGCGACCGTCGAGGAGTTGATGACGATGGTTCACGCCCATCCGACGCTGGCGGAGGCGATCCTGGAAGCCTCGCTGGACGCGAAGGGGGAGGCGATCCACAAGATGCGCTCTTAATTGTCTGCAGGACTGCGCCTCCTCTCCCGTCAAATCGGAGAGGAGGCGTTTCTATTTGGGCGGGTGCAGGTAGACCTGCCCGTCACAGAGCAGCTCTGCAATGCGCTGGATGCGATAGTCGAATATCTCGTCTAGCTGCCTTTGAACCATTATCCGGTGCGCCAGAATGCCCAGCGGTCCGAACGGCAGACGATAGCGGACGCGGTCCGTCATCAGGATGCCCTCCGACACCGGTTCAAAGGTATGGGTGTGATGCCAGAGGATGTAGGGGCTTATCAGAGCGGTGTCCACAAACTTGCGTCCGGGTTCCCACTCGTCAATCAGCGTTCTCCAGCGTATCGGCATTCCCATCCACCGCAGGCGATAGTTGATGATCGTTCCCTGTCCGATGGTCGGCGGCTGCATGGAGACGATATGAAACAGCATCCACTCCGGCGTGATCTTGCAGAGGTTGTATGGGTCGCAGAAGAAGGCAAAGACCTCCTCCTTCGGTCGCGGTATCCACTGCTGACGTGTCAGAATATACTCCGGCGCGCCCAGAGCGAAGACAGAATGCATCGGGTTAACTCCTTCCCGGAGGATATACGAAAAACCGGTCGGGAGTTCTCCCGACCGGTCTTCAGCCTGTTCGCGCATACCGCGTATTCATGATCTCCGAAGCAAGAGCCGCTTCCAGCTGCTTCAACTCTTTACCCTGCTCCAGCGACACCTTCTGTGTCGTGTTGAGCAGGATCGAAACTGCTTCCAGCGTCTGTCAAAGTGTAGCCTGATTCAATCGGGCAGTAACCCGGCGGGTAGCCACTTATCTCTGCATCCCTTTTGATATGCCCTCCAGTATCTTCTCACCGATCTTTTCGCCGAAGAACGACATCGTCGCCTCATACTTTCCGGCGCGGTACTGCTGCGCAGTTACGAGGTAACCGAGCCATCCGTTTGTCAGCGCTACGACCGCCGGATTCCTGAAGCCGCGCTCTCGCGCCATCTTTTTCACCGCCAGCCCCACAGCGGCGGTCGGTTCGCCGGGCAGACCGATCAGCAGCGCGTCGCCGACCTGCAGGAGGCTGATCGGTGAGGAGGTCGGCATGAGGCGGTTGACCAGTTCCCGCGCCTGCTCCTGGGTGGCGCGCAGCGATCCGGCGGCAAGCAGGAAGAAGGGATGGGGGATCGGCGCGCCTAGTTCGACGCGATGGATCCATCCGCGCAGCGTGCCCTCCGGTTTAACGCCGATGCTCTGGTAGAGAGCGTTTGCCTTCAGGGAGAGTTTAGCAGCGTAGGTGTTGATCTTATCCGAGGACGTTCCCTCATCGGAGCCGTTGGGAGAGGCATCGCCCTCCGCCCCGTTGAGGAAGAGGACGGTCGCGCCGGGCAGGTTCGCCTCCATCTGACGGGCGAAGACGCCGGACCAGTCGCCGGAGACCTCCAGCATGTCGGCTCCATAGTAGACCGGATGCGCCGCATAGACGAAGACCGCGGCGATCGGACTGCCGTCGCGATCCGTGATCTTCAGGCAGGTCATCTCGTCATCGGTGAGGTTCTCCCCGCGGCGGTTGCGGTTCATCCCCAGTCCCTGCATCTGCCCGCTGCCGATCTGAGCCGGCTTCTGGCGCGCGTCCGCCTCCTTGATGGCGTCGGCAACCCGGTCCGCCATCCATGCCGTCAGTTTCGGGTCGTAGGTGGTGAGCGCGCCTGCCGGTCCTGTGTTGCCGCTGTGCAGGGCGAGGGGGTCAGGAGCGGAGTGGGTGTGGGTGGCGGAGAGGAAGAGGCTGTCGGGGGATATGCCCGTATCGCGAATGCGCTCAAAGACGGCGTTCCGGAAGCTCTCCGGAACGAAACAGAGATCGAGCGAGACCAGCACGCATCTGCTTTTCCCGTCTGAGATCACCAGCGCGCGCGCAAAGCAGGTGTCGCGAACCCCTGTTGCGGGCTTGCCCAGCCGCTCTGGAGAGACGTAGCCGCCCAGCATGCAGGGCATGCTCTTCAGGTCGGGGGTGATGCTGGCGCGCGCGGCTCCCGCACGAAACGGCTCCTGCGCACGGGACGGTTCCGCCGCGAATGACATCAGTGCGAGCGTCCAGAAGATCAGGCAGAGCGTATGAGGAAAAGCATGGTTCATGTCCGAGCTCTCTCCTTTGCGTCGGGCGATCGGCTACTCCTGCCGCATCACCTGCAGACCCTCGAACTCAAACTGGAAGGGGATAATCCGCGCGCCGGCTTCGGCGAGGGCTTCTGAAACCGCGCTCTTTTTATCAGGATCGGTGAAGAAGAGCAGACAGCCTCCCCCTCCCGCCCCGCAGGCTTTCCCGTAAGGCGCGCCCGCGCGCTCCGCGATCTGGAAGAGGGTCTCGATCTGCTCATTGGTGACCGATGGATCGAGCGCTTTTTGATGCTTCCAGCTCTGCCCGATCAGCTCGCCAAACTCCGGGATGTTCTGCTCCAGCAGAACTGTCTTCATGCGGATCGCACAGTTGCGAAGGTAGTAGAGCGCGTTGACGGTCTCCGGGTTTCCACGCCGGAACGCGCCCCATACGTTTTCATGAATGTTGCCGGAGAGCCTCGACTTGCCGGTGTAGCAGAGCACCAGCCTCTCCTCTAGCGCTCGAACCATCTCCGGCGCGACCGGCAGACGCTCCACCGTCACCTCCTTGCCGAAGGTGAGGTAGTTGAAGCCGCCTACCGCCGCCGCGTACTGATCCTGTTTGCCGCCCAGAATGCCCAGTATCTCCTCCAGTTGATAGGCGAGTTCGGCGATGCGGATGCGATCCTGCAGGGATTCGGGAGGTCTAGACTGCACCAGGCTGAGCCAGCAGACGTTGAGCGCGGCGGAGGTTCCCAGCCCGGAACCGGAGGGAAGGTCGCAGGAGTAGGAGACCTGAATGCCCTCTCTGCCGGTCTGTCGGGTCGGGTCTTCCGCCTCCAGCCGTCCCTCGACATAGTAGTTGATCGTGGCGTTGACAACCGCGCCCCCAGCTCCCAGCGCAAAGATGTTGACATCCGTCCATGCTCCGGCAAAGTCCAGGCGGACGGGTGCGCGACTGGTGATAATCATTGCACTACTCCTCTAAAACAGTTAACCCGGCGCGCGGCTGAGGGAAGAACAGCCGATCCGCTCCGGCATCCAGCAGACGTCTGCCTATATCATCGGGCTTATCGGTCAGAACCAGTATGGTTCCGCCCCCGCCCGCTCCCGCCAGTTTTGCGCCCCATGCGCCCGCTTTTCGCGCGGTTTCGATCAGGTGATCGTTTGCCGGACCGGAGCCTCCCAGATTGGCGACCAGACGATGGTTCTCATTCATGAGTGCGCCCAGCTTCGCCCAGTCTCGATCGAGCAGAGCGCGCTTGCCAAGACGCGCCAGTGCGCCCAGTGTCTCGAAGGTCTCCACCACCAGCTTTTCGCCGGCAAGCCAGCGTTCGCGGGGACTCTTATGCACCGTTCCGGAGTGGTGCTTGATCCCGGTATGCGCCGCCAGCAGAGGGACATCGGGGCAGTAGCGGTGCAGCGGCTCCACAGTTGCCAGCGGCTCATCATCCCGCTGCTCCAGCCTCTCTTTGCGGGCAAAGTCCATAAAGTTCAGCCCGCCGAAGACCGCCATGTGCTGATCCTGCAGACCGCACAGCACCTTCATAACCCGATATTCAATCTTGCGCGCCGTCTCCGCGATTGCCCAGGGATGCATCTTCCAGCCAAAAAAGCGATCCAGCGCGCCGACCAGAGAGACGATCAGCGCGGTAGAGCCTGCCATCCCCGACTGCATGGCGATCTCGGTGGACTGGCTGACGGTGAATCTTGCCGTCGCAGGGTCTATCTGAAAGTAGGTCAGTGTGGCGCGGGCGATATCCAGTTTGTCGCCCCGCAGTGCAAGATCCTCCTGCGTCCGGGGCGCCTGTGATTCATCCTCTGCGGAGAGTATCAGACGATCCGACAACTCCAGCCGGCAGGTCGCCCGTTCGCAGGTGCTGATGCTGATAACGCTTCCGCCGTACATATCGCTGGGATTGCCGATGATCCCGCAGCGTCCCGGAGCCGATGCAACAATCACTTTCACCACTCCTCGAATAAGCCGCGCGGCTCCTCCGCCTGCGGCATCCACTGATGTTTTCTCATGTCCACGCAGTCGTTGGGTAGGAAGGAGACACCCTCCTCCTCCAGCAGTCTGCGCTGAAGTGTCTTCAAGTGCGGTCCGCGTTTGCCGATTGGTAGATGTCCGCCGGCTCCCACAACCCGTTGAAAGGGGACATCCGGCGGGCTGGCGTTCATGATCTGTCCCACCTGCCGCGCGGTCAGGGAGACCTCCGTTACCATGGCGGCAACCTGCCCGTAGGTGACGACCTTTCCGGGAGGAACGGTTCGTACGAAGGCGTAGACGGCTTCGGCGGGGTCTTCGGTCATTCTGTCTGTCCCATAGTTGCAAAGTGGCGATGTCAGAACGGGTAGGGATGCAAGGACGCAGGCAGTGCGCCTCTGCGAAGGATGTACGCTAGAGAAGCGAGAACAACCTGCCTGCGCCCGAAGAGATCAGAAGACGTAAGCCTGTCCGGTGCGCGCCGCCGTATAGCAGCCCTCCATCAACTGAGTCAGGTTCCATCCATCCTCGATGGTGATGGTCATCGGGCTTCCGTCTTTCATGGCGTTGATCCACTGAACCATCGGCATCGGAGGTGCGTCGGGCAGTTCAGTCGGAGAGATGACCCCTTTGATCCCGGCGGCGTCAATCTTCGTGCTGTGGAACTGCACATTGGGTCCGGAGCCAGCGCCGATGGTCAGATATCCATGCGTGCCGTAGAGTTCCAGCGGATTGGGTCCGCTGCGATGCACCCAGGAGACATCCAGAATACCCAGCGCCCGATTTTTGAACTCGACCACCGAGACCATATTATCGTCAATCGGATACGCGCCGCTGAAGTTGTTCATGCGCGAGACGACGCTCGACGGCTCGCCCAGAAACCAGCGCATCAGATCCACGCGATGACAGCCCAGATCGAAGAAGGCTCCGCCTCCGGCGGCTTTCTCATCTCCGAACCAGAGGCTGCCGCTGTGGTTCTCGCCTGCGCGGAACCACCTGTCCAGAGCCGCCATATGCGCCACCCTCGCGCGCATCAGCGTGATATCGCCCAGCAGACCTTCGTCAATTACCCGCTTCGCAAACAGATTTTCGCGGCTCACGCGCGACGGCAGGGAGATCATGAACTTCACGCCCGACTCCTTGACCGCCCTCACCACCTGATCGGCTTCGGCGATGGTGATGGTGAGAGCCTTCTCCGTGAAGATATGCTTTCCCGCCTTTGCGCTGGCGATCAGGACCTCCGTGTGCAGGTTCGTCGGTGCATCCACCACGACGCCCTGAACCGTATCGAGCGCAAGCAGAGCGTTCAGATCCTCATAGAAGGGGACGCCGCGTCTCTCCGCCTCCGCTTTTCCCCGCGCAGGCTCCTCATCCCAGACCGCAACCAGCTCCGCATTCGGGTTGTTCTTGACCTGCTCGGCATATCCTCCGGCATGGACATGCGCGAATGAGAGCATGGCGACACCAATTTTCTGGCTCACCGAAATACCTCCTCCGATTGGTAGGACGCTGTAAGTTCAACGCCCTCTCTTAACGGCTCAATTCGGGTTGGGCTATCCTCACTCCTTCTCCGAGATGCTCGCAGAAGGGTTCCATGCCGGCTCCTGCACCGCCGCAGCGACCGAATCCCTCTCCTCCCACTCCGGCGTCTTGCCGTCCAGAATGCAGGCGACGGTCATGTCTCCCATCAGGTTGACCATCGTCCGGCAGCGATCCAGAAACCAGTCCACCGGAAGCAGCAGGGCGACATATTCGGTAGGCAAGCCGACCGCCTGAAAGACCAGCATCATCGTTACCAGACCGGCTTCGGGAATGCCGGGCGCGCCGACAGAGGCGACTACCGACATGAAGGCGACCACCGGCTGCTTGATGAGCGGGATCGGGTTGTTCAGCGCCTGCGCGATGTACATCGGACCCATCGCTTCGTAGAGGGCGGTGCCGTCATTATTGAAGTTGCTGCCTACCAGCGCGCCCATCGTCGCGGAACTCTCACGCAACCCGATCTTTTCACGCAGGCAGGTGTAGTTGAGGGGGGCGGTGGCGGTGGAACTGGCGGTACAGAAGGCGGTGAGCAGCGCCTCCGAACCGCCTCGCAGAAACCGTCCGATTCCCACCCAGGACTGCAGCTTGACCCGCACCAGGTAGTAGGTAACCTGCAGCGAGAGTGCGATCAGCACCGAGACGACAAACCCGATCAGGGAGAGGAACGGTCTCAGCCCCTCCAGCGCAACCACCTTCACCACGATGGCGAAGACGGCAAACGGAATGATGTCTATGATCCAGTGCAGAACCACCAGAAGCACCTGATAGAGCGTCTCCAGCATTTCGCTCAACGAGGCATAGCCCTTCTTGCCCGCAAGCTCTTGCTCAGCCTGAACGCGGCGCAGGGCGATGCCAAGAGCGAGGGCTATCAGGATGGTCGGGATGACAAGGTTGTCCGCCAGTGATCCCACCAGACTGGTGGGGATTTTGCTCTTCAGTTCCTCCCAGGGTTTGAACTCTCCGGTCAGCGTGGAGTTGACCGTCAGGTTCATCGGAACCCAGCTGCCCGGCTGCAGGAGGTTGCCAACAAGCAGACCGATGAAGATGGCGACCAGTGTGTTCGTCAGCAGGAGAAAGACGATACGTTTCCCCGTTCCTTTCGGGATCTGGGCATTCATGATTGCATGGATGACAGCGGTGAAGATGAGGGGAACCGCCACCATCTTCAGCAGATCGAGGATGATCTTTGCGAAGTCCAGAAAGTATTTTGCAATCTCCCGGACCTGCTCCTGCGGCAGCAGACCGATCATCTTCCCGATGATTATCCCCAACAGCATCGCAATCACGATGCGGACATAGAGAGGGATCCGATGCCATGCAGCGAGGATGCCGCCGGAGGAGACCGGCGCAGTGGTCGATTCCGGGCTTTTCGTCATAGAGGCTCCTTTATCGGTCACGCGGGCATACCGTATTCTGGTACAATAGAGAGATTATGGATATTCAGCAGGAACGACCCACTGCGAGCGAGCCGTCACTCTCCTCCCGGGCAACCTCTCCGGATAGTCTGCGAACGATCCATCTGGAAGTCTGGCGCATCGCCTGGCCCTCCGTCGTCACCTTCTTTCTGATGACCGCAAACAGCATTCTGGACCGCGCCTTCGTGGGGCGATTGAACTCGGTGGACGCGCTGGCGGCGGTGGGAGTGGGCGGTCAGATACTGTTTGTTCTGGTCTCCCTGGCGATGGCGATCACGGTGGGAACGACGGCGCTGGTCGCGCGGTTCACCGGCGCGGAAGAGGAAGAGAACTCCGTTCAGGCGACCGGACAGTCTCTGGGATTAAGCCTGATAACCGGCGTTATCTGCACGCTTGTCATCTACCTCACGCTGGAACCGATCCTGCATCTGTTGAAAATCGCCGACTCCGCGCAGCGACAGTGTCTGAGTTTTCTGCACCCCTCGCTTTTCGGCATCGTTCCGATGTTCCTCAGCCAGGTCGTGAACTCCGCGTTTCGTGGGATGGGGGATACCAGATCGCCGCTCAAGGTGATGCTGTGGGCGAATGGCGTGCATATCCTCGGATCGTGGATGTTCATGCTAGGAAACTGGGGCGCGCCTCGACTGGGAGTTGCGGGCGGCGGGATGGCGCTTGCCGTCTCCAACTATGTTAGTCTGGGGGTGTCCATCTACCTGCTTTTGCGGACGCCTCTGCGCGAATCTCTGCAGATAAAATACCTGAAGCTGTCGCTGGAATGGATACGCCGTATCCTGAGGATAGGAGTGCCTTCGGCGTTCACCGCGCTGCTGCGGGTCACCTCCATGATGGCATTCACACGGATACTGGCGCAGACAACACAGGGAACCAGCGCGGTGGCGGCGCTGCCGATAGGTTTGACCGCCGAATCGATTGCGTTCATGCCGGGCTTCGGGTTCAGCGTTGCAGCCTCCGCGCTGGTCGGACAGGCGCTCGGGGCGAGAAACCCTGATCGTGCAGAGCGTTACGGCTGGGCGTCAACGATCCAGGCGGTCATCATCATGTCACTGATGGGGGCGATCTTCTTTTTGGCGGCGGAGCCTTTTGCGCGGATCTTCACCCGTGATGAGACGGTTCTGCCGCTGGCGGTCAGCTACCTGCGCATCATGGCGATCTCGGAGCCGTTTCTGGGTCTGGGGATGGTCCTGACCGGCGCGCTGCAGGGCGCAGGAGAGACGAAGAAGCCGTCCGTCATCACCGCCTTCAGCTTCTGGATATTCCGGCTCCCGGTCGCCTGGTTTCTGGCGATACGCCTGGACATGGGCGCATCGGGAGCCTGGATAGCCATGGCGGCGACCACTATTCTCAGCGGCATTCTGACCTGGATCCTCTTCCGACAGGGAAGATGGAAGACCATCAAAGTCTGATGCCGGACAGCGGCGTTCGCCTGAAGTACTGTGGAGATTCTGATCCGGGGCTATTGAGGACAGTTCGGATGCCAGGGAGCGGCGCCGGGAATGGGAAACTGTCGCATGAGTGAGACGCCGGAGTAGGGTTCGCCGCACGGATCCTTGAGCAGCGTGCCCCGGCTGAACCACTTTGCATGACCATCGAAGAACATATTGTTCACGCCTTCGGAGTGTCTGCGCATGGCAAGAACCGGCTCGTTGTAGCCGGCTTTGTTGTAGAGATTTTTCGGCGGCTCGTACCAGGAATCGTCAAATTTGTCGCCCTTCTCCGTCACGACAACGATCTCCGCCGGAATATCCACCGCAGCCAAGGGCAGGCTCTCCGCCATGCGGTTGGCGACATAGGAGCGGGGAACCAGCGGGTTGCCATTCAATCCGTTTTCTGTCGCATGGGGAAGCCTGCCGCTGTCGTCCGGGCATACCAGCAGGTCTCCCTTCATCCGGGTGTAGGGCAGAATCTGGTTCCACCATCGGTTTTCGCGGGTCGCTCCCAACGGACGCACGGGGTCCACGCGGCTCAACTGTGAGTTGTGTCCGAAGAAGAAGCATCGCTCTCCGTTGTCGTCAATATACATCTGCAGCGCCATCCCCAGCTGACGCATGTTCGATAAACAGGTCGTCTGACGCGCCTTCGCACGCGCCTGCGCGAAGACTGGGAAGAGGATGGCGGCAAGAATTGCGATAATCGCGATAACAACGAGAAGCTCTACCAGAGTAAATCCTCGCCGGTCATGTGTCATGGAGGTTCTCCTTTCCGTGATGGTACGGTACGAGGTCGTACAGCAGATTTCCTGCGGAGATGGAAACTTATTTCTAGGGTATCACTATCATGTTAAAGCCCTGTTAACCGGTTGTTAAGATCGTATTAACTTGACTCTCTGCAACGGCTATGCTAAAATATCGGTGTGCTGAGGCGCCGTACCCAAGTGGCTAAGGGAGAGGTCTGCAAAACCTTTATTCAGCGGTTCGATTCCGCTCGGCGCCTTTCCAACGTCCGCCTGGAAACGGCGGGCGTTTTCTGTTTTCTGAACCCGATCTGTCGTCCTGCGCTGTTCGATGCTTCCTGCACAGCTTGAAGATGCCCGGCTATGACACCCTCTCCCATCCCGATCATTCAGATGGCGAACATCACCAAGACCTTCCCCAACGGCGTGGTCGCCAATGACGATATCTCCTTGACCGTCTGGGAGGGGACAGTTCATGCGGTTATCGGGGAGAACGGCGCGGGGAAATCCACGTTGATGCATATCCTCTACGGGCGATACCAGCCGGATCGCGGACGCATACGTTTGCGCGGAGAGGATGTGAGGATCGAGAGTCCGGCGCAAGCCATCTCACTGGGGCTGGGCATGGTATCCCAGCACACCACCCTGATCCCCGCACTCTCCGTGCTGGATAATATCATTCTGGGGAACGAGTACGCTGCCTTCGGCATCTTGAACCGCGCCGGTGCTGCCAGGAGGATCGAGACGCTGGCAAAGCAGCTTGGCGTGGAGTTACCGCTCCATGCACGGACAGAGACCCTCTCTGTGGCGGCGATGCAGAAAGCGGAGATCATGAAAGCGCTCTATCGCGGCGCAAAGATGCTGATCCTCGATGAGCCGACCGCAACCCTTGCTCCTCAGGAAGCCGATGCTCTCTTTCGGCTGTTAGCCTCCCTGAAGTCTTCAGGGACCACCATCCTCTTCATCACGCACAAGCTGCGCGAGGTGATGCAGCATACCGATGCCGTTACCGTTCTGCGCGGAGGGCGCGCCGTCGGAGAGAGAATTACTCGCGAAACCTATCCGGAGGAGCTTCTCGCGTTGATGCTGGGACAGCGGACCGCCGGACCGAGCGTGCCGTTGTCTGAAGAGGCGGCAGCCTCCGCGCCGTATGCCGGAATCTACCGGGAGACGGAACCTCCGGAGACCCCGCCTTCGCCTGTTCACCCTCTGCCCTGGGAGCGCGGTCCTCAGTCCGAGATGCTGGGAAGACCGCCGCAGTCCGAATTCGCGCCGGAGACATCCGCCGCTCTCCCGTCTGCCTCTGCTGCCGTCCCCCTGCTGGAGATCAGGGAGCTTCTCGTTCTCAATCGGAGACGCTCTCCGGCAGTGCAGGATTTTCATCTGCAGGTCTCCGCCGGTGAGATTGTGGGGATCGCGGGCGTGGATGGGAGCGGGCAGAAGCAGCTTGCGGAGGCAGTCGTCGGTCTCAGTCCTATCGAAAGAGGGCAGGTTCTTCTGGACGGCGCGGTTCTCAATGGTCTTTCGGTGGAGAGACGACTGCAGATGGGCATCTCCTATATCCCGGAGGATCGGCACAGGGAGGGTTTGATCCTCGACTTTACCATTGCGGAGAACCTGTTGCTCGGAAGACAGCGGGATCGCCGATTTGGCGGAGGATGGATTTTAGACCTAAAACGCCTGGCGCAGTTGGGAGATCGGGTCGTGCAGGAGTATCGTATTCGCGCTGGAGGGGGTGATACGGTCGCAGGAACGCTCTCCGGTGGAAATCAGCAGAAGGTGGTAATCGCGCGCGCGATGGAGGGGCATCCGCGTCTGGTAATTGCCATGCAGCCGACGCGAGGGCTGGATGTCGGCGCGACGGAGTATGTCTATGACACCTTTCGGGATGCACGGACAAAGGGCGTCTCCATTCTGCTCTTCTCGCTCGACCTGGATGAGATCTTCGCCCTCTCGGATCGCATCGCGGTCATGTATAACGGCAGACTTGCCGGCGTGCTCCCGCGCGCGCAGGCGACGATGGAAGAGGTGGGTCGCCTCATGGTGAACGGATAGATGGCACGGGGCGAACGGATGCGGTCACTGCGCTTCACGCTGGGGTCTCTCACGCTTGCCTTTATGCTCGCCGCCCTCATCATACTGGCGACCGGTGGCAGCCCGATCACGGTCTTCAGCGCGTTGTTTAAAGGGGCGTTCGGCAACCTGTACGCTTTTGGCTACTCTCTGATCGTCTATCGTCACTATGAACCTCCCATAGAGATCTTTCGCACGCTGAACAGAGCGACGCCGCTGCTGTTGTGCGGGCTGGCGGTGGCGGTGGGGCTTCGCGCCGGTCTTTTCAATATCGGCGCAGAGGGTCAGCTTCTCGTCGGAGCGCTGGCTGCCGCCTGGGTCGGCTATGCGTTCAAAGGGATCCCCGCGCTCCTGCACATACCGCTCGCCATGCTGGCAGGCGCGGTCGCCGGGGGGGTGTGGGGCTACATTCCGGGACTGCTCAAGGCATGGCGGGGCGCGCATGAAGTCATCATCACGATCATGATGAACTACGTTGCGATCCGTCTGACGCAGTATCTGGTCAATCATCCTCTGAAAGATCCCAACACGCTCAATACCGCCACGCCCTTCATCCAGCCCTCCGCGCAGCTCTGGGTGATAGAGAAGAGCAGCGTGTTCTCAATCGGTTTTTTCATTGCCATCCTTCTGGCGGCGGGCTACGCCTTTCTGATGCGCCGCATGTCGCTCGGTTTCTGCATCCGCGCGGTCGGTCAGGGAGCGGAGGCAGCCCGGTCCGCGGGCATTCCTGTAGCGCGAACGCTCATCATCACGATGTGCCTGTCCGGCGCGCTCGCGGGTATCGGTGGCGCAATTGAGATACTGGGTCTGTACCATCGATTCTATGATCAGTTCTCCTCCGGCGTCGGGTTCGACAGCATTGCTGTAGCGCTGCTTGGCGGACTGAATGCGCCGGGTATTGTGCTGTCCGCGGTTCTCTTTGGGGGGCTGAATACCGGTGCGGAACAGATGCAGATCGAGACCGGAACGCCGCTGCAGATCGCCGGAGTGATTCAGGCGATTGTCATTCTGCTGTTTGGCGCGCGTTATCTGAAGCGGAGAGCCTGAGATGGAGAGCGAAGGCATTTCTGCGATCGTCGTTCCCCTGATCCTGCTGACGCTCCGTCAGACGACCCCGCTTGTGCTGGCGGGGCTGGGTGGCATCTTCTCCGAGCGTGTCGGCGTGGTGAATATCGCGCTGGAAGGGATGATGCTGATCGGGGGTTTTGTCGGAATCTGGGTTGGGCAGTCCGCAGGCGTTCTGGCAGGAGCGCTGGCGGCGATACTCTCCGGCGCGCTGACAGGGTCGCTGCATCTATTTATGACGCAGAGGCTGAAGATGGACCATATCATCAGCGGCGTGGCGATCAATCTTCTGGCGTTGAACGGCACCACCTATCTGCTTCGTAAGCTCTATGTGATGGCGGAGCCGATTCGCGATGCCAGCGTTCCGACGACCATTCCGGTGGGGTATTTCATCGCTCTCACCCTCTCGCTGCCCTTCCTGGCGCACTTCGTTCTGTATAAGACGGCGTTCGGGTTGAGACTGCGGGCGGTGGGTGAGAGCGCGGAGAGCGTCCGGATGGCGGGGTTGACGCCTATCCGGCTGAGGACTGCCGGACTCCTGATCTCCGGGATGCTAGGCGGGCTGGCGGGAGCCTACCTCGCGCTGTCACAGGTCGGGAGATTCAGCGATGACATGGTCAGCGGAAGAGGTTTCATCGCGCTGGCGGCTGTGGTCTGCGGGCGATGGACCCCGCTCGGAGCGGCGCTTGCCGCGCTCATCTTCGGCTTCTTTGATGCGCTTCAGCTTCAACTGCAGGGCGTGGTGAATATCCCGAGCCAGTTTCTGCTGATGGTTCCGTATGTATTTACGATCCTGGCGGCGCTTGTTCTGCGCCCGACGCCTCCGGCGGCGCTGGGCAGGGAGGAGGAGACGGAGGGATGACCGCGTGAATGATCTCGTCCTGATCCACAGAACGGGCGCGGCTCAGAAATCCGGAACCATCCGGAGTACAGGATGCTGGCGCGACGATGGAGGAGACTCCCTCCGCCTGAATATCGAAGAGTCCGCCGACCATCATCGGATTGATGCCTGCCCGAAAACCCGGCGTGGACTGCACTGCGCTCCAAAGACCGTTTTTCCAGTCCCGCTCCTGTTTCGGGGTCCAGGCTTCCGGATTGAAGGAGGGCTGCGCCAGAACATCCGCTCCCAGCGTTTTAAGCCGCGCGATCACGGAGGGAAAAAAGGCGTCGTAGCAGATCGCGATGCCCAGATGACAGAAGGGAAGTCTGGCTACCTGCAGATCGCTCTCTCTGGCAGCCGTCAGTCCCAGCCCGCGCTGCCCCTCCTGTTCTAGGAGGCGGGTCTTGGGCTGAGACAGGATCAAAGAACCGTCCGGAGCGAACAGGTAGGAGAGGTTATAGACCGCTGCCTGCGCGGGATCGAATGCGATGGGCGCGCTGCCCGCGCAGAGATAGACGCTGTACTCCTGCGCGAGCCGGCGGAACGTTTCACGATAGACCCTTTCGACATGACGGTCGCTGAGCGTCTTCAACAGGGAGGCGTTGAGAGAGATCGCCCCGCGAACTCTCCATTTCGTGACCGCCATCAGATGCCGTGCTGCCAGAATGACGCCTGCACGCGCGATCCTCCTGCATCTGCGTACATGTTCGAAGTCGGCGGTGAAAGCCAGACCCAGCCCGATGTCTTCGGGAAAGACCACCAGCGTTGGCAGATCGGGTAGGAATCGGCTTCTGGCAGACTCCATGCGTTCACGCATGGCGCGGGCAAAGGTTTCCGGGGAGGCATAGTCCATGACGGAGGCGCGATACTGCACTGCGACCGCAAGAAACGTTGAGTTGGACAGCGTTCCGTCTCCTCTCTAGAACGGGTTATAGGATGATACACCGCCTGCACCTCTGTATCAGTATAACGTATCTCCTGCTGAGATGCGCCGTCGGCTTCGCGTCAACCGACAGCCTGCCAGACCGGTTAACGCCGAAGGAGGTCACTGCGCTTGCCGCCGAAACGATCCCTTTTCAGAACTATTCCGAAGCGCTCCTTGTCATCCCGGAGTCGAGCGCGGCTGACAGGCTCTATCGCGACCCGCGCGACGCGGAGATATACCGCGCCGTATGCTACGTCTATATTCTGGAGAACGGCGTCTATTTTCGCCGTTTCGCGATCTATTCTCCGGATCGAGAAACGCTCCCCTATGCCCGGCGTGCGGGTCAGTTCTGCGCTCTGCTCTGGAGCGCCGCCAACGCACGCTATAAGACGCTCTGTCAGAACCTGCGCTCTGGAGTGGTAAACCTCTGGCTCACACGTCGCGGCGAGGGAGGCGGTGAGCATTTTCGCAATAACCTCTACTTCTACAGCCTTCTCAGCGAGCGGACGGGCCTGGAGTGGGCGCGGACACTGGCGCACGAGTACGGACACTATCTGCTGCCGGGTGCGTCGGGCTATATGGAGCCGGAGAACTGGGGAAACGGGCTTCTGGGCGAACGCCTGTTCCTGCGGTGGATCCGGGATGATCTGGAGGCGAAAAGACTGGAAGCCTCGCAGGTTCCCTTCGTTTCGCTCGCTGAACTGAACGACTACTGCGAAAAACAGGTCTATCCGCTGATAGGGCAGGTTCGCGATTCCGGACCGGATCGCGCGCTGCTGGCGGGCAGCCGCAAAGCCTCCATGGACGCCTTCACCGGGCTGCTTCTCTTTGCCGATCAGACTTACGGAAGTCCGATCCTCTACGAGATGCTGATCTATCTGAAACGAACCCCGGCGCGAGGCGCACGCGGTGACGAGTTCCTGACCGCGCTCGAACGCGCGCTGGATCATGCTGAACATTTTACGATCACGCTGCCAGAAACAGGCGCTACGCATGTCTATCTTCCCAGAGGAACCTATCTCGTTACGAGTGAGAGGGACACTTCGGAACCGTTGATTGCACTCACGGAGGCATCGGTGACCAGGACGCAAAACGGGTGGGTCGTGAAGTTGGAAACTTCCCGCTGGCGTGTCATCGGTTTCAGAAACATGCGAGCGGGTATCCAGCTTCAGTGGAGAAGGAGATGATCTTCGGAGCGCGACTGCTGAGGGTATCCGCCTGGATAGCAGCCGGACTTATTTTCATGACGGGTCTGGCTGCGGTTAGGGCTGGAGAATCTCATCGGAGAGGCGGGGCTGTCCTGCTGGCGGGCGGAGGAGAGACGCCGCGTGAAGCGGTACAGGAGTTCATCCGGCTGGCAGGCGGAGCGGATGCGCCGATCGTCATCCTGGCGCATACGCAGGCGGATCCATCTGCCGGGGGAGAGCGGTCCGCGACGATGTTTCGCGAACAGGGCGCGCGACAGGTGGTTGCCGTCCCGGATATGCAGAGAGAGGCGGTCTTGGCTTCACTGCGCGAGGCGCGAGGCGTGTGGATTCCGGGAGGCGACCAGAACCGATTCATGCGCGCGTTTCCCGAGTCCTCCGGAGTGCCGCAGGCGATCCGGGATGTCGTTCGTCGCGGGGGGGTGGCTGGAGGAACAAGCGCCGGGGCATCCTTAATGGGGAGACTGATGCCTATCGGCGGAGAGCCGCGTAACGGCAGCCTGACCGCAGGAGCCTGCCCGGTCTCCGATGGGCTGGGACTGCTGCCAAAAGCGATTGTGGACCAGCATTTTATCGCGCGAAATCGGCTCCTGCGCCTGCTGGCAGCGACTCTCGATCATCCCGGGTATGTGGGGATCGGCGTGAATGAAGGGGCGTGGGCGCTGGTACGTAACGGGAAGCTGGAGACGCATCGGGGACAGGTGGTGGTGATCCGAACAGCCCGCGTTTCGCGAACTCAGGATCGGAGAGCGTCCGGGGAGGGCGTCCTGCTTGGCTCGGATCGCATAACGCTTCAGGTGCTGCTAGCCGGACAATCGGTCCGGTTGTGAGCGCAGTCCGACAATGGTCACCTGGGGGCTTACAAAGGTCTCTAATCCTCCGCGATGCGCCTTGATGGCGAGAATCAGACGGAGTAGATTGTGAACTTCACCAGAAGATGGTTTCTGCTGTTCATACTTGGAGGCGCGCCGCTGCTCTTCACCGGGCAGGCGATGGGCTTCCTGACGCTGACGCTCGTATGGGAAGGCGCGCTGCTGATCGCGACGCTGGCAGACTATCTGCTGCTTCCTTCGCCCTCGCAGATGGAGATCGCGCGTGAGTATGAGCCGCAGATGTCGCTGGGCACAGAGAACCCCGTTCGCATCCAGATACGCAGCAACAGCGCGATGGACTGGCAGGTCTCGCTGCTCGATGAGCCGCCGGACATCTTTCCGCACGACTTTGCTCCGGTAGATCTGACCCTTGTCTCTCAGGTGCGTCAGACCATCACCTATCACGTTATCCCCCGGGTACGCGGGGACTACACCTTTGGCGACATCTGGATTAAAATCACCGGTCGTCTGGGACTGGTGCGCGCCATCCGTCGTTATCCCTCCGCCTCGCCTGTCAAGGTCTATCCCAATATTCTGGAGATGGCGAAGTTTACGCTGATGGCGCGGCGCGGGAGGCTGCAGCAGGTCGGAATACGCGCGGCGCGACTGGCGGGCGCGGGGCGCGAGTTTGAGTCGCTGCGGGAGTATCAGCCGGACGATGAGTACCGGCGCATTGACTGGAAGGCGACAGCGCGGCGCGGAAAGCTGATCAGCAGGCAGTACGAGGTGGAGCGGAGCCAGAATGTCATTCTGGTGCTGGATGTCGGGAGGACCATGATGGCGGAGATTGACGGCATCGCCAAGATGGACCACGCCGTCAACGCCGCGCTGCTGCTGGCGTATGTCGCTTCGCTCACAGACGACCGAATCGGACTGCTGGTCTTTGCCGACACCGTGCAGACCTGGCTTCCTCCCATGAAGGGACGGGCGCAGGTCTACCGTATTCTGGATGCGCTCTATAATGCGAAAGCGCGGCGCGCCGAAGCGGACTATCGCGGCGCGATGGCGTATCTCGCGATGCGTTGGCGCCGCCGCTCGCTCATGGTCTGTTTTACCGACCTTTGGGATCCAGAATCTTCGCGACAGGCGATCTCCGAAATGGCATCGCTGCAGCCCCGCCATCTGGTCGCCTGCGTAACGCTGATGGATACGAAGGTCCAGCGTTGCGCGGAGGCTGCGGTAGAGACTCCGTCTGACGCCTATGAGCAGGCGGTCGCCCTGCAGATGCTGGAGGAGCGATCCCGCGCCGTCTATGAACTGCAGAGGCGGGGGGTTCTGGTAGTGGACACGCCGGAGGAGAAGTTATCCGCCGCGCTGGTCAATCGCTATCTGGAGGTGAAGGAGAAGATGCTGCTCTGAGCGGGATCGGCTTCGCTAGCCGGTCTTTTTCGCGGGAACCGACTCTTTTTCACGACCTGCCAGGAAGAGATAGGGGAAGAGAACCGCCGCCGAAGTGATCCCGAAGAGGAGCTTGACCGGCTTCGGCAGCAGCGAATGGGAGATAAAGCCCTCTACCAGCCCGGCGAAGATCAGTAAGAAGATGCCCCCGATAACCAGTTTTACCGCGTCTCGCGCCGCAAGGATCAGCGCATCGCGCCGGCGATAGGGACCGGGAGCGAGTATCGCCCAGCCGATTGCCAGCCCGGCGGCGCCGGCGATGCAGGTCTCAGTAAGCTCCACCACGCCGTGCGGCACAATTCCGGGCCAGAAGTTGCCATGCTGCTGAACATGGGTCATCATTGCCGTGAAAGCCCCCAGAATCATGCCGTTGAGCAGCAGCACCCATGCGGTTCCCAACCCGCCGGTGATCCCCAGCGCGAAGACATTGAAGGTAACGCCGATGTTGTTCTGCATCAGACCGCTGGCATAGAGAGCGCGTTCGGCGTCGGGGCGGCGTTCGGCAGTCTCTCCTTTCATCCAGACCTCCAGTGAGGCGCGAAAGTCGCTTCCCGGGGGAACAAAGATGTCTATATTGTCTTTCGATTGCATGACGAGCAGATAGCCGATCAGTCCGCCAAGCAGGAGGAACCCGACAGCAGCAAGGAAATAGGAGAGTCGCCGTCGAAAGGTCTGCGGAAAATCGTGCGTGAAAAAGCACAGCAGACCCCGCCAGTCGCGGGTATCGGACTGGTAGAGAATAGCATAGCTGCCGGCAACTAGACTGTTGAGGTGCTGTATCAGACTGGGACTGCTGGCGCGCGCTCTGGCATAGGCGAGATCGGACGCTGCGCGGCGATAGAGCGTTCCCAAATCGCGCACCTCCTCCCGCGTCAGCCGCTGCAGCCCGCTGGAGGCGGCTCTATTCAGAATGGATGTCAGCCGTTCCCAGTCGGGCTGTCGTCGCTGTACAAACTCTCTCTCGTCCATACTCTACCGCATATCGAGTTAGCGTAATTATAACGGAATTTCTATGCAGCGCCAGGTACAGTTCGTTACGCCGGAAAATATCGAGATCTCCTACGAACTCTCCGGAATCGGATCGAGATTTCTGGCGGGAAGCATAGACCTCGCCATCCAACTGCTGATCATACTGCTGCTCAGCCTGGCGGGCGGCATTATGGCGCAGGGGTCCGCGCTCTTCTCAGACATCGTCTCGGGCTCCCTCTCTCTCTGGCTGTACGCCATGTTGGGGCTGATCTCCTTTGCGATCCTGTTCGGGTATCACACCTTTTTTGAGATGCGCTGGGGAGGGAGAACGCCGGGGAAAAAACTGGTCGGTCTGCGCGTGGTCAGAGATGGAGGGTATCCCATTGATCTCTACTCCTCGGTGACGCGCAATCTGGTGCGGATTGTGGATTTTCTGCCCCCTGTCTACAGCGCGGGACTATGCTCCATCTTCTTCAGCAGTGAGTACAAGCGGCTGGGGGATTTTGCGGCGGGAACCATCGTCATCAAGGAGCGAAAGCCGGGCTTCCTCTCGGGCAGAAAGAGCGTGCCGCCCACACAGCTGGTCGCCTACTATATGTCTCAGGTGCAAAAACTTGAGTTGCTGGAGCCGGAGGAGTTTGACGCCATACGTCGGTTTGTCGCCAGACGCAGCGAGCTTGCCATTCCCATTCAGGCGCAGCTTGGCATGAAGCTGGCGCTGCCGATCATGGAGAAGCTGAAACTGGATGTTCCGGTTCCGGCTCCCTGGAACTATGCCGACCTGCTGGAAGCCATCGAAAGGCGGTATATGGATGAGCGCGGGCTGATCGAATAGTGCTGAATATCAGAGGCGGTATTCGACCCGATCGTCCTGACCGAGCGTCAAGCTCATATAGTGCGTGACCCGGTTCCTGCCAAGCTGCTTGGAGTGATAGAGAGCCTGATCGGCTTCGCTGATCAACTGAGCGCGATTTTCGGTATCCAGCGTCAGCGAGGCGATGCCCACGCTGATGGTGATCTGGAACTCTCTCCATTCGATCTCTTCAATCTCATGGCGGAGCCTCTCTGCGATGACCTTCGCGCCCGCGCTGCTGGTATTTCCAAGTATGATGACAAACTCGTCGCCGCCATACCGCGCCACGAAGTCGCTCTGGCGGGAGTTCTTCTGCAGCACCCATGCGACCGTCTTCAATACCTCGTCACCGGCGGGATGACCGAGCGCGTCGTTCAACTGCTTGAAGCGGTCCACATCAATGATCAGCAGAGAGAGCGGCATGTCGTATCGCACGGCGCGCTCGAACTCCTCCTGCAGCCTCTCCTGAAACGCGCGATGGTTTTTCAAGCCCGTTAAGCCGTCTCTGACCGCCAACATCTCCAGCCGCGCATTGGCAGCCTCGAGTTGCTGCTGCTGCAACTGAAGCTCTTCGTTATATCGGTGGATGCGTCGAAGCTGCTCTTCGATCTGAAACTCCGCAGCTTTCCGCTGAGTAATATCTCTGCCGATCATCACCAGCGCGTGCGGCGATCCATCCGGATGGAAGAGCGGTACGCGAATCACATCCAGGATCAGATTACGACCGTCCAGCAAGGGGATATTCTCTTCGTTACGTATGGGTTTCCGCTGCGACCATGCCTCTTCCTCCCGCTCTCTCCAGCCGAGCAGCCCCTCCGAAACGCTTCCCATCAGTAGAAGCTCTTCGTCGCTCTTGCCTGCGAACTCCACATCCCTCAACTGAAACAGTTGAATGCACCAGTCGTTCGCCTGTAGCCAATTTCCCTGCGGGTCTTTGAAACAGACTGCGTCGGGGATGGCGTTGAGGATCGTTCGCAGCTGCGTTTCGCTGCTTCGCAGCGCCTCTTCGATCCTTTTGCGCTCAGAGATGTCGCGCAGCCACGCGGGATAGACGGTCTCTTCCCGCCAGCGCGCTTCTACGATACACATTTCGGCGATCGTCGTCTCGCCATTCTTCCCGAGGATCTCCATCTCGAAGGTTGTGTTCGTCGCCAGAGGAAGACCCAGCGGCAGACCTATCAGCGCCTCGCGGTCTCTGTTGAACAGTTTCTCAGCGGCAGAGTTCACATAACGAACTGTGCCCTCTCGATCCAGCACGACGACGCTGTCTGTGTTGCGAGAGATCAGCGCGTCGAGGTCGAACTCCTCCCAACGGATTACAGAACCGGAGAGAGAATGCGAGGACGATTTTTGTGGGTGAGGAAGGCGTCCCTTGCCGAAGAGGATAAGCCCTACCATGGCTATAACTAACATGGCGCAGCCTGCTTGCACCATGTAGGAGAGAGTGATACCTAAAATGGACAGTTGAGCAAAAAGCAGTATTAGTGTCACCCCGCAAAGTATGGCATAACTGTATGCAAGAAGAGAAGAGCGCTCCATTGGACTATCCTCGCATCTCATGCGATGCGAACGTTCGTCGGGGGGAGAACCGGGCATATTCTTCCACGCGACAGGGTCAGAATCATGAGCGGCATAAACAGTCAAGATGAGAAGGATATCACGGCTTTAGTACCGGTTTTTCAGGTAATTTTTTCCTGCATTTGGCTCTATTATTGGCTGACAGTACTCGTATCTTGAGGGTTTTTTCAAAAAAATAATATCCCCGGAGAGCGCAGCGGACTCTCCGGGGCTGTAAGCGGCTGTCTCAGTCTATGAAGATGAACTCGTTGGACATCATCAGCGCCTGAATGAACTGCACCCAGGCTTTTTCGCTGGCAGGAGGCGTTTGCTGGGTGAGTGACACCTGCCTGATCTGCGATGCGCTCTGCAGGAAGCGTAGAGCCAGAGCGATCTCCTCCGCCGCAGGCGTTCTTCCGAGAACCTTGCGATAGACAAAGCGCACCCGCGCGGTATCGTCCGGCAGATCCTTCATCTCCTGACGTTTTGCCATATGCTGCGCCTGCTCGATCATGAAAGGGCTGTTCATCATAAACAGCGCCTGCTGGGGAGTGGTCGTCTGGTATCTCTGCGGGCTGGTTGTATCCGGGTTTGCGAAGTCAAAGGTTCGGAACAGCCCCTGCAGGTTCTGCCGGTCAATATAGCCGTAGACGCTTCTGCGTGTGGAGAAAGGAGCGGTGGTAATCTCCACCGATTTCCCACCCATCGTGAGATCGAGACGATCTCCCACAAATAGCAGCGAGTCGCGCATCGCCTCCAGATCGAGCCGTCGGGGGTTCATGCGCCAGACGAGCCGGTTCTCCGGGTCCGCGTTGTAGACCGCCGGGCGGTTTATGCTTGCCTGCTGGTAGGTGCTGGAGAGCATGATGGCGCGGATCAGCTTCTTGACCGACCAGCCGTCGTTCATGAACTTCCACGCCAGAAAGTCGAGCAGCTCCGGATGCGTCGGCGGCTCTCCCCGCATGCCGAAATCGCTG
This sequence comes from uncultured Chthonomonadales bacterium, assembly GCA_938005745.1. Taxonomy (GTDB): domain Bacteria; phylum Armatimonadota; class Chthonomonadetes; order Chthonomonadales; family CAJBBX01; genus CALLMM01. Next base: position 65,962 of record CALLMM010000006.1, on the reverse strand, counting down.
GGCGTGCGAACCAGTCCCTTCCCGAACAGATTGAGCCAGATGCGGTTGACCATCACGCGCGCCGTCAACGGGTTTTCGGGACTGGCTATCGCCTGCGCTAGTTCCAGACGTCCGCTGCCCTGCGTGAAGGGGCGATATTTTGAACCCATCACGATCGGCAGGTAGGCGCGGGGCGCCTCCGCTCCGAGATTGCCCGGATTGCCTCTCAGAAAGACCCGCGAGTTCTCCCCCTTCGGCTTGTCTACGAGCGCCATGGCAAACTCGGGCGCAGGGGGGACAGACTGCCGCAGTTTTGACAGAGTATCTCGAAGCTGCGCCAGAGACTGACGCGCCTCCTCGCGGAACTGAGGCTCCAGTATGCGCAGCTGCCTCTCGTCGGGCAGCGCGCCCTCCCGGATCGCCTGAAGCGTATCCTTCACGGGCTTGGGCAGGCTGTCCGGCTCCGATTTGACACGCTGGCGCAGTTGTGCGATCTCCTGCCCGATCAGTCCCTCGTACTGCCCGTTGGTCTCCCGTATCCGCTTGTTGTGCGCCTCATAGGGCTCAGAGATCTCTCTGGGAGAGATGGTCGGGAGAGGATTCGGCTCTGCGGAGCTGTTGAAGATGCCGTGCAGCGCATAGTAGTCTTTCGCAGAGATCGGGTCGTATTTGTGATCGTGGCAGCGGGCGCAGTTGACGGTCAGCCCCTGCATCCCTCGGGTCACCACATCTATGCGATCGTCAATGATGTCATGAATGTTGTTGAGGAATCTGCGACCCAGGGTCAGAAATCCCATTGCTGCCAGCGGTCGCCGGTCATCGCCTAGATTTAACTGATCTGCCGCCAGCTGTTGGAGAATAAACTGGTTGTAGGGCAGGTCTTCGTTGAATGCGCGAATCACCCAGTCGCGATAGGTGTAGGCGTGATGGAAGTTCGGGTCGTCGGTGAAGACGTAGCCCTTCGTGTCGGAGTATCGCGCCACATCCAGCCAGTACCGCGCCCAGCGCTCTCCGAAGCGCGGAGAAGCCAGCAGGCGATCCACCACTTTCGCGAAGGCGTCGGGCGATCGGTCGGCGTAAAACGCCTGCACCTCCTCCATCGTCGGCGGAAGACCGGTCAGGTCTATGTAGGCTCTCCGGATCAGGGCGCGGCGATCCGCGCGCGGCGACGGCTCAATCTTTCGTCGTTCCAGTCTGGCAAGGATGAAGGCGTCTATCGGCGACTGCACCCACGCCTGGTTCTGAACCTTCGGCGTGGGGGGGCGCTTTACCGGCTGAAAAGACCAGAATTTGCGCTGCTCATCCGAGATCACATACTCGCCGCTCAACGCAGCACGCTTCGCCTCCTCCGAAACCTTTGCTCCGGGCCAGGGAGCGCCCATCTTCACCCATGTCTCGAGCGCTTCGATCTCGTGCGGCTTCAACTTGCCCTGCGGCGGCATCTTCACCTTACCGGTGTATCGGATCACCTCGATCAGGGGGCTTCTGTCTGGCTCTCCGGGGAAGACGAAGGGGACGCCGCTCTTGCCCTTCAGCATATGCGCCAGCGAGTCGAGCCGTACGCCGCCCTGCTGCAGTTTGTCACCATGACAGCTGAAGCAGGCGTTGAACAGAACCGGGCGCACCTTTTTCTCAAAAAACTCCGCCTCCTGGGGAGTCACCTTATTCGTCTCCTGTGCGGACACGAAGGTTGTCGCCCACAGGAGCAAAACTCCCGGGAGCGCGACAGCCAGTCCGATCAGAGTTTTCGTTGCTTTCTTTCTCATCCGCTTCTCCAGACATGAGATCCGCTGAGGTAACACAGATTAGTACGGAGGTCGCCTCTTCATTCGTTCATCCCATTATACTATGAGGCGGTTCGCAGGAGGAGTGCGTTTTGTCTATTTCTCATTTATTCAGCCGATATGCGAAGTATTTTATGCTATCTTCTATACAAAAGGTTATCGGTAACGGAAATAGGCACGGCAGGAGAGAGGCAGATGAGCGTCTATCGTATGGGAACACGCGAGCTGGAGATGGGGAGCCGCTATCTGGGGGCGCTTCGCGAGTCTAATGAGCTGCTTGGCGATACTTCTGCGCTGCGAAGCAGAATGGAGGAGGACGGGTATCTGCTGCTGCGGGGGCTTCAGCCGGTAGAGAAGGTGGCGGCGGCGCGGCGCGAGCTTCTGGAGAACCTGAATTCCAACGGGCAGCTGGATACGCGCTATCCGCTCATGGACGGCGTGGTCGCGCCCAACGGCAGGGGCGCGTTTCTCGGCGGATCGAAGAGCCTGACTCGCACCCCCTCTTTTCTCGGCGTGGTCGAATCTCCCGAGATTATGGGCTTTTTTGCAGACTTCTTTGAGGCGGATGTTCTGACGTTCGACTACAAGTGGCTGCGTGTGGTGGGTCCCGGAGACTTTACAGGTGCGCACTACGATATCGTCTACATGGGGCGGGGCACAAAAAACCTCTACACCTGCTGGACACCCCTGGGCGACATCTCCATGGAGATGGGTCCGCTGGCAATACTGGTCGGATCGCACCGCTTTGAGAGGATCCGGGAGACCTACGGTCAGATGGATGTGGATCGAGACAACGTGGCGGGATGGTTCTCCAACGATCCGATCGAACTGGTGGATAAGTTCGGCGGGCAGTGGCAGACAACGGAGTTTGCGATGGGGGATGTGCTGATCTTCGGCATGTTCACAATGCATGGCTCCCTGAACAATGTCTCCAACCGCTATCGCCTGACGACCGACACCCGATACCAGCGCGCCGATGAACCGGTGGATGAACGATGGGTCGGCGAAAACCCGATGGCGCACTACGCCTGGGGGAAGGGCGAGGTTACCCCGATGGAGACAATGCGCGCGCGCTGGCAGGTTTAGCCCTGTCTTATTCTGCAAGGAGGGAGGGAGAGCCGGCTGGAAAGTCACCAGCCGGCTCTCCTCTGCTTTCAGGCGTTGACCTCCTGCGTCAGCCGCTCGATAAACTCCTCCAGAGGAACGGCTCCCAGATCGCCCTCTCCCCGTTTGCGTACCGAGACAACCCCGTTGGCGATGTCCCGCTTGCCCAGTATCAGCATGTAGGGAATCTTCTGCGTCTCTGCTTCCGCAATCTTCTTTCCAACACGCTCCGAGCGCGGATCCACCTCCACGCGAAAACCTGCCTCTAGAAGCTGCCTCTGAATCTCATACGCCTTCTCGTTCTGCGCGTCTGCGATCGGAAGGATCATGACCTGAACCGGCGCAAGCCAGACCGGAAACGCCCCTGCATAATTTTCGATGAGGAAAGCAACCATCCGCTCCATCGTGGAGAGCACCCCGCGATGGATCATCACCGGACGATGCGGCTTCCCATCCTCTCCAACATACTCCAGTCCGAACTGGTTGGGCAGGTGATAGTCAATCTGTGAGGTGGAGATCGTCTCCTCCTTGCCCATGACCGTCTTCACCTGAATATCGAGTTTGGGACCGTAGAACGCCGCCTCGCCGACTGCCTCGTAGTAGGGGATGTTCAGCGACTCCAGCGCAGAGCGCAGCGCGTTCTCCGCCGTCGCCCACATCGCCGGATTATCCACATACTTCTCCCGGTCATTGGGATCGTGCAGGGAGAGACGGTAGCGATACTCCTTGAAGCCCAGCCGCTGGTACGCCTCCTCGATCATGTGAACAACTTTGATGAACTCATCCTGGATCTGATCCTCCCGGCAGAAGATGTGCGCGTCGTTCAGGCACATCATGCGCACACGGGATAACCCCGTCAGCGTTCCGGACGGCTCATATCGGAACATGGTTCCGAGTTCGGCGATCCGGATGGGCAGATCACGATAGGAGACGATACCCTGCGAACGATAGATCTGAATATGGTGCGGACAGTTCATCGGTCGCAGCACATACTCCTCATTCTCCACTTTCATCACGGGGAACATGTGCTCTTTGTAGTGCGCCCAGTGTCCGCTGGTCTCATACAGGTCTACCTTTGCCACTGTCGGCGTATAGACGTGCTGGTAGCCAGCGCGACGCTCGATCTCGACGATGAAGTTTTCGAGAACGCGACGCACGGACGCGCCTCTGGGCAGCCAGATTGGCAGCCCCTTGCCAATCTCCTCCATGATGGTGAAGAGCTTCAGATCCGCACCCAGAACGCGATGATCGCGGCGTCTTGCCTCCTCCAGCCGCTGGAGATACTCCTCCAGCTCCTCCTCCGTGTTCCAGGACGTTCCGTAGATGCGCGTCAGCATCTTGTTCTTCTCGCTGCCGCGCCAGTAGGCTCCCGCCACACCCAGAAGCCGGAAGTGCTTGAGATGGCTGGTGGACGGAACGTGCGGACCGCGGCAGAGGTCAATCCAGTCCCCCTGCTGATAGAAGCTGATGACATCATCCTCCGGGATGTCGCCAATCAGCTCTACCTTATAGGGCTGTCCCATCGCGGTGCAGAAAGCGATCGCCTCCTCACGGGGCATCTCCTTGCGGACGATCCCCAGGTCTCGCGCCGCGATCTCGCGCATCTTCGCCTCAATGACGGGCAGATCGTCCTCCCCGATGGGGGTTGGCAGGTCAAAGTCGTAGTAGAAGCCGTCTTCAATCGGCGGTCCGATGGCGTACTTCACTCCCGGATAGAGTTCGCCAACCGCCTGAGCCATCAGGTGTGCCGTTGAGTGACGGAGGTTATAGTAAGGATCATCTTCCGGATTCATGCGACCTCTCCTTGGTTTTGAAAGTCTCTGTTAATGTGAGCATGTTTTCATATCTCTGAAGAGAGAAACGCCACCTCAATCGTTGAGATGGCGTTTCGGAGACAGGCGGGCAGTCGCGCGCTAACAGCGACGGCGTTTCCGAACGCCGACGCGCGCCGTGTCAACCAACACTGACGAAGCCTCACTGATAGAAGATATAAATTCACAACAGAACATTGGCTGCGACTGCCTTCAGGGAATTCACGGTAGATATTATAGGTAACTAGAAGTAGGAAGTCAAGTAAAAATGCGGTAAGTGACTGATCGCTTGCGGCAGTTCTGACGCTGTGATATAATGGATGTACGGGGTTTTCGGAAATTTCGCATCGGTCAATGGCTCCGGACCGGCTCTCAACAGCAGAAAGGCGCTTCTGAAAGATGATGCGTTCACGCAAACAACACTCTTCTATCATCGTACTGCTGGCGGTTCTGCTCGCGGCAGTAGGGGACAGCGCGTCTGCGCTCAGGGGATACTGCTGCGCCGCAGGGCATCCGCTGGCTTTCACGCAGGATGATAAGAAGAAGGCGGAAAAAGAGTTTCCGGATGTGAATCTGGGAAAAGAGAACGCGGAGGAGCTGGAGAAGACCATCAAGCTGGTAACCGACCCTGCCATTCTGGAGAGAGTGAACCGGATCGGGCAGGAGATCGCCGCCATCGCCAATGCCGAACCGATCCCGATTCTGTGGGGGATGCCGGAGCGAGGAAAGTTTGAATACACCTTCCGCGTGGTGGATGATAAGGATATCAACGCCTTTTCGCTGCCCGGCGGGTTCATCTACATCAACAAAGGCTTGCTGGACTATGTCAAGTCCGATGATGAGCTGGCAGGCGTGATCGGTCATGAGATCGCGCACGCGGCGCATCGTCATATGATCCGACTGATCAATGAACAGAATAAGCTGCAGCAGCGTCTGCTCATTCCCCTGATCGTCGGCGCTCTTCTGAGCCGCTCTCCCGGCAGCGATATCGGCAACCTCCTCATGGCGGGGCAGCTCTACCTGGTTGCAAAGTTAAACACCTACGGCATCGAAGCTGAGAAGGATGCCGACCAGGCGGGCGTTCGCTATCTGATGCGCACGAAGTACAACCCTGTCGGACTGCTGACCTTCATGGAACGTCTGGCGCGCGATGAGCTGCGCGGACCGCAGCGCGAACTGGGCATCTATCGTACGCACCCGCCGTCTCCGGAACGCGCACGCGCGCTGCAGGCACTTCTGGAAGAGCTGAAGATTCCGATCAACCGCCGCGAGGTGGACACCTCTATCCGCGCGCTCGTAAAGCCTGCGACGGTCAACGGGGTCACGGTGGCGGAGGTTACGATGGGCAACACCGTCATCACCCGGCTGACCGCCAGCGACGGACTCAGCGCCGATGATCGCGCGCAGAAGTTTGCCGACAACATCAATCTCCTGTTTGACCGCGGACTTCAGATGCATGAACTGCGTCTCAGTTCGGATGGCAAGCGCATTGTGGCGCGCAGTATAGTCATGGTGACGTTCGCTCCCTCCGATGCGGAAGCGCAGAACCTCCCGCTGGAGAGGGTCTCCCGCAATACGCTGGATGTATTGAAGAACCTGCTTTGGCAGGATCAGTTTAACCGCATCCCTCCTGCGTAGTGTTTCGCTCTTTGAGGGACGTGTCGCCTGTAACTGGAGCGGTAGAGCTGTCCGGGTTGTCATTGCGAGGGCGGCGTCAGCCGACCGAAGCAATCTCTTGCGTTCCGGCAGGTAGAAGATTGCTTCCCTGCGCTCGCAATGACAGTGTGAGGGCGCAATGCGCGTATCCGCAGCGGTCGATCGTTCCGGTATAGTAATCCACGAAAGCCAGAGACGACACCCTGCGCTACCCGAAGTGACTGCTGACCGGAGCCCTGTCGGCGCGGGAAAGCAGATCATCGAACTCGCGGCTGCCGTCATCCTCCTGCCAGCTCAACTGCACTCCTTCCTCGAAAACCGGCTGATTTCCCGCCCAGAAGTCGTGATACATCTGCATGGCATGCGCGTAGTGAACACGCCTTCCGTCGAGCCAGGTCACGGTCAGGATTCGCCGCCCTTCCGGTTTCGCCTCCGAGTCGGGTCTGCGAAGCCTCTGTAGAGCCTCCTCATCCACGGTCACGCCCAGCCCCGGCTGTTCCGGAAGCCGCGCGAAGCCTCCGCTGATCTGCAGCGGCTCTGTGATCAGGTCATCGGCGTACATGTTCATACAGGTGATCATGGGCCAGCGCGCATGGGTCAACGCTGCGCCGAACTGGATAGCGAACGCGGTCGTGATGCCGGTACCGACCATCTGCAGCCAGAAGGGCTTCTGCGCCTCCGCCGCCATGACCCCCTGTCGCACCAGGGAGGCAGCCCCCCCGCCCACTACAAAGCCGTCGCATACCTCCTCCTGAACGGCAGTCAGGAACGGCGGCGACCCAAAGTGCATCGCGATCGGTCGCGAACACTTCGCTCGAACCTGTCGGCTTCCCTCGATGTCGTGCTGCCAGATGGGAGTTTCGAAGATAGAGACATGGCTCTTCTGCTCCAGTCTCTGCAGCACAGGCACGGCGCGCCCCGCATCCAGTAGCAGAGCGTTGAAGTCTACATCCAGCTTGAAGTAGCTTGGCACGACATCGCATATGGCGGAGACCTGCTGAATGATATCGAACCAGGGGCGCGCCTTCAGTTTGAAACTGGTATAGCCCTGACTGACGGCATCCCGCGCTTCACCCGCCCACTCCTCCGGCGGCATGTCAATCGCCCACCAGCTTATGGGGCACTCCGTTCGTCCGGGCGGTCCGATCAATCGGCAGCAGGGAACCTCCGCCGCCTTGCCGGCAGCGTCCCAGACAGCCATTTGCAGACCCGCCCCCAGAGAGTCGTCCCAGAGCAGATCGAACGGGTTGCGTCCCATCGCTCTCCTGATCGCCTCCTCGTTGACGCGCCCCCAGGTGTAGTGGGGAAGCGTCTCGCCATACCCGATAATACCGTTGTCAGTCGTCAGACGGATCACCTCGCTGATAGACCAGTTCCATAGCTCACGCGCCATGTGTCTCTCCGGGCGAGGCTGGAAGCCGACATCTACGGGAATACGTTCAATCTCTTTGATCTTCATGAAGAACTCTCCATGGGGCGAATTTGGGTTCCGTGTTGTGTTAACATCCCCCGAGCGCCTGTGATTTTCCTGCTCTCTCCTGCGTAGGGTATGCTAAAAGTGTATGGTAAGCTGCGCCTGAAAGGAGAGGTCGTTTGATACGTGTTCTCTTTGTCTGTCTGGGTAACATCTGCCGGTCACCGATGGCGGAAGCCGTATTCATGCATAAAGTTCGTAAAGCGGGTCTCGAAGAGCATTTCCAGATCGATTCGGCGGGAACGGGAGGATGGTATGAAGGGTCTCCCGCGCACTACGGCACGCGGAAGCTGCTGTCTGAAAAGAGTATCCCCTATGACGGCAGAGCGCGCCAGATTCGCAGCAGCGATCTCCGGGAGTTTGATTATATTATTACGATGGATAACATGAACCTGGAGGATGTGCGGAAGATGGGACCGAGTACGGCGAAGATCGCCAATCTGCTCAGCTACTCGCCACAGAGCGGCGCAACCGAGGTTCCCGATCCCTACTATACCGGGCAGTTTGAGCTAGCCTACGAACTGATTGACGAAGGCACGGATGGCTTGTTGCGCGTGATCCGACGGGAGCACAATCTGTGAACAGGCTTCCGGAGACACTGAGGGCGGAACTGACACTAACTCTCCATGCTGAGCCGGTGCGAACCTTTACAACCTCCGGGGGAATGATTAACCACTCTGCGGTGGTGGAGACCGCCGCGGGGCGGTACTTTGTCAAGTGGAACGATACCCCACTTCCGCACCTGTTTGAACGGGAGGCGGACGGGATCCGACGACTAAAGGCAGCGAATGCGCTGCGCGTGCCAGAGGTGATTGCTTTTCGGGATGATATGACGCCCGCATATCTGGTGCTGGAGTATATCGAGTCGCGAGAGCCGCGCCGCGCCGATCTGTTCGCGCGGCGATTCGGCGAAGGGCTGGCAAAGCTGCATCGCGAACAGATCTCCCCTGACAGCCGGTTCGGACTGGACTCCGATAACTATCTGGGCGTCTTTCACCAGAAAAACGCCTGGACGGAGAGATGGGTAGATTTCTACAGAGAGTGCCGCCTAATGCCGCAGATCGCGCTGGCGAGAGCGCGCGGCAGACTTCCCGCCCATCGAGAGCGGATGTTGATGAGTCTGGCAGACCGACTGGACGATCTGCTGGGCGATATGCCGGCACAGCCGGTTCTGATACACGGCGACCTCTGGAGTGGAAACTTCCTCTGCGCCGGTGAGGAGGCGGTCATCGTGGACCCGGCTGTCTACTACGGGGATCGCGAGATTGAGATGGCGTTCGTTCTGCTTTTCGGCGGCTTCCCGACAGGTTTCCTGGAGGCGTATCAGTCCGCCTATCCTCTGGATAGGGGTTTTCGTTATCGCATGCCGCTGCATCAACTCTACGCACTGCTGGTGCATCTGAATCAGTTCGGAGAGCAGTACGGGGCGGATGTCGAGCGAGTCTGCAAAATGTATGCCTGAAAGCCGTCAGATGGAAGGAGTTCTGTGCGAACTCCATGAATTGTTCTACATTGAGAGATGTATGGAACCATGTGTTTTCACATCCCGTAAGGTATGATACATCACCAGCCGCGATGAAAGATCCTGCCCGCACGCGGGTTCTCTGGAGCGAACGATTTGAGCCGTTTCCATAACTCCGCGAAAACCGTACTCACCCAGCTTCGCCAACAGTATCCGGACACCCCGTTTCTGGCGCTCGGTCAGACCATCTGGTGGGATGAGCCGATGAAGGCGACGCTTCGCCTCATGCTGGATGAGATGGGGCTGGGCGGGAAGATCATCCTGGGTGTCCACGACACCGACTACTTCGCCAAGGTGCATACCCGGATCGCTGGACAGTCCCGCTTCTCCCTTCTGGCGCATAACGATGGTTCCACAAAAGACCTCTGGTCTGCCGCCGGAGAGATATCCCGGCTGTTTGGCAGTGAGACCTACCCCACACGACACGCCTACGTTCAGCACGGCGTCCCTCTGAATCTTCTTGCGGAGCGGTCGGAGAAGGATCGGCTGGAGTTCATCAATGAGGTTACCGAAGCGTGGGGATGGCGCGGTCTGGTCTATACCGGCTCGCAGGACCTGATCGTTCACAATCTGCCGCTGCGTGATCTCGGAGACTCGGTTCTTCAGATGCTCTCCTGGGGTTTTGAGGGCACGTTCGATACGATAGTGGAGGACTGCTGTCGGCAGGAGGCAAAGCGGCTTGCAGAGACGATGCTGGGCTGGGTCTCTGACTATCTGCGCGATCATCCCGATCAGTACCTCTCCAATCTCTACCGCGACCTCTTTCCCCGACTCTTTGCACTCCTTCTCGGCACAGAGCCGCAGAATACCGAAGTGGACTGCACCGCGCATCTTCTGGAGTTCTCTCCGCAGACAGCGCATCTGCCGCGCTTTCAGTTTGTGGATCTCTTCCTGAACGAAAAGACTCGTGCGATGGCGGCGCGCGCCTACAACGAAGCGGTCGCGGGAAGCGAGATCTATACGCTGGATAAGTTCGGGCTGGGCGCGCTTCCTTTCGATATCGTCTCACCCGTGCATGGGCGCGGAACCCTCCGGGTTACTCTGCGAAACATCCATATCGAGACCCGGCAGCCCATTCGCATTCCGTTGAAAGAGCCGATACATAGCGTTCATCAACTGGCGGAGATACTCACGCGGGAACTCGGAAGGCATGTCACGCTGGTTGGGAAGGCGGTTGCGCTGATCTCCATGCTCGCACAGGAGCATATCTTCGTCTTTAACGAGGAAGGCTCCGCCTATGTGCATCGCACGCGCAGGATGAACGACTATATGCGCCGGCATGGCGTTGATCTGCGCGTGCATCCCATTCTGCGGCTGCACTACCAGACCTGGGACTCGCTGGAGGTTGGGCAGGCGACGCTGACGCTGCCGGATCATCTGGCTGCCACCTTCGGGCAGAGACAGATCACCACACGAGACTTCTCGCAAAGCTGGCAGACCGTCTGCCGGGAGCAGCAGGATCTGCTCGATACTCTCAGGCGCATCACGAAGCCGCGCGATATGCTGCGGTTCCTTGCTGAGCGGCAGGGGGGCGCATGGAGCGATCTGCTGGATCGGTATGAGCAGGCGAAACAGGCGCTGGTGGAGCTTCGAAGTCAGGCTCTGGTCTATCAGAACCAGGTAGAGGGTCTCTATCGGGACCTGAAGCGGATCAAGAGCGCAATTCGCGACACGGAGCGGGCTAAGGGCGATCACTTCCGTGCTACGGTCGAATGGACGCCAGAGGAAGAGGACTGCCGAGCGGCATTCGATGCAAGAATCCGTCAGCTGCTCCAGGACAGACGCTCCACCCTGCAGCAGATTCAAACCCTGAAATCTCTTCGATTGGGGCTGGAGCGCGGCGCTGCATCCGTGCATCGGCGCGCCATCATCGAGATCGAAGCGCAGATCGGCGCAGAACGGCTGCGACTGGTGCGTAACGCCATTCTGACCTCCACAAGCCTCCTACACACCAACCACCGTCCGACCGCCTGGTGGCTTCCGATGGTGGATCCTTCCGGAAGATGGTTCCAGAGGATCGCAGAGACCGCAGAGGTCTACACCGAACCGCTTCTTTCTATGTAGCAGGCGCAGATATGTGACTCGATTGCTTCGGTCGGCTCGCGCCTCCCTCGGAATGACAATCTGGCACGTTCGATCGTTGCAGTTACGAGCAGCCAGCCCCCAACCTGTCATTGCGAGCGCAGCGAGGCAATCTTCCGCCTGCCGGAAAGAAAAGAGAGTGCTTCGTTCGGCTCACGCCTTTCAACGCACCCCGACCCGCCTCTTACGCTCTGCCTGTCGTCGGATCTGTTCAATCTCCTCGGCGGAGAGGGCGCGCTCAAAGGATCGAAAGCCGTCCAGCGTGAAGCCGTGCCGGGTACAGACCTCCATGATCTCATCCACCTGTGAGACCGAAACCTCTTTCCCCAGCGTGAAGTTTTCGTATCTGCCGTCCAGCGCAAGCGCCATCGTCTCGGACATGCAGGCATAGGCGGTTCCCTGCGGAAAGCCGAAGCTGAACGGGGAGCCGTCCGATACTTTCGCGCATCGCATCTCTCCGGGAACTCGAACCACGCCCCCCTCAATCACCAGAACGTCATCCCGCTCGCGGGCGACTGCTGTCGAGACATCTCGGGGACGCGCCACATCGCAGACAACCGCGCCGCACTTAATATGCTGCGGCTCCACAATGGCTTTCGCCGCACTGCTGACCGTGATGACGATGTCCGCCTCCGCCAGTCCGGACGCAACATCGGTATAGACACGCAGTCGCGCGCGCGACACTCCCTCCAGATGACGCGCCAGAGCCTCCAGCTTCTCCGGCGTCCTGCCGACGAGATGTACCGAGGCGGCATCGCGCGCCAGTATCTCAGCGCAGGTGGCTCCAATCGAACCGGTCGCGCCGACCACCGCCACTGTCGCCGTCTCCAGTTCGATTCCCATCCGTTTCGCTCCCTCCACGGCTCCCTGAACCGCCGTCGCCACCGTGTAGGAGTTGCCGGTTGTAACAGCGATATTCAGTCTCTTTGAGAGGGTGATCCCCCCGTCGCCGACCACCGAGGTGAAGGCGCCGAGTCCCAGAATCTTCGCTCCGAGCTGCTCCGCGATATGCCCGCAGGTCTCTAACTGGCTGTAGACGAAGTCCAGAGGAAGGGCGGTGAACTGGCGCGGTAGCAGGGGACAGCCGATGAACCATCCTTCCGCCTCTACGCCGGTACTGGACCGGATGCCCGTTACATGGGCGATGGTCTGCGGCTTCTTCTTCGTCAGAATCCACTCCACGAGGCTCTCAGGAAGCAGACGCGCAATCGGGTAGCGTTTGGCAACGTCGTTCTTTTCGAGGGGATGGATGATAAAGGCGAACTTTTCCATGCAGGCGGCTTATCCGTTCAGTTCGGTGATGCCCGGCTCCCAGCCAAGCTGCTTCAGTTTACCCAGATAATCGGAGGGCGTCAACTCCGAGGGGTGTTTGCCGAGCAGAACCACCAGCACCGCCTCCATCACATTCGTGGCGAACGACTCGCCTCCGATCTCCGGCGTGGTGGTTATCAGCGTCTTTACCCCGCGCGACCTCAGCAGCTCAATCTCCGATTTTCGACTGGACTGCGTGAGGACGATCTTGCCCTCCATCCGTTCTGGCATATAGCGGCGAATGATATGCCAGTCTCCGGCGATCACATCCGCCTGCTGGAAGTACTTTCGGAACCGGGGCGTGTTCACCTCCTGCTTCTCGCCCGTCGGGTAGAACCACTCGATCGGCAGCCGGGTGATGATCGGCAGCGCGATCCGCGCGAGCAGTTTGACCATCTTCCAGGAGCGCACCGGTATCGGAACGCCGATCCCGTAGAGAAGATCGCCATATACCACCGCTTTTGCCCGCTGCGAAAGTGCCTCCGCCATCCCGAAGCGATCTACCGCCGAGACCAGAAGGACACGCTTATCGCGAAAGTCCAGGATACCCCGCTCCTGAAGATAGGCGACGGTTTCGCGCTCCAGCGTATGCTTCAAGCCGCTTCCGTCCACCCAGGGGGTCTTTTTTGCCCCGGACATCAGGTCAAGCGTTTCGCGGAATGCGTATCTGCGATCTCCCGCATAGAGGTAGACATCCGTGCCTCCCACGCCGAAGCAGTCCACCTGTCCGTCCAGAGAGGCGACCATCTCCTTATAGCGTTTTTTGTCGCCGTCCGTGCCCAGACGCTCAATGAGGAACGGGATGCCCAGAAACTCCGTTTCGGCGCGTTTGTCGCGTCTGGAGGTTCCGAGGCTCACGCTGACCACTCGCTTCATTCCACTCTCCCGGCGCATTCTAGGTGAACTGCCGGTATTTGTCAAGCTGTCTGAACCTTATGAAAAACCGTGGCGTGTATGGAATAAGAGGGGATAAGGAGATCAGCATACCGCTCGCATCGCAGACTGTTTGAAATATGGAAGAGAAGAGGTTTTGCCATGAGTCGTTCCCCGTCCCTGGAATCGCTTCACGGCGGCTATAACGTCAGTCCGAAACTGTATATAGAAGGCGTATCGGTGGAGGAGATGCTCACCGATCTGTTTGAACAGCGAAAAGAGGAGATACTCTGCTCCTTTGGCAACTTCTCAGTGGAGGTGATTGCCTGGGATCCGCTGATTGTTGCCGCGGATCGGCACTGTCTGTTTGGCATCCTCGACGACCTTCTCAGCAAAATGATCGCCGTTTCGGAGGGAGGCGAAATCTATCTGCGCGCCTATCCCTCTCATGATGATTTGTGCGTCAGCTTTGAGGTCGCCTGTGAAACCGACGGCTTGATCGAGGTGGATGTCCTGGAGAGCTGGGAACAGTATCTGGACCGAATCAGCCATAGAATTCGCTGTATGGGGGGCGAATTCATGCTTGTATGCCCGCCGCGTGGAGGCGTGAAGGTCTGCTTCTGGCTGACGCAGTGGGTCGCATGCGAAGCCGAACAGACGGGCGCAAGCAGTCTGCGAGTCGCATAGAGAACGCATTAGAACAGCCAGTTTCAGCCGGGCTTCAGGGTTTCTCAAAAGAGGTGAAACCCTGAAGCCCGGCTTTTCGTATGATAAATGACTTTAGTGTACTGCACTAAAAAAATCGCACAATATCGGGAACAAATCTCGATTCTAAGAGATAGAATCTACCAGCAATCAGGCGGTATGCCTTTCTCGATGCCGTCAGGACACGGCATTCAAAATACGGGAGGGTAAGGGTGGATATTAATCGGTATACACAGAAATCACAGGAGGCGCTCTCGGAGGCGCAGAAAGCAGCGGTTCGCTTTGGACATGTCGAGATAGACGGCGAGCATCTGATGCTTGCGCTGCTGGAGCAGGAAGAGGGTATCGCTCCGCGCCTTTTACGGCGTATGGAGATACCAGTCGAAACATTTCAGAAGCGGCTGGAGGAAGATCTCGCCCGGCGGGCGCGCGTGGGCGGTCCCGGCGCGGAGCCGGGAAAGGTCTATGTCACGCAGCGGCTCAATCAGCTGATGGTTCGCGCAGAGGATGAGGCGAAACGGCTGAAGGATGAGTATGTCAGCACGGAGCATATCCTGCTCTCCTTTATTGAGGAGGGGAACTCCACCACGACCGGGAGGCTGCTGCGTGAGTTCGGCGTAACCCGTGAGAAGCTTCTGACGGCGCTGAACGATATACGGGGCAACCAGCGTGTTACCAGCGCAAACCCGGAACAGACCTATGAGGCGCTTCAGAAGTACGGACGCAATCTGGTGGATGAGGCGAAGCGGGGGAAGCTCGATCCGGTCATCGGACGGGATGCGGAGATCCGACGCGTCATACGGATCCTGCTGAGACGGACGAAGAACAACCCCGTTCTCATCGGCGAGCCGGGAGTTGGCAAGACGGCTGTCGTGGAGGGGCTGGCGCAGAGGATCGTTCGCGGCGATGTGCCCGAGGGGCTGAAGGATAAGTCGCTCTTCTCGCTGGATATGGGCGCACTGATCGCCGGCGCAAAGTATCGGGGAGAGTTTGAGGAGCGGCTGAAGGCGGTTCTGAACGAGATCCGCGAGAGCGAGGGGCAGATCATTCTCTTCATAGATGAGCTGCACACCATCGTTGGCGCGGGGAAGGCGGAAGGCTCGCTCGATGCCGGCAATATGCTCAAGCCGATGCTGGCGCGGGGAGAGCTGCACTGTATCGGCGCGACCACCCTCGACGAGTACCGCAAGCATATCGAGAAGGACGCCGCCCTGGAGCGCAGGTTCCAGCCGGTGATGATAGATCAGCCGACGGTAGAAGACACGATCTCCATCCTTCGCGGCTTGAAGGAGCGTTTCGAGGTGCATCACGGCGTGCGGATTCAGGATAACGCCCTGGTGTCGGCGGCAGTGCTCTCCAATCGATACATCACGGATCGCTTTCTTCCGGACAAGGCGATAGACCTGGTGGATGAAGCCTGCGCGATGATCCGCTCAGAGATCGATTCGATGCCGGCGGAACTGGACGAGATCACCCGCCGCATCATTCAGATGGAGATCGAGGAGCAGGCGCTCAGTAAGGAGACGGATCGCGCCAGCCAGGAGAGACTGGAGACCCTCCGCAAGGAGCTTGCCGAGTTGAAGTCTCGCAGCGATGCCATGCGGGCGCGCTGGGAGGAGGAGAAGGCTGCCATACAGCGCATACGCGCCATCCGGGAGGAGCTGGAGCAGGTTCGACAGCAGATCGAGGCTGCCGAACGCGACTACGACCTCAATCGCGCCGCCGAACTGAAATACGGCAAGCTGCTCAAACTGGAGCAGGAGCTGAAGGCGGCGGAGGAGGAGATGAGCCGCGAACAGGCTGGCGGAAAGCTCCTGCGCGAGGCGGTTACGGAAGACGAAATCGCCGAGATCGTTTCGCGCTGGACCGGGATCCCCGTGCTTCGACTGATGGAGGGCGAGCGCGAGAAGCTGCTGCATCTGGACGAGATCCTGCATCGCCGGGTGGTCGGACAGGATGAAGCCGTGCAGCTGGTCGCCGATGCCGTCATCCGGGCGCGCTCAGGGATCAAGGACCCGCGCCGTCCGATCGGCTCCTTCATCTTCCTGGGACCAACCGGCGTCGGCAAGACGGAGCTGGCGCGCGCACTGGCGGAGGCGCTCTTCGACTCGGAAGAGAACATCATCCGGATAGATATGTCCGAGTATATGGAGAAGCACACCGTCTCCCGCCTCATCGGCGCGCCTCCGGGCTATATCGGGTTTGAGGAGGGCGGTCAGTTAACGGAGGCGGTGCGCCGCAAGCCCTACTCGGTCATCCTGTTCGATGAGTTCGAGAAGGCGCATCCCGATGTTGCCAACGTCATGCTGCAGATCCTGGACGACGGTCGTCTGACCGACGCGCAGGGGCGAACGGTGGACTTCAAGAACACCATCATCATCATGACCAGCAATATCGGCTCTCAGCATCTGCTCAACCATGCGACTGCCGGGGGCAAGATCGCGGAGTATGCGAGCCAGATGGTGTTGAGTGAGCTTCGCAATCACTGCCGACCGGAGTTCCTCAACCGTGTGGATGAGATCGTGCTGTTCAAGCCGCTGACCCAGGAGGAGATCGAGCGGATCGTGGACATTCAGTTCGTTCTGCTGCGGAGCCGTCTGCGGGACCGCGACATCGAGCTGGAACTCACGGAGTCTGCGCGAAAATATCTGGCGAAAGCCGGGTACGATCCCAGCTACGGCGCGCGTCCGCTGAAGAGAACCATCCAGCGGAAGCTGGAGACCAGAATCGGCAGAGAGCTGCTCTCCGGCGATATTCCGGATGGTTCGCTGTTGATCGTGGACGTGGAGGACGGGGAGATCGTGGTTCGGCAGGGGCAACGCCTCGAAGCCAGACATATTGCGAAAACGTAACGCTTCCCAGACAGCGGAGACCGATCAGTTTTCGGTCTCCGCTGTCTGTCTGACTCGCTCCAGAATGGCGCGCACCTGCTCGATTCGCGTCGCCTGCACGATCTGTTCGCGGGCGGCGGAGGCTCCTGCAAACCCCTTGACATAGAGCGGAAGCTGTCCGCGCAGATGGCGGACGGCGCGCTCTTCCCCGATCGTGCGGGCGAAATCCTGCACGTGGATCAGTGCGGCTTCCAGCCGTTCCGCAAGAGAGGGAGGGGGCAGGCGCTGCCCGGTACGCAGGTGGTGCGCGGTATCACGGAGAACCCAGGGATTGCCGATCGCCGCGCGCCCGATCATCACGCCGTCGCATCCCGTCGCCTCCAGCATCCGGCGGGCATCCTCCGGCTGACGCACATCTCCGTTGCCGACCACCGGAACGGAGACCGCCTCTTTGATGTCGGCGATCCAGTTCCAGTCTGCGCTGCCCTCAAACCCCTGCTGGGCGGTGCGACCGTGCAGCGCGAACGCCCGCACGCCGATCTGTTCGAAAGCGCGCGCCAGCGGAACGGAGGTCAGCTCCGCCGCGCTCCAGCCTGCCCGCATCTTCACCGTTACCGGCACGGAGACCGCCCGGACGACCGCCTCCACCACCTTCAACGCCGTCTTCGCATCGCGCAGGAGCGCGGCTCCGGCTCCCTGTCGGCAGACCTTGGGAACCCAGCAGCCCATATTGATATCCACAATGTTCGCGCCGCGATCCTCGACGATCTTAGCCGCCTCCGCCATCACCTGCGGGTTGGCTCCGAAGAGCTGCACGGAGAGGGGATACTCCTCCTCCGTCCAGTCGAACATCTGGTAGGTGCGCTGACTGCGGTAGTGGAGCGCCATCGTGCTGATCTGTTCGGTGCAGAGCAGTCCCGGATTGCCGATGCGCTTGCAGAGGCGGCGAAATGCGCCATTGGTAACATCCGCCATCGGAGCCAGAACGACCGGAGGATCTATAACGATATCTCCGATGGCAAAAGGGCGAGCGATTATGCGCTCCTGGAGGGCGGATGCGGTTTCGCCTGGAGAGTTCATGCGGAATCGCCTCGATTACGCTTCCACAAGAGACGCAGACCCTCCAGGGTCAGCATCTGATCCACGACCTCGATCGTCTCGCTCTGCTCGGCAATCAGCTCCGCAAGCCCGCCGGTGGCGATCACCCGCGCCTGTTCACCGATCTCCCGCTTGATCATCCGTACCAGCTTATCCACCTGCCCGGTGAACCCGAAGACGATCCCGGACTGCATCGCCTGGATGGTGTTTTTCCCAACAGAGGAGGCAGGCGCGACCAGTTCCACGCGATAGAGACGGGAGGCGGCGCGGAAGAGGGCATCGGTGGAGATGCCGATGCCGGGAGCGATCGCCCCGCCAAGGTAGTCGCCGTTGGCGGCGATGGCGTCGAACGTGGTGGCGGTTCCCAAATCCACCACGATCGCGGGCGCGCCGTAAAACTCCTTCGCCGCCACCGCGTTCACTAGGCGGTCCGCGCCGACGTCCGAAGGAGGATGGTAGTCTATGGAGATGCCAAAATCGGTGTTGCTGCCCACCAGAAACGGCTCGACATCGAAGTAACGGCGCGCCGCTAGACAGAGCGTATCGTTCATCGTGGGGACCACGCTGGAGATCGCCACGCCGCGAATCTCTTCCGCCGTGATTCCCCGATGCGAGAGCATCTGCAGGAACAGCAGACCGTGCTCATCCGCCGTTCGATCACGATCGGTGCGGATGCGCCAGTCTGCGAGGAGCCTGTCGCCGGAGTAGGCTCCGAGGACGATGTTGCTGTTGCCGACATCCAAGACGAGAAGCATGGCTGCGTGTAGCTACTCCCGGTTCGGTTCCCCGCGCATATACTCCGAGGAGTAGTTCGGCGGCTCTTTGGTGATCCAGACATCGTGAACATGGCTCTCCCGCAGGCTCGCCCCGGAGATCTTCAGAAACTGCGCGCGCTCGTGCAGGTCCTGAATGGTTTTCGCGCCCAGATAGCCCATGCCGGAGCGGATGCCGCCGACCAGCTGATGGATGGTTTCGGAGACTGCGCCTTTGTAGGGAACCCTGCCCTCGACGCCTTCCGGAACGTAGCGGGCGGTGGACTCGTGTCCATAGCGATCGCTGGAACCCTCCCGCATCGCCGCCTCCGATCCCATGCCCCGATAGTCCTTATAGGCGCGTCCCTGATAGAGGATCACCTCTCCGGGGGCTTCTTCCGTTCCGGCAAGCAGGTTCCCGACCATCACGGCGTGTGCTCCTGCGGCGATGGCTTTGGTGGCGTCTCCCGAAAAGCGGATGCCTCCATCGGCAATCACCGGGATCCCGAAACGCTTCGCCTCCTGCGCGCAGTCCGCCACCGCCGTCAGCTGCGGCACGCCCACCCCAGAGACCACGCGGGTCGTACAGATGCTCCCGGCTCCCAGTCCGACACGGATACCGTCCGCGCCTGCCTCGATCAGCGCCAGCACCCCCTCCGCCGTGGCGACATTTCCCGCGATCACCGCCAGGTCGGGGTACTCGCGCTTGATGGCGCGCACTGCGTTGATGACCCCGATGGACTGTCCATGCGCGGCATCCACAACGATCACATCCACGCCGGCATCGTGCAGCGCCGCCGTCCTGCCCACCGGATCGCGCAGCGGTCCGATCGCGGCTCCCACGCGAAGTCGTCCCCGCGAATCCTTGGTGGCGAACGGATGCTCCCGTATCTTCTGAATGTCCTTGATGGTGATAAGCCCCAGCAGCTTGAAGTTTCGATCCACAATGGGCAGTTTCTCGATCCGGTGCTCCTGCAGGATCTCCTGCGCCCGCTCCAGCGTGGTTCCTTCCGGTGCGGTGATCAGCCTGTCGCGACCGGTCATCAGTTCGTGAATGGGACGGT
This sequence comes from uncultured Chthonomonadales bacterium, assembly GCA_938005745.1. Lineage (GTDB taxonomy): Bacteria > Armatimonadota > Chthonomonadetes > Chthonomonadales > CAJBBX01 > CALLMM01. The sequence goes on along the minus strand of CALLMM010000006.1, from coordinate 45,916 downwards.
TGTAGTTGGTCTCAAATCGGATATCCCGATTGGTCAAAATCCCGACCAGAGTTCCATCCTCTTCCGTGATGGGGACGCCGGAGATATGGTAACGCTCCATCAGTTTGAGTGCGTCCAGGATGGTCTTATCTGCGGAGAGGGAGATCGGATGGGCGATAATGCCGTGCTCCGACCGCTTGACCTTATCCACCTCCGCAACCTGCCGCTCCACCGACATATTACGGTGGATGATGCCGATGCCGCCTTCGCGTGCGATGGCGATCGCCATACGGGCTTCCGTCACGCGGTCCATCGGCGAGGAGATGATCGGAACGCGCAGTTCGATGTCTTTGGCAATTCGCGTTCTGGTGTCAACGTCCGCCGGCGTAACCTCCGAATCCATCGGAATGAGGAGAACGTCGTCGAAGCTCAACCCTTCTTTCAGCAAAAGGTCTGTTCTCTGCATAGCTCCCTCCCCGTTCAAACAGGGCAAACGGATGATGTTAATTTGGCATTATACCCTATTCTGCTCTGATGCGGAGGGAATCTGTTACCCGAATTAAACGGTGCAGGCGGGCATTGACATTCGTGTTCTGCCTGATGTATACTACTGTCGCTTGATGCGGGATGGTGTAGCGGCAACACGTCTGACTCTGGATCAGAAGACCCTAGGTTCGAATCCTAGTCCCGCAGCTCTGTTAGAAAAGAGAGGCATGCAAGAGACTACGCTCTCCTGCATGCCTCTTTCCTGTTTCAGCCCGATGCGTTTGCGCTAACCGGGAGCCGGATAGCCGACCGGCAGCAGGTAGACCGGACGAATGCCCTCTGGCAGCTTCAGCAGTTCGGAGACCTTCTCTTCGTCAAACCCTCCCACAGGTATGCTGCCCAGTCCCAGGGCGGTCGCCTGGAGCAGTACGTTCTGGGCTACATGCCCTGTCTCCATGAAAGCGTAACGCTCCGCGCGCCCCCCTACCCGCTCCGCCAGAGGAGCAAGGTTCATACCAAGCACCAGGATCACCGGCGCTTTCCCGAGCATGGGGGGATTCGGGGGAAGCAGGCGCAGTTTTTCCAGGATCGCTCCCTTCTGTACCAGACGCAGCGCATGTTCTGCAGGGAGATATGCGTACACTCCCTCGCTGTTGACCACAAAGACCTGTATCGAGTAGAGCGTCATGGCGGAGGGAGCGGTACGCAGTCCCTTTTCCGGATTCGTGATGCCCTGCGCCGCCCAGCAAAGCGCTCCAATCTGCTCCGTGTTGAGCACTCTGTCCGAATAGGCTCGAACGGAGCGACGCTTCCACAACGCCTCCTTCAGGCTCATGCCTCCGTTCGTACTGACTTTCGGCAGTGAGAGGATCTCCTGAGCCTGTGCGGTTGCCATCGGGGGCGCATAGATCGCCAGGACAGGCAGCCAGAGCGCCATAGACAGGATGCGGAAAACCGGTCGTCGGCACATCTTCTATCTCCTTATTTCGCGGCTGTATAGGGGTCTGGAGAGCGGAGTTTAAGGTACTTCCATGCAGGAACCTTCACGGGCTTGCCATCTTCGCCATATGGATCTATCGTAACATCCGTTCCCAGCACGCCCCCTGCTTTTCCGTGACAATCTGTGCAGCCCCGCGAACCAAGCGCGCGGGCTGCAGGAGCGACATTATGGCTGAAAGTCCATCTGAGGGGAACTGCCTGAGGATGAGGACGACTGGTCAGAATCTCTCCTTGCCTCTCCCATACCAGATGTCCCTTGACGTAGGCGGGTCGCACGACTTCAAAGCGACCTCCGCGTAACGTCTGTTCCATTGCCCTCAACATCGCCGTGATCTCGGCGCGCGTATTGGCTTCCGGTTTTCCGTCCCCGTTATCGTCCTGCAGGCTCTTTTTCGCAAGTTCGAAGGCTTTTGCAGTCTCTGCCAGCGTGAGCGGATGAATCACATTTCCGACGCGATTGCCCCACCAGGAGGGCAGGAGCGCGTTGCCGGATGAGATTTGACCGTTCTTGAGCCGGAAGTAGGCGGGCTGCCATGTTTTCGTCTCGCCATATTTGTGAGCTTCTGGATTGGTGGGGATGCCAACCGTTTTACCTGTAGTGGTATCTACGGTCTGCACAGCGGTTACATGGTTGTCGCGGACATGGCAGACTACGCAGGATAGATTTTTTAGATGGGTTGCCGGCATGGAACGGTGAGACGGTCGTTTTGCTCCCAATCTTCCGGCGTTATGACATCCCGCGCAGGAGAGCTTCGGATCATCCAGCTCATCATGGAGAAAAACGGCATTCGAATGCCCCTTGGAGATCTGGTGATCGGATCCGGTAACGTGACAGGTCGTGCAGTTGAGGCGCGCATGCACATCTGCATTGCGCCCGTCCCAGACATGACCGCGTTTTTTTACCTCCGCCTCTCCATGACACAGCAGGCAGTTTTCATCACGAGAGCGGGCGGGGACAACTGTCAAGCTTCCAGCGTTTGCGGTGGATGTCCGATAGGTCAGTACGGGCGTCTCTCCTGCCAGCACCGATCCCTCAACGGTACCCAATCTGGCGCCTGCCGTCGCTGCCCAGCGATAGTTGCCCTTCGACAGCTGCTCCGCGCGTGCTTTGATGTCGTAACCGGTTGAGTGGCACATCAGACAGTCCGCCTCCAGTACGCCGGAGCGATCCCAGGCGGCGGCATGGTAGTCTCCATCCATACTGGAAGCCAGCTCAGGATGTGCGCGTTGACGCTGATCATACCGTCTGCCGTCTCGATCCCGTTCAAAGAGAGAGCCTCCAGGATGGCATACCGCGCAGGTCTGCACGAATCGAAATGTCGTCACTCCCACCTCTGACTCGCTCCGGTGCGCCTTTTTTGTCAGCCATATATAGGACATATGCTGCTGCCCGCCGTTCTGTCCCGGCGAACTCATCCAGGGACGATTACGGTTTTTGCGGCCCCAGTCGTCGGACAACAGATCGGCTCCCATCGTAAAATGGTATGCGCGGGTTATTGCTTCGTAGGAGTGACACCCCCCGCAGGTAGTGCGGGGGCTGTAGGGCTTTGCTTGCGGGTCGCGATAGTCAATGACGCGTCCCTCCTCATCCTTTAACGGCACGGCAATATGCGTTTTCCTCGAAAGCTCTGCATCGGGGACGAGACTAGACTGCGACAGCGTACAGAGCAGGGCAGCGGGGGAGAGGAAAAAAATCGCCGTGCCTAAGGGTTTCAATCGCATTGTCTGTCCTCCTCCTTATGAGATCGTATCCACTGAATCCTGTTGATCAACGGAGCATCTGTTTGATCTCTTCCGGAGTCGCCACTCTGCCCGCAAGTTTCACTTTGCCGTCTACCGCCAGTGCAGGTGTTGTCATCACGCCATAGTTGGCTATCTGGTGATAGTCCTCGACCTTCTCGATCTCGGCGGATATGCCCATTTCCGACACCGCTTTCTGCACGTTGGCAAAGAGCGCTTTACACTTTGCGCAGCCAGTGCCTAGTATCTCGATCTTCATCACGGTTACTCCTTTGATGGTAATAGGACCCCTCTACAGGATCCGGTTGAAAAGAAACCCTACGCAGATAATGCCGAATGCCACTACTGCGATGAACAAGGCGATCAGGCGAGGACGCAGTACACGTCTTAAGATGATCATCTCAGGCAGGGAAAGCGCTATGACAGACATCATGAACGCCAGCGCAGTTCCCAGCGCCGCGCCTTTGCCCAACAGCGCTTGGATGACCGGCACGATACCCGCTGCGTTGGAGTACATGGGGACCCCAAGCAGCGCAGCGAGAGGCACCGACCACCAGTTCTCTTTGCCCATCCATCCTGCCAGGGAATTGGTCGGCACATAGCCATGTATCCCCGCGCCGATAGCGATCCCGATTACTACAAAGAGCCAGACACGTCCCACGATCTCATGTACCGCGTGCATACCCGCCTGCATCCGCTCCTGCCAGGTCGGTCGAGTCTCAAGCACTTCGGATCTGCCCTTCCCAAGCAGTTCGATCACCCACGGCTCCAGGTAACGCTCCATCTTCATTCTTCCGATTAACCATCCTGCCGTGATGGCAACTGTCAGTCCGGCTCCGATATAGATGGCGGTGATCTTCCAGCCAAACATTCCCAGCAGCAGCACTACCGCGACCTCGTTGATCATCGGCGCGGCGATCAGGAAAGAGAACGTAACTCCCAGAGGGACCCCGCTCTGCACAAAGCCCAGAAAGAGGGGTACCGCCGAACAGGAGCAGAAGGGAGTCACGATGCCCAGAAGAGCCGCCAACACATTCCCAACGGATTCACGCTTGCCTGCCAGAATGGCGCGGGTTCGTTCCGGCGTGAAGAACGTGCGCACTATTCCTACACCGAAGACGACGACCACGAGAAGCATCAGCACTTTGGGCACTTCATACAGGAAAAACTCCACCGATGCGCCCAGATGCGAACCCTGCGGCAGTCCGAAAAGCGTATAGGTAGTCCATTGGGCGCATGGAAGGAGGATCCGATAGATCAACCACCAGATCATCAGGGCGGGTATCAAAATCCAGGGACCTTTCAGTCTCCGGGCGAGCAACAGATACTGCGAACAGGTTTCAGAATGCAAGGTGCTCATGTGAGATGTCCTTGGCGAGATATATTGGCTAATTGGCTAAATTGCCAATTGTTTGAACAAAAAAACCTGCCGCTATCGAGGGCAGGTCTGAAGGGCGTCATCGAAGTGGTCGGAGACAAAACGTGAAGCAATCACCTCTTCCACGCAGCCGAAAAACTGCATGATACAGGGTACTCTCAGACGATAGAAGACCTGAAGCCCTACTTTGCGATCCTGAACCAGTCCGGCATTCTTCATGACGGAGAGGTGTTTGGATACGGTTGAGAGATCCGATCCGACGATCTTCTGAAGATCGCACACGCACATCTCCTGTTCCGACAGCGCGTCGAGTATCATCAATCGGCTGGGATGCGCCATTGCCTTGATGATCTGTGCCTTCAGACGAAACCGTTCCGGATGCATGTGTATCTCCTGAGTCAATTATTGGCTATTTTACCATTTCGCCACATAGTCTGTCAACTTTTTTTGCAGGCGTTCAAACAGAACCATCGCTCAGGAAAGCCGTTACCGGCTACCCGGCGATAATCTCGACGTTGGCGCGGGGCACGACGACCTTTCTGCCGTCCTCCAGCTTCGCCTCCAGCACGCGAACCCAGGTCTCAGACTCGACCTGCACCAGTTCGGCGGGCAGATCCGTCACACTCCCCAGTATTCCGAAATACGGCTCGCGGATCACACGGATGGGTGTGCCGATCGCCAGTTCTCCCCCCGATGCCGCCTGCGCCTCGATCTCACCTCCCAGCGATAACGGGACGATCACCTCCGGTCGGATAACGCCGGCGCGAATCTGCGTTGCGCCGTTGATGGAGGCGGTCTTTCCTTCCAGCGACTGCAGCAACTGGAAGGTTCGTTTCGCCATCCGGATGGTGCCAAAGCCCTCGGTGATGACCAACGTGAAGGAGATCGGCTCCTGTCCCGTGATCGCCACGCCGATATCGTAGTTCGGATCGTTGAGCGCCATTCGCAGATACTCGATCAGGTCGCGATCCACCACACCCCCGACGACAATCCCGGCTGCGCCGACTTCCGCTGCACGCTTGAGTGCGTCGAGGGAGACGTTCGAGCCGCCAACCACGATCTTTCCCTGGTGAGCAGGCGTGATCTGCGTTCCCGTCAGAGCGGCGTCCGGGCTGTCGCACGCCAATGCAATGATGCCCTGTCGCTCGCCCCCGACCCCGAAGATACCCTGCACCAGCGCGCCTTCGCACTGGATGATGACGCCCTCCTCGGGAATGACCGTTTTCACGACCCCGCGAATATAGGCGTCCTTCTCAATGGGAGTTGGAGGCTGGCGTACGCCCAGATGACCGGTCTTCTCGGATATGAACTCCAGCGTCCCCTGCACCTGTGATCTATACTCGTTCTTGAACAGTCCGAACAGACCTTTCGTCTGCGCCAGCAGCATCCCTTTTTCGATCCGGTCTCCCTCTTTCACCTTCAGCGCGCTCATCAGTTCCGAAGGTTCAATCCCCATGTTCTCCGCCAGACGCACGGTCTGCATGATACCAGGCAGTTCCGTGCGGGCGACGATGGTGGTCGGCTCGACCTGATCTCCCTCCTGAACAAGCACCTTTCCCTTCAAGGGAAGGCGGCGCAGCTTCTCGATGCGCGTGCGGGCGCTGACGGTCAATCCCGGCGTGTAGGCGCTCCCCAATCGTTCCTCCTCCTCTTAAAATCCTCTGCGGGGATTGCCGCGAGAGTCCACTGAGAGCGATTTCAACTTCTCTTCCACCTTCGAAGTGGCGGTCAGATTGCCTAAGATCATACTTCCGGTCATCGCTGGAACCGGATGCGGGCGGGTCATCTCGCGCAGTACGGCGTTCCAATCCGGAAGCGGCACGCTGGCGTTCTCCGCACTGCCATGCTTTTCGATCACCAGCGCCGCGTTCTCAATCCTGCCCAGAGCGCGACGTCGTTTCATGTCTTGGTCATCCATGGGGCGGGTTGACAGCGATAGACCTTCCATCAACTGATTGTAGGCGTAACTGGACGGTGCGCCGGAAGTGTCTGCCGGGCACTGAAAGTATCTGTTCACGGTGAAACCGCTTCCGGTGGTGGAGGTCATATTTCCTCGGGCGGCGTCCATCCAGGTGGAAGCTAGCGGAAGCGTATCATCGTACATCCCGGAGTACATGCTGATCGCTTTGGCGATCTTCTGCACGTTGGTCTGACAGGTCTGAAAATCGCGCGTATTGCGCAGTGAAAGAATATAGGGATAGAGCGCAAAAGCCATGACTGCAACTATCAGCGCGATAGTACAGTTCTGCAGACGGATTCTCTCTTTTGCGCCTAATCGTAATGATGCGCGTTTTTTGGTCGGCGGCTGCATTCTGGACGATACCTTTCAGGGCAGTACTCAGGAATCACGGACGGGATCAGGATCAACCTCTCCTCTCATACAGCAACAGAATGGGTTTTGTCTCCATCCTGCACGATTTTCCCGTATGGATGCTCCTGAGGCGCGCAGCCTCTCGCTCAGACCTCACAGGGAACGCCCATGGCGGTCATCCACTCTCGCAGCTTGCGGATGCGGGCAGCGTTGTCGGCTGGCAGCGTAAGCGGGCGTCCCCGGGCGTCAATCATCAGTCCCACGACGCCGCCGGTTACCGTGACCGTGCGATGACGTCCTTTCCCCGCGCCGACATCGAAGTTCCTTGCCGGCTCGATCACCGCCTCGGCGCGCTTCGGCTCTCCCTCATCCCCGGAGACGAAACCGAACGGAATGACCGAGATGGTACCAAACGGCACGGAGACCGTCTCCCCCTGAAACTGCACCTTTACGCACTCCTCACCCTCTTTGCCGATCCCCACCGGGGCGATACAGGTTCCCAGATAGATAAGACAGTCTCGTTCGAATACCTGTGTCGCCGCCTCTTCATGGATGGTCGAGAGGATACCCAGCTGCGGCATCATGAAGATGGAGTCGACTGTCAGCAGCGTAACTCCCTCCGGCTGATAGGCGTCCATCATCATCATGGCGGACTGGGCGCGGCGCGGCGCATGCGACAGGACGCCCCCGCTTCCCACGATCATGTCGAGGTCCATCATATTGACCAGCGTCTTGCCGGTGGCGTCCTGAGAGAGAGCCTCGCCGATGGTGCGCTGCTGCTGGATCCCGGTCAATCCTCTTGCCAGAGACTTATGATGGTCGAACGCCAGGCGAAGCGCTTCACGGGAGACTGCCTGTTCGATCATCAGGTCCATCCTTCTTTGCGGAATGGTGGTGGGACGGATCATCTTGTTGCGAAGCTGATTGCGAAGCTCCGCCTCCGAGATCTCAAAAGGCAGCCAGCGGTTGATGTTTTCGGTCTTCGCCTCGGTGAGCACGTTGCAGATGGAGTAGCTCATGCCCAGATTGGCGGACACGGTGCGGTTGAAGATACTCTCTCCTGCTTCGTTACGGAAGACGGAGAAGACGTCGGTGGTCGCGCCGCCAATATCCACGCCGAGCACGGTGATATTGCGCTGGTTAGCGATAGTCTGCATGATTTTGCCCACCGCGTTGGGCGTGGACATGATCCCCCGACTGACCCAGGTGGAGAGTTTGCTGTATCCGGGAGCCTGCTGCATCACATGCTCTAGGAACAGGTCATGGATCGCTTCGCGCGCCGGGAGCAGGTTCTCCCGCTCCAGTGTGGGGCGAAGGTTCTCCACCTGCCTCAGTTCCACCCGTCCGTCCAGAAGCTCCTGCACCGGAGGAAAGGCGTCTTTGTTGCCCGCGTAGATGACCGGCAGATTTGCGCCCAACCCCAGCCTGGGTTTGGGGTCGGCGGAGACCAGCATCTCCGCAAGCTCCACCAGATGGTTGACGGTTCCGCCGTCGGTGCCGCCGGACATCAGGATCATATCGGGGCGAAGCTGGCGAATGCGCTCCACCTTCTGGTAGTCTTTGCGCCCGTCGTCCACGGCGATCACGTCTATGATGATCGCGCCGGCTCCCAGGGCGGCGCGCTGCGCGCTCTCCGCACTCATCGCCTTCACTACGCCCGCCACCGTCATCTGCAGACCGCCCCCCGCGCTGGAGGTGGAGAGGTAGAGGTCTACGCCCGTCTTCTCGTCCTGCGCCGGCGTGAGGATCTTTCCTTCCGGGCTGATCAGTCTCTTTCCGGACAGCTCTTCGACTTCCCGCACGGCGTTGATCACCCCGACGGTGACGTCATCGAAGGGAGCTTCTACCGTGGTGGGAGCCTCGCCGCGCACAATGAGACGGTATTCGGAACCGCGCTTTTCAATCAGAATGGCTTTGGTGGTGGTGCTTCCGCAGTCGGTCGCCAGTATGGATCGCACTTCAGACATAGATGGGGGAACCCCTTTGGATTACTAAATATATGGTATTTTTTTACCCGGGCGTGTGACGGATTCGGGAAAACCGGAGTAGTTTAGCACAGAAGAGGCAGGGGTGTAAACGGGGCGATCAGGCGCATAACAGACGGCTACTTCCCAATACAGAAGTCCTGAAAAATACGATCAATGATCTCCTCCGTCGCCGTCTCGCCGGTAACCAGCCCCAGCGCGTCCAGCGCGGCGCGGATGTCAATCGTGATGAAATCGGGAGGCATCTGCCGGCGCGTGGTCTCTTCCGCCTCCCGCAGGCTGTCGCGCGCCTGCTCAAGAGCGCGCTGATGCCGTGTGTTGCTGATGATCGCCGACTCGCCGTCGGATACCCTGCCTCCCAGAACAGACCTCTCGATGGTCTCCTCCAGCGTCTCCAGACCCCAGCCGTTGGAGACGGAGACCGCGACGGAAGCAGGCTCACCGTCAGTCTGCGAGGAGCGCAGCCTCTCTCGCTGCAGGTCATCCAGCAGGTCTATCTTGTTATAAACACGGATATGCGGTCTGTCCGCCAGCATTGCGGCGATGCGGGCGTCCTCTTCCGTCGCGTTCTCGGAGGCGTCCAGCACATAGAGGATCAGCGACGCGCTCTCTATCGCCTCTCTGGCGCGCTCAACGCCGATCCGCTCGACAAGATCCTCCGTCTCCCGCAGTCCCGCCGTGTCAATGGCGGTCAGCGGGATGCCCCGGATATTCGCCGATTCCTCGATCAGGTCGCGGGTGGTGCCGGCGATCGGCGTAACGATGGCGCGATCCTGACGCAGCAGCGCATTCAACAGACTGGACTTTCCCACGTTCGGACGACCGACGATCACCAGACGGATGCCTTCGCGGTAGATACGACCGTAACTGGCGGAGCGGATGAGCGACTCGACCTCTTCCCGTATCTGGCGAAGCCCTTCCGACATCATGCCGTAGTCCAGTTCGCCGATCTCCTCCGAAAAATCTATGGTCGCTTCCGCCGCTGCGAGCAGACCTATCAGACGTTGTCTCATCTCCCCGAGACGTTTGGAGAGGATTCCCGCCCTCTGACGGAGCGCGATGCGATGCGCGGTCTCGGTCTTTGCGCGGATCTGATCGCAGACCGCCTCTGCCTGCGCCAGGTCCATCCTGCCGTTCAGAAACGCTCGCAGGGTGAACTCGCCCGGCTCGGCAAGTCTCGCTCCGGCGCGAAGCGCCAGCGTGAGCGCGCGACCGGTGGTAACGGATCCCCCGTGACAGGAGAACTCCGCCACCTCTTCGCCGGTATAGGAGCGAGGCGCGCGAAAGATCAGCAGCAGCGCGTCATCTATCTGTTCTCCAGAAGCCGGGTCGCGCAAAGAGCCGTAGTGCAGGGTATGTGTAGGGAGAAGGGAGGGCTTTTTCCCGGAAACGCAGTGAAAGAGGGCGTCTGCGATGGAGAGCGCGCTCGGACCGGAGATGCGGACCATGCCGATCCCCCCCTCTCCGGGAGGCGTGGCGATGGCGGCGATGGTATCGTTGAAGATCGGCTTCATCGGAAGGGATGACAGGGGAGGCAAAAGCGTTCTTCCGCCTCCCGCTGACTGCTGGGATGAGATGGTTTAACTGCCGCCGGGCAGAGGCTTTCCATCCAGCGTGGACTTCTCCGAGAAGGTATCGGAGAGCTTGAGAAGCCAGTTTGAACCGGATTTTACCCAGACATCTCGGGACTTCTGCTCCGATCGCAAGATGGATACCTTATTCGTCTGCGGATTGTTGACCCGCGCCTCCATCGTCTGCGAGATCTCCACCTTCGCCTCGTTGCCCCTGACTTTCAGAGTATCAATCCGGGTAGTGATCTTCAGGCTCTGGAAAGCGGGCAAGGTCTGCGCCGCCATCTGCTTCCACTGCTCGACGCTGACCGTGGGCATATTCTTCGACTTAAACTGAGCGTTCGGCAGGCAGATTTTGACCGCTTCATTGACATCCTTCTTTGCCAGCGCGGTCTCCATGCGTCGGTACTGCTGCATAATTGCCTGACGGACGGCGGCGTTCGGGTCGCGCTGCGCGATGGTCGGCAGCGCAGCCAGGAAGAGAACAGCCAGTAAAGAGAGCATGAATGTATTCTGTCTCAAGAGGATCTCCTTGTTTGTCGCGTTACGGATTAACCTTCGTCAGTTTTGCAAAGGATTGCAGCAGTTTTTTCACGCCGGAATTGGGAAACGCCACCGAAAGCTGCAGATCGTCGTTGACCTCCTGTACGTTGAGAACAACCCCGATCCCGAAGGTCTCATGCCGCACCTTATCGCCCACTTTGAAGCCGCCTTTCGAGACCGGCTTGCGGGCGATCACCTTCGCTTCTGCAGGGGTCTCATTCCAGCGGGTACAGGCTCTGGGACGCACGGAGGCAGCCCGCTCATCCTCCGGGATAAAGCTTGAGACCGATGCGCGGTGAAAGAGATGCTCCGGGATCTCGCGGAGAAAGCGCGAAGGCGCGTTGTTCGACCCGGAACCGAACAGCGTCCGGCGATAGGCGCTGGTGAGATAGAGCTGCTCTCTGGCGCGGGTGATCCCCACGTAGCAGAGACGCCGTTCCTCTTCAAGTTCTCGATCCGAGTTCAAGGAGCGCATATGCGGGAAGACACCCTCTTCCATACCCACCAGAAAGACGACCGGAAACTCCAGTCCTTTGGCGGAATGAAGGGTCATCATCGTCACCGCGTCAGCGGAGGCGTCCAGCGAATCGAGATCGGAGACGAGGGAGACCTGCTCCAGAAAGGAGGGCAGGGAGCGATCCTCGATCTCCTCGTCGAGGTCAAAGCGCGTGGTCACCGTGAGCAGTTCACGGATATTCTCCGCACGCGACTGCGACTCGATGGTGTTATCGGCTTCCAGTTCGCGCAGATAGCCGGTCTTCTCCAGCGTCGCCTCCATCAGCCGGGTGATCGTCTCTTTCTCCCGGAGGTTTCTGAGTTCCAGGATCAGGGAGGCGAACGCAGAGAGCTGCGATTTTGCGCGGGAGGAGAGGTTGGGGATCAGGTGCGCCTCCATCACCATGTCCCAGAGCGTACGGTTCGCCTGCTGCGCCTGATCCTCCAGGGTTTTCAGGGTCTGCGCGCCGATGCCCCGCGCGGGGGTGTTGATAATTCGTTTGAGGCTCACACTGTCCAGCGGATTCAGGATGACGCGCAGGTAGGCGATCAGGTCTTTGACCTCTTTGCGCTCGTAGAAGCGCACGCCTCCGACGATCTTGTAGGGGGTACGGAAGTTGACAAAGACCTCTTCAAAGATACGCGACTGCGCATTGGTGCGGTAGAGGATGGCGAAATCGCGGAACCTTCTGCGTCCGGCGAGGACCTCCTCCTGTATCTTTCGCAGGACATAGACTGCCTCTTCCTGTTCGTTTGCCAGCTCTGCGCGCTGAAGCGGTCTACCCGAATCGTTCTCCGTCCACAGACGTTTCTCTTTGCGCGTGGGATTGCGCGATACCACCTCATGGGCGGCATCGAGGATTGTCTGCGTGGAGCGATAGTTCTGCTCCAGCTTGATCACGCGCGCCTCCGGATAGTCGCGCTCGAACTGGAGCATCAACGAGACATCGGCTCCCCGAAACATATAGATGCTCTGGTCGTCATCTCCCACCACGCAGAGGTTCCGGTGCTTCTGTGCAAGCAGCTTCAGGAAACGGTACTGAACGAAGTTCACGTCCTGGTACTCATCCACCAGAATGTACTGGAACCGGGTCTGATACCGCTCCAGAGCATCCGGTCTCTGCTCAAACAGGCGCACGGTCATCGCCAGCAGGTCATCAAAATCGAGGGCGCGATTGCTGCGCAGCTTCTCCGTGTAGAGTTCGTAGACTCTCCCGCAGATATCCTCAAAAAAGCCTCGATAGTGCTGCGCGTAGTTTTCAGGGGTGATCAGTTTCTCTTTTGCGCGGCTGATCTGAGAGAGGATCGCACGTGGGGCAAAACGTTTGTCATCCAGATAGAGCTGCGCCATGCATTCACGAATCAGGGTGAGTTGATCTCCGTCGTCGTAGACGAGGAAATCGCGGTCCAGCCCGATCATCTCACCCGACTCGCGCAGGATGCGCGCACAGGTGGCATGAAACGTTCCAATCCAGAGGGAGGTTTTGCTCTGACCGATGAGGGAGAGGATGCGCTCCCGCATCTCCTGCGCCGCCTTGTTGGTGAAGGTAACGGCGAGAATGCTGCGGGGGGCGACTCCTCTGGCGGCGATCAGGTAGGCGACGCGGTGCGTCAGCACGCGGGTCTTTCCCGAACCGGCTCCGGCAAAGATGAGCAGGGGACCCTCCGTACAGGTTACCGCCTCGCGCTGAGCCGGGTTCAGTTTTTCGAGCAGCGCGCTCACCTCGACTGATTCAGGCATGATCTACCTCCGCTCTATTATACTATACTGATGTTGCGCTATGTTAACCCGATCTGATAAATCCTCTGCTGTGCAAACTTTCTGAAGAGGCGCTTACTGTTTTTCCTGGCAGGAAGTGAGGACGTTCTGTAAGAAGTGTCTACCATAGAAAGCACAGGGAGTGAACGTACCAAGAGTGGAAAGAGACGCAGGAGTGACCTCATGAAAACAGAGGATGTCAGCCGCAGAGAGTTTATCTGCAGAGCCGCCGCCGCACTGGCGTCGGCAGGTCTTCTTGCTGAGCGAAACGCACGGGCTGACACGTTTCACAGAGACAGGATACCGGCGATGGTAAAACCCACCAGACAGCAGCTTGCATGGCAGCAGTCCGAGATGACGATGTTCATCCATTTTGGCGTTAACACCTTCACTGATCGGGAGTGGGGAGAGGGAACAGAAGACCCCCGCATCTTCAACCCGACACAACTGGACGCAGAGCAGTGGGTTCAGACCGCGAAGGAGGCGGGTTTTCGCTATGTGATTCTCACGGCGAAGCATCACGACGGCTTCTGTCTCTGGCAGAGCCGGCATACGGAACACTCCGTCAAAAACAGCCCCTGGAAGAACGGGAAAGGGGATGTTGTGCGCGAATTTGTCAACGCCTGTCATGCGGCGAAGTTGAAGGTGGGCATCTATCTCTCTCCCTGGGACCGGCATGAACCCGCCTACGGCGACTCGCCGGCTTACAATCGGTACTATGTCAATCAGCTCACGGAGCTTCTGACAGACTACGGGGAGATCGCGGAGGTCTGGCTCGATGGCGCGAACGGCGAGGGACCCAACGGGAAGCGGCAGGTCTACGACTTCGAAGCGTTCCGTGAGACCATCCGCAAACTGCAGCCCGACGCCGTGATCTTCTCACCCATCGAGATGACGCCGGATATTCGGTGGATCGGGAATGAGGATGGCATCGCTGGAGACCCCTGCTGGTCTACGTTTGACCCGGCGCAGTTTCTCGCACTGAGCCAGAAGGAGGGCTGGAGTCCGAAGGTGCAGGCTGCTCTGGAGAGCGGCTATCCGGACGGAACGCACTGGATGCCGGGCGAGTCGGATGTCTCCATCCGTCCCGGATGGTTCTGGCATGCGGCGGAGAATGAGAAGGTCAAATCCCTGGAACACCTGATGAACATCTACTTCCAGTCTGTTGGACGCAACAGCCTCCTGCTGCTCAATGTGCCTCCCGATACGCGCGGACTATTCGCTGCCCCCGATGTTCAACGTCTGAGAGAGTTTCGCAGAGAGCTGGATCGCATCTTCCGGGATAACCTGGCGAAACGCGCGAAGATCACCGCCAGTTCAACGGCAGGAGGCGCGAGAATCACGCATCTGGTGGATGACAACCTGAAAACCTTCTGGTCTCCTGAAGAGGGAGACGGGACGGCGACGGTGGAGATGGAGTGGAGCGCGCCCGTAACCTTCAATATCGCTGAAGCGAAGGAGTTCATTGCGGAGGGGCAGCGGGTCGAAGCCTATCGCATTGAACGAATGGAGGGAGGAGAGTGGAAGACCGTGGTAACCGGAACAACCATCGGACATCGCAAGCTGGATCGCTTCGAAAAAGTCTCCGCGTCGCGTGTCCGATGGCTGTTCGAGAAGTGTAAAGCCTTGCCGATGATTCAGACGCTGGGGATCTATTCCGGTTAGCCAGCTAGAACCCGATCATTCTGTCAAACTGATCCGCCTGCCGATCCTCCTCGGAGAGATCGCTTTCGGAGAGGACGCGCCAGTTGCCGTTTCCCACATAGCAGAGGATGGTTCCGCATCCGCTGCATCTGGCGCGGCTCTCGTAACCGGTTCCCGGCGGGGGAGCTTTTGGCTCTCCCGTATGCCGGTCGCGTGGAAAGAGCGGTTTATTGCAGACCGGGCAGCGACCGAATATTGGAGGCGCATCTCCGGAACTGGTGTCGGGAGCCTCCTCCGTGATGATCTCCGGCGTGATGACCCGCTCAGGATTCAGCGTTTCCGTACTCATCCAATCCTCCCGTAAAGCAATCGTCCTGCCATGCCAGCAGGACGATGGAAGTGAACAATGGGCGAAGAGGGATTCGAACCCCCGACATCTTCGGTGTAAGCGAAGCGCTCTACCACTGAGCTATTCGCCCGTCATGCCTGTATTGAGTATAATTCAGCTTATATCACGCTGTCAAGAGAGGAATACGCTCTCGATGGAGATTACCATCCGGCGCACTGCCAGCGATGCGGAGCGAGAGGGCTGCTACACGGTTCGCATGAAGGTCTTTGTGGAGGAGCAGAAGGTTCCTCCGTGGGAGGAGATAGACGCCCATGACGATACCGCCATGCACTTTCTCGTCGAGGATAACGGGGTCATCGTGGGAACGGCGCGGCTGATAGACTATGGCGACGGCACGGGGAAGATCGGGAGAGTCGCCCTCCTGCCGGAGTATCGGGGAAAGGGGATCGGACGCGACCTGATGTGGTATGTCATGGGGGCGGGGTTTCGCCTCTTCCACACATTGATCCTGGACGCGCAGCTTACGGTAATTCCGTTTTATGAGAAGCTCGGCTTTGAGGCGGAAGGCGAGATCTTTTTAGATGCAGGGATTGAACATCGCCGTATGCGTATCCAGCGGTAAGCGTGTTCGCTCACTTCTGCAGTTCCTCCAGACGATCCAGATAGTCCAGGGTGGTCGCAATGAACTCCGCATGGCTCCAGGTGAGAGGCGCGACGGAGAGCGGCTCCCCGGTCTCCGGGTGAAGCTGCTCCGGCATAATCCCGCTGGGCATAACGCGATGCGCCGCCCATAAGAGAAGCTCCAGTCCCGTCAGCAGGTCCTCTTTCACCTGTGCGTGCGCGATGTACCACTGCGCCGCCCAGAGCGTGCAGATAAACCAGGGATTGCCCGGAACCCGCTCGATATCGTAGCTGCGGCGGAAGTAGTAGTCGTTCTCATAGCGGGCGATCCCCCCGACATCCGTCTGAATCCAGAGCCGCGAAATGATAGCGCGCATGGTCTTTTCGATACGCGGATCGGTTGGGGAGAAGGCGCCATAGGCGAAGAGCGCGTGGAGCGCGCTGTCTATGGTCATATCCTGAACATAGTCTTCCTCGGTGTCAGAGGTCACCAGACGACGCGCAAATCTCCCTAGCTCTTCGTTCCAGAGATAACGGGCGATGCCCTCCTGCACCTCTTTTGCCGCCTTCCGGTAGCGTTCCGCATGTCCGTCGCGAAACACATTGGAGAGGTTCGCGGCGGCGATCAACGCGCCGTAGACCGCGCCGCAGGTGTAGGCGTGTATGCCGCGCCGCTCCTCCCACAGGTCGTAAGAGGGAGCCGGCAGCTTCGTCTTCTTATCGCGATGGTCCGCGAGAAAGTTGGCGCAGGGCAGCATCATCTCATCATAGACCGATTCGATGAACTCGATGTCGCGGTACCGCTGGTAGTGTTTCCAGAGCGCCCAGACCACCAGCGCGGTGCTGTCCTCCTGTATCGGTATCTCGTGATAGCCGTTCACCGTCCAGGGATGCCAGGTAGCTCCCCAGGAGCCGTCCGCGCTGTATTTGTGCATGAAAGCGGCGCGGTCTTTCGGCAGCACCCGCTTGCAGAAGAGGAAGAAGCGGCGGGTCAAGTCCTGATAACCGAGCCGGTCCATCGCGGCGCAGACCAGCGCGCCGTCGCGGGGCCACATATAGGAGTAGTGCGCCCGGGCGGTCTGCATGATATCGGAGTCGTTGGCGGCGATGATAGCTCCTCGATTGTCCACGTTGGTGCGGATCGTCAGCAGGCTGCGCCGGAAAACCTGTTGTATGGGAGCCGGAAGGACGTGCAGTCTTCTCAGATCCTTCTCGGACCAGGCTTCCCAATAGTGCGCCGTCTCGCGCATCATGGTATTGAACCCCTGTCCCAGCACGCGATAGTGGCTGCGGGCAACCTCTTCCAGCGACCTTCCTGCGCACATCCAGCTTCTGATCTCCGTGCTGCCTCGCGGCAGCAGCTGCGTACGAACGCTGAAGGCGGAATCCACCGCGCCCTGTTCAATGGGGTTCATGGAGAGACTGCCGTCTTCCGCATCACGCCAGGTTCCCTCCGCGCCTCCAAACCCCTTGATCCCGGTCGAGTACTGATAGAGTCCCCCTTCGATGGTTGCAGCGGTAATCAGAAAATAACAGTCGCGCTTGTAATGGATTATCGCATCGAGGAAGGGGTTATAGAAGACCGTATCGCCGATATCCGTTTCGTGGAGATGGAAGTCGCTGCAGACGAACAGCCGCAGTTCGCGCAGCGAGTCGGTGTGGTTTTCGATCAGAAAACGACGCAGGAGGATATCTTCACGGTGTACCACGCAGTCACGGAGCGTGAGCGTGAGGCTCAGTCGGTCGTTCTGGCACCGCGCCCGGGTTACCAGCGTGTTCGGTTCATACTGAAGGTCGCGATTCCAGCCGTGATCGGAGAGCCACGAAAAGGCTCCATCCACCCAGATGCCCAGACGCACGCGGTGCCCAGAGAGGTGATTGAAGAGTCCGACATAGGGCCAGAAGATGTCCCGGATAGAGAGTTCACTGTCCAGCGTAACCAGAAGATTGCCGTTACCGATCACGAGCGGACGGGGCATACCATACCTTTTCTACACGCCGTACACGCACAGGACAGCAGACCGGCACAGAGCCGGTCTGCTGTCTCTCGCTCTCTTCGTGCCGACGAGGTTCAGTCTTGGATATATTCCGGCGAGGTATCCACCTGCGAGATGATCCAGCGGCCATACGGTCTCTCCAGCGCAATGCTGAGGTAGACGGTGCGGCGACGGCTGCCGCTGTCGCGATAGACATGTTTCGCCGAAGCGACATAGACGCTGGAGGAGACCCGGCGCACGCGGTAGATATCAAACTCCAGCGTGTCTATGCTGCGCATGAAGTCTCGCGTGATGTCCAGGTAGTCGTTCGCATCCAGCGAATAGTCGTAACGTCCTTTCCGGAAGATCGCGATCCGGGTTCGGGGGTCGGTAACATAGACCAGCCGCTCAATATCGCTGTATCGGAAAGCCTCTTCGATTTCCCGAACCGCCTGATCTACCTGTCTGTCGCGCGCATAGTCGCGATCCAGGTAGTAGTCATCATAGTAGGTGTTCCGGTAGCCTCTCCAGTAGTTGCCCGAGTAGATCGGAATCTCGATATAGATGACCGTCGGCGGGCGGTAGTAGGTGTGCCTCCGATAGATATAGGGTGGACAGACCCCGTAATAGACGGAATACGGCGAGTAGTGCACATATCCATAGTCATAAGTCGGGCTGTAGTATGGATAGTAGCAGTAGTCGTTCCGGAAGTATGCTCTCAGATTGTTATGGTAGACCCTGACTCCGTTGCGCAGCGTCAGTCCGTTTTCATAGCGGCGTCCCTCGTTGGAGCGCGTGAAGATATCTCTCGCCCGATTTCGATTGGGGGAGAGGCTGCTGTCATCACGTCCCTGGCGATCGAATCCCGGATTGCCCCGGTTATCGTCCCGGCGCAGCCCGCCCGTGGAGCGATCGGTTGAGTCGATGCGGTCTGTGTTTCGGTCGCGTCCGGTGCGGTCTCCAGGATTAAAACCGGGTCTGCCCGGATCGCGCCGCTGAGGATCCGGCTCTAGAACGCCGGCATTGTTGCCGACGCGGTTGAACCGGCGATCTCCCTCCGTTCGGTCCGGCGTCCGGTCCTGTCTTCCGTTTCGATCCGGCGTGGTGCGTCGCGGATCGCTGCCGGGTCTCTCCGGTTCCAGCACTCCGCCGTTGTTGCCGTCGCGGTTGAACCTACGCTCGCTATCCGTTCGATCTCCTGCGGTTCTGTCGCCAATGCGGGGACTGGCGCCTCGCTCTTCACCTCGCGCTCCTTGATCTTCCCGTCGGGGTGTGGCATCATCCCGCCGTGCCGGCGGATCTTCACGGCGCGCAGGCGGATCTTCCCGCCGTGCCGGCGGCTGTTCACGTCGAGCCGGCGGGTCCTCTCTTCTGGCTGCCGGCGGAGGAGCGTACTCTCTCGGAGGAGGCGAGTAGTCGCGCCGAGGCGACTCCTCTCTTCTAGGAGGGGGAGGCGTCGGGGGACTCTCCCGTCTGGGTGGCGGGTCGTCACGACGCGGCGGAGGGGGAGAGTCGTCCCGGCGCGACGGCGGCGGCGAGTAGTCGCGGCGTGGAGATACGTCATCACGTCGCGGCGCGCCGCTGTCGCGTCCTCCTCCCGTCCTATCTCCCGGATTGCGCTGACCGACTGCATTGACGGGAGCGAGCAGTGCGCCCGTCGCAACGACCGTCAAGGTGATCCCTGCCAGCCAGCCATACAAAGAACTCTTTCTGTGATACATCGGGATGCCTCCTGTTCACGGCATCGCCCTGGTCGTGATACGACACGTTTTCAGGCTTATTCTCTATAACGTTGAGATAAGATCGTTGTGACAGGGAAAAGTGTATGATCAGTAACCGGCAGCGTGCCCGTCTGTGCGGGGATCGGAGCCGCCCATGTAGGCGTTCGTCTCCTGGTCTACTGCAATTAACTGATACGCGCTGCCGTGCGCCCAGGGACCGATCGTCCGAACCTGATGCCCGCGCCGGGCAAGCTCCGCGATCGTATCCGCAGGGATCCGATCTTCGATCTCCAGAATCCCGCCATCCGCCGTGCCGGGAGCCTGATGGTGCTGCCAGCGAGGCGCTTCGACCGCCTGCTGCGGGTTCATCCCATAGTCAATTACGTTGGAAATGACCTGAAGGTTACTCTGCACCTGTACGTCGCCGCCCGGAGTGCCTCCTACCCAGGCGAGCTGGTCGCCTTTCGTGATAAGATAGGCGTTAAGGGTATGCGCCGTGCGTTTTCCGGGAACCAGATAGTTGGGGCTGGATGGCTCCAGCGAAAAGCCGGTCATGCGGTTATTGAACAGGATGCCGGTTTCTTCTGCGATGATCCCGCATCCGAACCCGTGAAAGATGCTCTGAATGAAGCTGACGGCGTTCCCATGCTCGTCCGCGACGCAGAAGTAGGTTGTGTCATGCCAGACCTCACCCGCCTGGACGGAGACGGCGGCTCGCTGTAGATCAATCTCCCCTCTGCGTCGGGCGGCATACTCCTTCGAGAGAAGGCTCTGGATGGGGACCTCCACAAAGTTCGGGTCTCCCAGATAGGCGGCTCTATCGGCAAAAGCCAGCTTTTTCGCCTCCACCATCACATGCAGCGCATCCGCACTGCCCCATCCCAACCCGGACATATCAAAACCCTCAATCAGGTTTAACTCCTGCAGGAGGATGTGTCCCTGCGATACGGGGGGCTGTCCGTGAATCGTATAGCCGCGATAGTTGGTTTTGAGCGGTTCAGAGACCTGTGTTCGATGGCGGGCGAAGTCCTCCCGGCTGAAAAGACCGCCGTGGCTCTGCGAGAAGGCGACGATCTTTTCAGTGATCTCGCCGTCATAGAAGGCGTCCCTGCCGTTGACCGCAATGGTCTGCAGCGTCCAGGCAAGATCGGGCTGAAGGATCTGCTGACCGGGCTTTGGAATGTCATCGCTTCCGGTGAGCGTCTTCATCAGGGGAGCGACCCAGCTCTCCTTTGTATTTTGAAGCGTCCCGGAGAGGATCATCGCATATCGGTATCCGGCGGGAAATCCGTCATCGGCATAGGAGATGGCGGGCGCGAGCAGGGTCTCGATGGGAAAGGAGCCGTATCGCTCATGCAGCGTGAACCACATATCCACCAGGCCGGGCACACTGGCGGAAGCCAGTCCCCGCAGCGGGATACCCTGGAGGAAACGGGAGGGGTTTGCGAGCGCGGGAGCGGCTCCGGAGCCGTTGAAGGCGAGGGTAGATCGGCTCTTCGCATCGTAGACGATTACAAAGGCGTCGCCTCCGAGATGGCTGTTGTACGGTTCGGTCACGTTGAGAACGGAGGAGACGGTGATCGCGGCGTCTATAAAGGTTCCGCCTGACTGAAGCACCTGAAGACCCGCGCTGACGGCAAGCGGCTGGGATGCCGCAACCATGCCGTGATGGGCGACAACCACGCCGCGGTGGGCGGGAAAGGATTGAGCGTTTGCCATGAAGGAGAGTGTCCGGAATGAGAGTGTTTGCGATGTTTCACGGTCTGATCTCTCTTCCGTTCTATCTCCGCCGGGTTTTCTCCTTCTTGAGCGTGAAAATCCATCATCCGCGCCGGAAAACCCTTGACATTCCGCACTCCATTGTTTATATTAATCCTGATGGTTGTACTCTTTGGCAGCGCAAAGATGCGAATCCTCACCATACATTGAATTCCACCCCGCTGTAGGGAGGTCTGCCCATGTCCTCTACTTGTCAGGAAGCTCCAAATCGTTTTCAGCACATGCCTGACGAGGATATCGTCCTGCACGCACGCTCCGGGCACCGACGTGCTACGGAGTTTCTGATCGCAAAGTATCGCCCCCTGGTAGAGAGCAAAGCGCGCAGCTACTTTCTGGCTGGCGCCGACCATGAAGACGTGGTCCAGGAAGGCATGATCGGGCTGTACAAAGCCATTCGGGACTTTCGAGATGATCGTCTCTCCCGATTCCGCGCATTTGCGGAGTTATGCGTTACCCGCCAGATCATCACCGCCGTGAAGACCGCAACCCGTCAAAAACACGTTCCTCTGAACGGTTACGTATCGCTCTACTACCCAGCAGTCGATTCGGATAACGAAGGCAGTCTGCTGGAGTGTATTCCCGACGAAAAAGTCGTGGATCCGGAGACCTGGCTCTTCGACAGTCGGGATGCGAAGGTTCTGCACGATTCTGTCAAGCACGCGCTCTCCGATCTGGAGTCTCGCGTGCTCGAATTTTATCTGCAGGGCAAATCTTACCGGGAGATGTCCCGCGCGCTACAGTGTCGGACCAAGTGCATAGACAATGCGCTGCAGCGCGTGAAACGGAAGATCAGCATCCTGTTCCCGAAAGAGGAAGTCTGAGGACTCCCTCGCCTCAGTAGCTCAGTGGTAGAGCAACGCTCTTGTAAAGCGAAGGTCAGCGGTTCGAATCCGCTCTGAGGCTTCAGAAACCCCAAGAGCCGGCTCACCGATCGGTGAGCCGGCTCTTTATCGTTCATCCTGCAAGCGGTCAGGCGATCATGCCCTGCCGTCGCGCCATCGCCTCCAGCCGCGCCACCCGATCGTGCGTCAACGGATGGGTGCGGAAGAGCGCGGCAAGGCTGCGGAGCCGGTCGCCGCCCAGAGGATTGATGATGTACATATGCGAGGCGGCGGGATTGACCTGCATCGGGCGGCTCTCCGCATAGTACTCGATCCGCCGGAGCGCATTCGCCAGCGAAATCGGGCGCCCGCATATCTCCGCGCCGACCCGATCCGCCTCATACTCGCGGGCGCGGGAGATCGCCATCTGGATCATGAAAGCCGCGAAATAGGAGAAGATCGCCACCGCCAGGAAGACAAACGGATTGACGCTCTCACCCTCCTCATCCCGTCCACCCCCGAAGATCATGCCGAACTGGGCGATGAAGCTGATCGCGCCCACCACCACGGCGGCGATGCTGCTGATCAGAATGTCTCGATTCTTGATGTGCGCCAGCTCGTGCGCGATCACTCCCTCCATCTCGTCTTCGCTCAGCAGACTCATCAGCCCCTCGGTAACCGCCACAGCGGAGTGTTTCGGGTTGCGTCCGGTCGCAAAGGCGTTGGGCTGCGGAGAGGGAATGATGTAGACGCGCGGCATCGGCAGATTGGCTCTCTGAGCCAGACGCGCCACCATTCGATACAGACCGGGAGCCTGCGCCTCGCTCACCGGCTGCGCGCCGCTCATCGCCAGCGCCAGTTTGTCGCTGAACCAGTAACCGAAAAAGTTCATCGCTAGCGCAAAGACGAAACCGATAATCAGGCCGTTCGAACCGCCAATGATGGACCCCAGCCCCATAAACAGGGCGAAGAGAGCCGCCATCAACAGACCCGTTTTCAGTATATTCACCGGTACTATCCTCCTCTCTTAATGAAAAAGACCCTCTGCTCATACATGGTTGGCTGCATGAGTTTAGAAGGTCTTGCGCTTCGCTCGTGGAGCCGGTCCGTGAAGGACGTACTGACGACTCGACGATCCGCTAAGGGAGGCTACTCCCCCTCTAATACCACTCATCTATACGCAAGAATTCTGTATGCTGTTCCTTACAAAAACGCTGAAATTAGCCCTTCTAAACAAATTCCATGAGCGCGGTGTTTGCCAGCAGCAGACCGCGATAGGTCAGTCTCAGCCGGTCTCCTTCTCGCTCCAGAAGACCCTGCCGCATCAGCTTTTCGATCTGATCACGGTAGACCTCCAGCGCATCCATCTGAAAACGGTCTTGCAGTCGAGAGAGAGAGACTCCCTCGCGAAGACGCAGTCCCACCATCAACGTCTCTCCCAGCGCGGCGCAGGCGTCCAGAACTTCCGAATCGGTGCAGAGATCCTCCCGCGCCTGAACTTTACGAATGTATCTCAGGGGATGCTTCTCATTGGTCCAGCGTCTCCCGCGCAGATAGGAGACGGCGCCAGGACCGAAGCCCAGGTACTCCTCGTTCAGCCAGTAGACCCGATTGTGTCTGGACGAAAAGCCCGGTTTAGCAAAGTTAGAGACCTCATAGTGCTCAAATCCCGCCTGCGTGAGCCGACGAATCGCGTGCTCATACATCCACAGCTCCGTTTCCTCGTCGGGCAGGGTCAGCTTGCGCCCTCTGTGCAGCCTCTCGAAGCGCGTTCCCGGCTCGATGGTGAGCGCATAGAGGGAGAGGTGTTCGGTCTGCAGAGAGACGGCGCGCTCCAGCGTCTCCTCCCACTCCTGCCGTGTCTGAGTTGGAAGCCCAAAGATCAGGTCAATGCTGACATTGGAGAAGCCGGCGCTTCGGGCAGCTTCGACCGCCCCGATCGCCTCTGCAGGGGAGTGATCGCGCTCCGCAATGCTCAGCAGCCGTGGATGAAAGGACTGCACCCCGATGGAGATGCGATTGAAACCCGACTCTCGCAGGGCAAGGAACTTCTCTACATCGGAACTGGTCGGGTTCGCCTCGCAGGTTATCTCGATGTCCGAATCTACGGCGAATTTTCGCCGAATCGCGTTGAGAATAAGCGTCAGGTCGCAGGCGGAGAGAAACGTCGGGGTTCCTCCGCCGAAGAAGACCGACCGCAGGGGGCGCCCCCCCTCCGGTGCGCGCCCTATCTCCTCCAGCACGGAGGCGACAAACGGAGCTACCAGATCGTCTGCGCCAGCGTAGGCATTGAAGTCGCAGTACGAGCACTTCCGCGCGCAGAAGGGGATATGCACATAGATTGCCAGTTCACCGTTCATGATAGTTCATTATAGCGTCTTGCATCAGCTGCCAGAATGGTGACGGTGCAGCCGGTTGCTGGTATACTTCAATCAGCCTGCGTTGACATGGAGGGGCGCGCCGTGTTTGAAAGGATTGCGGAACGAAAGATCGAAGAGGCGATTGCCGAAGGAGCCTTTGATAATCTGCGGGGCAGAGGGAAGCCCCTGAGCGCAAGCGATCTAGAGACGCCTCTGGATATCCGGATACTCAAGAACGCCGGCGTCGCGCCGGAATGGATCCAGGTCAGCAAGGAGATTGAGTCGCTGCACAAGGAGTGCCGCGACCTCTTTGAGCGGACTGGCAGGGAGTACCGGCGCAGAAGAGGGAGCGCGGAGTCTCTCCCCGTCGGTTCTGCGGAGAGAGAGCAGAGAATGGACAGCTTCCTGCAGTGGCTTGCAAAGAGTAGAGTTAACTTCTACCGGTCCTTGAAAAGGGTCAACAGCGAGATCCTGAAGATCAACATTCTGGCTCCCGGCGGAGGGCAGGTTCTGTTTCCCTGTCCGATTGAGAAAGAGATGGAGCGATTTGACAGCGCATACCCCTGTCCGGAGGGATTAATGCTGCCCGTGATCGCGGGAGAACGGGAGCGCGTCAGCGATCTCAGAGATTCCATGCGAATGCTCTACCGTTATGATATTGACAAGCAGGAGAAAGAGTGAAGGTAGTCTATCGAGCGGATGGGGGACCTCCCATCGGAACCGGGCATCTCTTCCGCGCCTCACGACTGCTGAGGTCGCTCGCCGCACAGACCGATCTGGATGCCAGACTGGTCTATGCTGACCATGACTCTATGAAGGGCATCGTCTGCGAGACCCCGGCGAGGAGTGTGCCCGTTCCTTATACCTACGCCCCGTACAGCGTTAAGCCGCGATTCACGGCTCAATCCCTGCTGCCGACCCTGGAGAGCGAACCATGCGATCTGATTATCGTGGATATGCTCGACACGGATCGGGAGGAGATGCGTCAGCTTGCCGGGTTCGGAATACCGATTGTCAGTCTGGATGATCGCGGTGAGGGCCGCCTGTTTGCAAACTGTCTCATAAACATCCTGATCGAGGAGCCTGATCCAGGGCATCTGCCTCCGCATATCCGTTTGCTGGAGGGCGGAAAGTATGTGCCTCTGGATCCGCAGTTCATTCAGGCGCATCGCTCCTACCGCTCCGATTTTCAGGGACCGATACAGAATGTGTTCGTTGCATTGGGAGGCGCGGATGCGGCAGGACTTTCCCTGAAAGTGGCAGAAGCTTTGTCGCATCTCCCGGAGCTTGCGCGGGTGGAGTTCCTCTGCGGACCCGCCTATCCCCATCGAGAGTCGCTGCATGCAATTCTTCAGAAGGCGCCCTGGAGGTCGGCTCTCCTGTCAGGTCTTCCCACACTGATCGAGAAGTACCGGTGGTGCGATCTGGCGATTGTCGCCGGCGGGCTGACGATGTATGAGGTCTGCTGCGTGGGCACGCCTGCGCTGGCGGTCTGCCAGTCCATAGATCACCAGATCGAGCTGGCAGAGAGGCTGACACGCCTGGGAGCCATGCAGACGGTCGGCGAGGGAAGGAAGGCAACCCTGGAACAGATT
This sequence comes from uncultured Chthonomonadales bacterium, assembly GCA_938005745.1. Lineage (GTDB taxonomy): Bacteria > Armatimonadota > Chthonomonadetes > Chthonomonadales > CAJBBX01 > CALLMM01. The sequence continues at coordinate 19,804 of CALLMM010000006.1, read as the reverse complement.
ACGGATGCCGTGCACACCCTGAGCTGCCGACCCGATATACGGCGCGCTCTCTCCCGTGTCGGACCGGAGATTGTGGATGGACATGGGACGGATCGCGTCACGGAAGCTCTGATCGCTGCAGTGCGGAAACACAGCACACCTGGAAGGAATAACTGATGATCGAACTGCGTGGCGTCTTTACTGCCATCGTAACCCCATTTCAAGCCGACGGGTCGCTGAATCTGGACGCGGTTCCTCGCTTTCTGGACTTTCAGCGGCGTATGGGGATGGATGGCATCGTCGTATGCGGAACCAACGGGGAGGGTGTCTCGCTCTCGGTGGAGGAGCGAAAACGTCTGCTCGAGTGCGCGTTGCTGTACAGGGACGGTCTCTCGGTGATTGCGGGAACCGGCGCGGCGAGCGTTACCGACGCCATAGAGCTGACGCAGCATGCCGCATCCGCCGGCGCGGACGCTGCGCTCATTCTACCGCCGTTCTTTTTTAAAAACCCTTCGGCGCAGGGGATTGCCGCCTATTTTCGCCGGATACTGGATGCAACAGCCTCCATCCCGATCCTCCTCTACAGTATCCCGCAGTTCTCCGCAGTTGCGATAACCGATGAGGTCATTGATCTCCTTGCTGATCAGCCCCGCGTGATCGGACTGAAGGACAGCGCAGGAGACTGGAAGAGAACGCATGAACTGATCACGCAGCGCACCGATCTTCTCATCTTTCCGGGCAGCGACGATCTGCTGGCGGTCTCGTTTCAGGCAGGCGCGAAAGGCGCGATCTCCGGAACCGCCAACGCCTTTCCAGATCTGGTTGCAGGCGTCTATCGCGCGCATATCTCTGGCAAAGACTCGGCGTACGCGCAGCAGAGGCTGGACGAAGCACGCGAGATCATGACGGACTATCCGATGATCGCCGTCAGTAAATCCATTCTGGCGCATCGCGGCGTAGAGCGCATGTGGGTGCGTCCTCCGCTGGTAGACATGACGCCGTCACAGGAGCAAGAGCTGATTGAACGGCTCGAGGAGAAAAAGCTCCTCTAGCCCGGGCTTCAAAACCGGAGGGGTCTGGATCGTTAGATGATCCAGACCCCTCGACGATTCCTACCGCCTAGATAGGGGAGAGGGCTACTCATCCCCCTCCTTCAACAGCTTCAGGGCTTCCGCATGACGGTTGCAGATAAAACTGACGAGCTGTCGGAGAGTGGTGCCGGGCTTGAGTTTCTGATCGGTCGGCGAAGACATCTCCGCAATCGCCTGGCTGCTGGATAACTCCCCTTTTGAGACGCTCTGAATGATCTCTGCGGCGCGACGATCGTCTACTTCCAGCGCGTAGCCGTTGGCGTTCAGGTAGGTAACCAGCGCAACGAAAGCGACCCGGAGATTTCCATAGGCAAAAGGTCTCTTCTTGAGCGCAGTCTCCAGAAAGGAGGCGGCTTGAAGAGGGACATTGTTGCTCTGTCCATATCCGTACTGTGCCGCCATCACGGCTTCCAGCTTCTCGTAGTCAAACACCAGCGTCTTTCCGGTAACGATGGTGTTGATCCAGACCAGATCATGAACAGACAGGTAGCGCATCATCCGGTACTCTCCTTCGCTTCATCTCAAGTCGTTTCGGATGATACCCGAAGGCTCTCTGCGATGTCAATTTGCAGACAGGGGCGTACCGGATCATTCCGACCAATCGAAAATAACCCCGAGCAGAGACTGCGGATCATCGCGGAGCGTGCGGTAGATCGCGGGAGCCTCCTCAACCGGCGCATAGTGACTGATCGCCGGCTCCATCTGTACCAGCCCGAGTTGGATAAGCTGATGCAGAATGCGAAGATCGCTCAGGCTGAAATGACAGGAGACCTCAATAGACGCCTCTCGCGTATGCAGCATCCCCCAGTGAAAGGTCGTCCGGGAGCGAACCGCCAGCAGCCCGATCACTCCCCGCGCCGCCAGCAGGCTGCCCTGATGGATCTCATCCAGAAGGGAGGCTGATCCGCAGGCGTCAATGATGCAGTCATAGGGACGGTTGGCGGCGAGGATCTCCCTGTCTTCCGATTTTTGTGCGTCCAGAACGGTAGAAATACCTGTTCTTTTTGCGATCTCTAACCGATGATGGTTAATGTCGGTGATTGTAACTCTGGCACCGGCTGCGCGCGCCGCCTGCGCGGCAAAATGACCGATCAATCCCGCCCCGGCGACCCAGACATTTTGTCCCATGGATACCCGGAATCGCTGTACGCCGCGCAGCGCAACGCCCGCAACTCCGGACAGCGCAAAGTGACTGTAGTTATTGCTGGGAGGGAGCGGAATGCACAGGTGAGAGCCGTCGTTCTGGGAGACATCAACGATGTGCCATCCACGGTGACCGACATATTGTCCATAGAAGACCCAGTCGCCGGTATGAAACTGATGGACTTCGCTGCCGAGATCGGCGACGGTTCCGACATGCTGGTAGCCGTGTCTTCCGGGGTAGTGGTTCCATCCATGCTCTCCCACAAGAGCATGTCGTTCTGTGCCGTTGGTGATCGCCGAGTAGTGCGTGCGAATTAGGATCTCCCCGGGTCCGGGAGCAGGAGGCTCTCCCAGTTCGCAGAATCGCATCTCTCCAGGACTGGCAAATTCAAAACCTAGCGTACGCATTGAGATCCCTCCTGGGAACAATTTTGACTTAATCTATCAGTATTATATTCAGGTAAGCGTCACAAAGATGATGGTTGAACTAAATTTATATAAAAATTTTAGATATCTCTTGACAGGTATCATCGAGTTCAGTATAATTCCATGAAATTGGATGGGGTTTGACAACACATAAGAGCTGAACTCACAGGTCTGGGATTGGTGAACTCGGGGGAGGTGCGTCTTCTGGGCTAAGCGCACGGTGATCTGTCGGAGCGGACAGAAGTAGACAACCGACATGACATGCCCTGACAAATTCCCTCAACAGGAGAAGAGGCAGATGTGGAAGCAACCCGACGAAGAGATGTCGAACGACGAACTCTATCTTGCCGGTGAGCGTGTCCCGTCAGGAGTGTATCGTCAACTGGGAACCAGTCGTGAAGTATGTCTTGAGAAAGAGGATGTACTTCCAGCGAGTCTCGATGGGCGTGTAGCATGTTACATGCGCATCAATAACACATGGAGTCAGATCCAGCGACAATACGTATCGTAACGCTTAATCTTCAGACGCAGACCCCACTTGTATACAATTTTTAGACCAGATACGCGAAACGACCAGCATAACCCTTGCTGGTCGTTTTTCACAAGGGTATTTTCCAGCCTGTCGCGAATTTCCAGCCAGTATCTATCGCTGAGGAGAGAAAAATGGCACGCATCAAGCAGTCCATATCCTGGTGGTGTTTTGTGCGCGGAGAGCTGACGCCGGAGAGGCTGGTTCGCGCCGCAGCAGAGATCGGATATGACGCCGTTGAACTGGTCGGGCAGGAGCACTGGAAGCTGGCGAAAGATCACGGACTGACGATCGCCTCTATCGGCGGGCATCACTCGCTGGAAGACGGCTTGAACCGACGCGAAAACCATGATCGCATCGAGAGGGAGATTACAGAGAACCTTGTGCTGGCAGAGCAGTGGGGCATTCCCAACCTGATCTGCTTCAGCGGCAACCGGAACGGGCTGGATGATGAGACCGGGGCAGAGATCACGGCAGAGGGACTGAGGCGCGTGGCGAAGCGCGCAGAGGATGCCGGCGTCAATCTGGTGGTGGAGCTTCTCAACAGCAAGGTGGATCACAGAGACTATCAGTGCGATCACACCGACTGGGGGGTGCGCGTCTGCCAGATGGTGGACTCACCCAGAGTGAAGCTGCTCTACGACATCTACCACATGCAGATTATGGAGGGCGACATCATCCGTACAATACGCAACTGTCACTCCTACTTCGGTCACTACCATACCGCCGGTAATCCCGGACGCAACGATATGGACGAAACGCAGGAGCTTTACTATCCTGCGATCATGAAGGCGATCAAAGAGACCGGATACGAGGGCTACGTGGGTCACGAATTTATCCCCAGAGGCGACCCGATCACCGCTCTGCGTGAGACGTTCAAACTCTGTGACGTATAGAAAGCATGAAAGAGTCTGATCACAGGCTGTACCTGAACCGTCAGTTCTGGTATAATAGCCTCGCAATCATTTGAGAAAGGGAGAGAGGAACCCATGCCGAAAGACAGTAAGACCTCCAAGACCAACGTCGCCGCCCGACAGGAAGCCAAAGCCGCCGTTCAGTTATGCCGTTTCTGCGGCAACAAGATAGATGTGGTGATGACGCTCTCCTTGAGCGGACGCAAACAGATGGTTCGTCGCTGCTGCGGCGCAAAGGTGTAAGACGCATCCTGATCGATGGATGGGAAGATGAGCGCATGTTCTGTATTCGGAACGCGCTCATCTTTTTTTTATCTGCGCGCCTTAATGCCACCGTCTTGCCGCTCAGGTGCAGGATTTCCCCGTTTTTGTATGGAATTCCACCATCGTATTTAGTCTGTGAAAGCGTGGAAATGGATCAATGCTTGCCCGCGTACTGTCCGGAGCCGTGCAGGGAATTGACGCCTACTCCGTTACGGTGGAGGTGGATATCAGCACTGCTGTCCCGATGTGGGCGCTGGTCGGACTGCCCGATGCGGCGGTGCAGGAGAGCCGTGAGCGCGTGCGCTCCGCCATTCGCAACTCCGGCTTTGAGTTTCCGCAGAAGCGAATCACCATCAATCTCGCGCCGGCGGATACCCGCAAAGAGGGTCCGAGCTTCGATCTGCCGATCGCCGTGGGAATTCTGGCTGCCTCCGATCAGGTTCCTCCCGACTCCCTGAGCGACTGCCTGCTTGCGGGCGAACTCTCTCTGGATGGCAGCCTGCGTCCCGTCTCCGGCGTTCTCTCCATCGCCATACACGCTAAAGCTGCTGGAATCCGCAGAATGATCGTTCCGGCAGCCAATGTGCGGGAAGCGGCGATCGTGGGAGGTCTGGAGGTCTACCCCGTCTCCGCACTGATGGAGGTGGCGGAGCTTCTGCATAATCCTGGATCGCGTGCCCCGGTGACCGAAGACCCTCACGCGCTGATGCCTGAACAGCCGCACTACCGCAGCGACTTTGCCGATGTGAAAGGGCAGGCGCATGTCAAACGTGCTCTGGAGGTGGCTGCCGCCGGCGGGCACAATGTGCTGATGATCGGTCCCCCCGGCAGCGGCAAGACGATGCTGGCGCGCAGAATCCCGACGATCCTGCCGCCCCTGTCTGTGGATGAAGCGCTGGAGACCACCAAAATCTACAGCGTGGCGGGGCTGCTTCCTCCTGACACCTCGCTGCTGACTTCGCGTCCCTTTCGCGCCCCGCATCACACCCTCTCAAACGCTGCGCTCATCGGAGGAGGCTCGATCCCGCGTCCCGGCGAAGTCAGTCTGGCGCATAACGGCGTGCTGTTTCTGGATGAGCTGCCGGAGTTCAAACGGGACGGTCTGGAGGTGCTGCGTCAACCGCTGGAAGACGGAGTAGTGACCATCTCGCGCGTTCAGGCTTCGCTACAGTACCCGGCGAACTTCATTCTTGCCGCCGCGATGAACCCCTGCGTCTGCGGCTATTTCGGGGACACGCATCGGCAGTGCACCTGTACGCCGACGATGGTGCGCAAATATCAGCAGAAGATCTCCGGTCCTCTGCTGGATCGCATTGATCTGCATGTGGATGTACCGCGTCTGGCGGAGGAGGAGCTTGTGAACTACCCGCCGTCTGAAAGCTCCGCCGCCATTCGGGAACGGGTCTGCCGCGCGCGTGAGGTGCAACAGAGACGTTTTCAGAACCTGCATCTGCACTGCAACGCGCAGATGTCTTCCCGGGAGATACGGGAGTTCTGCGTGATCGGCGATGAGGTTCGCGCGCTGCTGCGCTCCGCCATACAACAGCTCTCGCTATCCGCGCGCGCCTACGATCGCATTCTCAAGGTGGCGCGAACGATCGCCGACCTCGGCGGATCGGAAAAGATTGCCGTACCCCATGTCGCGGAGGCGATCCAGTATCGCAGTCTGGATCGCAAGATGTGGACATGATTTCATCGGTCTGACAGGGTAATTGAAACCATTGGAAAGATCCATAGATCCATTGCGGACCGATGCGCCTCCTCTGATCCGCCGCTGGTATACAGGCAGTCCGGTCGAGATATGCAGCACGCCGGAAAGAGGTCGGTTTCTGGTCGCGGCGCGGGATTTTGAGGAGGGCGAGACGGTTCTGCTCTCCGCGCCCTACGCCTGCTCCGTTACCGAACCGGAGAAGCGCCGGGTCTGCTCTCGCTGTCTGCGTATCTGTTCCGCGCCTGCAACTGAATATAATCTGTGCTGTTCGGATTGCGGGGAGGTCTGGTACTGCACCCGTGAGTGCCTGCAGCAGGACGCGCCGCTGCATCGTTTCGAGTGTTCGCTGCTGAAGGCTTTCCTGCGCGAAGCGGACTGGGCGGTCACGGAGAACCGGACGGAGGTACGCCTCATCTTGCGGCTTCTCGCCCGGCGCGCTCTGGAGCGGATCGAAGTAGAACAGAGCCGTATACCGGACCCGCTTGTCAGAGATCGGAGTTTCAGAGACTTCCTCGCGCTGAACGCTCACCGCGAACGTTTGAGTGAAGCGGTGATCCAGATGTTTGATGAGGTCGCCGTCTATCTGAAGCAGCTGGATCCGTGGCTGGCGGGAGAAGAGACCAGCCTAATTGTGGAGACCTTCCTGCGCGCCCGGATCAATGGCTGCTCTCTCTGGACAACCCGCGCGGAGATCGGACAGGGCGTCTATCTGGAGGCGTCGCTACTCAACCATAGCTGTCAGCCTTCGCTCTGTCAATATCGTCCGGAGGGGAGCGCAACGCTTCACTTTCTCGCCATCGAAGCCATTGCAAAAGGCGAAGAGCTGAGCGTCTGCTACTTCGATGCGGGCGACCTGAACCGACGACGCGAATATCTCCGGGAGAACTATTTCTTTGAGTGTCAGTGCCGCCGATGCCGGGAGGAGGAGCAGGGGAGTGCGGCAGACTACCTTGCCTGGCGTGGTCGGGTGGGCTGCCCGAAGCCGGGCTGCGCCGGCATTCTGCTCTACGGGACTCCTGGCGCGGAGAAAGTGAGGGTCTGCAGCGAATGCGGAAACTCTCTCGATGAGATATGATTTCGCCGGAGGTTTGCATCTACGTGCCTGAAGGCTTCGAAGAAGGAGATCCATGAGTCTCACGCTCACTATTCTAAGATGGACACTGCTGGCAGGGATAGCTCTCGCTCTCGTCGTTCCGGTTACGGCGCAGAAGGCGGAGAGCGGAAAGCCTCCGGCAGGATCGTCATCCGCCGTCCGATATATGCCCGTGGATCTGCCGACGACGATCGCTCCCCCTGCAGAGCTTCGAACGCCTGCCACGCCGCAGAACGCCGTGCTCAGCCTTCGGTTTCGCGTCGGTCCTCTCGATCCGATCTACGCGCTGGCATTCAGTCCGGATGGAAAAACGCTGGCGGTTGGACTGCTGAAGAGCGTTCTACTGTGGGATATGACCGCCGGGAAGCCCGCTGCCGTTCTGCGTGATCCTGCGGGCGTCGTCTATTCGCTCGCCTGGAATCCGGACGGCAGCCTGCTTGCCGCTGCAGGCGGCGTTCCGTCTGTATCCGGGGAGATACGGTTGTACGATGTGAAGAGCGGCTATCGCCCGTTGAAGCCGCTGGCGGATCACCAGGATGCGGTCTACAGCGTTGCCTTCTCGCACGACGGCAAGATGCTCCTGAGCGCAAGCCACGATAAGACGGTGAGAACCTGGGAGACGGCAACCGGAAAGATTCTCCAGACAATTCGCGCGCATTCCGATGTCGTCCTGCATGCCGCTTTTATTTCGGAGGGTAGATCCATCGTCTCGGCAGGGCTGGACAGGAGCATCCGGATTACCGAGACCGCAACCGGGAAGGAGCAGCGTACCATCGAAGGACACAATCAGCCGGTTCATGCGCTGGCGGCGCGCCCGGATGGACAGGTCATTCTCTCCTCCGGTCCCGAAGTCCGTATCTTCTGGAGAAACTATCCGAATGGCAATATTATACGTTATGGGGACGGGCACGGGGGGCAGGTGAACGATATTGCCTACTCCCGGGACGGCACGCTCTTTGTCTCCTCCAGTGCAGACCGAACCGTACGATTGTGGGATGCTGTCAACGGCGGACAGATACGGGCGTTCGGCAACAGTGAGGACTGGTACAACTGTGCGGCGATCAGTCCAGATAACCGGGTTGTGGCAGGCGGGTCGGGAGATGGAACGGTTCGTATCTGGGATGCCGCCTCCGGAGCGTTGCGCTGCTACCTGACGGCGAGAGCCTGGCAGCCGACCGGTCAGGTAGAGTGGGCGCTGGTCTCGCCTGCCGGTTACTATACCTGCTCCGCCGGCTGGGAGAGGCTGGCCGAACTGGTGTTTCCCGGCAGCAAGCCAGGCATGAACAGGGCGGAGATCCTGAAATCGCTGCGCAGCGCAGAGAACAGCGTGAAAGCTCTGCGCGGCGAGGCGGTTCCGCCCGTGCAGCTCCCCCCGATGAAAGAGCAGAAATGACTGATGAACGCATTCAGGATAGTCAGCACTATGCCGCCTGCGGGTCGTTCAGGAGCGCCTGCTCCACCACCTCCAGATTATTTCTTGCATCACTGTAGTCTGGATGCTGAACCAGCGCCGCCTGATAGGCGAGCTTCGCTGCGGCGTAGTCCCGGGTATGGTACAGGCAGTTCCCAAGCACCAGATAGCCGGTCGCATTCTTCGGATCAATCTGCAGCCCCATCATCAGTGCCTCCGCCGCCTTTGAGTAGTAACCGAGCTGGTAAAGCAGGTCCGCTGCATTGAAGTAGGCGTTCGCGTACTGCGGGTTGAGATGAATGGCATCTGTGTAGCAGTCGAGTGCGAAAGAGACCTCTCCTCGTGCCGCGTGAGCCCTTCCCAGATTGACGCGCACCTCCGCAGACTGCGGCATCAGGGCGGTGAGGTTCCGATAGATGCCGACCGCGTCTTCCCAGAGCGCCAGCTTCTCGCAACACTCTCCTAGCTTCAACAGAAGTTCTATCGAGTTGGGACTGTTCTGCGAAGCCCTGCGCAGATAGCCGAGTGCGGCGCTATAGTCCGCCAGATCGTACAGGGTAAACGCCATCTCCTCGACAAAAGCCGGTTCTGTCGGCGCATGGTTCAGGAGCGTCTCCAGCCGCTGTCTGGCTTCCGCCGGAACTCCCGTGCGACGAAACACCTTTGCCTGAAGATACAACGCCTCGATGCATCCGGGATGAATCTCCAGTGCCTTCTGACAGTAGTGAATGGTATCGCTGTACCGCTCCCTCTCCAAGCTAACCAGCGCAAGTCCATAGAAGGCTTTATAAGTGAACGCCCCTTGATCGCCCACAAAGGACCCCTCCGCCGTCCGCCCCTGTTCGAGAGCGCGCAGGAAGTGAGCTTCCGCCTCCTCCGGCTGCTTCATCTGCAGTTTGGCATGACCACGCGCAAACTCCAGTCCCGGATGAGAGATACCCAACGACTCAGCGCGATCGCAGACGCGCAGCGCCTCCTCCTGCCGACCGAGGAAGTAGAGCGCGCTCGCCCACTCCGTGTAGAGAACGGCGACATACTCCTGCCCTATATCCGGGTCTCGATCCGCCTCTGCAAACCAGCGCACCGCGTTCTCGTAGTCCTGCATGGTGTAGTAAGCGTTGCCTAGATTAAACTGCTGGAAGGAACGAAATGCGCTGTCCGGGTTCTCCTCCACCTCACGGGTCAGCATACGGAGAAATCGCGCATGTTTATCGCGCTCAAGCATGATCTCGCCGATATAGCCGTAGTGTTCGATGCAGAGCGGAGAGGAAGAGAGTTGATAGCCCGCCTGCTCGATCGAGCGCGCGTTCTGTTCATGAATACGTCCGGTAAAGCGAATTTCGGGATGATTTCGGAACAGACGGCAGGCGCGATGCCAGGAGACATCCGCCAGTTCGTCCTTCCGCATGAAGTTCTTGATACTGACCATGTATCCGCCAATGGAAGCTGGTACGCCGGCGATCAACGCGCGCATCGCCCGTCCGCTCTCCGCCGTCAGTCTTTCGTCTGCGTCCAGCCAGAGCGCCCAGTCGCCGGTCGCCTGATCCAGAGAGTAGTTGCGAGCCGCAGAGAAGTCATCGCACCATTCAAAGCGGGAGACCTTTGCCCCGAACTGCTGTGCGATCTCCTGCGTCCTGTCCGTGGACCCGGTATCTACGATGACGATCTCATCCACCCAGTCGCGAACGCTCTCCAGGCATCCTTCGAGAAACTTCTCCTCGTTTTTAACGATCATGACGAGCGAGATTTTCGGTTGGGAAGCGTGTCCCGACCTGTTGAGAGAGGTTCGTTTCTGCTCCTCCAGAAGGGCGTCTATCCTCTGTATCCCTTCCATCAGTTCCCGATAACGCCGGTTCTCTTTCAGTGGCGTTATACTCTTCTTCGCGCCCCTGCGCAAACGGCTCTGTTTCGTTGTGGTCTCCTGCGCTTTGCGGATCTGACGCGCCGCCTTCACACAGGCTTCGCGCACGCTCTCCCGCAAAGATCGCAGCTCATTCGTCTGCAGATCGGAAGGCTGCATGGCGAGCAGGTGACGCAGTGCAGAGGCAGGATCGCCGTTCTCCAGATGTAACTGGATCAGATTCTGATGGAACGATACGGCGTGCGGGAACTCCCTGACCGCCTGCTGCAAGATCTGCCGCGCACGCTCCCGCTCTCCCATGTTGTAGAGGGCAACCGCCTGCGCGTTCAGCAGGGGCCAGTCCGCAGGATCCGCCGCGATGCACTCCTCCAGCAGCTGCGCCGCCTCCTGCCATCTGCCAGCGCGCATCCGGTCCATCGCTGCCTGCTTTTTGCCTGCCAGGAAGAGAGGATTCACCGCTGCATTCGCGGATTCCCTCTCGATCAATCGGCTTTTGCTCTCTGATAGGTCCAGCAGAGCCTGCGCTGCGATCTGCGCGGCATGACGCCAGGTATGCTTTTCACGGATATCGGCTGCCGCCTGCCCGCCGATACGCGCCGCCGAATCCGGGTTTTCCACGACGAACCGCATCATCTCCGTCAGCGCGTCCGGATCCGGCTCCGCCAGGTAGGGATAGTCTACCGTTTCAAACTGATCCAGCCGCTTTGCGTCAAACCGTGCGATCTTCGCGGGAATCAGGTAACTGTTACTCGCGTTGGCGAAATCGAGCGCAGCCCCGAAGTTCGTGACGATAGTCGGCTTGCCGCACGCCATCGCCTCGGCAATGGGCAGTCCGTATCCCTCTCCGCGATAGGGGTGTGCCAGACAGTCGCAGGCGGCGTAGAGGGAAGCCATCTCGTCTTCGCTCAGGTCGTCCGTCATATAGATGATCTCGGGCGCATTGGGGCGGCTCTGTATATCGGCGATCTGTCTGCCGGCGTCCTGCCCGCGATAGAAGCTGCCGACGCCGAAGTCTTTGATGATGAGCGTAACATCATCCGATCCTGTGAAGGCGTTGCAGTAGCTCTTCAGCAGAATATCAATCCCCTTGCGGAATATCGTTCCTCCCACAAACAGGAACTTGAAACGCTTCTTTGTCGGAAGGTTCATCGGAGTCACATGCGGGTGGAAGCGTTCGGTGTTCACCCCGTTGGGGACGACACGGACACGCTCGGGAGAGGCTCCACTCTGAATATACTCCTCTCGCACAAATCGGGAGGGAACCCAGACCTCATCCACGCTGCTCTGGACACCCTTCACCCAATCTACCGGGAGAGAGCCGAACTCCCATGGCTGAATGAGCACCAGCCTTTCAGTGGTCGGTCTTGTGAAATCCGGCGGGTAGAAGTGGCGTATGGTAGCAAACGGATTTTCTGGCTTGACATGCAGACGCGCAGAGAGAGCGGACCAGCGCGCATCCTTCTCCGGAGAGATCTCCAGGTTCTGGTAGTGCTCCAGTCCGATATCAAACTGACCCGTCTCCAGCAGAGCCAGCGAGAGTTCACGGTTGACCAGCGCAAGACTGTGATTGGCAAAGAAGGCTCCCTGCCAGAGAATGCCTTTTTTCGAGGAGGCGATTCGCAGCGGCATTCCATACTCCTTGTATCTAAATGCGGGTCTTCTGCAGCGGTCGCTCACTCTCCAGCGACCGCAGCACAAGTCCGGTTTTGGAAAGATCGGTCTCTTTCGCCAGACGATGAAGCAGCGGGGTGGACAGGACGATGTGCGACTGTGACACATGCTGGAGAACGCTCTCGCGCGTCAGACGGGTCTCGTTCAGAACAATATCGTGCAGAGAGTCCAGCGAGGAGGCTAGCCCGTCCGTTACGTATCGCTCCAGCCCGCCAACGATCGTCTCCAGATCAGGATGGATGGCGGGATCGAGCGTAAGAGTCAGGGTCAAGCCGGCTTCAGAGGGCGGCATGGCAGACCAGAAACGAATGACCGACTGCCACTCGTCCGGATTGTTCCAGTCCACGACGGCGAGATACCTGAGAGGGCGTGACTCTTCATCCGATGGCGTGCTTCTGGCAAGATGACTCTCCAGCGTCTCCTTGAGCCACGCATACGGCGGGCAGCCGTTGATGATATGAAGACAGTCCTCGATAAAAGCGCGCAGCTCCTGAAGACGCTGGCTGCGCGTGAGAGCCTCGATGTACTCCTGCCATAGATTTGTGTCGAGAGGCGACAGATTCAGCGCGCGACGAAACTCCTCCAGAGAGAGTTCATATTCGCCCGCTCCTGCCAGCGACTTCGCCAGCAGTTTTCTGGCTGTCCCGCACTCCGGACGCAGGTGAACGGCGCAGATCGCCGCCTCTTTTGCATCGGCAAACCGACCGATCTCCAGCAGAAGCTCCGTCAGTGTCATCCAGGCTTTCCACTGCAGCACCTCTCGCATCTGCGACTGCCAGCGTTCAGAGCCTTCCGCATGCCAGCAATAGACCTTCTCCAGCTCCACATCATAGCGGTCAAACCGGCGGGGATAGCAGGGACCCATGAGAGAGGCTGCGGGGAGCGAGGGAGTGTATAACTGCTGAAGTGCAGTCTGAATGGACTGCAGGGAGGAGAGCGTGTCCGCGTTCTCCCGGTAGAGATGCGCCAGATTCAGGTGGGCTGCGGGCGAGAGACCGTTCAGTTCCAGCGATCGTTTCGTTAACTGGATCGCCTGCGAGCGGAAGAGCGATCTCTGTCCGGCGTCCTGGAGTCGGCTCGCCCATTCACCGAAGAGACAGCCGCGCATCTGATAGATCCGGGGGTCATCGGGAGCTTGTGTCTGCAGCGCTCCCAGCGCACTATCCGCAGCGATCAGCCCCTGTGTCTCGGTGGCGAGCATCCACTGCTGTGCAAGTCTTTTTTGCCTCTCCGCTGCGGGGAACGCACGATAGGCCCGGTTTTTGTACAGCGGTATCTCTGAGCGAAGCCTCTCGATGGTGGTCAGCATTCTCCCGATCTGATGCGCGTAGGTGTAACTCTGCACCTTTCGGTGCGCTCGCTCCGCTATCTCCTGCCGCTCTTCTTCGTGCGTCAGGAAGTAGTGAAGCAGATCCTCCAGATCCTCTTCGGTATAGAGAACGCACTCCTGCCGGTCCGAAAAGAGGTCACGTATCTCCAGGTTCTCTTTCTCATAGAAGAGACATGCCCCGCAGGCAGCCGCCTCATAGACCCGCATGTTGATGACGCCGGAGACACTGCGATTGAAGACGATCCGCGCCCGGTTCATCAGCCGCGCATACTCTTCGCCCCATATGCCAGTTGTCAGGCAGACGCGGTAGTGACGGGAGAGACGCGCCACTCTAGCAAGCCATCGCGACCGTTCGCCCTGCACTTCGTGATTGAAGTTGCCGATCAGGACGATGTCCAGGTCACGCTCAACGCCCTCCATTCTGCGATGCAGCGCGGGGTCAAATCCGAAGAAGTTCGACTCATAGACGTTGTTGAAGCCGACGCTCTTCAAGCCGCGTATGCCTGAGCGTTCTGTCAACAGCAGGTCAAACGCTCCTCCCATTGCCTGCGCGGCGCGCCCCCCGAGAAAGGTGTCGCTGACCGTGCCCACTAGAAAGCAGTCCGCCTCCTCCAGCCCCGCCGGAATGCGGTTGTACTCCATGCTCCAGTGTATATAGACATCCGGCTTCCAGCCATCCGGGTACTGTCTCGCTATCTCTGAATAGGCATGATTTTCGGGCTGATAGGCGAGATGAGAGACAGGTCCTCCCAGACAGAGGATCTCATCTGCGGGTCTGCCGGGAAGCGGCTGACGATGAACTAGCTCTGGAACTCTAATGGTGTGATGGGCGAGGACAACGCGCATGGACTGAAGCTCCCTGTGTCTCCCTTTACCGGCTGTTCAGGGCATATTCCGCTTCGCGCTGAATGATCTCTGAGACGCGAGCATAGCTGTACTCTCTGGCAATATGGCTTCTGGCTCGCAGCCCCGTCTGCACAGCCTCTTCTCGATGACTAAAAACATGGCGCATGAGATGGCGCAGATGATCGCACGACGGCTCCGCCCATCGGTGACCGCGATAGATGGGGATCTCTCTCCAGCAGGCTTCGGGAACCGGGACCTCCTCGCAGTCTATCAGGTAGCTATTATCCGGTTTCATGAAGGCGGTATTGCCGCTCCAATTCGTTCCGATAGTCGGCAGCCCTGCCGCCATCGCCTCCATAAACGGACGTCCCCACCCTTCGCCCCGTGTGGGAAGCACAAAGCAGTGGGCGGCACGGTAGAGGTCCGGCATCTGATGTCCGGGGATGTTGGCGTCATGAAAGACGATGTCGGGAATACGTTCCGGATCGCGCTTCAGAACCTGGACGATATAATCGGACGCCAGTTCCATGATCTGCTGCGTCGAATAGCCGAGTGAGGAGTGCGTTTTGATGATAAGGCTTACATCCTCTTCCGGAGAGAACTCCTCGATGTAGCTCTTGAGAAGGATATCCCAGCCCTTGCGCAGGCTCCAGTCGAACACCGAGAGGAACCGAAAGTCTCTGGCTCCCTCAATCAGGAGCAAGGACCCCTGAGGATCGAACGGCGCGATGTCTATGGCTCCGGGCACGATGCGAACCTTCTCCTCGCGCACACCAGAGCGGAGGAACGTCTGACGATTGAACTCATCTGGAACCCAGACCATATCCATCCGGTTGCACGCATCGCTCCAGCCTTCCGGCAGCTGATCAGTTTCAAACATGGTTCGACCGATATTCAGGCAGGCGTCCTCTCTGCGAGTGAAGTTCGGCGCGAAGATGTGACTTACAAAGACGCTGCCAGCGAGCGGCTTTCGCCGGATCATGTTCTGAAAGCGCATCTCCTCTTTCGATGGAAGAATGAGCGGACGACGGCTCCAGGCGATCGGTTGGGAGGTAATATAATGTCCGGTATCTTCCAGAGACAGAACGAAATGCCTGGCTTCATCCGCATACCCGCTGGGGTCGAGCAGGGGCGAGTTCCAGATGAAGTGGAACCTGCGGTTGACGGCGGGAGCGTCCGGTCGTCCTCGAAGGATTCCCATGATATGCTCTTTGCCGCCCAGATTCGGGTCGCCGTAGTAGGTCAATCGCTCAACGGGATAGTCTGCGAGTATCCCTTCCCACTCCTCCAGGGAGAGGTTCCGTTCGTTGCCAAACTCTTTTTCGAAGGGGTAGTAGACACTGGGAACGCTGAAGACTACCCGCCTGCCAATCGCAAGCTGCTGAGAGAGGATCTCCCGGATCTCATCATCGCTGAAATGCTCCAGCACGCCCTGATGGAAGATGACATCGTATTCGCCCCGGGCGTACTCGCTTAGACGAAACATGTCGCCAAAATAGAAGAGAGCGGAGCCGTTCAGAAGTTGATTAATCCGGTTGGCGCGGTCTACAATCTCCTGCGAGTAGTCTATGCCGGTCGCCAGCACGCCGCGCAGCGACAGCCAGATCGCCCCATACCCGAAGCCGACGCCGGTCTCCAGCGCGCGTGATCCGGGCACGCAGCAGGTCAGCACTGTCTCCAGGTAGCGCGCAAGGAATGGCATACCGGTAAAGGTTTGATAGTGAGCGGGTATCTGGCTCATACTGACGCGCTGGTAGATCTCCGCCCAGCGCGAATCGTCGCGATTCAGATCGGCTGCGCCTGACATCGGAATCTTTTGCGGGATGGCGGACACTGCTTGTACTCCTGCATGCATGCGGAATGTGCGTTGTGGTGAGAGACATTCGAATTATGGTATTTCAGAGGCGATTCCGCAGGTAGAAATACCGGGATAACTAGTGAGAAGGAGCAGTAGATGACGGTAACACCGAGGATGATCACTACCTGGCGGTTTGGAGCGGAGGCTTGCCGGGTCGGATATGAGATACTCAGGACAGGGGGAAGCGCGCTGGAGGCGGTGGAGCGCGCCGCGAATGTTACAGAAGAAGATCCCGAAGTCAGTTCTGTCGGCTATGGCGGTCTGCCGAACGCCGAGGGGGTGGTAGAACTGGATGCCGCGATCATGGACGGAGCCAGTCATCGCGCCGGAGCGGTGGCTGCCATGACCGGAATCCGGAAGCCGATCTCTGCGGCGCGTATGGTGATGGAGAGAACGCCCCACGTGCTGCTGGCTGGACATAACGCCAGGCGTTTCGCGCTGCAAAACGGCTTCCCGGACGCAGAGCTGTTGACAGAAAAAGCCCGCAGCCGTTGGAAGGCATGGCTTGAGGAGCGGCTTGCCCCGGATGTCGCGCATTTCGAGGAACCGGATCGGAGATCACTACGAGACGAGAAGAGCCATGACACGATCGGGTTATGCGCGCTCGACACATCCGGTAATCTTGCCGCCGGATGTACCACCTCGGGCCTGTTCGGCAAGACGCCGGGCAGGGTGGGAGACTCTCCGATCATTGGCTCCGGTCTCTATGTGGACAACGAGATCGGCGCAGCCGCTGCGACCGGCAACGGTGACGAGATGATGAAGGTCTGCCTGAGCTATCGGGTGGTGATGCTGATGGAGATGGGACGATCGCCGCAGCAAGCCTGCGAGGAGGCGATCCGCTATCTGCTTCGGAAGAGACCCCATCATCAACAACACGGAGCCGCCTGTATCGCCCTGAGCCCAACTGGAGAGATCGGCGCGGCGGCTACACGCGAAGGCTTCCATCCTCCCGATCGCGCATGGATCTATGCCGTGTCGCAGGAGGAAGAGATACTGGTCTGCGAAGGCGTCTACGTAGACCCGTGAACCGCGGCTGCTTTTTCCGGCTCTTTGACGAAGAGGAAGAAGATCAGCGATCCCAGTACGGCAACAGCCCCCAGCACAAGATAGAGGGCTTTTATACCGACGGCATCGGCGGCAAATCCGGCGACCAGCGGTCCCAGCGCATAGGCTCCCGATCCGGCGGCGTTAAGTATCGCCTGACCGGTTGCGCGATACTCCCGCGCGGTCAGATCGGTCATGTAGGCGAACGGCGCAATGGCGATGACGCTGAAGGTCAATCCATGCGTGGCTTGAAGCAGTATCGCCAGCGGTATCCCGGCAACGGCGTACAGCGCGAGACGCATCGGAAGCACCGCAAACGCGATCTTCAGGGGCAGTCTTCTGCCGAACCGATCCGTGAACCATCCCGCGATGAGCATGCAGGGCAGCTCAGCGGTGGTTGACACGGCGAACGCCAGCGGTATGAGCCAGTCTTTTGGCGCTATGGAGAGGGTCTCCAGATACATGCTCAGGTTCGCGGTGGCGGGCATCAGCGCCATATAGAACAGAAAGTAGCTGACGACAAAGGGAAGGATGTAGCGGTTGGACAGCAGTCTCCAGACGCCCTGCAGGTTGACCGTACTGCCCGCTCTCTCCGCCCACGCGCGTTTGACGCACAGTGTGGACAGCCCCGCGCCGACATAGAGTACTCCGGACACGTAGAGGAAGGCCGTTCCGTCTACTAGTTCCGGCAGCAGGTAGACGACCCCCATAATCGCCAGAAACCCGAAGGTGCCCCATGAACGGACGCTGGCAAACGACCTCCCTTCGCTTCCTGACCGGAATGCGTCAGCAGCTAATGCACTGGTCACGCTGGCACACATCGTCCCGCCGACTCCGATCAGCGCCTGAAGCGCGGCGAATGCGCTCAGACTGCGCACTGCAGGCGCGACGAGGTAGCAGAGACAGACGATCAGTGCGCCAGCCAGGATGAAGGGGCGTCGCGTCTGCAGCCGATCGGAGAGCGTTCCGATAGGGATAAGGGTGATCGCACCCGCGGCGGAAGCCAGCGCGACCAGCATTCCGATCTCCCCGAAGCTGAAGCCCATCTTGCGCCAGTAGAGCGGCATAAAGGGGGCGATAAAGCCGATGGCAGCGAAGAAACAGAAGTAGTGTGAGGAGAGTCCGAATCGGTTGCGTAACGAGAGTGAGGGGGCAGGGATATCTTTCACACCTGCATTATACCACTCCTAGAAGATCGGGACGGCGCGCGCCGTCCCGATCCGTATGCATCAGGAGAACGACGGTTTAGCGGTTTTCACCGCTAGCGGGCTTTGAATCCTTCGGATTTCCTGTCCCCGGATCTTTTGCGCCCTGCGAATACTTCTGCGCGGTGCTCTCGGCGGAGGGGGTGCTGCTACACCCCAAGAGCAGCAGGCAAGAGAAAAGCCCGCATACTGCCAGCGGCAGGGCGGTCAGACGCCCGATCCTCTGGGACATTACCGCAACCCCCACAGTGGCCACTGCCGAACCCACTGCGGCGGGGCAGAGACCGTCCAGGTCATACCGCCGGGGTAGGGATTGGGGGTACTGGAGACGATATACTCCGAGCCGGGAGGACAACTGGCAAGGAAGGCGTCCACGCTGATCCACTTGGCATGACCGTCTACGAACGCCAGGTTAAACCCGTCGGCATGCGGCGCGGCGCGCTTGTCCACCTGGTTGTTGGGCTTAAGGGCGCGCTGCCACACCTCGCGCGTTGCCAGCGGATAAGCGGTCTGGATCCGGCTTCCACCAGGTGTCACATACGTCCAGACACCGGGGAACCAGTGCTCCATGATGATGAAGGTCTCCGCCGGCGACTCGATGCCAACCAGTCCGCCTCCGGTGAAGGAGTTGCGGAATGCGCCCGTTCGATTGGGGTTGCCATAATCGTTCATGCTGCCAGTGAGTGAGAGATTCAGAGAATAGCCGTTGTATATCTCTCCGTCAACATTCCAGGCGTAGGCGTCTCGCTGTCGGCTCGGGCAGAAGAAGATGTCCACATTCTTGATGTACGAGAGGAGCCAAGCGGGCCACTTATAGTGGTTCATGCGCTGCCCGTAAGGGTTTGTGCAGCCTGTGGAGGCATTCGGGTTGAGGGGGCTAGGGGTGGTGAGGCAGACATCCATGCGGGGATAGAGTTCGTCATAGTCCTGCGTGTACATATAGAGCGCGGTTCCGATCTGCTTCATGTTGGATAGGCAGGAGGTGCCGCGCGCCTTCTCTCTTGCCTGTGCGAAGACAGGGAAGAGGATCGCCGCGAGAATGGCGATAATGGCGATTACTACGAGCAGCTCAATGAGCGTGAAGCCTGATGTCGTTTTACGACGCATATCAGGGTCTCTCCTTTCAAGCGTTCAAAGTGCAAAACTCGCTTCCTTGCTACGGTTCTATGATAGCACACTCATGTTAAGAAAAGATTAAATACTTGTTAAGACATAATGTACAGGAGGGTGTCTTCTTACCCTTACGGAGGAAGATTGCTTCGCTGCGCTCGCAATGACAAAGTGGCAACTTGTCGCGTGTTAATGGACCGGTAGAACGTAACGACCTGTCATTTCGAGGGAGCGCAGCGACCGAAGCAATCGCAGAACGAAAATGGCGCGAGATGCGCTGCATCGCATCGCACACCGTGTCAGAAGCAGGAAATC